>NZ_CP060828.1:2580000-3888750 GCF_014489635.1 Streptomyces roseirectus | reverse complement strand
TCCGGTGACGTCGACGCGCTTGACGAGTTGCTGGCTCAGGCCGAGACGGATGGCTTCCGCGCGCGTCGCATTCCGGTGGACTACGCCTCGCACTCCGCGCATGTGGAGGAGATCGAGGGCGAGTTGCTGTCCGTCCTTGAGGGCATCACCCCCCGTCCCTCGGAGGTGCCGTTCTACTCGACCGTCACCGTCGAGCGGATCGACACGAGCGTCATGGACGCCGGGTACTGGTACCGCAACCTGCGCCAGACCGTCCGCTTCGAGGAGACCGTGCGGCTGCTGGCCGAGCAGGGCATCGGGGTGTTCGTCGAGGTCAGTCCGCATCCCGTGCTCGCTCTGGCCGTGCAGGAGACCGCTGAGCGGGTCGCGGCCGTCGGGTCGCTGCGCCGGGGTGAGGGGAGTCTCGGACGGTTCCTGGAGTCGCTGGCCGAGGCGTATGTGCGGGGGATCGGCGTCGAGTGGGCGTCGATGTTCCCCGGCGGGCGGCCGGTGGAGTTGCCGACGTATGCCTTCCAGCGGCGTCGCTACTGGCTGGAGAGCGCGCGGTCGACGGCCGCGCAGGACCCGTTGGACGCCCGGTTCTGGGACGCCGTGGAGCGCGCGGACGTGGCGGAGCTGACCGCCACTCTCGGTGTCGCGGACACGGCGCCGATGACCGAGGTCGTACCGGCGCTGTCGGACTGGCGCCGCAGCCGCCACCAGTCGGCCGCCGAGGCGTCCTGGTGGTACCGGGTGGTGTGGCGCCCGGCCGCCGAGCCCGCCGGGGCGGCGTTGACCGGGACCTGGCTGCTGCTCGTCCCGGCCGCTCTCGCCGACGACGAACTGACCACCGCCCTCAGCGCGGCGCTGACCGGTCACGGTGCCGACGTCGTGTTGCTGCCCGTGGGCGACGACCTCGCCGAGCGCCTTCGTGGCGTGCTGGCGGACGGGGCACCGGCCGGTGTGCTCTCCCTGCTGTCCGGCGACGACCGGCTGTGGCCGCACGTGCTGACCGCCCAGGCCCTGGGCGAGGCCCAGATCGACGCGCCGCTGTGGTGCGTCACGCAGGACGCGGTCGCCACCGGGCGGTCCGACCTGCTGACCAACGCGGACCAGGCTCAGGTCTGGGGGCTCGGCCGCGTCTTCGGCCTGGAGCACCCGCAGCGCTGGGGCGGTCTGATCGACCTGCCGGGGGCTGTTGACGGCCGGGCGCTGGACCGGCTCGCCGGTGTCCTTGCCCGGCGTGGCGGCGAGGACCAGTTCGCGGTGCGCGAGAGCGGGGTGTTCGTCCGCCGGCTGGAACACGCCGCCGGATCCCCCGGCGTCCGGTCCTGGCAGCCGCGCGGCACCGTGCTGGTCACCGGTGGCACCGGTGCGCTCGGTGCGGAGGCCGCGCGCTGGCTGGTCGCCAACGGCGCCGATCACCTGCTGCTGGTCGGCCGTCGGGGGCCCGACGCGCCCGGAGCCGCCGAACTCGCCGCCGAACTGGGCGACAAGGTGACCATCACCGCCTGCGACGTCGCCGACCGCGACGCGCTCGCGGCGCTCATCGACGCCGTCCCCGCTGAGCGCCCGCTGACCGCGGTGGTCCACGCCGCCGGTGTGCTGGACGATGGGCTGCTCACCTCGCTCACCCCCGAGCGGGTCGACGCCGTGCTGCGCCCCAAGGTGGCCGCCGCGCGCGCCCTGCATGAGCTGACCGCGGGCCTCGAACTCGACGCCTTCGTGCTGTGCTCCTCGGTCACCGGCGTGTGGGGCAACGGTGGCCAGGCGGCCTACGGAGCCGCCAACGCGTACCTGGACGCGCTGGCCCAGCAGCGCCGTGCGGCGGGGTTGCCCGCCACGTCGATCGCCCTCGGTCTGCTCGCCGGTGGCGGGCTCGCGCAGGGCACCGGCGAGCAGCATCAACGCCGTCTCGGGCTGCGTCCGATGGCGCCGGACGCGGTCGTGTCCGCGATGGCGCGGGCGGTGCGGCGCGATGAGGCGGCGCTGCTGCTCGCCGATGTCGACTGGGCGACCTTCGTGCCGGCGATGGGGGCGGTTCGGCCGTTGGCCCTCGTCGAGGAGCTGCCGGAGGCGCGGACTCTGCCGACCGTGGAGAAGGTGGAGCTGCGGGACTGGCTCGGTGGGCTGTCGGAGGCTGAGCAGCGGCGGTTGTTGCTGGATCTTGTGCGGTCGCAGGTGGCGGCTGTGCTGGGGCGGGATCCGGCTCAGGGGATCGATGCGTCGCGGGCCTTCCGGGAGTTGGGCTTCGACTCGTTGACCGGGGTCGACTTCCGTAATCGGCTCGGGGCGGCTACGGGGCTCACGTTGCCTGCCACGCTGGTGTTCGACCACCCCACGCCTCGGGAACTCGTGGAGTTCCTGCGGGGGGAGACGCTTGGGCTCGTTCAGGGGGCGGAGGACGCCGTCGTCGCCCGGGGCGTCACCGACGATCCCATTGCCATCGTCGGGATGGCCTGTCGGTTCCCCGGTGGGGTTTCCTCGCCGGAGGATCTGTGGCGGCTGGTGTCCGAGGAGACGGACACGGTGAGTACGTTTCCCGCTGATCGGGGGTGGGATCTGGGCGGGCTGTATCACCCCGATCCCGAGCATCCCGGGACCACCTACACCCGTGAGGGTGCCTTTCTCGACGGTGCTGAGCTGTTCGATCCGGAGTTCTTCGGGATCTCGCCGCGGGAGGCTCTGGCGATGGATCCGCAGCAGCGGTTGCTGCTGGAGACCGCTTGGGAGGCGTTCGAGCGGGCCGGGATCGATCCGGGGTCGGTGCGGGGGCGTCAGGTCGGGGTGTTTGCCGGGACCAACGGGCAGGACTATCCCGATCTGCTGGCCGATACGCCGGAAGGCGCTGACGGGTATCTGCTGACCGGTAACGCGGGCAGCGTCATGTCTGGGCGGATCTCTTACGTTCTCGGGCTCGAAGGGCCCGCTATGACGGTGGACACCGCGTGTTCCTCGTCGCTGGTCGCGTTGCACCTTGCTGCGCAGGCTCTGCGGCAGGGGGAGTGTGAGCTGGCGCTCGCCGGCGGGGTGACCGTCATGTCCACCCCGGGGGCGTTTCTCAAGTTCAGTCGGCAGCGGGGGCTTGCTGTTGATGGGCGGTGCAAGGCGTTCTCCGATGCGGCGGATGGGACCGGGTGGGGTGAAGGGGTGGGGATGCTGCTCGTTGAGCGGCTTTCCGATGCTCGGCGGAATGGGCATCCGGTACTGGCCGTGGTTCGGGGGTCTGCTGTCAATCAGGACGGGGCTTCCAATGGGCTGTCCGCGCCCAGTGGGCCGGCTCAGCAGCGGGTGATTCGGGCGGCGTTGGGGAATGCGGGGCTTGGTCCGGCTGATGTGGATGCCGTTGAGGCGCATGGGACCGGGACCAGGCTTGGGGATCCGATCGAGGCGCAGGCATTGTTGGCGACGTATGGGCAGGATCGGGCTGCTGAACGGCCTTTGCTGCTTGGGTCGTTGAAGTCCAACATCGGGCATACGCAGGCTGCGGCCGGGGTTTCCGGTGTGATCAAGATGGTTGAGGCTCTGCGGCGAGGGGTGTTGCCGAAGACGCTGCATGTGGATGAGCCGTCGTCGCATGTGGATTGGGCTGCTGGGGCGGTGTCGCTGCTTACCGAGCGGGTTGAGTGGCCGGAGGTGGGGCGGGCTCGGCGGGCGGCTGTGTCGTCGTTCGGGGTGAGTGGGACCAACGCGCATGTGATTTTGGAGCAGGCGCCGGTGGTTGAGGAGGCTCCCGCTGCTGAGGTGGGGGGTGTTGTGCCGTGGGTGTTGTCCGGGAAGACCGAGGGGGCGTTGCGGGCGCAGGCCGCTCGTCTGTTGGCGTTCGTTGATGCGACGCCTGGTGTGAACTCGGTTGATGTGGGGTTTTCGCTGGCTGCTGGTCGGGCTGGTTTTGAGCATCGGGCGGCGGTGGTGGGGGGTGATGCCGTCAGCCGTCGTGCGGGTTTGGTGGCGCTGGCGGAGGGGCGGTCGGTTGCGCATGTGGTGAGTGGGCGGGTTGTTGGTGAGGGGCGGGTGGCGTTTCTGTTCAGTGGGCAGGGGGCGCAGCGGGTGGGGATGGGGCGGGAGTTGTATGGCGTCTATCCCGTGTTCGCGGCGGCCTTTGATGAGGTGTGTGGGCGCTTCGACTCCGAGCTTGGGCGTCCGCTGAAGGACGTGGTGTTCGGGGAAGGTGAGCTTCTGGGGCAGACCGCTTATACCCAGCCGGCGTTGTTCGCGGTTGAGGTGGCGTTGTTCCGGCTGGTGGAGTCGTGGGGGCTCGCGCCTGATTTTGTGGCGGGGCATTCGATCGGTGAGTTGGCGGCTGCGCATGTGGCGGGGGTGTTGTCGCTGGGGGATGCGTGTGTGCTGGTGGCTGCCCGGGGGCGGTTGATGCAGGAGCTGCCGGGTGGCGGGGTGATGGTGGCGGTGCAGGCGTCCGAGGACGAGGTGGCGCCGCTGCTGGTGGAGGGCGTGAGCATCGCCGCCGTGAACGGGCCGTCGTCGGTGGTGGTGGCTGGTGACGAGGACAAGGTCCTGGAGCTGGTGGCCGGGTTCGCTCAGGTGGGGCGTAAGACCAAGCGGCTCGCGGTCAGTCATGCGTTCCATTCCTCGCACATGGATGGAATGCTCAATGCTTTTCGTGAGGTGGCTGCGGGGCTGACCTACGAGCCTCCGCGCATCCCGATCGTGTCCACGCTCACCGGGGCCGAGGTGACGCCGGATGCCGACTACTGGGTCCGCCACGTCCGCGAGGCCGTCCGGTTCCTGGACGGCGTCCGGGCACTGGAGGCGAAGGGCGTCACGACGTTCGTCGAGCTGGGGCCGGATGGTGCGTTGAGCGCCCTCGCGCAGGAGTGCTGGACCGGCAACGGCCTGGCGGCTGTGCCGGTGTTGCGTAAGGACCGTGACGAGGTGCAGTCCCTGGTGACCGCCCTTGGTTCGGTTCATACGCGGGGCGTGACGGTCGACTGGTCCGCGTTCTTCGCCGGTGCCCGTCGCGTGGATCTGCCCACCTACGCCTTCCAGCGTGAGCGGTACTGGCCCGAGGTTCGGGTGAGTGCTGACGCGGCTCGGAGGGCCACTGCGGAGTCCTGGCGGTACCAGGTCACGTGGAAGGCCACTGCCGGGGTGACGGGCGCGACGTTGTCCGGGCGCTGGCTGGTGGTGTTGCCGGAGGGGGAAGGGGAGTTCGGGGCTTCGGTGGTGCGTGCCTTGGGCGAGCGGGGTGCCAAGACCGTCGTTGTCGAGCTGGGTGCGGGGGACCGTGCGGTGCTCGTGGAGCGGTTGAGGGGCGCGGCCGCCGGTGAGGGGGAGCCGGTCGTCGGGGTGGTGTCGTTGGTGGGGGCGGACGGGGCTCCTCTGCCGGTGGTGTCGCTGGTGCAGGCGCTTGGTGATGCCGGGGTGGTCGCGCCGTTGTGGTGTCTGACTCGGGGGGCGGTGTCCACCGGGGCCGGGGATCGGCTGGGTAGTCCGGCGCAGGCGCAGGTGTGGGGGCTCGGGCGGGTGGCCGCGCTGGAGCATGCCGATCGGTGGGGTGGTCTGGTCGATCTGCCGGATGTGGTGGACGCGCGGGTGGGCGAGCTGCTGGTGGGTGTGCTTCAGGGCACCGGTGAGGACCAGGTGGCGGTGCGGGGCTCCGGTGTGTATCTGCGCCGGGTGGAGCGTGGGGCGGTCGACGGGACGTCGTTCCCGGAGTGGCGTCCGCGTGGCACTGTGCTGGTCACCGGGGGGACCGGGGCGCTCGGGGCGCATGTCGCCCGGTGGCTCGCCGGGAATGGGGCCGAGCATCTGGTGCTCACCAGTCGTCAGGGGCGTGACGCGGACGGTGCGGCGGAGTTGGAGGCCGAACTGCTCGCGGGCGGCGCCAAGGTGACCGTTGCCGCCTGTGATGTGGCCGACCGTGATGCTCTGGCGGAGCTGCTGCGGCAACTGGCCGATGAGGGCGCGCCGGTTCGGGCGGTGGTGCATACCGCAGGGGTGCCGCATTCCGGTGTTCCGTTGACCGAGCTGACCTCGGACGAGCTGGACGCGGTCGTCTCGGCCAAGGTCGGCGGTGCGGCGAATCTGCATGCCCTGTTGGGCGGCGAACCCCTCGACGCCTTCGTGCTGTTCTCGTCCATCGCGGCCGTCTGGGGCAGTGGCGGGCAGGCCGCCTATGCGGCGGCCAACGCCTACCTGGACGCCCTGGCCCAGCAGCGTCGGGCGGACGGTCTCGTCGCCACCTCGGTGGCGTGGGGGCCGTGGGCCGGGGGCGGGATGGCTGCGGCGGGTGACATCGAGGCGCAGCTTCGTCGGCGCGGGTTGCCCGCCATGGCGCCGGACGTCGCGATCACCGCGTTGGGCGAGGCGCTGCGGCGGCGGGACGAGGTTGTTGCCGTTGCGGACGTCGACTGGGAGCTGTTCCTGCCCGGGTTCACCGTTGCCAGGGCGAGTTCGCTGTTCGCCGAGTTGCCCGAGGCGGCGCCGGTGGTGGCGGAGTTGGATTCCGGGGAGCCGGAAGTGGTGCGGCGGCTTCGGGAGTTGCCGGCGAGCGAGCATCCGCGTCTGCTGCTTGAGCTGGTGCGGGAGGAGGCCGCGAACGTTCTTGGCCATGCTCGGTCCGGGGCCGTGGAGGCCGATCGCGCGTTCAAGGAGCTCGGCTTCGACTCGCTCACCGCCGTGGAGCTGCGCAACCGCCTCTTCGCGGCTACCGGGCTGAAGCTGCCGGCCACGTTGGTCTTCGACCACGCGACGCCGGTCGCGCTGGCCGAGCATCTGCGGGCCGAACTGGGGGCCGTCGATGACGCCGGTGCTCCCGGGCTCGCCGAACTCGATCGGCTTGAGGCGGCACTGAACACCGTGGCCGACGACGACACCGCGCGGGCGGAGATCACCGACCGGCTGCGCACGCTGCTCGCCAAGTGGGACGTCCCCGTCGAGACGGACGAGGTCGGGCAGCGGATCAAGTCGGCGAGCGACGAGGAGATCTTCGACTTCCTCGGTGAGGAGTTCGGCATCTCGTGACCGGACAGCGAAACGAATTCTTCAGAGGGCTGGCGTAAATGGCGAACGAAGACAAGCTGCGGCACTTCCTCAAGGAAGTCACCACCGAACTGCACTCGACCCGCCAGCGTCTGCGCGAGCTGGAGTCGAAGGAACAGGAGCCTCTGGCGATCGTCGCCATGAGCTGCCGGTACCCCGGCGACGTCGAGTCGCCGGAGGATCTGTGGCGACTCGTCGACGAGGGCCGGGACGCGATCACCGGGTTCCCGGACGATCGTGGGTGGGACGTTGATGCCCTCTACGACCCTGACAATCAGCGGCCCCGCACTACGTATGCGCGTGAGGGTGGCTTCGTCACCGGTGTCGCGGACTTCGACGCCGAGTTCTTCGGGATCTCGCCGCGTGAGGCGTTGGCGATGGACCCGCAGCAGCGGCTCCTTCTCGAAGCGGCCTGGCAGGTGCTTGAGCGGGCCGGGATCGATCCGGCGTCGGTGCGCGGTAGTCGGACCGGGGTTTTTCTCGGGGTTTCCTTCTCCGGGTACGGGGCGAGCATGCATCGGGCGCCGGGTGGCACCGAGGGGCATCTGCTTGCCGGGAACGTGACGAGTGTCGCGTCCGGGCGGATCGCCTACACCTTCGGGTTCGAAGGGCCCGCCGTGACGCTCGACACCGCGTGTTCGTCCTCGCTCGTCGCACTGCATCAGGCCGCTCAGGTGTTGCGGCAGGGAGAGTGCGGGCTGGCGCTCGTCGGTGGGGTCACCGTGATGCCCACGCCCACCGTCTTCACCGAGTTCAGTCGTCAGGGCGGGCTTGCTCGGGATGGGCGGTGCAAGTCCTTTGCGGAGGCGGCGGATGGGACTGGGTGGGGTGAGGGGGTCGGCATGCTGCTCGTCGAGCGGCTTTCCGATGCTCAGCGGAATGGGCATCCCGTGCTCGCCGTGGTTCGGGGGACGGCCATCAATCAGGACGGGGCTTCCAATGGGCTGACCGCGCCCAGTGGGCCGGCTCAGCAGCGGGTGATTCGGGCTGCGCTTGCCAATGCGGGGCTTGGTCCGGCTGATGTGGATGCCGTTGAGGCGCATGGGACCGGGACCAGGCTTGGGGATCCGATCGAGGCGCAGGCGTTGTTGGCGACGTATGGGCAGGATCGGGCTGCTGAACGGCCGTTGTGGCTTGGGTCCGTCAAGTCGAACATCGGGCATACGCAGGCTGCGGCCGGGGTTTCCGGTGTGATCAAGATGGTTCAGGCGTTGCGGCATGGGGTGTTGCCTAAGACGCTGCATGTGGATGAGCCGTCGTCGCATGTGGACTGGGCTGCGGGGGCGGTGTCGCTGCTTACTGAGCGGATTGCCTGGCCGGAGACTGGTGCGCCGCGTCGGGGGGCGGTTTCTGCGTTTGGGGTGAGCGGGACTAATGCGCACGTGATTCTTGAAGAGGCGCCGGCGGTTGAGGAGGCTCCCGCTGCTGAGGCGGTGGGTGTTGTGCCGTGGGTGTTGTCGGCCAAGAGCGAGGCCGCTTTGCGGGCGCAGGCTGAGCGGTTGTTGGGGGTTGTGGATTCTGGGGTGAGTGCGGTTGATGTTGGGTTTTCGCTGGCTGTTGGTCGGGCTGGTTTTGAGCATCGGGCGGTGGTGGTGGGGGGTGATGTCGCCAGCCGTCGTGCGGGTTTGGTGGGGCTGGTGGAGGGGGCTTCGGCTCCTGGGGTGGTGCGGGGTGTCGTGTCTGAGGGGCGGGTGGCGTTTCTGTTTAGTGGGCAGGGGGCGCAGCGGGTGGGGATGGGGCGTGAGTTGTATGGCGTCTATCCCGTGTTCGCTGCGGCGTTTGATGAGGTGTGTGGGCACTTTGAACTGCCGCTGAGGGACGTGGTGTTCGGCGGCGGGGAGTTGCTGGATCAGACCGCTTATACCCAGCCGGCGTTGTTCGCGGTTGAGGTGGCGTTGTTCCGGCTGGTGGAGTCGTGGGGGCTTGCTCCTGATTTCGTGGCGGGGCATTCGATCGGTGAGTTGGCGGCTGCGCATGTGGCGGGGGTGTTGTCGCTGGGGGATGCGTGTGCGCTGGTGGCTGCCCGGGGGCGGTTGATGCAGGAGCTGCCGGGGGGTGGGGCGATGGTGGCGGTGCAGGCGTCCGAGGAGGAAGTGGCGCCGCTGCTGGTGGACGGTGTGAGCATCGCTGCGGTCAACGGGCCGTCGTCGGTGGTGGTGGCGGGTGATGAGGACAAGGTCCTGGGGATCGCGGACGGCTTTGCCCAGCAGGGGCGTAAGACCAAGCGGCTCGCCGTCAGTCATGCGTTCCACTCCTCGCACATGGATGGAATGCTCAGTGCTTTTCGTGAGGTGGCTGCGGGTCTGAGCTATGAGGCTCCGCGCATCCCGATCGTGTCTACTCTCACCGGGGCCGAGGTGACGCCGGATGCCGACTACTGGGTCCGCCACGTCCGCGAGGCCGTCCGGTTCCTGGACGGCGTCCGGGCACTGGAGGCGAAGGGCGTCACGACGTTCGTCGAGCTGGGCCCGGATGGTGCGTTGAGCGCCCTCGCGCAGGAGTGCTGGACCGGCGAGGGTCTGGCGGCTGTGCCGGTGTTGCGTAAGGACCGCGACGAAGCGCAGTCCCTGGTGACAGCCCTGGCCACCGCCCACACGCGGGGCGTGACGATCGACTGGACCGCGTTCTTCAGCGGCGCCCGTCGGGTGGATCTGCCCACCTACGCCTTCCAGCGTGAGCGGTACTGGCTGGACTCCGCTGCGGATGTGGCGGAGGTGGAGTCGGCGGGTCTGGTCTCGGCCGGTCACCCACTGCTCGGCGCTGCGGTGGAACTGCCCGAGGGCCTGGTGTTCTCGGGCCGCCTGTCGGTCGCCTCCCACGGCTGGTTGGCCGATCACGCCGTGATGGGATCGGTGCTCTTGCCCGGCACGGCCTTCGTCGAGCTGGCGGTGCACGCCGGGACGCGTGTGGGATGCGGTGCCTTGGAAGAGCTGACGCTTGAGGCCCCGTTGGTTCTCCCCGAGCGCGGCGGTGTCCAACTGCGTGTCACCGTCGCCGAACCCGACGAGTCCGGTAGGCGCTCGCTCGCCATCCACTCCCGTCTCGAAGGCGACGCCACCACCTGGACCCGGCACGCGACCGGCGTGCTCGGCGAGGCGGCGCAGTCGGCGCACTCGGCGCCCGGCGAGTTGGGCGCGTGGCCGCCCGTCGATGCGGAAGCCGTCGACCTGGACGGTCTCTACGACGACCTCGCCTCGGCCGGGCTGGGTTACGGGCCCGCGTTCCGTGGGCTGCGGGCGGCGTGGCGGCGTGGGGACGACGTCTTCGCCGAGGTCGCCCTGCCGCAGCGGAACCAGGCCGACGCCGGGCGGTTCGGGCTGCACCCGGCGTTGCTCGACGCCGCGCTGCACGCCGTGCGGCTGGGTGACTTCTTCGACGGTTCCGACGGGGCGCGGCTGCCCTTCTCCTGGCGTGACGTGAGCCTCTACACCGAGGGTGCCGGTGCCCTGCGGGTGCGGATCGCGCCCGCAGGGCGGGACGCCGTGTCGCTGACCGTCGCGGATCAACTGGGGCGGGCGGTCGCCTTCGTCGAGTCGCTGGCGTTGCGGCCGGTCTCGGTGGAGCAGGTGCGCGCGGCCGACGCGGTGACGCGCGACGCGTTGTTCCGCGTCGACTGGACGGCCGTCCCGGCGCCGGACGGTACGGCGGGCAGTCTCGCCGTCGTCGGGGCCGATGGCCTCGGGCTCGACGCGACCCCCTATCCGGACCTCGCTGCTCTGGCGTCCGGCGACACCGTGCCTGACCTGGTGTTCGTCTCCGGTGCACCCGGCGAGGACGTGCACTCCGCGACGCACCGGGCACTCGACCTGGTCCAGCAGTGGCTCGCCGAGGAGAAGTTCGCCTCGTCCCGGCTGGTCCTGGTGACCCGTGGCGCCGTCGCCACCGGCGTCGACGACGAGTTGTCCGACCTCGCCGGTGCCGCCGTGTGGGGGCTGGTTCGTTCCGCGCAGTCCGAGCATCCCGGCCGGTTCGTGCTCGTCGACACCGACGATCACGCCGTCTCCCGTCAGGCCCTCGCCGCCGCCGTCGCCACCGGCGAACCGCAGCTCGCCGTCCGCGAAGGCGCCCTGTACGCCCCGCGGTTGGCCAGGACCGTGCCGTCCGTGGACGGCGTCCGGGCGCCGCTGGATCCCTCGGGGACCGTGCTGATCACCGGGGCCACCGGTGCGCTCGGTGGGCATGTCGCCCGGCATCTGGTGGCCGTGCACGGTGTCCGGCATCTGTTGCTCACCAGCCGGCGGGGTGAAGCTGCGCCGGGTGCCGCCGAACTCGTCAAGGAACTCGGCGAGTTGGGTGCTGATGCTCGGGTGGTCGCCTGTGATGTGGCCGATCGTGACGCGCTGGCCGTCCTGCTCGCCGAGGTGCCCGCAGCGCATCCGCTGACCGGCGTCGTGCACGCGGCGGGGCTTCTGGACGACGGGGTCGCGGAGTCGCTGACGCCGGAGCGGGTCGACGCCGTGTTGCGGCCGAAGGCGGACGCGGCGCTCAACCTGCACGAGTTGACCCGTCATCTCGACCTCGCCGCGTTCGTGCTGTTCTCCTCGGCGTCGGCCACCTTCGGCAGCGCCGGGCAGGGCAACTACGCCGCCGCCAACGCGTTCCTCGACGCGCTGGCCGTCCACCGCAGGGCGCTCGGCCTGCCCGCCGTCGCGCTGGCCTGGGGGCCCTGGGCCGACGGCGGGATGGCCGACGGGCTGGACGAGACCGACCGGGCCCGGATGACACGGCTCGGCATGCTGCCGCTCTCCGTGCCCCAGGGGCTGGCCCTGCTGGACGCGGCCCAGGCCGCCGACGACGCGGTGCTGGTGCCGATCCGGCTCGACATGGCCGCCCTGCGCAACCGGACCGGCACACCACCGGCCCTGCTGCGCGGGCTGATCCGAGGTCCCGTCCGTCCGGCCGCCGGTCCCTCCGAAGGGCCCTCCCTCCAGGAGCGGCTGGCCGGGCTCACCGAGGCGGAACGCGACCGGCACCTCCTCGACCTGGTGCGCGGTCACGCCGCCACCGCCCTCGGCCACAGCACGGCCGACGCCGTCGACGCCGGGCGCGGGTTCCTGGAACTCGGCTTCGACTCGCTCACCGCCGTCGAACTCCGCAACGGCCTCAGCGCCGTCACCGGACTGCGCCTGCCGGCCACCCTGCTCTTCGACTACCCGACGCCGACCGCCCTCCGCGACCACCTGCGCGCGGAGCTGGCGCCGGCGGAACAGTCCCCCGCCGCACCCGCGCTCGCCGAGATCGACCGGCTGGAAGATCTCCTCGCGGCCGTTCCCGGGGACGACGACGCGCGCACCGCGATCACCACGCGGCTCCAGCGCCTGCTGTCCACCTGGAACGACCCCGGCGAGCAGCCGGAACAGACGAGCGACGACCTCCTGTCCGCCAGCGCCGAAGAACTCTTCGACGTACTCGACCGACAGTTCGGCAGGTCCTGACGTGATCACCGCACCCCGCCCCACCGCCGCAAGGAGCTGACGCCAGATGTCGAACGAGGAGAAGCTGCTCGACTACCTCCGGCGTGCCACCGTCGACCTCGGAGAGGCCCGTCGCCGGGTACAGGAGCTCGAGGCCGGGGAGCAGGAGCCCATCGCGATCATCGGCATGAGCTGCCGGTACCCGGGCGGGGTCAACTCCCCGGACGACCTGTGGCAGTTGGTGGCCGACGGCGGCGACGCGATCTCGCCGTTCCCGACCGACCGCGGCTGGGATCTCGCCTCGCTCTACGACCCGGACCCCGACCACACCGGCACCAGCTACGTCCGCGAGAGCGGATTCCTCCACGACGCGGCGGAGTTCGACCCGGGGCTGTTCGGGATCTCGCCGCGCGAGGCCGCGGCGATGGATCCGCAGCAACGGCTGCTGCTCGAAACCTCCTGGGAGGCGTTCGAGCGGGCCGGGATCGCGCCGACCGCGCTGGCCGGCAGCCGCACCGGGGTGTTCGCCGGGCTGATGTACCACGATTACGCGACCCGGCTGCACGAAGTGCCCGACGGCTTCGAGGGGTACCTCGGGACCGGTAACTCCGGCAGTGTCGTCTCCGGGCGGGTGGCCTACACCTTCGGGCTCGAAGGGCCCGCCGTCACCATCGACACGGCCTGCTCCTCGTCGCTGGTCGCCCTGCATCTGGCCGTGCAGTCGCTGCGCAAGGGTGAGTGCACGCTCGCGCTGGCCGGCGGTGTCACCGTCATGTCCACCCCGGCCGCGTTCGTGGAGTTCAGCCGTCAGCGGGGGCTTGCGGCTGATGGCCGGTGCAAGTCCTTCGCCGGGGCGGCGGACGGGACCGCTTGGTCCGAGGGTGCCGGGATGCTGCTCGTGGAGCGGCTGTCGGATGCTGAGCGGAACGGGCATCGGGTGCTGGCCGTCGTGCGGGGGACCGCGGTCAATCAGGACGGGGCGAGCAGTGGGCTTACCGCGCCCAACGGGCCTGCTCAGCAGCGGGTCATCCGGGCGGCGCTGGAGAGTGCCGGGCTGTCGCCTCGACAGGTTGATGTCGTCGAGGCGCATGGGACCGGGACGACTCTTGGGGATCCGATCGAGGCTCAGGCGATTCTTGCCACGTATGGGCAGGATCGTGAACGGCCTTTGCGGCTCGGGTCGTTGAAGTCCAACATCGGGCATTCGCAGGCTGCTGCCGGTGTCGGTGGCGTGATCAAGATGGTCATGGCCATGCGGCATGGGGTGATGCCGAAGACGCTGCATGTGGATGAGCCGACGCCCAAGGTGGACTGGGCGGCGGGGGCGGTGTCCTTGCTGACTGAGGCGGAGGAGTGGCCTGCGAGCGGGGAGCCTCGGCGGGCGGGGGTGTCGTCGTTCGGGGTGAGTGGGACCAACGCGCATGTTGTGTTGGAGCAGGCGCCGGTGGGTGAGGTGCGGGGTGAGGCGGATGCGGATGTTGTTGTGCCGTGGGTGTTGTCCGGGGCGACCGAGGGGGCGTTGCGGGCTCAGGCTGAGCGGTTGGTGGCGTTTCTCGACGCGACGCCTGGTGTGAGTTCGGTTGATGTTGGGTTTTCGCTGGCGGCTGGGCGGGCTGGTTTTGAGCATCGGGCGGCGGTGGTGGTGGGGGGTGATGCCGTCAGCCGTCGTGCGGGTTTGGTGGCGCTGGCGGAGGGGGCGTCGGCTGCTGGGCTGGTGCAGGGGGTTGCTGGTTCCGATGACCGGGTGGTGTTCGTGTTTCCGGGGCAGGGGTCGCAGTGGGTGGGGATGGCGGTGGAGTTGCTGGGCTCGTCGCCGGTGTTCGCTGAGTCGATGCGGGCTTGTGCGGAGGCGCTAAAGCCGCACGTGGACTGGTCGTTGCTGGATGTGTTGGACGATCAGGCCGCGTTGGAGCGGGTTGATGTGGTTCAGCCGGTGCTGTTCTCGGTGATGGTGTCGCTGGCTGCGTTGTGGCGCTCGTACGGTGTCGAGCCTGCTGCGGTCATTGGGCATTCGCAGGGTGAGATCGCGGCTGCGGCTGTGGCGGGTGCGCTCTCGCTGGAAGACGCGGCGCGGGTGGTGGCGTTGCGGAGCAAGGCGTTGCTGGCTCTGTCCGGGCGGGGCGGGATGGTCTCCGTCGCGTTGCCGGTGGATGAGGTCACGGAGCGGCTGGCTCGCTGGGACGGTCGTGTCTCGATCGCCGCCGTGAACGGGCCCGGCTCGATCGTCGTCTCCGGCGACGTCGACGCTCTCGACGAGCTGCTGGCCGGGGCCGAGGAAGAGGGTTTCCGGGCTCGGCGTATCCCGGTGGACTACGCCTCGCACTCCGCGCATGTGGAGGAGATCGAGGGCGAGTTGGCGAAGGTCCTCGCCGGTATCACCCCCCGTCCGTCGCAGGTCCCCTTCTACTCGACCGTCACCGTCGAGCGGATCGACACGAGCGTCATGGACGCCGGGTACTGGTACCGGAACCTGCGCCAGACCGTCCGCTTCGAGGAGACCGTCCGTCTCCTGGTCGAGCAGGGGCACCGTCTCTTCGTCGAGTCCAGCGCTCACCCGGTGCTGGCCATGGCCGTCCAGGAGACGTCCGAGCAGATCACCGCGATCGGTTCCCTGCGTCGCGACGAGGGCGGCCTGGAGCGGTTCCTGTTGTCGCTGGCCGAGGCTCATGTGCACGGTGCCGTCGTCGACTGGGCGGCCGTCTTCCCCGGGGCCCGGCTCACCGACCTGCCCACCTACGCCTTCCAGCACGAGCGGTACTGGCTCGACGCGGGGACTCCGGCGGGCGGGGAGGATCCGGCCGACGTCGAGTTCTGGCGTGCGGTGGAGTCGCATGACCTGGAGCGGGTGGCGGACACGCTGAACGTCGAGGGCACCGATCCGCTGAACAAGGTGCTGCCGGCGATGTCCGCCTGGAGACGTGCTCGTACCGAGCTGTCCACGGTGAACTCCTGGCGGTACGGGGTTGCTTGGCACGCGATGACCGAGGTGCCCGCCGGGCGGCTGTCCGGGGACTGGCTCGTGGTGCGGCGGGCCGGGCAGGTGGACGAGTGGACGGACGCCGTCGTCGCGGCGCTCGCCGAGCATGGTGCGCGGGTTGTTCAGGTCGAGGTCACGGACGTCGACAGGGCGAGCCTGGCGTCCGTGCTGCCGTCCGGGGGCGAGTTGGCCGGTGTGCTGTCTCTGCTCGGGCCGGTCGACGCGCCGCATCCGTTGCACCCTGTGCTGTCTGTTGGTGTGGCCGGGACGGTCGGGCTGGTGCAGGCGCTGGGGGATGCCGGGGTCGAGGCGCCGTTGTGGTGTGTCACCCGGGGTGCGGTGGCCGTGGGTGGGTCGGATCAGGTGCACAGTCCCGTGCAGGCGCAGATCTGGGGGCTCGGCCGGGTTGCCGCCCTCGAACACCCGGAGCGTTGGGGTGGTCTCGTGGATCTGCCCGAGGTGGTCGACGATCGGGCGTTGACCCGGTTGGCCGGGGTGCTCGCCTCGGCCGGTGGGGAGGACCAGGTCGCGGTGCGGTCCGCCGGGGTGTTCGTGCGGCGGCTCCAGGCCGCTCCGGCTCCCGAGCGCGGTGCGGCCAAGTGGCGGGCGTCCGGCACCGTCCTCGTCACCGGCGGTACCGAGCCGCTGGGTGCGCAGGTCGCTCGGTGGATGGCCGAGCAGGGGGCGGAACATCTGCTGCTGACCAGTTCCGAGGCCCGTGACACCGCCGCTCTTGAGGCCGAGCTGGCCGAGGTCGGTGCCAAGGTCACCGTCGCCGTCTGCGATGTGACCGACCGGGACGCGGTGGCGCGGCTGCTGGCGTCGGTTCCCGCCGAGTATCCGCTCACCGCGGTGGCCCACTCCTCGCCGACGGCGGAGATGTCCGCGCTCGCCGAGACCGAGCTGGGCGACTTCGCCGCGGTGCTGGCCGCCCGGGTCGCCGGCGCCGCGCACCTCGACGAACTCCTCGACCACGAGTCGCTGCGCGCCGTCGTCTTCTTCTCCTCCGTCGCCGGGGTCTGGGGCAGCGGACGGCAGGGTGCCTACGCGGCAGGTAACGCGTTCCTCGACGCCCTGGCCGCGCGGCGTCGGGCGGTCGGCGGCCGGGCCGTCTCGGTGGCCTGGAGTCCGTGGCAGAACTCGGCTACCGCTCTCGACGAGGATGGCGCGGAGTTTCTGCGCAAGCGCGGGGTGCGGGCGTTGGCGCCCGAGCTGGCGCTGACCGTGCTGCGACAGGTTCTCGACCATGACGAGCCGTTCGTCGCCGTCGCGGACGTGGACTGGGATCGGTTCCTTCCGGGGTTCACCGCGCTGCGGCCCAGCCCGTTCTTCGGCGAGCTGCCCGAGGTCAAGCGGCTCGCGGCTGCCGCTGAGCAGGGTGGCGAGGAGCGGTCTACCACCGCTTCCGAACTTGTGCGCAGCCTGACCGGGCTGGCCGAGGCCGAGCAGCAGCGGGTCGTTCTCGATCTGGTGCGTGGTCATCTCGCGGCCGTTCTTGACCACTCCAGCCCGGACGCCGTCGCGGTTGAGCGCGCCTTCCGGGAGCTGGGCTTCGACTCGTTGACCGCGGTGGATCTGCGTAATCGCCTCAACACCGCTACCGGGCTCAAGCTGCCTGCGACTCTGATCTTCGACTACCCGACGCCGGTCGCGCTCGCCGAGTTCCTGCGCGGTGAACTCGTCGGGGTCGGGCAGGCGGTTGCCGCCGTCGCGACTGTGGCTCCTGTGGACGATGAGCCCATCGCCATTGTTGGTATGGGCTGCCGGTTCCCCGGTGACGTGCGGACGCCCGAGGAGTTGTGGCGTCTCGTGGAGAGCGGGGGCGATGCGGTGTCCGCGTTGCCGGAGAACCGGGGGTGGGACGTCGACGCGTTCTATGACCCCACTCGTCAGCGGCCCGGGACCTCCTACGTTCGTCACGGTGGGTTCCTGCATGACGCCGATGAGTTCGATCCGGCGTTCTTCGGGCTGTCGCCGCGGGAGGCGTTGGCGATGGATCCGCAGCACCGGCTGCTGCTGGAGACCTCGTGGGAGGCGTTCGAGCGGGCCGGGATTGATCCTGCGGCTATGCGTGGCAAGCCGGTCGGGGTGTTCGCGGGGACCAATGGGCAGCACTACATGCCCCTGTTGCAGGGGGATGACCAGGGGACCTTTGACGGGTATCTCGCTACCGGTAATGGGGCGAGTGTGCTCTCGGGGCGGGTTTCGTACACGTTCGGGCTTGAAGGGCCTGCGGTGACGGTGGACACGGCGTGTTCGTCGTCGCTGGTGGCGCTGCATCTTGCTGCGCAGGCTCTGCGGCAGGGGGAGTGTGAGCTGGCGCTCGCCGGTGGGGTCACCATCATGTCCACGCCGGACATGTTCTTTGAGTTCAGTCGTCAGAACGGGCTTTCGGAGGATGGGCGGTCCAAGGCGTTCGCGGCTACGGCGGATGGGTTCGCGCTGGCCGAGGGTGTGGGGATGCTGCTGGTCGAGCGGTTGTCGGATGCGCGCAGGAATGGGCATCCCGTGCTCGCGGTGGTGCGGGGCAGCGCGGTGAATCAGGACGGGGCGTCGAATGGGTTGACCGCGCCTAACGGGCCTTCGCAGCAGCGGGTTATTCGGCAGGCGCTGGCGAACGCCGGGCTGGGGGCTGCGGATGTTGATGTTGTCGAGGCGCATGGGACCGGGACGACGCTTGGGGATCCGATCGAGGCTCAGGCGTTGCTCGCGACTTATGGGCAGGGGCGGGCTGCTGAACGGCCGTTGCTGCTTGGGTCGTTGAAGTCGAACATCGGGCATACGCAGGCTGCGGCCGGTGTGGCTGGTGTGATGAAGATGGTGCTGGCCATGCGGCATGGGGTCATGCCGAAGACGCTGCATGTGGATGAGCCTTCGCCGGAGATCGACTGGTCTGCGGGGGCGGTGTCGTTGCTGACGGAGGCGGCGGAGTGGCCGCAGGGGGATGTGCCTCGGCGGGCCGCTGTGTCGTCGTTCGGGATCAGTGGGACCAACGCACACGTGATCCTTGAGGAGGCGCCGGCGGTTGAGGAGGTTCCCGCCGCTGAGCCTGTGGGTGCTGTGCCGTGGGTGCTGTCCGCCAAGAGTGAGGTTGCGTTGCGGGCGCAGGCTGAGCGGTTGTTGGAGGTTGTGGATTCTGGGTTGAGTGCGGTTGATGTTGGGTTTTCGCTGACGGCCGGGCGTGGTGTTTTTGAGCATCGGGCGGCGGTGGTGGGGGGTGATGTGGTTGCCCGTCGTGCGGGTTTGGTGGCGCTTGCGGAGGGGACGTCGGCCCCTGGGTTGGTGCAGGGGGTCGCGGGCGGTCGCAAGGTCGTCTTCGTGTTCCCCGGGCAGGGGTCGCAGTGGGTCGGGATGGCGGTCGAGTTGCTGGGTTCGTCGCCGGTGTTCGCGGAGTCGATGCGGGCTTGTGCGGAGGCGCTTGAGCCGCACGTGGACTGGTCGCTGCTGGATGTGCTGGGTGACGCCGCCGCGTTGGAGCGGGTCGACGTCGTGCAGCCCGTGTTGTTCTCCGTGATGGTGTCGCTGGCCGCGCTGTGGCGCTCGTACGGTGTGGAGCCTGCTGCGGTCATCGGGCACTCGCAGGGTGAGATCGCGGCTGCGGCCGTGGCGGGCGGGCTCTCGCTCGAAGACGCCGCGCGGGTGGTGGCGTTGCGGAGTAAGGCGCTGCTGGCTCTGTCCGGGCGGGGCGGGATGGTCTCCGTCGCGTTGCCGGTGGATGAGGTCACGGAGCGGCTGGCTCGCTGGGACGGTCGTGTCTCGATCGCCGCCGTGAACGGGCCCGGCTCGATCGTCGTCTCCGGCGACGTCGACGCTCTCGACGAGCTGCTGGCCGGGGCCGAGGAAGAGGGTTTCCGGGCTCGGCGTATCCCGGTGGACTACGCCTCGCACTCCGCCCATGTGGAGGAGATCGAGGGCGAGTTGGCGAAGGTCCTCGCCGGTATCACCCCCCGTCCGTCGCAGGTCCCCTTCTACTCGACCGTCACCGTCGAGCGGATCGACACGAGCGTGATGGACGCCGGGTACTGGTACCGCAACCTCCGCCAGACGGTCCGCTTCGAGGAGACCGTGCGGCTGCTGGTCGAGCAGGGGCACCGCCTCTTCGTCGAGTCCAGCGCCCACCCCGTGCTCGCCATGGCCGTCCAGGAGACCTCCGAGCAGATCACCGCGATCGGTTCCCTCCGTCGCGACGAAGGCGGCCTCGACCGGTTCTTGTTGTCCCTCGCCGAAGCCCACGTCCACGGCGCCGACGTCGACTGGACCGCCGTCTTCCCCGGCGGCCGTCTCACCGACCTCCCCACCTACCCCTTCCAACGCCAGCGCTACTGGCCGGAAGTTGTCGCGGGTCGGGTGGGGGATGTCGCGGCTGTCGGGCTGGACAACGCGGATCACCCGCTGCTGGGTGCTGCGGTTCCGCTCGCCGGGGCGGATGGGTTCCTGTTCGCGGGGCGGTTGTCGCTGGCCACTCATCCGTGGTTGGCCGATCACGCGGTGATGGGGTCGACGTTGCTGCCGGGTACCGCCTTCGTGGAGTTGGCGATCCGTGCCGGGGACCAGGTCGACTGTGGGCACCTTGAGGAACTGACGCTGGAAGCGCCCCTGGTGCTGCCCGAGCGTGGTGGTGTCTACGTGCAGTTGGTGGTCGACGCTGCGGACGACTCCGGGCGGCGGGCGTTGCACCTGCACTCTCGGCAGGGGGACGACGGGGCGTGGACGCGGCATGCGATCGGCACGTTGTCCGCCGACAAGGGGAGTGTGGGCCCCGCCGACTTCGGGGGTGTCTGGCCGCCCGCCGGGGCCGTCGCCGTCGAGTTGTCCGGGCGTTACGAGCAGCTTGCCGCGCAGGGGTACGACTACGGGCCGGCGTTCCAGGGGCTGCGTGCGGTGTGGCGGCGTGGTGACGAGGTCTTCGCCGAGGTTGCCCTGGCGGAGGAGCAGCAGGAGGGGGCGGCCCGGTTCGGGTTGCATCCGGCGTTGCTGGACGCGGCCGTGCAGGCGGTTGGTCTCGGTGACTTCCTGCCGGACACCGCGCGCGGTTATCTGCCGTTCGCCTGGAGTGGTGTGCACCTGCATGCGGCCGGTGCTGCCGCGTTGCGGGTCAGGGTGGCCCCGGCCGGGGCGGACGCGGTGGCCCTTGAGGTTGCCGACGTCGACGGGGAGCCCGTGGCGTCGGTGGCGTCGTTGGTGCTGCGGCCGGTGAGTGAGGGGCAGGTGGAAGCGGGCGGGGCCGCGGTGGCGGACTCGTTGTTCCGGCTGGACTGGGAGGAACTTCCGGTGCCGGAGAGTCCGTCCGACGTCCGCTGGGCTCTGGTCGGTGCGGATGAGCTGGGGCTTCAGGCGGCGTTGGCCTCGTCGGGTGTTGTGCTTGACGGGCATGAGGATCTGGCCGCTCTCGGTGCGGCGGGGTCCGTGCCGGAGTTGGTGTTCGTGACCTTCCCGGCCGACGTCACCGGGGTTACGCCCGACGCCGTGCACGATGCCACCCGTCGTGCGCTGGACACCGTCCAGACGTGGCTGGCCGACGAGCGGTTCGGCGAGGCGCGGCTCGTGCTGGTCACCCGTGGTGCCGTTGCCGCCGGGGACGAGCGGGACGTGGCTGACCTCGTGCACGCTCCCCTGTGGGGGCTCGTTCGGTCCGCGCAACTGGAGAATCCCGAGCGGCTGGTCGCGCTCGACCTCGACCGGCACGACGACTCGTACCGGGCGGTCCCGGCGGCCCTTGCGACCGGCGAACCTCAACTCGCCGTCCGTGACGGTGTGGTGTCCGTGCCCCGCCTGGCCCGGCTCACCTCCGACGGCGCGCTCGTGCCGCCGGACAGCGCGGCCTGGCGGCTCGACATCGCGGAGAAGGGCACCCTGGAGAACCTGGCCCTCACCGCCTGCGCGGCCGACAGCGCGCCCCTGGCCGAGGGCGAGGTACGGATCGAGGTGCGGGCCGCCGGGCTGAACTTCCGCGATGTGCTCATCGCCCTCGGCATGTATCCGGACGACGCGTTGATGGGCAGCGAAGGCGCGGGCGTCGTGCTGGAGGTCGGGCCGGGCGTCACCGGGCTTGCCCCCGGCGACGCCGTGATGGGTCTGCTCTCCGGCGCGCTCGGGCGGGTCAGCGTGACCGACCACCGGCTGGTCACCAAGATGCCGCAGGGCTGGTCCTTCACCCAGGCCGCTTCCGTGCCGGTCGTGTTCCTCACCGCCTACTACGCGCTCAAGGACCTCGCCGGGCTGCGTGCGGGGGAGTCCGTGCTGATCCACGCCGCCGCCGGTGGTGTGGGGATGGCCGCCGTGCAGTTGGCGCGGCACTGGGGTGCCGAGGTGTTCGGCACCGCGAGTGCCGGCAAGTGGGACGTGCTGCGCTCCCTCGGCTTCGACGACGACCACATCGCCTCGTCCCGCACCCTCGACTTCGAGGAGAACTTCCGTGATGTGACGGACGGCCGTGGCGTCGACGTCGTCCTCGACTCGCTCGCCCGCGAGTTCGTGGACGCCTCCCTGCGGCTCCTCCCGCGCGGCGGGCGGTTCGTGGAGATGGGCAAGACCGACGTCCGCGATGCCGGGCAGGTCGCCGCCCAGCATCCCGGCGTCACCTACCGCGCCTTCGACCTCATGGACGCGGGGGCCGACCGCATCGCCGAGATCCTGGGTGAGTTGGTCGAGCTGTTCGGGTCTGGTGTGTTGCGGCCGTTGCCGGTGCGGGGGTGGGATGTGCGGCGGGCTCCGGAGGCGTTGCGGTTCCTGAGTCAGGCGCGGCATGTGGGGAAGCTGGTGCTGACGGTGCCGCGTGCGCTGGATCCGGTCGGGACGGCGCTGGTGACGGGTGCTACCGGTGTGCTGGGTGGGGTGGTGGCCCGGCATCTGGTCGTCGAGCATGGTGTGCGGCATCTGGTGCTGGCCGGCCGTCGGGGCTTGGACGCGCCCGGTGCGGCTGAACTGCGCGACGAGCTAAGCGAGTTGGGCGCGACGGTCACGGTGGCTGCTTGTGACGTGGCCGACCGGGACGAACTGGCGGCGCTCATCGACGGTATTCCGGCGGAGCATCCGTTGACTGCGGTGGTGCATGCCGCCGGTGTGCTGGATGACGGTGTGGTGGGGTCGTTGACCCCGGAGCGGCTGGGTGCGGTGTTGCGTCCGAAGGTGGATGCGGCCTGGCACCTGCATGAGTTGACGGCAGGGCTTGATCTGGCGCTGTTCGTGCTGTTCTCGTCGGTGTCCGGGACCTTGGGTGGTGCTGGGCAGGCGAACTACGCGGCGGCGAACGTGTTCCTGGACGGACTTGCCGCGCATCGGCGGTCGTTGGGGCTGCCGGGGGTGTCGTTGGCCTGGGGGCTCTGGGCCGAGGCGAGTGGGATGACCGGGCATCTGGACGGTGTCGATGTGCGCCGGATGTCGCGTGCGGGTGTGGGGGCGTTGTCGGTCGGGGAAGGGCTGGCGCTGTTCGACGCGGCGATCGGTCGGGCCGAGGCGACGGTCGTTCCGATGAGCCTGGACACCCGGAACCTGCGTGCCGCCGATGTGCCGCCCGCCTTGCGTGGGCTCGCCCGAGGGCCGGTCCGGCGTGTGGTCGAGGCTCGTGCCGCCGTCGCGCAGGGGCCGTCGCTCGCGCAGCGGCTTGCCGAGACGCCTGAGGCGGATCGGGGGCGGGTTCTTCTCGACCTGGTGCGTACCCATGTCGCTACCGTGCTCGGGCATACGTCCGCGTCGGCGATCGAGCCGGCTCGGGCCTTCCAGGAGGTCGGCTTCGACTCGCTCACCGCGGTCGAGCTGCGCAACCGGCTCAACGCGGCTACCGGGCTGCGGCTGCCACCGACCCTCGTCTTCGACCACCCCACCCCGGCCGCGCTCGCCGAGCATCTGCGTGCCGAGCTTCTGGGGGACGAGGCCACCGCCGGCGGCAGTTCGCTGCTGACCGAGCTGGACCGGCTGGAGGCGACGCTCGCCGCGATCGTCCCGGACGACGTGTCCGCCATCGCGCCGGACGAGCAGGCCCGCGCCGAGATCACCGCGCGCCTGAAGTCCCTGCTGTCCCAGTGGGACGACGTGCGGGGCGACCTGACCGGCGGCGGAGTCGCGGAACAGATCGAGTCCGCGTCCGACGACGAGATCTTTGACCTGATCGACAGCAAGTGGGGACGTGAGCTCTGATGGCGACCGAAGACAAGCTCCGGGCGTACCTCAAGCGTGTGGTGACCGACCTCGACGACGCCACCGAACGGCTCCGCGAAGCCAAGGAGAAGGAGCACGAGCCGATCGCCGTGGTCGGCATGGCATGCCGGTTCCCCGGCGGCGTCACCTCGCCGGAAGACCTCTGGCAGCTGGTCGCCTCCGGCGGTGACGCGATCTCGGCCTTCCCCACCGACCGGGGGTGGGACCTCGCCGCCCTGCACGCGGACGACGCCGACCGCGGCACCTCCTTCACCCGGGAGGGTGGGTTCCTCTACGACGCCGGTGAGTTCGACGCGGCGTTCTTCGGGATCTCGCCGCGGGAGGCGTTGGCGATGGATCCGCAGCAGCGGTTGCTGCTGGAGACCTCGTGGGAGGCGTTCGAGCGGGCCGGGATCGACCCCGCCTCCCTGCGCGGCAGCCAGGTCGGTGTGTTCGCCGGTGCCTGGTACTCCGGCTATGTCGAGGGCATTCGGCGAGCCGAACAGGATCTCGACGGGTTTCTCCTCACCGGTGGTGCCAGCAGCTTCGTGTCCGGGCGGATCGCGTATGTGCTCGGTCTTGAAGGGCCCACCTTCACGGTTGACACCGCCTGCTCCTCGTCGCTGGTCGCGCTTCATCTGGCCGCCCAGGCGTTGCGCAAGGGGGAGTGTGCGCTTGCGCTGAGCGGTGGGGTCACCGTGATGTCCGGGCCGGACACGTTCGTCGAGTTCAGCCGGCAGGGTGGGGTTGCCGGGGACGGGCGGTGCAAGGCGTTCTCCGCCGACGCCGATGGGTTCGGGCCCGCCGAGGGGGCGGGGGTGCTGGTGCTGGAGCGGTTGTCGGATGCTCGGCGTAACGGGCATCCCGTGCTCGCGGTGGTGCGGGGCTCGGCGGTGAACTCCGATGGGGCGTCCAACGGGTTGACGGCGCCTAACGGGCCCTCGCAGATGCGGGTGATTCGGGCGGCGTTGGCCAATGCGCGGTTGTCTGCTCGGCAGGTTGATGTTGTCGAGGCGCATGGGACCGGGACCAGTCTTGGGGATCCGATCGAGGCGCAGGCGTTGCTCGCGACGTACGGGCAGGAGCGGGCCGATGAACGGCCGTTGTGGTTGGGGTCGTTGAAGTCGAACATCGGGCATACGCAGGCTGCTGCTGGTGTGGCTGGTGTGATGAAGATGGTGCTGGCTATGCGGCATGGGGTGTTGCCGAAGACGCTGCATGTGGGGGAGCCGACGTCCAAGGTGGACTGGTCGGCGGGGGCTGTGTCGTTGTTGACCGAGCAGGTGGAGTGGGCTCGGGGGGAGGCTCCTCGGCGGGCGGCTGTGTCGTCGTTCGGGATGAGTGGGACCAATGCGCATGTGATTCTTGAAGAGGCGCCGGTTCCTCCGGAGGAGGCGGTTTCTGGGGGCTCGGTTGAGCCGGTGGGTGTTGTGCCGTGGGTGTTGTCGGCCAAGAGTGAGGTTGCGTTGCGGGCGCAGGCTGAGCGGTTGTTGGGGGTTGTGGATTCTGGGGTGAGTTCGGTTGATGTTGGGTTTTCGCTGGCGGCTGGTCGGGCTGGTTTTGAGCATCGGGCGGCGGTGGTGGGGGGTGATGCCGTCAGCCGTCGTGCGGGTTTGGTGGCGCTGGCGGAGGGGGCGTCGGCTGCTGGGGTGGTGCAGGGGGTTGCTGGTTCCGATGACCGGGTGGTGTTCGTGTTCCCGGGGCAGGGGTCGCAGTGGGTGGGGATGGCGGTCGAGCTTCTGGGCTCGTCGCCGGTGTTCACGGAGTCGATGCAGGCTTGTGCGGAGGCGCTAAAGCCGCACGTGGACTGGTCGTTGCTGGATGTGCTGGACGATGCCGCTGCGTTGGAGCGGGTTGATGTCGTTCAGCCGGTGTTGTTCTCGGTGATGGTGTCGCTGGCTGCGTTGTGGCGCTCGTATGGCGTGGAGCCTGCTGCGGTTATCGGGCATTCGCAGGGTGAGATCGCGGCTGCGGCTGTTGCTGGGGCGCTCTCGCTGGAAGACGCGGCGCGGGTGGTGGCGTTGCGGAGCAAGGCGTTGCTGGCGTTGTCCGGTCGGGGCGGGATGGTCTCCGTCTCGCTTCCGGTCGACGAGGTCACGGAGCGGCTGGCTCGCTGGGACGGTCGTGTCTCGATCGCCGCCGTGAACGGGCCCGGCTCGATCGTTGTTTCCGGTGACGTCGACGCGCTTGACGAGTTGCTGGCTCAGGCCGAGACGGATGGCTTCCGCGCGCGTCGCATTCCGGTGGACTACGCCTCGCACTCCGCGCATGTGGAGGAGATCGAGGGCGAGTTGCTGAAGGTTCTGGCCAGCATCACCCCGCGTCCGTCGCAGGTCCCCTTCTACTCGACCGTTACCGTCGAGGCGATCGACACCAGCGCGCTGGACGCCGGGTACTGGTACCGCAACCTGCGCCAGACCGTCCGCTTCGAGGAGACCGTCCGTCTCCTGGTCGAGCAGGGGCACCGTCTCTTCGTCGAGTCCAGCGCCCACCCGGTGCTGGCCATGGCCGTTCAGGAGACGTCCGAGGAACTGGCCGCGATCGGTTCCCTGCGTCGGGACGAAGGCGGCCTCGACCGCTTCCTGTTGTCCCTCGCCGAGGCTCACGTCCACGGCGCCGACGTCGACTGGCCGACGGTCTTCCCCGGTGGCCGTCTCACCGACCTCCCCACCTACGCCTTCCAACGCCAGCGCTACTGGCTCGAAGCGGGCGCGTCCGCAGGCACCGAGGACTCGGACGATGACGAGTTCTGGGCGGTCGTCGAGCGGGCGGATGTGGCGGAGTTGGCCGCTGAGTTGAGGGTGGGGGCGGATGCCCCGCTCAGTGAGGTGTTGCCTGCCATGTCCTCCTGGCGCAAGGCGCGTCGGGAGAAGGGTGCCGTGGACTCGTGGCGTTACCGGGTCGGTTGGAAGCCGGTCAGCGGGGCCTCGTCGCCGAAGCTCTCCGGCACCTGGCTGGTGGTCGGGGGTGCCGGGGACGTCGAGATTCTTGACGCGCTCTCGGGGGCCGGGGCTGACGTCGTCCGGCTGGAGGTCGATCCGGTCGGGGTGGAGCGGGAGGGGCTTGCCGCGCGGGTGCGTGAGGTGGTGGACGGTGTCGAGGTCGGCGGGGTTTTCCTGCTTCCCGGGCCGAGTGATGTTTCGCATCCGGTGTATCCGGTGCTGCCTGCCCAGGTTGCCGTCACCGTGGCTCTGATTCAGGCGCTCGGTGACGTCGGGGTCGAGGCGCCGCTGTGGATCGGGACTCGGGGGGCCGTTGCCACCCGTGCCGGGGAGCGGGTTGATCCGGTGCAGGCGCAGGTCTGGGGGCTCGGGCGGGTCTTCGGGCTGGAGCATCCGGAGCGTTGGGGCGGGCTGGTCGATCTGCCGGAGGCGGGTGACGCGCGGACGGCTGCCGGGCTGGCCGGGGTGCTCGCCGGGATCGGGGACGAGGATCAGGTGGCCGTTCGTCCCTCGGGCGTCCTCGCGCGCCGGCTGGTGCACGCGCCGCTCGGCGCCGGCGCCGCTCCCGAGTGGCAGCCGCGCGGCACGGTGCTGGTCACCGGCGGTACCGGGGCGCTCGGTGCGCATGTCGCCCGGTGGCTCGCCGGGGCTGGTGCGGAGCGGCTGGTGTTGACCAGTCGCCGTGGTCTGGACGCGCCCGGTGCGGTTGAACTGCGCGATGAGCTGGCCGCGTTGGGGGCCGAGGTGCTGGTCGAGGCGTGTGACGTCGCCGACCGGTCGTCTGCGGAGGCGCTGCTGCGACGGCTGACCGAGCACGGTGAGCCGGTTCGGGCGGTGGTGCACGCGGCGGGGGTGGGCGACGGCGCGCCGCTGGCCGGCACCACGGCCGCCGAGTTCGCCGACGTGCTCGCCGCCAAGGCGGGCGGGGCGGCGCATCTGGATGCCCTGCTGGACGATGACGCTCTGGACGCCTTCGTGCTGTTCTCGTCGAACGCCGGTGTCTGGGGCAGTGGCGGGCTCGCTGCCTACGCGGCGGCCAACGCCTTCCTCGACGGGCTCGCCCAGCAGCGTCGTGACCGTGGAGTGCCCGCCACCTCCGTCGCCTGGGGGCTGTGGGCCGGGGCCGGGATGGCCGAGGGGTCCAACGAGGAGTTCCTGCGTCGCCGTGGACTGCGGGCTATGGCGCCCGAGTTGGCTGTCACGGCGCTGCGTCAGGCGGTCGGTGAGAGTGAGCCGTTCGTTGCCGTGGCCGATGTGGACTGGGCTCGGTTCGTGCCCGGGTTCACCGCTGCGCGTTCCCGTCCGCTGATCGAGGATCTGCCCGAGGTGCGCGACGCGGTCTCGGCTGAGGCCGAGGGGACCGACGCCGGCGCGGCGCTGCGCGAGCGGCTGGCCGGGCTGCCGTCCGGCGAACAGGTCCGGCACCTGCTTGAGTTGGTGCGCGGCCAGGTCGCCGCCGTCCTCGGGCACTCCTCGACGGACGCCGTCGAGGTCAGCAGGGCGTTCCGCGAGATGGGGTTCGACTCGCTGACCGCCGTCGAGCTGCGGAACCGGCTGAACGCGGCCACCGGGTTGAAGCTGCCCGCCACGCTCGTGTTCGACCATCCGACGGCCACCGCGCTCGCGGACCGTCTGCGCGCCGAACTTGTCCCCGACGACGGTGACTTGGCGCAACCCCACGATCCGGAAGAGGCCCGCGTCCGGCAGGCGCTCGCCTCCCTCCCGCTGGCCGAACTGCGCTCGGCCGGCCTTCTCGACGCACTCCTTGACCTCGCCGGGGCGGCCGACGCCACCCAGGCCCCGCCGGGCCCGGACAGCCGGGACCGGATCGACTCGATCGACTCGATGGACCACGACGACTTGCTGCGGATGGCGCTGGGTGAAGCCGATTCCGCCGAACTGTGGAGCTCATGATGGCTGCCTCCGATGACAAGGTGTTCGAGGCGCTGCGAGCCTCACTGAAGGAGACCGAACGGCTCCGCCAACAGCACCGGCAACTCACCGCCGCCGCGCGGGAACCCATCGCCATCGTCGCGATGAGCTGCCGCTACCCCGGTGGCGTGGAGTCGCCCGAGGATCTGTGGCGGCTGGTCGACGAAGGTCGGGACGCGATCGTCGGGCTGCCCGAAGATCGTGGCTGGGACATCGAGGGTCTGTATCACCCCGACCCCGACCATCCCGGCACGTCCTACGCGCGTGAAGGCGGCTTCGTCACCGATGCCGCCGAGTTCGACGCCGAGTTCTTCGGGATCTCGCCGCGGGAGGCTCTGGCGATGGATCCGCAGCAGCGGTTGCTGCTGGAGGCGTCCTGGGAGGTCTTCGAGCGGGCCGGGATCGATCCGGGCTCTGTGCGCGGTAGTCGGACCGGTGTGTTCGTCGGGGCCTCCTACCAGGGGTACGGGCCCGGTACTCGGCAGGCGCCGGAAGGTACCGAAGGGTATGTGCTCACCGGTAACGCCTCCGCCGTTCTCTCCGGGCGGGTGGCCTACACGCTCGGGCTTGAGGGGCCCGCCGTCACGCTCGATACCGCGTGCTCGTCGTCCCTGGTCGCGCTGCATCTTGCCTGTCAGGTGTTGCGTCAGCAGGAGTGCACGCTGGCGCTCGTTGGCGGGGCTGCGGTGATGGCCAATCCCGGTGCGTTCATCGAGTTCAGCCGTCAGCGGGGGCTGGCGCCGGATGGGCGGTGCAAGTCCTTCGCGGACGCGGCGGACGGTACTGGGTGGGGTGAGGGTGTTGGGGTGCTGCTGTTGGAGCGGCTGTCCGACGCTCAGCGGAACGGGCATCGGGTGCTGGCGGTCGTTCGTGGGTCGGCCATCAATCAGGACGGGGCCTCCAATGGGCTGTCCGCGCCCAGTGGGCCGGCTCAGCAGCGGGTGATTCGGGCGGCGCTCGCCAATGCTCGGCTTACGCCGGCCGATGTGGACGTCGTCGAGGCGCACGGGACCGGGACGGTGCTCGGGGATCCGATCGAGGCGCAGGCGTTGTTGGCGACGTACGGGCAGGAGCGGCCCGCTGAACAGCCCTTGTTGCTCGGGTCGTTGAAGTCGAACATCGGGCATACGCAGGCCGCGTCCGGTGTGGCGGGTGTGATCAAGATGGTTCAGGCGTTGCGGCATGGGGTGGTGCCGAAGACGTTGCACGTGGACGAGCCGTCGTCGCATGTGGACTGGGCTGTTGGGGCGGTGTCGCTGCTCACGGAGCGGGTTGAATGGCCCGAGTTGGACGGGCGGCCTCGGCGGGCGGCTGTGTCGTCGTTCGGGGTGAGTGGGACTAATGCGCACGTGATCGTTGAGCAGGCGCCGGTTCCTCCGGAGGAGGCGTCTGAGGGTTCGGTTGAGCCGGTGGGTGTTGTGCCGTGGGTGTTGTCGGCCAAGAGCGAGGCCGCTTTGCGGGCGCAGGCTGAGCGGTTGTTGGGGGTTGTGGATTCTGGGTTGAGTGCGGTTGATGTGGGGTTTTCGCTGGCGGCTGGTCGGGCTGGTTTTGAGCATCGGGCGGCGGTGGTGGGGGGTGATGCCGTCAGCCGTCGTGCGGGTTTGGTGGCGCTTGCGGAGGGGCGGTCGGTTGCGCATGTGGTGAGTGGGCGGGTTGTTGGTGAGGGGCGGGTGGCGTTTCTGTTCAGTGGGCAGGGGGCGCAGCGGGTGGGGATGGGGCGTGAGTTGTATGGCGTCTATCCCGTGTTCGCTGCGGCTTTCGATGAGGTGTGTGGGCACTTTGAACTGCCGTTGAAGGACGTGGTGTTCGGCGACGGTGAGCTTCTGGATCAAACGGCCTATACCCAGCCCGCGTTGTTCGCGGTTGAGGTGGCGTTGTTCCGGCTGGTGGAGTCGTGGGGCCTCACGCCTGATTTCGTGGCGGGGCATTCCATTGGTGAGTTGGCGGCTGCGCATGTGGCGGGGGTGTTGTCGCTGGCTGATGCGTGTGTGCTGGTGGCTGCCCGTGGCCGCTTGATGCAGGAACTGCCGGGCGGTGGAGCGATGGTGGCGGTGCAGGCGTCCGAGGACGAGGTGACGCCGCTGCTGGTGGAGGGCGTGAGCATCGCCGCCGTGAACGGGCCGTCGTCGGTGGTGGTGGCTGGTGACGAGGACAAGGTCCTGGAGCTGGTGGCCGGGTTCGCTCAGGAGGGGCGTAAGACCAAGCGGCTCGCGGTCAGTCATGCGTTCCATTCCTCGCACATGGATGGAATGCTCAATGCTTTTCGTGAGGTGGCTGCGGGTCTGAGCTATGAGGCTCCGCGCATCCCGATCGTGTCCACGCTCACCGGGGCCGAGGTGGTCCCGGATGCGGAGTACTGGGTGCGTCATGTCCGTGAGGCGGTCCGGTTCCTGGACGGCGTCCGGGCGTTGGAGGCGAAGGGCGTCACGACGTTCGTCGAGCTGGGCCCGGATGGTGCGTTGAGCGCCCTCGCGCAGGAGTGCTGGACCGGCGAGGGTCTGGCGGCTGTGCCGGTGTTGCGTAAGGACCGCGACGAAGCGCAGTCCCTGGTGACAGCCCTGGCCACCGCCCACACGCGGGGCGTGACGATCGACTGGACCGCGTTCTTCAGCGGCGCCCGTCGGGTGGATCTGCCCACCTACGCCTTCCAGCGTGAGCGGTACTGGCTGGACTCCGCTGCGGATGTGGCGGAGGTGGAGTCGGCGGGTCTGGTCTCGGCCGGTCACCCACTGCTCGGCGCTGCGGTGGAACTGCCCGAAGGGCTGGTGTTCTCGGGCCGCCTGTCGGTCGCCTCCCACGGTTGGCTGGCCGATCACGCCGTGATGGGATCGGTGCTGCTGCCAGGCACGGCCTTCGTCGAGCTGGCGGTCCACGCCGGGACGCGTGTGGGATGCGGCGTGTTGGAAGAGCTGACGCTTGAGGCCCCGTTGGTTCTCCCCGAGCGCGGCGGTGTCCAACTGCGCGTCACCGTCGCCGAACCCGACGCCGCCGGTGCGCGATCGGTGCGCGTGTACTCCCGGCCCGTACGCGGCGACGAACAGCCCTGGACCCGGCACGCCGACGGCCTGCTGACCCCGGACGCGGCGGTGCCCGGTGAGCCCGGCGGGCTCGGTGGGACGTGGCCGCCCGCTGACGCGGAGGCGGTGGACGTCGACGGCTACTACCGGCGTCTGGTCGATTCCGGGTACGGCTACGGGCCGGCGTTCCAGGGGCTGCGTGCGGTGTGGCGGCAGGGGGACGACGTCTTCGCCGAGGTCGCCCTGCCTCGTGAACTCCAGGGTGAGGCCCGTCAGTTCGGGCTGCATCCGGCGTTGCTCGATGCCGCGTTGCACGCGGTCGGCAAGGGGGACTTCTTCGCCGACTCGGGTCCGGCCCGGCTGCCGTTCGCCTGGCGTGGTGTGGCTCTGCACAGGCAGGGCGCGGGCGCGTTGCGGGTGCGGATCTCGTCCGCCGGGCAGGACGCGGTGTCGGTGCTGGTGGCCGACGGCACCGGTGCGCCGGTCGCGTCCATCGCGTCGCTGGTCCTGCGTCCGCTGTCCGTGGAGCAGCTGAACAACGCCAAGGCCGCGCACCACGATGCCCTGTTCCGGGTGGACTGGGCCGAGGTCGCGGCCGGACCGGCGAGCGGGCGGGTGGCGCTGCTGGGAGCGGCCGACGACCTCGCCGCCGACGAACTTGTCACCGGGCTGCGGGACGGCGGTTGCTCCGTCGAGGTGTGCCAGGACCTGGCCGCGCTCGCCGCGACCGATGTCCCGGATCTCGTGCTGGTCCGCGTCGGCGGGACGGCGGGGTCCGCGCACAGTGACGCCGTTCGCGCCGCGACGCACCGGGCACTCGACCTGGTCCAGCAGTGGCTCGCCGAGGAGAAGTTCGCCTCGTCCCGGCTGGTCCTGGTGACCCGTGGCGCCGTCGCCACCGGCGCCGACGACGAGTTGTCCGACCTCGCCGGTGCCGCCGTGCAAGGTCTCGTCCGCTCCGCGCAGTCCGAGCATCCCGGCCGGTTCGTGCTCGTCGACACCGACGATCACGCCGTCTCCCGTCAGGCCCTCGCCGCCGCCGTCGCCACCGGCGAACCGCAGCTCGCCGTCCGCAAGGGAACCGTGCTCGCGGCCCGGCTGGCCAGGGCCGGGCAGCCGGAGGGGGGCGCGGCGCCGGTGCTCGACCCGTCCGGTACGGCGCTGGTGACCGGGGCCACCGGTACTCTCGGGCGGCTGGTGGCCCGGCATCTGGTGACCGCGCACGGCGTCCGGCATCTGTTGCTCACCAGCCGGCGGGGTGAAGCTGCGCCGGGTGCCGCCGAACTCGTCAAGGAACTCGGCGAGTTGGGTGCTGATGCTCGGGTGGTCGCCTGTGATGCGGCCGACCGTGACGCGCTCGCCGCCCTGCTGGGCGGGATACCCGAGGGCCACCCGCTCACCGCCGTGGTGCACACCGCCGGCGTGCTCGACGACGGCGTGCTCGAAGGGCTGACGCCGCAGCGGATGGACACCGTGCTGCGGCCCAAGGTGGACGCCGCGCTCAACCTGCACGAGCTGACCGGTGGCGCGGACCTGGCGATGTTCACGCTGTTCTCGTCGGCCGCGGCCACCATGGGCAGCGCCGGGCAGGCCAACTACGCCGCCGCCAACGCCTTCCTCGACGCGCTCGCGCACCACCGCCGTCAGCAGGGGCTCCCCGGGCTCTCGCTGGCCTGGGGGCTGTGGGCGCAGGACGGCGGTATGGCGGGTGACCTCGGCGACACCGACCTGACCAGGATGCAGCGGTCCGGCGTCGCCGGGCTCACCCCCGAGCTGGGGCTGACCCTGTTCGACGCGGCCCACGCCCTGGCCGAGCCGGTCGCGGTACCGATCCGCCTGGATCTCGACGCGGTCCGCGCCCCGGTGCCCCCGCTGCTGCGCGGCCTGGTCCGCACCCCGGCCCGGCAGCCGGCCGGCCCGGCCGACGGCGGCTCCCTGCGGGAGAGGCTGGCCGGACTCACCGAGGCTGAGCGCGCGGCGCTCCTGCTCGACCTGGTCAGCACCCACGCCGCCACCGTGCTCGGCCACGCGAGCGCACAGGCCGTCGAGGAGGACAAAGCCTTCGGCGACCTCGGGTTCGACTCGCTGACCGCGGTCGAACTCCGCAACGGGCTCAGCGCCGCCACCGGACTCCGGCTGCCGGCCACGCTCATCTTCGACTACCCGACCCCGGCCGCACTCGCCGGCCACCTGCTCGCCGAACTGCCCGTGGAGCAGGCGCAGCCGGCGGTGTTCGCCGAACTCGACCGGCTGGAGGCCGCGTTGTCCGCGATCACCGCCGAGGACACCCGCACCCGGCTCGCGGCACGGCTGCGGAAACTGCTGGCGAAGGTGGACACCCCCACGGAGGACCACCCCGCGGCCGTCGACCTCGACGAAGCCACGGACGACGAGCTCTATGCCCTGCTGGACGGTGATCTCGGTGCGTCCTGAGCAAGCCCTCCAAACCACCGTGGATTTCAGTACGCACCAGGGGGAACGAAATGTCACCGACTAACCGCGACATGGCACCGACCAACGAGGACAAGCTCCGCGCCTACCTCAAGCGCGCCATCGCCGATCTCCAGCAGACCCGCGACCGGCTGGCCGAGGTCGAGGCGGGCGAACAGGAGCCGATCGCGATCGTCGGCATGGCCTGCCGCTACCCCGGCGGCGTCAGCTCGCCCGAGGACCTGTGGCGGCTCGTGACGTCGGGCACCGACGCGATCTCGGCGTTCCCCGACAACCGGGGCTGGGACGTGGACGGCATGTACCACCCCGACCCGGACCACCCCGGCACCACGTACGTCCGGGAGAGCGGATTCCTCTACGACGCCGCCGAGTTCGACCCTGCCTTCTTCGGGATCTCCCCGCGCGAGGCCATGGCGATGGATCCGCAGCACCGGCTGCTCCTGGAGACCTCCTGGGAGGCGTTCGAGCGGGCGGGCATCGATCCGGCCTCGGTGCGCGGCAGCCGTACCGGCGTGTTCGCCGGGATGATGTACCACGACTACGCTGCCCGGCTGAACGTCGTGCCCCAGGGGCTTGAGGGCTACCTCGGCAACGGCAGCGCGGGCAGCATCGCCTCCGGCCGCGTCTCCTACACGCTCGGTCTTGAAGGGCCCGCGGTGACGGTCGACACCGCCTGCTCCTCCTCCCTGGTCACCCTGCATCTGGCCGTGCAGTCGCTGCGCAAGGGCGAGTGCGAGCTGGCGCTGGCCGGCGGTGTCACCGTCATGTCCAGCCCCGGCTCGTTCATCGAGTTCAGCCGTCAGCGTGGGCTTTCCCCGGACGGGCGTTGCAAGGCGTTCTCCACCGACGCGGACGGCACCGGGTGGGGTGAAGGCGTCGGGATGCTGCTGGTCGAGCGGCTGTCCGACGCTCAGCGGAATGGGCATCCCGTGCTGGCCCTCGTGCGCGGGTCCGCCGTGAATCAGGACGGGGCGTCGAATGGGTTGACCGCGCCCAACGGGCCTTCGCAGCAGCGGGTCATCCGTGCGGCGCTGGAGAGTGCTCGGCTGTCTGCGGAGCAGGTTGACGTCGTCGAGGCGCATGGGACCGGGACCAGTCTCGGGGATCCGATCGAGGCGCAGGCGATTCTCGCGACGTACGGGCAGGATCGGCCTGCTGAACGGCCGTTGTGGCTCGGGTCGTTGAAGTCCAACATCGGGCATACGCAGGCTGCTGCGGGTGTCGGTGGTGTGATCAAGATGGTGATGGCGTTGCGGCATGGGGTGATGCCTAAGACGCTGCATGTGAGTGAGCCGACGACCGAGGTCGACTGGGCGGCGGGGGCTGTGTCCCTGCTGACCGAGCAGGTTGAGTGGCCGGAGACCGGGGAGCCTCGGCGGGCCGCTGTGTCGTCGTTCGGGGTGAGTGGGACCAACGCGCACACGATCCTTGAGCAGGCGCCGCCGGTTGAGGAGGTTCCCGCGGTTGAGCCGGTGGGGGCCGTGCCGTGGGTGTTGTCTGGGAAGACCGAGGGGGCGTTGCGGGCGCAGGCGGCGAATCTGTTGGCGTTCCTCGACTCGGCGTCTGGGTTGAGTTCGGTTGATGTGGGGTTTTCGCTGGCTGCTGGTCGGGCTGGTTTTGAGCATCGGGCGGCGGTGGTGGGGGGTGATGTCGCCAGCCGTCGTGCGGGTTTGGTGGCGCTTGCGGAGGGGGGTTCGGCTCCTGGGGTGGTGCAGGGGGTTGTGGGCGGTCGCAAGGTCGTCTTCGTGTTCCCGGGGCAGGGGTCGCAGTGGGTGGGGATGGCGGTCGAGCTGTTGGGGTCGTCGCCGGTGTTCGCGGAGTCGATGCGGGCATGTGCGGAGGCTTTGGCGCCGCATGTGGAGTGGTCTCTGCTGGATGCGCTGGGTGACGCCGCTGAGTTGGAGCGGGTTGACGTCGTGCAGCCCGTGTTGTTCTCCGTGATGGTGTCGCTGGCGGCTCTGTGGCGCTCGTACGGTGTGGAGCCTGCTGCGGTCATCGGGCACTCGCAGGGCGAGATCGCGGCTGCGGCTGTGGCGGGTGCGCTCTCGCTGGAAGATGCCGCGCGCGTAGTGGCGTTGCGGAGCAAGGCCCTGCTGGCGTTGTCCGGTCGGGGCGGGATGGTCTCCGTGTCCCTCCCGGTCGACGAGGTCACAGAGCGTCTGGCGCGTTGGGACGGTCGTGTCTCGGTCGCGGCCGTGAACGGCCCGGGTTCGATCGTCGTTTCCGGCGACGTCGACGCTCTCGACGAGTTGCTTGCTGAAGCGGAGGCGGATGGCTTCCGGGCTCGGCGTATCCCGGTGGACTACGCCTCCCACTCCGCCCATGTCGAGGAGATCGAGGGCGAGTTGGCGAAGGTCCTCGCCGGTATCACCCCCCGTCCCTCGCAGGTCCCCTTCTACTCGACCGTGACCGTCGAGCGGATCGACACCAGCGTCCTGGACGCCGACTACTGGTACCGCAACCTCCGCCAGACCGTCCGCTTCGAGGAGACCGTCCGCCTGTTGGTGGACCAGGGACACAAGCTGTTCGTGGAGTCCAGTGCCCACCCGGTCCTCGCCATGGGCCTCCAGGAGACCTCCGAGCACATCACCGCGATCGGTTCCCTCCGTCGTGACGAGGGCGGCCTCGACCGCTTCCTGTTGTCCCTCGCCGAGGCCCACGTCCACGGCGCCGACGTCGACTGGACGACCGTCTTCCCCGGCGCCCGCCGAACCGACCTCCCCACCTACGCCTTCCAACGCCAGCGCTACTGGCTCGACGCCGACGCCCCGGCGGGCGAGGTGTCCATGGACCCCGCCGACGCGCGGTTCTGGGAAGCCGTCGAGGGCGAGGACCTGCGGGGGCTGGCGGACGCGCTCGATGTGCGCGGGGATGACGAGGCCGCGCTCGAAGCGGTGCTCCCGGTGCTGGCGGCGTGGCGTCGTACCCGGCGTGACAAGAGCACGGTGGATTCCTGGCGGTACCGGATCGGCTGGCAGCGGCTGTCCGAACCTGCGTCCGGCACGTTGTCCGGGACCTGGCTGGTGGCGCTCCCGGCGGGTGACGCCGGGCCGTGGGGTACGGCTGCGGTGGCGGCGCTGGAAGCCGCGGGCGCCGAGGTCACCACGGTCGAGGTCGCCGATGGGTGCGCTCGCGACGCCGTTGCCGAACTGCTCGACGGGGTCGTCCCGGACGGTGTGCTCTCGTTGCTGGCGCTGACCGGGGCCCCGGAGGGGGCGGTGCACACCGTCTCGCTGCTCCAGGCGCTCGGCGACGCCGGGATCGAGGCGCCGTTGTGGTGTGCGACCCGGGGCGCGGTGGGTGTCGCGTCCGAGGGGCCGGACAGTCCGGTGCAGGCCCAGGTGTGGGGGCTCGGGCGGGTGGCCGCTCTCGAACACCCGCAGCGCTGGGGTGGTCTGGTCGATCTGCCGGTGGACGCGGACGAAGCGGCGCGGCGTCGGCTGGTCGGCGTGCTGGCCGGGCACGGGGACGAGGATCAGCTCGCCGTCCGGTCCTCCGGGGTGTACGGGCGCAGGCTGGAGCACGCCCCCGTGGCCGACCGCGCCCCGGCTCGGCAGTGGCGGCCGTCCGGGACCGTCCTCGTCACCGGCGGCACCGGGCCGCTGGCCGCCCAGGCCGCACGGTGGCTGGCGGGGAACGGCGCTGAGCACGTCGTCCTCGCGGGGCCGGTCGAGGAAGGCGCGGCCGAACTGGAGGCCGAGCTGACCGGTGCGGGCGTCCGGGTGACCGTCGTGGCCTGCGCGCACGACGACCGTGCGGCGCTGGAAGAGCTGCTGGCGACGCCGCCCACCGTGGTCGTGCACGCGCCGACCGTCCTCGACCAGGCTCCGCTCGCCGACACCACGCCCGCCGAGTTCGCCACGGTGGTCGCCGCCAAGGCGGCCATGGCGGCCCACCTCGACGAACTGCTCGACCAGTACGCCCCCGACGCCACCGTCGTCCACTTCTCCGCCGTCGCCGGTGTCTGGGGCAGCGGACGGCAGGGCGCCTACGCGGCCGGTAACGCCTACCTCGACGCGCTGGCCCAGCGCCGGCGCGCCCGTGGGCTGTCCGCCACCTCCGTGGCCTGGAGCCCCTGGGGCGGTGGCGCCGACACCCAGGACGACTTCCTCGACTTCCTGCGCCGCCGTGGCCTGCGGGCCATCGACCCCGAGCTGGCGATGACCGCCCTCCAGCAGGTCCTCGACCACGACGAGACGTTCGTGGCGCTCGCCGACGTCGACTGGGACCGGTTCGTCGCCGGGTTCACCTCGGTACGGCCCAGCCCGCTGATCGCCGGGCTGCCCGAAGTGCGTCGCCTCCAGGAGGAGGAAGGCGACACGGCCGGTGCCGGGGGCTCGGCACTGGCCCAGCGGCTCGCCGGCAAGACCGGTGCCGAGAGCGACCGGATCGTGCTGGAGCTGGTGCGCGGGCAAGTCGCCGCTGTGCTGGGGCACGCCACCCCCGAGGCCATCGAGGCCGGGCGCGCCTTCCTGGAGCTGGGCTTCGACTCGCTGACCGCGGTCGATCTGCGCAACCGTCTCAACGCGGCCACCGGGCTCAAGCTGCCCGCCACTCTGATCTTCGATTACCCGACGGCCACTGCCCTCGCCCAGTACCTCAAGACCGAGGTCCTTGGCGCACCGGCCGCCGTCGCCGCCGTTGCCACCGTGGCGCCGGTCGACGACGAACCCATCGCCATCGTCGGCATGGGCTGTCGCTTCCCCGGCGGGGTCACCTCCGAGGAGCAGCTGTGGCAGCTGATCTCCGAAGGCACGGACGCCATCACCGCGTTCCCCACCGACCGGGGCTGGAACCTCGACGCACTGGTGGACGAGGACGGCGAACGCTCCCGGACCTCCTACGTCGGCCACGGCGGGTTCCTCCACGACGCGGCGGAGTTCGACCCGACGTTCTTCGGGATCTCCCCGCGCGAGGCGCTGGCGATGGATCCGCAGCACCGGCTCCTCCTCGAAACCACCTGGGAGGCGTTCGAGCGGGCCGGGATCGATCCCGGGTCCCTGCGGGGGCGGCCGGTCGGGGTGTTCGCGGGGACCAACGGGCAGCACTACGCGCCGTTGCTCCAGGGGGCTCCGGAGAACCTGGACGGGTATCTCGCCACCGGTAACGGGGCGAGTGTGCTGTCCGGGCGCGTTTCGTACACGTTCGGGCTTGAGGGGCCTGCGGTGACGGTGGACACGGCGTGTTCGTCGTCACTGGTCGCGCTGCATCTTGCTGCGCAGGCTCTGCGGCAGGGGGAGTGTGAGCTGGCGCTCGCCGGTGGGGTCACCATCATGTCGACGCCGGACATGTTCCTTGAGTTCAGTCGTCAGAGCGGGTTGGCCGCTGATGGGCGGTCCAAGGCGTTCGCGGCGGCTGCGGATGGGTTCGCGCTGGCTGAGGGTGTGGGGATGCTGCTGGTCGAGCGGTTGTCGGATGCGCGCAGGAATGGGCATCCCGTGCTCGCGGTGGTGCGGGGCAGCGCGGTGAATCAGGACGGTGCCTCGAATGGGTTGACCGCGCCCAACGGTCCCTCGCAGCAGCGGGTGATTCGGCAGGCGCTCGCTAACGCCGGGCTCGGTACGTCGGACGTTGATGTGGTGGAGGCGCACGGGACCGGGACGACGCTTGGTGACCCGATCGAGGCTCAGGCGCTGCTTGCGACTTATGGGCAGGGTCGGCCCGCTGAACGGCCGTTGTGGCTGGGGTCGTTGAAGTCGAACATCGGGCATACGCAGGCTGCTGCCGGTGTGGCCGGCGTGATGAAGATGGTGCTGGCCATGCGGCACGGGGTCATGCCGAAGACGCTGCACGTGGATGAGCCTTCGCCGCAGATCGATTGGTCTGCGGGGGCGGTGTCGTTGCTCACCGAGGCGGCTGAGTGGGCTCGGGGAGATGCGCCTCGGCGGGCCGCTGTGTCGTCGTTCGGGATCAGTGGGACCAACGCACACGTGATCCTTGAGGAGGCGCCGGCGGTTGAGGAGGCTCCCGAGAGCTCGGCTGAGCCTGTGGGTGCGGTGCCGTGGGTGCTGTCCGCCAAGACCGAGGCCGGGTTGCGGGCGCAGGCGGCGAACCTGTTGTCGTTCGTCGGGTCCGCGTCTGGGTTGAGTCCGGTTGATGTGGGGTTTTCGCTGGCGGCTGGTCGGGCTGGTTTTGAGCATCGGGCGGCGGTGGTGGGGGCTGAGCTGGCCAGCCGTCGTGCGGGTCTCGCGGCGCTTGCGGATGGGGGGTCGGCTGCTGGGCTGGTGCAGGGGGTTGCCGGGTCCGATGACCGGGTGGTGTTTGTGTTCCCGGGGCAGGGGTCGCAGTGGGTGGGGATGGCGGTGGAGCTTCTGGGTTCGTCGCCGGTGTTCGCGGAGTCGATGCGGGCTTGTGCGGAGGCGCTTGAGCCGCATGTGGAGTGGTCTCTGCTGGATGTGCTGGGTGACGCGGCCGAGTTGGAGCGGGTTGACGTTGTTCAGCCGGTGCTGTTCTCCGTGATGGTGTCGCTGGCCGCGTTGTGGCGCTCCTATGGCGTGGAGCCTGCTGCGGTCATCGGGCACTCGCAGGGCGAGATCGCGGCTGCGGCCGTGGCGGGTGCGCTCTCGCTCGAAGATGCCGCGCGCGTAGTGGCGTTGCGGAGTAAGGCGCTGCTGGCTCTGTCGGGCCGGGGCGGGATGGTGTCTGTCTCGTTGCCGGTGGACGAGGTCACAGAGCGGTTGGCTCGCTGGGACGGTCGTGTCTCGGTCGCCGCCGTGAACGGCCCGGGTTCGATCGTCGTCTCCGGCGACGTCGATGCGCTCGACGAGTTGCTTGCTCAGGCCGAGACGGACGGCTTCCGTGCCCGCCGTGTCCCCGTCGACTACGCCTCCCACTCCGCCCATGTCGAGGAGATCCAGGCCGAGTTGGCGAAGGTCCTCGCCGGCATCACCCCCCGCCCCTCGCAGGTCCCCTTCTACTCCACCGTCACCGTCGAGCAGATCGACACCAGCGTGATGGACGCCGACTACTGGTACCGCAACCTCCGCCAGACCGTCCGCTTCGAGGAGACCGTCCGCCTCCTGGCCGACCAGGGACACCGTCTCTTCGTCGAGTCCAGCGCCCACCCCGTGCTCGCCATGGCCGTCCAGGAGACCTCCGAGCAGATCACCGCGATCGGTTCCCTCCGTCGTGACGAGGGCGGCCTCGACCGCTTCCTCCTCTCCCTCTCCGAGGCCCACGTCCACGGCGCCACCATCGACTGGTCGGCCGTCTTCCCCGGCGCCCGCCGAACCGACCTCCCCACCTACGCCTTCCAGCGCGAGCGCTACTGGCTCGACGCCCCCGCGACGGCGAGTGACGTGGCCTCGGCGGGGCTCGGTGCTGCGGATCACCCGTTGTTGGGGGCGGCGGTGGAGTTGCCGGACTCCGATGGGCTGGTGTTCACGGGGAGGTTGTCCCTGGGGGCGCAGCCGTGGTTGGCCGATCACGCGGTGATGGGGTCGACGTTGTTGCCGGGTACCGCCTTCGTGGAGTTGGCGATCCGTGCCGGGGACCAGGTCGACTGCGGGCATCTCGAAGAACTCACCCTGGAAGCGCCCCTGGTGCTGCCCGAGCGCGGTGGTCGTCAGCTGCGGCTGACCGTCGGTGAAGCGGACGGGTCCGGGCGGCGGACGTTGGGGATTCACTCGCGGTCCGAGGACGGTGGCGCGTGGGTGCGGCATGCCAGTGGTGTGCTGGCCCCGGAGGTGCCGGACGCCCCCGCCGACTTCGGGGGTGTCTGGCCGCCCGCCGGTGCCGTGGCGATCGAACTGGGTGAGTTGTACGAGCGGTTGGCCGCCACCGGGTACCACTACGGTCCGTCGTTCCAGGGGCTGCGTGCGGCTTGGCGGCACGGTGACGAGGTCTTCGCCGATGTCGCCCTGTCCGGGGAGCGTCGCTCCGACGCCGCCAGGTTCGGGGTGCATCCGGCTCTGCTGGACGCCGCCGTGCAGGCGGTCGGTCTTGGGGGGTTCCTCGGTGACTCCGGGCAGAGCAGGTTGCCGTTCCTGTGGGGCGGGGTGACGTTGCGGGCCGTCGGTGCGAGCGCGCTGCGGGTGCGGATCTCGCCTCACGGCCAGGACTCGGTGTCGCTCGCCGTCATGGACGCGCACGGGCGGGCCGTGGCGGAGGTGGACTCGCTGGTGCTGCGGCCGGTGACCGCCGAGCAACTGCGTGCCGCGCGGGAGGTTCGGCACGACTCGCTGTTCCGGGTCGACTGGGCTTCGGTTCCGGCGTTGCCCTCGGCCGGCCCGGAACGCTGGTTCGTTCTGGGTGCGGATCAGGAGAAGTTCGCCGCCGCTCTGCGGGCCGCCGGGCTTCCCGTCGACGGGTGTGCCGAGCTGTCCGCGCTCGACGCGGCGTCGGTGCCGTCCGTGGTGCTCGCGCCGTGCACCGTCGACTCCGTCGCGGACGCCGCCGACCTGGCGTCCGCCGTGCGCCTGGCCACGCACCGGGTGCTGGAGCTGGTCCAGGGGTGGCTCGCCGACGAGCGGTTCACGGCGTCCCGCCTGGTGCTGGTCACCCGTGGCGCCGTGGCCACGCGGCTCGGTGAGGACGTGTCCGACCTCGCGCACGCCGCCGTCTGGGGCCTGGTCCGGTCCGCGCAGGCCGAGCACCCCGACCGGCTGACGCTGCTGGACCTGGACGAGCACGACGCCTCCTACCAGGCGCTCCCGGCCGCACTCGGCGCCGACGAGCCCCGGCTCGCGGTGCGCGAGGGCACCCTGCTCGCCCCCCGGCTGGCCAGGGCCGTCGCGGCGGAGGGGACACCGCGCGCGCTGGACCCGTCCGGCACCGCCCTCGTCACCGGCGCCACCGGTGCGCTCGGCGGGCTCGTCGCCCGGCATCTCGTCACCGAGCACGGCGTCCGGCGTCTGGTGCTGGCCGGACGTCGGGGCATGGACGCGCCCGGCGCGCCCGAACTGCACGCCGAACTCACCGAGTTGGGCGCGACGGTCATCATGGCCGCCTGCGACGTGGCCGACCGGGAGCAGGTCGCCGCGCTCCTCGCCGGTATTCCGGCGGAGCATCCGCTGACCGCTGTTGTGCATGCCGCCGGTGTGCTGGACGACGGTGTCATCGAGTCCCTGACCCCGGAGCGCGTCGACGCCGTGCTCCGGCCGAAGGTGGACGCGGCGCTGCACCTGCACGAGCTGACCCAGGACGCGGACCTCGCCGCGTTCGTCGTGTTCTCCTCGGCGGCCTCCACCTTCGGCGGCCCCGGACAGGGCAACTACGCGGCGGCCAACGCCTTCCTCGACGCGCTCGCCCAGCGCCGCCGGGCCGGCGGACTGGCCGCCAGCTCGCTCGCCTGGGGCCTGTGGGCGCACCGCAGCGGGATGACCGCCCACCTCGGCGACGACCAACTCGGCCGCCTCGAACGCGGCGGCATGGCCGCCCTGCCCACCGCCGAGGGCCTGGCCCTCTTCGACGCCGCCATCGGCCTGGACGACGCCGTCCTCGTGCCGGTGCGGCTGACCCCGGCGGCCCTGCGCGCCACCGACGTCGTGCCCGCGCTGCTGCGCGGCCTTGTCCGGACCCCGGCCCGCCGGACCGTCGACGCCGGTTCCGTGCCGGACGCGACCTCGCTGCGGCAGCGGCTCGGCGGTCTCGCGGAAGCCGAACGCGACCGCGTGCTGACCGACCTCGTGCGCGGCCAACTGGCCGCCGTGCTGGGCCACGCCTCACCGGACGCCATCGACACCGGACGCGGCTTCCTCGAACTCGGTCTGGACTCGCTGACCGCCGTCGAGCTGCGCAACCGGCTGAACACGGCGACCGGACTGCGGCTGCCCGCGACGCTGATCTTCGACTACCCGACCCCGGTCGCCCTCACCGGCTACCTGGCCTCGGAGATCGTGCCGGACACCGCGAACTCGGCCGCGCCGCTCCTCGCGGAACTCGCCCGGCTGCAGAAGGAGTTGGCCGCGTTCACCGCCGCCGACGACGAGACCCGGGGCCAGATCACCGTCCGCCTCAAGTCGCTGACGGCCGGTTGGGCCGGCACTGACGAGTCCGAAGCCGAGGCCGACTTGGACACGGCCACCGACGACGAGATGTTCGACCTCATTGGCAAGGAGTTCGGGATTTCTTGAGCACCTACGAATCCGGAACTGCCACCAGAAAGGAAACACCCATGTCCAATGAGGACAAACTCCGTCACTACCTCAAGCAGATGACCGCCGAACTCCGGCAGACCAAGCAGCGTCTCCAAGAGGTCGAGGACGCGGCCGCCGAGCCGATCGCGATCATCGGCATGAGCTGCCGGTACCCCGGCGGGGTCAACTCCCCCGAGGATCTGTGGCAGTTGGTGGCCGAGGGCGGCGACGCCATCTCCTCGTTCCCGCCCGATCGTGGCTGGGACGTCGACGACCTCTACGACGCCGACCCCGACAGCGCCGGCAAGTCCTACACCAGCAAGGGCGGGTTCCTCCAGGACGCCAGCCGGTTCGATCCCGCGTTCTTCGAGATCTCCCCGCGTGAAGCGCTCGCCATGGATCCCCAGCAGCGGCTTCTTCTCGAAGCGAGCTGGGAGACCTTCGAGCGCGCGGGCATCGACCCCGCCGCCGTGCGCGGTAGCCGTACCGGTGTCTTCGCCGGGGTCATCTACCACGACTACGCGACTCGCCTGGTCGACCTTCCGGAAGGCGTCGAGGGGTACATCGGCACCGGTAACTCCGGCAGCGTCGCCTCCGGTCGCATCGCCTACACCCTTGGCCTCGAAGGGCCTGCCGTCACCATCGACACCGCCTGCTCCTCCTCGCTGGTAGCTCTTCATCTGGCCTGTGAATCGCTCCGGAAGGGCGAGTGCACCCTCGCGTTGGCCGGTGGCGCGACCATCATGGCCACGCCGGCGATCTTCGTGGAGTTCAGCCGTCAGCGGGGACTTGCGGCGGACGGGCGGTGCAAGGCGTTCGCGGACGCGGCGGACGGGACCGGGTGGGGGGAGGGGGTGGGGATGCTGCTCGTCGAGCGGCTGTCCGATGCGCTGCGCAATGGGCATCGGGTGTTGGCCGTGGTGCGGGGTACTGCCGTCAACCAGGACGGGGCGAGTAGTGGGCTCACCGCGCCCAATGGGCCCGCCCAGCAGCGGGTCATCCGTCAGGCGTTGCTGAACGCGCAGCTCACCGCTGATCAGGTTGACGTCGTCGAGGCGCACGGGACGGGTACTCGGCTCGGGGATCCGATCGAGGCGCAGGCGATTCTTGCGACCTACGGGCAGGATCGGCCTGCTGATCGGCCGTTGCTGCTCGGGGCGGTCAAGTCCAACATCGGGCATACGCAGGCTGCTGCCGGTGTGGCGGGTGTCATCAAGATGGTGCATGCGATGCGGCATGGGGTGGTGCCGAAGACGCTGCATGTGGATCAGCCGTCGCGGCAGGTTGACTGGGCGGCGGGGGCGGTGTCCTTGCTGACGGAGGCCACGGAATGGCCGGAGACCGGTGAGCCTCGGCGGGCGGGAGTCTCGTCGTTCGGGGTGAGTGGGACCAACGCGCACGCGATTCTTGAGCAGGCGCCGCCGGTTGAGGAGGTTCCCGCGGTTGAGCCGGTGGGGGCCGTGCCGTGGGTGTTGTCGGCCAAGACTGAGGTTGCGTTGCGGGCTCAGGCGGAGAGGTTGGTGGCGTTCCTCGACGCGACGCCTGGTGTGAGTGCGGTTGATGTGGGGTTTTCGCTGACGGCCGGTCGTGGTGTTTTTGAGCATCGGGCGGCGGTGGTGGGGGGTGATGTGGTTAGCCGTCGTGCGGGTTTGGTGGCGCTTGCGGAGGGGACGTCGGCTCCTGGTCTGGTGCAGGGGGTTGTGGGCGGTCGCAAGGTCGTCTTCGTGTTCCCTGGGCAGGGGGCGCAGTGGGTGGGGATGGCGGTGGAGCTGCTGGGTTCGTCGCCGGTGTTCGCCGAGTCGATGCGGGCTTGTGCGGAGGCGCTTGAGCCGCATGTGGAGTGGTCTCTGCTGGATGTGCTGGGTGACGCCGCCGCGTTGGAGCGGGTCGACGTCGTGCAGCCCGTGTTGTTCTCCGTGATGGTGTCGCTGGCCGCGCTGTGGCGCTCGTACGGTGTCGAGCCTGCTGCGGTCATCGGGCACTCGCAGGGTGAGATCGCGGCTGCGGCCGTGGCGGGTGCGCTCTCGCTGGAAGATGCGGCGCGGGTGGTGGCGTTGCGGAGCAAGGCGTTGCTGGCTCTGTCCGGGCGGGGCGGGATGGTGTCCGTTTCGCTGCCGGTGGATGCCGTGGAGGAACGGCTGGCGCGTTGGGGCGGTCGTGTCTCGATCGCCGCCGTGAACGGCCCGGGTTCGATCGTCGTCTCCGGTGACGTCGACGCGCTCGACGAACTGCTGGCCCAGGCCGAGGCGGACGGGTTCCGTGCGCGGCGTATCCCGGTGGACTACGCCTCGCACTCCGCCCATGTCGAGGAGATCGAGGGCGAGTTGGCGAAGGTCCTGTCCGGCATCACCCCCCGTCCCTCGCAGGTCCCCTTCTACTCCACCGTCACCGTCGAGCAGATCGACACCAGCGTGATGGACGCCGACTACTGGTACCGCAACCTCCGCCAGACCGTCCGCTTCGAGGAGACCGTCCGCCTCCTGGCCGACCAGGGACACCGTCTCTTCGTCGAGTCCAGCGCCCACCCGGTCCTGGCCATGGCCGTTCAGGAGACCTCCGAGGAGATCACCGCGATCGGTTCCCTCCGTCGTGACGAGGGCGGCCTCGACCGCTTCCTGTTGTCCCTCGCCGAGGCCCACGTCCACGGCGCCGACGTCGACTGGTCGGCCGTCTTCCCCGGCGGCCGTCTCACCGACCTCCCCACCTACCCCTTCCAACGCCAGCGCTACTGGCTGGAGGCGGCTGCTCCGGAGGCCGGGGCCTCAGTGGACCCGGTGGACGCGCAGTTCTGGGACGCCGTCGAGCGGGAGAACCTGGAGGCGCTGGCCGACGCGCTCGACGTGGACGGTGATGCCCCGCTGAGCGAGGTGCTGCCCGCCATGTCGGCGTGGCGTCGGAGCCGTCGGGACCAGTCCACCGTGGACTCCTGGCGCTACCACCCGAGTTGGCAGCCGCTGACCGACCCGCTGAAGCAGCGGCTGGACGGCACCTGGCTGCTGGTCGTACCGGCCATGGGCGAACTCGTGACCGCCGTGGACGAACTCGTGGCCGCCGTGGCGGACGCCCTGACCGGGCACGGCGCGACGGTCGTGCCGCTGACGCTGGACGAGGGGGCCGACCGCACGGCGCTGGCCGAGCGGCTGCGGACGATCACTCAAGCGGGCCAAGCGGGCCAGGCGGGAACGCCGACCGCAGCGCTCGCCGGAGTGCTGGCGCTGTCCCCCGAGCGCCCGGACCAGGTCCTCGCCCTGGTTCAGGCGCTCGGCGACGCCGACATCGAGGCGCCCCTGTGGTGTGCCACCCGGGGCGCGGTCTCCACCGGTGCCGCCGACCGGCTGACCAGCCCCGAGCAGGCCGCGATATGGGGGCTCGGCCGGGTGGCCGCCCTCGAACACCCCGGGCGTTGGGGTGGTCTGGTCGATCTGCCCGACGTGCTCGACGAGCGCGCGCTCGGTCGGCTGGCCGGGGTGCTGGCCGGTGCCGGGGACGAGGATCAGCTCGCCGTCCGTGGGTCCGGCGTGTTCGTGCGCCGTCTGGTGCGCGCGCGTGCCGAGGCGGCCGGGGGCGGCGGGACCTGGAAGCCGCGCGGTACGACCGTCGTCACCGGTGGCACCGGGGCGTTGGGCGGGCACGTCGCGCGCTGGCTGGCCGGTGCCGGTGCCGAGCACCTGGTGCTGCTGAGCCGCCGTGGCCGTGACGCCGAGGGCGCGGCGGAGCTGGAGGCCGAGCTGATCGGGCTCGGCGCCCGGGTCACCGTCGAGAGCTGTGACGTCACCGACAAGGCGGCGCTCGCCGAAGTGCTGCGGGTCGCCGACGAGGTCGCGCCGGTGCGTGCCGTGGTGCACGCGGCCGGTGTGCTGGACGCGGGGCTTCTCGAAGCGCTCACCCCCGAGCGGCTGGACGCCGTCCTGCGGCCCAAGGCCCAGGCCGCGCTCCACCTCGACGAGCTGACCGCCGACCGCGAACTCGACGCCTTCGTGCTCTTCTCCTCCTTCGCCGCCACGCTCGGTGCGGCGGGGCAGGGCAACTACGCCGCCGCCAACGCGGTCCTCGAAGCGCTCGCCCAGCGTCGCCGCGCCGCCGGACTGCCGGCCACCGCGATCGCCTGGGGGCCCTGGGCGGACGGCGGCATGGCCGACGACGCCGCCGTCGGCGCCCGTCTGCGGCGTGGCGGGCTTCCGGTGCTCAAGCCCGCCATGGCGATCGCCGCCCTGCGCCAGGCCCTGGACCACGACGAGACGCTGCTCGCCGTCGCCGACGTCGACTGGGCGAAGTTCGCGCCCGGCTTCACCGCCGCCCGCACCAGCCCGCTCATCGGTGACCTTCCCGAGGTCCGCGCCCTGCGCGAGGCGCCGGCGGAGACCGGCACCGGTGATTCGGCCCTGCACGCCCGGCTGTCCGGCATGTCCGAGGCCGAACGGCGCCGCGCCGTGCTGTCGCTGGTGCGCGGCCATGTCGCCGCCGTGCTCGGGCACGGACCCGACGAACAGGTCGAGGCCGACCGCGCCTTCCGCGAGCTGGGCTTCGACTCGCTCACCGCGGTCGACCTGCGCAACCGGCTCGCGTCCGCGACCGGACTCAAGCTCCCGACGACGCTCGTCTTCGACTACCCGAGCCCGTCGGTCCTCGCCGACTTCCTGCTCGCCGAGGTCTCCGAGACCGCCGCCACGCCGTCGGCCGCGCTGCCCGCCACCACATCCGTCGACGACGAACCCATCGTCATCGTCGGCATGGCCTGCCGCTTCCCCGGCGGTGTCTCCTCCCCGGAGGACCTGTGGCGGCTCGTCGCCGACGGCGGCGACGCGATCTCCCCGGTGCCGACCGACCGGGGCTGGGACATCGACGGCCTCTTCGGCGACGACGGCGAGGCGGGCACCTCCTACACCCGCGAGGGCGGGTTCCTCTACGACGTGGCCGAGTTCGACCCGACGTTCTTCGGGATCTCGCCGCGCGAGGCGCTGTCCATGGACCCGCAGCACCGGCTCCTCCTCGAAGCCTCCTGGGAGGCGTTCGAGCGCGCGGGCATCGACCCGTCCACCCTGCGCGGCAGCCGCACCGGCGTCTTCGCCGGCGCCAACGGCCAGGACTACGCGGCCCTGCTCATGTCCACCCCCGACGCCGCCGACGGCTACCTCCTCACCGGCAACGCGGGCAGTGTCGTCTCCGGCCGCATCTCCTACACCTTCGGCCTCGAAGGCCCCGCCGTGACCGTCGACACCGCGTGCTCCTCGTCGCTGGTCGCGCTGCACCTCGCGGCGCAGTCGCTGCGACAGGGCGAGTCCACGCTCGCGCTGGCCGGCGGCGTGACGGTCATGTCGACGCCCAGCATGTTCGTCGAGTTCAGCCGCCAGCGCGGCCTCGCCGCCGACGGCCGCTGCAAGTCCTTCTCCGCCGCCGCCGACGGCACCAGCTGGGCCGAGGGCGTCGGCGTCCTCGTGGTGGAACGCCTCTCCGACGCCCGCCGCAACGGCCACCCCGTGCTCGCGGTGGTGCGCGGCAGCGCGGTCAACCAGGACGGCGCCTCCAACGGTCTCACCGCCCCCAACGGCCCCTCCCAGCAGCGGGTCATCCGCCAGGCCCTGAGCAGCGCCCGCCTCTCCGCCGACCAGGTCGACGTCGTCGAGGCCCACGGCACCGGCACGGTCCTCGGCGACCCCATCGAGGCCCAGGCCCTGCTCGCCACCTACGGCCAGGACCGGCCCGCCGAACGGCCCCTGCTGCTCGGGGCGTTGAAGTCCAACATCGGCCACACCCAGGCCGCCGCCGGTGTCGCGGGCGTCATCAAGATGGTCCAGGCGATGCGCCACGGCCTGGTTCCCCAGACCCTGCACGTGGACCGGCCCACGCCTGAAGTCGACTGGTCGTCGGGCGGGGTCTCCCTCGTCACCGAGGCGACCCCCTGGCCGGTCACCGAGGAACCCCGCCGGGCCGGGGTCTCGTCGTTCGGCATCAGCGGTACCAACGCGCACGTCATCATCGAGCAGGCACCGGTTGAGGAGCCGGTCCCTTCCGCCGAGCCGGTGGGCGTGGTGCCGTGGGTCCTGTCGGGCAAGTCCGAGGCGGCGCTGCGCGCGCAGGCCGCCCGGCTCTCGTCGTTCGTCGACTCCACGCCCGAGCTGAACCCCGTCGACGTCGCGTTCTCCCTGGCCGCCGGCCGCGCCGCACTGGGCCACCGCGCCGTGGTGCTGGCCGGTGACGCGGCGGGATTCCGCGAGGGCCTTGGAGCGCTGGCCTCGGGCACGTCGGCGTCCGGCGTGGTGCGGGACACCGTCTCCGAGGGGCGGTTGGCGTTCCTCTTCAGCGGCCAGGGGTCGCAGCGGGTGGGGATGGGGCGTGAGCTGTACGGCTCCCACCCCGTCTTCGCGGACGCGTTCGACGCGGTGTGCGCCCGCTTCGACTCCGAACTCGGGCGTCCGCTGAAGGACGTGGTGTTCGGGGAGGGTGAGCTTCTGGGGCAGACCGCCTACACCCAGCCGGCGTTGTTCGCGGTCGAGGTGGCGTTGTTCCGGCTGGTGGAGTCGTGGGGGCTCACGCCTGACTTCGTGGCCGGGCATTCGATCGGCGAGCTGGCGGCTGCGCACGTGGCGGGGGTGTTGTCCCTGGCGGATGCGTGTGCGCTGGTGGCTGCCCGTGGCCGCCTGATGCAGGAACTGCCGGGCGGCGGGGCGATGGTGGCGGTCCAGGCGTCCGAGGACGAGGTGGCGCCGCTGCTGGTCGACGGCGTGAGTATCGCGGCGGTCAACGGGCCGTCGTCGGTGGTGGTCGCGGGCGACGAGGCCCAAGTGCTGGAGCTGGTAGCCAGCTTCGAGGGGCGTAAGACCAAGCGGCTCACCGTCAGCCACGCCTTCCACTCCTCGCACATGGACGGCATGCTCGACGCCTTCCGCGAGGTCGCGGCCGGGCTCACCTACGAGGCCCCCCGCATCCCGATCGTGTCCACCCTCACCGGCACCGAAGTGACACCGGACGCCGAGTACTGGGTCCGCCACGTCCGCGAGGCCGTCCGGTTCCTGGACGGCGTCCGGGCACTGGAGGCGAAGGGCGTCACGACGTTCGTCGAACTCGGCCCCGATGGCGCACTGAGCGCGTTGGCCCAGGAGTGCTGGACCGGCGAGGGTCTGGCGGCTGTGCCGGTGTTGCGTAAGGACCGTGACGAGGCTCAGTCCCTGCTGACCGCCCTGGCCACCGCCCACACGCGAGGCGCGTCCGTCGACTGGACCGCGCTCTTCGAAGGCCGCGCCCGTCGCGTGGACCTCCCCACCTACGCCTTCCAGCGCGAGCGCTACTGGCCCGAGGTCCCGGCGATGCCCGACGAGGTGCGTGTCGACTCGGCGGACGACGGGTTCTGGGCCGCCGTGGAGCAGGAGAGCCTGGCCGAGGCGCTGGCCGTCGATCCGGAGACTCCGCTCAGCGAGGCGTTGCCCGCGATGTCCGCGTGGCGCAGGAGCCGGCGGGAGAAGTCGACCGTGGACTCCTGGCGGTACGAGGTCACCTGGCAGCCGGTGGACGCGGCGGCGTCCGCGCCGCTCGCCGGTCGCTGGCTGGTGGTGCTCCCGACCGGCGCCGCCTGGGCGGAGGAGGTCGCCGACGCGCTCACCGCGCGTGGCGTCGACGCCGTCCGTGTGGAGCTCACCGGGGTCGACGGCGACCGGGCGCGGCTCGCGGAGCGGTTGCGGGCGGCGGTGGGGGACGGCGTTCCGGCCGGGGTGCTGTCGCTGCTGGCGGCGACCGGGACGGTGCGGCCCAGCCTGACGCTGGTCCAGGCGCTCGGTGACAACGAGTGGGAGGCGCCGCTGTGGTGCCTGACCCGGGGTGCCGTCGCGGTCGGTGCCTCGGAGCGGCCGGAAGCGCCGGAGCAGGCGCAGGTGTGGGGGCTCGGCCGGGTGGCCGCGTTGGAGCATCCGCAGCGTTGGGGTGGTCTGGTGGATCTGCCCGGGGCTCTGGACGGGCGGGCGGTGGACCGGCTGGTCGCCGTGCTGGCCGGGACCGGTGAGGATCAGTTGGCGATCCGGCCGTCCGGGGTGTTCGCGCGCCGGTTGCGGCGTGCCGTCTCGGGGTCGGCGGGGGAGTGGCGGCCGAGCGGGACTGTGCTGGTCACCGGTGGGACCGGTGCGCTGGGGGCGCAGGTCGCGCACTGGCTGGCCGGGAACGGGGCCGAGCACCTGGTGCTGACCAGCCGTCAGGGCCGGGAGGCGCCCGGTGCGGCCGGTCTGGTCGAGGAGTTGACCGGGCTCGGTGTCGAGGTCACCGTCGCGGCCTGTGACGTGGCGGATCCGGCGGCGCTGGACGCGCTCCTCGCCGGGCTGGCCGGTCCGCCGTTGACCGCGGTCGTGCACGCGGCGGGGGTGCTGGAGCCGGGGCTGCTGGACACGCTCACCGCCGAGCAGACGGCCCGGGTGCTGCGGCCCAAGGTGGACGCGACCCGCAACCTGCACGAGCGGACCCGTGACCTCGGGCTGTCCGCGTTCGTGCTGTTCTCGTCGTTCGCCGGCGCGATCGGCGCGGCCGGGCAGGGCAACTACGCCGCCGCGAACGCCTACTTGGACGCCCTGGCCGAGCAGCGCCGGGCCGACGGGCTGGCGGCCACGTCCATCGCCTGGGGGCCCTGGGCCGAGGCGGGCATGGCGGCGGACGGCGCGCACGAGGAGCGGTTGCGCCGGGGCGGTCTTCCTCCGATGGCTCCGCACCTGGCGCTGGCCGCGCTGCGGGAGGCGGCGGGCCGGAGCGCTGCGGCGGTCGTCGTCGCGGACGTCGACTGGGCCGCGTTCGGTCCGGCGTTCACCGCGCTGCGGCCGAGCCCGCTGCTCGACGCCGTGCTGCCGGTCCGGCCGGTGGCCGACGCCGGGCCGGTCGCGGACGGGGTGTCGGCGGCCGAGCGTCTGGCGCGGCTGCCCGAGGCCGAACGGGGCGCGTTCCTCACGGAGTTGGTGCGGGGCGAGGTGGCCTCGGTGCTCGGCTATCCGTCGGCCGACCGGGTCCAGCCGGAGCAGGCGTTCCTGGAGCTGGGCTTCGACTCGCTCACCGCGGTCGAACTCCGCAACCGGATCGGCGCCGCCACCGGCCTGACCCTCCCCGCGACCCTCACCTTCGACCATCCCACCATCGGCGCGCTGGCCGGTTTCCTGGACGCCGAGCTGGCCGGCTCCGGCGCCGGGGCTCCGGCGCCGGAAGCCGCCGGGTCCGGGTTCCTGGGGTCGCTGTACCGGCAGGCGGTGCGGCAGGGCACGCTCTCCGACTTCGTCACGCTGCTCGCCGACGCGGCCCGGTTCCGGCCGAGGTTCGACGCGACGACGGAGCTCCGTCCCCCGGCGCTGGTGCGGCTGGCCGAGGGGCCCGCCGCGCCGGAGCTGATCTGCTGCAGCGGCACCGCCGCCATCGCCGGGCCGCACGAGTTCGCCCGCCTCGCCTCGGCGATGCGCGGGGTGCGGGACGTCTCGGCGCTCCCGCTGCCCGGCTACCTCAGGGACGAGCCGCTGCCCGCCGAACTGGAGGACGCGCTGCGCGTGCAGGCCGAGGCCGTGCGCGCGCACACGGCGGGACGTCCGTTCGTGCTGTTCGGGCACTCCGGCGGGGCGACCATGGCGAACGCGCTCGCCTGCCACCTGGAGGAGACCGGCACCGCCCCGGCCGCCGTCGTCCTGGCGGACATCTACTCGACGGACGACCTGGAACTCCTCACGGAGTGGCAGCAGGACCTGGCGAGGTGGACGTTCGAGCGGGAGTCGATGTACGTGCCGATGGACGACTTCCGGCTCACCGCGATGGGCGCCTACGACCAATTCCTCGCCACCGGGAAGCGGCTCCCGGCAAAGGCGCCGACGCTGCTTGTCCGAGCCACCGAACCGATGGCCGAATGGTCCGGGGAGCGCGACTGGCGGTCGACCTGGGATTTCGCTCACACGACAGTAGATGTGCCCGGAAACCACTTCACCATGATGGCGGAATACGCTAGCGTGACTGCCGAGTCGATAAACCATTGGTTGACGGGGGTTCTGTGATGCCCCGTCCCTTTCTGACCATTTGTTCAGCATCATTCGAAATTTCTGCGGACAGCCTCGCCGAGTCCTTTGCGAGCATGTCCGGGACCGGCCCGCCCAAGCCGCTGGGGCGGCTGGTCCACAGTGAAACGGGGGAGCGGTGATGGCGAATTTCGACGAGCTCACAGATCTCTGGGTGCGGGAGTTCCATCCCGCGTCGCCCGGTGCTGTCACGCTCTCCTGCTTCCCGCACGCGGGCGGTTCGGCGAGCTCCTACTTCTCCTTCTCCCAGCGGCTGACGCCGGATCTCGCGGTGCGGGCGGTGCAGTACCCGGGGCGGCAGGACCGGCGCAAGGAGCCTTGCGCGACCGACCTGTTGACGCTCGCGCGCCAGGTCTTCGAGGTGCTGCGCCCCGTCGCGGGCGCCCGCCCCGCCCTGTTCGGGCACAGCATGGGAGCGGTCGTCGCCTTCGAGGTCGCCCGGCTGCTGGAGCGGGAGGCCGGTGTCACACCCGCCCACCTCTTCGTCTCCGGCCGGCGCGCGCCGTCGATCCAGCGACAGGAGACGGTGCACCTGCGCGACGACGCCGGACTCATCGAGGAAATGCGGCACCTTTCCGGCACGGACAGTCAGGTCCTGGCCGACGAGGAGATCCTGCGCATGGCGCTGCCCGCTATCCGCGGCGATTACCGGGCGATCGAGACCTACGAGTACCGGCCGGGTCCACCGCTGTCCTGCCCGATCACCTCGTTCATCGGGGACGCGGATCCCAGAGTGACGGTCGAGGACGCCCGCGCCTGGCACGAGCACACCTCCGGTGAATTCGATATGAAGATTTTCACCGGCGGTCATTTCTACTTGAACACACACCGCGAAGCGATATGTGACCAGATTTCCGGGAAGCTGCTCACCGCGGATTCCCGGCGACCGGGGGCGTAATGAAAGATCTGACGGACAGCGAACTCGGCGGCATGATGCAGCTGGTCCGCGGGACCCAGTGGTACGTCGGCATGTTCGGCGACCCCTACGCGCTGCTGCTGCGCGCCCAGACGGACGACCCGCACCCGCACTACGAACTCGCCCGCGAACAGGGGGCGCTCCACCAGAACCCGCTGGGCAGCTGGGTCTGCGCCGGCTACGAACCGGCCGCCCGCATCCTGGCCGACCCCCGCTTCGACACCCGCACAGCCGACGGCGGCACCCCGCCGCAGCACGTGCTGGCCCTGGACGACACCTTCCTCGGCCTGGACCGCGCTGCGCACGACAGGATCCGCGAGGCGCCCGAGGCGGCCGAACGCCACCGGGAGATCGCCGAACGCGTGGGCGCCGACCTCCTCGACACCCTCGGCACCCGCTTCGACCTCGCCGCCGACTTCGCGACCCCGTTCGCCACCGGCGTCCTCGCCGACCTCCTCGCCGTCCCGCCCGCCGACCGGCCGGACTTCGCCGCCCACTGCGCCGCCCTCGGCAACGCGCTCGACGCCGAGGTCTGCCCGCAACAACTCGCCCCGGCCCGCGCCCTGATCACCGCGGCAGGCCGGCTGCGCGAACAACTCGCCGCCCTGACGCGGGACGAGGACGCGCTCACCGCCGCGATGCTGGCAGCCGTCATCGGCGTCCAGGCCACGTCGAGCCTGGTGAGCAACGCGGTCCTCGCCCTGCTGGCCGACCCCGCGCTCCTCGACGAGGTCCGCGCCGACCCCGGCCTGCTGCCCCAGGCGATCGACGAGACCCTGCGCCACGACCCGCCGGTCCACCTGTGCCCCCTGGTCGCCCGCGAGGACGTCGAGATCGACGGGCACCTCATCACGGCGGACAGCCAGGTCGTCGTCCTGCTGGCCGCCGCCAACCGGGACCCCAAGGTCTTCGCCGACCCCGACCGCTTCGACCCGCACCGCGTCGGCCCCGCCGCCCTGCGGGGCACCGCGCACCACGAACTCGTCGCCCCGCCGGCCAAGGCGCAGGCCGAAGCCGCGCTTCGCCTGCTCCTCGACCGGCTGCCCCGGCTCCGGCAGGACGGGCCGATCGTGCGACGCAGGAGGGCACCGGTCAGCCGCGCCATCGCGCGGTTCCCGGTGACCGCCTGACCGCCGCCCGAGCGACCCCGGGGGACACCGCCCCTCGCGGCCCCCACCCGTCCGAACGCCTAAGGAGACAACCGGTGCGCGTGCTGTTCACCTCGTTCGCACACAACACGCACTTCTACACGCTGGCCCCGCTGGCCTGGGCGTTCCGCGCCGCCGGCCACGAAGTCCGGGTCGCCAGCCAGCCCTCGCTGACCGACACGATCACGCAGGCCGGACTGCCCGCGGTGCCGGTCGGCGTGGACCACGCCGTCCAGGACTTCGAGCAGCGCCAGAGCAACCGCAACAGCGAACACCCGGAGATCAACTTCGCCGAGGACCGGCCGGAGATCGTGACCTGGGACTACGCGCTCGGCCTGCAGTCGATGATGACCCCGCTGATGTACGCCAAGGTCAACGACACCATGGTCGACGACCTCGTGGAGTTCGCCCGCCAGTGGCAGCCCGACCTGGTGGTCTGGGAGCCCTTCACCTACGCGGGAGCCGTCGCCGCCCGGGTGACCGGCGCGGCCCACGCCCGCCTGCTGTGGGGACCGGACGTACAGCTCCGGGCCAGGCGACTGTTCCTCCAGCGCCAGGCCGAGCAGCCGCCCGAGCACCGCGACGACCCGCTCGCCGAGTGGCTGACCTGGACGCTGGACCGCTACGGCGTCCCCTTCGACGAAGAGGTGATCACCGGCCAGTGGACCATCGACTCCACCCCGGCGAGCACCCGGCTCCAGCTCGACCAGCACGTCGTCCCGATGCGCTACGTCCCCTACAACGGCACCTCCGTCGTCCCGGACTGGCTGCGCGAGCCGCCCATGCGCCCCCGCGTGTGCCTGACGCTCGGCGTGAGCGCCCGCGAAGTGCTCGGCGGTGACGCCGTCTCCATCGGCGATCTGATCGAGGCCACCGCCGACCTGGACATCGAACTCGTGGCCACCCTCGACGCCTCGCAGCGCGAGGAACTGGGACCGGTACCGGACAACACCCGCATCGTCGACTTCGTCCCGATGCACGTCCTGCTGCCGACCTGCTCCGCGATCATCTACCACGGCGGCGCGGGCACCTGGTCGACCGCGATGCTCGCCGGCGTCCCGCACATCATGCTCGCCGAGCAGTACGACACCGTGCTGAAGGCCGAGCGGATCGAGGAACTGGGCGCCGGAGTCTTCATCCGCCCCAACACGCTGACCCCGCAAGGACTGCGCGACGCGCTCACGCGGGTCCTGGAGGAACCCTCCTTCAAGGCCGCCGCCGAACGCCTCCGCCAGGAAGTACTCGCGGAGCCGTCCCCCGGCGAACTCGTGACCGCGCTGGAACAGCTGACCGCCGAGCACCGCACCCGCCGGGAGGTGCCCGTTGGCTGAGCACACCACACCAAGCACCGACGAGAGGCATCTGAAGCCATGAGCAGCGCGGTGGAACTGCAATCCGAGCCGAACGTCATCGAGCTGTGCACCCTGCCGGGCGCCGACCCCGCGGCGGCGATCGCGGCGCTGCGGCCCCTGGTCGGCGAAGCGGCCGGGGCCGGCGAAGCCGACGCCGAACGGCTCGCGGCACACCTGGTCTCGCTGGCCCGCACCTACAGCACCGAACCCTTCACCCCCCTGGAAGCGGCCCGGCACGGGCTCGGCGTCGAGCGCCCGGAGTTCCGCAGGCTCCTCGACGCGTTCGGGCGCATCCCGCAACTGCGCACGGCGGTGGAGCGGGGCCCGGCCGGCAAGTACTGGACCAACACCGTCCTGCCCGTCGAGCGCACCGGTGCGCTCGACGCCGCGCTGAACGGAAAACCGGCGTTCCCCAACAGCGTGGGCCTCTACCCCGGGCCGACCTGCATGTTCCGCTGCCACTTCTGCGTCCGGGTGACCGGCGCGAAGTACGAGGCGTCCTCGGTGGCCGGCGGCAACGAGATGTTCGCCTCGATCATCGACGAGGTCCCCCTCGACAACCCCCAGCTGATGTACCTGTCCGGCGGCCTCGAACCGCTGACCAACCCGGGCCTCGGCGAACTGATCACCCGCGCGGCCCGGCGCGGACTGAAACTCACCCTCTACACCAACTCGTTCGCGCTCACCGAGCAGACCCTGGCCCGCCAGCCCGGCATCTGGGACGTCCACGCGATCCGCACCTCGCTGTACGGCCTCAACGACGAGGAGTACCAGGCGACCACGACCAAGCGGGCCGCCTTCAGCCGGGTCAAGAAGAACCTGCTGCGGTTCCAGGAACTGCGCCAGGAACGACCGGACGCGCCCCGCCTCGGCTTCAGCTACATCATCCTGCCCGGCCGCGCCCACCGGCTCCTCGACCTCGTCGACCACATCGCCGAGCTGAACGCCGCCGCCCCCGACCGGCCGCTGGAGTTCCTGACACTGCGCGAGGACTACAGCGGACGCCCCGACGGCAAACTCCCGGCGGCGGAACGCGCCCAGATGCAGGAGGCGCTGGCCGCCTTCGACGAGAAGGTCCGCGCCCTCACCCCGACGCTGTACGTCGACTACGGCTACGCGCTGGAGAGCCAGCGGATGGGCGTCGACGCGGAGCTGCTGCGGATCCGCCCGGAGACCATGCGCCCCACCGCGCACCCGCAGGTCGCCGTCCAGGTCGACCTGCTGGGCGACGTCTACCTCTACCGCGAGGCCGGCTTCCCCGACCTGAAGGGCGCCGACCGCTACATCGCCGGCCGGGTCACCCCCGACACCAGCCTGGCCGAGGTCGTCGAACGGTTCGTCACCGAACGCCGCGCGGTCGAGCCGATGCCCGGCGACGAGTACTTCCTGGACGGCTACGACCAGGTGATCAACGCCCGCCTCAACCAGATGACGGCGGACGTGGCCGCCGGCTGGGCGGACGTCCGCGGCTTCCTGCGCTGACCCCCACACCCCCACATCCCCCCCACACCATCCCCTCACACAAAGGTTCAGATCATGGCCGACAACCGATGCCCCATGACTCTGCCGACGGAACGGACCCACCTCTTCGACCCGCCGGCGGAGTACAAGCGGCTGCGGGAGACGGACCCGATGACCCGGCTCAGCTTCCCCGACGGCACGCTGGGCTGGCTGGCGACCCGGCAGGAGGACGTCCGGGCGGTGCTGTCCGACCCCCGGTTCAGCACCTACCTCGCCCGGCACTCCTCGCCGGTCCGGGCGACCCCGCCGGAGGAGCGCGGCGAACTCCCGCCCGGCACCTTCACCTCCCTGGACGGCCCCGAGCACGCCCACTACCGGCGGATGCTCACGGGACTGTTCACCGTCCGCCGCATGCGCCAACTGACGCCGCGCATCGAGGAGATCACCAAGGGCCGCCTCGACGCGATGGAACAGGCCGGCGAGAACGTCGACCTCGTCAAGGAGTTCGCGCACCCGGTCGCCGCCCTGGTCATCTGCGAACTCCTCGGCGTCTCCTACGACGACCGGGAATACCTCCAAGAGGTCTCCGAGGTCATCATGAGCGCCGAGCTGCCCACCACGGAGATCGCCGTCGTGGCCGGCGGCCTCTACAGCTACCTGCTGGACGTGGTGCGGGCCAAGAGCGCCCAGCCCGCCGACGACATCATCAGCGGCCTGGTCACCGGGGACAACGGGCTCACCGACGAGGAAGTCGTCGGGATGGCGGTGCTGTTGCTGCTCGCCGGCTACGACGCCACCGCCAACATGCTCGGCCTCGGCACCCTGGCGCTGCTGCTGAACCCCGACCAGCTGGAGCCCCTGCGCGGCGACGACCAGGCGGCCCAGGACAACCTGGTGGAAGAGCTGCTGCGCTACCTGACCACGGTGCACCTCGGCACGATCCGGGGCGCCAAGGAAGACCTCGAACTCGGCGGCAAGCTGGTCCGCAAGGGCGAGATCGTGGTGGGCGCGCTCGCCGCCGCCAACCGGGACCCGCGCTACTACACCGACCCCGACCGGCTGGACGTCACCCGCGAGCGCCCCTCGCACCTGGCGTTCGGCCACGGACCGCACCTCTGCCTCGGCCAGCAACTGGCCAGGCTCGTGCTGCGGGTCGGCTACCGGGAGCTGTTCCGGCGCTTCCCGGACCTCCGCCTCGCGGTGTCGCCGGAGTCCGTCAAAACCCTCGACGACCGGGTCATGTACGGCGTGTACGCGCTGCCCGTGTCCTGGTCGAAGCAGCCGGTGCCCGCCGGAGCAGCCGGTGAGTAGCACATGAGCAGTCGATGAGCAGTGAGTAAGGAGCAGGAATCGTGACGCAGACACCCGACTCCCCGCCTGTGCAGGCGCAGGAGTTGCCCGCCTTCCCGATGGCACGCACGTGCCCGTTCTCCCCGCCGGAGCGGTACACCGAGCTGCGCGCCCAGGGACCGCTGGTCAAGGCCACCTTGTGGAACGGCAAGGAGACCTGGCTGGTCACCCGCTACGACACGGTGCGCAAGCTCCTCCAGGACCCGAGGATCAGCTCCGAGCCGCCCCGGCTGGCCACGCTCGCCGCGAGCGAGGACGGCCAGAGCACGAACTTCCGCACGTTCGTCGGGATGGACCCGCCGGAGCACGGCGTGTACCGCCGGATGCTGACCTCGTACTTCACCGTCAAGCGCGTGCAGTCGATGCGCCCGGCGATCCAGCGGACCGCCGACGAGCTGCTGGACCGGATCGCGGCCACCGAAGGCCCCGTCGACCTGGTCGAGGCGCTGGCGATGCCGCTGGCGACCGCGGTGATCTGCGAACTGCTCGGCGTCCCCTACGACGACCGGGAGTTCTTCCACAGCCGGTCCGCGGTGGCGATCCAGAGCAGCACCGCCGAGGAGACCATGGCCGCGTTCATGGACCTCTACCAGTACCTGGACAAGCTGGTCCGGGCGAAGGAGGCAGAGCCCGACGAGGGCATCATCAGCCGCCTGGTCGTCGACCAGCTGCGCTCCGGCGCGCTGACCCACGAGGAACTGGTCAACACCTCCGTGCTGCTGCTCATCGTCGGGCACGAGACGAGCGCCAACATGATCGGCCTCGGCGCCCTGACGCTGATGCGCCGCCCGGACGTGGTGGCCGAGCTGAAGGCCGACCCCGAGCTGTGGTCCGCCGCCGTCGACGAACTCCTGCGCTACCACTCCAGCGCGGACTGGCTGCGCCGGGCCGCCAAGGAGGACATCGAGATCGACGGCACCCTCATCAAGGCGGGCGACAGCGTGATCGGCCTCGCCGCCTCGGCCAACCGGGACGAGCACTTCGAGAACCCGGACGAGTTCGACATCCACCGCACGGAACGCCACCACCTCGCCTTCGGCTACGGCCCGCACCAGTGCATCGGCCAGCACCTGGCCAAGGCGGAGCTGGAGATCGCGTTCCGCACGCTGTTCGACCGGATCCCCGACGTCGTCCCCGCCGCCGAACTGGACGACCTGCCCTTCAAGCACGACGCGACGCTCTTCGGCCTCTACGGGCTGCCGGTCACCTTCACCCGCCCCTGACCGCGTCCACCGCCCCCACCGATACAGAGCCTCCACAGACCTACAGAACGGAAGAGCACGCCGTGCCCCTACAAGTCGCCGGAAGCCGGTCGGTGGCGACCCGGCTGCTGGGCCTCCTCGCGGCCACCACGCTGTTGACCGGCGGGGTGGCCGCCGCGGACGAACGAGCCGGGACCGACCAGGCGCTGAACCCGCTGGTCGCCCAGATGACCCTGGACGAGAAGCTGTCCTTCGTGCACTGGACGGTGACCCTCTCCGGCCCGTTCAGCGTCGGCTACCTGCCGGGCGTCCCCCGGCTCGGCATCCCCGAGATCAGGGCCGCCGACGGCCCGGCCGGCATCCGCCTCAACGAGGGCACGGCCGCGGCCCTGCCCGCCCCCGTCGCGCTGGCCTCCAGCTTCGACGACGAGCTGGCGAAGTCCTACGGCGCGACCATGGGCCGCGACGGCCGTGCACTGGGCCAGGACCTGGTCATGGGCCCCATGATGAACATCATCCGGGTCCCGCAGGCCGGCCGGAACTACGAGACGTTCAGCGAGGACCCGCTGGTCTCCGCCCGCACCGCCGCCGCCGAGATCCAGGGCATCCAGGGCCAGGGCCTGATGGCCACCGCCAAGCACTTCGCGGAGAACAACCAGGAGAACAACCGGGAGAACATCGACGTCAACGTCGACGAGCAGACGCTCCACGAGATCGAGCTGCCGGCGTTCCGCAGCGCGGCCAAGGCCGGCGTCAGCTCCTTCATGTGCGCCTACAACAAGGTCAACGGCACCCCGTCCTGCGGCAACGCGGAACTCCTCAACGACGTCCTGCGGACCCAGTGGGACTTCGGCGGCTGGGTGATGTCGGACTGGATGGCGACCCACAGCACCGACTCGCTCACCAAGGGCCTGGACCAGGAACTCGGGATCGACTGGGCCGACAGCGTCAACGGCTCGATCCCCGGCGGCAAGTACTTCGGCGAGCCGCTGAAGGCGGCGGTCCAGGAGGGCCGCATCCCGGTGGCCGCCCTGGACACCGCGGTGAGCCGGATCGTCACCCAGCTCCAGCGGTTCGGCCTGGTGGGCGCCAACCCGCCCGCACGCCCCGCACGCGACATCGCGGGCGCGGCGCAGGTCGCCCAGCGGGTCGCCGAGCAGGGCGCGGTCCTGCTGCGCAACCAGGACCAGGCACTGCCGCTGACCGGTGCCGCCGCGAAGAGCATCGCGGTGATCGGCCCCACGGCCAAGGAACCGAAGGTCGCCGGCCTCGGCAGCGCCCACGTGGTGCCCGACTCGGCCGCCGCCCCGCTCGACACCATCCGCGCCCGCGCCGGCGCCGACAGCACGGTGACCTACTCCACCGGCGAGGAACTGGTCGGCAGCCCCCTCCCGGCCGACGCCCTCACCCCCGCCTTCGCGGGCGGCGAGGTACTGGAGCCCGGCACGATCGGCAGCATCTACAACGGCGTCCTCACCGTGCCCGAGGACGGCGACTACCGGCTCGCCGTCCGCGTGACCGGCGGCGCCGCGTCCGTGCAGCTCGACGGGGCGCCCGCGATCCCGGCCGGGGTCGCGTACGGCAAGGTCAGCAGCGTGCCGCTGCGCCTCACGGCCGGGCAGCACAAGCTGTCCATCACCGGCCAGACCACCGGCACCAAGCCGCTCACCCTCGACCTGAGCTGGGTGACGCCGCAGGCCGCCGAGGCCGCCATCGACCAGGCGGTCACCGCCGCCAAGGCGGCCCGCACCGCCGTCGTGTTCGCCTACGACGACGGGGCCGAGGGCGCCGACCGCACCTCGCTGGCCCTGCCCGGCCGCCAGGAGCAGCTGATCTCCCGGGTCGCGCAGGCCAACCCGAACACGGTGGTCGTCCTCAACACCGGATCGTCGCTGACGATGCCCTGGCTCGACTCCACCGCCGCGGTCCTCGACATGTGGTACCCGGGCCAGTCCGGCGCGGAGGCGACGACGTCGCTGCTCTTCGGTGACGCCAACCCCAGCGGCAGGCTCACCCAGACGTTCCCGGCCTCCATCGACAGCACCCCGGTCGCGGGCGACCCTCAGCGCTACCCGGGGGTGAACGGCGAACAGACCTACTCCGAGGGCATCTACGTCGGCTACCGCTGGTACGACAAGAACAAGGTGCGCCCGCTGTTCCCGTTCGGCTACGGCCTGTCCTACACGTCCTTCGCCTACCGGGACCCGTCGGTGACCCCGGCCGGTGACGGCTACGACGTCGCCTTCACCCTGACCAACACCGGTCAGCGCGCCGGCAAGGAGGTCGCGCAGGTGTACCTGGGCGCCAGCCCCGACGTGCGGGCCCCGCAGGCGGACAAGGCGCTCGCCGGGTACACCAAGGTCGAACTGGCCCCGGGCCAGAGCCGCCGGGTGACGGTCCACATCGACGGACAGCAGCTGAAGTACTGGAACAGCACCACCCACGGCTGGTCCACCGGCTCCGGCGCCAGGTCGGTCCACATCGGCTCGTCGTCGGTGAACCTCCCGCTGGAGACGCGGGTCGTGGTGCCCGCCTCCTGACCGGCGGCCCGAACCTGGGAGCCCCGGGGAAGCGCGACGGCGCCTCCCCGGGGCTCTTCGTCATCCGAGCGGCCGTCCGAGCGCGTCGAGCCGCGCCAACTGGTCCTCGCTGAACACGATCTCCGACGCCGCCATGTTCTCCTTCAGGTGCGTCGCCGAGCTGGTGCCCGGAATGGGGATCACCACCGGGGAACGGTGCAGCAGCCACGCCAGCGCCACCTGGGACGGGGTGGCGCCCAGCTCGGTGGCGATGGCGGCCACCGGACTCCCCTCGGCCGACAGCTCACCGCGGGCGATCGGCAGCCACGCGACGAACGCGATCCCGTGCTCCGTGCAGTGGTCCAGGACGTCGTCGGTGTGCCGGTCGGTCAGGTTGTAGAGGTTCTGCACGCTGGCCACGGTGATCTGCTCGCGGGCCTCCTCCAGCTCCTCGACGGTCACCTTGGACAGCCCGATGTGCCGGATCTTGCCCTCGCTCTGCAACTCGGCGAGCGCGCCGAACTGCTCGGCCGCCGGCACCTTCGGGTCGATCCGGTGCAACTGGAAGAGGTCGATCCGGTCGAGCCCGAGCCGGCGCAGGCTCAGCTCGGCCTGCTGGCGCAGGTACTCGGGACGGCCCAGCGGCACCCACTGGTCGGGGCGCGGCCGGCACTGGCCCGCCTTGGTCGCGATCACCAGGTCGTCCGGGTAGGGGCGCAGCGCCTCGGCGAGCACTTCCTCGCTGCTTCCCAGGCCGTAGGAGTCGGCCGTGTCGATGAAGGACACCCCGAGGTCCACGGCCAGCCTGGCTATCTCGAGGGCCTTGTCCCGGTCGTGCGGCGGGCCCCAGTAGTCCGGGCCGGTCAGCCGCAGGGCGCCGAACCCCAGCCGGTGGACGGGAAGGTCGCCACCGAGCGCGAAGGTGGTCCGATTCCGGTGCGTCGTTCGGTCGTCCCGCGTGATTCCCATCCGGGAATTATCGGAGCCGGAGGTTACGGCAGTCCAACGATCACGGGTCTCGTCGTGTGTGCTTACGGTCGCGTTTGACCTGCGTCACCCTCGGGGTATCCTCTCCGGCTCGATTGGCGGAGCGCCTACCTCGTATGGCAGACTAGCGGGGTTGCTCGGTCGAGTGTTGATGCTGTGCGCCTCCCGCCGGGAGGACCGGAAGCGAGTCCCACAGTACTCGTCGCCTTAACTGCCCCTGGGGGCAGCGCTGGGGCGGACGTACGGGAATCTTTCGGGAAGCGCGGCGCGGTACCGGCCAGGGCTCGGCGGAAATCCTCGTGAACAGGATGGTTCCTCTAGGGAACCTTTTTGTCGGCGAGGGTGTGACACGCCCGACCGCGTGGGTCGGAGAGTGGGGCACAGGAAAGACGTCGGGCCCGGAGCGTAAGCAGAGAACAGGACTACTGAGTAGCCATGGCGGGACAGAAGATCCGCATCCGGCTCAAGGCCTACGACCACGAGGTCATCGACTCCTCGGCGAAGAAGATCGTCGAGACGGTGACCCGCACTGGTGCGTCGGTCGCGGGCCCGGTGCCGCTGCCCACTGAGAAGAACGTGTACTGCGTCATCAAGTCGCCGCACAAGTACAAGGACTCGCGCGAGCACTTCGAGATGCGCACGCACAAGCGCCTGATCGACATCCTCGACCCCACGCCCAAGACCGTTGACTCTCTGATGCGACTCGACCTCCCGGCCGGTGTCGACATCGAGATCAAGCTCTAGGGAACGGTGATCTGAGAATGGCTAAGCAGATCAAGGGCATCCTGGGCGAGAAGCTCGGCATGACGCAGGTGTGGGACGAGAACAACCGTGTTGTTCCGGTCACCGTCGTCAAGGCCGGCCCCAACGTCGTCACCCAGGTCCGCACCAACGACGTCGACGGCTACGAGTCGGTCCAGATCGCCTTCGGCGAGATCGACCCGCGCAAGGTGAACAAGCCCCTCAAGGGCCACTTCGCCAAGGCCGACGTCACGCCCCGACGCCACCTCGTCGAGATCCGCACCGCGGACGCCTCCGAGTACACGCTGGGCCAGGAGATCTCCGCTGAGGTCTTCGAGGCGGGCGTGAAGGTCGACGTCACCGGCAAGAGCAAGGGCAAGGGCTTCGCCGGTGTCATGAAGCGTCACAACTTCAAGGGCCTCGGCAGCTCGCACGGTACGAACCGTAAGCACCGCTCGCCCGGTTCCATCGGTGGCTGCGCCACCCCGGGCCGTGTGTTCAAGGGCCTCCGCATGGCGGGTCGCATGGGCAACGAGCGTGTCACCACCCAGAACCTGACCGTCCACGCCGTTGACGCGGAGAAGGGTCTGCTGCTCATCAAGGGCGCTGTCCCCGGTCCGAACGGCGGCCTCGTCCTGGTCCGCACCGCGGCCAAGGGGGCCTGAGGTACCGATGAGCACTGTTGACATCCTTTCGCCTGCCGGCGAGAAGACCGGTAGCGTCGAGCTCCCCGCGGAGATCTTCGGCGTGGAGAAGGTCAGCATCCCGCTGATCCACCAGGTCGTCGTCGCGCAGAACGCCGCTGCCCGCCAGGGCACGCACAAGACCAAGACCCGTGGCGAAGTCCGCGGTGGTGGCAAGAAGCCCTACCGCCAGAAGGGCACCGGCCGCGCCCGTCAGGGCTCGACCCGCGCGCCCCAGTTCGCCGGCGGTGGCGTCGTGCACGGCCCCCAGCCGCGCGACTACTCGCAGCGCACGCCCAAGAAGATGAAGGCCGCGGCCCTGCGCCACGCCCTCACCGACCGGGCCCGCCACAACCGCATCCACGTCGTCACCGGCGTGATCGCGGGCGAGACCCCGTCCACGAAGGCCGCCAAGAGCCTGTTCGGCAAGATCTCGGAGCGCAAGAACCTGCTCCTGGTCGTCGAGCGCGCCGACGAGGCCGCGTGGCTGTCCGCCCGCAACCTGCCCCAGGTCCACATCCTGGAGCCGGGCCAGCTGAACACGTACGACGTGATCGTCTCTGACGACGTGGTCTTCACCCAGGCCGCGCTGGAGTCCTTCGTCGCCGGCCCGAAGGCCAACGACATCGAAGGGACTGAGGTCTGATGGCCATCCGTCACCCCTCCATCGCCGCGAAGGCTGCCAAGGCCGCCAAGGCCGCGCGCGTCGCCAAGGCGAAGCGCCACGCCACCGAGGGCAAGAACACCGTCGTCACCCCGCTCAGCAAGTCGTACACGGACCCCCGTGACATCCTGCTGAAGCCGGTCGTGTCGGAGAAGAGCTACGCGCTCCTCGACGAGAACAAGTACACGTTCGTCGTGGACCCGGGCGCCAACAAGACCCAGATCAAGCAGGCCGTCCAGGCGGTCTTCTCGGTCAAGGTCACCGGCGTCAACACGATCAACCGTCAGGGCAAGCGCAAGCGGACCCGCACGGGCTTCGGCAAGCGTGCCGACAGCAAGCGCGCGATCGTGACTCTTGCCGAGGGCGACCGTATCGACATCTTCGGCGGTCCGACCGCCTGACGGCGGTCCGGATCGTCCGATATCGGACGAGGACTGAGAAATGGGAATCCGCAAGTACAAGCCGACTACGCCGGGCCGTCGTGGCTCGAGCGTCGCCGACTTCGTCGAGGTCACGCGGTCCACGCCGGAGAAGTCGCTGGTCCGCCCCCTGCACAGCAAGGGCGGTCGTAACAACTCCGGGCGTGTGACCGTCCGTCACCAGGGTGGCGGCCACAAGCGCGCCTACCGCGTGATCGACTTCCGTCGCCACGACAAGGACGGCGTGCCGGCGAAGGTCGCGCACATCGAGTACGACCCCAACCGCACCGCGCGCATCGCGCTGCTGCACTACGCGGACGGCGAGAAGCGCTACATCCTCGCCCCGCGCAACCTGCAGCAGGGTGACCGCGTCGAGAACGGTCCCGGGGCCGACATCAAGCCGGGCAACAACCTGGCGCTGCGCAACATCCCGGTCGGTACCACGATCCACGCGATCGAGCTCCGTCCCGGTGGCGGCGCCAAGTTCGCCCGCTCCGCCGGTGCCTCCGTGCAGCTGCTCGCGAAGGAGGGCTCGATGGCCCACCTGCGCATGCCGTCCGGGGAGATCCGCCTGGTCGACCAGCGCTGCCGCGCCACGGTCGGCGAGGTCGGCAACGCCGAGCAGTCGAACATCAACTGGGGCAAGGCCGGCCGTAAGCGCTGGTTGGGCGTCCGCCCGACCGTGCGTGGTGTGGCGATGAACCCGGTCGACCACCCGCACGGTGGTGGTGAGGGCAAGACCTCCGGTGGTCGCCACCCGGTCAGCCCGTGGGGTCAGAAGGAAGGTCGTACTCGTTCGCCCAAGAAGGCGTCGAACAAGTACATCGTCCGCCGCCGCAAGACGAACAAGAAGCGCTAGGAGCGGGTTTAGATGCCGCGCAGTCTCAAGAAGGGGCCCTTCGTCGACGACCACCTGATCAAGAAGGTGGACGCCCAGAACGAAGCCGGTTCCAAGAACGTCATCAAGACCTGGTCCCGTCGCTCGATGATCGTCCCCAGCATGCTGGGCCACACGATCGCGGTGCACAACGGCAAGACCCACATCCCGGTGTTCGTCACCGAGTCGATGGTCGGCCACAAGCTCGGCGAGTTCTCGCCGACGCGCACCTTCCGGGGTCACGTCAAGGACGACCGGAAGTCGAAGCGCCGCTAAGCGCGGATCGCATCAGACACGTAAGTAACTGAGAGGGACAACCATGGAAGCCAGGGCCCAGGCGCGGTACATCCGCGTCACGCCCATGAAGGCCCGCCGCGTGGTGGACCTTATCCGTGGCATGGACGCCACGGAGGCTCAGGCGGTCCTGCGATTCGCCCCGCAGGCCGCTTCCGAGCCCGTCGGCAAGGTGCTGGACAGCGCCATCGCCAACGCCGCTCACAACTACGACCACACGGACGCCTCCCTGCTGTTCATCAGCGAGGCGTACGTCGACGAGGGCCCGACGCTGAAGCGGTTCAGGCCGTGCGGTCAGGGTCGTGCCCACCGGATCCGCAAGCGGACCAGCCACATCACCGTGGTCGTCAGCAGCAAGGAAGGAACCCGGTAATGGGCCAGAAGGTTAACCCGCACGGGTTCCGGCTCGGTGTCACCACGGACTTCAAGTCCCGCTGGTACGCCGACAAGCTCTACAAGGACTACGTCAAGGAAGACGTCGCCATCCGTCGGATGATGACGTCCGGCATGGAGCGCGCCGGCATCTCCAAGGTCGAGATCGAGCGCACCCGTGACCGCGTCCGCGTGGACATCCACACCGCCCGTCCCGGTATCGTCATCGGCCGCCGCGGCGCCGAGGCCGACCGTATCCGCGGTGACCTGGAGAAGCTGACCGGCAAGCAGGTCCAGCTGAACATCCTCGAGGTCAAGAACCCGGAGACGGACGCTCAGCTGGTGGCCCAGGCCGTCGCCGAGCAGCTGTCCTCCCGCGTCTCCTTCCGTCGCGCCATGCGCAAGAGCATGCAGTCCGCGATGAAGGCCGGCGCCAAGGGCATCAAGATCCAGTGCGGCGGCCGTCTCGGCGGCGCCGAGATGTCCCGCTCGGAGTTCTACCGCGAGGGCCGTGTGCCCCTGCACACGCTCCGCGCGAACGTGGACTACGGCTTCTTCGAGGCCAAGACGACCTTCGGCCGCATCGGCGTGAAGGTCTGGATCTACAAGGGCGACGTCAAGAACATCGCCGAGGTCCGTGCCGAGAACGCCGCCGCCCGCGCGGGCAACCGCCCGGCTCGCGGTGGCGCGAACGACCGCCCGGCCCGTGGTGGCCGCGGTGGCGAGCGGCGCGGTCGCAAGCCGCAGCAGGCTGCCGGTTCCGAGGCCCCCGTGGCCGAGGCGCCCGCCGCCGCTCCGGCCGAGAGCACCGGAACGGAGGCCTGACCGACATGCTGATCCCCCGTAGGGTCAAGCACCGCAAGCAGCACCACCCCAAGCGGGACGGCGCTGCCAAGGGCGGCACGCAGGTGTCGTTCGGCGAGTACGGCATCCAGGCCCTCACCCCGGCGTACGTGACGAACCGTCAGATCGAGGCCGCTCGTATCGCCATGACGCGTCACATCAAGCGTGGCGGCAAGGTCTGGATCAACATCTACCCGGACCGTCCCCTCACCAAGAAGCCCGCCGAGACCCGCATGGGTTCCGGTAAGGGTTCCCCGGAGTGGTGGATCGCCAACGTCAAGCCCGGACGCGTGATGTTCGAGCTGTCGTACCCCAACGAGAAGATCGCCCGTGAGGCCCTGACTCGCGCAGCCCACAAGCTGCCGATGAAGTGCCGGATCGTCAAGCGCGAGGCAGGTGAAGCGTGATGTCGGCCGGTACCAAGGCGTCCGAGCTGCGCGAGCTGGGCAACGAGGAGCTTCTCGCGAAGCTCCGCGAGGCCAAGGAAGAGCTGTTCAACCTCCGCTTCCAGGCGGCCACGGGTCAGCTCGAAAACCACGGTCGGCTCAAGGCCGTCCGTAAGGACATCGCGCGGATCTACACCCTGATGCGTGAGCGCGAGCTGGGCATCGAGACGGTGGAGAGCGCCTGATGAGTGAGAGCAACGTGACTGAGCAGACTGCAGAGGCCCGCGGCTTCCGCAAGACCCGTGAGGGTCTCGTCGTCAGCGACAAGATGGACAAGACCGTCGTCGTCGCCGTCGAGGACCGCGTCAAGCACGCGCTGTACGGCAAGGTCATCCGCCGTACCAACAAGCTCAAGGCCCACGACGAGCAGAACGCCGCTGGCGTCGGCGACCGTGTCCTCCTCATGGAGACCCGGCCGCTGTCCGCGACGAAGCGCTGGCGCGTCGTCGAGATCCTCGAAAAGGCCAAGTAAGCACCCTCCTGCGGGGCATCCCTCGCAGGACAGTTCCGCCAGGCTCGGCAGGGGTTCCCTTCCTGGGACCCCTGCCGGGAACCGGCAGACACACAGGAGATAGACGTGATCCAGCAGGAGTCGCGACTGCGCGTCGCCGACAACACGGGTGCGAAGGAAATTCTTTGCATCCGTGTGCTCGGTGGCTCCGGTCGCCGCTACGCGGGCATCGGTGACGTCATCGTTGCCACCGTCAAGGACGCGATCCCGGGCGGCAACGTGAAGAAGGGCGACGTCGTCAAGGCGGTCGTCGTGCGCACCGTCAAGGAGCGTCGTCGTCCGGACGGCTCGTACATCCGCTTCGACGAGAACGCCGCCGTCATTCTGAAGAACGACGGCGACCCTCGCGGCACCCGTATCTTCGGCCCCGTCGGCCGTGAGCTGCGCGAGAAGAAGTTCATGAAGATCATCTCGCTCGCGCCGGAGGTGCTGTAAGCATGAAGATCAAGAAGGGCGACCTGGTCCAGGTCATCACCGGTAAGGACAAGGGCAAGCAGGGCAAGGTCATCGCGGCCTTCCCCCGCGAGGACCGTGTCCTGGTCGAGGGTGTCAACCGGGTCAAGAAGCACACCAAGGCCGGCCCGACCGCCAGCGGTTCCCAGGCCGGCGGCATCGTCACGACCGAGGCCCCGATCCACGTCTCCAACGTCCAGCTGGTCGTGGAGAAGGACGGCAAGAAGGTCGTCACGCGTGTCGGTTACCGCTTCGACGACGAGGGCAACAAGATCCGCGTTGCCAAGCGGACGGGTGAGGACATCTGATGGCTACCACCACGACTCCGCGTCTCAAGACGAAGTACCGCGAGGAGATCGCGGGCAAGCTGCAGGACGAGTTCAAGTACGAGAACGTCATGCAGATCCCCGGCCTCGTCAAGATCGTGGTCAACATGGGTGTGGGCGACGCCGCCCGCGACTCCAAGCTGATCGAGGGCGCCATCCGCGACCTCTCCACGATCACCGGCCAGAAGCCGCAGGTCACCAAGGCCCGTAAGTCCATCGCGCAGTTCAAGCTGCGTGAGGGCCAGCCGATCGGTGCCCACGTCACGCTCCGTGGCGACCGCATGTGGGAGTTCCTGGACCGCACCCTGTCGCTCGCGCTCCCGCGCATCCGCGACTTCCGTGGTCTGTCCCCCAAGCAGTTCGACGGCCGTGGCAACTACACCTTCGGTCTCACGGAGCAGGTCATGTTCCACGAGATCGACCAGGACAAGATCGACCGCGTCCGGGGTATGGACATCACCGTGGTCACCACGGCGACCAACGACGCTGAGGGCCGCGCGCTCCTTCGTCACCTCGGCTTCCCGTTCAAGGAGGCGTGAGCGAGATGGCGAAGAAGGCTCTGATCGCTAAGGCTGCTCGCAAGCCCAAGTTCGGTGTGCGCGCGTACACCCGCTGCCAGCGCTGCGGCCGTCCGCACTCCGTCTACCGCAAGTTCGGCCTGTGCCGCGTGTGCCTTCGTGAGATGGCTCACCGTGGCGAGCTGCCGGGCGTGACCAAGAGCTCCTGGTAATCCCGCCTTTTAGGGATTCCCGAAGCTCTCGGTAAGCACTGGGCGTGTCAGGCGCCCTCCCCTTCATGGCGTAGGCTGGGAGGGTTGGGCGCCTGACGGTCGCCCGTACGACTTACTACGCCGTAGGTCCACCGCGCCGCACCCGCCCCGTCTCGGATCGGGGAGAGGGATGGCGCAACCGGAAACCACGGCGAGAGAGGCCGAAGGCCAATTCATGACCATGACTGATCCGATCGCAGACATGCTGACGCGTCTGCGGAACGCGAACTCGGCGTACCACGATTCCGTGACGATGCCGGCGTCCAAGATCAAGTCGCACATCGCGGAGATCCTCCAGCAGGAGGGCTTCATCACGGGCTGGAAGGTCGAGGACGCCGAGGTCGGCAAGAACCTCACCCTCGAGCTGAAGTTCGGCCCGAACCGTGAGCGCTCCATCGCGGGCATCAAGCGGATCTCCAAGCCCGGTCTCCGGGTGTACGCGAAGTCCACCTCCCTGCCGAAGGTGCTGGGCGGCCTCGGCGTGGCGATCATCTCCACGTCGCACGGGCTCCTCACCGACAAGCAGGCCGGCAAGAAGGGCGTGGGTGGGGAAGTCCTCGCCTACGTCTGGTAGCAGAAGGGAACGGAGGAAACAGCTATGTCGCGAATCGGCAAGCTCCCCATCGCGGTTCCCGCCGGCGTGGACGTCACCATCGACGGCCGCACGGTGAAGGTCAAGGGCCCCAAGGGCGAGCTGACCCACACCGTCGCTGCTCCGATCGACATCGCCAAGGGTGAGGACGGCGTTCTCAACGTCACCCGCCCCAACGACGAGCGTCAGAGCAAGGCCCTGCACGGCCTGTCCCGCACGCTGGTGGCGAACATGATCACCGGCGTGACCCAGGGTTACGTGAAGAAGCTCGAAATCAGCGGTGTCGGTTACCGTGTCGCCGCCAAGGGCGCCAACCTGGAGTTCGCTCTCGGTTACAGCCACCCGATCGTGGTCGAGGCCCCCGAGGGCATCACCTTCAAGGTGGAGAACCCGACCCGGTTCCAGGTCGAGGGCATCGACAAGCAGAAGGTCGGCGAGGTTGCGGCCAACATCCGCAAGCTGCGCAAGCCCGACCCGTACAAGGCCAAGGGCGTCAAGTACGAGGGCGAAGTCATCCGCCGCAAGGTCGGAAAGGCGGGTAAGTAAGCCATGGCATACGGACAGAAGATCCTGAAGGGCGACGCCTACAAGCGCGCCGCGATCAAGCGCCGTCACCTGCGCATCCGCAAGCGGATCAACGGTACGGAAGAGCGTCCCCGTCTGGTCGTTACCCGCTCCAACCGCCACATCGTGGCCCAGGTGATCGACGACCTCAAGGGTCACACCCTTGCGTCGGCGTCCACCCTGGACACCTCGATCCGCGGTGGCGAGGGCGACAAGTCCGCGCAGGCCAAGCAGGTCGGGGCCCTGGTCGCCGAGCGTGCCAAGGCCGCCGGTGTCGAGGCCGTGGTGTTCGACCGTGGTGGCAACCAGTACGCCGGGCGCATCGCCGCCCTGGCGGACGCCGCCCGCGAAGCCGGGCTCAAGTTCTGAGCCGCTCGTAGCTAGCGGAAAGAGAGAGGTAATCCAATGGCTGGACCCCAGCGCCGCGGTGGCGGTGCCGGTGGCGGCGAGCGGCGGGACCGGAAGGGCCGTGACGGCGGCGCTGCTGCCGCCGAGAAGACCGCGTACGTAGAGCGCGTCGTCGCGATCAACCGTGTCGCCAAGGTTGTCAAGGGTGGTCGTCGCTTCAGCTTCACCGCGCTGGTCGTGGTGGGCGACGGTGACGGCACCGTGGGTGTCGGTTACGGCAAGGCCAAGGAGGTGCCGGCCGCCATCGCCAAGGGTGTTGAGGAGGCCAAGAAGCACTTCTTCAAGGTCCCCCGTATCCAGGGCACCATCCCGCACCCGATCCAGGGTGAGAAGGCGGCCGGCGTCGTTCTCCTGAAGCCGGCTTCCCCCGGTACCGGTGTTATCGCCGGTGGCCCGGTGCGCGCCGTCCTGGAGTGCGCCGGTATCCACGACGTGCTGTCGAAGTCGCTCGGCTCCGACAACGCGATCAACATCGTCCACGCGACGGTGGAGGCCCTGAAGGGTCTCCAGCGCCCGGAGGAGATCGCGGCTCGCCGTGGCCTCCCCCTGGAGGACGTCGCCCCCGCGGCTCTGCTGCGGGCGCGTGCGGGAGCGGGTGTCTGATGGCCCGCCTCAAGATCACGCAGACGAAGTCCTACATCGGCAGCAAGCAGAACCACCGTGACACCCTGCGTTCGCTCGGGCTCAAGCGCCTGAACGACGTGGTCGTCAAGGAGGACCGCCCCGAGTTCCGCGGAATGGTGCACACCGTCCGCCACCTCGTGACGGTCGAGGAGGTCGACTGATCATGGCGGAGAACAGCCCGCTCAAGATCCACAACCTCCGTCCGGCCCCCGGCGCCAAGACCGCGAAGACCCGTGTCGGTCGTGGTGAGGCGTCGAAGGGTAAGACGGCCGGTCGTGGCACCAAGGGCACCAAGGCCCGTTACCAGGTTCCGGAGCGCTTCGAGGGTGGCCAGATGCCCCTCCACATGCGTCTCCCGAAGCTCAAGGGCTTCAAGAACCCGTTCAAGACCGAGTTCCAGGTCGTGAACCTCGACAAGCTGGCCGCGCTCTACCCCGAGGGTGGCGAGGTCACCGTCGAGGGTCTGGTGGCCAAGGGTGCCGTTCGTAAGAACAGCCTCGTCAAGGTCCTCGGCCAGGGTGAGATCTCCGTGGCGCTGCAGGTGACGGTCGACGCCGTCTCCGGCTCCGCCAAGGAGAAGATCACCGCCGCCGGCGGCACGGTCACCGAGCTCGTCTGAGTACGTCAGGCGTCTCGATGACATGAGCGATCCCGACCGGGGATACCCCACAAAAGGGGTATCCCCGGTCGGTCGTTCCAGAGGGGGCAGTGTCGCCGGTAAGGTGGCCTGCGCTGTTGTTTTCACCACCGTCCTTCCCAATCGTCGAACCTCAGACCGTCACCCTTGACGCAGATGCGCGGGGGTCGCAGGAGGCACCGTGCTCACCGCGTTCGCCCGAGCGTTCAAAACGCCCGACCTGCGCAAGAAGCTGCTCTTCACGCTCGGTATCGTCGTGGTCTACCGGGTCGGTACCCACGTTCCGATCCCGGGCGTCGACTACAAGTCCGTCCAGCAGTGCGTGGACGAGGCGTCCGGCAACCAGAGCCTCTTCGGGCTGATCAACATGTTCAGCGGCGGCGCGCTGCTGCAGATCACGATCTTCGCGCTGGGGATCATGCCGTACATCACGGCGAGCATCATCCTCCAGCTGCTGACCGTCGTGATCCCGCGCCTGGAAGCCCTCAAGAAGGAGGGGCAGGCGGGTACCGCGAAGATCACGCAGTACACCCGCTACCTGACCGTGGCGCTCGCCATCCTCCAGGGCACCGGCCTCGTCGCCACCGCCCGCAGCGGCTCGCTCTTCTCCGGCTGCAGCGTCGCCAGCAGCATCGTGCCGGACCGCGACATCTTCACCACCATCGTGATGGTCATCTGCATGACCGCCGGTACCGCCCTCGTCATGTGGCTCGGTGAGCTGATCACCGACCGCGGTATCGGCAACGGCATGTCCATCCTCATGTTCATCTCGATCGCCGCGACCTTCCCGTCCGCGCTGTGGGCCATCAAGAAGCAGGGCACCCTGGCCGGCGGCTGGATCGAGTTCGGCACCGTCATCGCCGTCGGCCTCGTCATGGTCGGCCTCGTCGTCCTGGTCGAGCAGGCCCAGCGCCGTATCCCGGTCCAGTACGCGAAGCGCATGATCGGGCGCCGGTCCTACGGCGGCACCTCGACGTACATCCCGCTCAAGGTGAACCAGGCGGGCGTCATCCCCGTCATCTTCGCCTCGTCGCTGCTCTACATCCCGGCGCTGATCGTCCAGTTCTCCAACTCGCAGGCCGGGTGGGCGACCTGGGTGACCCAGAACCTGGCCAACACCCGGGCCGGGGTGCACATCGCGCTGTACTTCCTGTTGATCGTGTTCTTCGCCTTCTTCTACGTGGCGATTTCCTTCAACCCCGAGGAAGTTGCCGACAACATGAAGAAGTATGGTGGCTTCATCCCGGGCATCCGGGCTGGCCGACCGACCGCTGAGTACCTTTCCTACGTGCTCAACCGGATCACCTGGCCGGGCTCGCTGTACTTGGGTCTGATTGCTCTCGTCCCGACGATGGCGTTGGCTGGTTTCGGGGCAGACCAGAACTTCCCGTTCGGCGGTACCAGCATCCTGATCATCGTGGGTGTCGGTCTGGAGACCGTGAAGCAGATCGAGAGCCAGCTCCAGCAGCGCAATTACGAAGGGTTCCTCCGCTGATGCGAATCGTCCTCGTCGGGCCGCCGGGCGCCGGGAAGGGAACGCAGGCCGCGTTCCTGGCCAGGAATCTGTCGATCCCGCACATCTCCACGGGCGACCTGTTCCGCGCCAACATCAGCCAGCGGACCGACCTCGGGAAACTCGCGAAGTCCTACATGGACGCGGGCAACCTGGTGCCGGACGAGGTCACCATCGGAATGGCCAAGGACCGCATGGAACAGCCGGACGCCGAGAACGGCTTCCTGCTGGACGGCTTCCCGCGCAACGTCTCGCAGGCCGAGGCGCTGGACGAGATGCTCCGCACCGAGTCCATGAAGCTGGACGCGGTGCTGGACCTGGAGGTCCCCGAGGAAGAGGTCGTCAAGCGGATCGCCGGGCGGCGGATCTGCCGCGAGGACTCCAGTCACGTCTTCCACGTGACGTACAGCCCGCCGAAGCAGGACGGCGTCTGCGACGTCTGCGGCGGTGAGCTGTACCAGCGCGACGACGACTCCGAGGAGACCGTCCGCAAGCGCCTCGAGGTCTACCACACGCAGACCGAGCCGATCATCGACTACTACAAGACCCAGGGCCTGGTCGTCACGATCTCCGCCCTCGGCAAGGTGGACGAGGTCACCGCGCGCGCGATGGAGGCCCTGCAGCGTGACGAGGCCGCTCAGTAGGCCCCACTGCTCCTTCGGAAGCCCCCGTCGTCCCTCAGGGACGACGGGGGCTTCCGCGTGCGCGAGCTGCGTGTGGGCTCTTGGTCCGTATGCCCCCGTGGAGTTGGGCCGTTCTCGGGGCCCCTAACGGGGAGAACACATGAAGACTCTGCCCAAGCGCGGCGGCATCGTCGCCGCGTCCGCGCCCGCGTTCGCCACCGACGTCAACCTCAGCCTGCCGAACGGCCGTGGCACGATGAAGTTCATCGACGACGGCGGCGGCGAGGGGTGTGACACCAAGGAGTACGACATCTACCTCAACAAGCCGCACGAGATGAAGCTGTGCTGGAACGGTGGGGGCGCCGTCTACTCCGCTCGCTTCGGCGTACGTGCGTGCGTGGGCGTATTCTGAGGTGCCGAAAACGACCGTGGCCCAGGAGGCGCAACCCAGCATGGTGCAGATCAAGAGTCCCGAGCAGATTGCCAAGATGCGGGCTGCGGGGCTGGTCGTCGCGGCGATCCATGCGGCCACGCGGGAAGCGGCGGTGCCAGGAGCCTCCACGCGGGACCTCGACGAGGTCGCCCGCAAGGTGCTCGCGGAGCACGGGGCCAAGTCCAACTTCCTCGGGTACGGCGGGTTTCCGGCGACCATCTGCACGTCCGTGAACGAGGTCGTCGTGCACGGGATCCCGTCCGACGAGGTCGTCCTCAAGTCCGGGGACATCATCTCCATCGACTGCGGGGCCATCGTCGACGGGTGGCACGGGGACGCGGCGTACACGGCGTTCGTGGGGTCGGGGCACGCGCCCGAGCTGGTCGAGCTGTCCCGGGTGACCGAGGAGTCGATGTGGGCCGGGATCGCCGCGATGCGGCTCGGCAACCGGCTGGTGGACGTGTCCCGGGCCATCGAGACGTACATCCGCCGGCAGCCCAAGGCCGGGGGCGGACGGTACGGGATCATCGAGGACTACGGCGGCCACGGCATCGGCACGGAGATGCACATGGACCCGCACCTCCTGAACTACGTCGACCGCAAGCGCGGCAAGGGGCCCAAGCTCGTCCCCGGCTTCTGCCTCGCCATCGAGCCGATGGTGTCCCTCGGCACCCCCAAGACCGAGGTCCTGGCCGACGACTGGACCGTCATCACCACCGACGGCACCTGGTCCTCCCACTGGGAGCACTCCGTCGCCCTCACGGAAGCCGGGCCCCTCGTCCTGACGGCCCCCGACGGGGGTAGGGCGAAGCTGGCCGAGTACGGGGTGACCGCGGCGCCCGACCCGTTGGCGTAGGGGCGTGCGGGGGGTCTTTGACGGCGGAGGGGTTAAGGATCTCAGCGGTGGGGCATCCTCCTCGATTCGTCTTTCTGGGTGGGGTGACGTAGACTGACGCGTCGGCTTTCGTGCATTCGTGTGTCTGGATGCGCCAGCGGGAGTCGATCAAGGTAGTCGATTCGAAGGGCGAAGCGTGGCCAAGAAGCAAGGTGCCATCGAGATCGAGGGCACTGTCGTCGAGTCTCTGCCGAACGCGATGTTCAAGGTCGAGCTCCAGAACGGCCACCAGGTCCTGGCACACATCAGCGGAAAGATGCGGATGCACTACATCCGTATCCTCCCTGACGACCGGGTCGTGGTGGAGCTGTCTCCGTACGACCTGACGCGTGGCCGGATCGTCTACCGATACAAGTAGATCTTGCCCGCATCCCGCTTCGGCGGGGTGGTGGCACTGACCCGGAGAACCTCAATCCCATGAAGGTCAAGCCGAGCGTCAAGAAGATCTGCGACAAGTGCAGGGTGATCCGCCGTCACGGTCGGGTCATGATCATTTGCGAGAACCCGCGCCACAAGCAGCGCCAGGGCTGATCGCAACCCGATCCACACCCTCTGCATCCGCAGAAATCTTCGCGCGACGCGAGCTGAATTTGTTCATACGCAGGACCCAGACACATGTGTGTGTCTGACACCCCCGGTTCGGAGGCCGGGGACCCGGTTCGTACCTCATACGGCGAGCGGGGATCCGGTCCTGCGGAAGACCTCCGATGATCACCAGGAGCCATTTAATGGCACGCGTTTCCGGTGTTGACATCCCGCGCGACAAGCGCGTGGAGGTCGCCCTCACCTACGTGTTCGGCATCGGCCGGACCCTGTCGCAGGAGACTCTCGCTGCGACCGGCATCAACCCCGACACCCGCGTCCGCGACCTGAGCGAAGAGCAGCTCGTCGCGATCCGTGAGTACGTGGACGCGAACATCAAGACCGAGGGTGACCTCCGTCGCGAGATCCAGGCCGACATCCGCCGCAAGGTCGAGATCGGCTGCTACCAGGGTCTGCGTCACCGCCGTGGCCTGCCCGTCCGCGGCCAGCGCACCAGCACCAACGCCCGCACCCGCAAGGGCCCGCGTCGCGCCATCGCCGGCAAGAAGAAGCCGGGCAAGAAGTAGTCCACAGCGGACTTCGCTTCATCAGCGGTCTTCGCTGTAGGACCGACCACCTCCCCGTAGGAGTAACTAGATGCCCCCCAAGGGTCGTCAGGGCGCTGCCAAGAAGGTGCGCCGCAAGGAAAAGAAGAACGTCGCGCACGGCCAGGCGCACATCAAGAGCACGTTCAACAACACGATCGTGTCCATCACGGACCCGAGCGGCAACGTGATCTCCTGGGCCTCCGCCGGCCACGTCGGCTTCAAGGGCTCCCGCAAGTCCACGCCGTTCGCCGCGCAGATGGCCGCCGAGTCGGCCGCCCGTCGCGCGCAGGAGCACGGCATGCGCAAGGTCGACGTCTTCGTCAAGGGCCCCGGCGCCGGTCGTGAGACCGCGATCCGTTCCCTCCAGGCCACGGGTCTCGAGGTCGGCTCCATCCAGGACGTCACGCCCACCCCGCACAACGGCTGCCGTCCGCCCAAGCGTCGCCGCGTCTGATCTTCTGATCCGACGCAGGCTGCTTGGTCTGAGGTTTTCGGGCGGTACGGCTTTTCAGTCGTATCGCCCGTACCCTTGTAGTACTGAGTCGGGCGTCAAATAGCGGGCGCCCATGACTGAAGGAATCACCACATGCTGATCGCTCAGCGTCCCTCGTTGACCGAAGAGGTCGTCGACGAGTTCCGCTCCCGGTTCGTCATCGAGCCGCTGGAGCCGGGCTTCGGCTACACCCTCGGCAACTCCCTGCGCCGTACGCTCCTCTCCTCGATCCCGGGCGCCGCTGTGACGTCCATCCGGATCGACGGCGTCCTGCACGAGTTCACCACCGTGCCGGGTGTCAAGGAGGACGTCACCGACCTGATCCTCAACATCAAGCAGCTGGTCGTCTCCTCGGAGCACGACGAGCCGGTCGTGATGTACCTGCGCAAGCAGGGCCCGGGTCTGGTCACCGCCGCCGACATCGCGCCGCCGGCCGGTGTCGAGGTGCACAACCCCGACCTCGTCCTCGCCACGCTCAACGGCAAGGGCAAGCTGGAGATGGAGCTGACGGTCGAGCGCGGCCGTGGTTACGTCTCCGCCGTCCAGAACAAGCAGGTGGGTCAGGAGATCGGGCGCATCCCGGTCGACTCGATCTACTCGCCGGTGCTGAAGGTCACGTACAAGGTCGAGGCGACCCGTGTCGAGCAGCGCACCGACTTCGACAAGCTGATCGTCGACGTCGAGACCAAGCAGGCGATGCGTCCCCGTGACGCCATGGCCTCCGCCGGTAAGACGCTGGTCGAGCTGTTCGGGCTCGCCCGTGAGCTGAACATCGACGCCGAGGGCATCGACATGGGTCCGTCCCCGACGGACGCCGCCCTCGCCGCTGACCTGGCGCTGCCGATCGAGGAGCTTGAGCTCACCGTTCGGTCGTACAACTGCCTCAAGCGTGAGGGCATCCACTCCGTGGGTGAGCTCGTCGCTCGTTCCGAGGCCGACCTGCTCGACATCCGCAACTTCGGTGCGAAGTCGATCGACGAGGTCAAGGCGAAGCTGGCGGGTATGGGCCTCGCGCTCAAGGACTCGCCGCCCGGATTCGACCCGACCGCCGCCGCTGACGCCTTCGGCGCCGACGACGACGCGGACGCGGGCTTCGTCGAGACCGAGCAGTACTAGTACTGGTACCAGTACTGACTCCGAGCTTCGCTCGGATCTCCGACGGGCGACCGCCCGCTCGGATACTGACCCCGGTACCTGATACGGCCGGGGCAGAACACAGGAGAGAAACATGCCCAAGCCCGCCAAGGGTGCTCGTCTCGGTGGTAGCGCCGCGCACGAGAAGCTGCTGCTCGCGAACCTCGCGAAGAGCCTTTTCGAGCACGGTCGGATCACGACCACGGAGGCCAAGGCGCGTCGGCTGCGGCCGTACGCCGAGCGGCTGGTGACGAAGGCGAAGAAGGGTGACCTTCACAACCGTCGTCAGGTGCTGCAGGTCATCACGGACAAGAGCGTCGTCCACACGCTCTTCACCGAGATCGGCCCGCGGTACGAGAACCGTCCCGGTGGCTACACCCGCATCACCAAGATCGGTAACCGCCGTGGCGACAACGCGCCCATGGCCGTCATCGAGCTGGTCGAGGCGCTGACGGTCGCGCAGCAGGCGACTGGCGAGGCCGAGGCCGCGACGAAGCGCGCGGTCAAGGAGGCCGAGGAGGCGAAGGCCGCCGAGGAGACCAAGGTCGAGGAGACCGAGGCCGCCGAGGCTCCCGCCGAGGCCAAGGACGACGCCAAGGACGCGTAAGCGTTCGCGGTGTGGAGCGGGCCTGTTCCTTCGGGAGCGGGCCCGCTTTTCCGTTGCTGAGAGGAGCTTTGCGTGAGTGACGAGGTGCGGCCCGGGTTCGTCCGGGTGCGGCTCGACCTGTCCTACGACGGGACCGGCTTCCACGGGTGGGCCAAGCAGGCCGGGGGGAAGCGGACGGTCCAGGGGGAGATCGAGGACGCGCTGCGGACGGTCACGCGGTCCGGGGACGCCGTCCACGAGCTGACCGTGGCGGGGCGGACGGACGCCGGGGTGCACGCGCGGGGGCAGGTGGCGCACGTGGACCTGCCGGAAGAGGTGTGGGGGGAGCACCGGGAGAAGCTGCTGAAGCGGCTCGCCGGGCGGCTGCCGAAGGACGTGCGGGTGTGGGCGCTCACCGAGGCGGCGCCAGGGTTCAACGCGCGGTTCGCGGCGCTGTGGCGGCGGTACGTGTACCGGGTGGGGGACCAGGCGGGCGGGGTGGATCCGCTGCTGCGCAACCACGTGCTGTGGCACGACTGGCCGCTCGACGTGGCCGCGATGGACGCCGCCGCGAAGACTCTCGTCGGGGAGCACGACTTCGCCGCGTACGCGAAGAAGCGGGAGGGCGCCTCGACCGTGCGGGAGATCTTCGACTTCGGGGCGCGGCGGCGGGCGGACGGGGTCGTGGAGGTCGAGGTGCGGGCCGACGCGTTCTGCCACAACCAGGTGCGGTCGATGGTGGGGGCGCTGCTGTTCGTGGGGGACGGGCACCGGGGCGTGGAGTGGCCGCGGAAGGTGCTGGACGCCGGGGTGCGCGACAGCGCCGTCCATGTCGTGCGGGCGCTGGGGCTGACCTTGGAGGAGGTCGCCTACCCGGCGGACGGGCTGCTGGCCGAGCGGCAGTCGCAGGCCCGCCGGGTGCGGGGGGTCGTGCACGGGGTCAGGGCGCCTCGGCAGCCGCTGACGCCTGGGTCTCGCCCCGGCGGTTGATCTGCTGGAAGGCGAGTTCGGCGAGGTCGTCGCCGGCCTTGAAGACGGCCGTGTCGGTCTTGGTGACGTTCTTGCCGTCGGTGAAGCCGGAGACCGTGAAGTAGGCGTAGCGGCCGTAGGAGTTGGTGGTGGAGCGGCAGACGGCGCCGTTGCAGAAGGCGCCTATGCCGTTGCCGCTGAGGGGCTTCACGAAGCTCTTGTCGTCGGCGTCCTGCTTCGCCTTGAGGGCCTTGGCCTCGGTGTCGAAGACGGCGACGCCGACGGTCGTGGCGATCTTGTCCTTGACGTAGGTGACGCGGATCAGGCGGGTGCAGCCGTCGGCCGTGAGGACCTTCGGGAGGGAGCCCTGGGCGACGGAGGCGCAGTTCGTGGTGTCCGAGGACGGGCCCTTGCGGTAGAGGCCGGAGCCGAGGGTGACCTGGGTGCCGGGGAAGAGCAGGTGGGGGCCGTTGGGGGCGGTGTCCTTCGCCTTGTCGGAGATGAACTCCTTGGGGTTCAGGGGCGGCGGGGCCGTCGTCGGCGCGAAGGACGGGGTGCTCGACGCGCTCGGCAGGTCACCGGCGGCCGGCAGGGACGACGTCGGGTTGTTGGCCGTGCCGGTGTCGTTCGCGGAGACGACGGCCATCGCGACGGCCGTGCCGATGGCCAGCGTCGCGACCGCGCCGCCGCCGATCAGGAAGATCCGCTTGCGCTTGTTCCGGGACTCCGACGCCTCCGCCAGGGCGGCCCAGTCGGGGCTCGCCGTGCCGCCGCCGCTCTCGCTGTTCCACGGCTGCTGGGAGTTCGGTTTCCACGGATCCCACTGGGACTGAGGTCCCCCCTGCCCATAGCTCATGCGCCGCATCCTAGACGGGGCGACACACCGGTGGGGCGGCCTCGGGAAGCTTTGAAACCCACTCACCCGAAGATGTCGCGTTTGGGTGTGAGGCAGTTCCCAGCGGGGTCCGGGCGGGCTCCGGGCGGGCTCCTGGGGGCTCGTTTTGACCCGTCCGTGGGACGCCGGGTATTCTGCCTAGTCGTTGTGTATCGGCATGCTCGTTCTCATACGGGACGCCCTTACCTAGGTTCCCTGGAGCAGTTACCAGTGGGCGGCATACGGGCGGTGTCCCGGCATATTTGTCGTCCCCAGCTGCACGATCGCTTCAGTGATGCCATGTGTCAGCACCCATCCCTGAAGAAGAAGGCTGCGAAGTGCGTACGTACAGCCCCAAGCCCGGCGATGTGACTCGCCAGTGGCACGTCATCGACGCTCAGGACATCGTCCTGGGCCGTCTCGCCAGCACCGCCGCTTCCCTCCTGCGCGGCAAGCACAAGGCGATCTACGCGCCCCACGTCGACACCGGTGACTTCGTCATCATCATCAACGCCGACAAGGTGCACCTCTCCGGCAACAAGCGGACCCAGAAGATGGCCTACCGCCACTCCGGGTACCCGGGTGGTCTGCGCTCCGTCCGTTACGACGAGCTGCTGGACAAGAACCCGGAGAAGGCCATCGAGAAGGCCGTCAAGGGCATGCTCCCGAAGAACACGCTGGGCCGTCAGATGCTCTCGAAGCTGAAGGTCTACAAGGGTGACCAGCACCCGCACGGCGCGCAGCAGCCGCAGCCGTTCGAGATCACCCAGGTCGCGCAGTAACACCGGCCTAGACCCACATCAAGCCAAAGAGAGTCTGAGGAATCACCGTGGCCGAGACCACTGCCGAACAGCCGATCGAGGAGACCGAGCTCGCCGAGCTCGACATCGACAGCTACACCACCGAGTCCGAGGTTCCGCTGGAGGGTGAGTACACCTCCGAGTCCCTCGCCTCCCGCTTCGGCGACCCCCAGCCGGCCGCCGGCCTGGGCCGTCGCAAGAACGCCATCGCCCGTGTCCGGATCGTTCCGGGCACCGGCAAGTGGAAGATCAACGGGCGCACCCTTGAGGACTACTTCCCCAACAAGGTGCACCAGCAGGAAGTCAACGAGCCCTTCAAGGTGCTCGAGCTCGAAGGCCGTTACGACGTCATCGCGCGTATCGCCGGTGGCGGCGTCTCCGGCCAGGCCGGTGCGCTGCGCCTCGGTGTCGCCCGTGCGCTGAACGAGGCCGACGTCGACAACAACCGCGGCGCCCTCAAGAAGGCGGGCTTCCTCCGCCGTGACGACCGCGCCGTCGAGCGTAAGAAGGCCGGTCTGAAGAAGGCCCGCAAGGCCCCGCAGTACAGCAAGCGTTAATCGCTCGCTGCCCTGCACGTACGTACTGCGTCAGCGAGACGTACTCCGAATGCCCCGGCGGCACGCCTGTGCCGTCGGGGCATTCGTTTATCGCGGCCTTGGGCGTATAACGGCACAAGACGCTCAAAGGCTTATCCGATCGGATGATCTCCGGCAAGTGACGCTTCCTCAGGAGGACAAGTGGGACGACTCTTCGGTACCGACGGCGTGCGCGGGGTGGCCAACGCGGATCTGACGGCCGAGATGGCGCTCGGGCTGTCCGTCGCGGCGGCGCATGTGCTCGCCGAGGCGGGAACGTTCGAGGGACACCGGGCCACGGCTGTCGTCGGACGGGATCCGCGGGCGTCCGGGGAGTTCCTTGAGGCGGCCGTCGTCGCGGGGCTCGCGAGTGCCGGGGTCGACGTCCTGAAGGTGGGCGTGCTGCCGACGCCGGCCGTGGCCTATCTCACGGGCGTACTCGGGGCCGACCTCGGGGTCATGCTCTCCGCGAGCCACAACGCGATGCCCGACAACGGGGTCAAGTTCTTCGCGCGGGGCGGGCACAAGCTCGCGGACGAGCTGGAGGACCGGATCGAGGCGGTGTACGAGGCGCACCGGCACGGGGAGCCGTGGGAGCGGCCGACCGGGGACGGGGTCGGGCGCGTGCGGTCCTACGACGAGGGGTTCGACCGGTACGTCGCCCACCTCATCGGCGTCCTGCCCAACCGGCTCGACGGGCTGAAGATCGTCCTCGACGAGGCGCACGGGGCTGCCGCTCGGGTCTCGCCGGAGGCGTTCTCGCGGGCCGGGGCGTCCGTCGTCACCATCGGGGCCGAGCCGGACGGGCTCAACATCAACGACGGGTACGGGTCTACCCACCTCGACAAGATCAAGGCGGCGGTGCTGGCGCACGGGGCCGACTTCGGGATCGCGCACGACGGGGACGCGGACCGGTGTCTTGCCGTCGACCACACCGGTGAGGAGATCGACGGGGACCAGATTCTCGCGGTGCTCGCGCTGGCCATGCGGGAGCGGGGGGTGCTGCGCAGCGACACCGTTGTCGCGACCGTCATGTCCAACCTCGGGTTCAAGCTCGCGCTTGAGCGGGAGGGGCTGTCGCTCGTGCAGACGGGGGTGGGGGACCGGTATGTGCTGGAGGCGATGAAGGAGCACGGGTACGCGCTCGGGGGGGAGCAGTCCGGGCACGTCATCATCCTCGATCACGCGACCACGGGGGACGGGACGCTCACGGGGCTGATGCTGGCGGCGCGGGTTGCCGAGACCGGGAAGTCTCTGCGGGAGCTGGCCGGGGTGATGTCCCGGTTGCCGCAGGTGCTGATCAATGTGCCTGATGTCGATCGGGCTCGGGTGTCCACGTCCGCGGAGCTGGCGGCCGCTGTTGCCGAGGCCGAGCGGGAGTTGGGGGCCACCGGGCGGGTTCTGCTGCGGCCGTCCGGGACCGAGCCGTTGGTTCGGGTGATGGTGGAGGCGGCTGATCAGGGGCAGGCGCAGTCTGTGGCGTCTCGGTTGGCCGATGCGGTGAAGTCGGCGCTGGGGTAAGGGCCGGGGCGGTTCGGGGTGGGGGGTTCTGTGGTGGTCGGGCCGCGGGTTCGTCGTGGCTTGTCGCGCAGTTCCCCGCGCCCCTAAAGGACGTGGTTGCTCGCCGGTTTTGAAGGCGCGGGTGTGTTGTGGCTTGTCGCGCCCGCGCGGCGGTAGCCGCAGATTGATACAGCCCCGCGCCCCTGAAGGACGTGGTTGCTCGCCGGGTTTGGGGGTGCGGGTGTGTTGTGGCTTGTCGCGTCCGTGTGGTGGTGGCCGCAGATTGGTGCAGGCCGGCGCTTCTGAACTGCGTGGTTGCTGGTCGTTTTCGCGCTCAGCGTTGTTTTTTCCAGAGCCATTTTTGCGCCAGCAGTGTTGCTACTCCTGCCAGGACAATGCCCAGCAAGTTCAGCAGGAGCTGGATTGTTGAGCCCCAGGTCTGGCGGGGGTCGCCGTAGGTGAGGGCTACTGCGGCGTTGGCGGCTGCGGGGACTGTGGTGACGGAGATGGCCACGCCTACGAGGGCGCCGGATTTGGCGGAGGTGAGGGAGAGGGTGCCGGCGGCGCCGGCGAGGAGGGCTACGACGAAGCTGAAGGCGTCGGGGGCGTAGACGAAGTCGGTGTTGGGGCGGGCGCCCTCCAGGTCGGACTCGTGGAAGAGGTTGGCCGCGTTCATGAGCCAGCTGAAACCGACGGTGAGGACCATGGCCACGGCGAAGCCGACCAGGAGGGCCGTGAGGGCTCGGGCCGCCAGTTTGGGGGCCTTGCGGACGATGGACGTCGACAGGGCCGCCAGGGGGCCGAACTCCGGGCCCACCGCCATCGCGCCGACGATCAGGATCGCGTTGTCGAGGACCACACCGCACGCGGCGATCATCGTGGCGAGGGTGAGGAAGGCGACGTAGGTCAGGGAGAGGGTCGACTCCTCGTGGGTGGCGTCGGTGAGGTGCTCCCACAGCACCGCGTCCGCGCCTTCGCCGGGCGCCTCCGCCTCGGCCTTGTCCGCGCGCAGGGACAGGGAGAGGTCGATGTTCTCCACGGCGATCGAGCCCGTGCGGTCCAGGCCCAGGGACCGGAGGGACGCGAGGAGCTGGTCGCCGGCCTCGCGGGCGACGTCGCACATGACCACGTCGCCCGAGGGGTTGCGGGCGGCGCCGGGCAGGACGACGAGGTGGGTGGTGCCCACGGTCTTCTCGATCAGGCGGACCGCGTCGTTCGTCGTCTCGGGCGGGGTGATCAGGCGCAGGTGCAGCATGGCCGGCTTTCAGAGTTTGCGCAGGTGCAGGCGTTGGACCTTGTGGTCGGGGCCCTTGCGGATGATCAGGGTCGCACGGCCGCGGGTGGGGGCGATGTTTTCCAGCAGGTTGGGTTTGTTGATGGTGCGCCAGAGGCCGCGCGCGTAGTCGATGGCCTCGTCCTCGGAGACCTGCGTGTACTTGCGGAAGTAGGAGTCCGGGTCCTGGAAGGCCGTCGCCCGGAGTTTACGGAACCGGTTGAGGTACCAGCGCTCGATGTCGTCCGCCGCGGCGTCGACGTACACGCTGAAGTCGAAGTAGTCGGCGAGACCGACGCGGGTGCGGCCGTCCGTGCCCGGCAGGGCGGGCTGGAGGACGTTGAGCCCTTCGACGATGAGGATGTCGGGGCGGCGGACGGTCAGCTTCTCGCCGGGGACGATGTCGTAGATGAGGTGGGAGTAGACGGGGGCCGTCACCTCGTCCTTGCCCGCCTTGATGTCGGCGACGAAACGGGTCAGCGCGCGGCGGTCGTAGGACTCGGGGAAGCCCTTGCGGGACATGAGGCCGCGGGCCTCGAGGTCGCGGGTGGGCAGGAGGAAGCCGTCCGTCGTCACCAACTCGACGCGGGGGTGTTCCGGCCAGCGGGACAGGAGGGCCTGGAGGAGGCGGGCGACCGTCGACTTGCCGACGGCCACCGAACCGGCGACCCCTATGACGAACGGCGTCCCCGACTGGGAGCCCTGTTCGCCGAGGAAGGTGTTGAGGGCGCCGCGCAGGCCGTCCGTCGCGCCGACGTAGAGGTTGAGCAGGCGGGAGAGCGGGAGGTAGATGTCCCGCACCTCGTCCAGGTCGATGACGTCGCCCAGGCCGCGCAGCTTCTCGACCTCCTCGGCCGTCAGCGGCAACGGCGTCTTGTCCCGCAGGGCACTCCACTCGGTGCGGGTGAGGTCGACGTAGGGAGTCGCCTCCGGCCTGTGCCGGTGGGCGCTCCGGGGGATCGAGGAGACCGGAGAGATCACAGTCCATTGTTAACGGAGTTTGAACGCGTCGGTTGGTGGGGTCCGTCACTCCGGGGTCCGTATCGCGTACAACCGTTCCTGTGTGTCGGCTGTCCAACAGGTCACTTCGGGCCACATGGGAGAAGAGGGGGCGCGTCATGCGTCGTGGGCTGGGAGTGGTGCGGGGGCTGGCGGTGGGGGTTGTGGCGGTGCTGGTGGGGGGTGTGGGGGTGACGGGGGCGGGTGCCGAGACGGCTTCGCCGTCGCCGTCCGCGTCTCCTGAGGGGCGGGTCGTCGGGCCCGTCGATGTGCGGGCGTCGTTGAGTGCGCCGCCGGGGGACGTCGCGCCGGCGCAGCGGGTTTTCCTGGCGGTCGGGGCGGACGTCGTCAGCGGGGCGCCGGAGAAGCTGTCGCTGGTGGTCCGGTTGCCGGCCGGGCTGGAGTACGTGTCCAGCCTGGAGGATCCGGCCGAGACCAAGGAGTGCGTGAACGCGCCGGACAAGCGGAGTGTGACCTGTACGTCGCAGTCCTCGCCGGCCCGGCCGCTGGCGTACCGGTTGCAGGTGATCGTCGGGAGTCACCTCAAGCCGGGCACCGATCTGCCGGTCACCGTCACCGCCGCGACCGGGGACGAGCCCGACACCCACCCCGCCGACAACACGGCCTCGACGACGCTCCAGGTGCGCAGGGGCGCCGACTTCGGGGTCGAGTGGGTCTCGCCGAAGACGTCCGTGAAGCCGGGGGAGTCGGTCACGACGAAGCTGGTCGTCACCAACCACTCCGACCGGACGACCTGGGGGCCCGGCGGCGTGGAGATGTCGACGCTCGCCAACGACTACCGGCTCTGGCCCTACGAGCAGCCCCCGCCGCCGTGCTGGGCCGACAGCTACCACCTGATCTGCGAGTGGGAGAAGGCGTTCGCGCCGGGGGAGAGCCGCACGTACGTCATGAAGTGGCGGTTCCCGAAGGAGAGCGCGGGGAGAACCGTGCGGGCGTCGGCCGAGACGCTGTTCGACGACCCCGAGGATCCGGTTCCCGGCAATGACGAGGACGAGTTGGTCTTCAAGGTCGCCAAGCTGCCCGGTGGGGCCAAGCCGTCGCCTTCGCCGACTCCGACTCCGACTCCGTCGCCGGAGGTCTCTTCGTCCGCCTCCGCCTCCGCGTCCGCGTCCGCGCCTTCCGTCGCCGGGGGCGGGGGGAACCTCGCGGAGACCGGGGCCGGGGTCGGGCCGGGGATGCTGGGGTGGGCCGTCGGGCTGGTTGTCGTCGGGGGTGGGCTGTTCGGGCTCGTGCTCGGGTGGAGGCGGGGGTGGGGGCGGTGAGGCGTCGGTGGGCCGGGCTTGTGGCGGGGGCGGCGGTGCTGGCGTTGGGTTCGGGGCCGGGGGCTTGGGCCGAGGAGTCCGGGGTGCCGTCGCCGTCGCCGTCCCCGTCGGTGTCGCCGTCGGTGTCCGGGGTGCCGTCGCCGTCCGTGTCGGGATCGCCGTCGCCGTCCGCTGACTCCTCGTCTCCCGCGCCCAAGGGCAAGGCCGGTATCGACGCGACCGCGCGGATGTGGCCGGATCTCGGGTCCGTGTGGGCCGGGGAGACGTTCGGGATCTGGGCGATCGCGGAGAACCTGTTCGAGACGACGCCGTCGCTGGTGTTGCGGCTGACGTTGCCCGAGGGGGTGACGTATCTGGGGAACATGGCGGGGCAGACGAACGGGACGTGTGCGCCGTCGGGGGGCCGGACGCTGACGTGTGTCGCGGACGACGGGAACACGAAGCAGGTCATGGCGAAGGTGCGGGTGAAGGTCGCGGACGGGCTGCCGCCGATGACGAAGCTGGACTTCCGGGCCGCCGCGGACATCGGGGACGCCGTGGACGGCAACCCGGCGAACGACGTGGACGACTGGACGATCAGGGTGATGGAACCGGCCGACGTGGGCGTCACGTGGAGCATGTCGCCGGCGGGGCCGGTCGCGGCCGGCACGGAGGTGCGGACCGTGTTCACCGTCACCAACCACGGGCCCGGGGTGTCGGGCAGCGGGACCGTGAAGTTCTATCCCGGGTTCGACCACTGGCCGACCTCGATGCCGTCGTATCCCCCTTGCTGGGTGGACCCCGGTGTGATCATCTGTGACCGCATGGGCGATCTGGCGCCGGGGGAGACCTTCTCCTACTCGTTCACGTGGAAGTTCCCGAAGAAGGCCGCGGGGACGACGTACCGGGTGCGGGGGGAGCTGTACTCGGCCAGCCGGCACGACCCGGTCTCGGCCAATGACCAGGCCGAGGCGGTGTTCCGGATCGTGAAGCCGAAGCCGACACCGAAGCCGACGCCGTCCAGCGGGCCCACGCCATCGGGTTCCTCCTCCGCGCCGCCCGCGCCCGCGCCTTCGGTCGCCGGGGGCGGCGGGAGTCTCGCGGTCACCGGGAGCGGGGGCCTGGGGGCGGTCGGCTGGGGAGCGGTGGGGCTCGTGGGGGTCGGCGGTGCGCTCTTCGGAGCGGGATGGACCAGGGCGCGACGACGTGCTCTGGACGAGAGATAGTCAGGGGAGACATCTGATGTACGCACGTGGGGGACGCGTCGCTGTCGCGGCCGGGGCGGCGGCGTTGACGCTGCTCGCGGGGCCGGGGGCTTGGGCGGCGCAGGGGGAGTTGGGGGCGGGGGCCGGGACGGAGGCCGGGGCTGGGTCCGGGGCGGGGGAGGTTTCGGGGACGGTGCCCGCGCCGGACGCCGGGTCCGCGCCCGCGCCTGTGCCCGCGCCCGCGCCGGACGCCGGTTCTGCGCCGGCGCCGGGGACCGAGCCCGGTCCGGGTACCAAGCCCGCACCTGAGCCGGGGACCAAGCCCGCGCCGGAACCGGGGACGAAGCCCGCGCCCGAGCCCGGCACCAAGCCCGCGCCCGACCCGGGTACCAAGCCCGCGCCCGAGCCGCTGGACGTCGAGGCGCGGCTGTACCCCGACTCGGACTTCGTCGCGCCCGGCCGTTCGCTGGGCGTCCGGGCGATCGCCGGCGTCAACACGGGGACCGTGCAGAGGGCCGGCCTCACGCTGTCGCTGCCGCCCGGTGTCACGTACGTCAAGGACATCGACGACGCGACCAGCGGATCCTGCAAGCCGTCGGCCGACGGCCGGAGCCTCAGCTGCACGCCGAACGGCGGGGTCGGGGAGGTGTCCGCGTACGTCGAGCTGAAGGTCGGCGCGGACGTGGCGCCCGGCACCGTGCTGACGTTCACCAACACCGTCGACATCGGGGACGCCGTCGACAGCAAGCCGGAGAACAACGTCAGGACCGAGAAGGTCACCGTCCGGACGCCCGCCGACCTGGGCGTCAAGTGGACGACGAAGCCCAAGGGGCCGGTGAAGGTTGGTCAGGAGGTGCTGACCGAGGTGACCGTCACCAACCACGGCCCCGGCGCGGCGCCGCTGGACGCGGTCAGCTTCTGGATGGGCTTCGACCACTGGCCCGTCAAGTCGCCCGGATACCCGCCGTGCTGGGCCGACCCGGGCACCATGATCTGCGACGTCTTCCGCGAGCTGGCCCCCGGCGAGACGCTGAAGTACGCCTTCACCTGGAAGTTCCCGAAGACGGCCGCGGGCACGGAGTACCGGGTGCCGGCCAGCCTCTACTCGGCCAACCCGCTGGACCCGAACCGGGCGAACGACAAGGACGAGCTGGTCTTCAAGATCGTGAAGGCGGGGACGCCGAAGCCGAGCCCCAGCCCGAAGCCCAGCGGCAGCCCCACGCCGACGCCGACTCCCTCCCCTTCGTCCGCGCCCTCACCGGCCGGCGGCAGTGGGCAGCTCGCGGCGACCGGGGCCGGGATGCCGGTGGCCGGGCTGACGGCCGGGGCCGGGGCGCTCGTCCTGACCGGCGGCGCGCTGGTGGTGGCGCGACGGCGGCGCTCGTCGTGAGGTGAGCGGGTCTTTCTGAGCTGAACGGAGTTCCCGTCGGGGTGCGCTTCGCGTGTCGAATCCCGGCGGGAATTTCCGAATTCGGGCACGCTGAACCCTGTTTCGACGCCCGAACAGGCTTAGGCTGCCGCGCATGTGCGGAATCGTGGGATACGTGGGGTCTCAGTCGGCGCTCGACGTCGTGATGGCCGGGCTGAAGCGGCTGGAGTACCGGGGATACGACTCGGCCGGGGTCGCCGTGCTGGCGGACGGGGGGCTCGCCGCCGCCAAGCGGGCCGGGAAGCTCGTCAACCTGGAGAAGGAACTCGTGCACCGGCCGCTGCCGGCCGGCGGGACGGGGATCGGGCACACGCGGTGGGCGACACACGGCGGGCCCACCGACGCGAACGCCCACCCGCACCTCGACAACGCGGGCCGCGTCGCCGTCGTCCACAACGGCATCATCGAGAACTTCGCCCTGCTGCGCGCCGAACTCGCCGGGCGCGGGCACGAGTTGGGGTCGGAGACCGATACCGAGGTGGTCGCGCACCTGCTCGCCGAGGAGTTCTCGGCCTGCGCGGACCTCGCGGAGGCGATGCGGCTGGTGTGCCGGCGTCTGGAGGGCGCGTTCACGCTGGTCGCGGTGCACGCGGACGAGCCGGACGTCGTCGTCGGGGCCCGGCGCAACTCGCCGCTGGTCGTCGGGGTCGGCGAGGGCGAGGCGTTCCTCGCGTCGGACGTCGCCGCGTTCATCGCGCACACCCGGTCCGCGATCGAACTCGGGCAGGACCAGGTCGTCGAGCTGCGCCGGGACGGGGTGCGCGTCACCGGGTTCGACGGGGCGCCGGCCGACGTCCGCTCGTACCACGTCGACTGGGACGCGTCCGCCGCCGAGAAGGGCGGCTACGACTACTTCATGCTCAAGGAGATCGCCGAGCAGCCGAAGGCCGTCGCGGACACGCTGCTCGGGCGGATCGACGCGTCCGGGTCGCTCACGCTCGACGAAGTGCGCATCTCCGCCTCGGAGTTGAGGGAGGTCGACAAGGTCGTCATCGTCGCCTGCGGGACCGCCTTCCACGCCGGGCTCATCGCGAAGTACGCGATCGAGCACTGGACGCGGATCCCGTGCGAGGTGGAGCTGGCGAGCGAGTTCCGGTACCGGGATCCGATCCTCGACGGGCGGTCGCTGGTGATCGCGATCTCGCAGTCCGGGGAGACCATGGACACGCTGATGGCGCTGCGGCACGCGCGCGAGCAGGGGTCGAAGGTGCTGGCCATCTGCAACACCAACGGGTCGACGATCCCGCGCGAGTCCGACGCCGTGCTCTACACGCACGCCGGGCCCGAGGTCGCCGTCGCCTCCACCAAGGCGTTCCTCACGCAGCTCGTCGCCTGCTACCTCGTCGCGCTGTACCTCGGGCAGGTGCGGGGGACGAAGTGGGGGGACGAGATCCAGGCCGTCGTCCGGGATCTCGCGGAGATCTCCGGGGAGGTCGAGCGGGTGCTCGAAACCATGGAGCCCGTACGGGAGTTGGCGCGGTCGCTGGCCGGGAAGAACACGGTGCTGTTCCTCGGGCGGCACGTCGGGTATCCGGTCGCGCTGGAAGGGGCCCTGAAACTCAAGGAGTTGGCGTACATGCACGCCGAGGGGTTCGCGGCGGGGGAGTTGAAGCACGGGCCCATCGCGCTCATCGAGGCCGATCTGCCGGTCGTCGTCGTGGTGCCCTCGCCCCGGGGGCGGTCCGTCCTCCACGACAAGATCGTCTCCAACATCCAGGAGATCCGGGCGCGGGGGGCGCGGACGATCGTCATCGCGGAGGAGGGGGACGAGGCGGTCGTCCCCTACGCCGACCATCTGATCCGGATCCCGGCCACGCCGACGCTCCTCCAACCCCTCGTCGCCACCGTGCCGTTGCAGGTGTTCGCGTGTGAGCTGGCGACGGCTCGGGGGAACGAGGTGGACCAGCCTCGGAACCTGGCGAAGTCGGTGACGGTGGAGTAGGGGGTGCGTCGACGGGGGCGGGCCGCCTACCCGGTGACGTCCCGCCACGCCGTCGGGAGGGCTTCCGCGACCTCGTACGCCGTCGTCGGGGCGCCGTCCGCCGCGTAGCGGCCCGCCAGGCCGTGGAGGTAGGCGCCCACGCTGCCGGCGTCCCTCGCCGGGAGGCCGGCGGCCAGGAGGGAGCCGGTCAGGCCCGAGAGGACGTCGCCGCTGCCGGCCGTCGCCAGCCAGGGGGTGCCGGTCGGGTTGACGCGGACGGGGCCCTCGGCGTCGGCGATCAAGGTCGTCGCGCCCTTCAGGAGGACGGTCGCCCGGTAGCGGGACGCCAACTCGCGTACCGCCCACAGGCGTTGGGACTCCACCTCCTCGCGGGTGACACCCAGGAGCGCGGCGGCCTCGCCCGCGTGCGGGGTGAGGAGGGTGGGGGCGGTGCGGCGGCGGACGGCGCCGGGGTCGGCCAGGCGCAGGCCGTCGGCGTCGATCAGGACGGGGACGTCGTCCAGGGCGAGGACTTCCGACACCGGGGCCTGCTCGTCGCCGGCGCCCGGTCCCACCACCCATGCCTGGACGCGGCCCGCGTGTTTCGGGCCCTTGTCCGAGATCAGGGTCTCCGGGAAGCGGGCGAGCACTTCGGCTGTGGCGGGGCCCGTGTAGCGGACTGCGCCCGCGCCGCCCCGTAGCGCGCCGGCCACGGCGAGGACGGCTGCGCCGGGGTAGCGGTTCGAGCCTGCCGCGATGCCTACAACTCCCCTTCTGTACTTGTCGCTTGTAGCGCCGGGGTGGGGGAGGAGGGCGGACACGTCGGGGTGCTGGAGGGCTTCCGCCTCGGGGGGCGGGAGGGTCAGGCCGATGTCGACCAGGTGCACCACGCCGGCGTGCTCCCTCGCGGGGTCGATCAGGAGGGCCGGTTTGTGGGTGCCGAAGGTGACCGTCAGGGTGGCGTGGACGGCCTCGCCGTGGACCTCGCCGGTGTCCGCGTCCACGCCGCTCGGGAGGTCCACGGCGACGATGGGGACGTGGTGGTGTTCGGCCGCGCGGATCAGGTCTGTGGCGGGGGGTCGTAGGCCGCCTCTGCCGCCGATGCCCACGACTCCGTCGATCAGCAAGTCGGCCTGTTTCAGGGTGTGTTGTGCGTTGTCGGGGGTTGTTGTCCGGCCGCCTGCTCTTGTGAACGCGGTCAGGGCCTGCTGGTGGGTGCGGTCCGGGGTGAGGAGGATCGCCGTCACCGCCGCGCCCCTTCGGGACAGGCGGGCGCCTGCGTACAGGGTGTCGCCGCCGTTGTCTCCGCTGCCTACGAGGAGGACCACTTTGCGGGCGTAGACCTTGCCCAGCAGGTTTGCGCAGGCGGTGGCCAGGCCGGCGGCTGCGCGGTGCATGAGGGTGCCGTCGGGGAGGCGGGAGATGAGGGTTTGCTCGGCTTGGCGGACGGTTTCCACGCGGTGGGCTGTGCGCATGGGTCCAGTTTGCATCGGGGCGCGGTTCGGGGAGGGAGGCTGGGGTGCTTCGGCGGGTGCGGGTGCGTTGTGGTTGTTCGCGCCCACGCGGCGGTAGCCGCACATTGATACAGCCCCGCGCCCCTGAAAGACTGGGTGCGGATCGGTTTTTGGGTGCGGGTTGTTGCGGAAATCCCTTGCGCCTCCTCCCCAACTTGCCGTTACCATCGGGGCGATGACTACTCCTTCTCTTGTGAGATTGGGGGCCCCGTCCGCTTTTGGTGAGTGCTGATGGCAGCTCATCTTTTGGACGGCATCCCCTTCTGGTCGCGTGTGCGGCGTTATGCCGTGCCGCCTTTGATGGTCGAAATCGCTACGGCTCGCCGGGTGGTCGGTGACTGGGCCGGGGCCTGTGCCGCGGCGCGTGTGGATGTGGACCTCGATGTCGGGGCCGCGAAACGGGCGTACGGGGCGGGGCTGGTGGGTCTGGTTCGGGACGATCTTCGGCATCTCGCGCCTGATCTGCTGCGCTGGCATCTTCCCCGGGTCGCGCCGGACGGTCTGTTGAGGCCGGGGCTGACGATTCCGTTGAGCCGGTATGACGTCGGTGACGGGCGCTTCGTGCATCTGGTCGTGCGGACGCCGCCTGCCTGGGCGGACGCCGGTCAGCGGGTCAGTCTCGCGCTGTGGGACGGTGATCTCGCCGGGGATCCTGTCGCGCGCCTGCATCCACATCCTCACCCCAGCCGACGGTTCCGGCTCGACCTGCACCGGCATCTGTGGGACGCCCGCAGGGTCGGTGAGTTGGCGGAACGGGCCGCCGGGGACGACCAGCACGCGACGCGGCGTTGGCCTGTCGAGGCTGCGCTTCTCCTCGCGGCGGAGGGGTGGCCGGCGGGGGAGGTCGAGGTTCGGGTGGGTGGGGGGCGTCGGGTGGTGGTGGATACGCGGGGGGATCCGGCGGGCGGCGAACTGGGCTTCCCTGCGCGCGAGTTCGCTCGCTGTCCCGAACTTCCGCTCCCCGTGCGGGAGTTCACCCGTCCCGCCGCGCTCCCTCTCCTCCCCGACGCCGCTACCTGGCCCCTTCCCGACCTCGTGTTGCTTCGGGCCGGCGCCATCGAAGCCGACGGTCTGCATCCGCTGGTCGCCGGGGCGTTGGTGCCGGGGTATGTGCGGGCGGCTGCCGTGGCCGGTGATGACGGGCATCGGTACGTCGACTGCCGGGGGTCCCGGCATCGGATCGGGCTCGTCGGCGGGGTGCTCTCGCCGCTCGATCACGCGCCGGAGGAGCTGCGCAGGGAAGAGCTGCTGATGGCGTTGACCGGGACGCCGTTGCCGTGTCTGCGGGTGATCGACGAGGCGCACCGGCGGCCGGAGTGTCTGTCCGGTGTGCGGGAGCGGCTGGAGCACGGAGACATGGCCGGCGCGCTCGCCGTCGTCGAGGAACTGCTCGGGCCCGAGGCGGTGTTGCGGGACGGGCCGTTGCGGGACGCGCTGGCGGAGGCGGCCGAGCGGAAGGTCGCGTACGGGGTGTACCGGGCGGGGTTGAGCGCGGGCGCGCCCGAACGGAGCCTCGGTGACTGGACGGGGCGGCGGAAACGGGCGCGGCGGTATGCGCGGCGACCGGTACCCAAGTTGTAAGGCCCAGGAATTAGTTCTCGAGTTTTAGCACTCCTTTTCCCCTCGCACCCCGATTGGTGATCACCCATGCCTGAAAACACCCAACTCTCCCTCGCCGACGATCTCTTGGCCCTCCTCTCCGACACCACCACCGAACCCCGCCCCGATCAGCAGCTGGAGGCGTTGACGCTGGCGGTCGCCGCTGATCTGCCCGTGTTGTTGTGGGGTGAGCCGGGGATCGGGAAGACGGCGGCGTTGAATCAGCTCGCGGAGTCGTTGGAGCTGCCGTTGACGACGGTCATCGCGAGTGTCCACGAGCCGTCCGACTTCGCGGGGTTGCCTGTCGTGGGCGACGACCCCGCCGTGCAGGGCGTGCCGATGGCCCCGCCCGACTGGGCCGTGCGGCTGGTGCGCGCCGGGCGGGGGCTGCTGTTCCTGGACGAGCTGTCGACGGCGCCGCCCGCTGTGCAGGCCGCGTTGCTGCGGCTGGTGCTGGAGCGGCGGATCGGGGCGCTGCGGCTGCCGCCGGGCGTGCGGATCGTGGCCGCCGCGAACCCGCGTTCCTCGGCGGCGGACGGCTGGGAGTTGAGCGCGCCGCTCGCCAACCGTTTCGTCCACCTCCAGTGGGTGCACGACCACGACGTCGTCGTCCGGGGACTGGGCGGGACGTGGCCCCGGGCGAGTCTGCCGGTGCTGGATCCCGGGAAGCTGGCGGGGTCGGTGGAGTATGCGCGGCGGGCGGTGTGCGGGCTGCTCGCCGTCCGTCCGAAGCTGGTGCATCAGATGCCGAGCGCGGAGACGCGGCGGGGTGGGGCGTGGGCGTCGCCGAGGAGTTGGGACATGGCGTTGCGGCTGGTCGCGTTCGCGACGGCGGCGGGGGCGTCCCGGGAGGTGCTGTCGATGCTGGTGCGGGGGACCGTCGGGGACGGGCCCGGTCTCGAACTCCTCGCCTGCGTCGACCGGTTGGACCTTCCCGACCCCGAGAGCGTCCTCGCGGACCCGGCGAACGCCGAGCTGCCCACGCGCGGTGATCTCCGGCAGGCGGTGCTGGACGGTGTCGTCGAGGCCGTCCGTTCCCGGCCGACCCGGGCGCGCTGGGACTCCGCCTGGGCGGTTCTCGTCCACGCGTTGGAGACCGGCGCGCCGGACCTCGTCGTCGTCCCGGCCTCGACGCTGGCGTCGCTGCGGCGGGAGGAGTGGGACGTGCCGGTGGAGATCGAGCGGCTGGCGGGGGTGGTGGCGTTGTCGCGGGGGGCGGATCGGGCGGCGGCGAAGGTGCGGGCGGGGGCGGGGAGTTGAGGGGCGCGGAGGGTTCCCCGCGAACCCCTTCTTCGCAAACCTCTTCTTCGCGAACCCCCTCCTTGCGAACCCCCTCCTTGCGAACCCCTTCCTCTCGACCCCGGCCAACCCCCTCTCGTCCACCCCTCTCCTCCCGTCCCCTCGACACCGACAAGCTCTACACCGCCCGCCTCCAGGCCGTCCGCGCTCGCCCCTACCTCGCCTCCGCGCTCTTCGCGCTGCACGTCGTCGAGTCGGAGAGCGTGCCGACGATGGCCGTGGACGGGTACTGGCGGTGTTACGTGTCGCCGGGGTTCGTGGAGCGGACGCCGGTGGAGGAGCTGGCCGGGGTGTGGGTGCACGAGGTGTCGCACCTGCTCAGGGACCATCACGGGCGCGGGGACCGGGTGGCGAGGGCGCGGGGGTTGGAGGGCGCGGGGGAGCGGCTGCGGATGAACATCGCGGCGGACCTGGAGATCAACGACGACATCTACGGGGACGGCCTCGTGCGGCCGTCGGGCGCGGTGACGCCGGCGGGGTTGCGGCTGCGTGAGGGGCTGCTCATGGAGGAGTACCTGAGGGAGTTCCAACTGGGCCCGAGCACAGCGGAGTTCGTCTGGCTGGACTGCGGGAGCGGGGCCGACGGGCGGGCCCGGGGCTGGGACCTCGGTCCCGACGGCGCCGACGGGCTCACCGAGCAGCAGCGGGACGCCGTGCGGTTCAGGGTCGCCGAGGCGGTCAAGGGGGCGCCGGGGGACGCGCCGGAGGGGTGGAAGCGGTGGGCGGAGACGGCGTTCCATCCGCCGCAGCCGTGGCTCGAACTCCTCGGCGCGGCGCTGCGGTCGGCGGTGTCCGGCGCGGGCGCGGGCCAGGACTACAGCTACGGCCGTCCCGCGCGCCGCGCGTCCTCGCTGCCGGGCGTCGTCCTGCCGAGCCTGCGCCGGCGTCCGCCCCGGGTCGCCGTCGTCATCGACACGTCCGGCTCGGTCAGCGACGCGGAACTCGGCAGCGCGCTCCTCGAAGTCGCCGCGATCACCCGCGCGGTCGGCGGACGCCGTGACCTCGTCACCGTCGTCTCCTGCGACGCGGCGGCCCGGGTCGCCCACCCCCTCTGCCGCGCCGAGGACATCCCGCTCATCGGGGGCGGCGGCACCGACCTCCGCGCCGGCTTCACCACCGCCCTCCGCACCCGCCCCGACGTCGTCGTCGCCCTCACCGACGGCCAGACCCCCTGGCCCCCACAGCCGCCCTGCCGCACGGTCGTCGGCCTCTTCCCCCGCACCGGGCGGGGGCGTTGGCGCGAGACCGACCCGACGTACGTGCCGGAGGCGCCGCCGGGGTGGGCGAAGGTGGTGGAGATCGGGTGAGCCCGTGTCTCAGCGGCGGCGTCTCCTCGCCCGGTACAGGGCCACCGTTCCCGCGACCAGTGGCAGCCACATGATCCAGACGGTGACGATGACGTCGGCGGTGGAGGTGCTGTCGGTGGTGATGAGGGTGGAGAGGAGGGCCCAGAAGGCGGTGAGGAGGCCGAGGGTCCAGAGGCCGAGGGTCCAGGCGGGGGTGGAGCGGGCGGGGGCCGGGGAGGTGGAGGGGCGGCGTTCGGGGGTGGGGATGCGGGAGGGGTCGCGGGGTGGGAGGTGGACGACCGAGTGGGGTGGGACGGCCGCGTCGATGGCGGCGATGCGGTCGGGGGTGACGCCCTTGTAGAGGGTCGGTTCGACCGTGACCGAGAAGCCGTCGTGACCCGTGAGGGTGCGGGAGCCGTCGGGGCGGGCGGTCATGGCGGCGCAGGACCCGTAGGGGACGGTGACCGGGCCGCCGGGGGTCGTGAGAGTGACGCCGTCCGGGGCGATCGTCAGGGTGACGCCGTCCTCGGAGAGATGGCGGTGGCTCGTACCTGAGAGGGACGTCGTCGAATACTGGGGAGCCAGGGTGAAACCGGCCCAGTCGACGCCGCGCCCGGGTACCTGGAGCAGGGCGCCCGCCCATGTCTCCTGGGCGACTTCGTGGACGTCCGCGAGGGTGACGGCGGTGAGTTCGGCGCGGCGTTCCTCCGCCGACCGCACCGGGCGTCCGAGAAGGAGGCTGAGGGCGTTGCCGGGCAGGAGGCCGGCGCCGGGGTCGTCGTACTGCTTGAGGAGACGGGCGCGGGAGGAGTCCAGCTCCTGCTGGGTGAACGTGCCCGCGCGCAGGCGGGCCAGCGTGTCGACGAAGCCGCCGATCACGGCGTCCTGCTTCTGGGGCAGCGCGTCGGCGTACGCGGTGATCGTCGCGTACTCGGCGTCGCGCGGGGAGTAGTCGGCGTCGGCCTGGTAGGAGTAGCCGCCCTCCTGGCGCAGGTCGTGGAAGAGGGCGCGGCCGAAGAGGTCGGCGAAGAGCATGGCGGCGGCCGACCGGCGCACGACGGACGAGAGGACCACCTGCCCGTCGTCGCCGCAGACGTACGCCGGGGTCACCGGGAGCGCGCTGGTCGCGGCCGGGGCCGGGATGCGGGTGCCCGGCGGGAGGGTGAGGTCGAGGCCGGCGGGGACGTGGTCGCCGGTGATCCACAGGGCCGCGTTGTCGCGGGTGAACCGGGTCTGGGCCCAGTAGCGGACGGCGTCAGGCGTGAGGCTCCACGTCCCCAGTTCGGAGTAACTCGTGAGGCCGTACCCCTGCGCCCCGTACCTCCACAGGGGGAGCTGCGAGGATCCCCCTCGCCCCGCCGCCTCGGTCCGCAGGATCTCCTTCTCCGTCTCCAGCCGCTCCAGCGGGAGTTCGCGCAGGGCCGCGCAGACGCTGTTGAGGTAGGTGACGACCTCGGCTTCGGTGCCGGTGACGTGGAAAAGGGTGTACGTGGTGGCCGTCGCGCCGTTGTAGTGCAGGTCGGACAGGCCCAGGCGGTGCAGCGCGAGGTGTTCGACGAGGTGCGTGATGCCCGCGGTGGCCAGCGTCTCGTCGGCGCGGCCGACGCGGAACATCAGACCGGCGGTCAGCTCACCCGTAGTACTCGGGCCCGTAGTACTCGGGGCGTACAGCGTGGGTATCCCCTGGACGACGGTGGTGTTCATCGGGTGACCGCCTCTCGCGCGGACTTGCGGTGCCGGAGGAAGAACGCCTTCGGGTCGGCGACGTACGACCACGGGTACTCGGAGGCGCGGTCGCCGAGCGCGGCGAAGTGGGGGGCGGCGTCGGCGTGGTGGCCGCCGAGGGAGAAGGCCATCGCGAAGGTGCTGTGCGCGGCGACCGCCGACAGGTCGGGGCGGTACGCCGGGTGCAGGACCGAGATGGCGGCGGCGTTGCGCAGGTCCTGGAGGACGCCGGTGCCCCGCAGGTAGGCGATGCCCTGTCCGTCGTCCAGCGCCAGCCAGTGCTCGATGTGCGCGTCCGCGACGAGGACGCCGGTCGGTGCGCCGTCCGGTGCCTCGCGGGTCGCCTCCGCGGCGAAGCCGTGCGCGGCCTCCCAGCTTCCGCCCCACTTCGGGCACAGCTGCTGGAGGAGCGCCGCCTGGGCGCCGTACACGTGCGGCTGGTGCGCGCGCAGGCGGTCGTAGCGGCGGCGGGCCTCCGCCTGGCCGAGTTCCAGGCCCCGGGCCAGGGTGATGCGGACGTACCACGCGGGGGCGTACGCGGGCTGCTCGGCGCAGACCTGGATGAGCAGTTGCTCCGCCCGGCGCAGCCAGGCGTGGAACCGGTCGAACTGCTCCCGTGAGACGTCCTTCGCGAACGCGGCGCCGCGGATGTCCCAGCCGATGATCACGTACCGCTTCGCGAGGATCGTCCTCGGCAGCGGGTCCGCGGGGAAATCGGCCACCGCGCGCTCCAGGAACCCCTCGGCCCCCTCCGTCTCCGCGACCGCGTTCATCCCGGCGATCAGATCGTCCACGGACCCCAGCCGCCCCAGGAACCCCCGGACGGCCGCCCAGTCCCCGGCCCGTGTCGCGTCCCTCAGCGGGATCAGCTCCGGTGTGTTGTCGTACGTGTCGAAACTCGGCAACCCGCCGCTCACTTCTGTCCCCACCCCTGGCTGGATTCGTACGTTTGTTTCAAGACGCCGCAGGGTAACAGGGGGCTACCATCTGCCGCCCCCTAAGGTGCTCGGCATGAGCATCATCGGCGTCGGCATCGACGTGGCCGAGATCGAGCGGTTCGCGGCGTCCCTGGAACGGACCCCCGGACTCGCCGCCCGCCTGTTCCTCGACAGCGAACTCCTCCTCCCCGACGGCCGACGCCGCGGTCCCGCCTCCCTCGCGGCCCGCTTCGCCGCGAAGGAGGCCCTGGCGAAGGCCCTCGGCGCCCCCGGAGGGCTCCTCTGGACCGACGCGGAGGTCTACGTCGAGCCCAGCGGGCAGCCCCGGCTGCGGGTCCGGGGGAGCGTTGCCGCGCGGGCGGAGGCGCTGGGGGTGACGGGGTGGCATGTGTCCCTGAGCCATGACGCGGGGGTGGCTTCGGCGGTGGTGATCGCGGAGGGGTAGGGGGTGGACTCCAGCCACTGCGCGTTCCGGGTGACCTCGTCGCGTGCCCTCCGGGGTCCGGGGATCCGTAGGCGTTACGTCTGATCGCATGACGATCAGACGTAACGGGGTCGCGCTGGCTCTGGCGGTGGCTGTGATGGTGCCGGGGGCGGCGGCGGTTGCGGTGCCTGGGGAGGAGTTGGTGCCCGGGGTGAAGCAGGTCGGGGTGGTTGATACGCCGGATCAGGTGTTGGCGCCGAAGACGTATACGCCGAGTGCTGAAGAGGATGCCGTCGAGCCGAAGGACGCGGTGCCGGGTAGCTACGAGCTTGTTGAGTATGTGCCGCTCGGGGAAGCCGTCGCGAGGGTGGGGTGTACGAAGAAGACGGGGCCTTATCAGAGGCAGGTGGAGCGGTGGCTGAAGGTGAGGGTGGACGGGAAGCAGTCGGCGAAGGACTGCAAGGCGATCAGGGCGTTTCAGCGGAAGCAGAGGATCAAGCCGGCTATTGGGTTCGCGGGGCCGGTTACTTGGAAGCGGATGCAGTTTTTGGCCGCTAAGAAGAAGCCTAATGCCGGGAAGAAGTGTCCTGTGCGGAGTTATCGGGTCGCGTGTGTGGATCTCACACGGCAGATCACGTGGGTGCAGAAGGGGAAGAAGGTGGTGTTCGGGCCGGTTTCCATGCGGAGCGGGAGGGCGGCGCATCCTACGCGGACGGGGTGGTTCAAGGTTTATTGGCGGCACAAGAACCATTTCTCGACGTTGTATCGGACGCCGATGCCGTATTCGCAGTTCTTCAGCGGCGGGCAGGCTTTTCACGCGGTGTACGGGAGTATTCACACGAGGGTCGGATCGATGGGCTGCGTGAATCTGACCGTGCCGGACGCGCGGAAGCTGTGGGGTGTGCTGAAGAAGGGCGACCGGGTGTACGTCTGGGGGAAGAGGCGGCTCTGAGAGACTGGGGGAGATGAGAGAGACGGAACGAGCGCGGGCCAGGGCGGTGATCGACCTGGCGGCGCTGAAGGCGAACGTGCGCGCGCTGCGGGGGAAGGCACCCGGCGCGGCCTTCATGGCCGTGGTCAAGGCCGACGGGTACGGCCACGGCGCGATTCCGTGTGCCCGCGCGGCGGTCGAGGCCGGCGCGACGTGGGTGGGGACGGCGACGCCGCAGGAGGCGCTGGCGCTGAAGGCGCACGCCGGGCTGCCGGACGACGTCCGCGTGATGTGCTGGCTGTGGACGCCGGGCGGGCCCTGGCGGGAGGCCGTCGAGGCCGGGATCGACGTGTCCGTGAGCGCCGAGTGGGCGCTGGAGGAGGTCGTCGGGGCCGCCGAGGCCGTCCAGAAAGAGGCCGCCGAGGCCGTCCAGAAAGAGGCCGCCGAGGCCGTCCAAACAGCAGCCCCCGTCCAGACCGTGGCCCGCGTCCAACTCAAGGCCGACACCGGACTCGGCCGCGGCGGCAGTCAGCCCGCCGACTGGGCCGGCCTCGTACGCCGCGCCCTGGAAGCCGAGCGCGCCGGGCACGTACGGATCACCGGCCTCTGGTCGCACCTCGCGTGCGCCGACGAACCGGGGCACCCCTCGACGAGGCAACAGCTGGACAGGTTCCGGGAGATGGTGACGTACGCCGAGGCCCAGGGCGTCCGCCCCGAGGTCCGGCACATCGCCAACTCGCCCGCGACGCTGACGTTGCCCGAGGCGCACTACGACCTCGTCCGCCCCGGCGTCGCGATGTACGGCCTCTCGCCGAGCCCCGACCTCGGCGCCCCCGCCGACCTGGGCCTGCGCCCGGTGATGACGCTCACGGCCCCGGTCGCCCTCGTCAAGCACGTCCCCGGCGGACACGGCGTCAGCTACGGCCACCACTACGTCACCCCCGGCGAGACGACCCTCGCGCTCGTCCCCCTCGGTTACGGCGACGGCGTCCCGAGGCACGCCTCCGGCGCCGGACCCGTGCTGATCGGCGGGAAGTGGCGGACGACGGCCGGCCGGATCGCGATGGACCAGTTCGTCGTGGACCTCGGCGGCGACGACGTCGAGGCCGGCGCCGAGGCCGTCCTGTTCGGCCCCGGCGACCGGGGGGAACCGACCGCCGAGGACTGGGCGCAGGCCGCCGGGACCATCGGGTACGAGATCGTCACCCGCATCTCCGCGCGCGTTCCCCGCGTCTACGTCGGTGGGTAGGTCCAGGGTGGAGAGGAGCGGTACGTGAGCGAGAGCGGTGTGGAGGCGGTGGCTGACGCCGTCGCCTCCGCCACGGGGGACGCTGCGGGCAACTGGCGCCGGGTGACCGGCATCGCCGGCGCCGCGATAGGGGTGATCGCCGCCGGGGCCGCCGCCGGCGTCGCCCTGGAGCGGATGACCGTCGGCCGGGGCATGCGCAAGAAGGCCCGCCTCGCCCTGGACTCGGCCGGCCCCTACGGCGCCCTGCGCGGCACCCCCGGCAAGGCGTACGCGGACGACGGCACCGAGCTGTACTACGAGGTGGACGACGTCGAGCCCGAGGGCGGGACCGCGCCCCGGCGCCGGCGGCTGTTCGGCCGCAAGGCGCCGGCCCCCGTCACCGTCGTCTTCAGCCACGGCTACTGCCTCACCCAGGACTCCTGGCACTTCCAGCGGGCGGCGCTGCGGGGCGTCGTGCGGACCGTGCACTGGGACCAGCGCGGCCACGGCCGGTCGGAGCACGGGGTCGCGCAGCTCCAGGACGGCGTGCCGGTCACCATCGACCAGCTCGGCCGGGACCTGAAGGCCGTCGTCGACGCGGCCGCCCCCGAGGGACCCGTAGTACTCGTGGGACACTCCATGGGCGGGATGACGGTGATGGCGCTCGCCGCGCAGTACCCCGAGTTCGTCGCCGAGCGGGTCGTGGCGACCGCGTTCGTCGGGACGTCGTCCGGGCGGCTCGGGGAGGTCAACTACGGGCTGCCCGCGGCCGGGGTCAACGCCGTGCGGCGGGTGCTGCCCGGGGTCCTCAAGGTGCTCGGGCAGCAGGCGGCGCTGGTGGAGAGGGGGCGGCGGGCGACGGCCGACCTGTTCGCCGGCGTCATCAAGCGGTACTCGTTCTCCTCGCGGGACGTCGATCCGGCGGTCGCGCGGTTCGCCGAGCGGATGATCGAGGGGACGACCATCGACGTCGTCGCCGAGTTCTACCCGGCGTTCACCGAGCACGACAAGACCGAGGCGCTGGCCCGGTTCAGCGAGATGCCGGTGCTGGTGCTCGCGGGCGTGGGGGACCTGGTGACGCCCAGCGAGCACAGCGAGGCCATCGCCGATCTGCTGCCGGGGGCCGAGCTGGTGCTCGTGCCGGACGCCGGGCACCTGGTGATGCTGGAGCACCCCGAGGTGGTGACGGACCGGCTCGCCGACCTGCTCACGCGGGTGGGGGCGTTCCCGGCGGGGGCTACCGTTGGCGGTTATGGAAGCAGCAGCACCGCACAGCCTGGCTGAGTTGACCGTCACCTCCCCCGAGCAGATGCGTGAGCTGGGCCTGAGACTCGCCTCGCTCCTGCGCGCCGGGGACCTCGTCATGCTCAACGGCGAGCTGGGCGCCGGGAAGACCACGCTGACCCGGGGGCTCGGCGAAGGGCTCGGCGTCCGGGGGGCCGTCACCTCGCCGACGTTCGTCATCGCCCGCGTCCACCCGTCCCTCGTCGACGGGCCCCCGCTGGTCCACGTCGACGCGTACCGCCTGGGCGGCGGGCTGGACGAGATGGAAGACCTCGACCTCGACGTCTCCCTGCCCGAGTCCGTCGTCGTCGTGGAGTGGGGCGAGGGCAAGGTCGAGGAGCTGACCGAGGACCGGCTCTGGATCGGCATCGAGCGGGCCGTCGGCGACACGACCGACGAGGTGCGGCACGTGTCCGTACGCGGGCTCGGGGCGCGGTGGGACGGGGTCGATCTACCGGGCCTGCTGCGCGTGTGAACGTTCCGACACGACGTCGGCAAAATGTTGCGTCCACGGGATCGGGCGTGGTCATATGGTATCCAGCCCGTGGTTAGGTCTACCTAAGTAGCCCCCACGACCGCCCCCGACCCGCTGGAGGCGCCCATGTCCATGCCGGTAGTTTCGATGAGCGACCTGTTGGCGTCGTGCGCGGCGGCGAAGGCGGTGTCCTTGCCGCCGAGGGCACCAGAGCCGACGGAGGACGAGAACGCGGCGGAGGACCGGCGGAAGGCGGCGTAGCCGCCTTTTAGGGGCGCGGGGCTGTGTCGATATGCGGCTACCGCCGCGTGGGCGCGAACAACCACAGACAACCCGCAGCCGCCAGACCACATGGAGCGGCACCCCCTTAGGCCCTCACCGAATCACCACCACCCGTCGCCCCACCGTCGCGAAGTCCCACATCGCGTCCCCGTCCGCCCGCGTCTCCCTGATCCCCCCGGTCCGCACCATCGTGTCCGCGTCCGGCAGTGCCCCGTTCACCGCCGCACTGAACCCGATCGCCATCCCGTCCGGCGTCGCCGCGAAGCGGACGACATGCTCGACCTGAGTCCCGTCCGTCGCGGTGACCGCGTTCGCGCGGGACGACACGACGTACGAGCCCGGCGCGGGATCGATCCCCCCGGGGTAGACCCGGAACGTCCGCACCACCCGCCCGTCCTCACCGACGAGCCACACCCGGTCGTCGTCGACCGAGTAGACGACCCGCTGCCCGCCCCCGGAGTTCACCGGCAGCGCCTCGGGGTGCTTCACATCGCGCGGCACCTTGGAGGAGACCGCCACCGTCCGCTCCCCGCGCCCGAGATCGGCGGTCGCGGACGCCTGCCACCCCAGCACCCCCACCGTGACGAGCGCCGCCGCCGTGAGCCCCGTCACGACCCCCGCGTTCCCACTTGCCACCTGCGCCCACCTCTGTGTCGTAACGTCCGGTTTCGCCGTGGACGGTAGCAGTACGGGACGTGGTTCACTCCCGCGCGCCGTAGGCTGTTCGCGTGCTCTTGCTCGCTCTGGATACCGCCACCCCCGCCGTCACGGTCGCCCTGCACGACGGCGCCCGAACCGTCGCCGCGTCGAGTCAGGTGGACGCCCGCCGGCACGGCGAACTGCTGCTGCCGGCCGTCGACCGTGTGCTCGCCGAGGCGGGGGTGAGACTGGACGCCGTGACGGGGATCGTCGTCGGCACCGGACCGGGGCCGTACACGGGCCTTCGGGTCGGGCTGATGACGGCGGACACGTTCGGCCTCGCGCTGGGCGTCCCGGTGTACGGCGTCTGCACGCTGGACGGGCTCGCGTACGCGGCGGAGGTGGAGGGCCCGTTCGTGGTCGCCACGGACGCCCGGCGCAAGGAGGTCTACTGGGCGCGCTACGACGACCGGCTGACGAGGGTGAGCGGGCCCGCGGTGGACCGCCCCGCCGAGGTCGCGCAGGACGTCCCCACGTTCGGCGCCGGCGCGCTGCTGTACCCGGACGCCTTCGACGTCGTCCCGGGCCCCGAACACGTCTCGGCGGCCTCGCTCGCCGCGCTGGCGGCCGAGCGGCTGGCCGCGGGCGTCGAGCTGGACGAGCCCCGGCCGCTGTACCTGCGACGGCCGGACGCGCAGGTGCCGAAGAACTACAAGGTGGTCACGCCGAAGTGACCGGAACCGTGGTGAGCGCGCTGCCCGTGCTGCGTGAGATGCGCTGGTGGGACATCGATCCCGTGCTGGAGCTGGAGCGCGGGCTGTTTCCCGAGGACGCGTGGTCGCGGGGGATGTTCTGGTCGGAGCTGGCGCACGCGCGGGGGCCCGAGGCCAACCGGCGGTACGTGGTGGCGGTGAGTGAGGGGGACGGCCGGATCGTCGGCTACGCCGGACTCGCCGCCTCCGGCGACCTCGCCGACGTCCAGACCATCGCGGTGGCCCGCGACCACTGGGGCACCGGCCTCGGCGGCCGGCTCCTGACCGAACTCCTGCGCGCGGCGACCGAGTTCGAGTGTCCCGAGGTCATGCTGGAGTGCCGCGTCGACAACATCCGCGCCCAGAAGCTGTACGAGCGTTACGGCTTCGAGCCGATCGGCTTCCGGCGCGGCTACTACCAGCCGGGCAACGTGGACGCGCTGGTGATGCGCCGCACCGACCCCGCAGCGACTCCCGTACGAGGAACCGAGAATGACTGACGAACCCCTGGTCCTGGGGATCGAGACCTCCTGCGACGAGACCGGTGTCGGGATCGTCCGGGGTACCACCCTGCTCGCGGACGCGGTCGCGTCGTCCGTCGACGAGCACGCCCGGTTCGGCGGCGTCGTCCCGGAGGTCGCCTCGCGCGCCCACCTGGAGGCGATGGTCCCGACGATCGAGCGGGCCCTGAAGGACGCCGGGATCTCGGCGAGGGACCTGGACGGCATCGCCGTCACCGCGGGTCCGGGGCTCGCGGGCGCGCTGCTGGTCGGCGTCTCGGCCGCCAAGGCGTACGCGTACGCGCTGGGCAAGCCGCTGTACGGCGTCAACCACCTCGCCTCGCACATCTGCGTCGACCAGCTGGAGCACGGCCCGCTGCCCGAGCCGACGATGGCCCTGCTGGTCTCCGGCGGGCACTCCTCGCTGCTGCTGTCCAGCGACATCACCTCGGACGTCCGGCCGATGGGCGCGACGATCGACGACGCGGCCGGCGAGGCGTTCGACAAGATCGCGCGCGTGCTGAACCTGGGCTTCCCCGGCGGGCCTGTCATCGACCGGTACGCCCGCGAAGGTGACCCCAACGCCATCGCTTTTCCACGGGGGTTGACCGGTTCGCGTGACCCCGCCTACGACTTCTCCTTCTCCGGGCTGAAGACGGCCGTGGCCCGCTGGATCGAGGCGAAGCGGGCGGCGGGGGAGGAGGTGCCGGTGCGTGACGTGGCCGCGTCCTTCCAGGAGGCGGTCGTCGACGTGCTGACGCGCAAGGCCGTGCGGGCGTGCAAGGACGAGGGCGTCGACCACCTGATGATCGGCGGCGGGGTCGCCGCCAACTCCCGGCTGCGGGCGCTCGCCCAGGAGCGGTGCGAGGCCGCCGGGATCCGGCTGCGGGTGCCCCGGCCGAAGTTGTGCACGGACAACGGGGCGATGGTCGCGGCGCTGGGCGCGGAGATGGTGGCGCGCAACCGGACGCCGTCGGACTGGGACCTGTCGGCGGACTCGTCGTTGCCGGTGACCGACCCGCACGTGCCCGGTCACGATCACGTGCACGAGGTCAGCAAGGACAACCTGTACTCATGACGACCGTCGCGTTGATGTGGGAGGCCAAGGCGGCGGCGGGCCGGGGCGAGGAACTGCTCGCCTGGGCCCGCCGCCAGACCCTCGCGACGCCTCCCCTCCGTCGGGAGACGTTCCGCGCGGCCGGGGACCGGGTGCTGGTCATCACCTGGTGGGAGGCGGAGCTGGACGCACCGCTGCCCGAACTCCCTGAGCCGGAGGGAGAGTTGGTCACGCGAGCGGTGCACCGCTGGCGGTTCGAGAGCGTCGGCTGACCGACTCCGGTCTCGCGTCGGCTAGCCGACCTCGGTCTCGCAGAACAACCGCCGGTCGACCCCCAACTCCCGCACCTCCCCGGTGAGTTCGAGACTCGTCGTGAACCGGGTGTCCGTGCTGGACGCCCCCAGCCGCAGCTCCAGCGCGCCCGGTTCGACGATCCGGCGCCCGGCGCGGTCCGTGAACGCGGACAGGTCGGCGTGGAAGGTGAACGTGACCCGGCGCTCCTGTCCCGGCGCCAACTCCAGCCGCTGGTAACCGATCAGCCGGACGTCGGGCCGCGTCACCGAGGCCACCGGGTCGTGCAGGTACAACTGCACGACCTCGGCCCCGGGCCGCTCCCCGGCGTTGCGGACGGTCACGCTCACGTCGTACGCGCCGTCGGTGGAGATCGACGCGGCCGCTTCCGCCGCGCCGCTCTCCCACACGAACTCGGTGTACGACCGCCCGTGCCCGAACGGGTACAGCGGCGTCGGGTCGAGGTTGCTGACCTCGCCCTTGAGCCCCAGCGGCGGCTGGAGGTACGTCCAGGGCTGGCCCCCCGTGACGCGCGGCACGCTCACCGGGAGCCGTCCCGACGGGTTGACGCGGCCCGACAAGACCCCCGCGACCGCCGGTCCGCCCTCCTCGCCGGGGAAGAACGCCTGGACGACCGCCCCGAGCCGCCCGTGCCAGCGCCCGAGCGCGTAGGGGCGCCCGGTGAGCATGACGAGCACGACGGGGACGCCGGTCGCGACCAGCGCGTCCAGCAACTCGGCCTGGACGCCGGGCAGTCGAAGGTCCTCGGCGTCGCAGCCCTCGCCGGAGGTGCCGCGCCCGAAGAGCCCGGCGCGGTCGCCGAGCACGGCGACGCAGACGTCCGCCTCGGCGGTGCGTGCCACGGCCTCGTCGAAGCCGCCGGTGTCGGGGGTGTCGACGCCGCAGCCCTCGGCGAACGTGACCTTGGCGTCCGGGAGTTCGGCGCGCAGGGCGTCCAGGACCGTCGGGATCTCGACGCCGTCGGCGACGCCGGGGTGGTGGGGCAGGACGTGCGAGGGGAAGGAGTAGCAGCCGAGCATCGCCAGCGCGTCCGCCGCGCGCGGGCCGACGACCGCGATCCTCGTGTCGGGCGCGAGCGGCAGGATGCCGTCCGGGTTGTCGAGCAACACGACGGATTCCTCGGCGAGTTCACGCGCCACGGCCCGGTTCGCCGCCGAGTCCAGGTCGACGGGGTCGGCGTGGACCGGCGTCCAGTCCTCGTCAAGCAGCCCGAGTTCGCACTTCTGGAGCAGGACGCGGCGGACGGCGGTGTCCACCAACTCCTCGGGCACGGCGCCTTCCTGAACGGCCGTCAGGAGAGGCTTGCCGTAGCACTTGAGGGTCGGCAGCTCGACGTCGATGCCGGCGGCGAGCGCCGCGTGGGCCGCCTGGGCGGGCGTGCCGGCGACCCGGTGCAGGGTCTCCAGGAAGCCGACGGCGAAGTAGTCGGAGACGACCGTGCCGGTGAACCCCCAGGTGTCGCGCAGGAGTTGGGTGAGCAGTTCGGGGTCGGCGGAGGCCGGCACGCCGTCGCGCTCGGTGTAGGACGGCATGACCGAGCGGGCGCCGCCCTCGCGGATCGCCATCTCGAACGGGGGCAGGGTGACGTCCGCGAACTCGCGGGTGCCCGCGCGCACGGGCGCCAGGTTGCGGGCGCCCGCCGAGGAGGCGTACCCGGCGAAGTGCTTGAGCGTGGCGACCACACCGGCCGACTGGAGGCCGCGCACATAGGCGGTGGCGACCGTGCCGACGAGGTACGGGTCCTCGCCGATCGTCTCCTCGACCCGCCCCCAGCGGGCGTCGCGCACGACGTCCAGGACGGGCGCGAGGCCCTGGTGGACGCCGACCGAGCGCAGGTCGTGGCCGATACGGGCGGCCATCTTCTCGACGAGGTCAGGGTCGAAGGAGGCGCCCCAGGAGAGCGGGACGGGGTAGGCGGTGGCCTGCCAGGCGGTGAACCCGGCCAGACACTCCTCGTGGGCGAGCGCGGGGATGCCGAAGCGGTTCGCGGCGACCAGGCGGCGCTGGGCCTCGGCGAGGGCACGGGCGCCGGCCGTCGGGTCGACGGGGGCGGTACCGAAGGGGCGGGTGAGCTGGCCGAGTCCGTGGGAGACCAGCTCGTCCCAGTCGTAGTCCGTGCTCATGTCGCTCTGGTGCGGGGCGACTCCGCCGTCCTCGGTGTCGGCGCCCACCCAGACGCCGTACAGCTGGGCGGTCTTCTCCTGGAGCGTCATCCGGGAGATCAGGTCGTCGACGCGGGCGGCGGCGGGCAGTGCGGGATCGCGCCAGGGGGCGCGTTCGGGAGCGACGTCGCGCTCGGGGGTGGTGGTCATGAAGCTCCTGTCAGAGGTCGGTGAGCCACCAGAAGGACCGTGAATCCTCGTACCGTTTTCGAATGTTTCGGACGATACTTCGAATGTTCCGGGAACCTATGGCGTCTCACGGGGTTCGTCAAGAGGGCATGCGGCGATACGATCGCCGCCATGACACCCTCGGACCCCGCTGAAACGCGGCCACAGACCGCGACGCTCGCGGAGATCGCCCGCGAGGCCGGCGTCTCCGCGCCGACTGTTTCGAAGGTCCTCAACGGACGGGCCGACGTCGCGCCCGGCACCCGGACCCGTGTCGAGAACCTGCTGCGCGCCCACGGCTACCGGCGCCGACGGGCCGAGGCGACCCGTTCACCCCTCATCGACCTGGTCTTCCACGAGCTGGAGAGCGCCTGGGCCCTCGAAGTCATCCGGGGCGTCGAGAACGTCGCGCGCGACGCCGGCCTCAGCGTCGTGCTCAGCGAGAGCGCGGGCCGGCTCACCCCCGGCCGGACCTGGGCCGACCAGGTCGCCGCCCGCCGCCCGCACGGCGTCATCCTCGTCCTGTCCGGCCTCGACGAGTCCCAGCGCGCCCTGCTGACCAGCCGTTCCGTGCCGTTCGTCGTCATGGACCCGGCGGGCGACCCCGGTGCGGACGTCCCCTCGATCGGCGCCACCAACTGGCAGGGCGGCCTCGCCGCCACCCGGCACCTGGTCGAACTCGGCCACCGCAGGATCGGCGCGATCAGCGGCCCGCCGCAGATGATGTGCAGCCGCGCCCGCGTCGACGGCTACCGCGCGGCGCTGGAGACCGCCGGGCTGCCGGTCGAGTCCGACCTCATCCGTACGGGCGACTTCCACCACGACACCGGCTACCGCGTCGGCCGTGAACTGCTGGCCCGCCCCGACCGGCCCACCGCCGTCTTCGCCGGCAACGACCTCCAGGCGCTCGGCCTGTACGAGGCGGCGCGCGAGCTGGGGCTGCGCATCCCCGAAGACCTCAGCGTCGTCGGCTTCGACGACCTGCCGGTCGCCCGCTGGGTCGGGCCGCCGCTGACGACCGTCCGCCAGCCGCTGACCGAGATGGCCGAGGCGGCGGCGCGGCTCGTCCTCGAACTCGGGCGGTCCGACAACGGGAGCGCGGAGGGCCCGGCGGCGACCCGGGTGGAGCTGGCGACGAGCCTCGTGGTGCGCTCCAGCACGGGGGTGCCGCCGTTGGCCGGAAGCTGATGTATTGACGGGTGTGGCGGGCGCCCCCACACTCCTCCGAAGTCAATCGGTTGCACAACCGAAACTTTCGGAGGCACCCGCAATGAGATCCTCCCCCCGATCACGCCTGTCCGCTCTGCTCGCCGGGGCGGTGACCGTAGGCGCCCTGCTCACCGCGACGGCCACCCCCGCCCAGGCCGCCGACACCCCCCTGCGCGACCTCGGCACGGCCAAGGGCAAGGTCATCGGCACGGCGGTGACCGGCTCCAAGCTCACCGGCACCTACGGCGACCTCGCCGGCACCCAGTTCTCCTCCCTGACCCCCGGCAACGCCATGAAGTGGGGCTCGGTCGAACCGACGCGGGGCACCTTCAACTGGACCGAGGCCGACCAGATCGTCGACTTCGCCGAGGCCCACAACCAGCAGGTGCGCGGCCACACCCTCGTCTGGCACAACCAGAACCCGAACTGGCTCACCAACGGCACCTGGACGCCCGCCCAGTTGAGCACCCTGCTGCAGAACCACATCGACACCGAGGTCGGCCGCTACAAGGGCCGCATCGCCGCCTGGGACGTCGTCAACGAGCCCTTCAACGAGGACGGCACCTACCGCCCGACCCTCTGGTACAACGGCCTCGGTGTCGACTACATCGCGAACGCGCTGCGGTGGGCGCGGGCCGCCGACCCCGACGCCAAGCTCTACATCAACGACTACAACGTCGAGGGCGTCAACGCGAAGTCCAACGCCCTCTACAACCTGGTCAGTTCGCTCAAGCAGCGGGGCGTGCCGATCGACGGCGTCGGCCTCCAGGCACATCTGATCCTCGGTCAGGTCCCGTCCTCGTTCCAGCAGAACATCCAGCGGTTCGCCGACCTCGGGCTCGACGTCGCGATCACCGAGCTGGACATTCGCATGAACCTCCCTTCCGACGCGGGCAAGTTGGCCCAACAGAAGGCCGACTACAAGGCGGTGACGGCCGCTTGTGTCGCCGTCGCGCGGTGCGTGAACCTCACGGTGTGGGGGTTCACCGACTCCGACTCCTGGGTCGAGTCGACGTTCCCCGGGGAGGGGGCGGCGACGCCGTACGACGCCAACTTCCAGCCGAAACCGGCCTATTACGGCATCTCCGAAGCGCTCGGCGGGACGTCGAACCCGCCGACCGGGGCGTGCCGGGCGACGTACACCGTCACCAGTCAGTGGAACACCGGGTTCACCGGGAACGTGGTGATCTCCTGCTCCGGGGCCGCGCTGTCGTCCTGGCGGGCGACCTGGACCTTCGGCGCCGGGCAGGCTGTGACGCAGGCGTGGAACGCGGTGTGTACGCAGTCGGGGGCGGCGGTGTCGTGCGCGAACGCGTCGTACAACGGGACCGTGCCGGACGGGGGTTCGGTGTCGTTCGGGTTCAACGGGTCCTGGAGCGGGGGCAATCCGGTGCCGGTGGTGACGGTGACGTAGGGGCTCGGTGCCGGGCGCGGGGCTTGCCTCCGGATGTGAGATTTTCCGAAGAAATCAGCCCTGAGGCCCCTCTCCTTACAGTGCGTTGACATTCCGGACTTATGTTCGTCGTGTGACGCGAAACGAGGAGCAAGGCGACGAAGGCAGACAGGTGAGCCGGCGGTCGAGGGTCCTGAAGATCGTCGGCCTCACCCTCGCGGGCGTACTCGTGCTGGGGGTCGCCGCCGGCGGCTGGGTCTACTGGCACCTCAACGCCAACATCAAGAGCGTCGACATCGACCAGGCGCTCGGCGACGACCGCCCCACCCGTCCGATGATCACCCCGTCCCCCTCGGCCTCCCCGCTCCCCACCGGCTCCCTCAACATCCTCGTCCTCGGCTCCGACTCCCGAACAGGCAAGGAGAACAAGGAACTCGGCGGCGGCCCCGAGGGCGGTGCGCGCTCCGACACGGCCATGGTCGTCCACCTCGACGCCGGCCGTACCGCCGCGACGGTCGTCAGCATCCCCCGCGACACCCTCGTCACCCGCCCCTCCTGCCCGCTCCCCTCGGGCGGCACCAGCCGGGTCGCCCACGGCGTCATGTTCAACACCGCTTACGAACGCGGCGGGCCCGCCTGCGCCGTCAAGACCGTCGAGACGATGACCGGCGTCCGCATGGACCACTACATCGAGGTCGACTTCGCGGGCTTCGCGAAGCTCGTCGACGCGCTCGGCGGCGTCACCGTCACGACCACCCAGGACATCGACGACGTCGACAGCCACCTCCGACTCGACGCGGGCACCCACCACTTGGACGGCAAGACCGCCCTCGCCCTCGCGCGCACCCGCCACGGCATCGGCGACGGCAGCGACCTCGGCCGCATAGGGCTCCAACAGACGCTGGTGAAAGCCCTGTTGACCCAGATCTCCCGGCTCGACCTGCTCAGCAGCCCCACCAAGCTCTACCAGGTCGCCGACGCCGTCACCGGCAGCCTGACCACCGACACCGGGCTCAGCTCCCTCTCCGACCTGATGCAACTCGGGCAGAGCGTACGGGGGTTGTCGGTCGCCAACCTCACGACCGTGATGATGCCGGTCGTGCCGGCGCCGTCGGACTCGAACCGGGTGATCGCGAAGGAGCCTGAGGCGCGGGAGCTGTGGGAGTCGTTGAGATAGCCCGGGATTTTTCCGGTGAGTCTGTCGATGTGGCGCGGTCTCGTTCGACGTACGGGTGAGAGGCGGGGAACGGCCCCGCTCACCGGGCCCCGACGGCCCATGAACACCGAGGAGTCACCATGCCCCGCTACCTGTCGCTCGTGAAGATCGACGAGGCACGTGTCCCGGCCGAGGGCCACAGCGAGGAACTGGGCCGCCGGATGGGGGAGTTGATCGAGGAGATCACCAAGGCGGGCGTCATGCTCGACACGGCCGGACTGCTGCCGAGCGCCGAGGGGATGAGCGTGCGCTGGGAGGGCGGCAGGATCACCGTCACGGACGGGCCGTTCACCGAGTCCAAGGAGGTCGTGGGCGGATACGCGATCACCCAGTGCAAGGACCGCGCGGAGGCGCTGTACTGGGCCGAGCGGTTCCTGCGCGTCCACGAGGAGTTCTGGACGCTGACCTGCGAGGTGCGGGAGATCGCGGAAGGCTGAGCCTTTGTCGCCGGGCTGATGTCAGTGCCGGGGTGTTCCATGGTGAGTTGTGGAACGACAGCGCACCATGGACCCCCGCGAGGCCGTCGAGACCGTCTTCCGGATCGAGTCCCCACGGATCATCGCGACCGTCACCCGCCTCGTCCGGGACGTGGGAATCGCCGAGGAACTGGCCCAGGACGCCCTCGTCGCGGCCTTGGAGCAGTGGCCGAGGGACGGCGTCCCCGACAACCCCGGCGCCTGGCTGACCGCCACGGCCAGGCGCCGCGCCGTCGACCTGATCCGCCGCCGCGAGACCTACGCCCGCAAACTCGCCGAGATCGGCCGGGACTTGACGGAAACGACGCCACCGCCCGAGGGCGACACCGACGCCGACGACTTTGGTGACGACGTCCTCAGGCTCGTCTTCATGGCGTGCCATCCGGTACTGACCCCGGCCGCCCGCACAGCGCTCATCCTGCGCCTGCTGGGCGGCCTCACGACGGCCGAGATCGCGCGGGCCTACCTCGCCCCCGAAGCGACGGTCGCGCAGAGGATCGTCCGAGCCAAACGCACCCTCGCCGAGAAGAACGTCGCCTTCGAAGTCCCCCACGGCCCCGACCGCGAGGCCCGCCTCGGCTCCGTCCTGGACGTCATCTACCTGATCTTCAACGAGGGTTACGCCGCGACGGCCGGCGACGACTGGCTGCGCCCCGCCCTCTGCGAGGACGCCCTGCGGCTGGCCCGCCAACTCGCCGCCCTCATGCCGCAGGAGCCCGAAGTCCACGCCCTGGCCGCCCTGTTGGAGTTCCAGGCGTCCCGCACCCCCGCCCGCACGGACCCCGACGGCGGCCCCGTCCTCCTGCGCGACCAGGACCGCCGCCGCTGGAACCGCCCCCTCATCGCCCGGGGCATCCACGCCCTCGCCCGCGCCGAGGCCACCACCTCCGGCGCCCCCGGCCGCTACACCCTCCAGGCCACGATCGCCGCCTGCCACGCCCACGCCCACCGGTACGAGGACACCGACTGGCCCTCGATCGCCGTCCTGTACGGCCTCCTCGCCACCCGATTCCCGTCCCCCGTCGTCGAGTTGAACCGCGCGGTGGCCGTCTCGATGACGCAGGGGCCGGCGGCTGCGCTGACCCTGGTCGACGCCCTCGCCGCCGAACCCGCCCTGGAGGCTTACCACTTGCTGCCCAGCGTCCGGGGCGACCTGCTGGAACGCCTCGGCCGGACGGAGGAGGCGCGCGCGGAGTTCGTGAGAGCAGCGGGGTTGGCGGGGAACGGGCGGGAGAGGGAGCTGCTGAGGAGGCGGGCGGAGGGGGTGTAGTCCTCGGTGCCGGGCCTTCGGCGGACCTCTGCGTACGCCCCCCAACCGACCCTGCGCAAAAGGGGTTTCATCGCCCACCCCCGCTGTCACAATCGGCGGAATGAGGGGGAATCTCGCGCTGGACAGCGCGTCCGTCGTCACCGCCCTGGGCGGTCTGCTGGTCGCCCTGATCGCGGCGGGCGTCGCCCTGTGGCAGGTACAGCGCGCGCAGAGCCTGGAGCGGGAGAAGATCCAGCTCGAACTCGCCTCCCAGCTCCGTCTGAAGGAACAGGAGTGGGACCACGAACGCCAGTTGACGGAACGCGAGCGGCGCCGGGCCGAGCGCGAGGAGCGCCAGGAGACCGAGCGCGCCGCGCAGCGTGTCGCCGAGCACCGCTCGACGCTGGAGGACGGCGCGGCGGCGTACTGCGCCCGCCTGGTGCAGGAGCTGTCGACCCTCAAGATCCTCGACATGTCCCGCCCGCTGCGGCTGGAGCGGCTGTACGTGCAGGTCGGCGTGCAGGAGCAGCAGCCGTTGCGGTTCCTGTCCGCCGAGGAGCTGGACGGCGACGAGCCCCGCCTGTTCACGGACCCGGCCGCCGACCCTGACGACCCCTACCGCCTCGCGGGCGGCCGGCCCGGGGACGCACAGGAGCGCGAACGCGCCCAGGCCGAACGCGCCCAGACCGAACGCGCCCGCGCCAGAGCAGCCGCCGCCGAGGCCCGCGCCACCGCCGTCCAGACCCACACCCCCGCCGACGCCCTCCAGCGCTACCGCCGCATCGTCGTCGTCGGCGACCCCGGCGCCGGCAAGACGACCATGCTCCGCCACCTGGCCCTGCGCCTGGCGACCCGTACGACTCAGGAGCCACCCCTACTCCCGGCCTACGTCGAACTGTTCAGGTTCGTCGAGAGCGGCCACACCTCCCTGCTGGACCACCTCGCGGAGCACTGGGCCGACCACTACGGGTTCGACGACGCCCGCGACTACCTCGTGGAACGCCTCGCCGACGGCAGCGCGGTCCTCCTCCTCGACGGCCTCGACGAAGTCCTCGGCGGCGAGAACGCGCAGGAGGCGGAGAGCGCCTACCGCAAGGTCACCGCCGAGATCACCCGCCTGGCGACGAGGTTCCCGCGCGCCCCCATCGCCGCGACCTGCCGCCGTCAGGGCTGGCGCGGCGGCCTCCAGCAGTTCCAGGTCCTGGAGGCGCTGGACTTCGAGTGGCCGCAGATCGAGACGTTCGTCGCGAACTGGTTCGGCGCGGCCGACCGCCGCCGCGCCGGGCTCGTCCGCGCCCTCTCGGCGAACGGGCGGCTCCAAACCCTCGCCGCCAACCCGCTGTTGCTCAGCCTCATCGCGATCGTCTACGAGCGCGACCTCGAACTCCCCGAGCGGCGGGCCGCGTTGTACCAGCGGTGCGTCGAAGTCCTGCTGCGCGAATGGGACGCGCACCGCGAGATCACCCGCTACAGCCGCTTCACCACCGACCGCAAACAGGACCTCCTGAAGGAACTCGCCCGCCACTACCACCAGCGCGGCCTGCGCTACTTCCCCGAGGACGACCTCCTCGAACAGATCGCCCGCTTCCTGCCCACCATCGACCTCGACCCCGCCGACAGCCGCACGATCCTCGACGAGATCAGCACCCAGTACGGCCTGTTGAAGCCGCAGGCGCACGGCTGGTACGGCTTCCTCCACCTCACCCTCCAGGAGCACTTCACCGCCGCCGCCCTCCTGGAACGCGGCGCCGAGGGCGTCCGCCAGGCCGTCGACGCCCGCTACGACCCGTGGTGGGAGGAGGTGATCCTCCTGCTCGCGGGCGCCCTCCCGGACGCGACCCCGCTCCTGACGGGCGTCCTGCGACTCGGGGACGACCACGCCGTCGACCTCCTCGACCTGCCGGGCGACGACTTCTTCCACACCGACCTCCTCCTCGCGGCCCGCTGCCTGACCGGCAGCCCGCGCGTGGCCGACGTCGCCCTCCGGCGCCACATCGTCGCCGCCGTCCGGGAGTTGCTGGACCGCTCCCCGCACCCGGACGAGAAACGCCGGGCCGCCGAGGCGCTGGTCGGCGTCCTGCGCTCCGACGAACAGCTCGACGACGTCATCGCCTACATCTGCGACGTCCGGCGGCCCGAGGCCGCGCGCCTCGCGCTGATCGAGGCGCTGGAGGCGCACGGTGGCCGCCGGGTGGGTGAACGGCTGCTGGGCGCCTACGCGTTGTGCCGGGGCGCGCTGCGGGACGCGCTGGTCTCGGCGCTGGGGACACTGCGGGTGGAGGGGGCGGTGCCGGTGCTACGGGCGGAGCTGGAACGGGAGTTGGACGACATCGGCGACACGGAGTACGACTACTCGCACGGCGCGCGGGTCCCTTTGATCCTCAAGGCGCTCGGTCCGGAGGACGTCTCGGCCGACCTTCTGCTGGACGCGCTGGTCCGGTGCCAGGGCGAGTACGGGAACCCCGTGGCGCCCGTGGTGCGCGAGATCCTCAAGAACAGGGCGGAGCCCCGGCTGGCCGAGCGGCTACGGGACCACCTTGACGGGCCCCACGGGGGCGATCTCGCCGAGGTGTACCTGGACGCGGCCGGTGACGCCGGGGTGCTGGACCTGATCGAGCGGTCCCGTGCGGCGGGCATGCGAGGCCGGGGCCCGTACATGCGGGCGGTGCGCGACCACGTCGCCGAGGGCCACGGCCACATCCACCGGGACGCGCTGCTCGCCCTCGCCCACGACGACACCGTCAGCACCCAGGCCCGCGTCCTGGCTCTGGAGAGCCTTGACCACTGCCCCGGTGACCCCGGCGAACTCCACGCGCTCCTGGGCCACTTGGACGCGCGCATCCAGGTGGCCGCCGCCGCGACGCTCGCCGCGTGGGGCGCGCCGGTGGGCCTCGACATCATCCGGACGGCGATCCTCGGCAGCCGGATCGTGCCCGGCGAGACGGGCGACGGCTTCATGTGGGACACGGACCGCGTCGTCGCCGCGCTGACGCCGTACGGCCTCGACGCCGTCGTCACCGAACTGCGCGCCCGTGTCGATCCCGGGGCACCCGGTTACGCGGCGGACGCCTCGCGCGCCTGGCTGTACGCGCTGTCCCCGGAGGCCGAAGTGGACGACTACCTGCACCAGTTGCGCCGGGGACGGTCCCAGCGGCTGGTGCGGATTCCTGACCAGGTCCCGCCCTCGCGGGCCGAGGCCGTCTTCCGGTACTTCGAGGACACCCCGAGCGCCGCGATCACCGGCCACCGCCGCGACTACGAGTTCCTGCTCACTCGCGCCGCCATCGCCGCCGAGGGCGCGGCCGCCGTCGCCTGGCTCGTCCGTTTCCTCCCCGGCGGCGACCTCGCGGGCGACCACTTCCCGCAGGCCCACCACTACGCCTACGAGGCCGCCCGCCGGGCCCGCGTCCGGGTGCTGCGCGACCGTACGACGCGGCCGCTCACCCTCACGCGGGCCGCCCCACCAGCATCACCGGCGCCCCCGCCGCCCGGGTGAGGAAGACCGTCGCCGAGTTGGGCCCCTGGAGCTTCACCTTCTTGCGCAACTCCTCCGGCTCGACCGCCGAGCCGCGCTTCTTCACGGTGAGGATCCCGACCTCGCGCTCCCGCAGCAGGGCCCGCAACTTCTTGACGTTGAAGGGGAGTTGGTCGGTGATCTCGTAGGCGGTGGCGTAGGGGGTGGGGTGGAGTGCGTCGGCGGTGACGTACGCGATGGTCTCGTCGATGAGCCCGCCCTGTACGTGCCGGGCGACCTCGGCGACGAGGTGGGAGCGGATGACGGCGCCGTCGGGCTCGTACAAGTACCGTCCCAGCGGCCGGACTTGAGGGTTCGGGAGCCCCGTGCCCAGCAGGGTGTGCCCGCCCGGCAGCAGCGTCGCCCGCACGGCCCCCGGCGTCGTCCCGAACCAGACGACCGCCTCCTTGACGTCCCCGCCGTCGGAGATCCACTCCGCCTCGGCGTCCTCGGGGATCGCCTCGTGCGGGACGCCGGGGGCGATCTTCAGGGCGGCCAAGGGGGCCTTGCGCGCGGCGCCGATCGCCCAGGACAGCGGCGGCGAGTACGCCTCGGGATCGAAGATCCGCCCGCGCCCGCCACGCCGGGCGGGGTCCACGAACACCGCGTCGTACGAGGCCGTGTCGACGTCCGCGACGTCCGCCTCTTGGACGTCGATGAGGTCGGCGAGGCCCAGCGCCTCGGCGTTGGCCCGCGCGACGGCGACGGTCGCCGGGTCCCGGTCCACCGCCAGCACCCTGATCCCGGCGCGCGCCAGCGCGATGGCGTCGCCGCCGATGCCGCAGCACAGGTCGGCGAGGCTGGTGATGCCCAGCTCCCTGAAGCGCCGGGCGCGGTACGTCGCGACGCTCGCCCGTGTCGACTGCTCGACGCCGTTCGGGGTGAAGAACATCCGCCCGGCGTCCTCGGCGCCGAACTTGGCCACCGCCCTCGCCCGCAGGCGCGCCTGCCCCAGCGCCGCCGAGACCAGCTCCGCGGGGTGCGTCCTGCGGAGCCTGGTGGCGACGGCCAGCTCGTCGCCTGGCTGCGTCCCGCGCACCTCTTCGAGGAGGGCGCGGCCTTGGGGGGTGAGGAGGGGGGCGAGGTCGTTCACGGGGTCATTGTGTCTGGGGGTGGCTCTCGGGGTGTACGCCAGCCGGAGGATCGCCGGGGTCTGGCCGAGGTGTCGGACCTCGCTCGTCCGTGTCGGTTGCGAGGATCCCTCAGCATGGGACTAGTCCGACAAAATTACAAGAACGGGGCGCTTCGGCTGACTCGCCTCCGCGCCGGAGTCGCCGTACTCGCCGCCGCCGCGATCGCCTCGGGATGCGCCCAGGGCGACCGGGGGCCGGAGCGGGCGCGGCCCGCCGCAGGTCAGGAAGGCGCCGCTGGTCAGGAAGGCGCCGCCGGGCGCTCCGCGCAGGCCCGCCCGCCCCTCTCGTCCGCCGAACGCCTCCGCGCCGAGCAGTCCGCGCGGGTCGCGGCGGCACGGAAGTGGGGGCTGAGGAGGGTGCCGCTGGCCGCGCCGCCGGCCCCCGCGAAGAAGCCGGTGATCACGACCCGGGACGGCTTCGAGGTCGACGACCACGAGGAGCTGGGCCTGCCGCCGGTGTTCACGACCATCCCGACCAAACAGAAGGTCGTCTTCCTCACCATCGACGACGGCGCCGAGAAGGACCCCGCGTTCCTGCGGATGATGACCGAGCTGAAGGTCCCGTACACCGCGTTCCTCTCGGACTACCTGGTCAAGGAGGACTACGGGTACTTCAAGCGGATGCAGGACGCTGGGGTCGTCCTGAACAACCACACCCTCCACCACCCCTACCTCCCGGGTCTGTCGTACCAGCGGCAGAAGCGCGAGATCTGCGGCATGCAGGACGTCATCGAGAAGCGGTACGGCAAGCGGCCCCTCCTCTTCCGCCCGCCGTTCGGCAACTACAACCGCGACACCCTGCGTGCCGCGAAGGCGTGCGGGGTGAAGTACGCCCCACTCTGGGACGAGGAGGTCTTCGTCGACCACTGGGAGTACCGCGAGTGGGACCGCGACCTCCACCCCGGCGACATCGTCCTGAGCCACTTCCGGGGGCGGGACGACTGGAAGGGCACGATGCCCGACATGGTCCGCCGGTTCCTGAACATGGTCACCGAGAAGGGGTACGCCGTGGGACGCCTGGAGGACTACCTGTGAGAAAGCGGGGGCTGGTGGCGGGCGTCCTGCTCGCAACCCTGACGCTCGTCAGTGGCTGCGCGCAGTCCGTCGACCCGATCGAACGGCTCGGCAAGAAGGCGGCGGAACGGGTCCACGGGTCCTATCCGGGGTCCCCCGGGGGTACTACGGGACGTGCGGGGTCCCCCGGGGGTACTACGGGTATCCCCCTCCCCCCTGTCCTCGACCGCGTCCCCACCACCGACCCCGTCGTCTTCCTCACCTACGACGACGGTGCCGAACGCGACCCCCGTTTCATCGACATGGTCCGCGAACTCCGGCTCCCGGTCAGCATGTTCCTCACGGACAGCGTCGTCGGCCCCGGCTACGGCCACTTCGCGCGCCTGCGTTCCGTCGGCGCCGACATCCAGAACCACACCCTCCACCACGCGGCCCTGCGCGGCCTGCCCTACGCGGGCCAGCGCGCGGAGATCTGCGGCCAGCAGGACAAGCTCAAGGCCCGCTTCGGCCACCGCCCGCGCCTGTTCCGCCCGCCCTACGGGACGTACGACCGCACGACCCTGCGCGCGGCGGCGGATTGCGGTGTCGCCGCCGTCGTCCTGTGGCGTGCCGTCATGACCCCCGCCGGTCTCGCCTACACCCACGGCTCGCACCGCCTCCTGCCCGGCGACATCGTTGCGATGGACTCCGACGAGACGGCCGGACCGGCCCTGCGTGAGCGGACCGTGCGGGTACTACGGGAAGCGCAGGAGAGGGGCCTCACGGTGGGGAGACTCGAGGACTACCTCCAGAGGGCTACCTCCAGAGGCCGCCCGTAAGGGGTCGCCCGTAGGGGAAATCTCCGCCCGTCGCCGCCAGAATTAGCAGTCCGCTTGACCGAGTGCTAATCGCGGTCATAGTCTCGGCTCTGGCACTCCCCACTGGAGAGTGCCAACGAAGCGACGGGCAGGTCCGGCACCCGCGACGACGGATCCACCTGGTCGCCACCTCAGACAGTTAACCCCGTGAGATCTCCGAAGGGGGAGGTCGGATCGTGACGACCGCCAGCTCCAAGGTTGCCATCAAGCCGCTTGAGGACCGCATCGTGGTCCAGCCGCTCGACGCCGAGCAGACCACGGCCTCCGGCCTGGTCATCCCGGACACCGCGAAGGAGAAGCCCCAGGAGGGCGCCGTCCTCGCCGTGGGCCCGGGCCGGTTCGAGAACGGCGAGCGCCTGCCGCTCGACGTCAAGGTCGGCGACGTTGTCCTGTACAGCAAGTACGGCGGCACCGAGGTCAAGTACAACGGCGACGAGTACCTCGTCCTCTCGGCTCGCGACGTGCTCGCGATCATCGAGAAGTAGTACCACCTCAGGTTTTTGAGCTGCGCCCCTGGCCCCGCGACCTTCTGAAGGAGCCGGGAGCCCGGGGCGCAGTCTTTTTATCCACAGATTTTCCGAGAGGGCACCCGCTGTCATGGCGAAGATCCTGAAGTTCGACGAGGACGCCCGTCGCGCCCTTGAGCGCGGCGTCAACAAGCTGGCCGACACGGTCAAGGTGACGATCGGCCCCAAGGGCCGCAACGTCGTCATCGACAAGAAGTTCGGCGCCCCGACCATCACCAACGACGGCGTGACCATCGCCCGTGAGGTCGAGATCGACGACCCGTACGAGAACCTTGGCGCCCAGCTCGTGAAGGAGGTGGCGACCAAGACCAACGACATCGCGGGTGACGGCACCACCACCGCCACCGTGCTCGCCCAGGCGCTGGTGCGCGAGGGCCTGAAGAACGTCGCCGCGGGTGCCTCCCCGGCGCTGCTGAAGAAGGGCATCGACGCGGCCGTCGCCGCCGTCTCCGAGGACCTTCTCGCCACCGCCCGCCCGATCGAGGACAAGGCGGACATCGCCGCCGTCGCCGCGCTGTCCGCGCAGGACACGCAGGTCGGCGAGCTGATCGCCGAGGCGATGGACAAGGTCGGCAAGGACGGTGTCATCACCGTCGAGGAGTCCAACACCTTCGGTCTGGAGCTGGACTTCACCGAGGGCATGGCCTTCGACAAGGGCTACCTGTCGCCGTACTTCGTGACGGACCAGGAGCGCATGGAGGCCGTCCTGGAGGACCCCTACATCCTCATCAACCAGGGCAAGATCTCCTCCATCCAGGAGCTGCTGCCGCTGCTGGAGAAGGTCATCCAGTCCGGTGGCTCCAAGCCGCTGCTGATCATCGCCGAGGACGTCGAGGGCGAGGCCCTGTCGACCCTGGTTGTCAACAAGATCCGCGGCACGTTCAACGCCGTCGCCGTCAAGGCGCCCGGCTTCGGTGACCGCCGCAAGGCGATGCTGCAGGACCTCGCGATCCTGACCGGCGCGACCGTCATCTCCGAGGAGGTCGGGCTCAAGCTGGAGCAGGCCGACCTCGACGTGCTCGGCACCGCCCGCCGCGTCACCGTCACCAAGGACGACACCACGGTCGTCGACGGCGCCGGCGACTCCGCCGACGTCACGGGCCGCGTCGCCCAGATCAAGGCCGAGATCGAGAACACGGACTCCGACTGGGACCGCGAGAAGCTCCAGGAGCGCCTTGCGAAGCTGGCCGGCGGCGTGTGCGTGATCAAGGTCGGCGCCGCCACCGAGGTGGAGCTCAAGGAGAAGAAGCACCGCCTTGAGGACGCCATCTCCGCGACCCGCGCCGCGGTCGAGGAGGGCATCGTCTCCGGCGGTGGCTCCGCCCTCGTCCACGCCGCGAAGGTCCTCGAAGGCGGCCTCGGCAAGACCGGCGACGAGGCGACCGGTGTCGCCGTCGTCCGCAAGGCCGTCGTCGAGCCGCTGCGCTGGATCGCCGAGAACGCGGGCCTGGAGGGCTACGTCATCACCTCCAAGGTTGCCGAGCTCGACAAGGGCCAGGGCTTCAACGCCGCGACCGGCGAGTACGGCGACCTGGTCAAGGCCGGCGTCATCGACCCGGTCAAGGTCACCCGCTCCGCCCTGGAGAACGCCGCCTCCATCGCCTCCCTCCTCCTCACGACCGAGACCCTGGTCGTCGAGAAGAAGGAAGAGGAAGAGCCGGCCGCCGCGGGCCACTCCCACGGCCACGCGCACTGACCGCTGACGCGCCCCGCGCCTGAGACCCGGCACCCTTTTCGGGGGTGCCGGGTTTCTTTCTGCCCGGCGATGCCGCCGCTGGGTGAGGACCGAGGCCGAGTGGGGCCACCGCTGGGTGGGGGCCGAGGCTGGGTGGGGCTGGCGCTGGGTGGGGGCCGAGGCCGGGTGGGGCCACCGCCGGGTGGGGGCCGACGCTGGGTGGGGCTGGCGCTGGGTGAGGGCCGACGCCGAGTGAAGGGCCGCTGCCGGGTGGGGGCCGGTGCTGGGTGAGGGCCGCCGCGAGATGAGGTCCACCGCCGAGTGGGGTCTGCTGCCAGGTGAGGGCGCGAGCCCACCTCACCGGACCGCGCCCGGTACCCGCAGCCAGAGGCGGACGGCGCGCTGCATCGCACCGGAGCAAGCCCCGTGCCCGCGGGCACCCGGCACCGGTGTTCACGGCGACGGGCGTGCGCATCGGCAGGGCGGCCCGTGCCCGCGGGCACCCCGCACCGGCGGGCGCGAGCGCGCGGGCCGGCTGGCGTCTCGCCCCCAGAACACGCCCCGCCCCGGCCGGGCCGGCGACGTCCGCCTTCACCCGGGGCGGCCCCGCCGAGAGCGCGTCAGCCCTGATTCGGCCCCGACGATCCGAGGGCGTGTCCGCCGAGCAAGGCCCGGAACCAGCGCTCCGCATCCCCGGCGAGACCAATACCGGCCTGGGCGGAGCCCGGCGGGTTAGTCGCGCACCACGGCCACACGGAGGATGGCCCGGACGCCGGCTCGCCCCTCCGGCACCTGCGCCAGTGCCTCACTGCGGCCCGTACTTGCGGCCCGTCTTCGAGGAGAGGCCGCTGAGGAGGCCGCGGGGGGTGACTTTGACGACGCCCATGAGGGCCTTGTAGCGGGGATCCGGGATGGAGACGGTCTTGCCGCGGGCGAGGTCCTGCAACGCCTCGGCGACCAGTTTGTCGGCGTCGAGCCACATCCAGCCGGGGATGTTGTCGGTGCCCATACCGGCGCGCTCGTGGAACTCCGTGCGCACGAAGCCGGGGCACAGCGCCATGAGGCGGACGCCGCTGCCGTCGAGGTCCTTGGCGGCGCCCTGGGTGAACTGGACGACCCACGCCTTGGACGCGCCGTAGGTGCCGCGCGGCAGGAACGCGGCGACCGAGGCGACGTTCACCACGCCCCCGCGTCTGCGCTCGCGCATCGCCTCGGTGGCGGCGGACGTCAGCCGCAGCACGGCCTCGCAGTGCACCTTGAGCATCTTCAGCTCGTCCGCCATGGAGACGTCGAGATAACGGCCCTTGTTGCCGAAACCGGCGTTGTTGACCAGCAGGTCGACGGGGTTTTTGCGGTCACCGAGCCGCGCGGCGACCGACTCGATGCCCTCGTCCGTGGAGAGGTCGGCGGCGAGGACTTCCGCCTCGACGCCGTGCCGGTCGTGCACCTCCGTCGCCTGCTCGCGCAGCCGCTTCGTGTCGCGTGCGACCAGCACCAGGTCGTGCCCGTCAGCCGCCAGCCGCCGCGCGAACGCGGCGCCGATTCCCGCGGTCGATCCCGTAATCAGAGCCGTTGTCATGGCTGAAGAGTAGGCGGCCGGGGAACGCGCGTCCGTATGCCCCATGGCCTCTCCCTGCGCTGGGGAGGCCGCCCGCAACGGCTTGGTGACACTCCTCGGTCCGCCCTGGACAAAGCGCCCCTGACGCGATGTCAGCCGCCGTACTTCTCCACGTACTCCAGGGTCCTCTCCCTCCACTCCGGATGCAGCGCCTCGCCCACCGTGAGCAGGCGCGGCAGCAGTTCCCGCTCGGTGGTGACCGCGCGGAACGCCATCGCGACCGTCACCTCGTGGTCCGGCCGGTGCACGATCTCCACCGCGTCGCCCGCGCGGATTTCACCCGGCTCGATCACCCGCAGATACGCCCCCGGCGCCGCCGCACGCGTGAACCGCTTGACCCACTGCTGCTCGCCCAGATGGCCCTGGAAGGTGAGACACGGGACCCGCCCGCTCGTCACCTCAAGGACCACCTCCGCCCCGATCCGCCACCGCTCCCCGATCAGCGCCCCGGACACCTCCAGCCCCTCGGTCGTCAGGTTCTCCCCGAACGCCCCGGCGTTCAGCGGACGGCCCAGCTCGCGCTCCCAGGTGTCGAGATCTTCGCGCGCGACCGCGTACACCGCCTGGTCGTCCCCGCCGTGATGCCGCAGGTGGGCGATCTCGTCCCCGGCGAGCCCGCTCCCGCCGGTCCCCTTCGGACCCGGCGCCGACACCCGCACCGGCCCCGCCACCGGACGCTTGTCGATGCCGGTCAGCCCCTGCGGCTGTTCGGTGTAGGGCACGGCCGTCAGCCGCCCCAGGTTCACGGACAGAATCTTCATGTACGCACCGTAAGCGAGCCGGCCTCAAAGAGTCGACATACTTTTGGCTGTCATACCCAAGAGCCACTTATGGCCAGAGCTATGCTCACCACGTGATCGAGGCCCGCCATCTGCGCGTTCTGCGCGCCGTCGCCACCACCGGTTCCTTCTCCGCCGCCGGCCGCGAACTCGGCTGCACCCAGCCGGCCGTCAGCCAGCAGATGAAGGCGCTGGAGACCTCCGTCGGCACCCCGCTGCTGGTGCGCGGCGGACGCGGGATGCGCCTCACCGAGGCGGGCGAGGCCCTGGTGCGGCACGCCTCCGGCATCCTCGCCGGGCTGACGGCCGCCGAGGAGGAGATCGCCGCGATCGCGGGCCTGCGCGCGGGAAGGGTCCGCCTGGTCTCGTTCCCCAGCGCCAGCTCCACCCTCGTCCCCACCGCCCTGGCCGCCCTGCGCGCCGCCCACCCCGGCACCCGGGTCTTCCTGGAGGAGGCCGAACCCCCGCGCTCGGTCGCCCTCCTGCGCGACGGCGACTGCGACGTCGCCCTCGCCTTCCGGTACGAGAACGCCCCGGCCGACGCCGAGGAGTGGGCCGACCTCGTCGTACGGCCCCTGCTGAGCGACCGCCTCGTCGCGCTCGTCCCCGAACGCCACCCCCTCGCGCGCGTGGCCGCCGTCGACATCGCCGACCTCGCGCGCGAGCCGTGGATCGCGGGCTGTCCGCGCTGCAGCCGCCAGCTGGTCCAGGTGTGCGAGAGCGCCGGGTTCACCCCGAGGATCGACTTCGCGACCGACGACCACCCCGCCGTCGTCGGCCTGGTCGCCGCCGGGCTCGGTGTCGCCGTCCTGCCGCAGCTGGCGCTCGCGTCCGTGCGCCCGCGCGGGGTGCGCATGCTCGCGCTGGAGCCGGCCGTCCGGCGCGAGGTCGTCGCCCTCACGCTGCCCGACCTGGCGCGGGTGCCCGCGGTGGCGGCGACGCTCGGCGAGTTGGAGCGGGCTGCCGTGCGGCAGTGAGGGGCCGGGGTACGCGCGCGTACCCCGGCCCCTCGCCGTCTCTCAGGAGAAACGTTCCTTCATGTGTTCGAAACGACGGCCGTCTCGGCCGACGCCGTGACGAGACGGCCGCGTGCCCGCCCCATCAGTTCCTCGCGCTCGTCCTCGGTCAGTCCGCCCCACACGCCGTAGGGCTCACGCACCGCCAGTGCGTGCGCCGCGCACTGCGCGCGGACCGGACACCTCATGCAGACCTCCTTGGCCGAGTTCTCACGAGCGCTCCTGGCTGCCCCGCGCTCGCCCTCCGGGTGGAAGAAGAGCGAGCTGTCGACCCCGCGGCAGGCAGCCAGAAGCTGCCAGTCCCACAAGTCCGCGTTCGGTCCGGGAAGGCGGGAGAAATCTGCCATTGCGTGACCCCTTGTAGCCGTGCTGAGCGGATACGGTGCCCACGACCGTACAACTACGATCTAAGGAGATGAAAATATGACTCATTGGGAATCTAGCTCTAGACACCACCTCAAGGGAAGAAATGGGTCTAAATGGGGCACCGGTTGTGATGAAACGGCGAGGGTCCGTTGCGCCGTCTCCACCGTCCGGGCGCCCTCACGTAGAGTGCCGAAGAGGCTACGCAGCCCCGTAACTCTTTCGAGTGACCGTCGTTGAGAGTGCGGAGGCGGTTGAAAACACAAAAGCTCGGGCGGATGTCCGAGCCGGTCGACCGCACAGGTGAATACGTACCAGCCTGGAGGCACAAGGTGACGCGCATCAGCTGCGGAGGGCGGCCATGACATCCGTCCTCGTCTGCGACGACTCCCCGCTTGCCCGAGAGGCGCTGCGCCGCGCGGTCGCGACCGTGCCCGGCGTCGAGCGCGTGACGACCGCGGCCAACGGCGAGGAAGTCCTCCGCCGCTGGGGCGCGGACCGCTCGGACCTGATCCTGATGGACGTACGCATGCCCGGCCTGGGCGGCGTCGAGACCGTACGGCGGCTGCTGTCCGCCGACCCCGGTGCGCGCATCATCATGCTCACCGTCGCCGAGGACCTGGACGGCGTGGCCCTCGCGGTAGCCGCAGGCGCCCGCGGCTACCTGCACAAGGACGCCTCCCGCGCGGAACTGCGCGCGACCGTCACCCAGGCGCTCGCCGACCCGACGTGGCGCCTCGCCCCCCGCAGGCTCCGTTCGGCCGAGATGGGCGCCGCGCCCACGCTCACCGCGCGCGAGATCCAGGTGCTCGAAGGGATGAGCCACGGGCGGTCCAACGCGGAGATCGGGCGCGAACTGTTCCTCTCCGAGGACACCGTCAAGACGCACGCGCGCCGGCTGTTCAAGAAGCTGGGCGCGTCGGACCGGGCACACGCGGTGGCCCTCGGGTTCCGGTGGGGACTCGTTCGCTGACAGGGCCCGGCGCTCGCGGGACGGACGCGTTCCGAGAGTCATCTTGGACACATTCCGCAAGCGCTTCCGATGGCTGTCGCCTCCTCACTCTCCGCTGGTGGGTGGGGTGGTGGGAGCCGGTGGACGCCGGCCGCGCGCACGGCTCCCGCGTAGGCGCGCTGCTCGTTTCGGCGGGGATGCCGCATGCTTGAGGTGTGGAGTTCCTCGGGGACGAGTCGGCCGAGCGGGAGGGGAGGGCGCAGGGGATGAGTTCCGGCGCACCTGCTCATAACGCTTCGGTGCACAACGAAGGACACGGCGCCACGGACGGGACGGCCGGAGTGCACCATGGACCGATGCGCGATGACGAGGCGGTCCGAGCCCAGGGGACGATCGGCGCCCTCGTCCATCGCGCGGTGGACGGCGACGAGCAGGCGACCCACGACCTGCTCGCCCACGTCCACCCGCTGGCCCTGCGCTACTGCCGTACGCGCCTGTCGCGCCTCCCCGGGGACGCGCGCCACTTCGTGGAGGACCTGGCGCAGGAGGTCTGTGTGGCCGTCCTCCTCGCCCTGCCGCGCTACCGGGACACCGGGCGCCCCTTCGAGGCGTTCGTGTTCGCCATCGCCGCCCACAAGGTCGCCGACCTCCAGCGCGCCGCCATGCGCCACCCGGGCTCGACGGCCGTCCCCTCCGACGAGATGCCGGAGCGGCCCGACGACTCCCTCGGCCCCGAGGAGCGCGCCCTGCTCAGCAGCGACGCCGCCTGGGCCAAGAAGCTGCTCGCCAACCTCCCGGAGAACCAGCGGGAGCTGCTGCTGCTGCGGATCGCCGTGGGGCTGACGGCCGAGGAGACCGGACAGATGCTGGGCATGTCGCCCGGCGCGGTCCGCGTCGCCCAGCACCGCGCGCTGAGCCGACTGCGGGCGCTGGCCGAGCAGTGACACGGAAGGCGCCTTGGTTGAACAGGGCGCCCCTGTGTTCCGTACGAACATACGAAGCCCGAGGTCACCCCGTACCGTGGAATTTGGGCGTCCCGCTTCCCGTTAGCATGGACATCCGCACCGATCAAGGCCATTTGGGGAAGGTGTCATGACTGCCAACGTCGACGGAGTACCCGACAAATTCGCGACACTCGGGCTGACCTACGACGACGTGCTGCTGCTGCCGGGAGCCTCCGAGGTGCTTCCGAACGCGGTCGACACCTCGTCCCGCGTCTCCCGTAACGTCCGGGTGAACATCCCGCTGCTGTCGGCGGCCATGGACAAGGTCACCGAGTCCCGCATGGCGATCGCCATGGCCCGCCTCGGCGGCGCCGGCGTCCTGCACCGCAACCTGTCCGTCGAGGACCAGGTCAACCAGGTCGACCTCGTGAAGCGTTCCGAGTCCGGCATGGTCACCGACCCGATCACCGTCCACCCCGAGGCGACGCTCGCCGAGGCCGACGCCCTGTGCGCGAAGTTCCGCATCAGCGGCGTCCCGGTCACCGACCCCTCCGGCAAGCTCCTGGGCATCGTCACCAACCGCGACATGGCCTTCGAGAGCGACCGCGCCCGCCAGGTCCGCGAGGTCATGACCCCGATGCCGCTGGTCACCGGCCACGTCGGCATCTCCGGCTCCGACGCGATGGAACTCCTGCGCCGCCACAAGATCGAGAAGCTGCCCCTCGTCGACGACGCGGGCATCCTCAAGGGCCTCATCACCGTCAAGGACTTCGTCAAGGCGGAGAAGTACCCCAACGCCGCCAAGGACGCCGACGGCCGCCTCATCGTCGGTGCCGCCGTGGGCGCCTCCCCCGAGGCCCTGGAGCGCGCCCAGGCGCTCGCCGAGGCCGGCGTCGACTTCCTGGTCGTCGACACCTCCCACGGCCACAACAGCAACGCCCTCAGCTGGATGGCGAAGATCAAGTCCAGCGTGAACGTCGACGTCATCGGTGGCAACGTCGCCACCCGCGACGGCGCCCAGGCGCTCATCGACGCCGGTGTCGACGGCATCAAGGTCGGCGTCGGCCCCGGCTCGATCTGCACCACGCGCGTGGTCGCCGGAATCGGCGTCCCCCAGGTCACCGCCATCTACGAGGCGTCCCTCGCCGCCCGCGCGGCGGGCATCCCGCTCATCGGCGACGGCGGCCTGCAGTACTCCGGCGACATCGGCAAGGCGCTCGCCGCGGGCGCCGACACCGTCATGCTGGGCTCGCTCCTCGCGGGCTGCGAGGAGTCCCCGGGCGAGCTGATGTTCATCAACGGCAAGCAGTTCAAGTCGTACCGCGGCATGGGCTCCCTGGGCGCCATGCAGTCGCGCGGGCAGGGCAAGTCGTACTCCAAGGACCGCTACTTCCAGGCCGAGGTCTCCTCGGACGACAAGCTCGTCCCCGAGGGCGTCGAGGGCCAGGTGCCCTACCGGGGCCCGCTGTCCAACGTGCTGCACCAGCTCGTCGGCGGCCTGCGCCAGACCATGGGCTACGTGGGCGCCGCGACCATCGAGGAGATGGAGTCCAAGGGCCGCTTCGTGCGCATCACCTCCGCCGGTCTGAAGGAGTCGCACCCGCACGACATCCAGATGACCGTCGAGGCGCCGAACTACAGCCGCAAGTGATCTCCACGCGCGCGTGAGGCCCGACCGAGGCGGCCCCGGAGGCATCCGGGGCCGCCTTTGTCATACCCGTCGGCGATACTGGAAGGCGCTGCAACGCAACAGGGAAAGGCCACAGACGTGACTGAGATCGAGATCGGGCGCGGCAAGCGCGGCCGTAGGGCGTACGCCTTCGACGACATCGCCGTCGTCCCCAGCCGCCGTACGCGGGACCCGAAGGAGGTCTCGATCGCCTGGCAGATCGACGCCTACCGCTTCGAGCTGCCCTTCCTGGCCGCCCCCATGGACTCGGTCGTCTCCCCGGCCACCGCCATCCGCATCGGCGAGCTGGGCGGCCTCGGCGTCCTCAACCTCGAAGGGCTCTGGACGCGCTACGACGACCCGCAGCCGCTGCTCGACGAGATCGCCGAGCTGCCCTCCGAGCAGGCGACGCGCCGCCTCCAGGAGATCTACGCCGCCCCGATCAAGGAAGAGCTGATCGGCCGCCGCATCAAGGAGGTGCGCGACGCGGGCGTGGTCACCGCCGCCGCGCTCTCCCCACAGCGCACGGCCCAGTTCTCCAAGGCCGTCGTCGACGCGGGCGTGGACATCTTCGTCATCCGGGGGACGACGGTCTCCGCGGAGCACGTCTCCGGGTCGCACGAACCGCTCAACCTCAAGCAGTTCATCTACGAACTCGACGTCCCGGTGATCGTCGGCGGCTGCGCCACCTACACGGCCGCCCTGCACCTCATGCGCACGGGCGCGGCGGGCGTCCTCGTCGGCTTCGGCGGCGGCGCCGCGCACACCACGCGCAACGTCCTGGGCATCCGCGTCCCGATGGCGACGGCCGTCGCGGACGTCGCCGCCGCGCGCCGCGACTACATGGACGAGTCCGGCGGGCGGTACGTCCACGTCATCGCCGACGGCGGTGTCGGCTCGTCCGGCGACCTGCCCAAGGCGATCGCCTGCGGCGCCGACGCGGTCATGATGGGCTCCCCGCTGGCCCGTGCCACCGACGCGCCCGGCAAGGGGCACCACTGGGGCATGGAGGCCGTCAACGAGGAGCTGCCGCGCGGCAAGAAGGTCGACCTCGGGACCGTCGGCACCGTCGAGGAGGTCCTCACCGGGCCGTCCCACACGCCCGACGGGTCCATGAACTTCTTCGGCGCGCTGCGGCGGGCCATGGCGACGACCGGGTACAGCGAGCTCAAGGAGTTCCAGCGGGTCGAGGTCGCTGTCGCGGATTCGCAGGACCGGCGGTAGTCGGGCCGGGTCGTACGACGTCTGGAGGGGCCGGTCGCCGCGGGTGCGGTGATCGGCCCCTTTTCGTTTTTCTTGAGGCTTCTGATGGGGGCGCGCGAGGTGAAGTGGGGGGCGTGCGGTGGTGAACGGGGTTTGAGGGAAGGTTTCTGCTGATCGTCGGGCGATAGCGTCCTTCTTGTGGCGCTCCAGGTTTCTGGCAGCGCCCCCTTCCAGGGATTTGATCCGGACCCCGTCCCCTCGGGGCCCGGCCCGACTCCCGACGAAGCCGTCCACCGGGCTACTGGGCGGTGCCGTGGAAGGGGGCGCCCATGGGACGCCATCGCAAGCCCACCCGCTGGGACCGGATCCGTCTTCGGATGGTTCAGTTCAAGAGGAGGTGGATCTTGCGGCTGTTTGGATGGTGAGTGGCCGCCCCCAAGTCACCTAGGGGCGGAACACCCATGAACCATCCGGGAGCCTGCCGCAGTGCCCACTGCGGTGGGCTCCCACCCTTTAGGCGTGATGGTGAATGGCCGTCCCTGTAGGAACCAGGGGCGGACACTCCTCGGTCCATCCACGAGCCAGCACAGTGGCCTGCTGGCTGACTCCACCTGTCTCCAAGGTACTGGCCCCCACCCGCCCCGCGCCACCAACCCCAGAAGTGCGCTCCTCCCACGCGCCCCCTTTCACAACCGATGCGCCGCCCCCGTAGGCGTCGCCCCCCGCGTGTCCAGCAGAAGCTGCGCCTTCACCGACAACCCCTGAAGGTCGTACGTCCGGTGCTGCTGGAGGAGGATCGTGAGGTCGGCGTCGGCGGCGGCCTCGTAGAGGGAGTCGGCGCGGGGGACGGGGCGGTCGAGGACGTTCCAGGAGGGGACGTGGGGGTCGTGGTAGCTGACCGAGGCGCCGAGTTCCATGAGGCGGACAGCGATCTCGCGCGCGGGGGTGTTCTGCTGGTCGGCGAGGTCCTGTTTGTAGGTGACGCCCAGGAGGAGGACGCGGGCGCCGCGCGCCGACTTGCCGTGCTCGTTGAGGAGGGCGGCGGCGCGCTGGACGACGTACCGGGGCATGCGGGTGTTGACCTGCTGGGCGAGTTCGACCATGCGCAGAGGGCCGCCGGGGTGGTCGAGGGGGACGGAGTGGCCGCCGACGCCGGGGCCCGGGCGGAACGCCTGGAAGCCGAACGGCTTGGTCTCGGCGCACCGGATGACGTCCCAGAGGTCGACACCCAGACGGTGGCAGAGGATCGCCATCTCGTTGACGAGCGCGATGTTGACGTGCCGGAAGTTGGTCTCCAGCAGCTGCACGGTCTCCGCTTCCCGCAGCCCCCGCGCGCGGACGACCTTGTCGGTGAGCCGTCCGTAGAACGCGGCGGCGGACTCCGTGCACGCGGGCGTGAGACCGCCGATGACCTTCGGGGTGTTGGCCGGCGTGAAGGCGCGGTTGCCGGGGTCGACGCGGCTGGGGGAGTGCGCGAGGTGGAAGTCGCGTCCCGCGCGCAGGCCCGAGGTCTCCTCCAGGAGGGGCCGCAGGAAGTCCTCGGTCGTCCCGGGGTGGACGGGCGATTCGAGGATGACGGTGGTGTGCGGGCGCAGGTGCCCGGCGAGGGTGCGCGCGGCGGCCTCCACCTGGCCGAGGTCGAGTCCGCCGTCCGCGTCGCGCGGGGTGGGCGCGCAGATCACCGCCGTGCGGACGCGGCCGAGTTCGGCGGGGTTCGTGACGATCCGGAAGCCTCCGGCGAGCATCCGGCGCAGTTCGGCGGGGGTGAGGGAGCCGGGCTCCGGGCCGGTGCGGTAGCCGATGGTGGGGATGCCGGCCGCGACCGCGGCCTGGGCCAGGGGCAGGCCGAGCGGGCCGAGTCCGATGACGGCGAGATCTGCGGGCATGGCGTGGACCGTCCTTCCCAGTCACCGAGAACGGTGGGTTAACCGAAGCGTGGCGGGTACGCAAGCCCTGTGGACTGGACGGGCGAGCGCAATGTCAGACTAGGAGTAAATATGACCGTTATGTTGGATTGGTCGGGCGTGTTGTCCACAGGCTGAGGACGGGTGGTGGCCGAACCCGGGCAAGACGGTCAGGATTGAGCCAGGACAGGGCAGGGCAGGGCGGGCGACGGCGGGAGACGACGGTGAGGACAGCGGCACTCGGTCCGGCGCAGCGCGCCGAGTCACTGGCGGGCATGGCCGAACACGAACTCGACGTCCTGGTCATCGGCGCCGGAGTGGTCGGCGCGGGCACGGCCCTCGACGCCGTCACCCGGGGCCTGTCGACCGGCCTGGTCGAGGCCCGTGACTGGGCGTCGGGCACCTCCAGCAGGTCCAGCAAGCTCGTCCACGGCGGCCTGCGCTACCTGGAGATGCTGGACTTCGCCCTCGTCCGCGAGGCGCTGAAGGAGCGCGGGCTGCTGCTGGAACGCCTCGCGCCGCACCTGGTCAAGCCGGTGCCGTTCCTCTACCCGCTGCGGCACAAGGGCTGGGAGCGGCTGTACGCGGGCTCGGGCGTCGCCCTCTACGACGCGATGTCCATGGCGCGCGGGCACGGCCGGGGCCTGCCCCTGCACCGCCACCTGAGCCGCCGTCACGCCCTGCGCGTCGCCCCGGCGCTGCGCGGGGACGCGCTCGTCGGGGCGCTCCAGTACTACGACGCCCAGATGGACGACGCCCGCTTCGTCGCGACCCTGGTGCGCACGGCGGCCTCGTACGGGGCGAAGGCCGCCAACCGCGCGCGGGTGACCGGGTTCCTGCGCGAGGGGGAGCGGGTCGTCGGCGCGCGCGTGCAGGACGTCGAGGCGGGCGGGGAGTACGAGATCCGGGCCCGGCAGATCGTCAACGCGACCGGGGTGTGGACCGACGACACGCAGGCGATGGTCGGCTCGCGCGGGCAGTTCCACGTCCGGGCGTCCAAGGGGATCCACCTCGTCGTCCCGCGCGACCGGATCAACTCCTCGACGGGGCTGATCCTGCGCACCGAGAAGTCCGTCCTGTTCGTCATCCCCTGGGGGCGGCACTGGATCGTCGGGACGACCGACACCGACTGGGACCTCGACAAGGCGCACCCGGCCGCGTCCAGCGCCGACATCGACTACCTCCTGGAGCACGTCAACTCGGTGCTCGCGACGCCGCTCACGCGCGACGACGTCGAGGGGGTGTACGCCGGGCTGCGGCCCCTGCTCGCGGGCGAGTCGGACGCGACCAGCAAGCTGTCGCGCGAGCACACCGTCGCGCATCCGGTGCCGGGGCTGGTCGTCGTCGCGGGCGGCAAGTACACGACGTACCGGGTGATGGCCAAGGACGCGGTCGACGAGGCCGTCCACGGGCTCGACCAGCGGGTCGCCGCCTGTGTCACCGAGGACGTGCCGCTGCTGGGGGCCGAGGGGTACCGGGCGCTGTGGAACGCGCGGGCGCGGATCGCCGCGCGGGCCGGGCTGCACGCCGTGCGGATCGAGCACCTGCTGAATCGGTTCGGCGCGCTGGCGGAGGAGGTGCTTGAGCTGATCGCCGAAGACCCCTCGCTGGGGGTGCCGTTGCAGGGCGCGGACGACTATCTGCGGGCCGAGGTCGTCTACGCCGCCTCGCACGAAGGGGCCCGGCACCTCGACGACGTGCTGACCCGGCGGACCCGGATCTCCATCGAGACCTTCGACCGGGGGACCCGCTGCGCCCGCGAGGCCGCCGAGCTGATGGCGCCGGTGCTGGGGTGGGACGAGGGACAGGTCGAGCGTGAGGTCCAGCACTACGAGAAGCGGGTGGAGGCGGAGCGGGAGTCCCAGCGGCAGCCGGACGATCTGACGGCGGACGCGGCGCGGTTGGGGGCGCCGGACATCGTGCCTCTGTGACGGGGCTTTCCGGGGCTGAGTCGGGCTGCTCGGGACGCTTCTCGTGAGATCACCCGGACGAGTGACCCGTCGTCGGGATCTTTGCCCGGAACCCCGCCGTTCTACTGGTATCGCGGGCAGAACTCGGCGGAGAGCAAGTCCGGTTCGAGGTCGGGGTCGGCCGGCGAGGTGGTGTTCACGCGGAAGGTGAGGACATGGCGGCCGTCGACGGTGGCCGCGGTGCGCACGTAGCTGCCGGAGATCCGGCCGTTGTGTCCCCACACCGTGACACCGCAGGGCAGCTTCGCAGGGAACAGGCCCATGCCGTACGAGCCGTGTGCGGTACGGGTGTCCAGCATCTCGCGCAGCCAGTGCGGGGACAGGAGTTCACCGCCGAGCAGCGCCGCGTAGAAGCGGTCGAGATCGGCGAGCGTGGTCACCAGCTCGCCGGCGGCGCCGGCGACGCGGGGGTCGAGATCGGTGACGTCGGAACCGTCGCTCGCGTAGGCGCGGCCGTGCGGTGCGGGAAGAGAGGTCCGGGAACCAGGGAAGGAGGTGCCTGTCAGGCGGAGAGGAGCGATGACGCGGCGTTCGGCCTCGGCGGCGTAGGAGCGGCCGGTGACCTGTGCGACGACCAGGCCGAGCAGGACGTAGTTGGTGTTGGAGTAGGAGTAGCGGCCTCGGTCGGCCGGAGGGTGGGTGAGCGCGAGACGAACGGCTTGGACAGCGGTGACGGGGACGGTCCCATGGGTGTCCCGGGTGAAGTCGTACAGGCCGCTGGTGTGGGTGAGCAGGGAGCGCAGGGTCAGCGCGCGGCCGTCGTTGCCGGCTCCCCGCACCAGGCCGGGCAGGTGCCGCTCCACCGTGTCGGACAGTGACAGCCGGTGTTCCGCCGCCAGTTGGAGCACCACGGTGGCCACGAAGGTCTTCGTGACGCTGCCGGCCCGGAAGTGGTCGTCCCTGGAGATGCCGGTCCCCGCGGACGCGTACCGGCTGCCGTCCTCGTCCCGTACCAGCAGGGCGGCGGCCGGTGCCTTTCCCCGGGAGACCAGTTGGGGCAGCAGCGCCTGGGCGGTCGGGTCCGCCGTCGCCTGGGAGACGACCGCCGCCAGCTCCAGCAGCACCAGCGCGACGGCGACGACCAGCACGCTGCGCAGCGGTGGCATCGCGGTCCTCCCTCGGGGGACGGGGCCTCGGACGGCGGCCTTGAGCGGTGGGGGAGATGGGTGGTGGGGGTCATGATGCAGGCCGTGGATGGGGGTGAGGTGAGGCGGAGATGGGGGAGGCGTGGGGTTGACGTGACGGTCGGCGGCAACCGGCGTGCGGGGGCGGGCGGTTCGGCCGTCGTGGGAGCCGGTGCGGCGAATGTCCGGGCGGGCGTGGCGGGGTGACGTGAGGCGGTGTCAGGGACAGGAGGTGAGGATGGCTCAACCAGGGTGTACCTATTGGCCGGAATGTGAAGACAGGGGGTGCGAGGAGAGGGGGGTCTGGGCGTCGGGCACTTGGCGGGTAGGGGACAATGGAGGCTCTGTCAGGGCGGGTTGCATGAGGGGACGCATGTCGGAGGCGGAGCGGGCGGGGACATCCCGTCAGGACAAGAGCGCACGTCTCCTCGCCGGGCGGTACCGGCTGGGAGGCGTACTCGGCCGCGGCGGCATGGGGACGGTGTGGCGCGCGGAGGACGAGACCCTTGGGCGGACCGTCGCCGTCAAGGAGCTGCGGTTCCCGTCGAGCATCGACGAGGAGGAGAAGCGCCGGCTGATCACGCGGACGCTGCGCGAGGCGAAGGCCATCGCGAAGATCCGCAACAACAGCGCGGTGACCGTCTTCGACGTGGTCGACGAGGACGACCGGCCCTGGATCGTCATGGAGCTGGTCGAGGGCCGCTCGCTCGCCGAGGTCATCCGTGAGGACGGCCTGCTGAAGCCCCGGCGCGCGGCCGAGGTCGGGCTCGCGATCCTCGACGTGCTGCGGGCGGCGCACCGCGCGGGCATCCTGCACCGGGACGTGAAGCCGTCGAACGTGCTGATCGCCGAGGACGGCCGGGTCGTCCTCACGGACTTCGGGATCGCGCAGGTCGAGGGCGACCCGTCGATCACCTCGACCGGCATGCTCGTCGGCGCGCCCTCCTACATCGCCCCCGAGCGCGCCCGCGGCCACAAGCCGGGACCGGCGGCGGACCTCTGGTCGCTCGGCGGCCTGCTGTACGCGGCGGTCGAGGGAGCCCCGCCCTACGACAAGGGCTCGGCGATCGCGACGCTCACGGCGGTGATGACCGAACCCCTGGAGGAGCCGAAGAACGCGGGCCCCCTCAGGGACGTCATCTACGGGCTGCTCACCAAGGACCCGGTGCGGCGGCTCGACGACGCGGGCGCTCGGGCGCTGCTGGAGAAGATCGTCTACGCGCCCGAGCCCGAGACGACCCAGCCGATGGACGCGACGCAGGTCGTGCCGATGATGGCGCGGCCCGACGCGCCCGCGAAGCCGGAACGCAAGACGCGGCCCGCGGCGAAGGCGACCGTGACGGCCGGCGCCCCGGCCGTCGGCCGTACCGCGCAGGCCCCCGCAGGCGTCCCCGCGCCCGTGAACGCCCCCACGGCCGGGCGCAGTTCCGGCTGGCCCGTCATGGAGCCCCCGGACCTGCCCGCGCGGCCGGTGCAGCGGGCGCCGCTGACGGACGTCGTGCCGAAGCGGACGCTGGTGATCATCGCGGTGGTCGTGGTGCTCGCCGTGATCGGCACGGTCATCGCGGTCAGCCTCAGCGGGGACAGCGGCAGTGACAGCTCGCGCGGCGAGGGCGCCGGGCGGACCGTCGCGAGCGAGAGCGTCGGCACCAAGGAGGACGAGGCGGACGGCACCCGCACGGACGGGTCCGTCGGCCGGTCCGCGCAGCCCGACGCGTCCGGCGCGAGCGCGGCGGCGCCGACCGGGGGCACCGGGGCGCAGGTGACGCCGTCGGCGGGCGCGGCCGTCTCGTCGTACCAGGGCGGCCAGGGGTACACGATCGGGCTGCCCGCCGGATGGAAGTTCCAGACCGCCAGCTCGGCGGGTGACCGGTTCACCGGGCCGGACGGGCAGAAGCTGCTCGTCGCCTGGACCAGCACGCCCAAGGACGACCCGGTGGCGGACTGGCGCAGCCAGGAGAAGTCCATGCGGCGCGCGCAGTACCAGAAGATCCGAATAGAGGCGGTGGACTACCGCGGCTGGAACACCGCCGACTGGGAGTTCACCTACAGCGAGAGCGGGACCTCGTACCGGACGATCGACCGGGGCTTCGTCGTCAGCGACACCCAGGGGTACGCGCTCATGTACACGGCGAAGGCCGCCGACTGGTCCGGTGAGCTGCGCGGGGCCACGTGGACGGCGCTCACGGAGAGCTTCCGGCCCAAGAAGTGAGACGGAGGCTTCCGGGCCGCTCGGACGGGGGATGGACCGGGATATATGGCAACCGCTCTTTGCGGGTTGCCTCCGGCACGTATCGTGAGTGCTTGCGGACCGTACGCATCCGGGTAGAGGTGCACAACGGAGCGCGACGCGAACGGAATTGACAGACCGGACGGCCGGGGGAGGCACGATGGACGACTACGCGGGCCGGGTGCTCGCCGACCGCTACCGGCTGCCCCTGCCGCCCTCCGAGGCGTACGAACTCAGCGAGACGCGGGCCTTCGACACCTACAGCGGTCAGGAAGTCCTCGTCAGGCAGGTGCCCCTGCCCGAGGTCGTCGAGGCGGAGGTGCTGGACGCGGAGGGGCTGCCCGAGGGGTTCACCGCGCGTGAGCGCGCGTACGGCGCGAGCACCAGGAGGCCCGCCGACCCCGTCGTACGGCGCGCCCTGGAGGCCGCGCAGGCCGCCGCGCGGATCCCCGACCATCCCCGGCTCGACCAGGTCTTCGACGTGTTCGCCGAGGGCGGCTCGCTGTGGATAGTGAGCGAACTGGTGGGCGCGCGCACGCTGGCCGACCTGCTCGCCGAGAAGCCGCTGACGCCGTACCGGGCGGCCGAGGTCGCCTCCGACGTGCTGATGGCGCTGCGGGTGCTGCACGCGCACGGCTGGGTGCACCGCAACATCACCGCGCGGACCGTCCTCGTCTGCGACGACGGGCGGATCGTGCTCACCGGCCTCGCGGTCGGGGCGGCCGAGGAAGCGCTGTGCGGCAACGACCCGGTGCCCGCCGAGGACGGGCCGCTGCCCAGGGGCGCGAGCGGGACGATCCCCGGCGCCGGAGCGTTCCCCGGGGGCGGCGCGGCGGCCACTGACCCCGAGGCCGCGCGCAGGGCCGCCATAGAGGCGCGGGCCGCCGGGAGGCTGCCCGGGGGCGCCACGGGCAACGGCGGGCCCTTCGCGGGCACGTCCCCGACGGTGGCACCGCCGACCGGGGTGCCCTCCCCGACGGGCACGTTCTCGCGAGGCGGCACCCCCGGTGGCGGGTTCCCCGCGGGTGTGCCCTCCGGGAGCCCCGCCCCGGCGGAGAGCACCGGCGAGGACATCCGCGCGGCGCGCGCCGGGGCGATCGCCGCCTACCGCGCGGGCGCGCGCGCTGCGGCCAGGGTCCAGGAGGCCCAGCAGAACGGGCGCGCCGCGCTGCCCGGGGCCCGCGCGGAGACGCCGCCCGGTCAGATCGCGGACCCCTACGGTGTGCGGGAGACGGGCGGCGTCGGCCCGTACGGCGCACGTGAGGCGCGTGCCCTGCCCGAGGCCGGGGCGTCCCCGGACTCCGTCACTCCCACCCGATGGAGTGACCTCGCGGCGGGAACCCCGGCCGGGGCACCGGCCGTTGAGCAGGCAGACACCGCTCGTCCCGCGCAGAACGTCACCGGCAGGCCGGCCCCGACCACCGCCCTCGCCGCCGAGCGTGCCCGCCAGGCACGGATGGCGGTCGTGGGGCCCGTGACCGAGCGCTGGGCCCCCGAACAGGCCGGCCCGGTCCACGAGAACTGGCAACTGGCCGCGCCCATCGGCCCCGCCACCGACCTCTGGGCCCTCGGCGCGCTGCTCTTCCGGGCCGTCCAGGGGCACGCGCCCTACCCGGAGGACTCGACGGCCGAGCTGGTGCAGATGGTGTGCGGCGAGCCGCCCGCGTTCGCCGAGGAGTGCGGACCGCTCAGGCCGGTTGTGGAGTCGCTGCTGCGCCAGGACCCGACCGAGCGGCCGGACTTCGAGGAACTGCGCGGCTGGCTGCGGTCCCTGGTGCGCTCGGCACCGGAGGCGGAGGCGGGCGCGTACGTCGTCACCGCGCCGCCCGCCGACCCGCGCCGGCTGCCGATCATCCGCCGCAAGGGCGAACTGGTGCGCAGACGCCGGGCACGGGCCGCGGCGGGCGGGGCGCACGGCCGGCACAAGCGGGGGCGCGTCGAGCCGGAGCGGCGGGGGCGTACCGAGGTGGAGCGGTCGCCGCGCAGCCTCGGGCGGACGCTGCTCGTGCTCGTCCTGCTCCTGCTGGCCGGGGCGATCGCGTACGCGGTGCTCTTCATGCCCAAGGCCGGCGAGGACGGGGCCACGCAGCGCACCGGCAGCTCCACCGGCGCCGGCGAGCCCGCGGGCACCGGTGTCTCGCCGCCGCCCGCCAGCAGCGAACCCCGACCCGACCAGTCCACGCCGGGGACGGACGAGACGACGGCCGGCACGTCCACGCAGGCCGGATCGGGGCCCGACGTCGCCGACGGGTTCACGCTGCGCGCGGACGACGCCGGGTTCCGGATCGCCGTCGCGAACGGGTGGGAGCGCTCGCCGAAGAACGGGCGCGGGCAGATCGTCTACGCGCACGGGAACTTCGAGCTGATCGTGGTGCCGGGCCGCGACAGCGCGGCGGCCAACGGGAGTGACCCGATGGCCTACCAGCGGGACCGGGAGAGCGAGCTGCAGCCGTACCGGGATTCCAGTTGGGCCACCGCGTCCGGGCTCAGGAACATCCAGGTCGGGCAGCAGCGGATGGCCGAGGGGCAGTTCACCTGGACGAGCGACGACGGGCGGGAACTGTTCGTCCGCAACCGGGCGATCCTCATCGCCGGGCGCTACCACGTCGTCCAGGTGCGCGGGCCCGAGGCGGAGCGTGACGAGGTGACGCGGCTGTACGAGCAGGCGGCGGAGAGCTACCGGTACACCGGCTGAGCGCGGGACGGCGGAGGTGCGGGCCGGTTCCCTTTCCGTGCGCGAAGCGACAACCGTCACAGTGGTGTCTCCATGGGCCCCCTTTGGTTCCCCGGACGTCGGCCGGTCTTTACGCTGAGCCTGTCAAGAGCATTGCGGGGCAACGTGAATCAGATGCAGGGCCTGCTCCTCGCGGGCCGCTACCGGCTCGTCGACTCCATCGGGAGCGGCGGCATGGGCCGTGTGTGGCGTGCGCACGATGAGCTGCTGCACCGGGCCGTCGCCATCAAGGAGCTGACCGCCGCCCTCTACGTCGCCGAGGCCGATCAGGCCGTCCTGCTGGCCCGTACGCGCGCGGAGGCGCGGGCGGCGGCGCGGATCAACCACTCCGCCGTCGTCACCGTCCACGACGTCCTCGAACACGACGGCCGGCCCTGGATCGTGATGGAGCTGGTCGAGGGGCGGTCGCTCGCGGACGCGGTCAAGGAGGACGGGCGGGTCGAGCCCGCCGAGGCCGCGCGGATCGGGCTGTGGGTGCTGCGGGCGCTGCGCGCGGCGCACTCCGCGGGGGTGCTGCACCGGGACGTCAAGCCCGGCAACGTTCTCCTCTCCGGTGACGGGCGGGTTCTCCTCACCGACTTCGGGATCGCGCAGATCGAGGGGGACACGACGATCACCCGTACGGGCGAGGTCGTCGGATCGGTGGACTACCTCGCGCCCGAGCGGGTACGGGGCAACGACCCCGGGCCCTCCTCCGACCTCTGGGCGCTCGGCGCGACGCTCTACACCGCCGTCGAGGGGCGCTCGCCCTTCCGGCGGACCTCGCCGTTGACCACCATGCAGGCGGTCGTCCAGGAGGAGGCCGTCGAGCCCCGGCACGCGGGCGTCCTCGGGCCCGTCATCTCGGCGCTCCTGCGCAAGGACCCCGCGACCCGGCCCGACACGGCCGAGGCCGAGCAGCTTCTCGCGGAGGCGGCGGAGGGGCGGCGGCCGAACGGGGCGCAGGCGTATGTGGCGACGCAGTACGGGGGCGGGTATCCGGGGGCGCAGGGGTTCGACTCCGGGTCGCGGGCCGGGCTCGGGGGGACGACGGGCGGGGTTTCGGGCGGGGCGACGAACGGGGGTGGGTTCGGGACCGCAGGTGGGCCGGAGGGGGTGGCCGGGTACGGGACTTCGGGCGGGGCTGGGGGTGGTGCGTACGGGACTTCCGGCGGGAACGGGGGCGTTGCGTACGGGACCTCGGGTGGGCCCGGGGGTGTGGCTCCTGGGGCCGGGTATGGGACCGGGGGCGCTGCGCAGGGTGGGTTCGGGTCCGGGAGTGGGGTGCTGCCCAGGGACGGGTTCCCCGGTGCGGGGGGTTCGGGGAGTGGTTCGCATTTCGTGACGGGGGCGGGAACTCCGTACGGGGGCGGGGCGTTGGAAAGTGCGACGGGGGGGCCGGCGTACGGGGCCGGTGGCACCGGGTCCACCGCCGTCGGCGGCGGTGCCGGTCCGGCGCCTAAGCGCAGGCGGCTGCGGACGCTGGCGCTGGTCGTCGTGCTGGCGGCGCTGGTCGGTGGCGGGACGGCCGTCGCGTACCAGAAGTGGGATGAGGGGCGGCAGACCGAGCAGGCGTCCCCGGGGCCCTCGCCGAGCCCGTCGGCGGTCGAGGGGAGCGTGCCCGATGACTGGGTCGAGATCGACGACCCGCTCGGGTTCGGGCTCTCGCTGCCCAAGGGCTGGAAGCGGGAGGTCTTCCAGGACGACGGGGACCTGAAGCAGATCGACTACACGCCGGACAAGGGCAGGCACTTCGTCCGGATCGCCATGGACACCTCGCCTGACTACGCCGATCCGCACGCCCATCAGCTCGACCTGGAGAAGCAGCTCCGGCGGCTCGTCGACTACCGGCGTGTCAGGCTGGAGGAGAACCTGTACCGGGACCGCAAGGGGTCCGAGTGGGAGTACACCTGGACCGCGCTCGCCAAGGACACGCCCCACCCGGGGGCGCGGCGCGCGATCGAGGAGACGTACGTCGCGCACGACGGGACGGAGTACGCGATCTACATGTCGGCCCCGGCCGACGACTGGGCCACCACGGCGAAGAAGTTCACGTCGGTGCTGCGGAGCTGGCGGGAGGCGGGGACGTCGTCCTGAGCGGGTGGCGGGACGGGGGCTGGAGCGGCGTCACGGGGGGCGGCGGGGTAGGGCAGGGCGTGTGGCGGATGCGGCGGGGGCGTTGTGGTGGGGGCGCGGCGGGGCGTGTGGCGGGGTGCTTCGGGGCGCTGTGGCGGCGGCCGGGGCGCGCTCGCCGTGCCGTCCGCGTCACACGGCTTCACGTTCGGCACTCCCGCGTCGACAACCACCCGTCTCGCACGGTACTCATGGGGCATGAGCAACGACCTGGGTGCCGGGGACGACGACGGCGGCTCGATAGTGGGAGGGCGCTACCGCCTTCTCGGGCGGATCGGGGGCGGCGACGCCGGGAGGGTCTGGCGGGGGTGGGACGAGGTCGCGGAGCGGGAAGTCGCCGTCAAGGAGCCCCGGTTGCCGGGGGAGCCGGGGGACGAGGTGTACCGGCGGGCGGCGCACCGGCTCTACCGCGAGGCGCGTGCGGCGGCCCGGGTCGAGCATCCGGGGGCGGTGGTCATCCATGACGTCGTCGCCGAGGGGGAGGACGAACTTCCCTGGATCGTCATGGAGTTGGTGGAGGGGGAGTCCCTGGCGGAGGTGATCGGCCGCGGGGCGCTGGGAGTCGCCGAGGCCGCGCGGGTCGGGGGTGTCCTGCTCGGGGCGCTGCGGGCCGCGCACGCGGTCGGGATCGTGCACCGGGACGTCCGGCCGGCCAACGTGCTGCTCGGCGCGGACGGACGGGTCGTGCTCACCGACTTCGGCATCGCCCACGGGTACGGCGACGAAACCCCCGCCGGCGAGCTGGAGTTCGCCGCGCCGGAGTGGCTGGCGGGCGAGCACGCCGGGCCGGAGTCCGACCTGTGGTCGCTCGGTGTGCTGCTGTATGCGGCCGTCGAGGGGGCGTCCCCGTTCCTGCGGCCCACCGCCGAGGAGACGCGCGCGGCCGTCCTCGCGGGGGAGACGGCCGAGCCGCGCCACGCGGGCGAACTGGCCCCGCTCCTCCAGGGGTTGCTGGTGACCGACCCCGGCGCGCGGCTGGACGCGGACGAGGTCGAGAAGGTGCTGCACGCGCTGTCCGGGAGCCGGCCCGAGGGGACGGCCGAGCGGACGGGGGCGCGGAGGGTCGTGGCGCGGGAGGAGACGCAGGAGACCAGGGTGGAGATGGAGACGCCGGCCCGGCGCCGGCCGTTTCCGTTGAGCTTGTTCTTCGGGTGAGGTGACGGGGGGTGGGGAGAGGCGAGGGGGCGTGAGGCGGGCCGGGGGCCAGGGACCGGAGTCGGGGGTGGGGGCGGTGGCGGTGGCGGTTGGGACGCGAGGGCGTGCGAGCCGGTCACCGTCGATGCCCCGCCTCGACCCTCAACCCAGCCCTGGCCTCGGTCTCAGCTCCGGCCCCGGCCCCGGCCCTGGCCTCAGCCCCGGTCCCGGCCCGGGCCTCAGCCCCGGCCCCGGCCCCGGTCCCGGTCCCGGTCCCGGTCCCGGCCTCAGCCCCGGTCCCGGCCCTGGCCTCAGCCCCGGTCCCGGCCTTGGCCTCAGCCCCGGTCCCGGCCTTGGCCTCAGCCCCGGCCCCGGTCCCGGCCTTGGCCTCAGCCCCGGTCCCGGCCTTGGCCTCAGCCCCGGCCCCGGTCCCGGCCTTGGCCTCAGCCCCGGTCCCGGCCTTGGCCTCAGCCCCGGTCCCGGCCTCAGCCCCGGTCCCGGCCCTGGCCTCAGCCTCGGCCCCGGTCCCGGTCCCGGCCTTGGCCTCGGCCCCGGTCCCGGTCCCGGCCCTGGCCTCAGCCCCGGTCCCGGCCCTGGCCTCAGCCTCAGCCTCGGCCCCGGCCCCGGCCCCGGCCCTGGCCTCAGCCCCGGCCTCGGCCTCGGCCTCGACCCCCGGCTCTCAGCCGTAGCCTCGGCTCTCAGCCCCAGCCGCAGTCTCGACCTCGACCCGGCCTCGGCTCTCAGCCCCCCCACCCCCCCACCCCTCCCCGCCCTGATCAGTGGCTTTGTTGCCAGTGGGTGCTGGCGGGGTGTGGGGGTGCGGTGAATGGGCGTTACCGACGGGTACCCAGGAGGTGGGGCGGCGGAATACTCTGCGCGTCATGACGGACTTGACGGACTCGCAGGCTGTGAGCGGTGCCCGGAGTGGTACGAGTGGTACGAACCCGGTCGCCCCGGCGCCGGTCGGGGTGCGGACCGCGGTGGATGTGGTGACTCCCGAGCTGGTGGCGCAGCTGACGAAGGGGGTCGTGGGGTCCGGGCGGACGGCGAATCACACGCCGTTCACCGGGGAGAAGCTGGCGGAGCTGCCGGAGTCGACGCCGCAGGACGTGGCGCTCGCCTTCGAGCGGGCCCGCGCCGCGCAGGGCGTGTGGGAGCGGACGCCGGTCAGGGAGCGGGCGGCGGTGCTGCTGCGGTTCCACGACCTGATCCTGGAGCGGCAGGCCGAGGTCCTGGACCTGATCCAGCTGGAGACCGGCAAGGCTCGCCTGCACGCGCACGAGGAGGTGCAGGCCGTCGCCGTCGCCGCCCGGCACTACGGTCGTAAGGGTCCGTCGTACCTGAGGGCCAAGGGGCATACGGGGGCCATCCCCACCTTGACCAAGGTCACCGAGCTGCGTCACCCCCGAGGGGTGGTCGGGCAGATAGCTCCCTGGAACTACCCCCTGGAGCTGTCCGTCGGCGACGCGCTCCCCGCGTTCGTCGCGGGCAACGCGGTCGTGATGAAACCGGACACCGAGACGTGCCTCACCGCGCTGTGGGCGCGCGACCTGCTGATCGAGGCCGGCCTGCCCGCCGAGGTGTTCCAGGTCGTCCTCGGCGACGGCCCGGTCGTCGGCCCCGAGGTCGTCCGGCACGCCGACTACGTCTCCTTCACCGGCTCCACCCGCACCGGCCGCGAGGTCGCGCAGGGCGCCGCCGCCCGCCTGGTCGGCGTCTCCCTCGAACTCGGCGGCAAGAACGCGATGTTGGTGCTCGAAGACGCGGACGTCGAGAAGGCCGCCGCCGGCGCCGTCCGCGCCTGTTTCTCCTCCGCCGGTCAACTCTGCATCTCCATCGAGCGGTTGTACGTCCACGAGTCGATCGCGGACGTCTTCCTCGACCGGTTCGCGGCCCGTACCCGGGCGATGCGGCTCGGCAACTCCCTCGCGTACGGCGCCGACATGGGCTCGCTCGTCGGCGAGCGGCAGCTCGACACCGTGACGCGGCACGTCGAGGAGGCCGTCGCGAAGGGCGCCAGGGTCGTCGCGGGCGGCGTCGCCCGGCCCGACATCGGCCCGTACTTCTACGAGCCGACCATCCTCGACGGCGTCGAGGCGCCGATGGCCGTGTGCGGCGAGGAGACCTTCGGCCCGGTCGTCTCCGTCTACCGGTTCACGGACGAGGACGAGGCGATCGACCTCGCCAACTCCACGGCGTACGGCCTGAATTCGTCCGTCTGGACCAAGGACGGCCGGCGCGGCAGGGCCGTCGCCGCGCGGCTGCGGACCGGCACGGTCAACGTCAACGAGGGATACGCGCCCGCCTACGGCAGCGTCCAGTCCCCGATGGGCGGCATGAAGGACTCCGGGCTCGGCCGGCGGCACGGCTCCGAGGGCATCCTCAAGTACACCGAGGCCCAAACCGTCGCCCAGCAGCGGCTGTTGCCGATGGCGCCCTCGCTCGGCATGGACGACGAGAAGTACGCGCGCTTCATGAGCCGGAGCCTGCGGGTGATGAAAGCGTTCCGGTTCCGCTAGGAGGCCAGCGTGTCAGACAACCCCCAAGACCCGTACGACTACGACGTGTTGGTCGTCGGCTCCGGCTTCGGCGGTTCCGTCACCGCGCTGCGCCTCACCGAAAAGGGGTACCGCGTAGGCGTGTTGGAGGCCGGGCGCCGGTTCGGCCGCGAGCTGCTGCCCAAGAACTCCTGGGACCTCAGGAACTACCTCTGGGCGCCGCGCCTCGGCCTGTACGGCATCCAGCGCATCCATCTCCTGGGCAACGTCATGGTGTTGGCCGGCGCGGGCGTCGGCGGCGGCTCCCTCAACTACGCCAACACCCTCTACGTACCGCCCAAGGCGTTCTTCGAGGACCCCCAGTGGAAGGAGATCACCGACTGGGAACAGGAGTTGAGCCCCTACTACGACCAGGCCCGGCGCATGCTGGGCGTGCGGCTCAACCCGACCGTCACCCCCTCGGACGTCCACCTCAAGGCCGCCGCGCAGAGCATGGGCGTCGGCGACACCTTCCACATGGCGCCGGTCGGCGTCTTCTTCGGGGACGGCGACGACGCCGACGGCGCCGCGCCGAAGGCCGAGCCCGGAGCCGAGGTCGACGACCCCTACTTCGGCGGGGCCGGCCCCAAGCGGCGGGCCTGCACCGAGTGCGGGGAGTGCATGACCGGCTGCCGGCACGGCGCGAAGAACACCCTCAACGAGAACTACCTGTACCTCGCCGAGAAGGCCGGGGCGACGGTGCACGCGATGACCACCGTCGTCTCCGTCACCGAGGACTCGCGCGGCGGCTACGCGGTCGCGACGCTGCCCACCGACAACCGGCGCAAGGGCCGGGGACGGATCCTCACCGCCCGCGAGGTCGTCCTCGCGGCCGGCACGTACGGCACGCAGACCCTCCTGCACCGGATGAAGGCGGGCGGCCAACTCCCGCGCCTCTCCGAGCGGTTGGGCGAGCTGACCCGGACCAACTCCGAGGCGCTGGTCGGGGCGCAGACCGACGACCGGCGCTACCGGAAGGCGACCGGACGCACCCCCGACTTCACGCGCGGGGTGGCCATCACGTCGTCCGTGCACCCGGACGCGAACACGCACATCGAGCCGGTGCGCTACGGCCGGGGATCCAACGCGATGGGCGGCCTGTCCATCGTCCAAGTCCCGTACGCGGAAGGGTCGTCGAGGGTCGCGGGCTGGCTCGCGCACGTCGCCAGGCACCCGTTGCTGCTGCTGCGGTCGCTGTCCAACCGGAAGTGGTCGGAGCGGACCATCATCGGGCTCGTCATGCAGTCGCTGGACAACTCGCTGACGACGTACCTGAAGCCGTCGGGCGTCGGGCGGGGCCTGTTGACGGCCCGTCAGGGGCACGGGGCGCCCAACCCCCAGCAGATCAAGGCCGCTTCACAGGCCGCGTCCGCGCTCGCCGCCGACATCAACGGGTTCGCCGGGTCCAACGTCGGGGAGTTGATGGGGACTCCGCTCACCGCGCACTTCCTCGGCGGGTGCCCGATCGGGGACTCGCGGGAGACCGGCGTCATCGACCCCTACCACCGGTTGTACGGGTACCCCGGGATCTCCGTCGTCGACGGGGCCGCCGTCTCCGCGAACCTCGGGGTCAACCCCTCGCTGACGATCACCGCGCAGGCCGAGCGGGCGATGGCCTTCTGGCCGAACAAGGGCGAGCCCGACGCGCGGCCGGCGCAGGGGACGGCGTACGAGCGGATCGCGGCCGTCGAGCCCAAGTCACCGGCCGTGCCGGAGGAGGCGTTCGGGGCACTGCGACTGCCGTTCCTCGGAATGCCGACGGTGCCGCCCAAACGCACGGCCGAACAGGGCTGAACAGCACGGAAGGACCTGCGCCCCCCTCCGAGCGCAGGTCCCTCCGCTGGTTTCCGTACGCGTTACGCGTGGCTGCCGGCCGTCCTGCGGCGGCGGACGACGAAGATCGCGCCCGCGCCGGCGACGACGGCCGCGCCGCCGACCAGGCCGATCAGCGGGAGCGCGGAGCCGGCGCCGGTCTCGGCGAGCGTGCCGGTGGCCTCGACGTCGCTGAGCTTGACGGGCTTGGCGCCGCCGGTCTGGGGCTTGGCCTCGCTGGGCTTACCGGCGTCGGAGCCGGCGGCCAGGACCTCGAACTCGTAGACCCAGAGGTTCGGGTCGTCCGACGCCCAGCAGCCCTCGGAGTCCGAGTACATCGCGATGCCGCCGGTGATGCCGAGGGCCGCGGGCACGCTGCCGCTGACGCTGAAGCGCAGCTTGTAGGAGACCGACTGGCCGCCGTCGAGGTTGATCGCGGAGAGTGTCGCGCCGTCGCCGGAGGCGTCCGCCAGGGTCTTCCAGGTGCCCGTGGACTTCTGGAGGACCTGGAGGGTGACCTTGCTGGAGTAGTCCGCCTCGTCGTCGAACGCGGCGATGCCGAGGATCGGCTTGACGTTCTTGATCGTCTTGTCGCCGATGTTGGAGACCTTGAACGTGATGTTCTTCCAGCCGCTGCCCGCGACGACCTTCGAGGGCACGCCGCTCAGACCGCTGGTCAGGTTCTCGTCGATGCCACCGGGGGCGTCCTCGTCGTCGTCCGTCGCGCAGTAGTCGACGTCGGCGGGGGCGGACGGCGACGCGCTCGGGGTGCCCGAGGGGGCGGTCGACGGCGTGCCGGACGGGGTGCCGCTGGGCGTGCCGCTCGGGGTGCCGGACGGCGTGTTCGAGGGGGCCGCGCTCGACGGCGTGCCGCTCGGGGTGTCCGACGGGGACGCGGCCGGCGACGACGGCGCGGCCTCGGACGCCGACTCGCTCGGCGAAGCCGACGGGGACGCGCTGTCCTCGGCGAACGCGGCGGGCGCCGACAGGAGGGCGAGCGGGGACAGGGCGGCCGTCGCGGCGGCCACGGCTATGGCGCGGCGGAGCTTCATGAGAAGACCTCGGGATGTCAGGCACGTCGCGCCCGGTTGGCGTGACGTGTCGGCGGAGACCTTCCGCGTTGGGGGCGCGGGTGTGGCCCGTGATTCGCATGTTTGATCCGTGAAGGACGGGAAAGGTTGCACGCCTCCTCACACAGTTTTTATGTGTTCCGCATCACGTGTTTTCCGTGTGTGGCGGATCACGTTTTAGGCTCTGCTGCCGCGCAGACCGACGGCGTGAGAAACGAGGGGGAGGGCCGCCGTGCCTGAGATTTCCGACGACGACTGGGAGAAGTTCCTGCGCGAGAGCGAGGCGGGAACGGCCGCCTCGGCGCCGAAGGAGCCGTCCGCGCGGGCCCGGATGGTCACCGCGCGGCTGCGCGAGCAGGAGGCGCGCGGCGAGCTGCCCGAGGGCTGGCGCACCGGTCCGTCCTGGCGCGACACAGAGGCGCGGGCGCGCAGACGGCGCCGGCTGTGGACGTTCGTCGGGATACCCGTCGCCGCCGCGCTCGCCTTCGTCGCGATGAAGCCGTCCGTGATCCCGGGGGACCCGTTCGGGACGGGTAGTACGGGTACTACGGGGGACGCCGCTCCGCTCCCGTTGGAGACCGCCGCCCCCAGCGGCGCGCCCGGCGCGGTCGACCCCGAGGCGCCGACGCAGGCCCGGCCCTTCGCCGGATCGCCCGCGCTCCGGTGGGCCGACGGGGCGGCCGGGATCGTGACGCCGCCGGCGACGGCGGTGAAGGGGTTCACGAAGGCGCAGGTACAGGACCTGCTGACGAAGACACGGACCCTGCTGATCGACACCAACCTCGATCCGGCGACCCTGCGCGGCGAGCGTCCGGAGACCGCGGCGAAGGTGATCGACCCGCTCCAGAAGGACGTGCACAAGCTCCTGGGCCCGGCGCTGCGCAAGGCCGACAAGAAGGACGACCCGCTGATGCTGGTCAGCCGGTTCGACCCCGCCGAGATCCGGATCGCCGGGACGGTCGTCAAGACGCGCGGCCGGATGACCGTCGGCGCCGGGAAGGACGGCTCGGCCGTCGTCCACGCCGACTACACCTTCGTCTATCCCGTCGTCCGCGCCTCCACGCCCACCGCCGACGGGGACGCCGAGGCCACCCGGACCATCGTCCGCCGCGTCCTGGACGTCGAGCTGTCGGACCCGGCGCGTTACCGGGTGACCCCGGGGACGGTGTTCATCGCGCGCAACGACATGACGAGCGGCAACTCCGAGTGCGACCGGTACGACGGCTGGTTCCACCCCTCGTTCCGGTCCGACGAGCCGACGGGGCCGACGCCCTCGGGGCCCGAGGAGGACCCGTACGACCGGAGCAGGGAGCTCGGGGGGACTGGCGAGGAGCCGTGCGGGACGGTGTCGCGGGTCTGATCCGCGCGGACGGGGGTGCGATGTGGCCCGCGCGGACGGGGCTGCGAGTTCGGCCCGTGCGCCGGGCAAGAGCGAAGGGCCCCGCGGGACGGAGCCGCGGGGCCCTTCTTTCGTCAGCACCGGCGTCAGGGCAGCGCCGGTGCTTCCCGGGGAGCGGCGCCGGGGGGTGCGCCGCTATGGGTGGTGCGTGGGCCGGCCCGTCCGCCGCCGCACCGCACTGGTCTGGACCTGTGGCAGTGGACGTTCCGGTCTGTCCGCGTCGCCGTGCACAGCGATGCGGGGTTTCGTGGGGGGACGTGAAGCTTGTACGCATCGTGCTGGATGAACGCTGCCGCCGCAACCGTTTGGCCCAGCCCTTGTAGATTTTTGCACTTTCCGCCGGCCGGCCCCGGGCGTCCCCGAGGCCGACCGCTTCTCTTGGATGACCGGGCTGCTGTCCCCTGCCGTCCGGTCATCACCCTGGAGCGAGGTCCCACGACGCACGGCACGATCCGTACGTCTCATCGCTCCAACGAGCCACGCGTGGTTCTTCCGGGCCCGCGCCTGGCTGGCACGGACACCGGTACCAACGACGGCGCCGGGGGCCGGTCACGCGCCGTACGGGTGAGGGAGGGCCCGAACTCATCTGCGAGGGACGGGAGATGGCGCCCTCAGATCCGGCCCCGGCACAGTTCGAGCAACGTCATCGCCAGCGCCGTCCCCGGCTTGCCCAGCGCCTCGCTGTAGTGGGCCAGGATCTCCATCTCGCGGGAGAGGTTCACGCGCCGGCCGCCGGAGGCGATACGGGCGTCCTGGACGACGGCGGAGACGGCGACGCGTTCCTGGATCAGGCCGATGATGCGGTCGTCGAGGGCGTCGATGCGCTCGCGCGCGCCGGTGATGACGTCGGCGGCCTCGGCGGTCTTCGCGCCGGTGATGTCGAGGGCGGTCATGGTGGGGCTCCTTGAGATGTCGTGCGCCCTGGAACGGCAAGCCCCGGAGAAACGACAGGCGCCCCGGGCCTTGTCGGCCCGGGGCGCCTGGGAAGTCGCTCGGCTCTACGCGCGAGCACGACCATGGCAGCCGGCGGGCCGGATGCCATAGGTAAAGAGGAAGGTCGTGGGCGTGAGCATGCGGCCAGTATGCCACGGCCCCCGCTGCCCCCGGCCCCCTCCGGGCGCCCCGGTAGAATCGGCCGCACACAGCCCCTGCCCCACCGCCGGAAGGCCCCCGTGTCATCAGCGACCCCAGCCGCCCCCGACACCGTTCTGGTCGTCGACTTCGGCGCGCAGTACGCCCAGCTCATCGCCCGTAGGGTCCGCGAGGCCAGGGTCTACAGCGAGATCGTGCCGAGCACCATGCCGGCCGCCGAGATCCTCGCGAAGAACCCGGCGGCGATCATCCTCTCCGGCGGCCCCTCGTCCGTGTACGAGGAGGGCGCGCCGCGCATCGACGCCGCGCTCTTCGAGGCCGGCGTCCCCGTCTTCGGCATGTGCTACGGCTTCCAGCTGATGGCCCAGGCCCTCGGCGGCACGGTCGACAACACGGGCGCGCGCGAGTACGGCCGCACCGACCTGCACGTCTCCAAGTCGTCGTCCACGCTCTTCGAGGGCACGCCGGCCGAGCAGGCCGTGTGGATGTCGCACGGCGACGCGTGCTCGGCGGCGCCGGAGGGGTTCGCGGTCACCGCCTCCACCGACGTCGTGCCGGTCGCGGCCTTCGAGAACGACGAGAAGAAACTCTACGGCGTCCAGTACCACCCCGAGGTCATGCACTCCACGCACGGGCAGCAGGTGCTGGAGCACTTCCTGTACCGGGGCGCGGGGCTCAAGCCGGACTGGACCACTGGCAACGTCATCGAGGAGCAGGTCGAGGCGATCCGCGCGCTCGTCGGGGACAAGCGGGCGATCTGCGGGCTCTCCGGCGGGGTCGACTCGGCGGTCGCCGCGGCGCTCGTCGCGCGGGCCATCGGGTCCCAGCTGACCTGCGTGTACGTCGACCACGGGCTCATGCGCAAGGGTGAGACCGAGCAGGTCGAGAAGGACTTCGTGGCCGCGACCGGGGTCAAGCTGGTCGTCGTCGACGCGGAGGAGCGGTTCCTGTCCGCCCTTGCCGGGGTCTCCGACCCCGAGGAGAAGCGGAAGATCATCGGACGGGAGTTCATCCGCGTCTTCGAGCAGGCGCAGGCCGAGATCATCGCGGACGAGGGCCCGGCGGTGGAGTTCCTGGTGCAGGGGACGCTCTACCCGGACGTCGTCGAGTCCGGCGGCGGCACCGGGACCGCGAACATCAAGTCCCACCACAACGTCGGCGGGCTCCCGGAGGACCTGGAGTTCCAGCTGATCGAACCGCTGCGCAAGCTGTTCAAGGACGAAGTCCGCATGGTCGGCCAGGAGTTGGGGCTGCCCGAGGAGATCGTCCAGCGCCAGCCGTTCCCCGGGCCCGGCCTCGGCATCCGCATCGTCGGCGAGGTCACCAAGGAACGTCTCGACCTCCTGCGCGAAGCCGACGCGATCGCCCGCGAGGAGCTGACCGCCGCCGGCCTCGACCGCGACATCTGGCAGTGCCCCGTGGTCCTCCTCGCGGACGTCCGCTCCGTCGGCGTCCAGGGCGACGGCCGCACCTACGGCCACCCCATCGTCCTGCGGCCCGTGTCCTCCGAGGACGCCATGACGGCCGACTGGTCGCGGCTCCCCTACGACGTGCTCGCGCGCATCTCGACGCGGATCACGAACGAGGTGCGGGACGTCAACAGGGTTGTGCTGGACGTGACGTCGAAGCCCCCGGGCACGATCGAGTGGGAGTAGGGCTCCTTTTGACGGGGCTCAGGTGCGCTTGATCACGCGCACCGGTTTGCCGGGCTGCCAGACCTCGACGACGAGATAGGTCTCGTCCTCGACGAACGTCCTTGTGACGTCGGTCAGTTCGGCGCGGAAGAGGTGGAACTGCTCCGGCGGTTCCACCTCTTTCATGTACGCCGCCTTCAGGGGGCCGTCGTGAACCTCCGTGGCCCTGCCGGAGATTCGGACGTCGCCGCCACCCATGCCGGTGCCCTCACCGGGGTTGGCCTGGAGAGCGAAACGCGGATCCCGTTTCAGGTCGAGGGCCTTGACCGAGTGCGGCATCATGCCGAGCCACAACTCGCCGTCGTGGAAGCGGACTTCGATGCCGCTGGTGCGTGGGGAGCCGTCGCGGCGGAGGGTGGCGAGGACATGGTGGGTGTGCTGGGAGAAGCGTTCCTCGACGGTTGTCGCGAGGGCTGGTTCGGCCGTGTGGAATGCGGCCCAGTTCGTCGGCATGAGGTCGATTATCTTTGGACAACGGGTCTGCCTTTCTGTACTGGTCGGCGGTAGCTTCCGGCTCTGTAGAGGACACCATCGCTGGAGGACCGATGTCCGGGCCCACGCCGCCTGCACCGCTGCCCACCGACCGGCTCCGGTTCGCCATGCCGCCGATGCACGAGTCCCTGGAGGACGAACGGCGCCACCGCAAGGAACGGCTCGCCGGCGCCGTCCGGATCTTCGGGCGGATGGGGTTCGAGGACGGGGTGTCGGGGCACATCACCGCGCGCGACCCGGAGTTCAGCGACTGTTTCTGGGTGAACCCGTTCGGGATGCCGTTCCGGCACGTGACGGTGAGCGATCTGGTGCTGGCGAACTCCGAGGGGCAGGTGGTGGAGGGGGAGTACCACGTCAACCAGGCCGCGTTCACCGTGCACGCGCAGGTGCACGCGGCGCGGCCGGACGTCGTCGCCGTCGCGCACTGCCACTCCGTGCACGGGCGGGCGCTCGCCGCGTTGGGGGAACTGCTCGATCCGATCACTCAGGAGAGCTGTGCGTTCTTCGAGGATCACGCGCTGTACGACACGTATACCGGGGTGACCGTCGACGCGGAGGAAGGGCGGCGGATCGCTTCGGCGTTGGGGTCGCGGAAGGCCCTTGTGCTGCGTAACCACGGGCTGTTGACCGTGGGGGACTCGGTCGACGCCGCCGCGTGGTGGTTCGTGTCCATGGAGCGGTCGAGCCAGGTGCAGTTGACGGCGCGGGCGGCCGGGCGGCCGGTGCTGATCGAGCGGCGGCAGGCGGTGGCCACGCGGGAGCAGTTGGGTGGGGATCTGGTGGCGTGGATCAACTATCAGCCGTTGTGGCAGGAGATCAGCAGGAGTCAACCGGACTTGCTGGACTGAGAGTTGGGGGGCGAGGGTGATGGGGGTTCCAAGGGGCGTGGTTCAGAAGCCTCGCAGGATCACCGCCTTCGTCCGTGCGAACTCCTCGTCCGTGAGCACCCCCGTGCGGTGCAGCTCCCCCAACTCCCGTAGACGGCGCAGGAGTACGTCGTGATGGTCGGCCGACAGCGGGGGCGGCGCGGGGAGTTGTTCGCGTTCGGGGCGGGTCGAGGGGTGCGGGAGGCGCGCGGTGACGGCCGTCGCGACGAGGGCGGTGAGCAGGTCCCGGCGGGTGTTGCCCCACAGGTCGAGCGCGTAGGGGTCCTTCTCCGGCGGCAGCTTCGAGAACACCGTGTCTCGGGTGACGAACCGTAAGAACCCGTCGTCGTAACCGGAGTTGGGCATCCACTCGACCCGGACGACGTCCCCGACGCCGATGACACGCGGTCCCGTCGCCCGCTTCACCCGGTCCGAGGTGTCCGCCCAGTCGATCCGGACCCGGCCGCCGTCGAAGGAGATCGTGCCGTCCGAGGAGCGGACCGAGACGGGGACCGGTGGGCCGGGCAGGAGGTAGGTGCCCGTCGGGCTCTTGGGGACCTGGTCGAGGAGAAGCGCGTTGCGGATCTCCTCCGCGATGAACTCCGCCGTCCCCGCGCGGTCCGGTTCCACCAACAGGCGGTAGGGGTCGGCCGGTTCGGGCAGCCGGCCGCCGGTCGCCTGGAGCAGGGGGTCCGCGCCCTCGCGCAGCCTCAGACGCAACCGGCCCCGCCTGCGCTCCGGTTCGTACACGACGCCGGCGACGGCCTCCAGGGGGACCGCGACCTCCCCGTACGTCTGCCGGAACAGGGGGACGCTGCGGTGCAGGCCCGGGGTGATCCTGACCGTCGTACCGTCGAAGGCCCAGGTCCCGTCGCGCTGGATGATCTCGGCCATAGGGGAATTGTCGCAGGGGGGTCAACAGGTGGGCGGGGGAAGCGGGTTGAGGCGGACGGGGTTTTGGTGGGCGGGGTGTTCGGTGAGCGGGGAATCGGCGGGCGGGTGTTCGGTGGGCGGGGTTCTCGGTGAGGGCGGCGAGTCGGTGTGACCGGGGTGTTCCGGTCATCGGGACGGTCTGCGCGCAAGGGCTCGCGTAGGGCACAATTCGCTCTCGTCGCACGGGAGTTGTTACGGGAGTCGGCGGGGTTCGGAGCGTTTGTCCGGCCCCGCTTCTTGGTCGCGGGAAGGCGGTCGTCGGGCGTGGCGGTGCGGGAGGCTGAGCAGGGTGCCGGGAGCGCGCACACGGGCGGATGCACGTGCGGGGACTGTCCGCACGGCGCCCGCGAGGGACACCGGCGGGCCGTCTCCGCGTTCCTCGCCAGACGGGACGCCTTCGCCGCCGGGGAGGGCGTGCCGGCCGCCGTCGCGCACTCCGCCTTCGCCTCCCGGCAGTGGGTCTCCGAGGAGCTGACCCAGTCCGCCGGGGACATCGCGGAGCGGGGGCGCGCCGAGGGGGACGCCTGGCTCGCCGGGCTGTGGCGGTGGACCCTCGTCGCCGTCTGGGCGGCCGTCGTCGCGCTGCTGCTCGGGCAGGCGCTGACCGCCGTCGGCGCCGGGTGGAGCACCGCCCGGACGGCCGGGCTGCTCGCCGCGCTGGTCGTGGCGGGCGCGCTGAGTGCCGCGTCCTGGCTGCACCGGGCCCGTGGGGGCGCGCTCGCGCCGGTCGTCGGGGAGGACAACCGGCTCTCCACCTCCCGTGTCGTCGCGGGGAGTTGGGTGCTGCTCGTCGCGTACTCCGTGCTCGTCCTCGTCGGTCAGCTCGCCGCCGCCTCCTCGCACGCCGAGCGTGACGCCCTGCTCGACGGGCTCGAACTCGGCCGTGCGGCCGGGGTGGTGACCGTGCTCGCCGTCGTCTGCGGAATCGCCGTGCTGGTGCGGCGAGTTGTGGGCGTGCGGGTGCTGGCGCAGCGGCTGCAGAAGGTGCGGGCGCGGCGGCCGCGCGCCGCCGATCTGCTGACCGACGACTCCGGGCGCGGGTCCTTCGCCGATATCCAGTACGTCGTCATCTGCTCGGTCGCGCTCGTCTTCGCCGTCGTGCGGCTGGCCCGGCGGCCCGAGCAACTGCCCGATCTGCCCTGGGGGTTGGCCGTCGCGGTGCTCGTCTCCGCCGGGACCTATCTCGCCGCGAAGTACGCCGAGGGCGGGCGGGTGGTGATCCTCTCCGTCGTGCGCGCCCGTGAGGCCGGTGATCTCGACGGGCCGATCCGGGCCGGGGACGACATCGAGATCCGGGGGAGCGGGTTCGTGCCGTGCGGCGCGGAGGGGGCCGACCGGCTCGCGCGGATGGTCGTCCGGGTGGGGGCCGTGCATGTGCACGTGCCGTTGGTGCCGGTCGTCGGGGGGTTCAGCAATCCGACGGACGCGGTGCTGAGGGTGCCGGTGCCGGCGGAGGTGGAGCCGGGGGAGGTGGGGGTGCAGGTGGTGACGGCTGCGGGGGCGGAGAGCAATCGGTATGTGATCGAGGTGGGGGAGTAGAGGGGGAGGCAGGGCCGCGCGGGGGAGTGGGCGGGGTTCGGTCGGGTGGTCCGGGGTGGTGGCTGTCGCTTTGCTGTCAGTGAGGTCGCGGGGTGAGCGGGATACCGGGCGGATCCGTATCGTCTGGTGAGGGGTTCACAGTGCGGTGGGCGAGAGGCGGCGGTCGGCTATGACTCACGGGACGCGTACGGATACGTACCTTTCCTCCGTCGGAGGAGGAGCGCGGGACTGGCGTGCGACGGCCACGCGGTACGCGCTCGTGCCGCTCAGGGTGTTCCTCGGCGTGACGTTCATCTACGCCGGGCTGGACAAGCTCACGGACAGCGCGTTCATGAAGGACTCCGGGGCCGGGTCCCTGGGGGACACCATGCGGGCCGTCCGCGACTCCTCGGCGATCCCGGCGCTGGTGGACCTCGCGCTGAAGAGCCCCGTGGGGTTCGGGTACGCGATCGCGCTGGGTGAACTGGCCGTGGGGATCGGGGTGTTGGTGGGGCTGTTCACGCGGATCGCCGCGCTGGGCGGGCTGCTGATCTCCCTGAGCCTGTGGCTGACGGTGAGCTGGGCCTCGGATCCGTACTACTACGGCAACGACCTGCCCTACATGATGGCCTGGTCGCCGCTGGTGCTGGCGGGGGCCTCGGTGTGGTCGGTGGACGCGGTGCTGAGGGGACGGCGGGGGCAGGGCGGGTTGGGGTAGTGGTGGGGCCCGGTTGAGACTGGGGTGAGCTGAGATCAGGTTGCGCGGGGCGCCCTGGGCCGTTGGGGTCCAGGGCGTTCCGGTGCTTCTAAGAGGCTCGGTCAGGGGGACTTTCTGTCCCGGACCGGGTTCTCGGGGGCCGGCGCCGCGGCCGGGTGGGGTGATGCCGCCCGGCGTCTGCGTACCGTGCGGGCAGTCGCGCCCGCCACGCCGGCGAGGACGAGGCCGAACAGGACGAGGGGGATGACGGCGAACCAGGGTGTCTCCCAGAGGCCGCCCGCGTCGCCGGCGTAGATCGTGCCGGTGAGGGCGAAGAACAGGCCGGCCAGGAGGCGGCCGGGGCGGAACTCATGACGCGGCACGGGTCACCTCCGCCTGGCCGAGGCCGACGTCGAGACTGAGGACGAGGGTGCCGGCCGGGGTGGCGCCGGCAGGCGGCGCGAGGGTGAGTTCCTTGTGCCTGCCAGGTTCCACGTCCACATCCTTCTGGTTCTCGCCCGGCAGCCGGATGTCGCCCAGGCCGACGTCGACGGTTAGGCGCACGGTCGCGCCCCGGGGCACGATCACGCGAACCTTGCCCACGCCCACGTTGACGTCGGTGCGGGCGGTGGTGTTCTCGGCGATGCCGAGGGCCGACAGGTCCAGGGTGCCCTGGCCGGTGCCCAGTTCGTAGAAGCTCTGGAGCTGGGCGGTGGTGGCGGGACGCCAGGTCGTGTCGAACCAGTGGGTGGTGATGTTCTTCGGGACCGCGGTCGTCGCGGCCAGCAGGCCCGCCGTGACCAGGGCCAGGAAGAGGGAGCCCGCGCCGGTGCGGCCCAGGAACGAGCTGACGGCGATGCCGAGGCCCAGGACGATCAGGGTGGCGGACAGGCCCGCTTGCAGGGTGGTGCCCAGCGGGTGGTCGTCCCAGGTGAGGCGGGTGACCAGGGCGCCCGCGCCGAGGGAGAGGAAGAACAGCCAGCCGCCGATCCAGCGGGGGCCCCGGGTGGCCTGGGGGAGATGGCGCCGGGGGTGGAAGGAGTGCGCGGGGCGGTGCGGGTGCGCGTGCTGGTGGCGGTGGCCGGAGAGGTCGACGGTCGTGATCGAACCGAGGTCCGGGGCGCCGGTGTCTCCCGGGCCCCACAGATAGCCCGTCCCCCCTACATGCGTGCCGTCCTTGACGATCGGGTCGCGCCACCACGAGGGGAGCGTGGCCGTGATCGGCGGGGCCTTGGGCTCCGGCGGGGCGTCCGCCGCCGCCTGGGCCGTCAGCGGGGCGGTCTCGGAGGTGTCGCGGTTGCGGGACCAGTAGCCGGCTCCCGCGAGGAGGAGGGAGAGGACGGCGGCGAAGGTGAAGACCCCGCCGTTCCTCAGCATCGAGAGGAAGATCCCGCAGCCGACCAGGGAGAACAGCACCGCGGCCAGGGCCTGGCCGTCGACCCGGCCGGTGAGGAGCCTGCGCACCTCGTTCTCCCCGTCGTCCTTGTAGGGGACGAAGAGCCAGGCGAAGCCGTAGAAGATGAGGCCGACGCCGCCCGTCGCGGAGAGCACGGCGAGGGTGATGCGGAAGATCACCGGGTCCATGTCGCACTGGCGGCCCAGACCCGCGCACACACCCGCGATCAATTTGTGGTCGCGGTCGCGGCGGAAGGCGAGCCGGCCGGGCCCGGCCGGCTCGGGCCGCTCCGCTGTCGCCGTCACCCCAGCCTCTCCCGCCGACTTCGCCGGCTCTGCGTCCTCGTGATCTGCCATGTCCCCATGGTGGCGGGTCGGACCCCCGCACGGGAGTCGGGACGACCCTGGTCGGACCCTGATATCGGCCCTGAGACGACACCAGGGGACCGTTCGACTCCTGGGGGCGGCGGGATCAGGGGATTCTCGGGGGCGAACCCTGATGTCCGGGGCCGCTCCTCGTGTGACCATCGTTGCCATGCCGGAAGCCGCAGCAGCACCCCACGTAGAACCTCGGCCACCGCGCAAGCTCTACCGCAGCAGCGACGGCCGCTGGCTGGGCGGAGTGGCGCGGGGGCTGGCGGGGCACCTCGGGCTGCCCGTGATCTGGGTGCGGCTCGTGTTCGCCGGCCTGTTCATGGCGGAGGGCCTGGGCGGCCTCCTCTACGCGGCGTTCTGGTTCTTCGTGCCGCTCGGCGTCGGAGGCGTCGGCGACCAGCGCCCGCCGTCCCTGGTCTCCACGGAGACCGCGCCCGACGGCCGCCGCAGGCTCGTCGCCCGCAAGCCCGACCGGGGCCAGATGCTCGCCCTGCTCTTCATGGTCGTCGTGGCCATGGTGTTCATCGGCAGTGTCGACGTCGGCAGTGGCGCGCGGGTGTACTTCCTGCCGATCGTCCTGGTCGGCGCGGGCGTCGCCCTCGTGTGGCGGCAGGCGGACAACGCCCGCCGGGCCCGCTGGGTCGAGGTCGGCCGCCGCCGGCGCACGCTGACGCTGGTGCGCACGCTCGGCGGGATCCTCCTGGTCGCCGCGGGCGTCTCCGGCGTCTTCGTCCTCAAGGGCTCGGCGGCGCACCTCGGTTCGGTCCTCCAGGCGGCCCTCGCCGTCCTCGTGGGGATCACGCTGCTCGCCGGGCCGTACCTCGTACGGATGACGCAGGACCTCTCCGAGGAGCGCCTGATGCGCATCCGGGCCCAGGAGCGCGCGGAGGTCGCGGCCCACGTCCACGACTCGGTGCTCCACACGCTCACGCTGATCCAGCGCAACGCGGAGAACGCGGCGGAGGTCCGCAGGCTCGCCCGCGCGCAGGAGCGGGATCTGCGCACCTGGCTCTACAAGCCCGAGGGCACCGGCAAGGACGAGGAGGACGAACCGGCCACCGTCGCCGACGCGGTGCGGCGCAACGCCGCCGAGGTGGAGGACAAGCACGGGGTGCCGATCGAGGTGGTCGTCGTCGGCGACTGCGCGCTCGACGAAAGGACCTCGGCGCAGATGCAGGCCGCGCGCGAGGCGATGGTGAACGCCGCCAAGTACGGTGGCGAGGGAGGGGCCGTCCAGGTCTACGCCGAGGTCGAGGGGAGGACGGTCTTCGTGTCCGTCCGAGACCGCGGCCCGGGCTTCGACCCCGACTCGATACCCGCCGACCGCATGGGCGTCAGAGAATCGATCATCGGGCGCATGGAGCGCAACGGCGGTACGGCGCGGCTGCGGGCCGTGCCCGGCGGCGGTACGGAAGTCGAGCTGGAGATGGAGAGGGTGGAGAAGACGTGACGAGCGAACCGAGCGAGGAGAACCGGGTGTTGGGGGCAGAGGAGACAAGGGCCGAGGAGCCGGGGGCCGAGCCGGCGGAGGCCGAGGAGTCGGGGGTCGAGGTGGCGGAGGTTGAGACGACGGGGGCCGAGGCGGCGCCTCGGGAGGAGGCGCGCGAGCGGCGCGTGCGCGTGGTCCTCGTCGACGACCACCGGATGTTCCGCACGGGCGTCCAGGCCGAGATCGGGCGCACGGACGAGACGGGGGTGGAGGTCGTCGGCGAGGCCGCGGACGTCGACCAGGCCGTCACCGTCATCACGGCGACGCGGCCCGAGGTGGTCCTCCTCGACGTGCACCTGCCCGGCGGCGGGGGCGTCGAAGTCCTGCGCAGGTGCGCCGACCTGGCGAGCGACCCCGCACAGCCGGTGCGGTTCCTCGCGCTGTCCGTGTCGGACGCCGCCGAGGACGTCATCGGCGTGATCCGGGGCGGTGCGCGCGGGTACGTCACCAAGACGATCACCGGGACCGACCTGGTGGCGTCGATCTTCCGCGTCCAGGAGGGCGACGCCGTCTTCTCGCCGAGGCTCGCCGGGTTCGTCCTCGACGCCTTCGCCTCCACCGACGCGCCCCCGATCGACGAGGACCTGGACCGCCTCACCCAGCGTGAGCGCGAGGTGCTGCGTCTCATCGCGCGCGGGTACGCGTACAAGGAGATCGCCAAGCAGCTCTACATCTCCGTCAAGACGGTCGAGTCCCATGTGTCGGCGGTGCTGCGCAAGCTCCAGCTGTCGAACCGGCACGAACTGACGCGGTGGGCGACGGCTCGTCGGCTGGTGTGAGGGGCTTGCTGTGGGCGAACCGGCGTGCGCGGGGCGGCGGTTGAGGGGCGTCCGTCCGGGTCGGCGTCTCGGTGGCCGCGTGCCCTCACGACACCCGGGTGGCGCCCGCGAACGGCATCTCGTCGATGGGGGCGATACGGACCGGGGCGGACGGGTTGGGGGCGTGGATCATCTTGCCGCCGCCGATGTAGAGGCCGACGTGGCTGATGCCGGAGTAGAAGAACACGAGGTCGCCGGGGAGGAGTTGGTCCCGGGAGACGCGCCGGCCCGCACCGATCTGGGCGTACGTGGTGCGGGGCAGGGAGAGTCCGGCGGAGCGGTAGGCGGCCTGGACGAGGCCGGAGCAGTCGAAGGCGTCCGGCCCGGTGGCGCCCCAGACGTAGGGGCTGCCGAGCTTGGAGTAGGCGTAGGAGACCGCGGCGCCCGCGCGGGAGCCCGGCGCCTGGACGGACGGCTGGAGGGGGACGCGGGCGCCCCGGGAGGCACGCTCGGCGGCGGAACCGACCGCCTGCGCACCCGCGCCGGTGACCTGCGCCCGTTCCCGCTCCGTCAGTTGGGCCAGCAGGCTGCGCGCCGAGGAGAGGCGCGCGGTGATCGTCTCCTTGTGGCGCCGGAGTTCGGCCCGGCGTGCGGACAGGGAGGCCAGCTCCACGCGGGCGGCGCCGCGCAGCCGCTCGACCTCGCCGAGCTGCTGGCGCACGCGCGAGACGGCGGCGGACTGGCGGTCCCCCGCGCGTTCGGCGAAGGCGGCACCGTCGAGGTAGCGGTCGGGATCGCCGGACAGGGCGAGCCGTACGGCGGGGTCGAGGGCGCCGTCGCGGTACTGGGCGGCGGCGAGCGCGCCCAGCGCGTCGCGCTCGGTGTTGAGCCGGGCCTCCTGGCGCGCGGCCTCGTCCCGCAGGGAGTCGAGTCGGCGCTCGGCGGAACGGGCCTTCTCCCGCGCGCCGTTGTACTGCTCGGTGGCTACCTCGGCCTCCCGGTACAGCTTGTCCACCTTCGCCTTCACCTGGGCCGCCGTCGGCGCCGGCTCGGCGTGTCCGGTCCCGTCGAAGGCCGTCGCGGTCGCCGCGCCCGCGAGGGCGAGGGTCGCCGCGGTGCGGGCGGTGTGCGCGACGGTCGCGCGCTGACGGGGCTTGCGGTGCGCTGCCACGTTGGACCTGCACGTCCTTTCCGTATGACCGCCCTGCGCGCCGGGGCCCGTCGGAGTGGGGAGAGCGGGACGGGGCGGGCGCGTCCGGCGGCGCCCCGCACAGGGGGAGCGCGGCGCCGCCGGACCTTCTCGGCGGTGGTGTCCGACTGCCGCCCCTGGCCTGGGCGGCGGTGGGGAGCCGGGCACCTGGGGCAGGACGCTAGGCCGCGACGTGACGTTTGGGTAACGCGATGTGCGGAAGTGACGTCAGAGAGTTTTCCGGTGACCGTATGTGCATACCGGTCCTGCCTTCGAGGGCGGGTCGGGTCGCCGTGTTGACCGAAGCGGGCGTTCCGGCCCGCCACGCGGGCGCGGGTGCTACGGGGGCGGCTGCCGGTACGCGCGCGGGCGCTGATTAGGCTCCGGACCCATGGACGTACTCATCCATTTCTTCGTCGGCCTGCACATCATCGGGATCGCCGCGCTGCTCGGCGGGTTCCTCACCCAGCTGAAGGCGATGGGGCAGGGCACCGCCCGCTTCGTTCCCGGCATGCTGCACGGTGCCGCGACGATGCTGGTCACCGGCGTGATCCTGGTCGGCCTCAACCAGGCCGACGACCAGCACGTCGACAACGTCAAGATCGGCGTCAAGCTGGCGCTGCTGGTCGTCATTCTCGGGCTGACGTATGTGAAAAGGGACGACGAGAAGGTCGAGAAACCCCTTTTCGGGCTCGTCGGTCTGCTGACCGTCGTCAACATCTTCATCGCGGTGCTCTGGACCTGATACCACCGACGCCCTCCTGGGGGAAAGGGCGCCTGGTGACACGTGTTCAGGCCGGGCGCACCACGCTGTGGATTTCCGAGGTGCCCGCGAAATGGATGGATTCCTCGCAGATGTACGCGCCGGGGCGCGGTGCGTGGATCATCCGGCCCTCGCCGATGTAGATGCCGACGTGGGTGATGGCGTCGTGGAAGAAGATCAGGTCACCGGGGCGGGCGTCCGGCAGGCGGATCGGGGTGCCCGCTGTGACCTGGCCGAACGTGGTGCGCGGCAGGGCGACACCGGCGGATTTCCAGGCGGTCTGGGTGAGCCCCGGGCCGTCGAAGGAGCCTGGGCCCGCAGCGCCGAGGACGACAGGTTTGCCGAGCTGTTCCCGGGCGAACGCGAGGGCCCTTTCCGCCTCGGCGGATATCGGGGCGGATTCCTTCGGCCGGTGCGTGGCTTTCGGTTGTCCGGCCGTGTGGAACGACAGGAGGGCCTGGGCTTTGCTCAGCTTTCCCTGGACGGCCGCTTTCGCGTACTTGAGGTCGCTCTCGGGGTCGGTCTCGAATTCGGTGCCGGAAGCAGAATCGAAGTCGGTGTCGAATTCGGGAGCGGCTTCCGGGATGACTTCGGGAACGATATCGGGAACGGCTTCGGGAAAGGCTTCGAGAATGCTCGACGTCATGCCCGGCGTGTAACTCGCCAGACGCTCAGGGACGTCCTCGTGCCCCCTCGGCGCGCCCGCGCGGGTCTGCGGGGCGGCGGTGAAGTCGTCGGCCGCGAAGTCGTGCGCGACGGACGGCGGGAACGCCGGAAGCGGTGGCAGGGCGGGCGGCGGCGGGAGCAGCGGCTCCTGGGCGCGGTAGCGGGCCGAGGCGTCCAGGAAGGTCTTCGCGCGCTTGGTCTCCTTCTCCTTGGCGGCGATGTCCTTCCTCGACCCCGTCTGGCTGTAGAAGGCGTCGAGTTTGCGCTCGACGTCCTCCAGGCTCGGTCTGCCGTCGTCCGTGGGCGGGGCGGCCTCGGCGGCGGGCTGGGAGAGCATCGCCATGGACGTGAGGGCGGCCGTGGCGAGAGCGGGGGTGCTGATGCCTGACGCGCGCATGCCCATCCAGCGGAGCTTGCGATGATGCGACGCCAAAGGAGGCGACTCCTTCCTTGTACCGCCTACCGGGTTAGCTGTCGGGTTCGGGCGGGGATGGTGCTGCGGAAGGTTGCCCTACGGCCTTCCCCGGCGGAGGTCGGCCGATTCACCCCAAGTCTCTCGGTGGGTCCCCGGCTCCGGCTGCCTCGCGCACGGGGGCGGGCCGGACTCGGCGGAGGCCGCGCGCCCGGCGACGTTCGCCGGTGGGGGACAGGCGGCCTTGACCAAAACGGTAGCCAACTCGTGTGGCTTCTGTGAAGGTTGGCGGGCGATATGCCCGATACGTTTTTGTGACCTCTGTCGAAGTCCCCGCAGGTCATCACGGGTTGTGATAGGGGCTATCCGGAAGGTGAGCGTGGAGATTGCCGGGGACCCGGTCCGGTTGTCAGTGGCGGCCTCTAGACTCGGAGAGCGATGAGCAGCCTCTTTGACGACAGCTTCCTGGCCGACCTCCAAGCCCCCCGCGGGCACGGCGAGGAACCCCCTCCGCCGCCGGAGGACGAGCAGACCCCGGAGGCGATTCCGGACGACCTGTTCGGCGGGAAGTTCGACCTGCCGCCGGAGCGGGACGCCCACTACCGCGACGGCGCGCCCCGCCCGGTGCTGGACCCTGCGGCGCTCGTCCACGGGCTGAACGACAACCAGAGCGCGGCGGTGGTCCACGCCGGCTCCCCCCTGCTCATCGTCGCCGGCGCCGGCTCCGGCAAGACCCGCGTCCTGACCCACCGCATCGCGTACCTGCTCGCCGCGCGGAACGTCCACCCGGGCCAGATCCTCGCGATCACCTTCACCAACAAGGCCGCCGGCGAGATGAAGGAGCGCGTCGAACAACTCGTCGGCCCGCGCGCGAACGCGATGTGGGTCATGACGTTCCACAGCGCGTGCGTGCGCATCCTGCGCCGCGAGTCCAAGAAGCTCGGCTTCACCTCGTCCTTCTCGATCTACGACGCCGCCGACTCCAAGCGCCTGATGGCCCTCGTCTGCCGCGACCTGGACCTCGACCCCAAGCGCTTCCCGCCCAAGTCCTTCAGCGCCAAGATCAGCAACCTCAAGAACGAGCTGATCGACGAGGAGGACTTCGCAGCCCGAGCGGCCGACGGATTCGAGAAGACCCTCGCCCAGGCGTACGCGCTCTACCAGTCGCGCCTGCGCGAGGCCAACGCCCTCGACTTCGACGACCTCATCATGACGACGGTCAACCTCCTGCGCGCCTTCCCGGACGTCGCCGAGCACTACCGCCGCCGCTTCCGCCACGTGATGGTCGACGAGTACCAGGACACCAACCACGCCCAGTACGCCCTCGTCCGGGAACTCGTCGGCGGCACTGGTCGTTCCGAGGACACACCGCCCGCCGAGCACGACCTCCCGCCCGCCGAACTCTGCGTCGTGGGCGACGCCGACCAGTCCATCTACGCCTTCCGGGGCGCGACGATCCGCAACATCCTCCAGTTCGAGGAGGACTACCCGAACGCGACGACGATCCTGCTGGAGCAGAACTACCGCTCCACGCAGACGATCCTCTCCGCGGCCAACGCGGTCATCGAGCGCAACGAGTCCCGCAGACCCAAGAACCTGTGGACCAACGCCGGCGCGGGCGCCCGCATCACCGGCTACGTCGCCGACACCGAGCACGACGAGGCCCAGTTCGTCGCCGACGAGATAGACCGCCTCACCGACGCGGGCGACGCCAAGGCGGGCGACGTCGCGGTCTTCTACCGCACCAACGCCCAGTCCCGTGTCTTCGAAGAGGTCTTCATCCGCGTCGGCCTGCCCTACAAGGTCGTCGGCGGCGTCCGCTTCTACGAGCGCAAGGAGGTCAGGGACGTCCTGGCCTACCTCCGCGTCCTCGCCAACCCCGAGGACTCGGTCCCCCTGCGCCGCATCCTCAACGTCCCCAAGCGGGGCATCGGCGAGCGCGCCGAGGCGATGATCGACGCCCTCTCGCAGCGCGAGAAGATCAGCTTCCCGCAGGCCCTCAGGCGCGTCGACGAGGCGTACGGCATGGCCGCCCGCTCCGCCAACGCCGTCAAGCGGTTCAACGAGCTGATGGACGACCTCCGGACGATCGTCGAGTCCGGCGCGGGCCCCGCCACCGTCCTCGAAGCCATACTCGAACGCACCGGCTACCTCGCCGAGTTGCAGAACTCCACCGACCCCCAGGACGAGACCCGCATCGAGAACCTTCAGGAACTCGCCTCCGTGGCCCTGGAGTTCGAGCAGGAGACCGGCGAGTCCGGCGAGGCGGAACAGCCGCGCGGCCTCGCCGACTTCCTGGAACGCGTCGCCCTGGTCGCCGACTCCGACCAGATCCCCGACGAGGACGAGGACGGCTCGGGCGTCATCACCCTGATGACCCTCCACACCGCCAAGGGCCTGGAGTTCCCCGTCGTCTTCCTCACCGGCATGGAGGACGGCGTCTTCCCGCACATGCGCGCCCTCGGCCAGGTCAAGGAACTGGAGGAGGAACGCCGCCTCGCCTACGTCGGCATCACCCGCGCCCGCGAACGCCTCTACCTCACCCGCTCCACCCTGCGCAGCGCCTGGGGCCAGCCCTCGTACAACCCGCCCTCCCGATTCCTGGAGGAGATCCCGGGGACCCATGTCGACTGGAAGCGCACGGGCGCGCCCGCCGCGCCGCCGCCGAGCGTGACGTCCTCGTTCTCGACGTCCCGGTCCTCCGCGAAGGGCGCCTCCGGGTTCGCCACGCGGCGGGGCGCGCAGGAGAAGCCGGCGATCGCGCTGGCCGTCGGGGACCGGGTGACGCACGACCAGTTCGGGCTCGGCACCGTCGTCGCCGTGGGCGGCGCGGGGGCCAAGGCCGAGGCGACGATCGACTTCGGCGAGGGGAAGCCGAAGCGGCTGCTGCTGCGGTACGCGCCGGTCGAGAAGCTCTGAGCCGAGCGGGCTCCGACGAGAACGGGCCCCTGTTTCTCGACAGGGGCCCGCTCTGCGGAAATCGACGCCGGGGAAGTCGACGCCAGGAGTTGACGCCGTCTACGTCGGGTCGAGGCCGTGGCTGCGCAGCCATGCCAGAGGGTCGATCGACGAACCGCCGTTGGGCCGGACCTCCGCGTGCAGGTGCGGCCCCGTGGAGTTGCCGGAGTTGCCGGAGTACGCGATCGGATCGCCGGCCTTGACCTTCGTGCCCGAGGCGACGCGGTAGCTGGAGAGGTGGCAGTACCAGGTCTCCGTGCCGTCCTTCGCCGTCACGATCATCATGTTGCCGTACGCGCTGTTCCACTGCGTGCGGACGACGCCGTCGGTCATGGCCATCACGGTGGTGCCGTAGGCGACGGGGAAGTCGATGCCCGTGTGCATGGACATCCAGTTGACGCCGGACTGGCCGTAGTAGGCGCTCAGACCGTGCTGCGCCACCGGGAGGGCGTACTTGGGGCGCAGCCGCTCCAGCCGGGCCGCCTCCGCGGCGGCCTTCTTCTTCTCGGCCTCCTGCTGCGCCTTGAGGTCGATGCGCTCCTGCGTACGGCTCGCGCGGTCGGCGAAGGCGTCGGCCTCCGCGCTCAGGCTCGCGAGCTGGCTGTCCAGCTTGTTGTTCGCGGTGGACGGCTTGACCGACTTCGTCTCCGCCGCGGAGGCGGTGGTCTCCTGGCCGTCGTCGCTGAACGTGCCGACCGAGGCCGCGGCGATGCCGGCGACGCTCATCACGCACGCCGACGGGACGGCGACGGTCAGCAGCGCGGAGCGCTTCGCGGGGGGCTTGCGGCGGGCGGCGCGGTTCGCCGCGCGGCCACCGGGGCGGGGGGCGGGGGCGCCGGGGTGAGCCTGGGGGGCGTCCGGGTGGGGCGCGTCCGAGTACGGGGCCTCGGTGTAGGACGCCTCGGTGTACGGCGTGGTCTCCTCCTGGTCGTCCAGGAGGAAGGGCAGCTCGCCGGTGTCGTGCGGTTCGCCGGTTGTGTCGTCAACGTCCGGCGTGCTCGCGGAGTTCCACTCCGTCGCGTCGTACGCGCCCGTGTCGAAACCCTGGCTGCCCCACTCCCACTGCTGGGTCTGGTCGGCGGTCCCGCCCGTCTGTTCAGGGGGGAGCCAGGTCCGCGTGTCCCACTCGCCGCTGCCGTCGGGCGCCGGGGTCTGGGTGGGGATCGCCGACAACTGCTGGTAGTCGGCCTGCCAGCCGGTCGTGTCGTACGCGCCCGTGTCGTAGGCGGCGTGGTGCTGGGCCGCGTACGGGTCGTAGTTCAGGGTCTGGTGACCGCCGGTCTGCCAGGCGCCGGTGTCGTGAGCTCCGGTCGCGTAGGTGCCGGTGTCGTAGCCGCTGTAGGGCGAGGGGGTGGCGAAGTCGTCGTACGGGGCCTCCTGGGTGCCGTACGACGCCGTGTGCGCCGGGTCGGCGTCGGAAGCCGGGGCCGGGGTGGTCAGGGTCCCCGACGGGTGACGATCGTTCACCAACTTCTCTTTCGCCTCGACAACAGGGGCTGCCAGAGCAGTGCGGTGACTGTACCCGGCGGTATGCGGGCACGACAATCTTCGTCAGGTTTCCCCCTTGCGGGAAACGGGCATTCGGCCCTGTTTCGGGGAACGGCGGGCGCGGGTTTGGTGATGTGTTCGACAGTTGTTCGAAGTTCGGGGGCTGTCGGACAGGGGGTGGACAGGGGTCGGTGCTGGTCCGGCGGGTTTTCGGGCGGGTTCCCGAGCGGTGTCTCAGGCGACCGTCAAGCCGTTTCTCCGCGTGTCGGACGCCGAGTCCGGGTGGCCGTCCACGTCGAGCGCGTCGCGTATGCCCGCCGCGACGGCCGGGTGCACCGGCAGTGCGAGGTGGCCGATGCCGGTGACCCTGACGTTCCGCACGCGCAGGTCGGGGTGGTCGACACACGCCGTCTCCGGCGGGTCCATCACGTGGTCGAGGTCGCTCCAGAAACTCACGAAGCGCGTACGGCAGCCCGGCGCGGGCCGCTTCAACTCCTCGACGAGCGCTGAGCCGGGGCGCATCTGGCGCACGATCGGGTGCGCGTTCGCCAGCGGGACCGCGCGCGTGCCCCCGTGCGGCGTGCCGAGCGTCACCAGCGTGCGGACGCGGGTGTCGCCGCCCAGGCGCTGTACGTAGTAACGGGCGATCAGGCCGCCGAGGCTGTGGCCCACGACGTCCACCTCACGGCTGCCCGTGCGCTCGCACACGTCCTCTATGTGCCGGCCGAGGAGTTCCGCCGCCGTGCGGATGTCGCAGGTCAGAGGGGAGTAGTTGAGCGACGTCAGCGAACGGGCGCCGTGTCCGGACAGGGCCCGGCGCAGGAGGACGAAGACCGAGCGGTTGTCGATGAAGCCGTGCAGGAGGACGACCGGCGGGCGGGGCTGGGTCGGCAGGCGCGGTGTCTCGTCGTCCGGCGGCGGGGCCGGGCGCTCCTGGCGGACGCCGGTGGGGTAGAGCAGGAGGTGGCCGGCGAGGATCGCCAACTCCAGGGCGGTCGCCTTCAGCAGGGCCGTCGACAGGGTTGTCAGGCAGGCCGGGAGGAGGCGGTTGAGGCCGAAGGGGAGGGGGAGGCCGAGGGGGAGAGGCGGAGACGGGGTGCTGGTCGGGGTGTTCGCCGCGGGGGCCGGGGGCGCCGTGGGACTGTCCTGGGCCTGGTCCCGGGTCCGGCCGCTCTGTTCCCGGGTCCGGGTCTGGGCGGTGGGCGTCGGGGCCTGTGCGGCGCGTGTCATGGCCGACCTCCTGTCGGCGCACGGGAGGAACCGCTCCGTTCCCCCGTGTGCCCTCGTGGGAGTCCGGGCGGAGGGGGTCGGCGCGGTGGCGTGGACGGAGGAGGAGAAGGGGGCTTGGGCGGTCGGGCGGCTCGGGTGGTGCCTGTGCTGCTGCCCGTGACGCTGCGAGGCTCCTTGCCGGTGTGGCGACGAGGCTTCCCCGCTGTCGTGCCGTACCTGCTCTTCTCGTGCCCGTCGTGCCTGCGCCGACTCGCCGTACCGCCACGTCGCGCGGCCTCGGCGCGGCGGTACGGCGACCTCGTTGCGGCTCCCGTTGCGCCTGTTCCCCCGTGTGGCGAGGGAGCGGTGCGCGGCGAACGTGTCCCACCGTGTGATGTGCCCCTCGTCCCGCGTTGCGAAACGGCAGCGTGCGGGAAGCTGTAGGAAACGTTCGTTCACTTCTCGTACCGCTGTGGGCGCGCGGCGTCCGTGCCACAGTGGCACGAGCGGGGCAGTCGCTTCAGGGAGGCAGTGATGGGTGTGGAAGCCGGCCGGATCCGTGTCGTGGTCGCCAAGCCGGGGCTCGACGGGCACGACCGCGGGGCCAAGGTCATCGCGCGTGCGCTGCGCGACGCCGGGATGGAGGTCATCTACACCGGGCTCCATCAGACCCCTGAGCAGATCGTCGACACCGCGATCCAGGAGGACGCCGACGCCATCGGCCTCTCCATCCTCTCCGGCGCCCACAACACCCTCTTCCCCGCCGTCCTCTCCCTCCTCAAGACCCACGACGCCGGCGACATCCTCGTCTTCGGCGGCGGCATCATCCCGGAGGCCGACATCCCGCCCCTCAAGGAACAAGGGGTCGCGGAGATCTTCACGCCGGGCACGACGACCCAGTCGATCGTGGAGTGGGTCCGGGAGAACGTCCGGCAGTCGGCGGTCTCCGGGGGCTGACGGGGGTGGGCGACGCGCGCTCGCGGTGGCCCACGGCCGGAGCGCGGCCCTTTGACAGCGCACCTTGTCCGTACCTCGCGGCCTTCCCGCCCCTGACGGCCTTGCCGCCCGAGCTGCCCTTGCCGTCAGCGCCGCCCCCACCATCAGCGCCGCCCGCACCGTCCACACCGCTCCTGCTCCAGCGTGCGCGTCTGCCAGGATCCCCCTCACGTCGGGTCCAACTCCCGCCGCATCTCGCCCCGGAGGCGCAGTGTCGCCGCGAGTCGCTGGAACGCCTCCGCCCAGTAGCTCCCGGCGCCCGGGGCGGTGTTCTCGGACTCCTCGGGGACGGCCAGGAGGGCGTCCAGGCGAGGGGCTTCCTCGGGGGCCAGGCAGCGTTCGGCCAGGCCCATGACGCCGCTGAAGCTCCACGGGTAGCTGCCGGCGTCGCGGGCGATGTCGAGGGCGTCGACGACGGCACGGCCCAGGGGCGGGGCCCAGGGCACCGCGCAGACGCCGAGGAGCTGGAACGCCTCGGAGAGACCGTGCGCGGCGATGAAACCGGCGACCCAGTCGGCCCGTTCGGGCGGCGACAGCGTCCCGAGGAGCCGGGCGCGCTCGGCGAGGGAGACGGCGCCTGGACCACCCGCGTCGGGTGCGGACGGGGCACCGAGCAGGGCCCGGGACCAGCTCGCGTCGCCCTGCCGCACGGCGGCCCGGCACCACGCCGCGTGCAGCTCGCCCAGCCAGCCGTCGGACACCGGCAGCGCGACGATCTCCTGAGGCGTACGCCCGCCCAGCCGCGCCGACCAGGTGTCGAGCGGTGCCGCCTCCACCAACTGGCCCAGCCACCAAGACCGTTCGCCCCGGCCCGTCGGCGCCGTCCTGATCACGCCGTCGCGCTCCATCCCGGCGTCACACTCGTGCGGTGCCTCCACCACGATCGTCGGGACCTCGGCGGTGCGGTCGACCGCGACACACGTGCGGGCGCGGGCCGCCATCCGCCCGGCGAGCGCGGAACCGGGGAGCGCGGACAGCAGCTCCGCCGCCGTCGCCCGGACGTTGCGGCTGCGGTCGGACAGGGCCTGTTCCAGGAACGGCTCGTCACGCGGGCCCAACCCCGTGCGCAGGGAGTCCAGGAACATCAGGCGGTCCTCGGCGCGCTCGGTCGCCCAGGTCGCCGTCAGCAGGTCACGGCCCGCGTCGGCGTCCCGCGCGCGGAGTGCGAGGAGCAGCGTGACCCGTTCCGCGAACAGGCCCTCCTCCCACAGCCGCCGGACCCGCTCGGTCTCCTCCGGGGCCGGCAGCACCGCCCCGTCCCCCGCCGTCGCCCGCAGCGCGAACCGCCAGTCCGAGTTGAGCCGCGCCAGCCACAGCGCCCTCGGTCCCGCGAACTCCAGCGCCGCCGGCCGCAGATCCGTCCTGCCCCGGGCCGCGTCCAACAGTGCCGGGAGGAGCTGTGGGGGTGGCGCGTACCGGTGGCCGTTGGCCGCCGCCAGCCACTGGGGGAGCAGCTCCATCAGGTCCGGAGCAGCGCCCCGGCGGCCTCCTGACTGTGCGGTCCGGTCGGCCAGCAGCAGCGCCAGCCGCTTGGCCGCCGGGGCGGGGAGAGGTGCGCGGGGATCCTCCGGGGACTCGGGGAGCGGGGGCGCGGCGGGAGCGGGGAGCAGACCGGCTCTGCGGCGGAGGGTTTCGGTGGCGGCGGCGTCGAGGAGGGCGGTGGGGGCGTTCGTTCCCGCGCTCGATGCCGTCCCCCGCTCCGGCAGCGGTCGGCGGTCCGTTCCCAGGAGTGCCGTGGTGACCAGCTCGTCCCAGATCTCGGGTGATGGTGTGCTGTTCATGGTCTGCTCCTCTCCGTCACTCATGCATCGTTTCGAAGACGCCGATCGGTTCACTCGTCCCGGAAGCCCAGGCCGTCAGCGGTGTGAAACCGCGGTGTCCGCACTCTCCGAAGACCTTGACGGGGCCGCCTCCCGAGAGGGCGATCAGCCGCCAGAGACCGGGGCGGGACAGGGCGGCCGGGGTGAGGGGGAGGGCGGTCTTGCTCTCCGTGTCCACGAGCTGCCAGGTGTCTCCCGCAGGAGTCGGTACGACGTCGTCGAGGGTCACCGGGACGGAGTTCAGCCAGGGGTCGGTCCGCAGGGCGGTGCCGTAGCGGGCGGTGGCCTCGGCCGGGCTGATGCCGGGCGGGCGTACGGACGTCGGGGCGGGGTCGGTGAGGAGGTCACCCAGGGCGACCCTGGGGCCGACCGGATAGGGCGTGACCCGCGCGCGTACGGAGCGGCCGACCGGCAGGGCGAGTTCGGGGGCACGCCCGGCCGGACCGTAGGAGAGCACCAGGGCCGTACGCGCGCTGGTGGCGCCGTGAAGCCAGATCCGGCGGGTCGTCAGACGGCCGTCGGAGGTGTCGTAGCGGGCCAGGACGAGCCAGTCGTCGAGGAGCGGCGGGCCGGTCGGCGTCGTGGGGAGGCCGATGTGGGTGCGGACCGCCGAGGCCAGGTCCTCGGGGAGGCCGTCGCGGTGGAGCCACGCCTGGTTCAGGAGGTGCAGAAGCGCGCACTCCTCCAGCAGCCGCGCCGGCCACCCGGGACCGGACGCCGGTATCGCGCCCAACTCGCGCACGCGCGCGGCGAGTCCCGGCGCCTGTGCGTCGACCATCCGGGCCGCCGTCTCCTCCCACAGCCCGTACCCCTCCCGCTCCGCCGCCGCGAGCCCCGACCTGACCAGATCGGCCAGCCGCTGCTCCAGCTCCACGACCCCGGCGGTGATCCGCCCGGCACGCCGCTCGGCCCGCCGCCGGGCGGCCTCGGGGTCGGCGAGCGCGTCTTCTTTTTTCTCGCGTGATGTGCGCGAGCCGGAACTCCCTTCCCGTGACGCCTCGTTCTCCTGCCCCGCTCCCGACCACGGCCCGGCGAGTTCGCTCCCCGTAGGACGCGACACGTCGTCAGACGCCGTTGCCGGCACCTGATCAGCGGTCGGACGCACCCCCTGCTGAGTCATGACATCGAAGGTAGAACCCACCACTGACAATCGGCCTCGAAAGGGCGTTCATGCAGGTCAGGGCGATTGTCAGTGGTGTGGTGCATGGTGGAGTCAGCTTTGGAACCGGCCGAGCTGGAGGGGGCTTGAGCCATGTCTTTTGCCGCTGGACCGACGTCCGCCGAACCGACCGAGAACCACACCGAACCGACCCGGAACGACCCGGGACCGGCTGGTGAGACGCCTGTGCTGCGACCGCACGCGGAGATCGCCTTCGCGTCCGAACTGACCGCGCTGGCCGCGCAGGACGACCGTCCGCGCCCCCCGAACTGGAAGCTGTCGCCGTGGGCGGTGGCGACGTACCTGCTGGGCGGCGTGCTGCCCGACGGCTCGGTGATCTCGCCGAAGTACGTGGGCCCGCGCCGGATCGTGGAGGTCGCCGTCTCCACGCTCGCGACGGACCGCGCGCTGCTCCTGCTGGGCGTCCCGGGCACCGCGAAGACCTGGGTGTCGGAACACCTCGCGGCGGCGGTCAGCGGCGACTCGACGCTGCTGGTGCAGGGCACCGCGGGGACGCCGGAGGAGGCGATCCGCTACGGCTGGAACTACGCGCAGCTCCTGGCGAACGGCCCGAGCCGCGCCGCGCTCGTCCCGAGCCCGGTGCTGCGGGCCATGGCGGAGGGGATGACGGCCCGCGTCGAGGAGCTGACGCGCATCCCGGCCGACGTACAGGACTCGCTGATCACGATCCTGTCGGAGAAGACCCTGCCCGTGCCGGAGCTGGGCCAGGAGGTGCAGGCCGTACGCGGCTTCAACCTCATCGCGACGGCCAACGACCGCGACCGGGGGATCAACGACCTGTCCAGCGCGCTGCGCCGCCGGTTCAACACGGTTGTGCTGCCGCTGCCGGCCAGCGCGGAGGCGGAGGTCGAGATCGTCGCCCGGCGCGTCGAGCAGATCGGCCGCTCCCTCGACCTGCCCTCCGCGCCGGACGGCATCGCGGAGATCCGCCGGGTCGTGACGGTCTTCCGCGAACTGCGCGACGGGGTCACGGCGGATGGCCGCACCAAGGTCAAGTCGCCCAGCGGCACGCTCTCCACGGCCGAGGCGATCTCCGTCGTCACCAACGGCCTGGCGCTCGCCGCCCACTTCGGTGACGGGGTGCTGCGCCCGGCCGACGTCGCCGCCGGGATCCTCGGCGCGGTCGTCCGCGACCCGGCCTCCGACCGGGGCGTCTGGCAGGAGTACCTGGAGGCCGTCGTCCGGGAGCGCGAGGGGTGGACGGACTTCTACCGGGCCTGCCGCGAGGCGAGCGCGTGACCGGCGACGGCACCGGGTGAGCGTGGGTGAGACCGAGTGGCTACCGAGTGGCTGAGGACGAGAGGGAGGTGAACAGGATGAGGTTGCTGGGGATACGCCACCACGGGCCGGGTTCGGCGCGTGCCGTGCGCGGGGCGCTGGAGGAGGCCCGCCCCCGGATCGTGCTGATCGAGGGCCCCGCCGACGCGGACGCGCTGGTGCCGCTCGTCGCCGACGCGGGCATGCGCGCGCCGGTCGCCCTGCTGGCCCACGTCGTCGACGAGCCCGGGAGGTCCGCGTTCTGGCCGTTCGCCGAGTTCTCGCCGGAGTGGGCGGCCATGAAGTGGGCGCTCGCGCACGGCGCACCGGTCCGCTTCGTCGATCTGCCGGCCGCCCACACCCTGGCGCTGCCGCCCGCCACCGGCCCCGCCGCCGTACGCGTCGACCCCCTGCGCGCCCTCGCCGAGGCCGCCGGGTACGACGACCCGGAGCGCTGGTGGGAGGACGTGATCGAACACCGGGGCACCGGCGACCCGTTCACGGCCGTGGAGGAGGCCATGGAAGCGGTCCGGGAGACCTACGACGACCAGGAGGACGAGCGGGACGCCGTCCGGGAGGCGTACATGCGGCTCCAGGTGCGGGCGGCGGTCAAGGAGTTCGGAGCGGACGGGGTGGCCGTGGTGTGCGGGGCGTGGCACGTGCCCGCGCTGCGCCGCCGGACGACCGTCGCGGCCGACCGGGCGCTCCTGAAAGGGCTGCCGAAGGCCAAGGCGGAACTGACCTGGGTGCCGTGGACGTACCGCAGGCTCGCGCGCGCCGGAGGCTACGGGGCGGGCATCGAGTCGCCGGGCTGGTACGGGCACCTGTTCAGCGCGCCGGACCGGCCGGTCGAGCGGTGGATGACGAAGGTGGCGCGCCTGCTCAGGGACGAGGACCGCGTCGTCTCCCCGGCCCACGTCATCGAGGCCGTACGGCTCGCCGAGACGCTGGCGGCGGTGCGCGGGCGCCCGCTGGCCGGGCTCGGGGAGGCGACCGACGCGGCGCGCGCGGTGCTGTGCGAGGGGTCGGACGTGCCGCTGGCGCTGGTGTGGGACCGGCTCGTCGTCGGGGACGTCATGGGGGAGGTGCCCGAAGGGGTGCCCGCCGTGCCGTTGCAGCGGGACCTGGAGCGCGAGCAGCGGAGGCTGCGGCTGCGCCCCGAGGCGGCCGGGCGTGACATCGACCTGGACCTGCGAGGCGACACCGACGCCGCGCGCAGCCGCCTGCTGCACCGGCTGCGGCTGCTCGGCGTGGACTGGGGCACACCGGCCGAGGCCCGGGGAAGCACGGGGACGTTCCGGGAAGCCTGGCGGCTGCGCTGGGAACCCGAACTGGCCGTGCGGATCGCCGAGGCGGGCGGCTGGGGGACGACGGTACAGGCCGCCGCCACCGCGAAGGCGCGGGCCGACGCCGACGCCGCGACAGCCCTCGCCGAGGTCACCGCGCTCGCCGAGCACTGCCTCCTGGCCGGCCTGTCCGACGCCCTCCCCGAGGTGATGCGGGCCCTCGCCGACCGGGCGGCCCTCGACACCGACGTCGGCCACCTCGCCCAGGCCCTGCCCGCCCTCGTCCGCGCCCTGCGCTACGGCGACGTCCGAGGCACCGACACGCGCGCGCTCGCCGAGGTCGCCGCCGGGCTCGCCCTGCGGATCTGCGTCGGCCTGCCCGCCGCCTGCACCGGCCTCGACACCGACGCGGCACAGGAGATACGGAGTCATGTGGACGCCGTCCACGGCGCCGTGGCCCTCCTCGCCGAGGGAGGCCGGACAGACCTGGGCGGACGCTGGCGGACCGTGCTGCGGACGCTGGCCGGGCGTGACAGTGTCGCCGCCGTGATCCGGGGCCGGGCGGCGCGGCTCCTGCTGGACGGCGGAGAGGCGGGACCGGAGGAGGCCGCCCGGTGGATGGGGCTCGCTCTGTCTCCCGGGACCGTGCCGAGGGAGGCCGCCGACTGGGTCGAGGGATTCGTCGGCGGCGGATCGGGCGGCGGCCTGCTCCTGGTCCACGACGAACGGCTCCTCGGCATCGTCGACACCTGGCTCACCGGCGTCTCAGAAGAAGAGTTCGTCGACGTACTGCCGTTGCTGCGGCGGACGTTCGCGGCCTTCGGACCCGGGGTGCGCCGAACGCTCGGCGAGGTCGTGAGAAGAGGAAACGCGGCCGGCACCGGGCCGGGAACCGACGGGTTCGCCGCCGAACTCGACGAGGAACGAGCCGACGCGGTCGTTCCCGTGGTGCGGCTGCTGCTCGGCGTCGGTGAGAGAGGAGACCTGTGAGGGCGGAGGTTAGCGGGGGTTGGCCGTGATTGGAGGAGATTTTCGAGGGTTGAGAAATTGATGGGCGGATCTGTGAACCGATGAGGGAGGCTGGAGCGATGAATGGGTGAGGGGCAAGAAAACAAGGCAACTACCCGACTCACACGACGAATTGACGACTCATCACAAAGACCTGACGGCTCGGACAGGACCACGGGGGTCATGGCGGCCGGCGACCGAGGGGGAGGTGAAGGACGGTGAAGAAGACGGACGGCCTCGTCGAAGAGGGCGAGGCGAGGGAGCGGCTGCGCAGGTGGCGGCTGGTGCTCGGGGGAGCGGACGCGGAGGGGACCGGATGCGTGCTGGACGGGCGGGACGCGGGGATGGACGGCGCGCTGGGAGCCCTGTACGGAAAGGAGGGGGAGCGGCAGGGAAGGGGAGCGGGGCTGGGGGCGTCCGCACCGTCGGTGGCCCGCTGGCTGGGAGACGTACGGACGTACTTTCCCTCGCCGGTCGTCCAGGTCATGCAGCGGGACGCCGTCGAACGGCTCGGACTCGCGTCACTGCTGCTGGAGCCGGAGATGCTGGAGGCCGTCGAGGCCGACGTGCATCTGGTCGGCACCCTGCTCTCACTGAACCGGGCCCTGCCGGAGACCACGAGGGACACGGCGAGGGCCGTGGTCCGCAAGGTCGTCAGGGATCTGGAGAAGCGGCTCGCCGGGCGGACCCGGGCCGCGCTCAGGGGAGCACTCGACAGAAGCGCGCGGACGGGGCGGCCACGCCCGCGCGACATCGACTGGGGCCGCACCATCGCCGCCAACCTCAAGCACTACCTCCCGGAACACGGGACGGTCGTGCCGGAGCGGCTCGTCGGATACGGGCGGGCGGCGCAGTCACTCAACAAGGGGGTAACGCTGTGCGTGGATCAATCGGGTTCGATGGCGTCGTCGCTGGTGTACGCGTCGGTGTTCGGAGCGGTGCTGGCGTCCATGACGACGATCAGCACGCGACTCGTCGTGTTCGACACGTCGGTCGTTGATCTCACGGATCAACTCGACGACCCGGTGGACGTCCTGTTCGGGACGCAGCTGGGAGGGGGGACCGACATCAACCGCGCGCTCGCGTACTGCCAGGCGCGGATCGAGCGGCCCGCCGACACCGTCGTCGTACTGATCAGTGATCTCTACGAAGGGGGGATCAAGGACGAGATGCTCAAGCGGGTCGCCGCGATGAAGGCGGCCGGCGTGGAGTTCGTCTCCCTGCTCTCCCTCTCCGACGAGGGGGCACCGGCCTACGACCGGGAGAACGCCGCGGCCCTCGCGGCCCTGGGAGTACCCGCCTTCGCCTGCACCCCGGAGCTGTTTCCCGAGGTGATGGCGGCGGCACTGGAGAGGAGGCCCCTGCCGATACCGGAGACGGCCTGAGGGAGGTGGCCTGAGGGAGGCCGGCCTGAGAGGGCCGGGGTGGGGCCGAGGGTGCGGGGTGAGAGGTGCGGGGCGGTCGGGTGAGGCCGTCGGGGGTGGGGCGTGGGGGTTCTGGCGGGGGACTGCTCGGAAAGGCTGGGTCGTGGAGGGCCCGGCACACCCGAGAGTGGTAACTCTCCGGATCTTTGCGACTCCTCTCCGTGGGTGAAGTTGTCGACTCGCCCCCACCTCTCGCACACCCCTCATCCGAAGCTCCGCCTCCCACCTCCCTCCTCACCCCCTCCTCGCCCCTCCGCGCCTCCCGTCTCCCTCGAGCCCCCTACCTCAGGGGACCGTTGGGGACGGCACGCGGTGCCAGGCGGGAGGGGGGTGGGCGGCATCATGTGACAGGTATCACCGCTCGGGCGGGACTCGCGATTTAGAAGGGCTCGGGTCGCGGGGATAACCTGCGAGACGGACATGCCGCGCGCTCGGACACCGTGTGCGCCCTGCTTGTGACACATGCGGTCGTCACGTTGCCCTTCGCGGCACGCCCACGCATCCAACGAACCGCGAGATCACTGATAGGGACGGAAGCGCGTGGACCTGTTCGAGTACCAGGCGAGGGACCTCTTCGCCAAGCACGATGTACCGGTGCTGGCCGGTGAAGTCATCGACACGCCTGAGGCGGCCCGCGCAGCCACCGAGCGTCTGGGTGGCAAGTCCGTCGTCAAGGCTCAGGTGAAGGTCGGTGGCCGCGGCAAGGCCGGCGGCGTGAAGCTGGCGGCGACCACCGACGAGGCGGTCGAGCACGCGGGCAACATCCTCGGCATGGACATCAAGGGCCACACGGTCCACAAGGTGATGATCGCCGAGACCGCGCCGGAGATCGTGGAGGAGTACTACGTCTCCTTCCTCCTGGACCGCGCGAACCGCACCTTCCTCTCCATCGCGTCCGTCGAGGGCGGCATGGAGATCGAGGAGGTCGCCGAGAAGCGTCCCGAGGCCGTCGCCAAGACGCCCATCGACGCGATCGAGGGCGTCACCCCGGCGAAGGCCCGCGAGATCGTCGAGGCCGCGAAGTTCCCGGCCGAGGTCGCGGACAAGGTCGCCGACGTCCTCGTCAAGCTGTGGGACACCTTCATCAAGGAGGACGCCCTCCTGGTCGAGGTGAACCCGCTGGCGAAGGTCGCCTCCGGTGAGGTCATCGCGCTGGACGGCAAGGTCTCGCTGGACGACAACGCCGAGTTCCGCCACCCCGACTTCGAGGAACTTCACGACAAGGCCGCGGCGAACCCGCTCGAGGCCGCGGCGAAGGAGAAGGGCCTCAACTACGTCAAGCTGGAGGGCGAGGTCGGCATCATCGGCAACGGCGCCGGGCTCGTCATGAGCACCCTGGACGTCGTCGCCTACGCCGGCGAGAACCACGGTGGCGTCAAGCCCGCCAACTTCCTGGACATCGGCGGTGGCGCCTCCGCCCAGGTCATGGCGAACGGCCTGGAGATCATCCTCGGCGACCCGGACGTCAAGTCCGTGTTCGTGAACGTCTTCGGTGGCATCACCGCGTGCGACGAGGTCGCCAACGGCATCGTCCAGGCGCTGAAGCTCCTCGAGGACCGCGGCGAGAACGTCTCGAAGCCGCTCGTCGTCCGCCTCGACGGCAACAACGCCGAACTGGGCCGGAAGATCCTCACCGACGCCAACCACCCGCTGGTGCAGCGCGTCGACACCATGGACGGCGCGGCCGACAAGGCCGCCGAGCTGGCCGCCGCCAAGTAAGCACTCAGGACGAGGACACCGACACACCATGGCTATCTGGCTCAACAAGGACAGCAAGGTCATCGTCCAGGGCATGACCGGCGCCACCGGGCAGAAGCACACCAAGCTGATGCTCGCCGACGGCACCAACGTCGTGGGCGGCGTGAACCCCCGCAAGGCCGGTACGACCGTCGACTTCGACGGCACCGAGGTACCCGTGTTCGGGACCGTCGCCGAGGCGATCGAGAAGACGGGCGCCAACGTCACCGTCATCTTCGTGCCGGAGAAGTTCACGAAGGACGCCGTCATCGAGGCGATCGACGCCGAGATCGAGCTGGCCGTCGTGATCACCGAGGGCATCGCCGTGCACGACTCGGCGAACTTCTGGGCGTACGCCGGCCAGAAGGGCAACAAGACCCGGATCATCGGCCCGAACTGCCCCGGCATCATCACGCCGGGCCAGTCCAACGTCGGCATCATCCCCGGCGACATCACCAAGCCGGGCCGCATCGGGCTCGTCTCGAAGTCCGGCACGCTGACGTACCAGATGATGTACGAGCTGCGTGACATCGGCTTCTCGACGGCCGTCGGCATCGGTGGCGACCCGATCATCGGCACCACGCACATCGACGCGCTCGCCGCGTTCGAGGCCGACCCCGACACCGAGCTGATCGTGATGATCGGTGAGATCGGTGGCGACGCCGAGGAGCGGGCCGCGGACTTCATCGCGAAGAACGTGACCAAGCCGGTCGTCGGCTACGTCGCGGGCTTCACCGCGCCCGAGGGCAAGACGATGGGCCACGCGGGCGCCATCGTCTCCGGTTCGTCCGGCACCGCCCAGGCGAAGAAGGAGGCCCTTGAGGCCGCGGGCGTCAAGGTCGGCAAGACGCCGACGGAGACGGCCAAGCTGGCGCGAGAGATTCTGGCCGGCTGAAAGCTTGGCTGACTGAACGCTGATGGGCCCGTTTCCCAGGTGGGGCGGGCCCTTCAACGTTGCTGGGTGCGGGTTCGTTGTGGCTGGTCGCGCTCGCGCGGCGGAGCCGCATATGGATGCAGCCCCGCGCCCCTAAAAAACTACCGTCGCACCGTCACTTAGATTCCGGCACCAGCCTCTCCGGACCGTGCGCCGTCTCCCTGCGCAGCTTCGCCCGCAGCGCCAGCTCCGCGTCCGACAGGGCGCCGGGGGCCTGGCGAGGGGGAACCCCGCTGACCGTCGCGCCCGGGGGAACCGGGGGTTCGTAGTGCGTGGGGGCCGTGTTCAGCGTCAGCGCCGTCGCGCCGATGATCGCGACGGTGAAGGCGATGGCCGCCCGCGTCCAGAAGCTGGCGCGGCGCTCGCCGGTCAGCCGTACCGCCGCGGGCCGGGGCGCGCGCAGGCGTTCCGCCGAGGCGACCTCCGCGAGCCGGCGGTGGAGGGTCGCCGGGTCGGAGAGTTCGGGCAGCCGGATGGCCAGGGCCTCGCGCGCGTGCAGCACGCGGTTCGCCGCGGCGGGCGTGCTCGCCTCCGTCTCCGCCGCCGTCTCCGGCAGGTCCAGGCCGACGCCGTCGTACAGGACGAGTGTGCGGCGGTAGGACGGGGGGAGGCGCAGGAGGACGTCGAGCAGGGCGCGGTCGGGGGCGGAGGCGGGCGGGGGTTCGGGGTGACGGTAGCGGGGGCGCAGCCGGTGCCAGGGGGAGAGGGCGTACTCGTACGCCGTCGCGCGCACCCAGCCCGCCGGGTCGCGGTCCGTCGCGACCTCGGGCCAGCGCTGCCACGCCGACTGGAACGCGCGCTCCACCGACTCGCGGGCCAGCTCGCGGCGGCCGGTGAGGAGGTAGGTCTGGCGGACGAGGGCGGGGGCGCAGAAGGCGTACAGCGCGTCGAACGCCTGCGCGGGGGTGAGGGGCGGGCGCTCGCCGGGTTCCTGGGGCGGAGCGGGTTCCTGGGGCCGACCGGGTTCCTTGAAGGGTGCTGACTGGGAAGACGCCGCCACCGGCACCGGGGGTTGAGCCGTCGGCCCCTGAATGTCCGTCACGAAGACCTGAGCCCCCGCCGTCTGAGGCTCCGTCACCCCCCGAACCCCCGTCACCTCACCCTCCAGCGACGCCAGCAGCCGCGCGTACGCCTCCCGTTTGGTGCCGCGCGGTGTCGTACGGCCGGTCTCCCACGCGCGCACCGTCTCTCGGGTGACGCCGACCGTGGAGGCGATCTGAGCCTGGGTCAGCGCGTGGGCCACGCGCAGGCGTCGGCGTTCCTTGGGAGGGGGGAGAGGGGTGGCTTGACTCTGTGTCACAGGGCACCCTTCCGTACGAAAAAGTACATAAACGTATTTTGAGTGACACGGCGAATGTTCGCCTGTTACGACGGGAAAGCGCGTGTCGTTGGGAGCATGACGGGCGTGAACCCGATGACCGCCCGCCGCCCGCCGCTGTCGGCCCTGTCGTCCCTCCCCGCCCGTCTGCGCGACCGCTCACCCGGGCTCGCCGCAGGGTTCCTCGGCGGCGTGCTCGCCGCGGGGCTCGGGCTCGGGTCGGTCGCCGTGCTCGTCATGGTCCTGTGGATCAGCTCGCCGTACCCCGACAGCGGGCCCGGCGGGGCACTCCACGTCGCCGCGTCCCTCTGGCTCCTCGCGCACGGCGCGGAACTCGTCCGCGTCGACACACTTTCGGGTGTTCCCGCGCCCGTGGGGGTGACGCCGTTGCTGCTTCTGCTGCTGCCGGTGTGGCTCGTGCGGCGTGCCGCGCGGGACGCGGAGGGGGGTGTCGCGGCGTGGGGCGGTGTCGTCTGCGGGTACCTGGTCGTCGCCGCCGGGGCAGCCGGGTACGCGGCCGGGGGTGCGCTGCGGCCGTCCTGGGGGTGGACGGGCGTGTGCCTGCCGGTCGTCGTCGCGGGTGCCGCCGCGGTGGGGGTCTGGGGCGGGGGTGAGAGGGGCGAGGGCGAGGACGGCGCGGACGAGGGGCGTTCGGGCGAGGGACGTTCGGACAAGCGGCGTTCACCCAGAGAGACGCCGCCCGCCGCAGGGAGGTTGACCCACCCCGCCGGAAGGTTGACCCACCTCGCCGGGGCGTTGGCCCATCCCGCCGGGGCGTTGGCCCGCGCGGCGCGATGGCTCGGCCTCGCGGTCGGCACACCGGCACGGCCGGACGGCGGCACCGAGCCCCGATCGGACGGCGCCCAGGCGCGAGCGACCGGCGCACAGGCGCACGGGGAACACCCCCGAGCCACCCTCCACACCGCAACCCTCCACACCGCAACCCTCCGAACCACCCTCCCCACCACCCTCCGCGCCGGCCTGGCCGCCACCGGCGTCCTCCTCGCCGGCGGCGCCCTCCTCGTCGCCGTCTCCACGGTCCTCCACGGCGGCGCCGCCCGCGCCTCCTTCCTCGACCTGACCGAAGGCTGGTCAGGCAGGTTCGCCGTCCTCCTCCTGTGCGTCGCGCTCGTCCCCAACGCGGCCGTCTGGGGCGCCGCCTACGCCCTCGGGCCCGGTTTCACCCTCGGCGCCGGCCACCTCGTCTCCCCCCTCGCCTCCGACCCCGCGTCCCTCCTCCCGCCGTTCCCGCTCCTCGCGGCCGTCCCCGACGCGGGTGCGGGCGGGCCGCTGACCTGGTCCGCCGGGGCGGTTCCCGTCGCCGGAGGGCTCGTCCTCGGGTGGTTCGTCGCGCGGGGCGCCTGCGACGCCGACGTCCCCTGGTCCTGGGGTCTGACCGCCGGTTCCGCCGCCGCCTCGTCCCTCGTCCTCGCCGCCGCGACGTCCCTCACCGCCGGCGCCGCCGGCGGCCCCCTCGGCACCGGCGCGCTCGCACAGTTCGGCCCCGTGTGGTGGCAGACGGGAGGTGCGGCGCTCGCCTGGGGCGCGGGCGTCGGCGTGCCGGTCGCGCTCGCGGTACGGGGGTGGCTGTGCCGCGAGCCGCACGCGGACGAGGTTGAGGCGCCGGGGAGTTGGGGTGCGGAAGGCGCGTACGACGCCGAGACGTCCGGGAGTTGGGACGCGTGGAACGCGGACGAGGCTCAGGTGCCGGCGAGTCGAGGTGCGCGGGGTGTGGACGCCGGTGAGGCGGACGGAAGTTGGGACGCGTACGACGCCGTACCGGGGCCACGTGGACGTGGACGTCGTTGGACGCGGTTCCTGTCGCCGAGGCGGGCATTCCGGACGAAGTCCGAAGCGAACGGGACGAAGTCCGAGGCGAACGGGGTGCCCCAGCCGGCCAGTTCCCTCGCCGACGACCCCGTCTACGCGTCCCTCCTCAAAGACGCCCCGTACGACACCGGCACCCCCGACGCCCTCTTCGAGCCCTACGACTTCACCACCCCACCCGACCCCGCCTGGCACGACGACTCCGCCCGCGAGACCCGCTGGGCCGCACTCAGGGAGGCGGCGAGACCGTGGGAGGAAGCGGAGGGAGAGACGCCGGAGGAGGAACGGGGTGAGAACCCGGGACGCTGATGGGGACGCTCCCGGCGAGGTGAGGGCGGGGCGACGGCAGGGCTGCGAGGTGGTGTTCCGGCACGTGACGCAACTGAGCCGGGGCGCAGGAGCCGGCGGCAGCGGGTTGCCGGATCAGCCGCGCCGAGCCCGAGAGTTCAACTGCGCCGGGGTGATGCGGGAGCCCGGCGACGACAGGGCCGACGGCACACCGTGCGACGGGCCCGTACCTGTGGCGAGGGCGTGATCAGACCTGGACGCACGCCGGTCAGGACTCATGGGCGCGGCCCCCGAACCCCACCCCACCCCACCTCACCGATCCCGCCCGCAGACCACACCCCCGGCCGACCTCGATCCCCCGGCTACTCCGTCGTCCCCAGCAGATCCCTCAACTGCTTCGGCAGCAGGTCCTCGCACGACTGCTGGGCCTCGTTGGTGAGGGCGTCGGAGCGGCACGTGTAGTAGTCCCGGTACACGATCTGCGTCGTGAAGATCGTGCCGACGAAGGCGAGGGCGATGGACGCGGTGACGAGACCGCTGATCGCGGCGGTGGTCTGGGGACGGGAGCCGTTGGGGGCGGCGTTGTCGGCGGCGGCGTTCTCGGGGGACCCCGGACGCGGCCGTGCCTTCAGCGCGCTGAGCGCCCAGTAGACGGAGAGCGCGCCGAGGAGCAGCGCGACGTACGTCCACCCGAAGAGGACGAAGAAGATGGACCACATGCCGCCGAGCAACGAGTACCGCGCACGCCGCTGGGACGGATCCGTCGGATCCCACCGGGGCCCCGGCGTCTGACCGCCCCCCTGTCCCTCGGGCCCCGCGCCGGGCCGCTCCCCGAAGCCACCCTGCGACCGACCGGGCTGCCGATCACTCCACCGCCCCCACGGCGAACCCCCCTCACCGCCCCCGCCCTCCCCCTGCGAGGGCTGACGAGGCCGCCAGGGCTGATCCGGCGCCCCCTCGGGCGGCGCGGCAAACGGATTCCCCCCGTGCTCCTGACCCCCTTGGCTCCCCTGACCTCCCTGAGACCCACGACCCCCCTGCGACCCTTCCCGCGCCGAACCCCCCTGACCCTCGGCCCCCGGCCCGGAAGGAGCGCCACCCGCACCAGGCCCGGCAGCAGCCCCCGACCCTCCGGAAGCAGCGCCCGCACCAGAACCCGGCCCGCCGGACGCGGCACCCGCCACGCCCCCCGGCCCAGCACCCGGCGCCCCAGCGCCCCCGCCAACACCCGCCCCGGGCACCGGAGTTGACTCCGCCCCCTGAGCCCCGCCCCCGCCCGCCGAACCTCCAGCGCCCGGCGCAGCCCCCTGACCCCCCGCCTCGGGAACCGTTTCCTCCGACCCCGGTGTGGACCCCTCCGCGCCCGGGGAGGAGACGCGGCCCTCCCTCAACAGCACCCCCGCAAGGCTGTTCCGGTGGGCGAAGGGCGTGGGGGGCTGCGAGGTCGTCGGGGTGGGTCGCAGACTGCGGTCCGGCATCAAGTGAGCGTCTTCCCTAGGTGAGTCGGAGGTCAGTCGGACAAGTCGGGGCGGTCGGGTGGATGTCCTGCTAAACGAGCTGTCACAGCGGAAACGTGCCACAACCCCGCCGCGTTCCCGAGCCCGCTCCACCGCGTCACAGGCCCCGCTCCCCGCAGACGCTACCCTCCGCCCCCGCCCCCGTCCCGTGGGGGCCGCCGGGTGTGCCGGTATCGTTGCTGCCGGTCGGCCGCTTCGTAGACTTCCCCGTATCCCGGGCGACGAAGCATTTGTACGACCGCACAAAGACCGCACAAAGACCGCGCAGCACCACCGCGCACCCCCGCACGAAACCCCCGCACGAAACCACCGCACGAAAGGGCCTGAACGTGGCCGAGCCGCACCGCCTGGTCGTCCTGGTCTCCGGCTCCGGTACGAACCTCCAGGCCCTCCTCGACCACATCGAGAAGACCGGCGAGCAGGAGTACGGGGCCCGTGTCGTGGCCGTCGGCGCCGACCGCGACGGCATCGAGGGCCTGGCCAGAGCCGAACGCGCCGGGATCCCGACGTTCGTCGTCCGCGTCAAGGACCACGGCACCCGGCACGACTGGGACGCCGCTCTCGCCGCCGCCGTCGCCGCGCACGAACCCGACCTCGTCGTCTCCGCCGGTTTCATGAAGATCGTCGGCAAGGAGTTCCTGGCCCTGTTCGGCGGCCGGTTCGTGAACACGCACCCGGCGCTGCTGCCGAGTTTCCCCGGTGCCCACGGCGTCCGCGACGCGCTCGCGTACGGCGCCAAGGTCACCGGCTGCACCGTCCACTTCGTCGACGACGGCGTCGACACCGGCCCGATCATCGCCCAGGGCGTGGTCGAGATCCGGGACGAGGACGACGAGAGCGCGCTGCACGAGCGCATCAAGGAAGTCGAGCGAAGGCTGCTCGTCGAGGTCGTGGGACGGCTCGCCCGCCGCGGCCACCGCATTGAGGGACGAAAGGTAGTTATCCCGTGACCGCCGAGGCTGCAATCTCCGAGAACGTGCGGCCCATCCGCCGCGCGCTCGTCAGCGTGTACGACAAGACCGGCCTGGAGGAGCTGGCCCAGGGCCTGCACGCGGCCGGGGTCCAGCTCGTCTCCACCGGCTCCACCGCCGCCCGGATCGCCGGCGCGGGCGTCCCCGTCACCAAGGTCGAGGAGCTGACCGGGTTCCCCGAGTGCCTGGACGGCCGCGTCAAGACCCTGCACCCCAAGGTGCACGCCGGGATCCTCGCGGACCTGCGGCTCGACAGCCACCGTGAGCAGCTGGCCGAGCTGGGGGTCGAGCCGTTCGACCTCGTCGTCGTCAACCTCTACCCGTTCCGCGCGACGGTCGCCTCGGGCGCGAGCCCCGACGAGTGCGTCGAGCAGATCGACATCGGCGGCCCGTCCATGGTGCGCGCCGCCGCGAAGAACCACCCGTCGGTGGCGGTCGTCACGGACCCGGCCCGGTACGCGGACGTCCTGAAGGCCGTGGCGGACGGCGGCTTCGACCTCGTCGCCCGCAAGCGGCTCGCCGCCGAGGCGTTCCGGCACACCGCCGAGTACGACATCGCGGTGTCGAGCTGGTTCGCGAGCACCTACGCCCCCGCGGACGACTCTCAGTTCCCCGAGTTCATCGCCTCGTCCCTGGAGCGCAAGAGCACCCTGCGCTACGGCGAGAACCCGCACCAGCCGGCCGCGCTCTACGTCGACGGTACGGGTGTCGGTCTCGCCGAGGCCGAGCAGCTGCACGGCAAGGAGATGTCGTACAACAACTACACGGACACGGACGCCGCGCGCCGTGCCGCGTACGACCACGACGAGCCGGCCGTCGCGATCATCAAGCACGCCAACCCCTGTGGGATCGCGGTCGGTTCGGACGTCGCGGAGGCGCACCGCAAGGCCCACGCGTGTGACCCGCTGTCCGCGTTCGGCGGGGTGATCGCGGTCAACCGGCCGGTGTCCAAGGAGATGGCCGAGCAGGTCGCGGAGATCTTCACCGAGGTCATCGTCGCGCCCGACTACGAGGACGGCGCCCTCGAAGCGCTCGCCAAGAAGAAGAACATCCGCGTCCTGAAGGCCCCGGCCGCGCCCGCGCACCCCGCCGAGGTCAAGCCGATCGACGGCGGCGCGCTCCTCCAGGTCACCGACCGCCTCCAGGCCGACGGCGACGATCCGGCGAACTGGCAGCTTGCGACCGGCGAGGCCCTGTCCGCCGACGAGCTGGCCGAGCTGGCGTTCGCCTGGAAGGCGTGCCGCGCGGTCAAGTCCAACGCGATCCTCCTCGCCAAGGACGGCGCCTCCGTCGGCGTCGGCATGGGCCAGGTCAACCGCGTCGACTCCGCGAAGCTCGCGGTCGAGCGGGCCGGCGCCGAGCGCGCGCAGGGCTCCTACGCCGCCTCCGACGCGTTCTTCCCCTTCCCCGACGGCCTCGAAATCCTCGTCGCCGCCGGCGTGAAGGCCGTCGTCCAGCCGGGCGGCTCGGTCCGCGACGAACTCGTCGTCGAGGCCGCGAAGAAGGCGGGCGTGACGATGTACTTCACGGGGACGCGGCACTTCTTCCACTGAGCCGAGCCGTACTCGACGGGCGCCCGGAACCTGGAACATTCCAGGTTCCGGGCGCCCGTTCGTGCGAGCAGACTGGCGGGCGACACGCCGGGCCCGAGGGAAGGAACACGGGATGCGACGCCATCCCCTGCCGAAGGCGCTGGTCAGCGCCGCCGCGGTGGTCAACCTCGGCCTGAGCATCGAGCAGGCCAAGAACGTCCAGCGCCGGCCGGCCGAGTACTGGGAGTACGACGGGGCGATCGACGGTCTGCTCGGCACCGAGACCGTCAAGGCGCTCCAGCGGCAGTTGACGGAGACGTCGGACTACACCGGCGCGATCAACGGCAAGGCCGGCCCGCTGACCCGCACCGCGTTCGCCCGCTTCGCCGACGCCCACGCCCAGCCCCGGCTAGTCCGCCTTGCGCAGCGCCGTCCAAGTGCGCGCGTCCACCACGCCGTTCGCGTCGAGGCCCGCGCGTTTCTGGAAGGTGACGACCGCGTCGTCGGTCATCGGGCCGAAGTCGCCGTCGACCGTGCCGACTTCGGGGATGTCGTGCAAGTGGCGGAGCAGGCACTGGAGTTCGCGGACCTGGCTGCCGCCGTCGCCGCGTCGGACGGTGAAGTCCCAGGTGGTGTTCCAGCCGGCCGTGTAGCCGGTGCGGTTCTTCGTGTCCGTGTGCGGCGCGGGCTTCTCGCAGGTCGGCGGGGCGGTGCTGGTCGTCGGCTCTTGCTCGCGCAGGGCCGCGTACGTGGCCGTCCCCGCGCCCAGCAGGGCGAGGGCGAGGGCGGTGACCAGGGCGGTGCGGCGCAGGCGGCGGGGGCGCAGGCGGGGGAGGCGGGGGGAGCGGGTGGTGCCGGCCAGGTGTTCCACGCGGCGCAGCAGCGCCTCGGTGGAGACGCGTTCGGTGTGCGCCGGGGCCAGGCAGTCCCGCACGATCTCCGGCCAGCCGGCGGGGAGTTCGGGGGACAGGCGCAGTTCCTCGGTGCCCTGGGCGTGGCGCAGGGCGGCGTCCGTGCGGGCCTGCGGGGTGGCGCCGGGGAGCGGGTAGGTGCCGGTGAGCAGGACGTGGGCGAGGACGCCGAAGGCCCAGATGTCGGCGGACGGACGGGTCCGGGTGCCGCGTTCGCTGACCTCGGGCCACAGGAGTTCCGGCGGGGTGTAGTCGGGGGTGGTGAACGCGGGGGCGTAGGCGTAGGTGCCCTCCAGTTCGGCGGCCGTGCTGAAGTCGGCCAGCCGTACCGAACCGTCCTTCATCAGCAGGACGTTGGCCGGTTTGAGGTCGCCGTGCACCCAGCCGGCGTGATGCAGCTGGTGCAGGCCCTCGCAGATCTGCGCCAGCACCCGGACGTTCCCCAGCGGCAGGTTGTCCAGGGAGCCCTCGGCGCGTTCGAGGACGAGGACGGTGGCGCCGTCGAGTTCGGGCCGGCCGGGGTCCTCGACGGTCAGCGTCTCGTAGAGGCGGATCAGCCGGGGCGTCCGCAGCCGGGACAGCAACTCGACCTCACGTTCGGCTAGTTCACGCAGGTGGTGGAGTTGACGCGGGGTGCGGGTGCCGGTCGGCAGGAACTTCAGGGCGACCTGGCGGGGCAGCCCGGGGGTGTCCCCGGCGCGCCGGCCCGCGTACACCGTGGCGAACGCGCCGCACGCCAGCGGCTCGCGGACCTCCCAGCCGCCGACCCGGTACCCCTGGGGGACGTCGACGCTCATCACGCCTCCCTGAGGGCCGGCGCGGACAGCAGCCTCAGGTCGTCCTCCTGGACCAGGTCGAAGCGCAGGGCCAGGGCCACCAGGGTCTCCTTCTTGCCGTTGAGACGGCGGCCGCCGGGCTCGGCGGTGTCCTCGCGCAGCCGGAGCTTGACGGCGAGGTAGTCGATGTTCCAGTAGACGGCGGAACGGGTCACGCCGGGCCACACCTCGCGCAGGCGCACGACGAGGTCTTCGACGGCCGGCAGCGGGGCGTGCGGTTCGCCGCGCAGGCGGGGCTCGCACAGGGCCGTCAGGACGGCGAAGTAGCGCTTCGTGCGGTCCAGGGAGAACGCGGGAGCGGTGAGCGCGCCCGCGAGGCCGTGCCGGGACACGCTGCGGAAGGCGTGGCGCGGGGCCCACACGTCGAAGGTGAGGAGGTCGCCGGCGGCGGGCAGGACGACGCGGGAGAACTCGAAGGGCACCGGCGCGTCCAGCCGGCCCGGCGCGACCTTCACGTGCTCGCCGGCGCCCTCCGGGTTCTCGACGACGTAGGTCTGGTCCTCGCTGTGGTTGCTCAGCAGCCAGAAGGTGCGGTCGGGAGTGAGTTCCCCGGCGACGCGGGGCACCCCCTCGTGCGCGATGACCAGTCCGGCGTCCGCTCTGCCGAACGTCAGCCGTTCGCCCGCGCGGAGCTTGATCTGCCCGTTCGCGTCCGCACACGTCGGCGGTACGACGATGAGGCTGTGCATGGAGACGTCCCCCTTCTCCAGACAGGTCGGGGGGCTCGGCCCCCGATCCGATGGGAGTGAGAGTAAAGGTGCCTTGGCGCTTTCCGCCACGCTATGCCCGATACCGGAGGGTCAGGCGCGCGGACAGCACTCAGGCGTGCACGCCCGGAACGGTACCGGGGGTGCACGCCTGAGTCGCGGCGGGCTACTGGTTGTGGATGACCATCGTCTTGGCCGCCTTGTCGTGCCAGCCCTGCTGGCGGCCCGACTTGTCCCAGAACGGGGACAGGTAGACGAGGAGCTGGCCGATGCCGCAGGCGAAGCTGCCGACGATCGGGATGATCCAGCGGATGAACGACGAGCCGAGACCGGGCTTCTGACCCGTTTCGACGTTGACGACGCGCAGGCCGAGGGCGAGCTTGCCGAGGGTCGCGCCCTTGAGGCCGACCATCAGCCACTCGTAGAGGAGGCTGACGATGCCGAGGACGGCGAGGACCGCGCCGAACTTGGAGGCGAAGTCGTTCGCGGCGCCGTCCATGCAGGCGTTGTAGACGGCTGTGGAGGCGTTCGGGTCGCAGTCCTGCATCGAGCTGATGCTGCCCGCGACGCCGGCTATCGCGAAGGCGGTGTAGAGGACGCCGATGATGACGCCGTCGATCAGGCGCGCGGCGAAGCGGCGGCCCATGGACGCGACCTGGGGGCCGGTGCCGTAGCCCTGCGGGTAGCCGCCGCCGGGGGCCTGCGGGTAGCTCGGGTAGGCGCCGGGCTGCGGGGGCTGCTGCTGCGCGTACGGGTCCTGCGGGTAGCCGTAGCCCTGCTGCGGGTACCCCGGTTGCTGCGGCTGGCCGTACCCGGGCTGCGGCTGTCCGTAGCCGCCGGGCTGCGGCTGCGGGGGCTGCTGGCCGTAGGGGTTGCCGGGCGGCGGCGCGCCGAAACTCATGGCTGGATTCCTCCGTTGGTGTGCGCGGGGACGAAGCGGACAGAGCGGAGGAATGTCAATTCTTGAGCGGTTTGCCCCCCGACCGGACCGCAAATCTGCGGTTTTCATCGTTGATCGATCGGTCAGTTCTTGTCCAGCCCGATTCGCCGGGTGTTGTGCAAGTGCAACATCCACCCGGGGTGTGACCGGATTGGAACCCGGGCCCCGTCATCCGCGAGGATGGCCGCATGACCGCCCAGATCCTCGATGGCAAGGCCACCGCGGCCGAGATCAAGTCGGACCTCACCGCACGTGTGGCGGCGCTGAGAGAGCGGGGCGTCACGCCCGGCCTCGGAACCGTCCTCGTCGGGGACGACCCCGGCAGCCGCAAGTACGTCGCCGGCAAGCACCGGGACTGCGCGGAGGTCGGGATCGCCTCCATCGAACGCGAGTTGTCCGCGACGGCCACGCAGGACGACGTCGAGAAGGTCGTCCGCGAACTCAACGAGGACCCCGCCTGCACGGGCTACATCGTCCAACTCCCGCTGCCCGCGGGCCTCGACGAGAACCGCGTCCTCGGGCTGATGGACCCCGCGAAGGACGCGGACGGCCTCCACCCCGTGAACCTCGGCCGCCTCGTCCTCGGCGAACCCGCGCCCCTGCCCTGCACCCCCAACGGCATCCTCACCCTCCTGCGCCGCCACGGCGTGGAGATCGCCGGCGCCCACGTCGTGGTCGTCGGCCGAGGCGTCACCATCGGCCGCCCCATGCCCCTCCTCCTCACCCGCCGCACCGAGAACGCGACGGTCACCCAGTGCCACACCGGCACCCACGATCTCCCCTCCCACCTCCGCCGCGCCGACATCATCATCGCGGCAGCGGGCTCCCCTCACTTGATCCGAGCGGAAGACGTCAAACCAGGCGCCGCAGTCCTGGACGTAGGCGTCTCCCGAGGCCCCGACGGCAAAATCCTCGGCGACGTCCACCCGGACGTCCGCGAAGTCGCCGCCTGGCTCTCCCCCAACCCCGGCGGCGTCGGCCCCATGACCCGCGCCCAGTTGCTGGTGAACGTGGTGGAGGCGGCTGAGCGGGGGGTTGGGTGAGGTGAGCGGGGGTGAACGGCGGGCGGCGGCTTCGGGGGGAACCCCGGTGGGGCGGGACGGCGTCCTCGGGCAGGAGACTGGGGAGCGGCCGACAGTGCGGCAGGGCGACATCGAGCGAGGTGAGGGGACTGTGGGCGAAGAGGTAGTGCGGCGTAGTCGGAGGTTTCCGCGGATCACGCGGGACACGGCTCGGCCGGAGGGGAGTGGGAGGGCGGTCGCGGGGGCGCGGTCGGTGCAGGCGAGGCAGTGGCCGATGTTGGCTGTGTTGGGCACTGTGGGGGTGGGGTTGTTGGTTACGGCGTTCGATCAGTTTCGGGTGGGGAGCATTCTTGTGGGGGTGGCGTTGATCGGGGGGGCCGCTATGCGGTGGGTCATGCCTGATGTGGGGATGCTCGCCGTGCGGTCCCGGTTCACCGACATCGTCACGTACGGGGTGTTGGGGGTCGTCATCGTGTTGCTCGCGTTGATGGCGCAGCCCGATCCGCTGCTTCAGATCCCCTTCCTCAAGGACACCCTCCACTTCACCGTGCAGACGTGAGGCGGAAACCGGACTGGCACCACCTCTTCCCCCAGGGGACGTCAATGGCTCCCGCACAAGGTACGGGAGCCATTGAGGTACATCCCGGGGTGTCCCCGGCGTACCGCTGTCCACGGAGTCCCTGCGTGAATAAGTGACTGAGAGCGGCGCTCAGATGCCGGGGCCGGTCGGGGTGGTGAGCCGGTCGTGGATCTGTTCGCGGAGGTCGCGGCCGGGTGCGGTGGTGGTGAAGGGTTCGGCTTCGCGGTAGAGCTCGCCGAGGCGGTCGGTGACGCGCCGGGAGTGGACGGCGCCCAGGAGCTGGAGACAGCGGGCGGTTTCCTCGGCGGCTGCGTCGGGGTTGCTGCCGGCGAGATGGGTGCGGGCGAGGCCGAGGTGGTCGAAGGCTTTGCTGCGGCGGCGGTGTTCGGGGCGGGCGTCGAGGGCCTGCTGGACGAGGTCGGCGGAGCGGCGGACGTGGCGGGTGCGGGCGGTGCCGTCGAGGTGGCGGGCGGCGATCTGGTGGGCCATGCCCAGGGTCGCCTGGAGTTCGGGGAGGTCGAAGAAGGCCATGTAGGGGGCCTCGGCGGTGGGCTGGACGCGCTCGTAGGCGTCCAGGGCGCGGGCGGCGGCGGCTTCGCTGTCGGCGGTGTTCCCGGTGATCGCGTGGAAGCGGGCTTCGAGGGCGGCGAGCATGGAGGCTGCGGCGGGGGTGAGGTCGCGGCGTGCGCCGTACTGGGCGAGTGCGACGAGGTCGAGGGCGTCGTCGACGTGTCCGAGGTGGGACATCTGGCGGGCCATGCACTGGAGGATGTGGGCGCCGATGCGTTTGTCGCCGGCCTCGGCGGCGGCGCGCAGGGCGGAGACGAAGGTGCGCTGGGCGGCGGTGTGGCGGCCGGCGTCGAAAGTCATCCAGCCGGCGACGCTCGCGAGGTCGGCGGCGGCGGAGAACAGTTCGCGTCCCACCGCCTCGGTGTAGGTGCTGGTCTTCAGCAGGGTGAGGACGGTGTCGGTCTGGGCGAGGACGGCGGAGCGGGACAGGACGCCGCCGTGCCGGTTGTCGAGGTCGCGGAACGCGGTGGTGATCTGGCGGATGCCGTCGACCTCGGACATGCCGATGCGGTGGCCGGGCCGGGCGGTGTCGGCGTCGTCGGGCTGTGACAGGAGCCATTCCTGCAAGGGGGCCAGGAGGTCGTTGCTGGTGAGGACGTCGGCGGCATCGGGGCCGGTGCGGGTGTCGGGCAGCATCAGTTCGCTCCGGATGATCTGGCTGAGGGAGGTGAGGGCGCCCGTACGGGTCCACGGGCTCCGGATACCGGTGGGGCCTGTCTCTCCGGGCAGACCGACGTCGGCGAGGGTGAGGTCGGTGCCGGTCGCGCCGCTGAGGACGTCGGCCAGCAGGCGGGGCACGGGGTCACGGGGCACGGTGCCCTTCAGCCAGGCCCGGACGCGGCTCTCGTCGGTGGCGATCCCGGTGATGCCCTGGGCGGCGGCGCGTTCGGTGATCAGGCGGGCCAGCCGGTTGTTGCCCATGTGTGCCCGGCTCATCCAGTAGGCCAGGCGGGTGTTCGGCTGCCGGTCGAGCGGGGGCCTGCCCATGGCTGTGCCCTTCTGTGCCTGGCGGCGGGCCTTCCAGGCTATCGGCCGGTTCGTCAACTCGCCCGTGCCTGATGGTAGTTCGCCGTAAAGCGCCGGGCCGGGCGCAGGGTGCGGTGTCGCGTCGAGCACCGCTGTTCACCGCACCCCACCGGGCTACCGCGCAGGCGTTCGGGGCGGTGTGCTGTGAGGGCGCCGGAGACACCGGCCGCGGAAGGAGAACACGCCATGGAGCACATCCTCATCGTCTTCCCCGTGCTGTACGCGGAGGACGCCGACGTGGTGACGCTCGGCGAGCGTGAGAACGGTGCCCGCGAGGCGGACGTCGCCTACTACAACTGACCGCTCCTTCTCCGGGGCGGGTCCCCGTGGACCACTCCCGCACCACCGGCCGGCGCCGCCCCGGTGCCAGCCGTCCCCGTAACAGGAAGGACACCCCGTCATGAACGCGAACACGAACCCGGGCACGAGCGCGGTGGTCTCGATCGAGGCCGTGCCGGTGCCGGTGCTGTCGTCGGCCGACGTCGACGAGGTCACCCTCGGCCGGCAGACCTTCAACGACTCCGACAAGTCGAACTACTTCGAGGGCTGACCGGCTGAACACCCTGGGGCGGCGCGGTGTCACACCGTGCCGCCCCAGGCATGTCCGCGACCGACGAAAAGAATGAGGGGACGGAATGACGACGGTGTGGCTGGCCGGGGGCACGGTGGAGGCTCCGGCGGGAGCGGTGCGGACGTCGGGGGTGTGGCATCCGCCCGGTGCCGTACTGCGGGTGGTGGAGCGCGGGGCGGTGACCGCGGTGGTGGCCGGGATGTGCCGGGGCGGCGACGACGCGATCGCCCGCACGGCTGAGGCGGTCGCCGGGGGCCGGTACGGCGAGGTCTGTGCGCTGGGCGGTTCGTACTGGATGGCCGTCCACGACGCCGTCCGGGGACGGACGGTCGTCTCGGGGGACCTCGCGGGCATGCGGCCCCTGTTCACGGCGCAGAACGGGCGGGGCATGGTGTGGGCGACGGACGCCGAGCTGCTGGCCGCGCAACTCGGCCGGGGCCCGGACCTGGACCTGCTCGCGGCCACGGTCGCGGCGGGTTCGGCGTCGCACTGGCCGCACCGCTCGGTGTGGACCGGCGTCGACCGGGTGCCCGGCGGGTACGCCCTGGTCCTGGAGGACGGCGTCGCGCGCACAGTCGACGTACGGCCCCGCCCGGACGGGCGGAGCATGGAGAGTGGTGCCCCGGAGGCGGGGGCCGCGCTGTGGACGGCCGTACAGGACTACGCCGGCACAGCCGGTCCCAGGGTGAGCGCGGACCTGTCGGGCGGCCTGGACTCCTCGACGGTCGTCATCGCCGCCTCGGCCGTCACCCCGGTCGTGGCCGTCACCTACGGCGGCCCCCTCGCCGACGGCGAGGACACCCGCCTGGCCCGGCAGGTCGCCGCCTACACGGGGGCCGAACACCACGTCAGCGCGGGCGGGGCGGCGAGCGCGCACTACACGGGATGGCCGCGCGCGGTGCCCCACGCGCCGGTCCTGACGGTCGCCTCCAGCGCGCTGGACGCCGACTACCTCCCGCCCGCACGCGGTGTCTCGCCCGTGCACCTGACGGGACACGGCGGGGACGTGGTGCTGGAGTCGTCGACGGCCGCGTGGATCTCCCTCGCGCAGAACGGACGAACCCGGCAGGCGAAGGCGGCGGTCGCCGAGCGGGCCCGCCGGGTGAACACCGCGCCCGGCCCGCTGTGGCGGGCGGTGAAGGAGGCAGCCCGGCGCGGGCGGCCCTACGCCCTGGAGCGGGCGGCGGAGGCTGTCGCGGCCGGGCAGGCGTACGGGGACGGGCCCGGGGTGTGGACGTGGTGCCCCATCGGGGCGCCCGCCCGCTGGCTCACCGGCCACGGGCGGCGGACAGTTGCCGCGATGCTCGACGCCTCCGGGCGGACGGTGGGTGACGTCGACGCCGGGGAATGGGAGGACTGGGCCGCACTGCGCTACAACGGCGGCGCCCTGCACGACAGCGCACCGCTGTACGCCGAGCACGGGATCGTCCCGGTGACCCCGTTCCTGGACAACGAGGTCGTCGCCGCGTGCCTGCGCATCGGGGCCGGCGAACGCCGCCGCCCCGGCCGCTACAAGCCGCTGCTCGCGCTGGCCCGCCCCGACCTGCCGGGATGGCTGGCCGGACGGCAGTCGAAGGGCAACTTCACGCCGCTGCTGTACGAGGGGCTGCGCGCGCACCGCCGGGAGCTGCACGCCGTGGTGGACGCGAGCGCGCTGACCGCGGCGGGCCTCATGGACGCCGACGCGGTCCACGCGGCGCTGGACGCGGCGGTCGAGGGCGTCGGACGGCCGCCGCTCGGTGCCCTGGAGAGTTTCCTGATCACCTCCTGGTGGCTGTCGCGGATCACCGTCCCGGCAGGGAGTGCGCGGTGATGCGGGTACCACCCGGTGTCCACCGGGCCGACCTCGGCGAGGGCTGCGTGGCCGTCCTGCACGCGCCGAGCGGCCGGTGGCAGTGGATGAACACCGCCACCGAACGGATCTGGTCGGCCGCGCTCGCCGGGACTCTGCCCCAGGTGGCGCAGGAACTGCGGGCGGAGGGGATGGGAGGCGACGTCGAGGCGGTCGTCGCCCAGACCGTCGAGCGCCTGACGCAGGCGGGGCTGCTCACGGACGCGGAGAGCGGATCGCCGGTGCTGCCGCCGCCGATGCCCCCGGCAACCTCACCGGCCGAACCGTGCACGCGGCCCGGCCGCCTGGTGCGGGTGCTGGCCGCTCCCGCCCTCGTGCTCGCGCTCGCGCTGATGCGGTTGCCGCTGCGGGCGCGGATGCGGCTGCTCGGCCTCCTGCACCGCCTCCCGCCGGCCCCGCCCGCCGTGGCCGCCGAGGCGGTGGCCGCCGTCTCGGCCGTGCGCCCGCCCTGGTGGCCGGGCCGGATCGCGTGCATGGAGGTGTCGCTGGCCGCCGTCCTCACCATGGCCTTGCGCGGGCGTCGGGCGCACTGGGTGATCGGGGCGCGGCGTCTGCCGAACGAGGCGCACGCCTGGGTGTGGACCCCGGCCGGCGCGCTCGGCCTGTCCGGACGCGATGCCGACGACCCCCGCCGCCCGTGGACCGCCGTCGCCGCCGCACCCCCCATCCCCCCGCAGGATGAACGGAACTGACCGGAGTTGACCGCCAGTGCCGTCTGCCTGCCCGCCTGTGACAGCGGATCAGGAAACGGCGTGCGCGGCGGCGGGCAGGGCCTCTAAACCGGACGGGTGACAGAGCCCCTGCCCGCCGCCGTCGGCCCCGCGCCAGTCATGCGGCTTGCCGACGACCAACCCGCCTCCCTGGGCCTGGCCGCCACCGCGCGCCGCCTGCCCGCCGTCCTGGCCCGCACCCTGCGCCTGGCCTGGCACGCGGACCGCCGCGCCCTGACCACCATGCTCGCCGCCCAGACGGCCGCCGCCGCCCTGGCCGCACTTGCCCTCACCGCCACCACGGCCCTGATCGGCGCGGCCCTGGACGCGGCCGGCGCCTACGACCGCCACGAACCCCTCGGCCCCCTCCTGCGCGACGCGGCAGCCCCGGCGGCCTGGGTCGCGGGCGCGCTCGCCGCCGCAGCCCTCGCCGACACCGCGGCCCGCGCCGCCGCCGCCCGCCTCAGCCCCCGCGTGTTCCGGGAGGCCGATCTGCGCGTCCTGGACGCCGCCGCCCGCGTCGAGCTGATCGCCTACGAACACCCCGGCTTCGAGGACCGCCTGGAAGCGGCGGGCAAGGGCGCCGAGTCAGCCCGCGACCTCGTCCTCGACGTCCAGAGCGGCATCTCCGTCCTCGCGCAGCTCACCGCCGTCACCGCCGTCGTCGCCGTCCTCGACCCGCTCCTCGTCGCCCTCCTGCTGCTGACCGCCGTCCCCCGCGCGTACGCCTCGCTGCGGGCCGCGCGCCTGGAACACGCGGCGGTCACCGCCGCCCGCTCCGACAGCCGCCTGCGCGCGACCCTGCGCGGCTACAGCACCGACCGCAACACCGCCGCCGAGATCCGCTCAGCCCGCATGGGCCCCTTCCTGTCCGCCCGCTACCGCCAGGTCTCCGACCGCCTCGAAACCGAAGCGGTCACGGCCGCGCTGCGCGGCCTGCGCGTCCAGCTCGCCGGCGACACCCTCTCCGCCCTCACCCTCCTCGCCGCGTTCGCCGCCCTCACCCTCCTCGTCACCACCGGCCGTCTCGAACCCGCAGCCGCCGGCACCGCGCTGTTCGCGCTGCGCACCGCGACCGCCGCCCTCACCACCCTCACCCGCGCCGCCGCCCGTATCTTCCGCACCGGCCTGCACCTCGACGACTGGTCTGCCTTCCTCGACGAAGCCGCCCAGCACCGCACCCACCGAGGCACCCGCCCCCTGCCTCCCGAAGGCCCCACCGTCATCAGCGCCCGCAACCTCACCTTCACCTACCCCGGCAGCGACCGCCCCGCCGTCGACCAGGTCGACCTCGACCTCAAACGCGGCGAGATCGTCGCCGTCGTCGGAGAGAACGGCTCCGGCAAGACCACCCTCGTCCACCTCCTCACCGGCCTCTACCTCCCCGACACCGGCACCGTCACCTGGGACGGCACCCCCCTGGCCGACGCCGCCCCCGCCGACGTGTGGCGGCACGTCGCCATGACTCCCCAGGACTACACCCGCTGGCCCCTGACCGCCCGCGAGAACATCACCCTCGGCACCCCCCACCCCCTGGGCGACACCGCCATCCACGACGCCGCCGCAGCCGCAGGCGCCGACCACGTCCTCGACCGCCTCCCTCACGGACTCGACACCTCCCTCGCCCGCTCCTGGTGGGGCGGACACGACCTCTCCGGAGGCCAGTGGCAGCGCATCGCCCTCGCCCGCTCCTTCCATGCCGACGCCGCCGTCCACATCCTCGACGAACCCACCGCCGCCCTCGACGCCCGCGCCGAACACCAGGTCTTCAACGCCTTCCGCCTCCTGGCCACCGGACGCACCGCCCTCGTCATCACCCACCGCCTCGCCAACACCCGCACAGCCGACCGCATCATCGTCATGCGGGACGGAAAGATCACCGAAACCGGCACCTACCAGGAACTCCTCAACCAGGACTCCTTGTTCGCCGAGCTCCACCGTCTCCAGGAAGGCCCTGGAACCTGATCTGGCGCCAGATCTCCGCCGGGACCACCGCCCACGCGAACATCACCCTCGGCGGCGGGTGTGTGGTCCCTCAGTCCAACTCCCGCATCCCCCGCGCCTTCCTCCACTCCCGCTGGCGGTCGCGTTCCGCTTCCAGCATGGCCTGCATGCGGAAGATGTCCGGTACGCCCTCGGGGAGTTCAACGGGGGCGTCGTCGTTCTCCTCCCACAGGCCCTCTTCCTTCAGCTGGCGGACCTGGACGTCGATGGGGGGTTCGGGGTCGTAGTCGGAGGGGCGGGAGCCTTCCGGGCCGTCGGGGCCCATGCGGACGATGCGTTCGACGCGGGTGACGCGGTAGCGGATGTCGTCCACCAGCAGGACGTCCGCTCGGGTTTCGTCCAGGTGGTCCGCTCGGGCTGCCCAGGCCGCCTTCGTTTCGTCGTCCAGGCCGAGGCTCCAGGGGCCCGTCACCCGGAGGTACATCGCGAGGGAGTCGCGGGCGCCCTGGGGGGTGGAGTAGGACGACTCGGGGTGGAAGGTCGTCCAACGGCCGTGCTGGCGTTGGGAGATGATGAAGACCGGGGGGAGGAGAACTCCGCCGGGGTAGTTGATCTGGGCCGCTTCCGATTCCGCCCGCATCTCGGGGGGCGCGTCGGCGGAGGGGACGCCGATGAGGCTCAGCAGCTCGACCTTGAGGAGCCCGTCGGAGAGCCCGGTGGACGTGTAGGAGTCGATGACGTGGCCGACGTCGTCCCCCGCGAGTTTGTCCGCGATGCCGACGTCCGGGATGTCCTTGTCGGACGGGCGGGGCGGCTCGGGCCCGGCCTGCCCCATGCGGATGAACCGCCCTGTGCGAGCGATCCGGAACCGCTGCCCGAGCACGCGGACCTCGTCGACGGCCTCCCGGTCCATCCGTTTCGCCGCCGCCATCCACTTGCGGCGCAGTTTCTCGTCCCCGGCCTCTTCCGCCTCTTTCGCGAGGCCCCGGAAGTGGCTGCCGAGGGAGTCGCGGGCGCCCTGGGGCGTGCCGGCGCCGCAGGTCAGGATCTCCCAGCCGCCGGTCTCGCACTCACGGGTGGGGAAGAACTGCGGCAGCCCCAGCCCCATGACCTCCGGATACCGCTTCATCGCCGCCGTCGCCTCCTGCTCCGCGAACGCCGCGAGGGGGCCGTCCTGCGGGGTGATCCGGAAGGTGAGGTAGGAGGGCGCACTGTCCCGAAAATCGCGCATGCGTCTACGGTGCCCGAGCGGGCCGCGCCGCAGACCTGCATGATCGAGGCGGCCCGAAAACGACAGCCCCCGGGTGCCGTTACGGTCACCCAGGGGCCGAGGTTCGATCAGAACTGATCAGAACAGGCTGAGCCTCAGATCAGGCCGAGCGCACGCACCGCCTCGCGCTCCTCCTCCAGCTCCTTCACCGACGCGTCGATCCGCGCCCGCGAGAACTCGTTGATCTCCAGGCCCTGGACGATCTCGTACACGCCGTCCTTCGCGGTCACCGGGAACGAGGAGATCAGGCCCTCCGGCACGCCGTACGAACCGTCCGACGGGATACCCATGGAGACCCAGTCGCCCTCGGCGGTGCCGTTGACCCACGTGTGGATGTGGTCGATCGCGGCGTTCGCGGCGGACGCGGCGGAGGACGCGCCACGGGCCTCGATGATGGCCGCGCCGCGCTTGGCGACGGTCGGGATGAAGTCCTCGGCGAGCCACTTCTCGTCGTTGACGACCTCGGCCGCGTTCTTGCCCGCGACCGTCGCGTGGAAGATGTCCGGGTACTGCGTCGCCGAGTGGTTGCCCCAGATCGTCAGCCGCTTGATGTCCGCGACCGTCGTCCCCGTCTTCTTCGCGAGCTGCGTCAGCGCGCGGTTGTGGTCGAGGCGCGTCATCGCGGTGAAGCGCTCCGCCGGGACGTCCGGGGCGGCGGCCTGGGCGATCAGCGCGTTCGTGTTCGCCGGGTTACCGACGACCAGGACCTTGACGTCGTCCGCCGCGTGGTCGTTGATCGCCTTGCCCTGCGGCTTGAAGATGCCGCCGTTGGCCGAGAGGAGGTCACCGCGCTCCATGCCGGCCGTGCGGGGGCGGGCGCCGACCAGGAGGGCGACGTTCGTGCCGTCGAAGGCGACGTTCGGGTCGTCCGAGATGTCGATGCCCTGGAGCAGCGGGAACGCGCAGTCGTCCAGCTCCATGGCGGTGCCCTCGGCGGCCTTCAGCGCCGGGGTGATCTCCAGGAGGCGGAGCTTGACCGGCACGTCCGCGCCGAGCAGCTGGCCGGAGGCGATGCGGAAGAGCAGGGCGTAACCGATCTGGCCGGCCGCGCCGGTGACGGTGACGTTCACGGGAGTGCGGGTCATGGCGTTCTCCGTATGACAGCTGGCGGTGGGGCGTCCCTGCCCCGGGGTTTTGATCGATCTCTCGGCATCAAGAGAATCCGCGGTCAGGCTATCGCGCATCCGGGATGCCGGACGCGCGGGGTTGTGTGGCCCAGCCCACAGATCTTGGGACGGGGTGAGGTGGGGGTGTTTCACGGGGCGCACGGCAGACAGCGACCGCCGGTCCGGGAGAGGAGTGACCGGCGGTCGCCAGGACGGGCTGTTCGGCCGGGCGAGCCGAACTCCCGTGGGGTTGCTGTTCGCGTGCCCCGGAGTGGGGCGGGCAAACGCGGGTTCTCCGGAACTGTTCCTCGCGGCTTCGGAGTACGGCACGCGGCCCTGGCTACGCCGTGCGGCCCCGGAGTACGACGTGCGGCCCTTGGCTACGGCGTGCGGCCCCGGGCCATGGCGTGCGGCCCCCGGCTGTGGCGTGCCGCCCGGCACCATGGCGTTGCGGCCCGGATTACTGCGTGCAGCCCCGCTCCCCCGACGCCAGTACCGCGCACGCCCTCGCGTCCCGGGCCGCCCGGACGGCCACCATCGGCGTGTACGCGTCCGTGTCCCCCGCGACGGTGACGTCCCCGCGCTGCCGGTCGCGTCCCGCGCTCACCTGGACGGTGTCCCCCGGGCCCGCCCGGAGGATCCGGCCCCATGCCGCCGCGCACGTCCTGCTGTACCGCACCTCGACGACCGTGCCGGCGACGGTCGTCCGCTCGGCCGTCGTCGCGAGGGGGCCTCCGCAGCCCATCGTCTCCGCGTCCTCGCCGGTGCAGGTGGTGCCGGCGCACTTCACGCCCGGTGGGAGGGGGGTACGCGAATCGGTCGACGGGGAGGGGGAGTTGGTGGCGGCGGCCGGGGTGGTCGTGGGGCCGGTGTCTGTCAGGAGGAAGGCGGTGGTGGCGAGGGCGAGGGTGGCTGCGGTGGCGGCGGCGAAGGTGAGCCAGCGGCGGGGGCCACCTTCAGCGCGGCCTTCAGCGCCGGGTTCGGTGGGAGTGGACGGGGCGGGTGGGGGCGGTGTGGCGGGGTTGCCGGGGATCGCGGGTGAACTCGCCTCGGTGGCGCCCGCGTTGGAGGTGCCCGCGTTGGTGGCGTCCCTCGCCTTCGACGGCCCCCTGTACCCCGCCAGCCCCCACGAGTTGCCCTCCGTCGGGCCGCCCACCTCTCTCACCGGCAACGTCGTGAGGGGGGCGCGGAGTTGGGTGGTCGTGCGGTCGGTGGGGGCCGGTTCCGGGTGGTGCCAGGACTGTTCGGCCAGCTCCCAGAGGGTCGTGAGGTGGACCGGAGACGTGCCGGTGGCCTCCGCGAGCGCGTCGACGGCGCGGCGGGGGGCGAGGAGACGGCCGTCCAGGAAGCGTTCCCAGGAGGTCCGGCTGTACCCCGTGCGCTCCGCCAGCGCCGTCAGACTCAGTCCACTGCGGTCCACCGAACGCCTCATATGGACGACGAACTCGGCCGCACGCGCGTCGAGTTCGTCCGGCAGAGCGCTCCAACGAGGCATCGCGTCCCCCAGTGGCAGTCCGTCCCGTTCAGTATTTCGTACGGGCGCTCCCTCAGTTGGCTTTGACGGCTCCGAGGAAAGTCGACCACGCGGCGTCGCCGAAGACGAGGGTGCCTCGCGCGGGGGCCTTGCTGTCGCGGACGGGGATCAACGCGGGGATGTGGTCGGCGACTTCGAGGCATTCACCGCCGGTGGTGTTGCTGTGCGTGGACTTCCGCCAGGTGATGGCGGTTTCCAGGCACGCTCCGCCATCGGGGTTGCTGTAGCTCGACTTGCGCCAATTCGCCTTGCTCAGATCAGCGTTCCGCATGGGCGCTCCCTCAGTTGGCTTTGACGGCTCCGAGGAAAGTCGACCACGCGGCGTCGCCGAAGACGAGGGTGCCTCGCGCGGGGGCCTTGCTGTCGCGGACGGGGACCAACGCCGGGATGTGGTCGGCGACTTCGAGGCATTCGCCGCCATCGGGGTTGCTGTAGCTGGACTTGCGCCAGGTGACGTGGCTCAGGTCGATGGCTCGCACGGGAGTTCCTCCAACAGACGCATGATGAATTTGCGCGACTCGGCCGGGGAAAGCGCCAGGTCACGCATCGCATCGTACTTGCGTTGCAATTCCTCGACCCGGGCGTTGTCCTCGATCAGTTCACCTCGTGTGGCGTTCTCGGTCCATGCGACCGTGGTCCCGTTCGCCAGCCGCATGAACATCACGTTGGTGTTCACCAGCCCGTGCAACCCCGCGCTGTGCGGCAGCACTTGAATGGTGACGCCCGGCTGGTCGCAGGCTTCCAGCAGCGACTCCAACTGCCGTCGCCACGCTGCCGGGTCGCTCAGCGGCGTGCGGAGCGACGCTTCGGAGAGGACCGCCCGGAACGGTGGTGCGTCATCGCCCTCCAGCACCTTCCGTCGGCTGGTACGCGCCTCGACCTGCTGGTCCAGTTCATCGCCCTTGAGGCCGCCCACGGCAAGGATCTCGCGTGCGTACTCCGGGGTCTGGAGCAGGCCCGGCAGGATGCTGACGCCGAAGTGCCATAGGCACAGCGCCTCGCCCTCCAGCTTCATGTACCGCCGGTACTGTTGCCGGAACTGACTCACGTCCGCGTTCGCCAGCTCCCACAACGCCAGCAACAGACCCGGCGTCTTATACAGCGCGTCCAGTGCCTCGGCCACTTCCGGCCCGCCCAGCACATGGCCGTTCTCGATCTTGTTCAGCATCGTCGAGTCGTAGCCCAGTCGCTGGCCCAACTACACGAGCGTCAACTTGTGGGCGAGGCGCAGCTTCTTCACCTCCTCCGCGTACCGTGCGCGTGGGTTCTGGCTCCGGCCTGAGATCGGCCGCCTCCGTGACATGCGAGCACCCCTCCCTGTAGCGGCGTTGGCACGCACAGTAGTGCAACTGGTTTGCCAAGAGTGGGTAATTGGGAGGTCTGCCCGGCACCTTCACCGGGCACGGTACGTGCATGACCGATTACCAGGACAACCATCCGGCTTACCTCACGTTTCGGATGACCGTGATGGACGGCCCGCTCGCGGCGTTCGCGGAGCAGGAGGCGTGGCAGGCGAGGGACCGGTATCCGAAGGTGATGGGGCTGGGGTTGCCGGAGTTTCTGTATATGGGGGAGTGCGAGTCGGGGGGTTGGGAGACGTTGGGGTTCGGGCACGTGCTCCCTCAGGGCGCGCGGGACTCCCTCGGCGCGTACTTCCACATCAAGGCGAGGTCCGAGGAGGACGAGAAGATCCGCCGCAAGTGGCAGGCAGCCGCGAAGCGGATGGACCGCGAGGCCATCGACGAGATCACGGTGCTGGGCCGACGTCACCGCATCGTCCGGGTCTGCCGGTTCCTGCGGATGGGGCAGGGCGGGCCGGAGCCGCCACGCCCCTCCGACCGTGACAGCCCGGACGTCGGCGATCAGGAGGTCCTGACGCCGAAGGACAAGGGCCACGTGGTCGACGTCTACAACTGGACGGGCCTCTCCGAGGGCATCCTCAAGATGGAACTCCTCGACTTCGTCAACGCGCGCGACTCCGACAGCGAGGAGGGGTACATCGACTCGCACGTGGCCAAGCGGGCGTACCCCGGCGGCGTCCTGATGCCGCCCGTGTTCACGGTCTCCGAGCGCCGCGACGGAGTCTGGGGCGCGTTCAACATCGCCAGCTCCTACCCCACCGCACAGGGCGCCCGCGACGCCCTCGCGATGTGGCTGCGCCTGCACGGGCCCTGGGAACTCGGCCTCGACGACGCGAAGAAGGCCGAGTGGGCGGCGCTGGCCGACAAACTCGACGAGACCCGCGCCAACGCCCTCCTCGTCGACGGCGTCCGCTACCGCGTCACCCGCGTCGAACGCCTCGTCCGCATGGGCCCCGACGGCCCCGAACCCCCGCGCCCCTCCGACTACGACCCCGACGACCCCGCCGACGTCCAAGCCGAACGCCTCAAGGCCGAGGGCCTGCTGAACGAGGACGAGGACGACCCCACCCCCCTCGACCCCCAGGTCTCCGCCGACATCGACGCCTACCGCAAACTCTGGGACGCGGAACGCGAACGCAAACGCGCCTGGCGCAAGGCAAGGGGCATGCGCGACCTGGACTGACGACGACGCCGGACCTCCTCCAGGGTGGTCCGGCGTCGGGCCCACCCGCGATCACGCCGACGTCCCCTCACACGCGGTCCGGCGTTGCGGGTTCCTCGGCCGGGGTCGGCTTCCTCGGTGCCGTCCCCGGCTGGGCCGTGCCCCGCAACCCCGTCACCACGACCACCGTCGCCGCCAACACCCCGATGCCGACCGCCCGGAGCGCCGCGCCCATCCCCGCCGCCAGGTCCGTGTGCCCCGCGAGCAGCGTGCCCGAGACGGCGACGCCGAGGGCCGCGCCGATCTCGCGGGCGGAGGTGCCGAGGCCGGAGGCCAGGCCCGCCTGGGGAGTGGGGAGGGACGTCGCGACGCCCAGGGTCAGGGCGGGCATGGCCAGCCCCGTGCCCGCCGAGATCGTCAGGAGCCAGCAGGCGTACAGGGGGTACGGGGTACCGGCGTCCGCCGTGGACGCGGCGAGCAGGCCGACGCCGATCAGGGCGAGGCCCGCGCCGACCACCGGACGCGGGTGCGCCGACCAGCGCGCGGCGAACTTCGGGACCAGCGCCATGCCGACGATCACCGGGAGGATCGCGACGCCGGTGACGCCGGGCCCGTACCCCTTCACCTCTTGCAGGTACTGCGAGTTGACGAAGAACAGCGCGAAGAGACCGAAGAAGCCGGTGGCCAGACCGAGGACGGTGGCACGGAGGGCGGGGGAGCGGAAGACACGGGGGTCGAAGAGGGGGGTACGGGGTCCGCCTCTACGCGGTTCGCCTCCGCGCGGCTGCCCCGAAACCGACCCCACCGCCGACACCGTCCCCGCCGCCCTCAACGACCTCCACACGAACCCCCCGACCAGCCCCGCCCCCGCCCCGAACGCCGTCAGGATCGACGGGGACGTCCAGCCGTGCTCGGGGCTCTCGATGATGCCGAACAGCACCGCGACCAGACCGGACGTGAGGAGCAACGTCCCCAGGGGGTCGAGGGAGTTGTGGGGGGAACGGGGGGTACGGGGGGTACGGGGGACGGTCGTCGCGACGGCCAGCGCGAGGACGCCCGCCAGCGGGACCATCACCCCGAACAGCGCCCGCCACGTGAGGAACTGCCCCACGAGCCCGCCCCCGAGGTTGCCGACCATCCCGCCGAGCCCGATCGCCAGCGTCCAGGACGCCATCGCCTGCGCCCGCCGCGCGGGCCCCGCGAGGTGCACGACGAGGGACATCGTCGCCGGCGTGATGAGCGCGGCCCCGGCCCCGGAGATCCCCCGCCCGGCGATCAGCAGCGCGGGCGCGCCCGCCAGCGCACTGACCCCGGCCCCGACCCCGAACAACCCGAGCCCGGCGAGAAGGGCCCCTTTGCGGCCGTACCGATCGCCGAAGGCCCCCGCGGGGATCAGCAGCCCGGCGAAGACGATGACGTACGCGTCGACGGTCCACAGGATCTCCGCGTGCGACGGCCGCAGCCCCGACCCCGCGAGCTGCGGGATGAGCAGGTTGATCGCGGCGACCATGCTCTGCGCGACGAGCACGCAGGCGCACAGCGCGAGCAGGGTGGAGCGTTTCAGGGCAGGCGAGGGCACGGCTCCTCCAGGAGCGGATGACGGTGTGGGATTCCCGGCCGGCGGGCCCTCTCACCGTAGGCTCGGACCGACCTGCGCTCCAGTGCAACCTTCACAAGGGATGAATGCGCGTGACGCAATCCGCTGATGTCGACCTCAACCTCCTGCTCGCCCTCGACGTCCTCCTCGAAGAGCAGAGCGTCCAGGGCGCCGCCCGCCGCCTGCACCTCTCCGAACCCGCGATGAGCCGCACCCTCGGCCGCATCCGCAAGGCCCTCGGCGACCCGGTCCTCGTCCGGGCGGGCCGCCGCATGGTCCCCACGCCCCGCGCCCTCGCCGTCCGCGCGGAGGTCGGCGCCGTCGTCGAACGGGCCCGCGCGGTGTTCACCCCGGCCGACACCGACCTGACGACCGTCGTCCGGACGTTCTCGATCCTCGGCCACGACGCCATAGCCGCCGCCCACGGCCCCGCCCTCCTCGCCCGCGCCGCCGCCGAGGCGCCCGGCGTCCGCCTGCGCTTCCTCTCCGAGAGCCACCTCGACGGGCCGTTCCTGCGCGAGGGCACCGCCGACCTCGAAGTCGGCGTCATCGACACGACCTCGCCCGAGGTACGGACCGAACTCCTCCTGGACGACCGGATGGTGGGCGTCTGCCGCCCCGGACACCCCCTGCTGGACGGCGAGTTGACGCCCGAGCGGTTCGCCCGGGACGCCGATCACCTCATCGTGTCCCGGCGGGGCAGGCTGCACGGGCCAGTTGACACCGCGCTCGCCGAACTCGGCCTGGAACGCCGGGTCGTGGGCACCGTCGGGTCGCTGCCGTCGTCCCTGTTCGTGCTGCGGGACACCGATCTCGTCGGGCTCGACACGGGGTGGGGGGCGCCGCTGGCACGGTCGTTGGGGCTCGTCCACTTCGACGTGCCGCTCGCGCTGCCGCCGTTGCGGCTCGGGATGGCCTGGCATCCGAGGTATGAGGCGGATCCGGCGCACGCGTGGCTGCGGAAGGTGGTGCGGGAAGTACTGGTGCCGTGAGGTGCCCTCGCCGTGAAGTTCCCCTGCCACGAAGGGGGTTGAGGGCGCTCTCCGGACGTTTCCAGGTCCGTCCGAAGAGCGCCCTCGCGGAACGCCGGCCGCGGCTCGGGCCGATATGCGAGAGCGGCCCTGCCCGAACCGCGCTGCCGGCGGTGGTGTTATGGCGCGAGGTCCGTCGCGATCTCCCGCAGGGCCTCCGTCGCGCAGCGCAGCAGGCCGGGGCCGAAGGTCACGCGGGTCGCGCCGAGCGTGCCGAGGTCGGCCGGGGTGGGGCCGTCCGTCGGGTCGCCGAAGACGTTGATCGGGCCCGCGATGCCCGCCCGCAGCAGGGGCAGGGTCACCGGGGGCGCGAGGATCGGGTACACGCAGTCCGCGCCGGCCGCCACGTACAGCGCGGCCCGCTCGATCGCCGCCTCCGGAGAGGCGACACCGCGTACGAAGGTGTCGATCCGGGCGTTGACGAACAGGCTCGCGCCCGCCGCCGCCCTCACCTCCGCGAGCCAGTCCGCGTGCTCGTGCGGATCCTTGAGGACTTCCCCACGTGAGTCCTCAAGGTTGCACCCGACCACGCCCGCCTCCAGGAGCCGTTCCACCAGCTCCTTCGGCGCCAGCCCGTACCCGTCCTCGACGTCCGCCGACACCGGGACGTCCACGGCGCGCGCGATCCGTGTCACCGCCGCGAACATCTCCCGTGCCGGGGTCCGGCCGTCCGCGTAGCCCAGCGAGGCCGCCACGCCCGCGCTGGGCGTCGCCAGCGCCGGGAAGCCCGCGTCCGCGAACACCCGCGCGCTCACCGCGTCCCACGCGCCCGCCAGCACCAGCGGGTCGTCCGGACGGCGTCTGCGGTGCAGCGCGCGGAAGAACTCCGTCCTGCTCACCCGGCGTTCCCGGGCTGGTAGTGGCCCGCGACCATCCTCGTCGTGACGCCGATCCTGTTCCACGCGTTGATCACCGTCACGACCGAGATCAGCTGCGCCAGCTCCTCCTCGCCGAACAGTTTCGCCGCCCTGCCGTACACCTCGTCCGACACCGGGCCGCTCGGCAGCAGCGTCATCGCCTCCGCGAGTTCCAGTGCCGCCGTCTCCCGTTCCGTGTAGAAGTGGCGCGACTCCTCCCACACCGTCAGCTGCATCAGCCGCTCCACGCTCTCGCCGGCCGCCAGCGCGTCCTTGCTGTGCATGTCCACGCAGAACGCGCACCCGTTGAGCTGCGAGACCCGTACCTTCACGAGTTCCCTCATCGCCGGCTCGACCCCCTGCCGGGCCGCCGCGTCCAGCCTCACCAGCGCCCGGTACACCTCCGGCGCCCGCTCCGCCAGCACCATCCTCGGACAGTGCTCCCCCACGTACCCCTCGTCGTCCGTCTTCTCCCGCTTCGTCTCCGTCGCACTCATGTCATCGAGCCTAGGAGCCGGGCAGCCCAGCGATATGGTCCACTCCGGCACGGAAAACGTGGGCCATTTGGGAGGCGGGATGGCGCAGGAGGAGGGGGTGTCGGGGGACGACGCCGTTGTTACCCCCGGGCTTGCGGGGATTCCGGCGGCCGGGGTGGGGGATGCCGCTGTGGCCGTTTACGGGGATGCCGGGGACGGTGAGGTTGGTGGTGGTGGGAGTGGGCTTGGGGCGCTTGGGGTTGATCTGCATCTTGATCTGAGCGGGTCGCGTCGGAGGCGGGGGCTCACGGACGCGATTCGGGAGGCTGTGCGGAGTGGGCGGTTGGCGCCGGGGACGCGGTTGCCGTCGTCGCGGGTGTTGGCGGTGGATCTGGGGGTGGCTCGGAACACCGTCGCCGACGCGTATGCGGATCTTGTGGCCGAGGGGTGGCTCACCGCGCGGCAAGGGGCGGGGACGCGGGTCGCCGAGCGGGCCGTGCCGAAGCCGGTCGTCCGGGGGGCGGGGCATCGGCGGGAGCCGGGGCGGCCCCGGTACAGCCTGTTGCCGGGGAGTCCCGACCTCGCCGCGTTTCCGCGTGCGGAGTGGTTGAAGGCGGCGCGGCGGGCGTTCACCGCGGCGCCGAGTGACGCCCTCGGGTACGGGGATCCCCGGGGGCGGATCGAACTGCGGGCCGCGCTCGCGGGGTACCTCGCGCGGGTGCGGGGTGTGCGGGCCGATCCCGAGCACATCCTCGTCTCCACCGGGTTCTCCCACAGTCTCCGGGTTCTCGGTGAACTCCTCCACGCGCGCGGCGTGCGCGCACTCGCCGTCGAGACGTACGGGCTCCCGCCCCACTGGGCGATCCTCGAGAACGCCGGGCTCACGACGACGCCGCTGCCCTTCGACACCCACGGCACGCGTGTCTCCGACCTTCCCTCCGACGCCGGGGCCCTCCTCCTCACGCCCTCGCACCAGTTCCCCATGGGCGTCGCCCTCCACTCCGAGCGGCGGGCCGCGATCGTGGACTGGGCCCGGCGGACGGGGGGACTGATCCTTGAGGACGACTACGACGGGGAGTTTCGCTACGACCGTCAACCTGTGGGCGCGCTCCAGGACCTGGACCCCGATCACGTCGTCTACCTCGGGACCGCCAGCAAGTCCCTCGCGCCGGGGTTGCGGCTCGCGTGGCTGGTTCTGCCGCCGGCGCTCACGGCGGAGGCGGCGCGCTTGAGCGGGGCGCAGTCGACGAGCGTCCTGGAGCAACTGACCCTCGCTGAATTCATCGACTCCGGTGCCTACGACCGTCACGTCCGCGCGTCCCGGCTCCGTTACCGGCGGCGCCGGGACGACCTGGTCGCCGCCGTCGCCGCCCACGCTCCCGACGTCCACGTCACCGGCATCGCCGCCGGGCTCCACGCCGTGCTCCTCCTTCCGCCCGGTACCGAAGACTCCGTCATCCACGCCGCCGCCTGGCAGAGCCTCGCCCTCTACGGCCTCTCCCGCTTCCGCCACACCACGATCCCCACATCCCCCGACGCCCTCGTAGTCGGCTACGGCACCCCCTCCGACCACACCTGGCCTCCGGCCCTGGACGCCCTGTGCAGAGTCCTGCCATGAGGAGGGGGCCGACGGGGGTGGTGGATCATGCGCGGGCCCGTCGTGGCCATTCGCGCAGTTCCCCGCGCCCCTGAGGAAGTGGTGGGCTGATGTGGGGTGGTGCAGTGCGGGTCCGCCGTGGCTGGTCGCGCAGTTCCCCGCGCCCCTGACAGGCGCTGTCGCGCCATGGTCAGGGGGCGCGGGCCTGTGACTGCTCTGCAACTACCACCGCAAGCACACACCCCACCACCTCAGCCACCACCGCCCCAGGGGCGCGGGGAACTGCGCGAATACCACGACGGGCCCGCAGGCAACATGACCGCCTGAGCCGCCACTTCCTCAGGGGCGCGGGGAACTGCGCAAAACCACGACGGGCCCGCAGCCGACACGACCGCCTCAGCTGCCACTTCCTCAGGGGCGCGGGGAACTGCGCGAATACCACGACGGGCCCGCAGGCAACATGACCGCCTGAGCTGCCACTTCCTCAGGGGCGCGGGGAACTGCGCGAATGGCCACGACGCGCCCGCAGGCGACACAGCCACCTCAGCCACCCCCTCTCCAGGGGCGCGGGGAACTGCGCGATCAGCCACGACGCACCTGCGGTTACGGCACCGCCTCGGCCACTTCCTCCGGCGCCTCGCCGAATCGGGCCAAGGTCAGTGCGCCTGCCACGGCGACTGCGAAGCCCAGGAGGGCTAGCCAGGTGAGGCCAGGTCGGGTGTGGTCGCCCAACCAGAGGATGCCTACGGCGGCGGGCGCGAGGGTTTCGCCGAGGATCATGCCGGCGGTGGCGGAGGTGACGGACCCGCGTTGGATGGCGGAGGTGAGGAGGAGGAAGGCGGCAGCGCCGCCGAGGAGGAGCGCGTAAACAGAGGGGTTGGTGAGGAGGGCGGGGACGCGGAGGGAGTCGATCAGGCGGACACCGACCTCGACGACCCCGAAGCCGAACCCGGCGCCGAGGCCGAGCAGGGGCGCCCGCCCCCGCTCGGGCAGCCGCCCGGCGAGGGAGCCGAGGAGGAGGACACAGAGGGCGGCGCAGAGGATGCCCCAACGGAGGATTTCGGAGCCGCCCCGAGACCCTTCCGCGCCGGAGGCGAGCGCCAGCATGCCGAGCCCCGCACAGACGACCCCGACGGCCCCCCACTCGACCCGACTGAGCCGCACCCGAAGCATCCGAGCCGCCACAACAGCGGTCACCGCGAGACTCGCGGCGAGGGCGGCACCCACCGCATAGATCGGCACAGCCCGAAGCGCGAGCACCTGAAACACGAACCCGAGCCCGTCGAGAAGCAGCCCGGCGAGATACCGCCACTGCCGAAGGGCCCGCAGCAGCAGGGCCGTATCCCCGCCCCCACCGTCCACCACGGCCCGAGTGGCCACCGCCTGCCAGACCGTGGCCGTCCCGAAACACACCGAGGCAGCCAGCGCACACACCATCCCAAACATCACAAACGGACTGTAGGGGAGCGGCACCCCCTGGGGGCGCCCGCACACGGACTCTCACCGATCTCTAGGCTGACCCCCGAACGAGAGATCGAACAAACACGGGGAGAACAGAACATGGCGGACACGCCCAGAAGGCTGCGTTCGAGCACGGTCGTCCTCGGCGGCGTCGGAATCCTCGCGGTGGCCCTCACCGCCTGTTCCTCCGACCCGGACAAACGCTGCGTGGACCGGGACAGCTACGACGCGGCGAAGGGCTACAAGGTCGTCGCGGACAAGAACTGCAAGTCGGGCGGCTCCAGCGGCGGTTCGTCGTCCTCGCACACGGTCTGGTACTACGGCGGAAAGAAGAAGGGCTCGTACGTGGAGGGCGGCTCCCTGAGCAAGTCCCGCAAGTCCTCGGGGAGTTCGAGCGGAGGCTCGTCCAGCAGCAGCGGCGGAAGCGGCAGCAGCGGTGTAGACCGAGGCGGCTTCGGCGGCGGCGACGGCCACAGCTCAGGCGGCTGAGCGGCGACGGCAGCGGAAGCAGAACCCCGAACATGATCCGCCACACCATCACCCCCCGCCCCGACTGGCAGCGCACGGTCGAGGAGCAGGGCCTGATCTACCCCCTCACCCGCCACCCGGACGGCACCCTGCGCCCGTACTGGGACGAGAGCGCCTACTACTCCTTCACCCTCGACGAGGTCGAGGCGCTGGAGGAGACCGTCGAGGAACTGCACCGCATGTGCCTCGCGGCGGCGGCCCACATGGTCGACACGGACCGCTTCGCGGACCTCGGCATCACCGACCCCCGCGTCGCCGCCGCCGTCGCCGAGTCCTGGCACCGCCGGGCCGAACTCCCGTCCGTCTACGGCCGTTTCGACCTCCGCTACGACGGCACGGGCCCGGCGAAGCTGCTGGAGTACAACGCCGACACCCCGACCTCGCTCGTGGAGGCGGCCTCCCCCCAGTGGTTCTGGATGGAGGACCGCTTCCCCGGCGCCGACCAGTGGAACTCCCTCCACGAACGCCTGGTAGCGGCTTGGAAGAAGCAGGCCGCCCTCCTTCCCCCGGGCGCCCCCCTCCACTTCGCGCACTCCACCGCCGATGAACTCGGCGAGGACCTGATGACCGTCGCCTACCTCAAGGAGACGGCCGAACAGGCGGGCCTGGAAACGGAGTGGATCCCCGTCGAGGACATCGGCTTCGACCGCCTCTCCGGCCGCTTCGTCGACAACAAGCTCCGTTTCATCCGCAGTTGCTTCAAGCTCTACCCCTGGGAATGGCTGACGACGGACCGCTTCGCCGGCCACGTCCTCGACACCCTCGACAACGGCGGCGGCACCGGCAGCACCCTCTGGATCGAACCGGCCTGGAAGATGCTCCTCAGCAACAAGGCCCTCCTCGCCGTCCTCTGGGAGCTGTACCCCGACCACCCGAACCTCCTTCCGGCGTACCTGGACGGCCCCCGGGAGCTGACCGAGTACGTCTCGAAACCCTTGCTGGGCCGCGAGGGCGCCGGGGTCACCGTCCACCCGGCGGGCGCCGCCGTCGTCCGCGAAGAGCCCTGCTGCTATCAGCAACTGGCCCCGCTGCCCGACTTCGACGGCAACCACGTCGTGCTCGGCGCGTGGACGGTCGAGGGGGAGTCCGCGGGGCTCGGCATCCGGGAGTCGTCGGGGCTCGTCACCGACGGGTACGCGAGATTCGTGCCGCACCTGATCCAGGGTTGAGACTTTTCGGCGATCGCCCCTGGGCCGTCGTCGAAAAGTCTCACAGGGTGGGTCAATGAAACGATAGAAGGCATGACGACCGCGAAATTCGTGCTCGAAGTCACTGTCGACCCCGAACGTCCCGTCGAGGAACTGGGCCGCATCCTGCGGTACTGGGGCGGCAACCTGCACCACTACGCGCTGGAACCCGGCGACGGGAGCGCCGTGTACGACTCGGCGTATCGGGAAGTGGGCCGGTGGCGGGTCGAGGCCGGCGGGTAGGCTGGGGGCGGGTCGTGACTGGCGCGCTGGGATGGGACGGACCATCGGGGAGCGGCCCGGAGTGAGCTAGTGCCGTGCGCCTGGGCCGAACTGAACGCCGAACGCCGTAAGTCCTACGTCCGGAGGTCTCATGTCCGAGCCCCTGTCCCGCCAGTCCACCGCCTTCCGCGCCGCGCTCGACGTGATCCGCGAGGTCGAGCCCCGCGTCGCCGACGCGATCGGCCAGGAGGTCCACGACCAGCGCGAGATGCTGAAGCTGATCGCGTCCGAGAACTACGCCTCCCCGGCGACGCTGCTGGCGATGGGGAACTGGTTCAGCGACAAGTACGCCGAGGGCACGGTCGGCCGCCGCTTCTACGCCGGGTGCCGCAACGTCGACACGGTCGAGTCGCTGGCCGCCGAGCACGCCCGCGAACTGTTCGGCGCCCGCCACGCGTACGTCCAGCCGCACTCCGGGATCGACGCCAACCTCGTCGCCTTCTGGGCCGTCCTCGCCGACCGCGTCGAGGTGCCCTTCCTCGCGAAGGCCGGCGTCCGCCAGATGAACGACCTCTCCGAGGCCGACTGGGCCGAGCTGCGCCACGCCTTCGGCAACCAGCGCATGCTCGGCATGTCCCTCGACGCGGGCGGCCACCTCACCCACGGGTTCCGGCCCAACATCTCCGGCAAGATGTTCGACCAGCGCTCCTACGGCACCGACCCCGTCACCGGGCTCATCGACTACGACGCCCTGCGCGTCCAGGCCCGCGAGTTCAAGCCGCTCGTCATCGTCGCCGGCTACTCCGCCTACCCCCGGCTGGTGAACTTCCGCCTCATGCGGGAGATCGCGGACGAGGTCGGCGCGACCCTCATGGTCGACATGGCCCACTTCGCGGGCCTCGTCGCGGGCAAGGTCCTCACCGGCGACTTCGACCCCGTCCCGCACGCCCAGATCGTCACCACGACCACCCACAAGTCCCTGCGCGGCCCGCGCGGCGGCATGGTCCTGTGCGACGACTCCCTCAAGGACCAGGTCGACCGGGGCTGCCCGATGGTCCTCGGCGGCCCGCTCCCGCACGTGATGGCCGCCAAGGCGGTCGCCCTGGCCGAGGCCCGCCGGCCCGACTTCCAGGACTACGCCCAGCGCATCGTCGACAACTCCCGCGCCCTCGCCGAGGGCCTGATGCGCAGGGGCGCGACCCTCGTCACCGGCGGCACGGACAACCACCTCAACCTCATCGACGTCGAGACCTCCTACGGCCTCACCGGCCGCCAGGCGGAGGCCGCCCTCCTCGACTCCGGCATCGTCACCAACCGCAACGCCATCCCCGCCGACCCCAACGGCGCCTGGTACACCTCCGGCATCCGCGTCGGCACCCCCGCCCTGACGACCCGGGGCCTCGGCACCGCCGAGATGGACGAGGTGGCCGGCCTGATCGACCGCGTCCTGACGACGACGGAGGCCGGGACGACCAAGTCGGGCGCCCCCTCGAAGGCGGCCCACGTCCTGGACGAGAAGGTCTCCCAGGAGATCGCCCAGCGGGCGACGGACCTGGTGAAGGGCTTCCCGCTGTACCCGGAGATCGACCTGGGCTGAAGGGCTTGAGCCTTTCGGGTCCTTCCGGGGTGTGCGGGCCGCCGCCCCCACACCCCGGACCACTCCCCACCCCGGCCGCGCGCCAACTCCGCTCGCGGAACCTGAGAGAATGGGCCCATGGCCTCTGCTCGACCCCGTGTGCTCTCCGGTATCCAGCCCACCGCCGGCTCGTTCCACCTCGGCAACTACCTCGGCGCGGTGCGCCAGTGGGTGGCGCTGCAGGAGTCCCACGACGCGTTCTACATGGTCGTCGACCTGCACGCGATCACGATCCCGCAGGACCCGAAGGAGCTGCGGGCGAACACGAGGATGGCGGTGGCGCAGCTCCTCGCGGCGGGCCTGGACCCGGACCGCTGCACGCTGTTCGTCCAGAGCCACGTCCCGGAGCACGCCCAGCTCGCCTGGGTCATGAACTGCCTGACCGGCTTCGGCGAGGCGTCGCGGATGACGCAGTTCAAGGACAAGTCGGCGAAGCAGGGCGCGGACCGCGCGAGCGTCGGCCTGTTCACGTACCCGATCCTCCAGGTCGCCGACATCCTGATGTACCAGGCGAACGAGGTGCCCGTCGGCGAGGACCAGCGCCAGCACATCGAGCTGACCCGCGACCTCGCGGAACGCTTCAACAGCCGGTTCGGCGAGACGTTCACGATCCCGAAGCCGTACATCCTGAAGGAGACGGCGAAGATCTACGACCTCCAGGACCCGACGATCAAGATGAGCAAGTCGGCGTCGACGCCGAAGGGCCTCATCAACCTCCTGGACGACCCGAAGGCGACCGCGAAGAAGGTCAAGAGCGCCGTCACGGACACCGACACGGTCGTCCGCTACGACACCGAGAACAAGCCGGGCGTCAGCAACCTCCTGACGATCTACTCGACGCTGACCGGCAAGACCGTCGCCGAGCTGGAGGCCGAGTACGAGGGGAAGATGTACGGCGCCCTCAAGACGGACCTCGCGGACGTCGTCGTGGATTTCGTCACCCCGTTCAAGGAGCGCACCCAGCAGTACCTGGACGACCCGGAGACGCTGGACGCGCTGCTCGCGAAGGGCGCCGAGAAGGCCCGCGCCGTGGCCGCCGAGACCCTGGCGAGCACGTACGAGCGCGTCGGCTTCCTGCCCGCCAAGCACTGACGCTCCCGGAGCGCTGAACATCACTCCGGCTGCGCCTGCCCCTACGCGGGCCGTGGCCTTACAGTCGATAGCCGGAACGGCACGACACCAGACGACAGGAGACGACGTGGGGACCGTAACGATCGGCGTGTCGATCGCGGTCCCGGAGCCTCACGGCAGCCTGCTCCAGGAGCTGCGCGCGGGCTTCGGCGACGCCGCCGCGCACGGCATCCCCACGCACGTCACCCTGCTCCCGCCGACCGAGATCGCGGACGACGCGCTCACGGCCGTCGACGCGCACCTGACGGACGTCGCCCGCGCGGGCCGCCCGTTCCCGATGCGCCTCGACGGCACCGGTACCTTCCGGCCGCTGTCCCCGGTCGTCTTCGTCCGGATCGTCGAGGGCGCCGAGGGGTGCACCCGCCTCCAGCAGCAGGTCCGCGACGCGTCGGGGCCCATCGCCCGCGACCTCCAGTTCCCCTACCACCCGCACGTCACCATCGCCCACGGCATCGACGAGGCGGCCATGGACCGCGCCTACGAGGAGCTGTCCGGCTACGAGGCCGAGTGGTCCTGCACCGGCTTCGCCCTCTACGAGCAGGGCGCGGACGGTGTGTGGCGCAAGCTGCGCGAGTACCCGTTCGGCAGCCCGCTGGTCCCGCCGCAGGCGTCCGCGCCGGTGGCCGAGGACTCGATCCCGAGCCTCTGATCCCGGGTTTTCAGACCGGCAGTCGGCGGAACACCCCGCGCGGGACGTGTCGCAGCGCCGACATCACCACCCGCAGCACCCCCGGCACCCACACCGTCTCCGCCCGCCTGCGCAGCCCCGCCTCGATCGCCGTCGCGACCGCCTCGGGCGTGGTGGCCAGCGGAGCCTCGGGCAGGCCGGCCGTCATCCGGGTACGGACGAAGCCGGGGCGGACGACCATGACGTGCACCCCGGTGCCGTGCAGCGCGTCGCCGAGGCCCTGGGCGAACGCGTCGAGGCCCGCCTTGCTGGAGCCGTAGATGAAGTTCGCGCGCCGTGCCCGCTCCCCGGCGACGGAGGAGAGCACCACCAGCGAGCCGTGCCCCTGCGCCTGGAGCGCGCGGGCGGCCACCAGCCCCGAGGAGACGGCCCCCGTGTAGTTCGTCTGCGCCACGCGCGCGGCGGCCAGCGGTTCGCGCTCGTCGTGCGCCTGGTCCCCGAGCACGCCGAACGCGAGCAGGACGACGTCGATGTCGCCCTCCGCGAAGACCTTGCCGAGCGCGGTCTCGTGGGACTCGGCGTCCAGGGCGTCGAAGGCGACCGTGCGGACGTCCGCGCCGAGCGCCCCGAGGTCGCGGGCGGCCCGCTCCAGGGCGGGGGAGGGGCGGCCGGCGAGCCACACCGTGCGCGTGCGGCGGGCGATCAGGCGGCGGGCGGTCGCGAGGGCGATCTCGGAGGTGCCGCCGAGGACGAGGAGGGACTGGGGGAGGCCGAAGGCGTCTTTCACGGGGCTCCTTGAGGGCTGGGGTGGCGGGCGGGGGCCTTTGGAGGCTTCAGAGGCTGAGTCGGCGCGCGAGGTCCGAGACGAACACCCCGCGTGGGTCGAGCTGGGCGCGCAGCTCGCGGAAGTCGTCCACGCGCGCGTACATCGCGGTGAGGAGGTCGGGCCGCAGCCGGGAGTCCTTGGCGAGGTACACGCGCCCGCCCGCGCCGGCGACCTCCTCGTCCAGCTCGTCCAGGAAGGCCGCGAGGCCGGGCAGGGCGGCCGGGACGTCCAGGGCGAGGGTCCAGCCGGGGCGCGGGAAGGAGAGCCAGCCGGGGTCGGCCTCGCCGAACCGCTTGAGGACCGCGAGGAACGACGGGCAGCGCCGCTCGGACACCCGCCGCACGATCCGCCGCAGCGCCTCCTCCTGCCCGTGCGGGACGACGAACTGGTACTGCACGAACCCGCCCCGCCCGTAGACCCGGTTCCAGTGCGGGACGCCGTCCAGCGGATGGAAGAACGCCGGGATCCGCTGCAACTCGCCCGCCCGCGTGCGAGGGGCCCGCCGGTACCAGAGTTCGTTGAAGAGGCCGACGGTCGTGCGGGTGAGCAGGCCGCCGGGGACGAAGGAGGGGGCGGTGGGCAGCCGGGCGGGCCGGAACGCCAGCGGGGCCTTGCGCGCGCGTGCGGGGAGGGCGTCCAGCGGGGCGTGGTCCCCGCGCGTGAGGACCGCGCGGCCCGTCGCCGCCCCGCGCGCGAGGAGGTCGATCCAGGCGACCGAGTACCGGTGGCGGTGGTCGCCCCCGGTCAGCCGGGCCAGCAGGTCGTCCAGGTCGGCCGCGCGCTCGGTGTCGACGGCCATCAGGGACGACTCGACGGGCAGCAGGCGCACGCGCGCGGTGAGGATCACCCCGGTCAGGCCCATGCCGCCGGCGGTCGCGTCGAACAGGGGGGTGCCCTGGCGGACGGTGCGGACCGTGCCGTCGGCGGTGAGGAGTTCGAACGAGGGGACGTGGCGGGCGAAGGCGCCGGACGCGTGGTGGTTCTTGCCGTGGATGTCGGCGCCGATCGCGCCCCCGACGGTGACGTACCGGGTGCCCGGCGTGACCGGCACGAACCAGCCCAGCGGCAGCAGGACCTCCATCAGGCGGTGCAGGGAGACGCCCGCGTCGCACAGGACGACCCCCTCGGCGGCGTCGATCGCGTGGACCCGGTCCAGGCCGGTCATGTCCAGGACGGCGCCGCCCGCGTTCTGCGCCGCGTCCCCGTACGCCCGCCCCAGGCCCCTCGGGATCCCTCCCCGGGCCCCGCAGTCACGGACGGCCGCCACGGCCTCCTCGTACGTCCCTGGGCGGATCAGACGGGCCGTGGTGGGAGCGGTGCGGCCCCATCCGGTGACGGAAACGGTCTCGGCAGGCATGTCGGCGACCGTAGCGCCCCTCTGTAGGCGTTTTGTCCTGAAACCTCGTCAACATCAAATCCCCTCCCCGAAATGGGTGATAAATGGGATTTCGCTCAATATTGCCGGTCGGGCGGCCGGTCGGGCGTGAACAGTGAGCCGCTATGACCGCTATGACCGCTATGGACGAGGGCTGTGACCGGCGCCTGCTGACCGCGCCCCACGCGCGCGGGCGGGCGCTGGGTGAGGGCGAGCGAGCGCTGGGTGAGGGCGGGCGGGGCGGCCTCCTCGCCGGTCTCCTCAGGACCGCACGGCCCCGGCAGTGGGTCAAGAACGTCCTCGTCGTCGCCGCGCCCGCCGCCGCCGGACGCCTGCTGTCCTGGCACGCGGCCGGTCAACTCGCCCTCGTCTTCGGCCTGTTCACCGTCTGCGCCGCCGCCGTCTACCTCGTCAACGACGCCCGGGACGCCGACGCCGACCGCGCCCACCCCGTCAAACGGCACCGGCCGGTCGCCGCCGGGCAGGTCCCCGTGCCCCTCGCGTACGGCCTGGGCGGCGTTCTGGCGGCCTCGGGGCCCGCGCTGGCGCTCCGGCTGTCCACGCCCGCCGTCGCGGCGCTCCTGGCGGCGTACGTGGCGTTGCAACTCGCGTACTGCGTGCGGCTCAAGCACGTCCTCGTCGTCGACCTGGCCGTCGTCTCCACCGGGTTCCTCATGCGCGCGGGCGCCGGCGGGCTCGCGCTCGGCATCCCGCTGTCGCGCTGGTTCCTCATCACCACCGGGTTCGGGGCGCTGTTCATGGTCGCCGCCAAGCGGTACTCCGAGGCCGTGCAGATGGGCGGCGACGCGGGCGCTACGCGTGCGCTGCTCACCGCGTACACCGCCGGGTACCTGCGGTTCGTCTGGCAACTCGCCGCCGGGGCCGCCGTCCTCGGGTACTGCCTGTGGGCGCTGGAAGGGGACGGCCACGCGTACGCGGGCGTGCTGCCCTGGCGGCAGTTGTCCGTGGTCGCGTTCGTGCTGGCGGTGCTGCGGTACGCCGTCTTCGCGGACCGGGGGGCCGCCGGGGAGCCGGAGAAGGTCGTGCTGGGGGATCGGGCGCTGGCGGTCATCGGGGTGGTGTGGGCGGTGATGTACGGGCTGGCGGTGGCGCGCTGGTGAACGGGACGGCGTACAGTTCCGCGGTTTTGGGGAACCCGGACCTGGGTCTTCCGTCACTAGGTGAGGCAGAGTTCGGATCATGGACTGGCTGAAAACGCTTCCGGTTGTGGGGCCGTGGGTGGTCCGGCTGTCGGCCACGCACGCGTGGCGGTCGTACGAGCGGCTGGACAAGGTGAAGTGGACGCGGCTCGCGGCGGCGATGACGTTCATCAGCTTCGTCTCGCTGTTCCCGCTGCTGACGCTGGCCGCGGCGGTCACGGCGGCCACGCTCAGCGGCGATCAGCAGAAGCGGCTCGAAGACCGCATCGCCGACCAGGTCCCCGGCATCTCCGGACAGCTCGACGTCGCCTCCCTCGTCCAGAACGCCGGGACCGTCGGGCTCATCGCCGGTGCGGTCCTGCTGTTCACCGGGCTCGGCTGGGTCGGCCAGATCCGTGACTGCCTGCGCGCGGTCTGGGAACTTCCCGACGACGACGCCAACCCCGTCCTCGTCAAGGCCAAGGACGCGGGCGTCCTCCTCGGCTTCGGCGGCGCCGTCCTCGTCACCTTCGCGGCCTCCACGGTCGCCTCCTGGGCGGTTGGTCTCATCGCCGACGCCCTCGGTCTCGACCAGCACAGCTGGGGTGCCCTCCTGCTGCGCGTCGTCGCCTTCGCGGTCGCCGTCCTCGCCGACTTCCTGCTCCTCCTCTACGTCCTCACCCTCCTCCCCGGCGTCGACCCACCCCGCCACCGCCTCCTCACCGCCGCCCTCATCGGCGCCCTCGGCTTCGAACTCCTCAAACTCGTCCTCAGCGGCTACCTCCAATCCGTCGCCACCAAATCCATGTACGGCGCCTTCGGCGTCCCCGTCGCCCTCCTCCTCTGGATCAACCTCACAGCGAAGCTGGTGCTGTATTGCGCGGCTTGGACGGCTACGCGGGGGGCGTCGGCGGGGGAGGTCGAGGGGGAGGGGAAGTGAGGGGGCGCTGGTAGGGGGCTCGCCAGGCACAGCGGGGCCGGTAGCCGAGGGGGGGAAGTGAGGGGGCGCCGGCAGGGGGTTCGCCAGGGACGACGGGGCTGGTAGCCGCGGGGTACGGCGCAGGCGCCGGGGCGAGCCTTGGGGGCGACGGGGCGGGAATCTTGGCCGGCGGAAGCGCTGGCCGGCGGGAACGCTGGCTGGCGGAAGCGTTGGGCGCCGGGAGGTTTGGGCGGTCGGAGTTCTGGCTGCTGGGAATTCTGGGCGGCGGCAGCACTGGTTGGCGGGTGCTCTGGTCGGCGGGAGCACCGGCCGATGGGGGTCCTGGCTGGCGGGTGCCCTGGCCGCTAGGAACGTTGGCCGATGGGAACCCCGGCTGACGGGAGTCCGTGTGCTCGGCGGGGCCGGGTGAGTGGGTGGCCCGCCTGGTGGTCGTCCGGGGGGAGACCCCGCCCGGCGGAGCCGAAGGTCTGCCGCTCCGGCCCGCGCGCGGGTGCTGCCCCCGTCGCGCCGCGAGGACGTCCGCGCGGGCACTTGTGCCACGGACCCCGCAGCTCGCCGGGCGCCCGTGCGGCCCTTCGCGGACGGGGCGGGAGAGTCGGTGAGGCGCCGCGAGGAGCGACCGGCGATGCCTCCGGCGGGGCGGACGCCCGCGTCCCTCCTGCCGGACCGTGCCTGTGAGGTGCGAGCCCGCACGGTGCGGCTCGCGAACACCATCGGCTTCCGCTCTCCGGCCCGCGTTCCCCTTCCGCGAGGCCGCCTTGTCCCGCTGCCCCGGCCCTCGCTTTCGGCTCTCCGCAAGCTGCTCCTCAGTCGCCCGCGCGCCGCGCGCCCGTGCGGAGCGGCGTCCGCGATGTCCCGCGTGCCCGCGCGGGCACGGCTTCCGAAACGCCGTGCGGCCCTGTGCTCCCTGTCTCCTTCGCCGCGACGCCGTTCCGCCCCGCCCCCCGGTGTGCTCACCGCCTCCGCAGGGGCCACTTGCGGTTGACCAGAAATGCGCCCCCGGCGAGGGTGAGGAGGGCGGCGGCGGTGATGGCGAGGGCTGTGCCGATGCCGCTGGTGCTGGAGGGGGTGGACTTCGCGGCGATGGGGGACGTGCCGCCGCCGGCCTGGCCCTCGGGGGTGGGGGTGGAGCCGGGCCGGGGGGTGGAGAGGGTGGCGTTCTTCGGGGGGACGAGTTCGCCGATGGGACGGACCTTGCCGGCGGCCTGGAAGCCCCAGTCGAAGAGGGCGGCGGTCTCCTTGTAGACCTCGTTGTGGGCTTCCTTGGCGGGGTTCATGACGGTGACCAGCAGAACGCGCCCGGCCCGTTCGGCGACGCCCGTGAACGTCGCGCCCGCGTTGGTGGTGTTGCCGTTCTTGACGCCCGCGATCCCCGGGTACTGGGCGATGTCGTAGTCGCCGCTGAGCAGCCGGTTCGTGTTCTGGATCTCGAAGGGCGTCCGGGACGTCTTCCCGGTCTTCGCGTCCTTCTTGGTCTGCCCCGGGAACTTCGCGCGCACGGTCGACGCGTACTCGCGGAAGTCCTTCTTCTGCAACCCGGACCGCGCGATCAGCGTGAGGTCGTACGCGGACGACACCTGCCCCGGCGCGTCGTACCCGTCGGGAGACACCACGTGCGTGTCGAGCGCCTGAAGCTCCTCCGCGTGGGAGTTCATCTCGTCCACCGTCGCGCGCACGCCCCCGTTCATCGCGGACAGCACCCGCACGGCGTCGTTCCCGGACCGCAGGAACACCCCGAGCCACAGGTCGTGCACCGAGTACGTCTCGCCCTCCTTTATCCCGACGAGACTGGACCCGGCCCCCATGCCCGCCAGCTCGGCCGGCGTCACCTTGTGCTGGGTCGTCTTCGGGAAGCGCGGCAGGACGGTGTCCGCGAACAGCATCTTCATGGTGGACGCCGGCGGCAGCCGCCAGTGCGCGTTGTGCGCGGCCAGCACCTCCCCGGACTCCGCGTCCGCGACGATCCAGGACCGCGCGGTGACGTCCTTCGGCAGCACGGGCGCCCCGTTCGCCAGATCCGCCTGCGTCCCCGGCAGCCCCAGCCGCGCCCCGCCGACCGTGGACATCTTCGCGGGCGGCGTCACCGAGGGCGTCGGCGACGGGGACGGCGAGGGCGCGGCGACGGCGAAGGGCGCGGTGAGCGCGGCGGTCGCGAGCGTGGCTGCGGTGACCGTCAGGGATCGCCTGACCGTCCGTTTCATGGGTGCGGGCACGCCCCAGAACGTACCCGCCACCCCCGCCGGACTCCCAGCGCGCCCGTCCCCCGCCTCCTGGAACCGGACACCCGACGGCGATACTGGGCCCATGAAGCTCACCCGCCCCCTCTCCTGGTTCCTGCTCGCCTTCGGGGTGTGGAGCTGGGTCATTCGGGTCACCTTCCATAACACGCCGGCCACTTGCCGCAAGATCACGCTAAAGGAGCAGGTGAGACCTCATGTCCACCTCCTGGGGCTCGGCCCGACCGGGTAGCGAGACCCCTCCCCCCTTCCTAGCGACGGCGGAACCGCCTACGGGGTTCCCGACAGCGTGACTCTGGCCAGTTCATCGGACTGTGGCCAGGCCGATGAGCCGGGAAACGCGTGCGGCGAGGTGAGCCCTGCCACTCGTCGCACACGGGAGTGGCAGGGCGTGGCGGAAAGTCGGTTACGGCTGCCGGAAGGTGAGTCGTTGTCCTTTGAGTACGTCGTCCGCTACCGCCCCACGCCGACGGCGACCACGCAGTCCGGGCAGGCGTAGAGCGTTACGCCGGGCCCGCTCGCGCGGACGAATCGGTCGCCGTCTGCCCAACGCACTGTCCACAGGCACGGCTTGCCCAAGCGGGAACCGGGCCAGAGCACTGCGCATGCTCGGTTTTCTCGTCGTGTTCACCCAGCACGCACAGAACCTCAGTGGGAACTATGTCCTCCCATTCTTCTGCTGCCACGGGCAGCGCCGAGAGGGGGCTCACGCCGACCCTTCTCGGCACCTCGATGAAGGCGGTGCATTGCAGCGGCATGATCGGCCGTGATCCTCGTTCGTCTGTGTCGGAAGGAAAGGAAGCCCCGCCGGTACGCCACGGGGCATACCGGCGGGGAGTCAGGGCGTGCCTTCTCCTTACGCGTCCTGTACTCGGCGCTGTTCGGCCGCCGCACCGGGGCTACTGCGCGCCCAAGGACGTCTGCCAGCGTCCGCGCGACAGGTGACACACCCCGTCGGGGGTGATCCGGAGGTTCGCGCCGAGCAGTGGCAACGAGCCCTCGGTGTTGAGTTGGAACCGGATGCGTTCCAGGGCGTCCCACAGGCGCTGAGGGCCGCTTTGGTGCACTTCCGGCGGGTCGTCGAGCCGTTCGGCGGATGCGCGGGCCCATGAACCGTCCGGGTGGATCAGGTAGGCGGTGCGACTGTCCCCGTCGGACCGGTAGTCGATCTCCACACCGGGCGTGGTGACTTCGAGCATGGAGCGCAGTTCCCACGCGTTCTCGATGTCCACCACGGGATAGCGTCCGCTGCTGCGGTGTTCCCCTTCCGCGTCGCGGGCGAGGGCGAACAACTCGGTTTGGGCGGGCGGGAAGTCGCTGCCGGAGCGGGTCGACATGAAACCGGCCATGTCCCGTTCCACCCGACCCACGACGTCCCCCGACCGGTCTTTCCAGCCGGTGACGAGCAGGCAGGTACGGGCGAGCGTCGTCACGAGGCGCCCGCCGGGTTCCAGTGCCCCGACCACGGCCCGGAGTCCGGGACCGGGGGAGAGCGCGACGGTGGCCACGATCCGGTCGTACGTGCCCGGTACCCACTCGGTGGCGTCCGCTGTGACCATCTTGGGGTGGTGGCCCATGCGGGCGAGCCGCTTACCGGCCACGCTGACCAGGTAGGGGTCAATGTCCAGGCTGGTCACGCAGTGGTCCCCGAGCCGGTGACAGGCGTACGCGGCGAGCCCACCGGCCCCGGTCCCGAGGTCCAGCAGCGACAGCCCGTCCCCGAGACGGCCGTGCCGCAGCATCCGCACCACCAGGGTCGGCAGCGTGGCGGACGAAGTGGTACGCCCCTGCGGCTGGTCACCGGGGTGCGCGCGGTCCGCGTGGAGCGAGCCGACTCGGATGATCAGCGAACGGTCCGCGTACGCGGCGCGCATCCATGCCGCATGGTCGGACGGCCCGTCACGGAGCTGCCATTTCTCGCCCGCGCGCTCCCACCAGCGGGGGACGAGTTCGTGACGGGGGGTGTGCGCGACCGCGCCCACCCAGCGGGAATCGGGATCAGTGACGTGCGACGCGAGCCGTGACGCGTGCTCTTCCCAGTCCATCGAGGTCCTTTCAGCGGTCCTGCCGGTCACTGCGGGTCGCACGAATCCGTGCTGGCAGGGGTGCAGTCGTTGGAGTCGTCCGGCGGGCATGCGGCCCGGGGCGCCGGGATGCGTGCCGCCAGGTCATGCCACGCCTTCCCGCCCAGCAGGTTGGCGAGCCGGGTTTCCCGGACGTTGCCCGCCGGGAAGCCGCGCGACAGCACGCATCCGGTGAGGTCCCCGTTCGGGAGAACGGCCGCGCGTCCTCGGGTGCACCTGCCGCACAGTTCGTCGAGCGACGGTGCGGTGCCGGGGAGCGCGGCACGGCCCACGGCGCGAACCCGGTCCGTTTTGATGGCCGTCACGCCCATGGATTCCAACTCCGCGACGGCTTCTGTGACGCGCTGCCCCGGAAGAATGTCCACGATCCCCGCCCGGAGCGTGATCCCCCGCGTGATGGCTTCCCAGATGTTGCACCGAGTACGGGCGTAACTCCCGTCGCGGCCAGTGATCTTGTCGTGTTCGGCCGGGTCGTCGCTGTAGTAACTCGTCGCCAGCGTCACGCCGTCCCGCTCGAACACCTCCCACCAGCCGGGCGCGACGTGAAACAAGTTGCTGTAGATCTCGACGTGCAGCCCGAGCGACAGCCCGAGGTCGGTGAACTCCCGCCAGTTGGGGTGAACGGTCGGTTCGCCCCCGATGAGCTGGACGGAACGGATGCCGAGCGCGGCGGCGTCGACGATGACCGCACGCCAGTCCTCGGGGGCCATCGTGCCGTGCGTGGCCTGCGGGCTGGACTCCGACAGGCAGTGCGTGCACGTCAGTTGGCACTTCCCGGTGATCTCCAGTTTTCCGACCGTCTCTCGCGAGAAGCTGGCTTGACCAGGCGCTTTGCGTGCCGGACATGTTCGGCACGTGTCCGGTCGAGGCTGCGGTGGCTGGCGTTCGCTAGGCCATCGCACTGGCCGTGGACCGGGATGCCTTTCGTCACGGGGCATCAGGCTGCGGTGTCGTCGCCGATCTGGAGTTCGTTCACCCATTCCTGGGCGGCCGCGAGGCTGGGAGCGGTGCCGACCACCTCATACGCGAACCCGGTCCACTCCTCCAGGACGCGCGGCTCGTCGGGCCGGAGGTGGCTGGCGCCGCCGTGCACGGGCCAGTGACGGCGGGAAAGGTCCATCGGGGGGCGGCGCCGTTTGTTGTAGGCGGCGAGTGGGTCGTCGGCGTCCACGCGCGGCACGGCGCGCGACGGCTGGTTCGACGGTCCGGGTCGGCGGTGCTTGCCCATGCGCTCGATACTCTCAGGCCGCGATCGTGGTCGGCCGGGCGGCGGCCAGTTCTTTTGCCCGAGTCCGTACGTCGTCGATCGCGGCGGTCTTGTACGGGCGGGCCGCGTCCAGCAGCGTGTTGAGCCGGGACACGACGAGGGTGGAGTCGATGCGGGCCGCGTCGTCGAGCGCCTGGTGGGCCGCAGCGGCGCCCTGCTCGACCTCGCCCTCGTCGAAGAGCGCGGCGGCCAGGCCGACGCGGTCCATGACGCGGACCCGGTCGAAGCCGGGCTTCCTGAGCTTGAGGGCGTCCTCGAAGTGGACGCTCGCGGCCCTGCGGCCACGGCCGAGTCCGGCGAGGTCGCGGGCGGAGACCGCTCGGGCGCCGGCGTGCTCGGCCGCGTCGAAGTACGCGACCCATTCGGGGACGTCGTCGCCGAGACCGTCCGCCAGGAGCTCGTCGGCGGTGCCGAGGTGCCTCTGGGCCGCTCGCTCGTCGCCGAGGGCCGCGTGCACCCGGCCGGTCTGCGAGGAGACCAGCGCCTTCGTCGCGGGCAGTGTGGCCTTCTTGGCGGCGGCGCCGAGCAGGCCGAGGGCGTCCTGGGGGTGCCCGAGGTAGATCATCTGGTGTGACATGCGGGTGACGATCTCCACCCCGCGGTCGCGCTGCCCGGCCTCGCCAGCGGCGTACGTGCCGTAACTCCACAGGCGCTGGGCGATGCCGTAGCGGCCGGCGTCATGGCTCACCCAGCCCGCGAGCGCCGCGAGGTCGGCGGTCGCCGCGAACACTCGGGCCTTCAGCTTCGGTGGGACGCCGTCCTGGATACGGCGGGCGACCTCGTCGAGCTGGGCGACGATCGCCGAGCGGTACAGGCCGCCGCCCTTGGAGGCGTCGGCCTTGGTGAAGAAGGCGGTCACCTCTTCGAGGGCGGTGACGGTGTCGGCGTCGAAGCCCTTGTGGTCATGGTTCAGTGCGCGGGCAGTGCCGCCGAGCATCCGTTCGGCGGCGAGGATCAGCGGGGCGCCGACGGCGAGCTTGAGGGTATCGCGGCGGTTCATGAAGTCCATCTGCGTCCATCCGGCCAGGGCCTGGGCCGCTGCTTCGGTCAGCAGCGGGAGCTGGATGCTATCCAGCACCACACCGGTACCCGTCAGGCCGAGATCACCGGCAGTGAGCGGCTGGCCGACCGCTTCCGAGAGGACGTCGGCGAGCAGGGCGGGGACCGGCGGGCGGGGCTTCTCGCCGTCGATCCAGCGTCGGATACGGGTGGCGTCGGGGGCGATCTGCCGGTGGCCTCGGGCTTTGCCCGCCACGGCGATCCGGCGGGCGATCTCCCCGTGGGACAGGCCGCTCGCCGCGGTCCACAGCGCCAGGTGCGGGTTGCCGGATCTGCTGGCCATCACTGTCTCGCCCTCCCCGCCTGCGTATACGGAGCGTGGCATTTTCGCCACGGTTCGCGACCCTTACGGTACTGGTCAGGAGCATAGGTGGGCATCGATTCTGCTCAAGCGGGGGCTGATCGGCTTCCGCTTCATCCAGTGGGGAAAGGGTGAGCACATGGCTACACCGACCGCTCAGGCACCGTGGGCGATGGGGCTGGTCACCGACCGGCTGCCCATCGGCCCGCCGTCGTACGCCACGGTGGTGCTGGACGGGGCCACGCAGACCGCCCGCTACACCGACGCCGCCGGCCAGGTCGTGGAGATGGGCAAGCACGGCACGTCGAAGACGACCGGCACGGCGTCGATGTCCGGGGGCGGGGACGGGCAGAACCCGCAGCCGCAGACCCAGGACGACAACACCACCGACTACGAGTCGGACTGACCGATGGCCTCCACCGTCCTGGTCGTCACCGCGCTGGAAGACGTCACCGCGGACTGGGTCATCGCCGCGCTGAACGAGCGTGAGGTGCCCGTCGTACGCGTCGACCCCGCCGATATCGGCACCGGGCTGACCTTCGGGGCCCGCATCGAGGCGGGGGCGCCCTCGTGGGGCGGGCGACTGCGTACGGCGAGCCGGGAGGTGGAGCTGGGGGAGGTGGCGGCGGTCTACTACCGCCGCCCCACCCCCTACGCCGCCCGGTATCAGCATCTGCCCCCGCAACAGCGGGAGTTCGCCGCCGCTGAGGCGAGGCACGGGCTCGGCGGCATCCTGAACACCCTGCACGGCGCCGTCTACGTCAACCACCCGGCAGCGGTGACCCGCGCGGACTTCAAGCCCGCCCAGTTGCAGAGGTTCACCGAGCTCGGGCTGTCGATCCCGCCGACCCTGGTCACCAACGACGTCGAGGCGGCCCGCAAGTTCGCCGCCGAACACGGCCCCGTCATCTACAAGACATTCCGTGGCCTGCCCCGGGACGAAGACGGGCACACCGGCGCGATCTGGGCCCAGCGCATTGATCCCGAGACCTTCGATGACTCCCTCGCGGTGACCGCCCACCTGTTCCAGGCCGAGATCCCCAAGACCGGGGACGTGCGGGTCACCGTGGTCGGCCGCCGTGTCTTCGCCCAACAGATCGCCGCCCCGGACGGCGCCTTGGACTGGCGCCGCGGCAACTGGGACGACCTGATCCACGCCCCCATCACCGTGCCTGCCTCCATCGAGGCCGCGCTGCACAGCTACCTGGCCTCGTTCGGCCTGGTCTTCGGCTGCTTCGACTTCGCCCTGACCGGCGACGGAGATGCCCCGGAACACTGGACGGCGATCGAGTGCAACAGCAACGGGCAGTGGGGCTGGCTACCCGACGCGCCGACCATCACCGAGGCATTCGCCGACATCCTGAGCAGGAAGGAGGCGGGGCCGAGATGAGTATGCCCGCCGACCTTGAGACCGACTCCGTCCGCCTGCGCGAGGCGATGGCCAAGGGCCTCGCTGCCGACGGCGTCCTCGCCGATCCGGCCTGGCGCCAGGCCGTCGAGGCGGTGCCCAGGCACCGGTTCGTGCCCGGCTTCTACCTGCCCGCCGATGAGCGTGACGAGCAGGGCCTGACGGTGTGGGAGCCGGTCACCGCCGAACTCGATTACGGCCGCTGGCTGGCCGCCGCGTACTCCGACACCACGCTGATCACGCAGTTCGACGGTGAGGAACCCGACTGGAAGGCCCCCGTCGTACGCCACGGCGGAGCCCCCACCTCCTCATCCACGCTGCCCTCGCTCGTCGTGCGCATGTGGGCGGACGCCGAGGTCACCGACGGGCACACGGTGCTGGAGATCGGCACCGGGACCGGCTACTCGACCGCGCTCGCCTGCGAACGCCTCGGCTCCGCCGACGTCACGTCGATCGAGGTCGACGGCCGCCGACTGGAGCAGGCGGCGAGCGCGCTGTACGGCCTGGGCTACACCCCGACCCTGGCGGTGGCGGACGGACTGTACGGGTACTGGCCCGAAGCATCGTTCGACCGGATCGTGGCCGCCTGCTCCTTCCGCGCGATCCCGCCCGCTCTGCTCGCGCAAGTACGGCCGGGCGGGAAGATCCTGCTCACCCTGTCGGGCTGGCTCTACGGATACGCCCGCGTCCTGCTGACGGTGGCCGAGGACGGCACCGCCGAGGGCCGACTGCTCGGCGGCACCGTGTCGTTCATGTCAGCGCGTACGCACGCGGCGCCGGTGTTCGGCAACCCCGCCCACTGGGCCGCGGGCCTGCCCGACAAGCCCCGCGCCACCCCGCACAGCCCGGAGCGGATCGCGGCCGCCACCGAGGAAGCGTTCCACCTGCGCTTCCTCGCCCAAAGCGCTGTGCCCGACGCGCAGATGACGACCGTCGGCGAAGTGGTGCACCTGGTCGACGTCGTCACCGGCTCCGCCGCCACCCTCACCCCCGCAAGCCACGGATGGGCCGTGCGCGAGGGCGGCCCGGTGAAGCTGTGGGAACGGATCGAGCGCGTCCTGGACGCCTACGACACGGCCGGCAGGCCGGGACCGGAGACGTTCACGCTGCACGTCTACGGCGGCGGGCAGCACCTGCGGCACCCGCAGATGCCCGACCTGCCGCTGCCGAGGCCCTGACGCGGGCCGTACGCTCCAGGCGCCGGACGGGGAGAATGACGGCCCCCGTCCAGGCGCCAGAAGCGGGTGCCGAGTCGCAAGGCGAGCACGGCGCTCAACTGCCGCCGGTGTGTTCCAGCAGTTGTGCTTCCAACTGGGCGATGCGGCGGTCCTGGAACCTGTTGTTCGTCCGAGTAGCCTGCAGTCGCTCCTCCATCTGCCGCTGGTCCTGGGACAGTTGCTGAACTCGCTGCTTGAGTTGCGCGTTTTGCTCGACCAGGTGTGTCACAGACTCGTCCGACCAGCGGGCCTCCAGGTCGCGGATCTGACCGAGCAACTGGCCCATGCGGGAGCGCTGTCTTCTGATCTCCGCGTGTGCGGTCTTGAGCCCGTCTTCGGCGTTGAGCGCGCGTTCACGCCAGGCCACCTCGGCCTCGCTGCTGTGCTGCCGCTCTGGTCGGCCGGCTCCTTCGCCCCGCTCCCGTGCGGTCTCGATCAGCTTCCTGGCCTCGGGGTTTTCGTAGAGGAAGGTGCGGGAGACGCCAGCCTTGCGGGCGACGGCCTGGAAGCTGACTGCGGTGTGTCGATGCCGCAACTCGGCGACGGTGGCTTCGATCCGCTGGAGCATGTCCTTGACGCGGCGTTCACGGGCGGCCAGTGCGGCGGCCGTGCGCGGCGGCGAGGCCGGTGCGCTCATGCCGACCGCCTCTCCTCGGCGTCGCCCTCGTCATCGTGCTCGGCCGTGTCGTCAGCGGCGGCAACGAGATCAGTGGCCTTGAAGCCGATGTTCCACAGGCGCTCGAAGTGGGGAGAGTGTCACTCTGTTCCGTAAGTGCCTGAAAGAGTATGAAAATGAATGCTAACCAGAACGAGCACACTCTGAGCTGGGCCAAGTCCAGCTACAGCAACGGGCAGGGTGGCGAGTGCCTTGAGTGGGCCCCGGAGCACGCCCGGACGACGGGTGAGGTCAAGATCCGCGACAGCAAGGCCGTTGACGGGCCGCACCTCACAGTGAGCCGCGCGGCTTTTACCAGTCTCGTCAGCCTCGTTCGCGACGCCGCGTAGAGCCCGCCAGCAGTCAGCCCCGCCGCCTCTGAAGAGAAGCGCGGCGGGGCTGACTGCTGCTTGGAATCGGGCGAGGTTACTCGGTCGCTCGTTGGGCAGCCCGCACCCCTCGCAGGCCGATCATGCCCACGGCAGTACCTAGGATGAACGACGTGATGGCCAACGCGAGGTGGACCCAGAAGTACGCCGTGGGGTTGCCGTCGTCGAACGCCAACCCGCTGGCGTCCTCGAAGAGATTCTTGATGAAGGTCACCCAGATCACCCAAGACCAGGCGCCGAAGGCGAGCAGGAACCAGGAGGTGCGGCGGCTGAGCTTCATCGGGGTGCGTCCTCTGTGGGCGGGGCGTCGTGCCAGGTCAGTATCCGCTCAGCGCCTCCACGAGGGGATGGTGGGGGTACTGGTTACTTGCGTATGGACCACTTTCGTCAAGAACCTGATCAAGGACGGCAGTGGTCTCGCCTTCGAGGACGGACATCCCACGGCCTACTTCTGGGTGCACCTGACCCTCGCCGTCGTTTCCTTCGTATTGGGGACGGCCATCGGGCTCATCGGGTTGCGTTCCCTGCGTGCGTTGCGCGCCACGTCGTAGCGGATCGAGCCACACAAGTGACCGTCACTCAAGTGACCGTGGGAACAAGGGGTTTACGTCAGTCATGGTGATCGTCTTCGGTGTGCTCGTGCTCGGTGTCCTGGTGGCCGGCAACTGGTACCTGTGGCGCCGGCTCTTCCGCGACACGACCCGGGGTCCGGGCTGGGCGCGCCGAGGGGGCGCCGTCCTGATCGCGGCCGGCTGGATCCTCGCGATCTCGGCCCTGGTCGCCGAGCGCGCGGGCGCCCCGTTCTGGCTCCAGCGCGTCCTGGCCTGGCCGGGCTTCCTGTGGCTGGCCGTGGCGATGTACCTGCTGCTGGCGCTGGTGGCGGGCGAGGCCGTACGTCCGCTGTTGCGGCTGTTCCTGGAACGCCGGACGGCCCGCCGCACCGCCGACCCCGCCTCCAGCCCCGCCTCCGAGCCCCTGAAGGCCCCCCAGGAGCCCGCCCGCACCCTCTCCGAGGTCCCGGCCACCCCAGACGTCTCCCCGGCCCCTGAACCGCCCCAGACGGCCTCCGGCCCGACGGCCCCTGAACCAGCGACCACGTCTGCTCCCTCCCCCCTCGCCACCCCCACCCGCCGCCTCTTCGTCTCCCGAGTCGTCGCCGGCGCCGCGGCGGCCGCCGCCGTGACCACCGTCGGCTACGGCACCTACGGCGTCCTGCGCGGCCCGAAGGTGAAACGCGTCACGGTCCCCCTGGCGAAGCTGCCGCGTGCCGCGCACGGTTACCGGATCGCCGTCGTCAGTGACGTCCACCTCGGCCCGGTCCTGGGCCGGGGTTTCGCGCAGAAGGTCGTCGACACGATCAACGGCACGCAGCCCGACCTGATCGCGGTCGTCGGCGACCTGGTCGACGGCAGTGTGAAGGACCTCGGCCCGGCGGCGGCGCCGCTCGCGCAGCTCAGAGCCCGGCACGGCAGCTACTTCGTCACCGGCAACCACGAGTACTTCTCCGGCGCCGAGCAGTGGGTCGACGAGGTGCGCCGCCTGGGCCTGCGCCCGCTGGAGAACCAGCGCACCGAACTCCCGTGGTTCGACCTGGCCGGGGTCAACGACCTCGCGGGCGAGAGCGAGGGCCAGGGCCCGGACTTCGCGAAGGCGCTCGGCGACCGCGACACCGCGCGCACGTGCGTGCTCCTTGCCCACCAGCCCGTGCAGATCCACGACGCCGTCGACCACGGCGTCGACCTCCAGCTCTCCGGCCATACGCACGGGGGCCAGCTGTGGCCCGGCAACTACATCGCGGCGGCGGCCAACCCCACGGTCTCCGGCCTGGAGCGGTACGAGGACACCCAGCTGTACGTCTCCAACGGCGCGGGCGCCTGGGGCATGCCCACGCGCGTGGGCGCGCAGTCCGACGTCACCGTGATCGAGCTGGCGTCCCGTCAGGCCTGAAACCGGACCGAAACAACTGTTCGGGTAAGTTCTCCCTCATCTCATCCGATTAGCCTTCCCTGGGTGAAAGCGTGTGTGATTAGGTGACCCGGCCACTTGAGGGAGTGGCCTATTTCTCGTAAGCACTGGGCCCCTCGGCGGGCCTGGGGAGGCAGGGCACCACCATGCGATCTGTTCGCATGCGGATCATCGCGGCGGTCGCCGTACTGGCCGCCGTCGGCGTGGGCGGGTGGCAGTTGCTGCCGTCCAGCGGCGACAACGACAAGACCATCGTGGTCGGGACGACGGACTCGATCACCTCGCTCGACCCGGCGGGTGCCTACGACTCGGGCTCCTGGGCGCTCTACAGCAACATCTACCAGTCGCTGCTCACGTACGAGCCGGGCGGCGTCGAGCCCGTCCCGGACGCGGCCAAGAGCTGCGGCTTCGAGGGCGGCGGGCTGACGACGTACCAGTGCGAACTGCGCGACGACCTGAAGTTCCCGAGCGGGCGCAAGGTCACCGTCAAGGACGTCAAGTACTCCATCGACCGGATCAAGGCGATCAACTCCCCGGTCGGTCCGGCGCCCCTGCTGTCCAACCTCAAGTCCGTCGACACGGACGGTGACAACGTCGTCTTCCGGCTGTCGTCCGGGGACGCGACGTTCCCGTTCAAGCTGGCGACCGGCGTCGGCGCGATCGTCGACAGCACCAAGTACCCCGAGAACAAGGTCCGTACGGACGACGGCGCCGACGGCACCGGCCCGTACACGCTCACCGGGTACACCAAGGACGAGAAGATCACCCTTGAGCCCAACGGCAGCTACAAGGGCGCCTTCAAGGCGGGCAAGCCCGTCGAGCTGCGGTACTACGCGGACTCCGCGAAGCTCCAGGCGGCCTGGAAGGCGGGGGAGGTCTCCGTCGCCACCCGCCAGCTGCCGCCCAAGATGCTCGCGTCGCTCAGCGCCAGCGACACCACCCAGCGGGTCACCGAGGCCGAGAGCTCCGAGACGCGCAACCTGTACTTCAACGTCCGCGAGGGTTCCCCCCTGCGCGACGAGCGCGTGCGCCGCGCCCTCGCCTGGCTCGTCAACCGCCAGGAGATCGCCACGTCCGTCTACGACGGCACCGTCGAGCCCCTGTACTCGCTGATCCCGACCGGCATCACCGGGCACTCCACGTCGTTCTTCGACGCCTACCCCCAGCCGGACGTCGACAAGGCCAAGCAGCTCCTGAAGGCGGCCGGTGTCAGCACCCCCGTCACGTTCACCTACGGCTACGGAAAGCGCGGCGCGGCCGAGCCGGAGGCCGCCGAGCTGAAACGCCAGCTCGAAGCGGGCGGCCTGTTCAAGGTGGACGTCAAGGGCTACGAGTGGTCCGAGTTCAAGAAGCAGTGGGCCGACGGCAAGCTCGACGCGTACGCCGTCGGCTGGGTCGCCGACTACCCGGACGCCGACACCTTCGCCGCCCCCCTCGTCGGCACCGGCTCCACCATGAACACCGGCTACAGCAGCAAGGCCGTCGACAAGCTCATCCTCTCCAGCCAGCAGTACGCCGACCGCAGCCGCGTCTCCACCGACTTCCGCCGCCTCCAGGACGACGTCGCCCAGGACGTCCCCGTCATCCCGCTGTGGCAGCGCAAGGAGTACGTCGTCGCCACCGAGGACGTCGGCGGCAGCCAGTACCTGGCCGACGGCAACGGCGTGTTCCGCCTGTGGAGCCTCAACTGGATCTAGGAGCACTCCCGCGGGCGCTCCGGTAGCTCGACCGTCACCGTCAGGCCCTCTCCCGGGGCCGTCTCGACGGTGACGGTCCCGTCGTGGGCCTCGGCGACGCCCTGGACGATCGCGAGGCCCAGGCCGCTGCCGGCGGCGGTGCCGGTGCGGAAGAAGCGGTCGAAGACGCGGGCGGCGCTGTCGGGCTCCAGCCCCGGGCCCTTGTCGGCCACCCGCAGGGTCACCCCGGTGTCCGTCCGGCACACCGACAGGTGCACGGGGACGTCCGGCGGGGTGTGGGTGCGCACGTTGGAGAGCAGGTTGCCGAGGATCTGGCGCAGGCCCGACTCGTCGGCGTGCAGGAAGACGGCGCCGGAGGCGTCCACCGTCAGGGGCCGCGCCGGCTGCTGGGCGCGCAGGTCCTGCGCCGCGTCACGGACCAGGCGGGCGACGTCCACCGGGCGCAGCCGCAGCTCGGGGTGCTGGTCGAGGCGGGCCAGCGTGAGGAGTTCGTCCACCAGCCGCCCCATGCGGTCCACCTCGGCGTTCATCCGGTCCCAGGCGCGCCGCCGCTCGCCCTCCTCGCGCAGCATCCCCCGGTCGTACAGCTGGAGATAGCCCCGGATCGCCGCCAGCGGCGTCCGCAGCTCGTGGGACGCGTCCGCGACGAAACTGCGCAACTGGGCCGCGCTGCGCTCGCGCGTACGGTGGGCCGTCTCGACCTGGTGCAGCATCGAGTTGAGGGCCAGCCGCAGCTGCTCCACCTCCTGCGTCGCCTCCCGGCTGGAGGGCACCCGCCGCGTCAGATCACCCTCGGCGATCGCCGACGACGTCTCGACCATGTCCTCAAGGGGCTGCATCCGCCGCCGCACGCTGAACAGCGTCAGACACGCGAGCAGCGCCAGCAGCAGCCCCCCGACGGCGAGATCGGCCTTCAGCGCCTTCGCCATGCCCTTGTGCAGGCCGTCGGCGGAGGCCGCCATCACGATGACCGTGCCGTCCTTCAGGCGTGTGGCCGTCGCCCGGTAGGGGGCGCCGTGCAGCTCGACGTCCTGGGGTGTGCTGCCGCGCACGAGTTCCGCGGGCGGCCCGACGGCCTCGGCGATCCCCTTCTGCGGCTCGGTCGGCCCGACCCCGAACAGCGGCAGCGCGTTCCCCCGCTCGTCGAGGACGGCGAACACGGAGTCCGGGGTCGACGGCTCCTGAGCCCGCTCGGGCTGCATCTGGTCGCGGATGAACGCCAGGACGGTCAACGAGTCGATGTCCCGCAGAGTGAGCTGCGAACTCTCCAGGGAGGCCCGCGTCTTGGTCAGCCCCGAGTCGATCTGTCCGATCAGGTAGTGCCGCATCGCCATCAGGCTGACGGCGGTCGCCGCGGTGATCCCCAGCGCCAGCAGCGCCACATTCGCCAGCGTCAGCTTCACCCGCAGGGAACGCATCGCCCACGCGCGCGGGAGCCCCATCACACCAGTCCCCTCACACCAACCCCGTCACGCCAGCCCGTACCCGACCCCGCGCCGCGTCGTGATCAACGGCGGCCCCAGGGCGGCCAGTTTGCGCCGCAGATAGCTGATGTACGTCTCGACGACGGTCGACTCGGGCGGCGTGTGCTCGTACTGCCAGACGTGGCGCAGCAGTTGCTCCTTCGGCACGACCTGCCCGCCGTTGCGCACCAGGAACCGCAGCAGCGCGTACTCCGTCGGCGTCAGCTCCACCGTGCGCCCCGCGCGGTGCACGCTGTACGTCGTCTCGTCGAGTTCGAGGTCCCCGTACCGCAGGGGCGGGCGCTGTGGCAGGACGTCGTCCGCGCGCGTGCGCCGCAGCACCGCGCCCACGCGCGCGACGACGACGTCGATGTCGAACGGCTTGGTGATGTAGTCGTCCCCGTACGACAGCGCCCCGACGATCTCGGCGGGCGAGTCGCGCGCGGTGAGGAACACGATCGCCAGGTCGGCCCGGCGCGCGCGCAGTTCACGCCCCAGGGCGCGCCCGTCGCCGTCCGGGAGGATCACGTCGAGCAGCGCGACGTCGGGCCGGGTGCGGCCGGCCAGCGTCAGGGCCTCGCGGACCGTGCCCGCGACCATCACCTCGAAGCCGTGGAAACGCAGGGCGATCGCGAGGACGTCGGCGATGCTCGGTTCGTCCTCCACGACCAGCACAGTGCCCGGGGCCGTCGTCATGCCCCCAGTATCGGCGCCCCCACCGACAGCCGTCCCGGGTTTGTCTTTGGAGTTCCTTGAGAGTCGCGCCCAGTGGATGTCCAGGCGCGCGTGCTCCTGTCGATGCTGTCCGTCAGGACCTGGGGGACCGACCGAACCGACCGGAGAAGAAAAGGAGTTGAAGCGTGGCGGCATTGGCACGCTGGTGCTATCGGCACCGGCTGGTGGTCCTGTTGCTGTGGGTGGGGGCACTGTTCGGGATGGGGTTCACGGCTTCGACGGCCGGCTCCGACTACGCGAACGTCTTCTCGCTCCCGGACACGGACTCCAAGAAGGCGTACGACCTGATGGAGAAGGCGTTCCCCGCACGCGCGGGCGACACCGACACGGTCGTCTGGAAGACCGACACAGGCACGGTCCGCGACGACGCCGTACGGCAGCGCGTCGAACCCGCGCTGAAGGAGATCGCGGCCCTGGACGGCGTCGGCGACGTCGCCGGCCCCTACGCGGGCGCCTCGGGGGCCGCGCAGATCAGCCGCGACGGGACGATCGCCTACGCGCAGGTGACGTTCACGCAGCAGGCCAACGAGATCCCGAAGGAACTCATCGAGAAAGTCGTGGACGCCGCTCAGGCGGCCGAACAGGAGGGGTTGCGGGTCGAGCTGGGGGGCCAGGCCATCCAGCGCGTCCAGGAGCCGCCCACGGGCCTTGCCGAGCTGGTCGGGCTCGCCGCGGCGGCCATCGTCCTGTTCCTCGCGTTCGGCTCGCTCTTCGCGATGCTCCTGCCGATCGCCATCGCCGTCTTCGGCGTGGGCCTCGGCCTGTTCGGCACGCAGCTCCTCAGCCACACCACCGACATCCCCGACCTCGCCCCGCTGTTGGCCACCCTGATCGGCCTCGGCGTCGGCATCGACTACGCCCTGTTCATCGTCACCCGCCACCGCAAGGGCGTCCTGCGCGGACTCGACCCCGAGGAGGCGGCCGTCACCGCCCTCAACACCTCCGGGCGCGCGGTGCTCTTCGCGGGCGGCACCGTCTGCATCGCGCTCGCCGGGATGCTCGTCACCAACCTGCGCTTCCTCGACGGCGTCGTCATCGGCACCTCCCTCACCGTCGTCCTCAGCGTCCTCGCGGCGACGACCCTGCTGCCCGCGCTGCTCGGCTTCCTCGGCGCGCGCGTGCTCAGCCGCAAGCAGCGGCGCCGGCTCGCCGCCGAAGGGCCCGAGCCGGAGCGGGCCAGCGGGCTCTCGGCGCGCTGGGCGGCGCGCGTCCAGGCCGGGCCCCGCAAGATCGCCGCGCTCGCGCTCGCCGTCATGGTCGTCCTCGCGCTGCCCGTGCTGTCCCTGCGGCTCGGCGCGACCGACCAGGGCAACGACGACACCTCCACGACGACCCGCCAGGCGTACGACCTCCTCGCCGAGGGCTTCGGGCCCGGCTTCAACGGGCCCCTCCAGGTCGTCGCCGACGGCGGTGACACGGGCGCGCTCGTGCGGGGCATCCAGGCGGCCGACGGGGTCGCGCGCGTGGCCGCCCTTCCGCCGGCCCAGGGCGTCACCGTCGTCCAGGTGATCCCCACGACGTCGCCGCAGTCCCGGGAGACCGACGACCTCATCGACACCCTGCGCGACCGGGTCATCCCCGACGCCGGCGCGCACGCGCACGTAGGGGGTGTCACGGCCGTCTCCAAGGACTTCGCGACCGTCACCGGCGACCGGCTCCCGCTGTTCGTCGCCACGATCATCGGGCTCGGGTTCCTGCTGCTCCTGGTGGCGTTCCGGTCGCTGGTGGTGCCGCTCACGGCGGCGGTGATGAACCTCGTCGCCGCGGCGGCCTCGTTCGGGGTCCTCGTCGCGATCTTCCAGTGGGGCTGGGGGCTCGAACTGCTCGGGCTCGGCAAGGAGGGGCCGATCAACGCCTTCCTCCCGGTGATCATGCTGTCGCTGCTGTTCGGGCTCTCCATGGACTACCAGGTGTTCCTCGTCAGCCGCATGCACGAGGAGTGGGTCCACACCCGCGACAACGCGCGCGCCGTGCGCGTCGGGCTCGCCGAGACCAGCCGCGTCATCAACTCCGCCGCGCTCATCATGGTGTGCGTGTTCCTCGCGTTCGTCCTCAGCGGGGACGCCGGGGCCGCCATGGCGGGCGTCGGGCTCGCCGTCGCCGTCGCCCTCGACGCGTTCGTCCTGCGGACGGCGCTGGTGCCGGCGGCGATGCACCTCCTGGGCACGTCCAACTGGTGGCTGCCGGCCTGGCTGGACCGGCGCCTGCCCCACCTCGCGGTCGAGCCCCAGGAGACCCCGCCGGCCGCCCCCGACGGCCCCTCCTCCGTCGTCCACGGCTTCGTCCGCGACACGGCCGGCCTCCCCGTCGGCGGCGCCGCGGTCACCCTCCTCTCCCACGGCGGAGGCCGCCAGCTCGACCACGTCACCACCCTCGCCGACGGCTCCTACATCCTCGCCGTCCCCACCCCGGGCACCTACCTCCTGGCGGTCACCGCGCCCGCGTACGGGTCGTCGGCCCGCCACGTCAACGTGGGCGAGGGACCGGTGGTCCAGGACGTGGAGCTGAGGGAGGGGGAGGTGGTGGGTTAGCGCCCGGCTTCGAGGATCGCGGCGACGTCCACGGTGACGTCGGTGCCGATGGAGCGGGGCAGTGGGGCGACTTCGCCGGGGGAGTAGGGGCGATGGTTCTCGTACCCGTCCCCGGCGGGGTCGCTCAGGACGTGCAGACGCTGGTGATGGCGGTCCACGATGAGATAGACGGGAACCTTGGCAGCGGCGTACGCCTTGACCTTGTAGCGCAGGTCCGTCTTCCAGTTGCTGGAGGTGACTTCCAGGACCAGACGGAAGCAGACCGGTGCGTAGCAGCCGTTCTCGGCGCGGTGGTCCCGATAGTCGGCGTCGACCAGGGAGAGGTCCGGGATCGCGTAGTCCTCGGTGCCGGGCAACCAGATGCCGAGACCCGGGATGATCTTGGACCCGGCCCTGTGCAGACCGGCTTCGGAGAGGACCAGGGCGAGGTCCATCAGAGCTTCCCCATGCGGGCCGTCCGGTGGCGGGGTCACGAGGATCTGGCCTCCGATGATCTCGACGCGGTAGCCCGGATTGCGATCCATGAGCCGGTTCGCCTCCGCGATCAGCGGACGGTCTCCATGGGGCCGCTCGACAGATGCTGCGGACATCGCGTGCCTCCTGTGGGCTGGTGTCGAGAGCATCATCGTAGGCAGGCCCGCCCCCGGATGTCCCGATCGAACGGGTTCACCCGGAAGCGATCACTTGCCCTTTCCCTTGACCTCTGACCCCGGATTCGGGAGCAGCTTTGTCATGCCGGGGAGGAAGTCCGTGAAGAGTTCGTGGACCTCGCGGACCAGGGGGCGCAGGACACGGAAGCGGGAGAGGGCTACGCCGCGGGCGGTGAGGCGGGCGCCGCGTTCGGCGAGGCGGTAGCTGCGTTCGCGGCCCTCCGTACGGTCGAAGATCCAGTAGAGGACGAGGCCCATCTGGGAGAGCCACATCAGCTCGGGGAGGACGTCCTTGAGGTCGTCGGCGACCTTGGTCTTCGCGGCGCCCCGCAGGATCTCGCGGTGCACGGAGATCGCCTCCTCGCGCGCGTGCTCCGACTCCGGTGAGAAGGGACTCAGCGGACTGTCGGGATCGGCGGCGTTCTTGAAGAACTGGACGGCGAATTCGTGGTACGGCGTCGCGAGGTCGAGCCAGAGACGCAGCACCCCGGCGAGGCGGGCCTCGAAGTCGGTCTCGCGGGCGAGCAGCGGCCGCACGGCCGCCCGGTGCTCGGCGGCGAGCCGGTCGTAGAACCCCTGGATGAGGTGTTCCTTGCCGGCGAAGTAGTAGTACGCGTTGCCGACGGAGACCCCCGCCTCCTGGGCGATGGCCCGCATGGTCGTCTTGTCGTACCCGCGCTCCTGGAAGAGCCGCATCGCGGTCTCCAGGATCAGCGCACGGGTCTGCTCGGACTTGCTGGGGGCCACCGCGGGGCCGTCGTTGTTCACGGACACGGTCGCGAGCCTAACCAGTGGCGCAGGAGCCGCCGTCACAGACGTACACCCGCCCGCGCTCACGGAGTTTCGCCGCCGCGAGCACCATCCCGCGCGCGAGCCGCGTCCCGGACGGCGTGGCGAGCCGGTGCGCGAGCGTCCGCCGCCCGCGCAGGGCCCACAGGACGACGACCCAGGCGGCGGCGCCCCGGTAGACCTGGCCCCCGTCGCCGACGACGGTGATCTCGTCGAGCGTCGCTCCGTGGTCGAGGTCGGGGCAGCGCGCCCGCGCGGCGTCGGAGCCGGCCGGCACGAGGTCCAGGGGCACGAGCTGCGGCTGACGGGCCAGCCAGCCGCTGAGGGCCGTGCACAGGCCGCAGTCCGCGTCGTACAGGACGGTGAGCCCGCGGACCGGGACGCCGTGCGCGTCCCGGTCGGCGGCGGCGGTGGCGGTGGCGTTCACGCCTGGGCCGGCTTCGTCGGCGCGACCCACGCCTGCGGCGCGATGGGCGGCACCTCGCGGCGTTCCAGCAGGCCCCGGCGCCGGATGCGGCTGAAGACGTACACGTTGCCCAGGTGCATCGCGCCGAGGACCAGCAGGACGACGCCGAGCTTGGTCGACAGGGCCTCGAAGATCTCCCGGGTGTTCGCCGGGGCGTCGTCGCTGCTCAGGTAGAGGGCGACGAAGCCGAGGTTGACGAGGTAGAAGCCGACCACCAGGAGGTGGTTCACCGCCTCGGCGAGCTTCTCGTCGCCGTTCAGGACGTCCGCGAGGAACAGCCGCCCGTTGCGGCTGAGGGTCCGGGCGACCCAGACGGTCAGCGCGATGCTGACGGCCAGGTAGACGACGTACGCGATGACGGTGCGATCCATGTCCCCACCACTTTCTTGAACGCGTTCAAAACGCTGATGTGGTGACTGTAGACCTATTTTTGAACACGTTCAACACGGGTGTCAGCGGCGGGCCAGCTCCGGGCGCTTCGTGTAGTCCGTGAAGCCGAGGACGTTGCCCCAGGGGTCGGCGATCTCGACCGTCCAGCCGGTCGCCACGGACGCCGGTTCGTCGAGCGGCGCGAGGCCGGCCGCCGTCAGCCTGCGCCCCATCGCGCGCGCGTCCGGCACCTCCAGCCACACGCGCGTGCAGCCCCACGGCGGCGGACGGTGGCCCAGCGCCTCCTCCTGGCGCAGCAGGATCCCCGGCGTCTCGCGCCCCACCTTCAGCAGGGCGATCCCGGCCTCGTCGAACCGGAAGCCCACCGCGAACCCGGCACGCTCGTAGAAGCGCACCGCCTCGGCGATGTCGCCGACCGGCAGCAGCACGTTGTCGAACCCGAGAAGGTCGTACGACTCGTCATCAGACATACCGTCACAATAGGTGCACTCCGTACCGGATCGAGGGCTGCGGCACAGGGATATCGGGCAAGATGACGTGCATCCGATTGTCAGACCCCGGGGGAGCCCCACCGTGACGGAACAGCCGCAGCAGCCCAACCAGCCGCCGGGATACGGCTACCCGGGCGGCAACCCCTACGGGCAGCCTCCCCAGGACAACCCCTACGGGCAGCCCCAGCCGGGCTACGGGTACCAGCAGCCCCCGCAGGGCCAGGGCTACCCGCCTCCGCCGCAGGGCGCCTACCCGCCGCCCCCGCAGGGCTACGGGTACCCCGGGGGCCAGATGCCGCCCGGCCCCGGCCAGCCCGGCGGCTTCGTCCCGCCCGGCACCTACACCGGCGACCCCTACGCCCCTTACGGGTACGACGCCTACGGGCGCCCCTACTCCGACAAGTCGAAGATCGTCGCCGGCATCCTCCAGCTCGTCCTCGGCACCCTCGGCGTCGGCCGCTTCTACATCGGCCACGTCGGCCTCGGCCTCGCCCAGCTCTTCACCTGCGGCGGCTTCGGCATCTGGGCCCTGATCGACGGCATCATCCTGCTGACCGGCAACAACACGACGGACGGGCAGGGCCGGGTCCTCCGTGGCTGAGAGCCTGCCCGGAGCAGGCTCCAAGATGACGTCCTTCGCGCGGGGCCTCCTGCGGCACCCGACGACCGGCCCCCTCGCGGTGCTCGTCGCCGGGGCCGCCGGGGCGGCGTACCTCTACGGCACCGACCCGCACGAACCGGGACACCTGCTGCCGCGCTGCCCCTTCCGGGCGGTGACCGGCCTGCTCTGCCCCGCGTGCGGGGGCACCCGGATGGCGTACGACCTGATGCACGGCCGCTGGGGCGCGGCCTGGCTGGACAACCGCGCGCTGCTCCTCGCGGCGCCGTTCGCACTCGCGCTGCTGGCCCGCTGGATGTGGGAGGGCGCCGTGCGCCGACGGCACTGGCGACCCCGGATGGGCGGGCGGACACAGGTGCTGATCCTGGGCTTCGCGGTCGTCTGGGCCGTCGTCCGCAACCTTCGCTGACGCGACTGCGCGCGGCGCTTCCGGGTTGACCGGGGCTTTCGAAGTGGCCGGAACCGATCGGAAGTTGGCGAAAGCTTTATCACGGTACGGGAACGATAGTTCGACAGAGGTGTCGTTCGGTGACGTCCCGTACTTACGCTCAGCGCTCACACGGGGGGACGGCCGAGTCATGCGCTGACAGGTGCGCGCGCTCCCCGGTTCTCGCATCCAGCAGTCCGTCAGGAGAGCAGTTCACATGACCGTCCCCGTCCCCGGCCCCGAGGCCCCCTACGGCTACGACCCGCAGGGCCGCTCGTACTCCGACAAGTCGAAGATCGTCGCGGGCATCCTCCAGATCTTCCTCGGGTGCTTCGGCATCGGCCGGTTCTACGTCGGCAGCGTCGGCGTCGGCATCGCCCAGCTCCTGACCTGCGGCGGCCTCGGCTTCTGGGCGCTCATCGACGGGATCATCTTCCTCGTCAGCAACGACCGCACGGACAAGCAGGGCCGGGTCCTGCGCGGTTGATCCCCCCCCCGCGGGGTCCAAGGGTCCGCCCCTGATCTTCTCCCAGGGGCGGACCCCTCCGCGGGTCTACGGGCTCAGCAGCCGGCCCGCCGCGGGCCCACCGCGATGCCGGACATCCGCACGTCGTACGACGACGGGCTCGGGTCCGCCTGGTACAGCTGCCAGCCGAGCTTCAGCTTGTCGAACGTGGGGAACACGAAGTCGTCCGAGGTCCCGCCGTGGCTCTTGGTCGACACGGTCAGGTCGGGGTTCTCGACCCCGTCGAAGTACACCGTGACCTTGTTGTCGGACGCGTCCAGATGGAACTCCACGCACTGCCAGACGCCCGCGGCGGCCGGCGCCGAGGTCCGCCAGTTCGTCCAGTCACCGGTCGGGCCCAGGTCCGAGCCGACGCCGTAGAAGTTCCCGTTGTCGGTGGGCGCGTACTGACCGCCCAACGGCCGCACCAGCGTGGGTGAATCGCTGCCGGACGCCTCCGCGAGCGTCCAGTGCGCCCAGTCCGGCTTGACCGGCAGGGCCCCCAGCTTCACCCGTACCCGGGCCCAGAGGCTGTTCGCCGGAAGGTGCTTGAGCGGCAGGACGACGAACGCCTTGCCGTTGCCCTCGGTGTGGAAGAGAAGTTCCTTGCCGGGGCGGCCACTTGTGCTGGGCACCACCGTGATCGTGCTCCCGGCGGACGTCTCCGTCGTCCACGCGGGAGAGGCGCCTGCGGGAGAGGCCGAGGCAGTGGGGGGTATCGCGAAGAGCGCGGCTGCGAGGGCCAGTCCGGCCGTCGCCGCTTTTCTCAGGATTGCCATGCGGCAGAGTCTGGCTTGAACTCTCAAGCAGATCAAGGTGAGTTGACGCATCAGGCCAATGCGAAGGGCCCCGCCGCCCCGGTGAGTGAACCGGAGCGGCGGGGCCCTTCGCGGGAACTGCTAGAAGCGGCGCGTGATCAGCGCCCGCTTCACCTCCTGGATCGCCTTCGTGACCTCGATGCCACGCGGGCAGGCGTCCGTGCAGTTGAAGGTCGTGCGGCAACGCCACACGCCGTCACGGTCGTTGAGGATCTCGAGGCGCTGCTCGCCCGCCTCGTCACGCGAGTCGAAGATGAAGCGGTGCGCGTTGACGATGGCCGCCGGGCCGAAGTACTGGCCGTCGTTCCAGAAGACCGGGCACGACGACGTGCAGGCCGCGCACAGGATGCACTTCGTCGTGTCGTCGAACCGCTCGCGGTCCTCGGCCGTCTGAAGCCGCTCACGCGTCGGTTCGTTCGTGTCCTTCGTGATCAGGAAGGGCATGACGTCGCGGTACGCCTGGAAGAACGGCTCCATGTCGACGACCAGGTCCTTGAGGACCGTGAGCCCCTTGATGGGCTCGATGGTGATCGGCTTGGCCGGGTTGATGTCCTTGATCAGCGTCTTGCAGGCCAGCCGGTTCTTGCCGTTGATCCGCATGGCGTCCGACCCGCAGATGCCGTGCGCGCAGGAGCGACGGAACGTCAGCGTGCCGTCCAGGTCCCACTTGATCTTGTGGAGGCCGTCGAGGACGCGCTCCTTGGGGTCGATCTCCAGCTGGAAGTCTTCCCAGGTCGCGTCGGCCGAGACCTCCGGGTTGAACCGGCGGACGCGGAACGTGACGGTGATGAGGTGGTCCGAGGCCGCGGCCTCCGCCTCCACCTTGTCCAGAACGGGAGTTGCCATCAGTACTTACGCTCCATCGGCTGGTAGCGGGTCTGCACGACCGGCTTGTAGTCGAGACGAATGGACTCGGTGCCGTCGTCGCCGACCTCGCGGTACGCCATGGTGTGGCGCATGAAGTTGACGTCGTCGCGGTTCGGGTAGTCCTCGCGGTAGTGACCGCCGCGCGACTCCTTGCGGGCCAGCGCCGAGACGGCCATGACCTCGGCGAGGTCGAGCAGGTTGCCCAGCTCGATCGCTTCGAGGAGGTCCGTGTTGAACCGCTTGCCCTTGTCCTGCACCGAGACGTTCTTGTAGCGCTCGCGCAGCTCGGCGATCTTCTCGACGGCCGTCTTGATCGTCTGCTCGGTCCGGAACACCATGACGTTCGCGTCCATGGTCTCCTGGAGCTCCTTGCGCAGCACCGCGACCCGCTCGTTGCCGGTCGACGCGCGCAGCCGCTCCACCTGGTCGACGACGAACTGCGCCGGGTTCTCCGGGAGTTCGACGAAGTCGGCCGTCTTCGAGTAGTCGGCCGCCGCGATGCCGGCCCGCCGCCCGAACACGTTGATGTCGAGCAGCGAGTTGGTGCCGAGGCGGTTCGCGCCGTGCACGGAGACACAGGCGACCTCGCCGGCCGCGTACAGACCCGGGACGACGGTGGTGTTGTCCGACAGGACCTCGCCCTCGACGTTCGTCGGGATGCCGCCCATCGCGTAGTGCGCCGTCGGCTGGATCGGGATCGGGTCCGTGTACGGCTCGATGCCGAGGTAGGTGCGCGCGAACTCGGTGATGTCCGGGAGCTTCGCGTCCAGCTGCTCCGGCGGGAGGTGCGTGAGGTCGAGGTAGACGTGGTCGCCCTCGGGACCGCAGCCGCGGCCCTCACGGATCTCCGTGTAGATGGAGCGCGAGACGACGTCACGGGACGCGAGGTCCTTCATGACCGGCGCGTACTTCTCCATGAAGCGCTCGCCGTCCTTGTTGCGCAGGATGCCGCCCTCACCGCGGGCGCCCTCCGTCAGCAGGATGCCCATGCGCCAGATGCCGGTCGGGTGGAACTGGAAGAACTCCATGTCCTCCAGCGGCAGCCCCCGGCGGTAGCAGGCGGCCTGCCCGTCACCGGTCAGCGTGTGCGCGTTCGACGTCACCTTGAAGAACTTGCCGGTGCCGCCGGACGCGTAGATCACGGCCTTCGCCTGGAAGACGTGGATCTCGCCGGTCGCCAGCTCGTACGCGACCACACCGGCGGAGTGCTTGACCCCGTCGACCTCGGTGATCAGCTGGTCGAGGACGTAGAACTCGTTGAAGAACTCCACGCCCTCCTTCACACAGTTCTGGTACAGCGTCTGGAGGATCATGTGACCGGTGCGGTCGGCCGCGTAGCAGGAGCGGCGCACCGGGGCCTCGCCGTGGTTGCGGGAGTGCCCGCCGAACCGGCGCTGGTCGATCGTCCCGTCGGGCGTCCGGTTGAACGGCAGGCCCATCTTCTCCAGGTCGAGGACGGCGTCGATGGCCTCCTTCGCCAGGATCTCGGCGGCGTCCTGGTCGACCAGGTAGTCACCGCCCTTGACCGTGTCGAAGGTGTGCCACTCCCAGTTGTCCTCCTCCACGTTCGCCAGCGCGGCGGCCATGCCGCCCTGCGCGGCGCCCGTGTGGGAGCGGGTCGGGTACAGCTTCGTCAGGACGGCGGTGCGGCTGCGCTTCGTCGACTCGATGGCCGCGCGCATACCGGCGCCGCCGGCGCCGACGATGACGGTGTCGTACTTGTGGATCTTCATGATTGGTCGCAGCCCCGTGCCTAGCGGATGTTCGGGTCGAAGGTGAAGATCACCAGCGTGCCCAGCAGGATGGTGAACACCGTGGCGGTGTAGAGCAGGCCCTTGAGCCACAGCCGGGTGTTCGCGCGCTCCGCGTAGTCGTTGATGACCGTACGCAGGCCGTTCGCGCCGTGCAGCATCGCCAGCCACAGCATCAGCAGGTCCCAGACCTGCCAGAAGGGGCTGGCCCAGCGGCCCGCGACGAACGCGAAGCCGATCTTCGAGACGCCGCCGTCCAGCACGAGCTGGATCAGCAGGTGCCCGATGACCAGGACGACCAGGACGACGCCGGACAGGCGCATGAACAGCCACGCCGCCAGCTCGAAGTTGCCCCTCGTCGACTTCGGGGTCTTCTTCGTGCGCTTGCGCGGGGCCTCGATGTACGGGGCCGGGTTGTCGACGTCGTACAGCGAACCGCCCTCGACGGGGCCGATGCCGGACGCGGTGGTTTCGGTGGTGGCCATCGGTGTCACTTCCCGAAGAGTTCGCGGGCCGCGTGGCCGAGGACGGGGTAGATCGCGCCGATCATCAGCACGACCCACAGGCCGACGACCGTCCAGAGCATCTGCTTCTGGTAGCGCGGGCCCTTGGACCAGAAGTCGACGGCGATGACGCGCAGGCCGTTGAGCGCGTGGAAGAGGATGGCGGCGACGAGGCCGTACTCCAGGCACGCGACGATCGGGGTCTTGTACGTGGCTACGACCTTGTCGTAGTCCTCGGGGGAGACACGGACGAGAGCGGTGTCCAGCACGTGAACGAACAGGAAGAAGAAGATGAGGACGCCGGTGACTCGGTGAGCCACCCAGGACCACATTCCTTCCCGGCCGCGGTACAGCGTTCCAGCCGGCACGGAAGTCCCTCCGGGAGCGGGGTGTCGGGGCCTGCCGGCTTGTGCTGTCGGTCTGGCCCGGCCGGGTACGGTCCACCGGCCCCCAGCATGTTAGCTACGCGGTGAGCGCGGGTTTACGGCGGGCCTACCGGCGTGATCGAAGTGGCACGCGGATGGGTGAACTGTGGTGGCATCCGGGGTGGTGGGTCCTGTTATGTGCCGGGTGCGGCGCCGTTGTGGCTGGTCGCGCAGTTCCCCGCGCCCCTGACGGCACTGGACAACCGTTGCTTTGCGAGCTTGCGGAGTTCGTCCGCCGCCAGTACCCGTTCGTCCTCCGGATCGTTCAGCAAACGTGACCGGATGGCTTCCAGGGTGTGATCGATGGTTTCGGCCGCGATGACGAACGAGTGGCCGAACTTCGACTCGTATGCCGCGTGTGCCGCGCTCAGCGCCATGTGGGCTGCTACGTATGTCTCTGGCGGGAGTTGCGGCATTTTCTCCGCCGCCAGCGCTTCCGCCAGATCCCCCCTCGTCAAGTCGTACGCCGCCTCGTCCCCTGCCGCCAGGAGTGCTTCGAGCGTGGGGTACGGGCGGTGGGTCGCGACTCTCGCTGCCCAGGTTTCGCTGTGGAGGCAGGTGAGGAGGAGGGCGTACGCCTCTGCCGGGGACGCGGCGTTGAACGCGGTGAGGCGCGTGTACGTAGGTGTGGGTTGTTCGGGTAGGGCCGGTATGGCCACGCGATGGGCGGGCAGCGGTGATCCTCGTGTCACGGGGGGCTGGTGTGGCGTCACGTTATCGAGAGTGGTCGGGGTGTGTCCGACAGTTGCCCGAATTTCACTCGATCGGGAGAGTTTCGGAACGTGTGGTGGACGGCGGGTGGTCGGACGTGAGCCATAGGTTGGCGGCGTGAGCAGGCACAGGCGCGGCAGGCGCGAGAGCGGTGGGCGCGGGGCCGGCGGACGGCGGGGCGCGGTCGTCGCCGGGGCGTTCGTGGTGACGGTCGGGCTCGGGGTGGGGATCGGGGTGTGGGCCTCGACGTCCGGGTCCTCGGGGTCGTCCGGGGCGTCCTCGGGGTCGTCGACGGGGGCTTCGGCGTCCGGGGAGACCCGTAGTACCCCTGGTACCTCGCCCAGTACGCGGCCCCCGTCCTCCTACCCCCTGTCCACCGCGCCCCGCACCGTCCCCGCCGTCACCTCGCACACCCCGGCGCGGGGGCCCGGCTGGCGGCCCGCCGCCGGGTACCGGGTCGTCGTCGACGACTCCCGGCTCGCCGACGAAGGACGGCTGATCGCCGGGGAGTTGGGGATCGCGTACGGGGGCGAGGCCGCCGACGCGCGCGCCGGTGACGTACGTCTCGAACTCGGTGAGGACGGGCCCGCCGAGTCGTACAGCATGACGGTGAGCGGGGGGAGGGTGATCGTCAGCGGGGCGTCCGAGGCGGGGGTGTTCTACGGGACGCGGACGCTGAAGCAGGAGGTGCGCGGCAGCGGGGGCGCGCCGGAGGGGGTCGTACGGGACGCGCCCGCCAAGCCCGTCCGCGGGTTCATGCTCGACATCGCGCGCAAGAACTTCAGCGCCGCCTGGATCGAGGACCGGGTGCGGGAACTGGGCGATCTGAAGTTCAATCAGCTCGGGCTGCATTTCTCCGACGACCAGGGTTTCCGGATCGCCTCCGACACGCATCCGGAGGTCGTCTCCAAGGTTCATCTCACCAAGGCCGAGGTGCGGTCGATCGTCTCGCTCGCGGCGTCCCGGCACATCGAGATCGTGCCGGAGATCGATTCGCCGGGGCATCTCGGGGCCGTCCTCGCCGCGCATCCGGAATTGCGGCTGCGCAATGTGAACGGGGTGCCCACGAAAGGCGCCATCGACATCTCCAAGGCGGCCTCCGCGCGGATCGTCGACGAACTCCTCGGTGAATACGCCGAGTTGTTCCCCGGGTCCGACTGGCATCTCGGCGGCGACGAGTACCAGGCGCTCACGGTGCCGAATCCCGGCGCCCTCTATCCGCAGCTCGCCACCGCCGCGCGCGACGAGTACGGCGCCGGCGCGGGCGTCGCCGATCTCGCCACCGGGTGGCTCAACGACCGTGCGAAGGCGGTCGCCGGGCGGACCGTGCGGGCCTGGAACGACGGGTTCTACCAGGGGACGAGCGTCCAGGCGGACCAGGGGATCCAGGTCGCCTACTGGACCGGCAAGGAGATCGGGGCGCGCAAACCGGTCGAATATCTCGCCGCCGGGCGGCAAGTCGTCAACTACAACGACGAGTTCCTTTACTACGTGCTCGGGGAGCCGAACACCTTCGTCTATCCGACGGGGCAGCGGATCTATGAGCGGTGGAATCCCCGGGTGCTGCGGGGGACCACCGAGGTTCCCGCCACTTACGACTCGCAGATTCTCGGCGGGGTTTTCGCCGTCTGGTGCGATCTGTCGAACTCGCAGACCCAGGCTCAGGTCGCCGCGGGGATTCGGATGCCGCTTCGGGCGACTGCCCAGAAACTGTGGGACGCGCGGCAGCCGAAGCTTTCCTGGGCGCGGTTCCGGGAGTTGGCCGGGCGGGTGAGCTGAGGGAATTCCGTGCGAGAATACGCGTTCCGGGTCTGGGGAGGCCCGGAATTCATTTGACTTGTTTCGGTAAGTTCGGGGGGATTGATGTCTGTTGTGTGGTTGCGTTCGCCGGTGGGGCTGGGAAGAGCGACGGCCGTGCTGCTGGGGGCCGTTGTCGCGGGGCAGTTCTTCTCACTGTGGGCGGGGGGTGTGACGTACGGCGTCTATGACGACCTCGCGGCCGGGGTCGACGTCGTCGAACGGGCCGAGGACGCGGACCGGTTGACGAATCTGGCGGCGATGATCCAGACGCCCCTGTTGATCGCCGCCGTCGTCGTCTACCTCTGCTGGTTCTGGCGGGTCCGGGTGAACGGGGAGGTCTTCGAGCCGGGCGGGCACGCCAAGGCGCGGGGGTGGGTCATCGGCGCCTGGTTCGTGCCGGTCGTCAACCTCTGGTTCCCCCGGCGCCTGATGGTCGACGTCTGGAACGCGAGCGCGCCGCTCGGGCGGACGGTGTCCCCCGCGCTCGTCAACGTGTGGTGGGCGGCGTGGATCCTCTGGCTTCTCGCCGGCCGGGTGGGGGCCGCGATGGTCCGGCACGCGGACACCGCCGCCGAACTCCGGCGGCTGACCGGGATGACCATGGTCACGGACGCGGTGGAGGCTGTCGCGGGGGTCCTCGCGATCCTCGTCGTGCTGCGGGTCACCCGGATGCAGAACGAGAAGGCGTTGGCGGGGGCTTGGACGGCGGCGCTGCCGGTTCGGATGGGGTGAGTTGAAGGGCGGGGGTCGTCGAACTCGGGCGGGGTGAACGCCGGTTCGGGGGGTGGCGGGCGTTCGCTGCGGGGGTCTGAACGCCGGGTACGGGTGTGACGGGCGTCGGGCGAGGGCTTTGGTGCAACGCCGGTCGTGGGTGAGGCGGCGTTGGGGCTGGGGGTGCCTGAACGCCGGTTCATGGGTGTGACGGGCGTCGGACGAAGGCTCGGTGCGCGCCGGTCAGGGAGCGGCCGTGCGCCGGTCGGGGAGTTGACGCGCTCCGGTCGGGCGAGTTGTCGGCGGGGGTCGTCGAGCCTTCGTCCGGCGACCGTGAGATCTCCGTACCCCGCCCCCTCCCACACTTGGCTGGAAATCTCCGTTCCGGTTGGCCTGGCGTTTCGGGTGGTGGCCCTGTGAGACTGGGGCGCCATAGGGACGTACGGGCTTCGTTGCGGGGGTGAGGCCCAGGGGAGGGAGAAGTCGATGAACCTGGTCGAAATGTTGGCGGGGGCCGACGAACTGGGGCTGGCCGCGAGCGGGTTGGCTTGTTTGGATCGCTGCGTGTCGCTCCTGGGCGGCGACGACGAGGTCCTGCGCCCGCTGTGGGGGAACCTGGCGTCCGGCGGCGACGCCGGCGAGTGGGCGTCCCTGCTCCAGCAGACGGCCGCGAAACTGGACACCGTCCCGGAGACCGGCGCCGCCCCCGAGAGCGGCGAGGCCGCCCTCCTCGCCCGGTCGATGCTGGACGCCGCCCCCGCCGACCGCATCGGCGAGGCCGTCCGCGACTGGGCCGACACCTGTTCCCGGGCCGCCCTTCGCATCCACCTCACCCTCGACCCCGCCCACCATCCCGGCGAGATCCCCCGCGACGGCCGCACCGACGGCCTCCCACCCCTCGTCATCGCCGAACTCCGCCGCCAGGCCACGGTGTTGGAGGTCATCGCCACCCACGGCCCCACCGGCCTCCGCCGCGCCTTGGACGTCTCCACGGAGGGGCGGAGGGTGTTGCGCGCGGTCGTCTCCCGACGGGGGCGGGTGGTGGAGACGACCTGAACGAGCCGATCCCTGCGGCGAGTTGCTGATACCTCCGCTGAACGACGGTGCGGGGGAGGCCCCGTGTGACCTGTTCCACACGTTAACCCTGTGATGGATTTGGGGCGTTCGTCGCTGGGGGTAGTGAGGGCCGCGTCGCGGACCGGCGGCCGGTGCGGTCCCACGGGGGTGGGCCGCGCGGTCGTCGCCCTCGGACGGGCAACGGCATCAACGGGGACTTGTGGTGGGGCAGGGTGGGGAACCCCGGCGCCCTCAGGCGGCGTTCGACGGGGAGCTCGGGGTGGCTGTCGCCCGTGCCCAGGAGGGCGACGAGGTGGCGTTCGCTGTGGTGTACCGGCTCGTGCAGCCGGGGCTGCTCGGGTACCTGAAGGGGATCGTGGGCGACGAGGCCGAGGACGTCGCCTCCGACGCCTGGCTGGAGATCGCCCGCGACCTCGGACGGTTCCGTGGGGACGGCGCCGGGTTCCGGGGCTGGTCGGCGACCATCGCCCGGCACCGGGCGCTCGACCACCTGCGCCGGGCCAGGGCACGTCCCCTACGGGGCGGTGCGATCGAGGACGCCGACCCCGTCGCCCCGCACGACACGTACGACCAGGTCGCCGAGGCGCTGTCCACCGAGCGTGCCCTCGCCCTCGTCCGCGGGCTGCCGCCCGACCAGGCCGAGGCCGTCCTGCTGAGAGTCGTCGTCGGGCTCGACGGGCCCGCCGCCGCGCGCGTCCTCGGGAAGCGGCCCGGTGCCGTCCGCACCGCCGCGTACCGCGGACTGCGGCGCCTCGCACGGGAGTTGGGGATCGAATGACCGACCTGCCCCGCCTGCTCGCCGCCGCCCTCACCCCGCCCGGCCCCGACGCCGCCGCGGAGGCCGAGGCCCTGGCCGCCTTCCGCGACGCCCGTGACTCCGGCGCTCTCACCGCACCCACACGCCGGTGCGACGACTGGCGGCGGGAGGACGAGGCACCGTGCGACGGCACGCCGTAGCCCTCAGGGACTCCTGGCTCTCAAGTAGCAGTCCTCAAGCAGTAGCTCCCAAGGACCAGCCCCACCCCCGGCGGGAGCAGGCAACGACCGGGGCCGCCACCCCCCACAGGAGAGGCCCCGGTCGTCGCTGTACGGGTCGCGCGGCGGCCCGTGTTCTGTTCAGCGTCGCGGGGGCGGTTTCTGTCACACCCGGGGTGTGCGAGGGGTGGACCGGCGTGGACGGGGCGCGGTTTCAGGTCGTAACGTGCCTTTCGCGCCGGACAGCAGGGCGGCTGGACCACCGCCGTGTGCTGTGGGGACCATCGGCGGGACATTCATCGATCGGCTGAGCTAGGGACCAGGGTGCCGGGGTGCTGGGGGACGACGCGGAGCTGACTGCCGCGGTGCTCGCTGCGCAGGACGGGGACGAGAACGCGTTCCGTGCTGTGTACCGCGCCGTGCATCCCCGGCTGCTCGGATACGTCCGGACGCTGGTGGGCGAGGCGGACGCCGAGGACGTGACGTCGGAGGCGTGGCTCCAGATCGCCCGGGACCTGGAACGGTTCACCGGCGACGCCGACCGCTTCCGGGGCTGGGCCGCCCGCATCGCCCGCAACCGTGCTCTTGATCACATCCGGATGCGGGGCCGGCGGCCCGCGACCGTCGGCGACGAGACCGAGCTGAGCGGGCGCGCCGCCGAGTCCGACACCGCCGGGGAGGCCATCGAGGCGCTTGCCACCGGCCGTACGCTCTCCCTCATCGCGCGGCTCCCGCAGGACCAGGCCGAGGCGGTCGTGCTGCGGGTCGTCGTCGGACTCGACGCGAAGACCGCCGCCGAGACGCTGGGCAAACGCCCCGGCGCCGTACGGACCGCCGCGCACCGCGGTCTGAGGAAGCTCGCCGAGTTGATCGGAGAGGACCCCGAGGCGTCGGGCGTGCTCGACGCGCTGCCGGGCCGGTCGGGGACCGTACCGTCGTCGGGTGTGACGCATGCGTGCGCGCGGACGCAGAAGGACATGTGATGGCCGACGAGCAGTACAGGTGGCTGGACCGCGACACGGCGGAACGTCTGCTGAGCGGGGAGTCGCCCGACGCCGTCGAGCCCGCGGCCCGTGAGCGGGCGGCGCGTCTCGCGCACACGCTGGCGTCCCTGGCGCCCGCCGCCCCGGACGACGGTGAGGAGCTGCCCGGCGAGGCCGCCGCGCTGGCCGCGTTCCGCAAGGTGCGCGCGGAGAAGGCGGACGCGGCGGCCCTGGCGGCGGCGCCGGTCGGGGACGTCGACGAGGTGGGCGACGTCGTGCGGCTCGGGGTGCCCGTGGCCGGGCCCGCGGTGTCCCGGCGCCGGCGGGCTGCCCGGTTCGGTCTTGCCGCCGTGCTCGTGCTCGGGGTCGCCGGGGGCGCGGCCGTCGTCGCCGGGGTGGGGTCGGGCGGGGGGTCGCCCGAGCCGGGGGCGACCGTCTCCGCCGGTGCGACGCCCGACGCGCGGGAGACCGGGTCGGGGGAGCGCGGGGGTGCTTCGTCCGGGGCCGAGGACGGGGGCGGCTCGGGGCAGGTCGTGCCGGGGCCGGGGGGTGGCGCCGGAGGTACTACGGGTACGGGGGGTACTACGGGTTCCGGGGGTGGCTCTCAGGGTGGGGACACCGCCGGGGGTATTACGGGGGCTACGGGTACTACGGGGGTCACGGGTAGCGCGGGCACGGCCGGGGGCGGTCGTCGGGACGAGGCCCTTGACGCCGCCGTCTGCCGTGATCTCGCGCTCGGGCGGGCCGTCGACGGGCAGCGGCGGAAGTCGCTCGAAGGCGCCGCCGGGGGCTCGGACCGGGTGCCCGCCTACTGCGCCGGTGTGCTCAAGGACCAGTGGGACAAGGGGAGTTACGGCGGAGGCGGGGGTGCGGCCTCGGGCGGGAGTCAGGGTGCCGGCGGGGGCCAGGGCTCCGGTGGCGGGACCGCTGCGGGCGGTGGCTACGGAGGCGGCGGCTTCGGGGGTACCCGGGGTACTACGGGTACCGGCGGGTCGAGATCCGGCGGGGGCTCGGGGAACGGGGGCCAGCAGGGGTGGGGCGGCGGCGGAGGAGGCGGGGGCAGCGGGGGTGGTGGCGGCGTCGGCCCGGGGAGCGATTCCGGAGGCAAGTCCGGGGGACGGTCCGGGGGGTCCTCCGACGGCAGCAAGGGTTCCTGGAGCGACGGCGGGAAGTCCGGCGGCGGACACGGCGGTGGCGGCGGGGCACGCCCCCACGGGAACGCCGCGCCGATGACAGCGTCCTGAGCTGCGTATTCTTCTCGGTCCGAAGTTTTTTCGCCGAGGGTGTGACGTTTTTCGGGGGTCCGGCGCAGTAACAAGTGAGCCGACTGGTCATCGGCCCTCAGTACGGAGCCGGGGGTTCCCCCCGTACCTACGGCTCCGTGCGCATGGCGCGGGCGGGACACGTTCCCCCGGTCCCGCCCGCGCCCTTTGTCCTTCCGTAACTCCCCTGAGCCAAGATGGTGACGGGACCCCATCGCGGGTCCGGCGGCGTACCAGCAGCTCGGCGAGAGGCAGCGGCACCATGACGCGTGAGTCGGAGTCCGGAATCCCCATCGACCCCGTGTACGGACCGGACACCCAGGCGGACTGGGACCCGGCGGAGAAGCTGGGGGAACCCGGACAGTACCCGTACACCCGAGGTATCTACCCCTCGATGTACACCGGCCGCCCCTGGACGATGCGCCAGTACGCCGGCTTCGGCGCGGCGACGGAGTCCAACGCCCGCTACCGCGACCTCATCGCGAACGGCACCACCGGCCTCTCCGTCGCCTTCGACCTCCCCACCCAGATGGGCCACGACTCCGACGCCCCCATCGCCTCCGGCGAGGTCGGCAAGGTCGGCGTCGCCATCGACTCCGTGGACGACATGCGCGTCCTGTTCGACGGCATCCCCCTCGACCAGGTCTCCACGTCCATGACGATCAACGCTCCCGCCGCGCTGCTCCTGCTGATGTACCAGCTCGTCGCCGAGGAACAGGGCGTCGAGGCGGGCAAGTTGACGGGCACCATCCAGAACGACGTACTCAAGGAGTACATCGCGCGGGGGACGTACATCTTCCCGCCCAAGCCCTCCCTGCGGCTGACCGCCGACATCTTCAAGTACTGCGGCGCCGAGATCCCCCGCTGGAACACGATCTCGATCTCCGGGTACCACATGGCCGAGGCCGGCGCCTCGCCCGCGCAGGAGATCGCGTTCACGCTCGCGGACGGCATCGAGTACGTCCGCACGGCCGTCGCCGCCGGCATGGACGTCGACGACTTCGCGCCCCGCCTCTCGTTCTTCTTCGTCGCGCGGACGACGATCCTGGAGGAGGTCGCCAAGTTCCGTGCGGCCCGCCGGATCTGGGCCCGCGTGATGAAGGAGGAGTTCGGCGCGCGCAACCCCAAGTCGCTGATGCTGAGGTTCCACACGCAGACCGCCGGCGTCCAACTCACCGCGCAGCAGCCCGAGGTGAACCTTGTCCGGGTCGCCGTCCAGGCCCTCGGCGCGGTGTTCGGCGGCACCCAGTCCCTGCACACCAACTCCTTCGACGAGGCCATCGCGCTGCCCACGGACAAGAGCGCGCGCCTCGCCCTGCGCACGCAGCAGGTGCTGGCGTACGAGACCGACGTGACCGCGACGGTCGACCCCTTCGCCGGGTCGTACGTCGTCGAGCGGATGACCGACGACGTCGAGGCCGCCGCCCTCGAACTCATGGGCAAGATCGAGGAGTTGGGCGGCGCGGTCGCCGCGATCGAGCACGGGTTCCAGAAGGCGGAGATCGAGCGCAGCGCGTACCGGATCGCGCAGGAGACGGACGCCGGCGAGCGGGTCGTCGTCGGCGTGAACCGGTTCCGGCTCGACGAGGAGGAGCCGTACGAGCCGCTGCGCGTCGACCCGGCGATCGAGGCCCGCCAGGCGGCACGGCTCGCGAAGCTGCGCGCCGAGCGCGACCAGGGCGCGGTGGACGCGGCACTCGACGCCCTGCGCAAGGCTGCGGCCGGCGAGGACAACGTCCTCTACCCGATGCGCGAGGCCCTGCGGGCACGGGCGACCGTGGGCGAGGTCTGCGGAGCGCTGCGCGAGGTGTGGGGGACGTACGTACCGTCGGACGCGTTCTGATGCCGGCGCCGGCCGACGCGTGAGCCCCCGCCCGGAGGCGGAACAAGCCGGGTGAGCCCCCGGTCGGCGGCGAGGCAAGCCGCGTGAGAACTGGGTGGGCGGTGGGGCGAGTCGCGTGAGAACTGGGTGGGCGGCGGGGCGAGTCGCGTGAGACCTCGGCTTGCGGCACGGCCGGGCCACCCCTCAACTCGGCCTGTGGTGGGGCGAGTCGCGTGAGAACTGGGTGGGCGGCGGGGCGAGTCGCGTGAGACTTCGGCTTGCGGCACGGCCGGGCCACCCCTCAACTCGGCCTGTGGTGGGGCGAGTCGCGTGAGAACTGGGTGGGCGGCGGGGCGAGTCGCGTGAGACCTCGGCTTGCGGCACGGCCGGGCCACCCCCTCAACTCGGCCTGCGGTGGGGCGAGTCGCGTGAGAACTCGGTTGGCGGCGATGCCGGCCCACCCCTCGACTCGGCCTGCGGCGAGGCAAGCCGCGTGGGACCTTGGTCGGCGGCGGGGTGAGTCGTGTGAGACCCCGGCCTGCGGCGAGGTCGGCCCACCACTCAACTCGGCTCGCGGCGAGGTGAGTTCAGGCGCCCACCCCCGCCGCATACTCGGCCAGCCCCTCACGCGAGTCCCCGGCCCAGCCGACGTACCCGTCCGGGCGGACGAGGAACACGCCCTCGGGGAGGGTGGGTTCGCTCCAGCCGGGGCCCTGGATACGGGCGTGGAGGTCGAGCCCGTGCAGGGTGTGGGGGACGCGGTCCCCGGCGCGCAGCCCGGCCGGCGCGGTCCTCGTCTCCCGCGTGAGGCTCGACTCGCGGTAGTTGAGGTCGAGTTGATGGGTGGACCGGCCGCGCCGCACCTCGCCGCGCTGGACGGCCGTCGCGAGGGCGAGCATGTCCGAGGCGATCGCCCGGCGCTCCTCCTCGTAGGTGTCGAGGACGCCGAGCGAGGGGTCCTTGAGGTCTGCGCCGAGTTTCCAGCCGAGGTTGTAGGCGTCCTGGACGCCGGTGTTGAGGCCCTGTCCGCCGGACGGCGGATGGACGTGGGCGGCGTCGCCGGCGAGGAGGACGCGGCCGGCGCGGAAGCGGTCGGCGAGGGCGGTGCGGGGGCGGAAGACGGAGTGCCAGCCGAGGCCGGCCGCCTCGGTGAGGTGCGTGCGCTCCCGCAGGAGCGCGGTGACCGTCTCCGCCGACACGGCGTCCGACAGGGGCTTGTCGGACGGGAGTTGGGCGAAGAGCTGGAACTCGTCCGTGCCGGCGAGCGGGCACAGGCCAAGGAGGCCCGCCTCGCTCTGGAACACGTGCCAGTGCGTGCGGCTCAGGCCGGGGACGCGGACGTCCGCGACGAGGAACGGGTCGGACTCGGGGGCGCCGTCGCCGGTCATGCCGATGCCGGCGGCCCGGCGCAGGGCCGAGCGTCCGCCGTCCGCCGCGACGGCGTAGCGGGCGCGGAGCGTGGTGCCGTCGGCGAAGGACGCGGTGACACCGTCGTCGTCCTGATGGATCGTCACCACCTCGTGGCCGAAGCTGACTTGGCCGCCGAGGGTGCGCAGTCGGGTGTGCAGGATCCGCTGGGTGCGCCACTGGGGGGCCATCCACGGGGCGGTGAAGCGGGAGCCTGCCGTGGCCTGCTCCACGGGCTCGAACATCTGGTGTTCGCCGAGCTGGACGCCGTCCTTCCAGAACAGGGTGGCGGGGTAGGGGCCGCCCGCCGCGAGGATCGGGTCGAGGACGCCGAGGTCCTGGAAGACCTCCAGGGTGCGGGGCTGGAGGCCCTTGCCGCGGGAGCCGGGGGAGAGGGCGGGGCCCCGCTCCACCATGAGGGCGTCGACGCCGCGCCGGGCGAGGTCGATGCCGAGGGTCAGGCCGGTGGGGCCGGCGCCGACGATCAGGACGTCGGTGTGCTGCATGGGCGTCGCCTTAACGTTGTTAAGTGGTCGTGCCTACGAGCACGCCCTTAACATCGTTAAGGTGTCAAGCTGTCCCCCGTGACCACAGAACGTGAGCCCGCACGCCGTGAGCCCGCACGCCGCGCCCCCCTCGACCGCACCCGCGTCGCCGAAACAGCTCTCGCGCTGCTGAACGACGTCGGGCTCGAAGGGCTCACCCTGCGGGCCATCGCCAAGGAGCTCGACGTCAAGGCACCCGCCCTGTACTGGCACTTCAAGGACAAGCAGGCGCTGCTCGACGAGATGGCGACGGTGATGTTCCGGCGGATGGAGGCCGGGACCGCCCTGGACGAGGCGGACACCTGGCAGGACCGGATCCGGGGCGCCTGCGCCGGACTGCGGTCCGCGCTGCTCGCCTACCGCGACGGGGCGAAGGTGTTCAGCGGCTCACGCTTCACGGGGACCGAGCACGCCGTGCGCATGGAGGAGAACCTGCGTTTCTTCCTCGACGCGGGGTTCACGCTGGCCGACGGGGTGCGCGCGTACACCACCGCCACCAGCTACACCGTCGGGTTCGTCATCGAGGAACAGGGCGTCGTACCCCTCCCCGGCGAACGGCGGGAGGGGTACGACGTGGGTGAACGGGCGCGCAGGCTCGCGGAGTTCCCGCTGAGCGCGGCGGCCGGGGCGGAGATCTTCGCCGACTACGACCGGCACTTCGCGGACGGTCTTGAGATCGTCATCGCCGGGATCGCCGCACGGTACGGGAAGGAGTGATCACCGGCCCTTCAGAAGATCACCGGCCCTTCAGAAGATCACCGGGCCTTCTGGAGCGCCGTCCGCAGCCTCGGCGTCAGCGGTGTCTCCACGAACCGGTAGATCAGGTAGGCCAGGAGCAGCATCCCCCCGATCGTCAGGAAGAACGTCGGTATCGCCGGGATCTCCAGCTTCCGGTGCAGCCCCCAGATGACCACCCACCCCAGGTGCTCGTGGACCAGGTAGAACGGGTACGTCAGCGCGCCCGCGACGGTCAGCCAGCGCCAGTTCGCCCAGTTCAGCCAGCCGAGCGCGATCGCGGCGACGGCGATGAAGCCGAAGGCGACGACGGCGACGATCCCGAAGGTCGTGCGGTGCGCGAAGGCGTTCGGGTCGGAGGCGTTCCACAGGTCCTTGACGGCGTAGTGCTGGCCGATGAGGAACCCGGCGGCGGTCAGTCCCCAGGCGTAGATGTCGCCGCGGTCGCGGTGCACGAGGTAGAGGCCCATGCCGCCGATGAAGTACGGCGCGTACTCCGGCATCACGACGAGGTCGAGCAGCGGCTGGTGCGCGGCCTGCGCGATGGCGACGGCGAACAGCCAGCCGATCGAGAACATCAGCACCCGGCGCCGGTTGGCGCCGGGGATGACGACGAGCAGCGCGAACAGCGCGTAGAACCGGATCTCCACCCACAGCGTCCAGCAGACGCCCAGCACCCGGTCGGCGCCGATCGGCTGCTGGAGCAGCGTGAAGTTGACCAGGGCGTCGCTCGGGGAGACGCCCTTGAACGGGACCCCGGGCAGCGCCATGACGACGATCAGCAGGGCCACGGCGAACCAGTACCCCGGCATGAGCCGCGAGACCCGCGACGCGAAGAACGACGTCAGGGACCTGCCCCAGCCGCTCATGCAGATCACGAACCCGCTGATCACGAAGAACACCTGGACGCCGAGACACCCGTACGTCGCGAAATTGTGCAGCGTCGGGAACTCGGTCTTCGGCGAGGCGCCCCACGAGGTCGACACCTGCGCGCCGCGCCCCGCGTAGTGGTACACCGCGACCATCAGCGCGGCCACGAGCCGGAGCCCGTCGAGCGCCCTGAGCCGGTTGACGCGGGGTGCTGCGGGCTGCTGTGCGGGTATCCGTTCCGCCTCGCCCTGCTCGGTTCTTACGGCCGTCTCGGTCACGCTGGTATCCCTCGTCATGGAGAGGTGGGCAAAGGGCAGTTGGGGCGCCGGGGGCTCAAGTCGCCTCGCCGGCGAGCACGGTGGCCGGCCCGGCGCCGTCGCGCGTTACTTCTTCACCGACTTCTTGAGTGCCCTCGCCCGGCGGACCACTCTGCGGGCCGTCGAGTTGCGGGGGATGAAGGCGAGGCGGGCCGGGATGCCGCCGGGCAGGCCGAGGGCGGTGAGGCGCCTGCGGCGGAAGTAGCGCTGGGTGCGCGGGGTGAGCCTGGTGCTGAGGTAGCGCTCGGCGGTGGCGCGCAGGTGGGGGTAGATCTGGGCCTGCATGACGAAGCCCATCGTCTCGATCAGGTCGTCGAGCGGGACGGGCGTGTCCTTGCCGTCCAGGTCGGGCAGCAGGGCGTCCGCGAGGATCACCGGCACCCGGTTGCTGTTCTGGAACGGGGTCAGCCGGTCGAGGACGAGCTGGGTGCCGGTGCGGGCGACGGGGATGCCGTAGAACTCCTTCGCCGTGAAGAGGGCGGTGGAGAAGCAGCCGACCACGAGCGCCGGCTCGGCCGTCGCGAACAGCACCTCGGCGAGGACGGGGGTGTCCAGCACCAGCAGCTCCGCGCCGAGTTTCGCCGCCTCGGCCTCAAGTGCCTTGCTGTAGCGGGCCGGTGCGGTGGGGTGCGGTTTGAAGACGACCGAGGTGTGGCCCTGTTTCACCGCCCCGCGCAGCATCCGCAGGTGCAGGTTCTCCTCCTCGTCGACGGTGAGGATGTCGAGCGCGGAGAGGTACTGCCCCAGCAGCAGCGCGGAGTTGGCCGGAATCCGGGGCAACTCTTCGTCGGTGTCGTCGATTTCCCCCAGCACCTTGAGGAAGGCGTCCGTCGGCAGGGTCTGCGCGGGAACACCGAACTCGGTGAGCAGCAGCGGGAGCTGACCGGGGATCAGGTCGAGGTGCAGGACGCGGCGGACGCGGGTGCCGATCAGCGGGTCGATCTTGTTGCGGGTCGGGCCGTAGGTCATCAGGCCGTCCGCGTAGACGTCGACCGGGGCGCCGGTGAAGCAGGAGGCGATCGCCTGGGCCGGGTTGACCTGGATGGACTCCAGGACGATCTCGATCCGGTCGTCGCCGAGGTCCCACAGCAGGCGCAGGTACCGCTCGAAGAGGACGGTGTCGTCGGCGCGCGGCGCCCAGGTGCTCGGGTGGAAGGGGCTGATGGCGTCGTTCCACGACAGCACGCCGTCGAAGCGGCCCCGCAGCGGGGCGAAGCCCGGCATCTCGTCGAGGGGCGTGGTGACTTCGGGGGCGTTCGCGTTGTTGCAGACCAGCAGCAGCCTGCGGTCGGCGGCCGGGAAGACGTCCGCGTCGAGGCCCGCGGCGATGGTCGCGACGCCGTACAGCGTGGAGGCGACGTAGAGCTGGGTCGTGCGGGGCATCAGGCGGCCGCCTTCGCTGTCGTGACCTTGCGGCGCAGTCGCCGCAGGGTGGCGGCGCGCTGGATGTCCATGGTGTCGAGCACGTCCTTCAGGAGGTCCTGGGGCAGCCGCCGGACGGCCGCGGCGCTGCGGATCCGGAGCTGCTTGGCGACCGCGGGCTCGAACTTCTCGATCTCCGACAGGTGGTGGGCGATGATCGCGCAGTACGTGCGGACGGCCTTCGGCAGCAGCCGGTCGGCGTCGCGGTCGCGCGAGGTCTCCTCGATCACCTGGTCGAAGGCGCGGATGAAGTCGAGCTGGCGCACATCGCCGATCTGGGTGAGGGAGTTGGCGACTCCCCGGCGGTAGAAGATGCCGTGCAGGTCGGCCACGGCGAACGACTCGGCCTCGCGGTGCAGCTTCCAGATCCAGGGCCGGTCCTCGGCGGTGCGCAGACCGTCCGTGAAGTGCAGCAGGCCCCGGTCGACGAGCCTGCGGTGGTAGATGCCGGCCCACGCGTACGGGTAGTCCACCGAGGACGAGCGGTCGGCGGGCAGGATCGAGTCACGGGGGTCCAGGACCTCGTTCCGGCGGCCCTGGGGGTGGCGGAAGATCGAACGCGCGCGGCCCGTCGTCTGCACATGATCGACTCGGACGAAATCGCAGCCCAGCTTTTCGATCACGTCCACCAATTCGGACAAAAAGCCGCGAGCGTACCAATCGTCGCCATCGAGGAAAGTCAGGTATTCCCCGCGCGCCACATTCAGGCCATTATTGCGAGCGGTGGCCAGCCCTCCGTTTTTTTCGGGGCGCACGACCTGTACTTCGGAGATCTTGGAAATAGATTCCGCCGCGCGTTCCAGAACGGCCGCGGTGTCGTCCTTCGACTTGTCGTCCACCAGGACGAACTCGAAGTCCTCGCGCGCGTTCTCCTGGAGGCTTCTGAGGGTGTCCAGGACGAGATGCTGCACGTTGTAACAGGGAACGATCACGGAGAGCTTGGGCACTTGCGTGAGCGTAGGAGGTGTCCCGGCGGGAAAAGTGTCAGACATCTTGCCGGGCGGTGAACTCGGTGCGTCGGAAGCGTGCATCCTGTCTGCTTTCCGTGAGGCAGCGGGCGAGTTAGTCACTTGGTGGGGTTCTGTTCACTTTTTGTTGAGTCTTGGTTCTTGTGGGACTAGATTTTGCTTTACTAGTCTCCCGTGTTGTGTCACCACGTACTTCTACGCCTCTCAGGATCGCCGTCCTAGCGGACTCCGACACTCGCTGGAAATGGGGAGCCCGCACCGCGCGGCGCATCACCCCCGACAGCGGCCCGGAACCCATTCTGGACGGCTACCTGCTGCGCGGACGCGCCACCCCCACCGCCCGGCAACTCGCCGAGGTGGGCATCAGCGCGGACTCGCTGACCGAGGTGACCGCCGTCGAGTTCCTGCGCGCGATGGGCCGCGAGCGCTACGACCTGCTCGTCCTGTCGCTCGTCGGCGGCGGCGTCCAGGCCATGCTGCACGGCCTGAAGCACGTCTGGGGGGACGGGCCCCGGCCCGTCGTCGTCACCGGCTACGTCGGCGTCGTCTACGAGAAGCTGGCCGACGGCCTCCTCCTGCGGCACGGCGCGGACCTCGTCCTCGCCAACTCCCGCCAGGACGCGGAGCGTTTCACCGCCGTGTACGAGGGGGTCGGCGCCGACGCCTCCGCCGTGACCGAGGTCGCGCTGCCGTTCCTCGGCGGGGCGCCCTACACCGGTGAACACCAGCCGTACACCGTGGTGTTCGCCGCGCAGCCCTCCGTGCCGGAGAGCCGCAAGGACCGGACGTACCTGCTGGACCGGCTCGTTCAGCACGCACGCCTGCACCCGGAGCGCGAGGTGCTGCTCAAGCTGCGCTCCAAGCCGGGTGAACACACCACCCACATCGAGGAGTTGCCCTACCAGAAGCTCGCCCAGAACAAGGACCTCCCGGCCAACTTCCAGCTGGTGTACGGGAACATGGGCGACGTCCTCGACCGCACCGACCTCCTGGTCACCATCAGCTCCACGGCCGCGCTCGAATCGCTCCACCGCCGGATCCCCACCGTCGTCCTCACCGACCTCGGCATCCGCGAATCCCTCGGCAACCACCACTTCGTCGGCTCCGGCTGCCTCGCGTCCTGGGAACAACTCGACGCGGGACACCGGCCGGTGGCGGACGAGGAGTGGGTGTCCCGGCAGGGGGTCGCGGCCGACGGGGGCTACGAGCACGCCTTCGACGCCGCCCGCGCGCGCATCGCGAAACTCCTCGACCGCTCCCAACTCCCGCCGCTCCAGCCGTACTACACGCAGGCCACGGCCCCCGGCTACCTCCCCGGCATCCTCGCCCGCCACCACCTCGCCCCCGACGGCTCCCCGCTCCCCGGCGCACCGTCCGCCGACAAGACCCCGGGACCCGTGCGCCAGATCGTCCGGCGCGCGGCACGCGGGGCCTACCGGCACGGGGTGCAGCGGGTGGCGCCGGTCATCCGGCGGATGGGGGAGCTATGAACGGGGGTACCGGGGAAGGGAGTTGTCCGGACACGGGGGCACTCTCCGGCACGGGTGGGGCCGCTGTGAGCGGTGAGCCCGCAGCGACCGGCTCCTCCGGAAAGTTCCAAGAACTCGTACAAGGAGTACACCCCATGTCCAACTCGCAAGCGGCTGAGGCTGGTTCAGTTCGCCGCGTGCTTGCCGTGATTCCCGCGCGGGGCGGCTCCAAGGGAGTGCCCGCCAAGAACCTCGCGCCGGTCGGGGGTGTGCCGCTGGTGGCGCGGGCCGTGCGGGAGTGCCTGTCCGCCCGCCTCGTCACGAACGTCGTCGTCTCCACCGACGACCACGGCATCGCCGCCGCCGCCCGGGAGGCGGGCGCCGAGGTCGTCCTGCGGCCCGCCGTCATCGCCGGGGACACCGCGACCTCCGAGGCCGCCGTCCTGCACGCGATGGACGCCCACGAGGCGGCGCACGGGGCCCCCGTCGACGTCGTCCTGCTCGTCCAGTGCACCAGCCCGTTCCTCGTCCGCGAGGACGTGGAGGGGGTCGCCGCCGCCGTCGTCGAGAAGGGCGCCGACACCGCCGTCACCGTCGCCGCCTTCCACGGGTTCGTGTGGCGGGAGGAGACCGAGGGCGGGCAGGGCGTCAACCACGACAAGGCGTACCGGCCCCGGCGCCAGGACCGGCCGCAGGACTTCCTGGAGACCGGCGCCGCGTACGCGATGGACGCGGCCGGGTTCCGCACCCACAACCACCGCTTCTTCGGCCGCACCGAACTCGTCCGCACCGACCCCGCACGGGTGTTGGAGATCGACGACCCCCATGACCTCGCCCGCGCACGGGCGTTGGCGCCCCTGTTCGACTCCGAGCGGGCCGGCGGACTGCCCACCGGCGCCGAAGTCGACGCCGTCGTCCTCGACTTCGACGGGACGCAGACCGACGACCGGGTCATGATCGACCAGGACGGGCGGGAGTTCGTCTCCGTGCACCGGGGCGACGGACTCGGCGTCGCCGCCCTGCGCCGCAGCGGCAAGAAGCTGCTGATCCTGTCCACCGAACAGAACCCGATCGTCGCCGCTCGGGCCCGCAAACTCCAGATCCCCGTCCTGCACGGCATCGACCGCAAGGACCTCGCGCTCAAGCAGTGGTGCGAGGAACAGGGCATCTCGCCCGAGCGCGTCCTGTACGCCGGCAACGACGTCAACGACCTTCCCTGTTTCGCCCTCGTCGGCTGGCCGGTGGCTGTCGCCAGCGCCCACGACGTCGTCCGGGGCGCGGCCCGTGCGGTCACCGCCAACGCCGGTGGTGACGGAGCGATCCGCGAGATCGCCGGCTGGCTCCTCGGACCCTCGCTCGACACCCTCACCCAGTAAGGAAACTCTCCGCGATGAGCACCAACTCCCGTATCCGCAGCTTCGGTTCGCGCGAGGCCGGCCCCGGCCGCCCCGTCTACATCTGCGGCGAGATCGGCATCAACCACAACGGCGACCTCGACAACGCGTTCAAGCTGATCGACGTGGCCGCCGAAGCCGGCTGCGACGCCGTCAAGTTCCAGAAGCGCACGCCCGAGATCTGCACGCCGCGCGACCAGTGGGACATCGAGCGGGACACCCCCTGGGGCCGCATGACCTACATCGACTACCGCCACCGCGTGGAGTTCGGCGAGGACGAGTACCGCAAGATCGACGAGCACTGCAAGGAGCGTGGGATCGACTGGTTCGCCTCCCCGTGGGACACCGAGGCCGTCGCCTTCCTGGAGAAGTTCGACGTCCCCGCCCACAAGGTCGCCTCCGCGTCCCTCACGGACGACGAGCTGCTGCGCGCCCTGCGCGCCACCGGCCGCACCGTCATCCTCTCCACCGGCATGTCCACCCCGAAGCAGATCCGGCACGCCGTCGAGGTCCTGGGCTCGGACAACATCCTTCTCTGCCACGCCACTTCGACCTACCCGGCGAAGGCGGAGGAGCTGAACCTGCGCGTCATCAACACCCTGGAGCGGGAGTACCCGAACGTCCCGATCGGCTACTCCGGCCACGAGACGGGCCTGCAGACCACGCTGGCCGCCGTCGCCCTCGGCGCGACCTTCGTCGAGCGCCACATCACCCTCGACCGCGCGATGTGGGGCTCCGACCAGGCCGCCTCCGTCGAGCCGCAGGGCCTCGCGCGCCTCGTCCGCGACATCCGCACCATCGAGGCGTCCCTCGGTGACGGCGTCAAGAAGGTCTACGACTCCGAGCTCGGCCCGATGAAGAAGCTGCGCCGCGTCGCCGGCGTCGTCGCCGAGGCCGAGATCGCGGACGCCGCGGGCGAACCGCTCACCGTCTGACCCACCACCGTGACCCGCTACGCCTTACGACGGGATGGCCGTACGAGGATGACCCCGCACGCCGACACACCCACGACGCTCGCGTTCGTCGAGAGCCCGGTGCAGCTGCTCAACGTCCTGGAGTGGGCGCATGCTCAGGGAATCGGTTCGACTCCGCCGCCCGGCGGCGGAGTTGGTGCGGGGTCGGCGGACGGGCTCGTGCTCGTCGTGCTGGCTCCCATCGACCCCATGACCCGGGGTCAACTGCGGCGGATGTCCGAACTCGCGCGCGAGGAAGGGCATGTCGTGCGCTGGGAGGAGGCGCGGGGCGGAACCGCCGCGCCGTTCCGGACAGTTGGCGGGCTCTCGCGGCTGCTGCGGCAGGCGGAGCGGGTCGTGATGGGGGATCCGTTCTCCCGGTACGTACAACTGCTGTTGACGATCACCAGGGCGGGTGAACTGGTGGTCGTCGACGACGGCACGGCGACGATGGAGTTCGTCGGCCAACTCGCGCGCGGGGAACGGCTGGTGCGCTGGCACCGCAAGGGCGGCCGGCCCGGACCGCGCGACCTCGTCTTCGCGCCGGTCTCCTCCGCCGCCCGGCGCCGGCTGACCCCGACGGGGAGCCGGCGCGTCGAGGTGTTCTCGGCGATGCCCATCGAGGACGCGCCGAAGGACGTCCACGTCGTGGCGAACACCTTCGCCTGGACCCGGGAGCGGTTCGGGCCGCCGACCGTCACCAAGGGCGCCGACATGGTCGGAACGTCCCTCGTGGAGACGGGAGTCGTCGACGCGGAGCGCTACCTCGAAGCCGTCCGGCAGCTCGCGCGGACGCACGGGGTCGCCCGCTACTTCGCCCACCGGCGGGAGGCCACCGACAAGCTCCACCGGCTCCAGTCCGAGACCGGCCTCGAAATCGTCCGCCCCGAACTGCCCCTCGAACTCATCGCGCGCCGGGGGCCCATCGGCAGCACGGTCCTCAGCTTCCCCTCGACCGTCGTCCACACCCTGCCGCTCGCGCTCGCCGGCACCGGCGTCCGCGTCACCGTCTGCGACATCGACCCCGCGTGGCTGACGGCCGGTGCCTCGCCGCGCGCCCAGGGGTTCCTCTCGGGGGTGACGGGGACGGCACGCGATGTGCACCGGCTGGCGAACTCGCTTGACCTGAAGGTTAGTTGAGGTCCTACGTTCCTGTGGTGCCGGTGCGGAAGGCGCCGGCGAACGCCGGGCACAGACCCGGGAACAGGATGGGGAGCCTCATGTCCAACAGTCCGCTCAAGGTGGGCGTCATCGTCGGCAGTGTCCGTACCGGGCGGTTCGCCGGTACCGTCGCCGACTGGTTCGTCGGGCAGGCGCGGCTCAGGGAGGACATGGAGATCGAGGTCGTCGATCTCTGTGAACCGGCGCTCGTCGCCGAGCTGAAGCTCAGCCTCGACGCCGGTGAACGGCCCGAAGGGGAACCGGGGTTCGCCGCGCGGATCGGGGCGCAGGACGCGTACGTCGTCATCACGCCCGAGTACAACCACGGGTACCCCGCCTCCCTCAAGCTCGCCATCGACTACGTTTTTGGCGAGTGGCGGGCCAAGCCGGTGTCGTTCGTCTCCTACGGCGGCATCGCCGGCGGGCACCGCGCCGTCGAACAACTCCGCCAGGTCTTCGCCGAGTTGCACGCCGTCACGCTCCGCGACACCGTCAGCTTCCACAACGCGTGGCAGCAGTTCGACGAGGCCGGGGCGCTCCTCGACCCCGAGCCCGCCGAGAAGGCGGCCACCGTCCTCCTCGACCAACTCGCCTGGTGGGGCGCGACCTTGAGGGACGGACGCGGCGCGCGCCCCTACGCGGCCTGATCACGTCGCCGCGGTGTGCGCGTGACGGCCGGCGACGTAGGGTCGAACGGTCGGTTCGGCAGGAGGACGTGATGGGCGAGGCAGCGGACGGGCCTGTTGTGGAGTCCGAGGACGTCGTGTCCATCGTCATGGCGGCCTCCCGCCTCGTGATGGGCATCTCCGCGCGGGCTCTCACCTCCGTCGACGACTCCCTGACCCTGCCCCAACTCCGCACACTGGTCGCGCTGGAGGGGTGCGGACCCGTCAAACTCGCCCTCCTCGCCGAGGTGTTGGGCGTGAACTCCTCCACCGCCCTCCGCTCCGTCATGCGCCTCGAACAGACGGGCCTCGTCGACCGCCGCGCCAGCGAGGTCAGCCGCCGCGAAGTCGTCCTCCGACTCACCCCGCGCGGCGAGGAGTTGGTCCGCCAGGTGCTCGCCCACCGGCGCCGCGAGGTGGAGCGACTGGTGGAGGGCGTCCCGCCGGAGGCACGGGCCGGGTTGGTCAACGGCCTGCGGGCGCTGCTGGAGCACGCGGGCGACCGGTCGATCGTGATTCCGGGGGTGCCGGAGGAGTTCCGGGAAGCGGCGGGCTGAGACGAGGCGTCCACCGGCCCCTGTCGGGCCTCCTCAGCCCTTTCTGGCCAGCAGGATCGCCCGTGGGCGGTTCGCGCCCTCCGGGGGCTCCAGCACGCAGTGGGCCTCGACGTGCAGGCCCGCCTCGGTGAGGAGGGTGGTGACGTGGGTGGGGTCGTGCCAGTGGTAGTCGAGGGTGATGTCGTGGCCGTAGCGTTCGGTGATGCGGAGGCGGGTGGTGGTGTCGGTCTGGAAGCAGAGGAACAGGTAGCCGCCGGGGGCGAGGACGCGGGCGAACTCCTTGCAGAGGGAGGGGAGTTCGGCGTCCGGGATGTGGATGACCGAGAACAGGGAGAAGATGCCGCCCAGGGTCTCGTCGGGGAGGTCGAGGGCGGTCATCGAGCCTACGTGGAAGCGGAGCTGGGGGTGTGTCTGGCGGGCCAGGGCGACCATTCTGGGGGAGAGGTCGACGCCGAAGACCTGGAGGCCGAGGCTGTGCAGGTAGGCCGTCACGTGGCCGGGGCCGCTGCCCAGGTCCGCGACCGGCTCGGTGCCCCTCGACTTCACCAACTCCGCGAAGGCTTCCACGAGTTTGAGGTCCACGACGCGTCCGCCGAGGCCGTTCGGGAGCTGCCGCGTGTACTCCTCGGCGATCTTGTCGTAGGAGTCCCGGGTGTTCTGTATGAAGTCCGCGTCCGTCACGGGGGGACCCTATCCGCCTGACCCGACGGCCACTTTCCCAAAGAAGTTTTCCAAAAACTCTTTTGCGAAGTCGCCGGGCGTGGTTACCGTCCCCCCATGGACAGTGACGAACGCCAGCGCGTCCTCGACCCCGCCCGCGACGCCGCCGCCCTCAAGGCCCTCACCCACCCCTTCCGCATCCAACTCCTCGGCCTGCTCCGCCAGTTCGGCCCCGCCACCGCCAGCGAACTCGCCGCCCGCACGGGGGAGTCCTCGGCGTCCGCCAGCTACCACCTGCGCGTGCTCGCCAAGTACGCGTTCATCGAGGAGGCCGAGCACCGCGACGGGCGTGAGCGGAGGTGGAAGTCCGTGCACAGGGTGACCAGTTGGGACAACGCGGCGATGGAGGGGGACGCGGCCGGACGGGAGTTCGTGGGGCTCGCGCGACGCCGCCAGGTCGAGTACCTGACCGACTCCGTGAGCCGGTACGAGAACGACGCCGCCCTCGGCCTGCTGGGGGAGGAGTGGCGCGGGGTCTCCGGAATCTCGGACCTGCTGCCCCGGCTGACCCCCGAATCCCTCGGCGAACTCCTGGAGTTCGTCGACGACAAGGTGGAAGAGCTGGAGCGCCGCGACGCCGACGACCCCCGCGCCCGCCAAGTCGCCCTGATCATCGCGGGGTTGCCGAGGGCCGACGCGTGAGCGACACCGTCAGACGCCATTACGTCACCAACACCGCCCTGTTCTGGTTACCCATCGGCCTGGCCGTCGCCCCACAGGTCCTCCTCCTCACCGAACGCGGCCTCACCCCCGCCGCCATCGCCGGCCTCGTCGCCGTCCACTCCCTCACCGCCGCCGGCCTCGAACTCCCCACCGGGGGCCTCTCCGACGTCCTCGGCCGCCGGGTGATCCTCGCCGCAGCGGGCATCCTGATGTGCGCCGGGTTCCTGCTGCTCGGCCTGGCCACCGCCCCGGTCGCGGCGGGCGTGGCCATGGGCCTCAAGGGCGCCGCCCGCGCCCTCTCCAGCGGCCCCGCCGAAGCCTGGTACGTCGACTCCGTCCGCGCCCGCCAAGGCCCCGACGCCGACCTCCGCACCGGCCTCGCGCACGGCGCCACCGCGTCGTCCGTCGCGCTGGCCGTCGGCACGGTCGTCGGCGGCGTCCTGCCCTGGGCCCTCGACGGGCACGGCGACGGCCTGAAGGAGGCGACCGGTGGGGCCGTGATCCCGCTCTCCCTCCCCATGCTGCTCGCCGCGCTCCTCGCGCTCGCCTTCACCGCCCACTCCCTCCTCGCTCTGCGCGAGCCGCCCCGTCCGAGGACGACCCTCGGGGCCGTCCTGCGCGGAGTCCCCGGCACGGTCGCCGACGGCGTCCGGCTCGCGGGCCGTGACGCGGTCGTCCGCCGGGTCCTGCTCACCTCGGCGGCGGCCGGTACCGCGCTCGCGGTGATCGAACTGCTCACGCCGGGACGGGTCGCCGCGCTGACCGGTGCAGCGGAGTCCGGCGCGGTCGGGTACGCCGGGCTCGCGACCGCCGGGTTCCTCGCCTCGGCGTGCGGGAGCCGGCTCGCGCCGGTGCTGTGGGGCGGGCGGCGGGCGGTACTGCTCGGGACGGGGGTCGCGGCGGGGGCGCTGGTACTGCTCGGGGCCGGTCCGAACGCCGTAGCTCTCGCGGGGTACGGGTTGTTCTACGTCGCTCTGGGTGTGGCCAACCCGAATCTCAATGAGTTGCTGCATCGCCGGGTGCCGGACGACCGGCGGGCGACCGCGCTGTCCCTGGAGTCACTGGCGCTTCAACTCGCCGGTGCGGTCAGCGGGTTGGTGGCGGGGGCGGTCGCCGGGGGCGGGGTGCTGCCGTGGCTGCTGCCGTTCGGGTCCGTGCTGGTCATGGCGCTGCTGTGGGCGCGGTCGCTACGCGAAGTGACCGTACGGGAACCGGTTTCAGCAGGTGGACAAGGCCAGCGCGGCAGTGGTCCGGCGTGATAAGGGTGGAGGTCCGGGTAACCCCGGACGGGTTTGCGGAACGCCCCTTGCGGTACCCCTCGCACGAGCGGGCGAGTTTACCCATCCGCCCTGCCAGCCATGCGCCGCGCGGCCACTTTTCTTCGCCTGACGGGCTGAAGTTTTCTGGATCGCGGGTCAGTTGACCACCCCGGCGTCCTACCCTTCAGAGGGTGAAGCAACTGATGTCCCGAGAGTCCGAGGCCGACCCCGCCGGGGAACCGCAGCTCCCCGGTGTTCTTCCGGAGGCCCTGTTCGCCGAGCTCGTCGCCTTCCGCCGCGACGTCCACATGCACCCCGAACTCGGCAACCAGGAGTTCCGCACGACGGCCGCGATCAAGGCCCGCCTGGAGAAGGCGGGCCTGAAACCGCGCGTCCTGTCGGGGGGGACCGGACTCGTGTGTGACATCGGCGTCGAGGAGGACGGCTCAGGCGGCAGAGCGGAGGCGGTGGCCGCGAGCACGAAGAGGGCACCCGGCACCCCGGCCGCCCCCCTCACCGAGCCCGGCACGCGGACTCCCGCCACCGCCACTGCGGTCGCCCCCGGCGCGAGGGCTTCCCTGAACGCCGCTCCGCCGGCCCCCGGCGTGAAGGCCCCCGCGACCCCGGCCGCCGGTTCGCCCGCCCCTGGCGTGAAGGCCCCCGCCGCCCCGGCCCCCGGCTTGACCGCCCCCGGCGCAAAGGCCCTCGCCACCGCCCCCGGCGTAGAAAACCCCGGCATGTTCGCCCTCCGCGCCGACATCGACGCCCTCCCCATCCCCGACACCAAAGCCACCTGCGCCTACAGATCCACGGTCCCCGACCGAGCCCACGCCTGCGGCCACGACGTCCACACGACGGTCGTCCTCGGCGCCGGCCTCGTCCTCGCGGAACTGCACCGGCAGGGCCGCCTCCCCCGCCCCGTGCGCCTGATCTTCCAGCCGGCGGAGGAGATCCTGCCCGGCGGCGCGGCGGACGCGATCGAGGACGGTGTGCTGGAGGGCGTCGGCAGGATCATCGCCGTGCACTGCGACCCGAGGGTCGACGCGGGGAAGATCGGACTGCGGGCCGGCGCCATCACCTCGGCCTGCGACCGGCTGGAGATCGCCCTGGACGGCCCCGGCGGCCACACCGCCCGCCCGCACCTGACCACCGACCTCGTCACGGCCGCCGCCCGGGTCGTCACGGACGTCCCGGCCCTGGTCGGCCGCCGCGTCGACACCCGCGCGGGCCTCGCCGTCACCTGGGGCCGGATCGAGTGCGGCCACGCCCCGAACGTGATCCCGCAGCACGCGGAGCTCTCGGGCACCGTCCGCTGTCTGGACATCGAGGCGTGGCGGCAGGCCCCGGACATCGTCGTCGCCGCGATCGACGAGATCGCCAACCTGCACCGCGCCAAGTCGGAGATCAACTACGTGCGCGGCGTCCCCCCGGTCGTCAACGACCCCGAGGTCACCGGCCTGTTGAGGGACGCGATGACCGCGCGGCGCGGGGCGGACTCCGTCGAGTCGACCGAACAGAGCCTGGGCGGCGAGGACTTCTCCTGGTACCTGGAGCAGGTCCCCGGCGCGATGGCCCGCCTCGGCGTGCGCACCCCCGGCGAGCGGACCGTGCGCGACCTGCACCAGGGGAACTTCGACGCGGACGAGCACGCCATCACCGTCGGCGTCGAGCTGTTCACCGCCGCCGCGCTGCTGGACGCGGCGACGCGGACGGCATAACCGCTTCCCAGCGACAGACAGCGATGGAGCGAAGGGGCGCGCCGGAATTCCGGAAAGCGCCCCTTTGTCGTGCCGTGTCACCTTCGCGTAACCCGGCGCGAGCAGTCGTAACGCGCCCTCGGCACGAATCGATAACGGCGGGGAGAAACCCCGTTCCCCTCCCCTTCTACGCGCGTTACTGTCCGCTGAAATCGCTGGGCAAGTAAGGGGACTCGTCATGCGTCATCGGATATCCAGAGGGACCCAGGTCGCCGCCGCCGTGGCCGCCCTCGCGTTCGCCGCCACCGCCTGTGGCGAGTCCAGCACCAGCACGAAGACGCCTGAGGCGAGCGGTTCCTCGGCGGCCGGCTACTCCGGCAAGGGCATCGGCCTCGCGTACGACATCGGCGGCAAGGGCGACCAGTCCTTCAACGACGCCGCGTACGCCGGTATGCAGAAGGCGATGACCGATTTCAAGATCCCCGGCCGGGACGTCGAACCGCAGGACGGCGAGTCCGACGCGGACAAGGTCCAGCGCCTCACCCAGCTCGCGCAGGCCGGCTACAACCCGGTGATCGGCGTCGGCTACATCTACGGGCCGGCCGTCAAGGAGGTCGCCGCGAAGTTCCCGAACACCACCTTCGGGATCGTCGACGACGAGACCGCGCAGGCGAAGAACGTCGCCGACCTGGTCTTCCACGAGGAGCAGGGCTCCTACCTCGCGGGCGTCGCCGCGGCCAAGGCCACCAAGAAGAAGCACGTCGGCTTCATCGGCGGCGTCAACATCCCGCTGATCCACAAGTTCGAGGCGGGCTTCGTCCAGGGCGTGCAGTCCGTCGACAAGACCATCAAGATCGAGACGCAGTACCTGACCGAGACCCCCGCCGAGGGCGGCTTCAACAGCCCCGACAAGGGCAAGGCGGGCGCGAGCGGCCAGATCGAGGCCGGCGCGGACGTCATCTACGGCGCGGCGGGCCTGTCCGGGCAGGGCATCATCAGCGAGGCCGCCGCGAAGAAGGTCTGGGCGATCGGCGTCGACTCCGACCAGTACAGCCAGAAGGCGCTGGCCGCGTACAAGGACTCCATCCTCGGCTCCGCCACCAAGAACGTCGGTGGCGCGGTCTACGACCTGGTGAAGTCCGTCGTCGACGGCAAGCCGCTGAGCGGGGTCGTGCGCGGCTCGCTCTCCAACGACGGGGTCGGTTTCTCCGACACGAACCCGAAGTACAAGGCGATGGCGGACGTCGTCGCGGCCGTCGACCAGGCGAAGAAGGACATCATCGACGGAAAGGTGACGGTCAAGACCACCAAGTGATCTTGCTTTTCACCCGTACGCCCCTCGCATGAAGCGAGGGGCGTATTGCTGTCCGTAATCTGAAACCAGAATGTGGCCACAGCTCGGTAACGGACCGGACAGAAGGGTTTTTCCTACCGGTCTACGCGCGTTACGCTGCCGCGGAACCAGCGCCTGGTATAGGGCGCTTGCACAAAGGAGTCTCGCACCATGCGCCGGGTGTCCCGTCTCACGCTCGCGGGTGTCTGTACCGCAGCGCTCGCCGTGACCGTTTCCGCCTGCGGAAGCTCGTCCACGTCGACCTCGTCCTCCGCCGGCGAGAAGAAGAACCTGGGCCTCGCGCTCGCGTACGACGTCGGCGGCAAGGGCGACCAGTCCTTCAACGACGCCGCGACCGCCGGCATGGACAAGGCCGACAAGGAGTTCGGCTACAAGTCCAACGCCGTCGAGCCGCAGGACGGCGAGGCGGACGCGGACAAGGTGCAGCGCCTGGAGAGCCTGGCCAAGCAGGGCTACAACCCGGTGATCGGCGTCGGCTACGCGTACGCGCCCGCCGTCAAGGAGGTCGCCGCGAAGTACCCGAAGGTCACCTTCGGCATCGTCGACGACAACACGATCAAGGCCGCGAACGTCGCCGACCTCGTCTTCCACGAGGAGCAGGCGTCCTACCTCGCGGGCGTCGCCGCCGCGAAGGCGACCAAGACCAAGACCGTCGGCTTCGTCGGCGGCGTCAACGTCCCGCTGATCCAGAAGTTCGAGGCGGGCTTCCGGCAGGGTGTCGCGGACACCGACAAGAGCATCAAGGTCAAGTCGCAGTACCTGACCGAGACCGCCGCCGAGGGTGGCTTCTCCAGCCCCGACAAGGGCGAGTCCGCGGCCGACGGCCAGATCGACGGCGGCGCGGACGTCATCTACGCCGCCGCCGGCCTCTCCGGCCAGGGCGTCATCAAGGCCGCCGCCGCGAAGAAGATCTGGGCGATCGGCGTCGACTCCGACCAGTACAACCAGAAGGCGCTGGCCGCGTACAAGGCGTCCATCCTCACCTCGGCCATGAAGAACGTCGAGGGCGCGGTGTACGACCTCGCGAAGTCCGTCCACGACGGCAAGCCGCAGTCCGGCGAGGTCCGCGGCTCGCTCTCCAACGGCGGCGTCTCCCTCTCCAACTCCAACCCGAAGTTCGCCTCCGATACGGCGATCCAGGACGCGGTGAAGAAGGCGGCGGACGCGATCAAGGCCGGGACGATCACCGTCAAGACGACGGTCTGAGTCGACCCAGGGTCGAGTGCGGTCGTCGTAATGACACCGTTACCGCCTCAGAACGGGGTACGTGGAGGATCGCCTCTCCGTACCCCGTTCGCGCGGCACAATGCTCGGAACGGATCGAGGCCGAAAAGTTTCGATCGGGTCCGGGCTCTATTTAAAGTAGGGGCGCTACGCGCGTAGATGGCCCCTTTCTCAAGGAGAGTGCGCCATCGACGCGTCCAGCAGCCCTCCGCTCACCGCAGCGTCGCAGATCGCGGTGGAGCTGGCGGGCATCACCAAACGCTTCCCCGGTGTCGTCGCCAACCACGACATCCACCTGAGCGTCCGCAAGGGCACCGTGCACGCCCTGGTCGGCGAGAACGGCGCCGGCAAGTCGACCCTGATGAAGATCCTCTACGGCATGCAGAAGCCGGACGAGGGCACGATCACGGTCGACGGCGAGCAGGTCGCCTTCGCGAGCCCCGGCGACGCCATCGCCCGCGGCATCGGCATGGTCCACCAGCACTTCATGCTGGCCGACAACCTCACCGTGCTGGAGAACGTCGTCCTCGGCAGCGAGAAGCTGTACGGGATCGGCGCCGGCGCCCGCAAGAAGATCCGCGAGATCTCCGACCGCTACGGCCTCGGCGTCCGCCCCGACGCCCTCGTCGAAGACCTCGGCGTCGCCGAGCGCCAGCGCGTCGAGATCCTGAAGGTCCTCTTCCGCGGCGCCCGCACGCTGATCCTCGACGAGCCGACGGCCGTCCTCGTCCCGCAGGAGGTCGACGCCCTCTTCGGCAACCTCCGCGAGCTGAAGTCCGAGGGCCTGTCGGTCATCTTCATCAGCCACAAGCTCGGCGAGGTCCTGTCCGTCGCGGACGACATCACCGTCATCCGGCGCGGCACGACCGTCGGCACGGCCGTCCCCGCCGAGACGACGCCCCGCCAGCTCGCCGAGCTGATGGTCGGCAGCGAGCTGCCCACGCCGGAGACCTCGGAGTCGACGGTCACCGACAGGGCCGTCCTCAGTGTCGAGGGCCTGACGGTGTACGCGGCCGGCGGCGCCTCCCTCGGCGTCGAGGGCCAGCCCGCGACCGGCGAGGTCAAGAAGGTCCTGGACGACGTCACCTTCACCATCCACGCCGGCGAGGTCATGGGCATCGCCGGCGTCGAGGGCAACGGCCAGACCGAGCTGATCGACGCCCTGATCGGCACGAAGCACGCCGACTCCGGGACGATCACCTTCCTCGGCGAGGACATCACCCCCTGGCCCACCCGCAAGCGCCGCGAGTCCGGCGTCGGCTACATCCCCGAGGACCGCCACCGCCAGGGCCTCCTCCTGGAGTCCCCGCTGTGGGAGAACCGCATCCTCGGGCACGTCACCGAGAAGCCCAACGCGAAGGGCTTCTGGCTCGACCCCAAGGGCGCCCAGGCCGACACGCGCCGGATCGTCGAGGAGTACGACGTCCGTACGCCCGGCATCGACGTCACCGCGGCCTCCCTCTCCGGCGGCAACCAGCAGAAGCTGATCGTCGGCCGTGAGATGAGCCACGACCCGAAGTTCCTCATCGCCGCGCACCCGACGCGCGGCGTGGACGTCGGCGCGCAGGCCCAGATCTGGGACCGCATCCGCGAGGCCCGCCGCGAGGGCCTGGCCGTCCTGCTGATCTCCGCCGACCTCGACGAGCTGATCGGCCTGTCCGACACGCTCCGCGTCATCTACGACGGCAAGCTGGTCGCGGACGCCGACCCGGCGACGATCACGCCGGAGGAACTGGGCTCGGCGATGACGGGTGCGGCGAGCGGACACCTGGAGCACACGGAAGACGCCGAAGGCACCGAAGGCACCGAAGCCGTCGAAGCCACCGAAGGGGAGAGCGACGCCCGATGAAGAAGTTCGACAAGGAGCGCGTGCTCCTCGCGGTGGCCGGCCCGGTCATCGCGCTCGTCGCGGCGATCCTGCTGACCTCGGTCGTGCTGCTCGCCTCCGGCAAGAACCCGATCGAGCCGTACCGGCTGATGCTGGAGCAGATCCCCTACTCCGACATCCAGGTCCTGATCATCAACCAGGCGTCGATGTACTACATCGCCGCCCTCGCGGTCGCCCTCGGCTTCCGCATGAACCTCTTCAACATCGGCGTCGACGGCCAGTACCGCCTCGGCGCGCTGGTCACGGCGATCGTCGGCGCGCACGTCGCGCTGCCGTCGTTCCTCCAGATCCCGCTGCTGCTCCTGGTCGGCGCGCTGACCGGCGCGATGTGGGCCGGTATCGCGGGCGTCCTGAAGGTCACCCGGGGCGTCTCCGAGGTCGTCGCGACGATCATGCTGAACTCGATCGCGACCAGCCTCATCGGCTACCTCACCCTGCGCGACAACTTCGGCGTCCTGGTCGGTGACAACGTCACGACCGGCGTCATGAAGGACTCCGGCTGGATGCCCGGCATCGACATGGGCCAGGACGTCGGCGAGATCTACGGCCTCGTCTTCCTCGCGATCGCCCTCGGCGTCGCCTACTGGCTCGTCCTCAACCGCACCCGCTTCGGCTTCGACCTGCGCGCCACCGGCGAGTCCGAGACGGCCGCCGCCGCGTCCGGCGTCGACGCCAAGAAGATGGTCGTCACGGCGATGCTGGTCTCCGGCGCCGTCGCCGGCATCTCCGGCCTCCCGCTGCTGCTCGGCGACGCGCACACCTACAGCCTGAGCTTCCCGGCGGGCCTCGGCTTCACCGCCATCGGCATCGCCCTCCTCGGCCGCAACAACCCCGGCGGCATCGCGCTCGCCGCGCTGCTGTGGGCCTTCCTCGACAAGGCGTCCCCCGCGCTCGACTACGCCATGCCGGTGGCGTACGAGAAGGAGATCGCCACGATCATGCAGGGCCTGATCGTCTTCGCCGTCGTCATCAGTTACGAGGCCGTACGGCAGTGGGGCCTGCGCCGTCAGCAGAAGCAGGTCGGCGCGCAGCTCGCCGCCGAAGCCGCTCAGAACGTCAAGAAGGAGGTGGCGGTCTGATGGCCACCGCGACCGTCGCCAAGCCCCAGGCGAAGCAGCCCGGCAAGGGCAGCCGCCGTATCTCCCTGCCGGTGCTCCTGCTGATCATCGCGGGCGTGCTGGTCCTGACCTCGATCGTGCGCCTGATCTCCGGCGCCGACGGCATCACCTCCACCGGCCAGATGTCGACGGCCCTGCGCCTCGCCGTGCCGATCGGCCTCGCCGGGCTCGGCGGCCTGTGGGCCGAGCGCGCGGGCGTCGTCAACATCGGCCTCGAAGGCATGATGATCCTCGGCACCTGGTTCGGCGCGTGGGCCGGCTACCAGTGGGGTCCGTGGACGGGTGTCGTGTTCGGCATCATCGGCGGCGCGCTCGGCGCCGTCCTGCACGCGATCGCCACCGTCACCTTCAACGTCAACCACATCGTCTCCGGTGTGGCGCTGAACATCCTTGCCCTCGGCCTCACCCGCTACCTGTCGAAGTTCACCTTCGAGGACGCGCCGCAGGGCTCCTCCAAGCAGTCCCCGCCGATCGACTCGCTCGGCAGCTTCGACATTCCGGGCCTGTCCAGCTGGCTGGAGACCCTGAACGGCAAGCACTGGTTCCTGGTCTCCGACATCGCCGGCCTCGTCGGCGGTCTGGTGACGAACCTGTCCCCGCTGACCGTCATCGCCGTCGCGCTCGTCCCGCTGACCTGGTGGGTGCTGTGGCGGACGGCGTTCGGGCTGCGGCTGCGGTCCTGCGGCGAGAACCCGGTGGCCGCCGAGTCCCTGGGCGTCAACGTCTACAAGTACAAGTACCTCGCGGTCATCATTTCGGGTGGTTTCGCGGGCCTCGGCGGGGCGTTCCTGTCGATCGTCGCGTCCAACGTCTACCTGGACGGCCAGACCGCCGGGCGCGGGTACATCGGCCTCGCGGCGATGATCTTCGGCAACTGGATGCCGGGCGGCCTCGCGCTGGGCGCCGGCCTCTTCGGCTACACCGACAGCCTCAACCTGCGCGGCGGCACGACCAACGTGCACGCGCTGCTCCTGCTGCTCGCGCTGGTGCTGGTCGCCGCCGCGGCCTACCAGGTGTGGAGGAAGAAGTACGTCTCCGCCGCCATCTCCCTGGTGATCTCCGTGGTGATGTTCGTCTGGTACGCCAACACGGACGAGGTCCCGCGCCAGCTCGTCACCGCCGCGCCGTACGTCGTCACCCTCCTCGTCCTCTCCTTCTCCGCGCAGCGCCTGCGGATGCCGAAGGCCGACGGGCTGCCGTACCGGAAGGGGCAGGGCAAGTGACGTTCGACTGGGGGGCGTTGCGGGCGGTCGCGCGCGAGGCGATGACCCACGCGTACGCCCCCTACTCGGGGTATCCCGTAGGGGCCGCGGCCCTCGTCGACGACGGTCGCACGGTCTCCGGCTGCAACGTCGAGAACGCGTCGTACGGCATCGGCCTGTGCGCGGAGTGCGGGCTGGTGTCCGAGCTGCACCGCACGGGGGGCGGCCGGCTGACCCACTTCACGTGCGTCGACGGCAACGGCGACGTGCTGGTCCCCTGCGGGCGCTGCCGTCAGCTGCTGTACGAGCACGGCGGGCCCGGCCTGTCGCTGGAGACCCCCGAGGGGGTCCTCACCCTCGCCGAGATGCTTCCGCAGGCATTCGGCCCCGGACACCTCACCAAGTAACTCCCTTGCGACCCCTCCCGGTTGATCGGGAGGGGTCGCTGTCTGAAAGGCACCCACCCATGGCCATGGACGTCATCTCCGTCATCCGCACCAAGCGGGACCGCGCCGAACTCACCGACGAGCAGATCGACTGGGTCATCGACGCGTACACCCGTGGCGAGGTCGCCGACGAGCAGATGTCCTCGCTCGCCATGGCCATCCTCCTCAACGGCATGAACCGCCGCGAGATCGCCCGCTGGACGGCGGCGATGATCGCGAGCGGCGAGCGTATGGACTTCTCGTCCCTGTCCCGCCCGACGGCCGACAAGCACAGCACGGGCGGCGTGGGCGACAAGATCACGCTCCCGCTGGCCCCCCTGGTCGCCGCGTGCGGCGCGGCCGTCCCCCAGCTCTCGGGGCGCGGCCTCGGCCACACGGGCGGCACACTGGACAAGCTGGAGTCCATCCCGGGCTGGCGCGCCCTCTTGTCGAACGAGGAGATGCTGTCCGTGCTGGACGGCACCGGCGCGGTGATCTGCGCGGCGGGCGACGGCCTCGCCCCCGCCGACAAGAAGCTGTACGCGCTCCGTGACGTGACCGGCACGGTCGAGGCGATCCCGCTGATCGCCTCCTCGATCATGTCCAAGAAGATCGCCGAGGGGACGGGCTCGCTGGTCCTGGACGTCAAGGTCGGCACGGGCGCCTTCATGAAGACCATCGAAGACGCCCGCGAGCTGGCCTCCACGATGGTGGGCCTCGGCACGGACCACGGCGTGAAGACGGTCGCCCTGCTGACGGACATGTCGACGCCGTTGGGGTTGACGGCCGGCAACGCGTTGGAGGTCCGCGAGTCGGTGGAGGTCCTGGCGGGCGGCGGCCCGGCGGACGTCGTCGAGCTGACGATCGCGCTGGCCCAGGAAATGCTGACCGCTGCGGGCATCCACGACGCCGACCCGGCGAAGGCGTTGGCCGACGGCTCGGCGATGGACGTCTGGCGCCGGATGATCTCGGCCCAGGGCGGCGACCCGGACGCGGCCCTGCCGGTGGCCCGCGAGCAGCACGTGATCACGGCGCCGTCCTCCGGCGTCCTGACCCGCCTCGACGCCTACGACATCGGCCTCGCCGCCTGGCGCCTCGGCGCGGGACGCGCCCGCAAGGAGGACCCGGTCCAGGCAGGCGCCGGCGTGGAGCTGCACGCCAAGCCCGGCGACACGGTCACCGCCGGCCAGCCCCTCCTGACCCTCCACACCGACACCCCGGACCGCTTCGCCTACGCCCTCGAAGCGATCACCGGCTCCTACGACATCGCGGCCCCCGGCACGGCCTTCTCGGCGTCGCCGGTGGTGCTGGAGCGCATCGCCTGACCCTTTCGAGCGAACGGGACCGGTGGACCGCCACCGGTCCCGTTCTGCGTGTTCGATGGGGCTATGAACGAGGGTGACTACGGCCTGGCCGACAGCGAGTGGGCCACAGCGGTCAGACTCTGGGAACGCACGGACGCTCCCAAGGACAGCAGGACGGAGATCATCGAGGGGATCGTCACGGTCTCCCCTCCGCCCGCCGTGAGCCACCATGTGATCGTCGGTCGCATCCAGCGCCGCCTCTACTCAGTGATCCCCGAGGACTGGGGTATCTACCAGACACAGGCCATCGCCGTGCCGTCGCGCCGGGGAATGCTGATCCCCGACCTTCTCGTGATGCCGGTACAGGAGGACCCTGAGACAGACGCGTATCTCCCGGCCGCCCTCGCCGAACTCGTCGTCGAGGTGACCTCCCAGTCCAACGCCCGCCACGACCGCGTCAGCAAGCCCGCGGCCTACGCCGCCGCCGGCATCCCCCTGTACCTGCTCGTCGACCGCTGGGCGGACGGCGGCCCCACCATCACCCTCTACGGCGAGCCGCGGAACGACGTCTACCGAGTCCTGAAGGCGGGCAAGTTCGGCGACCCGATCGACCTGCCCGAGCCTTTCGACCTCACGCTCGACACCTCGGACTTCCCACACCGGTGAGCTGATCGACAGCAGACAGCCCCGCCTGTCGGGTACGGCGGGGCTGTCGTGGTGCTGCGGCCGTCAGACGCGCGGCTCGGCGGAGGCCAGTTCCACGAATCCGGTCCAGGCGGTGCGGGAGACGGAGAGGTGGGGGAGGGAAGTGTCCTTGGAGTCACGGACGTTGACGGCGGTGGTGCCGGCTGAGACCTCGACGCATTCGCCGCCTTCGGCGCCGCTGTAGCTGCTTTTGCGCCAGGCGACCTCCACGCATTGGCCGCCTTCGGCGCCGCTGTAGCTGCTCTTGAACCAGACGAGACCGGAAGCAGCGGTCGAGGACTCAGAGTTGTTCATAGCGATCCCAGTACTCCTTCGATCGTCTTCATCGACTCCCGTGGAGGGAGAGCCTGCGATCGGATGATCCCATAACGGGTGGCGAAGAGAGTCGTGCGTTCCGCGTTGGTCTGCAAGGCGCTGGTTCCCTGCGTCTCCGTGTACACGAACCGCTTGCCGTCCTTGCGGATGACGATGGTGAACGGACCGTCGACTCCGGCGTTCTCCTCGCGGTCCTGCGGCATGATCTGAAGCTCGACGTTCGGCTTCCGGCCGAGCAGCAGCAGGTGCTCCAACTGCCCGCGCAGGACGTCCTTTCCACCGTAGGGGCGCCTCAGGACGGACTCGTCGATCACGAAGCTCAGCATCGGCATCGGCTGACGGTCGAAGATGACCTGCCGGGCCAGACGCGCCGCCACGCGCTGCTCGATGAGGTCGGGGTCCAGGATCGGACGTCGCATCGCCAGCAGTGCCCGCATGTACTCCTCGGTCTGCAACAGACCGGTGAAGACGTACATGTTGTACGACAGCAGCTCGACCGCCTGCTTCTCCAGCGAGGCCATTCCCTGGAAGAACGTCGGGTACTGAGCCTGCTCCATCTGCTCTTTCCAGACGCTCAGCAACCCGCCCGCGTTGAGGAACTTGTCCGCCTTGTCGATCGTCCTGCCGCTCGCGATCCGGCGCCCCTGCTCATACGAGGCGACGGTCGCCGCCGAGTACCCGATCGCCCTGCCCAGCGTCGGACGGTCCACACCCTCCCGTTCGCGCACCATCTTCAGGGTCTTCCCGAACGCGATCACGAGGCCCTTGCTGGCCTCGTCCGCAGGCTGCGGACCCGCGTCCTCGTCCCAACCATCGCCGAACGCCAACAACGCGCCCTCGACCTCGTCGCCCTGGGGCTCCTGTGCCCCCGTACCCGCCAGCTCAGTCATGGGATCACCACCTCTCCGGACCAACGCCCCCGCAGGGAACGTGGTCACGCCGCACGCCTCGTACACGTGCCGACACCCACGCGTACAAAGGAGGGCCCGCGTCAGTGCGTCACCGGTCGTGACGCTACGCCAGCGGTGGGGCGGCGGTGGCCGATACGGTGAAACTCCGTGAACTCAACAGCCCTGTCCGCGACTTGGCGATCACGGCTCACTCCTTCAGTAGCGCGTCGCGGACCGGGATCCAGTCGAGGGCGGAGCGGATCGCCTCCTCAAGGGAGAGCTTGGGGGTCCAGCCGAGGAGGGCGGACGCCCGGTCGCTCGCGGTGTAGCCGCCGGCGACGTCACCGGGACGCGGCCCGGCGTCGAGCGTGGTGAGCGGCGGGCTGACGACGTTGTTGAAGGCGGCGCACAGTTCGCGGACCGTCGTCCCGGACCCGCTCCCGAGGTTGATCGCGAGGGACGGAGTCGACGGGGAGAGGATCGAGTCGAACCGTTCGATCGCCGCGAGGTGCGCCGCCGCGAGGTCCCAGACGTGGACGTAGTCCCGGATGCCGGAGCCGTCACGGGTGGGCCAGTCCGTGCCGGTGACGGTGAAGGCCGTGCCGTCCTGGTGGGCTTGGATCAGCTTGCCCAACGCGTGGGTGGGATACCGGAGTTGGAGGCCGGTGCGGAAGGCGGGGTCGGAGCCGACGGGGTTGAAGTAGCGCAGCGACAGCACCCGGAGCCCCCCGGCCGCCGCGATGTCCGAGAACATCCCCTCGCAGACCGCCTTGGTCCGCGCGTACGGACTCTGCGGCGCGAGCGGCGACTCCTCGGTGACGGGACCCCCGTCCTCGGCCCGGTAGATCGACGCCGAGCTGCTGAAGACGAGCCGGTCACACCCGTTGCGCCGCAGATGCCCGACGAACGCGAGGCTCTTGGCGACGTTCGCCTCGTAGTACCCGACCGGATCCGCCACCGACTCCGGCACCACGATCAGCGCCGCGCAGTGCACGACGGCCGTGATCTCCGACCGCTCCGCGAAGATCCGGTCGACCAGCGCCCCGTCCGCGATGTCCCCCTCGTAGAAGACCCGCCCCTCGGCGAACTCCCGCCGGCCCCGGACGAGGCTGTCGAGGATCACCGGCGTGATCCCCGCGTCCAGACAGGCCGACGCGACGGTACTTCCGATGTACCCGGCTCCCCCGGCGATCAGGACGGACACGGCACCCCTCATTCCCGAAATTTCCAGCATTCCCGCCTCGGCGGCCGACGGACGGCAGGCTAGCGAGAAGCCGAGCGGAGCCGGGACCCTCGCCCACTTTCGGGTGAACGGGACCCGCGCCGATGAGTTGGGCCCGCCCCCGGGGTCTACCGCACGTGGACCCTGAAGAGCTGCCAGTGATCACGCTGCCCGGCCCCTTCACCCCGGGAGAGGTGAAGGGGCTCATGGAGGTGGCCGGCGTTGATGTGGTCGTCGTCGACGTGGGCGGGCTGGGACCGCCGAAGCTGGCGCACGTCGACGCCATCGCGCGGATGCAGCTCGCGGCCAAGCGGGCCGGGGGACGCGTACGGCTGCGCGCCCCCGACCCGGCGCTCACCGCGCTGCTAGGGCTGGTCGGTCTCGTCCTTGAGGTGGAGGGGGAACCCGAAGAGGGGGAACCAGCGGGCGGTGTCGAGGTAGAAGTGGAAACCGGTTAGCCGGCCGTCGGAGATCTCCAGGACCTGGACGGACCAGGGGGACCAGCCGCCCTTGTCGGGGTCGGGCTTGTAGTGGGCGAAGCCCGGCAGCCCGTTGACCTGGACGGGGAAGAGGCGGGAGTTCTCGCAGCCCTTGCCGATGGTGGTCATGAAGCCGGTGATGTCCGCGTGGCCGGTGAGCCACAGGTCGAACGGCGGCATCGTCATGATCGCGTCTTCGTGGAGCAGCGCCGTCAGCGCCGTCATGTCGTACCCCTCGAACGCGGCGACGTAGCGCTCCAGGAGCTTCTTCTGCTCCTCGTCGAGGGAGTTGAAGACGTCCGCCGAGGCGCCCTTGTCGGCGGGCTGCTCCGCGAGCGTCGCGCGGGCGCGCTGGAGGGCGCTGTTGACCGACGCGACCGACGTGTCGAGCAGTTCGGCGACCTCGCTGGCCTTCCAGGAGAGGACTTCGCGCAGGATCAGCACGGCCCGCTGCTTCGGCGGCAACTGCTGGAGCGCCGCCATGAACGCCAGCCGGATGGACTCCTTGGCCACGGCAGCCTCCGCCGGGTCCTCGACGGTGGGCAGCGCTCGGGCGTCCGGGATCGGTTCGAGCCAGGTGTTCTCCGGGCGGGGCGAGAGCGCGGCCTGCGCCAGCGGTGTCGCCTCGCTGAGATCGACGGGGCGGGCGCGTTTGTTGCCCGCGTTCAGCATGTCCAGGCACACGTTCGTCGCGATCCGGTACAGCCAGGACCGCAGGCTGGACCGCCCCTCGAACTTCTCGTAGCTGCGCCAGGCCCGCACCAGCGTGTCCTGGACGGCGTCCTCCGCCTCGAAGGTCGATCCCAGCATCCGGTAGCAGTACCCGGTCAGTTCGACCCGGTGCTTCTCCAGCCTCATGTCGAGGTCGGCCACCGCCGTCGTACCGTCACTCATCCTCGTCCACCCACCCCTGTGGCTTCCGTGTCACGCACCGTCGCGTCCCACCTCCTCGGAAGCTACCGCACCCCACTGACAATCACCCCCGGAGTTGACAAATCCGCAGGTCAGTGAGGCAGTGAGACGGCCATGACAACACCCGCCCCACTCACCCCGCGCACCCCCCACGCCGCCCCGCGCGCCCCTACGCCACCGCCGGCACCGCCCGCCGAGCCGCCCGCGTCCCCGCCACCGTGATCGCCACGACTCCGGCGACCGCGCACAGCCCCACCGCGACCGTCCCCGCCCAGCCCCCGGCGTGGAAGGCCACGGCCCCGACGGTCGACCCGGCGCTCGACCCGATGTAGTACGCCGACTGGTACAGCGCGGACGCCTGCGCCCGCCCCCGCACGGCCGTCTTGCTCACCGCCGACGACGCCACCGCGTGCCCCGCGAAGAACCCGGCGGTGATCAGCACCAGCCCGGCCAGCACGAGCGCCAGCGACCCGGCGAGCGACAGCAACAGTCCCGCCGCGGTAGTACCCCCGGAGAGGTACAACGCCCCCCGGCGCCCGACCCGCCCGACCAGCCGCCCGGCGGTCGACGCCGACACCGTACCCACGAGGTACACCAGGAAGATCGACCCCACGATGCCCTGCGGCAGCGAGAAAGGCCCCTCGGTCAGCCGGTACCCGATGACCGTGTAGACCCCGCCGAAGACGGTCATGAACAGCGCCCCGATCGCGTACAGCCGCCGCAGCAACGGGTTAGCGAGGTGATCGCGGACGGTGCCGAGCAGCACGCGCGGCCGCAACGACCCCGGCGCGAAGTGGCGCGGCGCGGGCAGCAGCGCGCGGAACGCGACCGCGCACACCACCGCGAGCCCCCCGATCACCCCGACGGCGACCCGCCAGCCCCACTCCTGCGCGACCCACCCGGTGATGACGCGCCCGCTCATCCCGCCGACGCTGTTCCCGGCGACGAACAGCCCGATCGCCGTCACCAGCGCCTTCGGCCTGACCTCCTCCGCGAGGTACGCCGTCGCCGACGCGGGCAGCCCCGCGAGGGCCGCGCCCTGTAGACCCCGTAGTACCACCAGCGCCCCCAGCGACGGCGCGAACGGCACCAGCAGCCCGAGGGTCACCGCGACGCCGAGCGACGCCGTCATGACCGTCCGCCGCCCGAACCGCTCCGAGAGCGCGCTCATCGGCAGGACGAACAGCGCGAGGCCCCCGGTCGCGGCGGCCACCGTCCAGCTCGCCTCGCTCGCCGCGACGCCGAACTCGCTTGAGATCAGGGGGAGAAGGGCCTGCGTCGAGTACAGCAGCGCGAAGGTCGCGACGCCCGCGAGGAACAGGGCGAGGCTCATCCGGCGGTAACCGGGACCGCCGGGTGTCATACGTGAGTCGGAGGTGGGGACGGCTGCGCGGGCGCCCGTGGTGGCGGGCGCCTCGGTACTGGCGGAAGGCATGCCTCGACGGTAGGCGCGGGAGATTCATGCGTCCAATGCATGGACTCGTCATAATCGTTCCCATGGTGCATCAGCAGAGGTCAGGGGCTCAACTGTCACCGACCGGTGACACAGAAGACATGACCATGTCGCTCGCCCCCCGATTGGCGTACTTCGCAGGGGTGGCCCGTACCGAGCACGTGACCCGGGCCGCGCGAGAGCTGAACGTCCCGCAGTCGACGCTGTCGCGCGCGATGGTCCGCCTCGAACAGGACCTCGGTGTCGACCTCTTCGCCCGCCGGGGCCGCACGGTCTCCCTCACCCCGGCCGGCCGGACCTTCCTGACGTCCGTGGAGCGCGCCCTGTCCGAGATCCAGCGCGCCGCCGACGAGGTCCGCGCGGACGCCGACGCCGCGACCGGCAAAGTCGCGTTCGGCTTCCTGCACACCATGGGCGCGGAGACGGTCCCGGCCCTCATCCACGCCTTCCGCGCCGACCATCCCCGGGTCCGCTTCAGCCTCGTCCAGAACTACGGCGAGGCGATGATCGAGCGCCTGCGGGCCGGGGAACTGGACCTCTGCCTCACCTCTCCCGTGCCGGACGCGCCCGACCTCGTGGCGCGCAGGCTGGACGAGCAGAAACTCCGGCTCGTCGTCCCCGCCGACCACCGCCTCGCGGGCCGCAGACGCGTACGGCTCTCCGAGGCGGCCGAGGAGACGTTCGTGACCCTGGAGCCCGGCTACGGCCTGCGCCGCATCACCGACGACCTGTGCCAGCAGGCCGGCTTCCGCCCGCGCATCGCCTTCGAGGGCGAGGAGGCGGAAACCCTTAGGGGACTGGTCGCGGCGGGTCTAGGGGTAGCCCTCCTTCCCCCTCCGGCGGTACGCCGTCCGGGGGTATCAGAGCTGACGGTGACCTCACCGCGCGCGGTCCGGGAGATCGGCGTCGCCTGGCTGGACGGCCACCCGGACACCCCGCCGGTGGCGGCGTTCAAGAAGTTCCTGCTGTCGAGGCGAGGCAATCTGCTCACCTGAGTCACTTCCGCCTGGGTCACTTCCGCAGCGACGCCCCGAACCCCACGGCCAACGGCATCCGCAAGCCCAGCGGCGGCGGCGCGGCCAACGCGTCCTCCAACGGCCGCGCGAACGACTTCCCGTACAGCGTCCCCATCACGAAGTCCTCGGCGAGCGCCTGGACTTCGTCCCGGTACTGCTGCAACCCGTGCCCGTCGGAGTGCACTTCGAACCGGCACACGTCCCGGTTCGCCTTCTTCGCCCGCGTCGCGAGCCGGAACGACAACTCCGGGTCCGTACGGTCGTCGTTGGTCCCGTGGACGATCAACACCCGCCGCCCGACGAGCTGCTTGACGGGCTCGGGGTCGGCGGCGACGTCCTCCTCGGGCAGCCAAGGAGCCAGCGCCAGAACGGAGTTGACGGCGCCGTGCCCGGCCGACCGCAGCGCGGCCCGCGCCCCCATCCCGACCCCGGCGAGACAGACGGGGACGTCGCCGTAGCGCCGGACGATCTCGTCGGCGCCCCAGTCCGCGTCGCCCGCGAGATGCGCCTCCGTCCCGTTCCACCCCCGGTAGCGGTAGTGGACGGCGTGCACGACCAGCCCCTCCGCGCGCCCGGCGCGGGCGAGCCGGCGGCCGAGGGCGCGCACGGAGGCGGTCGCCCACATGGGGGACGGTCTGCGCTCGGAGACCTCCTCCCCGGCGGGAAGGAGCAGTACCGCTCCGCTGACGGAGGTCGGCTCGGGGCCGATCGCCTTGCCCAGGTGGGGGGTTCGGAGCGGCGTCACATGCTGTGCCATGGCAGAACAGTGTCAGAAGCGCCGGTGTACTCCACCCGTCCGTGCGGTCACCGTTGCGTATCGACGGTGCGCTCCGCCAGGCCGTCTACGCGCGTAGGCGTTATGGTGCGCAGATGACGAGCCAGAGCATCCAAGGGGGCGTCACGCCGACTCCGGACCAGATCCGCCGGGCGCCCAAGGTTCTGCTGCACGACCATCTCGACGGCGGGCTGCGCCCCGGCACCATCGTCGACCTAGCCCGTGAGTCGGGGTACTCGGGGCTACCCGAGAGTGACGCCGACAAGCTCGGCATCTGGTTCCGCGAGGCCGCCGACTCCGGTTCGCTGGAACGCTACCTGGAGACCTTCTCGCACACCGTCGCCGTGATGCAGACGCGCGCGGCCCTCGTCCGCGTCGCCGCCGAGTGCGCCGAGGACCTGGCCGAGGACGGCGTCGTCTACGCGGAAGTCCGGTACGCGCCCGAGCAGCACCTCGACGGCGGGCTCTCCCTCGAAGAGGTCGTCGAGGCCGTCAACGAGGGTTTCCGCGAAGGCGAACGCCGGGCCCGCGCGAACGGCCACCGCATCCGCGTCGGCGCCCTCCTCACCGCGATGCGGCACGCCGCCCGCGCCCTGGAGATCGCCGAACTCGCCAACCGCTACCGGGACTCGGGCGTCGTCGGCTTCGACATCGCGGGCGCCGAGGCGGGCCACCCGCCGACCCGGCACCTCGACGCCTTCGAGTACCTGAAGCGGGAGAACAACCACTTCACGATCCACGCCGGCGAGGCGTTCGGGCTGCCGTCGATCTGGCAGGCCCTCCAGTGGTGCGGCGCTGACCGGCTCGGGCACGGGGTGCGGATCATCGACGACATCGAGGTCGCGGACGACGGCAGTGTCACCCTCGGCCGGCTCGCCGCGTACGTCCGCGACAAGCGGATCCCGTTGGAGCTGTGCCCCAGCTCCAACCTCCAGACCGGCGCCGCCGCCTCCTTCGCCGAGCACCCGATCGGGCTGCTGCGGCGGCTGCACTTCCGGGCGACCGTCAACACCGACAATCGTCTGATGTCGGGGACGAGCATGAGCCGGGAATTCGAGCAACTGGTCGAGACATTCGGTTACACGCTCGACGACATGCAGTGGTTCTCCGTCAATGCTATGAAATCCGCGTTCATTCCTTTCGATGAACGACTCGCGATGATCAATGACGTCGTCAAACCGGGATACGCCGAGCTGAAATCCGAATGGCTGTTCCAGCAGACCGCCTCCACCAGCGGTTCTTCGGCCGGACAGGGCTGATTAGCAGAGGTAGCGGGCGTGCGGGGTGCGGACGGGTGTTCACCATCCGTCCGCATTTCGATGTTTGCGGTCGGCCCCTCCCCGTGTCTACGGTCTGGGACCGCTCGTTTCCCCGTACATTCCCCGTTGTCCCATTCGAGTTCGAGGACGCAATTTCCATGAAGAAGTCTGCTGCCAAGACCCTCGGTGTCGCCGCCCTCGGTGCCGCCATCGCCGCCGTCGGCGCGGGTGCCGCCAGCGCCGCCCCCAACCTGCCCGACGCCACGCAGGCCCTCGACGGCGTCACCAAGGCGCTCCCGGCGGAGAAGGTCACCCAGGCGCTGCCGGGTGCCGGCGAGGCCGTCAAGCAGGCCCAGCCCGCCGTCGCCACGAGCCTCGCGGCGGCCACCCCGGTCGCCCAGCAGGCCCTCGCCGACGGCCCCACCAAGCCCGTCGCCGGTCTCCTCGGCGGCCTCCCCCTCAAGGGCCTGCCCACGCACGGCCTGCCGGTCAACGGGATCCCGCTGGGCTGAGCCTTCCGCGGAGCCGGGGCGCCCCCTGAGTACTACGGGTACTCAGGGGGCGCCCCGTTTCTCATGGCGCCGGGATCGCCTCGATCCGCTCCCCGTTCAGCAGGTACAGCGGCAGCAGCCGCTCGTTCTCCGGCACCTCGAACTCCTGCGAGCGCGCGAGGCTCGCCAGCGCCAGCAGCCCCAGCGACACCTGGGCGCGCGGCGCGGGCGAGCCGTCCCAGTACGCGGCGTGCTTGTTCAGCCCCTCGGCCAGCGTCTTCGCGAACTCCGCGTCGTCGTTCGCGATCATCCGGTGGAAGAGCGCGGCCGGCTGGTAGTCGACCTGGTCGGAGAAGCCGGCCGGGGTGTAGGCGACGGCCTCGGGGTGGGCCGCCTGCATCGTCGCGATCAGCTTCTGGACGATGTCGTCCATCGGCCCGCGCGTGACGTACGTGCGCAGCGTGTCGATCCAGTGCAGGACGTACTCGTCGACCGAATCGTCCTCCCGCAGCCGCTCCAGCGGCACCTCCGCGAGCCGCGCCAGCCGCTCCCACTCCCGGCACACCAGCGCGAGGTAGCACGCGTCGAGCCAGGCCCGCGCGTCGGCCGGCGGCTCGGCGGGGAACGCGGGCAGCCGTACCGTCAGGTCCTCGCCGAACAGGAACTCCCGGGGCGTGGCCCCCGTGAACAGCGCGGTGCCCAGCTGCACGGCGGCCGACCAGGCGTCCCACGTGTCCAGCTCGGCGGCCTTCGGGTCGACGGCGCAGCGCGCGTGCGCCAGCGTCAGGGACGCGGCGAAGGCGTCCGCCAGCAGCGCGGGCTCGTCACCGAGGCGCTGGAGCAACCCGGCCGTCTCGCGCGTGAGTTCACCGAGGTCCGGGGCGCGCTCGGTGAGCGTGCTGCGCAGCCGGCCCGCGCCGTCCAGCCGGACCAGGCCCTTCATCGCCGCGAGCAGTTCCGGCGGCGGCTGCAGCGAGAAGGCGCGCCGCTCCTCGTCGATGACCGTCAGCGACGTCAGCTTGCCCCGGTACCACCAGTACACGCGCGGCGACAGCCGTCCCTCGCCGTTCTCGTACGCCCCCAGCGCGTACTGCGCGAGCGCGTTCAGCGCCTCGACGACCGTGCCGTCCGCGATCGGGTGGTAGACGAGGTTGTCGCGCGTCGGGACGGCGACCAGCGCGCCGTGCTCCGGCAGCGGCTCGCCGGTGACGCGGCGGGCGGTCTCGCCGAGGTACAGGGCCTTGCTCGCGACGAACGGGGAGTCGCCGTACAGGCTGTGCAGCGTCGCGGCCTCGCCGACCCGCACGGTGTCGTGCTCGACGGGCACCCGCATCAGGTTCTCGTACCCCGCCCGGCCCATCTCCTCCAGGCCCGTCCGCTCGACGTCCCCGTCGGTCAGGATCCGCACGCTCGTCGGGGCGTCGAGGGCGTACGCGAAGAGCAGGCCGTCGGCCACGACGCGGGCGTACGTGAGGTCGGCGGCGACGTCCGGGCCGACCGACTCGGCGGGCAGCAGCCGGATGTGCGCGTCCGCCAGCAGCTCCCCGGCGCTCTCGCCGCCCCGGCTCGCCTCACGCAGGTGCGCGAAGTGGGTGTCCACCAGCGCCGGCCACTGCTCCTCGGGGGCCCTGAGGCAGCGCCGGGCCAGATTGTGCAGGGAGTAGCGGTGTCCCTCCTGGGCGTGCGGGGCGGCGAGCGAGCGCAGGTGGTCGGCCTGCGCCGCCGTCAGCATGGGCAGTTCGGCGTCGGGGGTGGGCTGTGGCGCTTCGTCGAAAGTCACCCGGCTGACTCTATGAGGCTCACCAGGCCGTCCGCGCCTTGTCCTCGGACGGGAAGAGGATCCACAGCGCGATGTAGAGCAGGAACTGCGGGCCGGGCAGGAGGCAGGAGAGGAGGAATATGACGCGCATCGTCGTGGCCGACGTGCCGAAGCGGCGGGCCAGGGCTGCGCAGACGCCGCCGATCATGCGGCCTTGGGTGGGTCGGGCGAGGCGGGACATCCGGGGCTCCTTCACGAGCGTCGGGCGGGGTGCGCGGCCCCTGTCGGCCGGTCCCTCACTGACCTCCACGCTACGAGGACGAAGCGGACGAAGCGTCCCTCTACGGAGCTATTCCGACCCTGGGAATCGTCGGGGTCCGACCCTGAGACGGCTCCTCCTGACGGACGGGGGTCCGTCGTCGCCGCGTCGTACGCCACCGCAGCCAGGCCCGCCCGGCGGGCACGACCAGGACGTGCGTGAGGGCGATCCCGGCGGTGTTCAGGAGGATCGAGTCGACGTCCACGACCTGGCCCGGCACGCCGGTCTGCAGCAGTTCCACCGTCAGCGACAGCATCGTCCCGGCGGCGGTCGTCCGTACCAGCGAGCCGAACGGGGAAACGTTCAGGCGGCCGTGGACCAGGGGGAGCAGCACCCCCAGCGGGGCCAGCAGCGCGAGCCCGCGCCCGATCCGTCTCGCCGCCTCCGGGCCGCCGAGTTCCAGGTCGGCGCGGATCCCGTCGAGCGGGTGCAGGTTGGCCGGCACCACCCAGGGGACGTCCAGCGGCCGCAGCGAGTACCAGGCGACGAAGACGAGCTGTGCGGCGAGGAGGACACCTCCCGCCACACGGAAACGGATCGCGGCGCTGCCGCCGATGAAGCCTTGACGCTGCACGCCCCCCAAGACGCGCCCCCCGCCGCGAATGGTTCCGGCGACCGCCCCACGACCGGAGTGAGTCCTTCACCACACCCGCACACCCGGAACGACCGGGACCGCGCGGGGGTTGGAGGGCGGAGGGCGGAGGGCGGAGGGCGGAGGGCGGAGGGCGGAGGGCGGAGGGGCAGCGGGCGGCATGCGGGGGTCGGCGTCCGGCGTGCGGGGGCCAGCGGGCGGCGGGCGGCGGGCGGCGGGCGGCGGGCGGCGGGCGGCGGGGCGGCGGCCTGGCGCTGGCCCTGGCACCGGGACCGCGCGCGGGGGCCGACGACCTGGTCTGCGACGCCATGCACCTCCCCGCCGACGCCGGGGCCGCACGCGGGGGCCGACGGCTTCGGCACGGCTTCGACCGACGGTGGGGACACGCCTCCCGGCGAGGGGCCGACGCGATTCGGTGCCTGTAGAGCGCGGGTGTTGCGGGGCGCGACCGTCGCGCGGGGCGGCCCGGCGACTCGTCCGCGCGGGCGGTGGTCACAGCGCCCGCCACCTCAACGAGCCCCGCAGGAAGCCGACATGGCGCCGGTTCTCCTCAACTCGCCCCGCGCGAAACAGCCAACACCGCCCGTGCCTCAACTCGCCCCGAGGTACGGCTGTCACCGAGCCCGTGCCCCAACTCGGCCCGAGGTACAGCCGTTACCGAGCCCGTGCCCCAACTCGCCCTCCGGTACAGCCGTCACCGTGCCCGCGCTCCAACTCGCCCCCGCCGAAGGCCGTTACGTCAACTCCCCGTTCACTTCGTCACGTTCGACGACGGTGGTGTCTTGTCGCCCGGTCGCTGCTTGACCTCGTCCGTGCACTCGTAGCGCCTCAACTCCCCGCCGCCGGGCCCGCCGAGGACGACGGAGTCGCCGCCGTCGGAGGCGGCGGAGTCGGAGAGGGTGCAGACGACCTGGGAGAGGGCGTAGGAGGAGAGGTCGTTCGGCGCGATGCTCAGGCGGAGCGCGTCGTCGGGGTCGGCGCCGGACAGCGGGGGCAGGACGGTCGCCCCGGCGCGCACGTCGGTCGTGTACCCGGCCTCCTTCTCCACCGCCGGCGGACTCGCGCCCAACTCGTCCAGCAGACCCTGTGCGACCAGCACCCGCCGCTTCGCCCCGACCGCCCCGTCCGGCACGGGAACCGCGCGGTCGACGGCGACGAGCGACGCCCCGCACAGCAGGAACACCCGCACCGGCACCTTGCCCGACAACTGGGCCGCCGTCGTCCCGGAGTCGGAGAGCGAGCACCGCACCCGCGAGGGCGCCGCCCCGAAGTCGGTCGGCACCTCGGTCGCCCGGATCCCGCACCCGGCGAGCACCAGCCCCAGCCCGGCGACCAACACCAGCCGCCCGCCCTTGAGTTGACGGACACTCATGAGACCTCGCCCCCGTTCTCCCGCTCCACCGCGTCGATGTCCCGGGGCAGCCGCAGCGTGAACACCGCACCGCCCTCAGGCGAGTTGGCCGCGCTGAGCGCGCCGCCGTGGATGTGGGCGTTCTCCAGCGCGATGGACAGCCCGAGCCCGCTGCCGTCCGAACGCGGCCTGGACGCACTGGCCTTGTAGAACCGGTCGAAGACGTGCGGCAGGACTTCCTCGGGGATGCCGGGCCCGTGGTCGCGCACCGCGATGACGACCTCGTCGGCGCTCTCCCGCACCGACACCCGCACCGGCGACCCACCGTGCTTGAGGGCGTTGCCGATGAGGTTGGCGAGGATCACGTCGAGCCGCCGGGGATCCAGGCGCGCGTGGATCCCGCGCTCCGCGTCGAGTTCGACCGCGTCCAGCCAGGCGCGCGCGTCGATGCACGCGGTGATCTGGTCGGCGACGTCGACGTCGTCCAGGACCAGCCGGGCCGTGCCCGCGTCGAAGCGGGTGACCTCCATCAGGTTCTCGACGAGGTTGTTGAGCCGCCGCGTCTCGCTCACCACGAGCCGTACGGCGGGCTCGATCATCGGGTCCATGCTGCCGGTCTCGGCCTCAAGTTCCTCTTCCAGCACCTCCGTCACGGCGGTGATGGCGGTGAGCGGCGTGCGCAGTTCGTGGCTCATGTCGGCGACGAAGCGCCGCGACGCCTCGTCCCGCGCGGCCATGTCGGCGACCCGCTTCTCCAGCGCCTCGGCGGCACGGTTGAACGTCCGTGACAGATCGGCGAGTTCATCGGTCCCCGACACCTGGAGCCGCGTGTCGAGCTTGCCCTCGCCGAGCCGCCGGGCGGCAACTCCCAGCCGGTGCACGGGTTTCAGTACCGTCGTGGACGCGGCCTGCGCGATCAGCGCCGCCCCGATCAGCGCGAGCCCGGTGGCGATCCCGAGCGACCAGGCGAGGGAGTTGAGATCCTTCTCCTCGGGCTCAAGGGACTTGCGCATGTACCCAGTTGGCCCGCCGCCGTCGACCTTCGTCCCGGCCACCAGATACGGCGTCCCGTGATCGACGACGCGCTGCCAGAAGAGGTGGTACGAGGCCCGGTTGGAACCGGTCACCGTCTGCTGCCGGTTCACCGCGCGCCGCAGCGCCTGAGGCACGTCGTCCAGCGAGAACCCGCTCAGCCCACCGGAGTTGCCGTACACGGTCCGCCCGACGTCGTCGGTGGCGACCAGCAGCACACTGAAACGCTGACTGCTGTTGGCCATCTGCGCGGCCGTGCGCTGGAGTTCGGACTGCGAGGGACGCTCGGGCAGCGCGCCCGCGCGGTTCTGCATCTCCGTCCGGAAGTCCTTCAGCACCGCGTCCTGCGCGCGCGTCAGCACCGCCTCTCGGTTGAGCCAGTAGGCGATGCCGGACGACGAGACGGCCGTCGCCAGCGCGACCGCGCCGAAGACGACGATCAGCCGGAGCCGGAAGCTCGTGAAACGCAGCCGGGACAGGACATGCTTGCGGAACGCGGACCAGCCGCGTGAAGCCCGTGCGGCCTGGGTCACTGAGGCGCGTCCAGGCGGTAGCCGACACCCCGGACGGTACGGATCAGCGTGGGCGACGACGGCACGTCCTCGATCTTGGCGCGCAGCCGCTGGACACACGCGTCCACCAGCCGCGAGTCACCGAGGTAGTCGTGCTCCCACACCAGCCGCAGCAACTGCTGCCGCGACAGCGCCTGACCCGGACGCCGGCTCAGTTCGAGCAGCAGCCGCAGCTCGGTCGGCGTCAGCTGGAGGTCCTGGCCGTTCTTCGTCACCGTCATCGCCGAACGGTCGATGACGAGGCTCCCGAACGTCGCCGAGTCGCTGGACTCGCGCTCGCCGCGCCGCAGCACGGCCCGGATCCGCGCGTCCAGCACCCGCCCCTGGACGGGCTTGACGACGTAGTCGTCCGCCCCGGACTCCAGGCCCACCACGACGTCGATGTCGTCGTTGCGCGCGGTCAGCAGGATGATCGGCAACTGGTCCGTGCGCCGGATGCGCCGGCACACCTCGAACCCGTCGATGCCGGGCAGCATCACGTCCAGCACGATCAGATCCGGCCGCTGCTCACGCAGGAGCTTCAGACCGTCCTCACCGCTGGCAGCGGTCGCGACCCGGTGCCCCTGGCGCGTCAGTGAGAGCTCCAGGGCCGTACGGATGGCGTCGTCGTCCTCGATCAGCAACAGGGAAGGCACGGGCTCATTCTGGCCCATACAGGGGGTGAGGTTCGACAGGTGGGGGCTTATAAGACCTTTACGAGCCCCCATCCGCGCCCCGTAGTACCCGTAGACCCCTTAGGGGGTCACTCCCTGATGGCCAGCCGCCACAGTGAGGTGACCTCCGCGCTGCGGACCGCGTGCAGAGGATCGCTGCGGTCACGCGACCTCCGGTGCCGGGGGCGCGCGTCGAGCCGCCCCACGACCCTCAGCCCACCCCTACGGAACAACCCCGTCAACTCCTTACGCGTCCGCAGCCCCAGCAACTCCGCGAGGTCCGACAGCACCAGCCACCCCTCCCCGCCCGGCCGCAGCCGCTCCCCGAGCCCCGCCAGGAACTCCCGCAGCATCACACTGTCCTCGTCGTACACCCCCAGTTCGAGCCCGGCACTCGGCCGCCCCGGCAGCCACGGCGGATTGCAGACGACGAGATCGGCGCGCCCGCGCGGATACAGCCCCGGCCCCTGGACGACGACCCGCTCCCCGAACCCGAGCCGCCGCACGTTGTCCCGGGCGCAGGCGAGCGCGCGCGGGTTGACGTCCGTCGCCACGACCCGCTCCACACCGCGCCGGGCAAGTACCGCCGCCAGCACGCCCGTTCCGGTGCCGAGGTCGAACGCGGTACGGCAACTCCGGGGCAGCGGCGCCGAGTCGACCAGGTCGACGTACTCGCCGCGCACGGGGGAGAAGACGCCGTACGCGGGATGGATCCGCGCGCCGAGGGCCGGGACCTCGACGCCCCTCAGCTGCCACTGGAACGCGCCCAGCACGCCCAGGAGTTCACGCAGCGGGACCAGCCGGGCGCCGTCCGGCGGCCCGTACGCGGCCCGGCAGGCGGCGCGGACGTCGGGGGCGCGGCGCAGGTTCAGGGCGTGGTCCGCGTCGAGTTCGACGAGGAGACGGTTCAGCAGGAGGGCCCGGCGGGCGCGGTCGTCACGCTGCCGGGCGTAGATCTCCGCCGGTGAACTCGCCGTGTCGTAAGCGGAGTTGGGGATGCGGCGGGCCAGCGCCGCGAGCAGTTGGCGGGCGTTGACGTAGTCGCCGCGCCACAGCAGGGCGGTGCCGGCGGCGGTCAGGCGGTGGGCGGTGGCGGCGCGGAGGGTGTCGTCGACCGTGACGACACGGTCGTGCTGCGCGGACATGCGGATGCTCTTGGGAGTCGTAAGTGCCATGAGAGCGAAGGCACTTCGACGGGGCGAGGAGCAGAGGGGAATGGCTGGGGACCCGCTGTCACCGCCGCGCCGAAGCGCGGGGGAGCGGGTCGCCGAGGACCAATCCGTACACCATGTCGCCAAGGGTCCCATGGGCCCCGTCCGAAGCCCAAAACCGCAGGTCTACCGCCGACGCCTGTGGGCCCGCCGTGGTGTCGCCGTGAGGGGCCCCTGTGACAGGTCTGTGACAGTCGGCGGACAGACCGATGAAGGTCCCCGGGCAAGCTTTTCGGCACAGGGCAAGCAGCCTTGGAGCACAGCGCAAGAGCACGAGAAGTCCACGACGGGAGGCGCGACATGTCGCTGCACAGCATGAACACCAGCGCGGTTGCCACACGCCTCCACGACGTCCGGTGGAGCTCGGAGAAGTCCGGTGTCGTGAGCGGGCGGGGGTGCGCTCGCGGCATCGGGCGTCAACACACCACGTACATCACGGTGGTTGACGCGAAAACGGGGGAGAAGGTTCCGGGGGGAGCCTCGTACAGGGAGGACACGGGGGAGCGCCGTTCCCTCAGCGAGGCGGAGTTCACCGCCTACGTCCAGGAGCGCCGCGCCTCCCTGTACGCGACCGCCTACCACCTGACCGGCGACCGGTTCGAGGCCGAGGACCTGCTGCAGAGCGCGCTGTTCTCGACGTACCGGGCCTGGGACCGGATCAGCGACAAGGCCGCCGTCGGCGGATACCTGCGTCGCACCATGACGAACCTGCACATCAGCGCGTGGCGCCGCCGCAAGCTGAACGAGTACCCCACCGAGGAGCTGCCGGAGACGGCCGGCGACACGGACGCGATGCGCGGCACCGAACTGCGCGCGGTCCTGTGGCAGGCGCTGTCCCGCCTTCCCGAACTCCAGCGGACGATGCTGGTCCTCAGGTACTACGAGGGCCGTACCGACCCGGAGATCGCGGAGATCCTCGACATCAGTGTCGGCACGGTGAAGTCCAGCATCTGGCGGTCGCTCCGCCGGCTGCGCGAGGACCAGGTCCTCAGCTTCGGCCGTGACGAGGAGAACGCCTTCGGGGAGCTGGTCGCCTGAGGGTGAACCCCGGCTTCGCTCAGGGAAGCCGGGAGGGGGGAAACGGGGGAACACGGGGGGCGGTACCGGGGGGACCTTCGGGGGACACGTTCGGGGGAGCGTCGAGGGGAGCGGTACCGCTGGGGGGTTACACCAGGGATGACCATGGGGGTGGGCATACCTGGGTACTACGGGGGGATCACGGGGGAAACAACGGGGGAATCAGGGAGCGGGGCTGGAGGGCCGGGGGGTCCGTCCAGTCCCGTTTCTCCGTGTGCCGTGACGGTTACGGCGTCACCACGGGCGCCGCCGCCCGCACCCGCCGTCCCGCCGCCGCGTCCGCGAGCCGGCCCATCGCCTCGTCGCGGTCGCAGGCGTGGGCGCCGAGGGCGGTCTGGCGGGCGACGATGGCCCGCTCGGCGCGCATCAGGCGCCAGCCCCGGCGCAGCAGGAAGGCCACCGACTTGCGGCCCTCCTTGAGGTCCCGCAGGAACCGGCGCCGGAACGTCTTCACCGGGCCCCGGCTCAGGCACAGCGCGTCCGCGAGCACCCCTTCCGCACGGCACCGCTCGACGATCTCGGCGGCGAAGATGCCCTCCGCGATGAACACGGGCGTCCGGCCGACGTCGACCGTGTCGCTGCCCGTGCGGGCGCTGAGCGAGATGTCGTAGACGGGGACGTCCGTGCGGCCGGTGCGGCACAGGTCGGTGATCGCCGCGACGGCGGCCTCCGTGTCCCACGACCCGGGGTGGTCCCAGTCGATGTCCGCGCTCCCCTCGACCTGCGGCAGCGTCGGGTCGTCGCCCTCCTTGTAGAAGTCGTCGAGCCGCAGCACCGGGAGGCCGGAGCGGGCTGCGAGGAGGGACTTGCCGGAGCCGGAGGGGCCGCAGAGCAGCACGACCCGCGTGGGGATGGGATGGGAACTCACGGGACACCAGTGTGCGGCATGTGAGGGGATCGGGACGAGTCCGAGGGGGGCCTTTGAAGCGTGCGTCACACCTGCGCGGGTCACCTTTGAAGCGCGCGGCGCACTTCAACTACCCTCTGCGTCGATTCGATTACTCCCCGCGATGAAAAGGTGGCAGTGAGATGCCTCAGCACCAGAACGTCCCCTCCTCTTCAACCGGCCGCCGCGCCCTGGCCGCCCTCGCGACCGCCGGGGTCGCCCTCGGCGCCGGCGCGGGGGCCGCCGTCGCCGCCGAGGCGCCCGTCGTCGACGCCGTCCGCGCCAACCCCTCCAGCCTCGGCCAGATGGACGCCGAGGCCGGCCTCCAGGGCGCGCTGGGCGCCCTCCCGCACGCCACCGGCGCCGTCACCGGCCTCAAGCCCAACCCCCTCGCCGGCACCGGCGTCGACCCCCTCGACAACGGCGCCGGCACCCAGCTCGCCGACTTCCAGCCGATCGCGACCCAGGCCCTGACCGGCCCGGTGGCCCAGGCGCAGTCGATCGGGTCGATGCCGGTGGTGGGGGAGGTGGCGGGGCTGCTGAAGGGGTGAGGGGGATGACGAAGGGGTGAATAGGCATGACGAAGGGCCGCGCGCCGTCGGGTGGACGGTCGCGCGGCCCTGTGGTCGTCCGGGCCCGTCAGTAGGCGGAGCCCGACGCGCCCAGCGAACCCGTCGTGTGCCAGACCGTCTTCGTCTCCAGGAAGGCGGTGAGGCGGTCCGTGCCCTGGGGATCGGTCCAGTCGGTGGGTTGGGGGCGCAGGACGCGCTTCAGGTTGTCGGCCGCCGCGATCTCCAGCTCCTTCGCCAACTCCTCGTCCGCGCCCGCCAGATCGATCGCGTTGACGTCCTGGTGGGCGGCGAGGGTGGGGGCGATCTCCCGGGCGCTGCCGGAGAGGATGTTCACAACTCCGCCCGGGAGGTCGGAGGTTGCCAGGACCTCGCCGAGGGAGAGGGCGGGCAGGGGGTGGCGCTCGGAGGCGACGACCACCGTGGTGTTGCCGGTGGCGATCGCGGGCGCGACGACCGAGACCAGGCCCAGGAACGAGGACTCCTGGGGCGCCAACACCGCGACGACGCCCGTGGGTTCGGGGGTCGACAGGTTGAAGTACGGGCCCGCGACGGGGTTCGCGCCGCCGGCGAGCTGCGCGATCTTGTCCGTCCAGCCCGCGTACCAGACCCAGCGATCGACCGCCGCGTCGACCTGGGCCGCCGCCTTCGACTTCGACAGCCCCTCCGCCTCGGCCACTTCGCGGACGAACTGCTCGCGCCGGCCCTCCAGCATCTCGGCGACCCGGTACAGGATCTGACCCCGGTTGTAGGCGGTCGCACCGGACCAGCCGCCGAACGCCTTGCGGGCGGCGACGACCGCGTCACGCGCGTCCTTGCGGCTCGAACGGGGCGCGTTCGCCAGCCAGTTGTTCTTCGAGTCCGTCACCTCGTACACCCGGCCGCTCTCGGAACGCGGGAACTTCCCGCCGACGTACAGCTTGTAGGTCTTGAAGACAGACAGGCGGTCAGACATCGAGGTACGCCTCCAGGCCGTGCCGACCGCCCTCGCGGCCGTAACCCGACTCCTTGTACCCGCCGAACGGCGAGGTCGGGTCGAACTTGTTGAACGTGTTGGACCAGACGACCCCCGCGCGCAGCTTGCCCGCGACGGCGAGGATCCGGGACCCCTTGTCGGACCAGATCCCGGCGGACAGCCCGTACTGCGTGTTGTTGGCCTTCGCCACCGCCTCGTCCGGCGTTCGGAACGTCAGCACCGACAGCACCGGGCCGAAGATCTCGTCGCGCGCGATGGTGTGCGCCTGCGTGACGTTCGTGAACAGCGTCGGCGCGAACCAGTAGCCGGACGACGGGAGTTCGCACGCCGGCGACCAGCGCTCGGCGCCCTCCGCCTCGCCCTGCTCCGCCAACGCCGTGATCCGCGCGAGCTGTTCGGCGGAGTTGATCGCGCCGATGTCCGTGTTCTTGTCGAGCGGGTCGCCGAGGCGCAGCGTCGACAGACGCCGCTTCAGGGAGTCCAGCAGCTCGTCCTGGATCGACTCCTGGACCAGCAACCGGCTTCCGGCGCAGCAGACTTGGCCCTGGTTGAAGAAGATGCCGTTGACGATGCCCTCGACGGCCTGGTCGATCGGGGCGTCGTCGAAGACGATGTTCGCGCCCTTGCCGCCGAGTTCGAGCGTCAGCTTCTTACGGGTCCCGGCGACCGTCCTCGCGATCTCCTTGCCGACGGCCGTCGACCCGGTGAACGCGACCTTGTTCACGTCCGGGTGCGCGACGAGCGCGGCGCCCGCGTCGCCGTAGCCGGGGAGGATGTTGACGACGCCCTTGGGCAGGCCGGCCTGGCGGCAGATGTCGGCGAAGAACAGGGCGGACAGGGGAGTTGTCTCCGCCGGCTTCAGGACGACCGTGTTGCCGGTCGCCAGCGCCGGGGCGATCTTCCACGCCAGCATCAGCAACGGGAAGTTCCACGGGATGACTTGACCGGCGACGCCCAGCGGCCGCGGGTTCGCGCCGTAGCCCGCGTGGTCCAACTTGTCGGCCCAGCCCGCGTAGTAGAAGAAGTGCGCGGCGACCAGGGGGAGGTCGGCGTCGCGGGTCTCCTTGATGGGCTTGCCGTTGTCCAGCGTCTCCAGGACGGCGAGTTCGCGGCTGCGTTCCTGGATGATGCGGGCGATGCGGAACAGGTACTTGGCGCGCTCGGCGCCGGGCAGCGCGGACCACTTGTCGAACGCCTTGCGGGCGGCCTTGACCGCGCGCTCGACGTCGGCCTCACCGGCCTGCGCGACCTCCGCCAACACCTCTTCCGTGGCAGGGGAGATGGACTTGAAGACCTTGCCGTCCGCCGCGTCCGCGAACTCGCCGTCGATGAACAGGCCGTAGGACGGGGCGATGTCGACGACCGAGCGGGACTCGGGTGCGGGTGCGTACTCGAAAACCATGGGGGATCAGTCCACCGTCACGTAGTCGGGGCCGGAGTAGCGGCCGGTGGCCAGCTTCTGACGCTGCATCAGCAGGTCGTTGAGGAGGGAGGAGGCGCCGAAGCGGAACCAGTGGTTGTCGAGCCAGTCCTCGCCGGCCGTCTCGTTCACCAGCACGAGGAACTTGACCGCGTCCTTCGTCGTCCGGATGCCGCCCGCCGGTTTCACGCCGACCTGGACGCCGGTCAGCGCGCGGAAGTCGCGGACCGCCTCCAGCATCAACAGGGTGTTCGCGGGCGTCGCGTTGACCGCGACCTTGCCGGTGGACGTCTTGATGAAGTCCGCGCCCGCGATCATGCCCAGCCAGCTCGCGCGCCGGATGTTGTCGTACGTCGACAGCTCGCCGGTCTCGAAGATCACCTTGAGCCGCGCGGCGCCGGACGCCTCCTTCACGGCCACGATCTCCTCGTACACCTTCAGGTAGTTCCCGGCGAGGAACGCGCCCCGGTCGATGACCATGTCGATCTCGTCGGCCCCGGCGGAGACGGCGTCGCGGACGTCGGCCAGCTTGACGTCGAGCGCGGCGCGGCCGGCCGGGAACGCGGTGGCGACGGAGGCGACCTTGACGCCGGAACCGGCGACGGCCGCCTTCGCCGTCGCGACCATGTCCGGGTAGACGCAGACGGCCGCCGTCGCCGGCGTCGTCCGGTCGGTCGGGTCGGGGTGGACGGCCTTCGTGCCGAGCGCCCGGACCTTGCCGGGGGTGTCCGCGCCTTCCAGCGTCGTCAGGTCGACCATGGAAATGGCCAGGTCGATGGCGTACGCCTTCGCGGTGGTCTTGATCGAACGGGTGCCGAGCGAGGCGGCACGCGCCTCCAGGCCGACCGCGTCGACACCGGGGAGGCCGTGCAGGAAGCGCCGCAAGGTGCTGTCGGACGCGGCGACGTCGGCGAGAGCGGGGGGTGCAGTGGTGGGCATGGTCACCAGATGAGCATATCTACGCGCGTAGCGGATGTATAGGGCCGGTGGGCCTTACAGGGGCTCGCGGGGACTACGGGTATCCCTGACAGGGGCTACGGGTATCCCTGAGAGGTGACTGCGGGTGTCCCTGACGGGGGTCTGAGGTGGTCCGGGGGAGCCCTTCGGGCAGAATCGGGCACATGACGAGCCCCGCACACGAGCCGCAGCCCTCCGGTCCCGCGTACCCGGACCGTGTCTACCGCTCGCCCGCCGGCATCGTCGGCGGCGTCCTGCTGCTCGGTATCGGCGGCTGGCTCGGTATCGACGCGGTCGTCGTCGGGCACGGCCGTACGCCCTGGCTCGCGCTCGCCCTGCTGCTGTTCGCCGTGCCGCTGGTCACCGCCTTCACGATCCGCCCCGCGGTGTACGCCAACGAGGAGCGGCTGCGGGTGCGCAACCCCTTCCGGGTGATCGTCCTGCCCTGGTCGCAGGTCGCGGTGGTGCGGTCCGCCTATACGAACGAAGTGGTCAGCAACGCGGGGGAGAAGTTCCAGCTCTGGGCCATTCCGGTCTCGCTGCGGGGGCGCAAGAAGGCGGCCCGGCGGGTGGCGCGGGGTTCCTCCGGGGGCGGCGCGCTCTCCGGGCTCGGCTCCGGCTGGCGCCCCACGAACCCCGACGCCGGCCCCGGCGACGACCTCGCCTCCGGCGACCGGTCCATGGCCGAGCTGCGTGACCTGCACGAGGGGTACCGGCCCGGGAAAGAGGGCGAGGGGGAGCCGGCGGAGGTGAGCGTGCGGTGGGCCTGGGAGGTGCTGGGGCCGATCGTCGCGGGGGCCGTGGTGCTGGGGATTCTGCTGTTGGTGGGGTGAGGGGCGGTATGACGGGGGTGTAGCCCCCTGAGGCCGGGCCCGTAGTACCCGTACGCCTCAGGGGTGTCCCCTAGGTGCCCGCTGGATGCGCGTCGCCTAGATGCCCGCCGCCGTCGCGAAGTCGCGCTTGAGGTCGGTCAGGAGCGCTGCCGCCTTCTCGCGGGCCGCCGGGAGCGCGGAGTGGTCCGCGACCGGGACGACGACCTCCAGGTAGCACTTGAGTTTCGGCTCGGTGCCGCTGGGGCGGACGATGACGCGGGCGCCGTCGAGGGTGTAGCGGAGGCCGTCGGTGGGCGGGAGCTTGTCCGTGCCCTGGGTGAGGTCTTCCGCCAGGGTGACGGGCAGGCCCGCGAGCGCCGCCGGCGGGGTCTCGCGCAGACGGGTCATCGCGTCGGCGATCAGCGTCAAGTCCTGGACGCGGACGGAGAGTTGGTCCGTCGCGTGCAGGCCGTGGGTCACCGCGAGGTCGTCCAGGAGGTCCAGCAGGGTGCGGCCCCGCTCCTTCAGCTCCGACGCGAGTTCCGTGATCAGGAGGGCCGCCGTGATGCCGTCCTTGTCGCGGACGCCGTCCGGGTCGACGCAGTAGCCGAGGGCCTCCTCGTACCCGTACCGCAGGCCGTCCACGCGGGCGATCCACTTGAAGCCCGTCAGGGTTTCCTCGTAGGGGAGGCCCGCCTTCTCGGCGATGCGGCCCAGGAGGGAGGAGGAGACGATGGACTCCGCGAACGTGCCGCGCGCGCCCCTGTCGACCAGGTGGGCGGCGAGGAGGGCGCCGACCTCGTCGCCGCGGAGCATGCGCCAGTCGCCGGCGTCGGGGACGGCCACCGCGCAGCGGTCCGCGTCGGGGTCGTTGGCGATGACCAGGTCGGGAGCGGTCTCCCTCGCCTTCGCGAAGGCGAGGTCCATCGCGCCGGGTTCCTCGGGGTTGGGGAAGGCGACCGTGGGGAAGTCCGGGTCGGGGTCGGCCTGTTCGGGGACGAGGATGGGTTCCGGGAAGCCGGCCCGTGCGAAGGCGGCCAGGAGGACGTCCCTGCCGACGCCGTGCATCGGGGTGTAGACCGTGCGGGCCGTGCGGGGGGAGGACGGGGCCAGGACCTCGTCGGTACGGGCGAGGTAGCTCTCGAGTACTGCCTCGTCCAGGGTCTCCCAGCCGTCGGCCGGGCGGGGGACGTCGGTCAAGGAGGCGATCGCCGCGATCTCGGCCGCGATCTCGGCGTCCGCCGGGGGGACGATCTGGGAGCCGTCGCCCAGGTAGACCTTGTAGCCGTTGTCCCTCGGGGGGTTGTGGCTGGCCGTCACCTCCACGCCGGCCGCCGCGCCCAAGTGCCTTATGGCGTAGGCCAGTACGGGGGTGGGGAGGGGGCGGGGGAGGAGGGCCGCGCGCAGGCCCGCGCCGGTCATCACGGCGGCGGTGTCGCGGGCGAAGTCCGCGGACTTGTGGCGGGCGTCGTAGCCGATGACGACCAGGGCGTTGTGGTCGCCCTTGCTCTTGAGGTAGGCGGCCAGGCCGGCTGCGGCTCTGATGACGACCGTGCGGTTCATGCGCATCGGGCCCGCGCCGAGTTCGCCTCGCAGGCCGGCCGTGCCGAACTGGAGGGTGCCGGTGAAGCGGGCGGTGAGTTCCGTGACGTCGCCGGCTTCGATCAGCTTCGCGAGTTCGTCCCGGGTTTCGGGGTCGGGGTCCTCCGCGAGCCAGGTCCTGGCCCGGGACATGAGGTCGTCTTGCACTGCGGGTCAGCCTTTCGTTGTACGTCGTGGGTGGTCCGGCTCGAAGGTTCCTCGCCCCCGCCGCCCCTACCCTTCCCATCCTGAAGGGGCTCCGCCCCTTCCACCCCGCCAAGGGCTCCGCCCCTGGACCCCGTTCGGCCCTCAAGGGGCCTCGTCCTCAAGCGCCGGACGGGCTGGAGGCGGCCGGGGTGGGTGGGCAGGTGCGGTTTGTGGGTGGGGATCGGCCCTGGGCGGGCCTCGTCCTCGAACGCCGGACGGGCCGGCATGACCGACCGACGTCGAGAGGAGCACCGGGGCGGGCCCCCGCCTGGCTCCGACCGGATCAGGCACCCCCTGGGCTAGGCCCCGGGTCAGGGACCCCTGGGCCAAGGCCCTCCTGGGCTAGGCCCGGGACGGGGGCCCCTGGGCCAGGACCCCCTTGGGCCAGAGCCTCGGGTCAGGGACCCCTGGGCCAAGGCCCTCCTGGGCTAGGCCCGGGACGGGGACCCCTGGGCCAGGACCCCCTTGGGCCAGAGCCTCGGGTCAGGGACCCCTGGACCAAGACCCCCTGGGCTAGGCCCCGGGGCGGGGACCCCTGGACCAAGGCCCCGGGGCAGGCCCCCGAGCGAGGGGCCCCTGGGGCAGGGGCCTCCAGGTCAGGGTCCCAGGGGGGGGCAAGCCCCCCTGGGCTAGGGCCCCGGCTCAGGGACCCCCGGCTCAAGGCGCCCCGGCTCAGGGACCCCCGGCTCAAGGCGCCCCGGGTCAGAGCCCCCCGGCTCAAGGCGCCCCGGGTCAGAACCCCCGGGTCAGAGCCCCGGGTCAAGGGCCCTCAGGTCAGGGCCCCCGGGCCAAGGACCCCGGGCCAAGGACCCCGTTCAGGGGACGTCCGCTCGGTTTTCTCAGGGAGCGGGTTCGGGCGGTGGTGCCCGGTGCTTACAGGCGGTCCAGGACCTGGGTCAGGAGTTCGCCCATCTGGGCCGCGCTGTCGCGGCCCGCCTGGAGTACCTCTTCGTGGTTCAGGGGTTCCCCTGTCATACCTGCGGCGAGGTTGGTGACGAGGGAGATGCCCAGGACCTCGGCGCCGGCTTCGCGGGCGGCGATGGCTTCGAGGGTGGTGGACATGCCGACGAGGTCGGCGCCGATTACGCGGGCCATGCGGATTTCCGCGGGCGTCTCGTAGTGCGGGCCCGGGAATTGCGCGTAGACGCCCTCCTCCAGGGTGGGGTCGATCTCCTTGCAGAGGGCGCGCAGGCGGGGGGAGTAGAGGTCGGTGAGGTCGACGAAGTTGGCGCCGACGATGGGGGAGGTGGCCGTGAGGTTGATGTGGTCGCTGATGAGGACCGGCTGACCGGGCCGCATGCCCTCACGCAGGCCGCCGCAGCCGTTCGTCAGGACGATCGTCTTGCAGCCGGCGGCGACGGCCGTGCGGACGCCGTGCGCGACGGCGGCCACGCCGAGGCCCTCGTAGTAGTGGGTGCGGCCGAGGAAGACCAGCGCGCGCTTCTGCCCGATCCGGTACGAGCGGACCTTGCCGCCGTGGCCCTCGACGGCCGGCGGCGGGAAGCCGGGGAGCGCGGTGACGGGGAACTCCGCGTCGGGCGCGCCCAGCGCGTCGACGGCCGGCGCCCAGCCGGAGCCCATCACGAGGGCGACGTCATGCGTCTCGGCACCCGTCAGCTCACGCAGGCGTCCGGCGGCGGTGTCGGCTGCGGTGTAGGGGTTGCCCTGAATGTCGTCCGGGATGTCGTCCGGCAGAAGAGATGCGTTCACGCGGATGAGCGTAGCCGGTCCGTGCCTACGCGCGTAGATGACAGACCTGACGGCGGGACGATCGTTGTCTTGTCGTTTCCCGCCAAAGGCGGTCGCGTGCGGTCAGCAGGGGCGCTTGCGCAGCTCCATCACGTAGTCGTGGGGCGCGCCCGCCGACTCCGCCGCGTCGGCGATCTCACCGAGGTAGCGGGCCGAGGGGAGGCCGCCCTCGTAGCCGTTCAGCACGTATGTCCACGCGCCCTCCTCCCCGTCCAGGGTGTGGACGCGAACGCGTGTCCGGCGGTAGATGCCGAGGCCGGTGCCCTCCCAGCGGTCGAGGGAGTCCTCGTCCATGGGGGCGATGTCGTAGAGGCCGACGAACACCTGGGAGCCGGGCTGCTCGACGATCGTCGCCAGCGCGCCCTCCCAGCCCATCTGCTCGCCGCCGAAGGTGAGCCGCCAGCCGTTCAGCCAGCCCGTCGCGCGCAGCGGGGAGTGCGGGGCGCGGCGGGTCATCAGCCGCGCGTCGAGGTTGCCGGCGTACGCGGCGTAGAGCGACATGCAGAGAGGGTACGGCAGCCCGCACACCGGTCACTTCCGTATCCGGGGGCCCGTAGTACCCGTAGACCCGTACTACCCGTAGTACTCGCGAAGCCCCCTCCCGCACCCCTACTACCCGTAGTACTCGCACCCCCTCTCCCCCTACCGCCCCCACCTCCCCTGATACCTCCGGCGTCCCCCACCCAGCCCCCCGAATCCGACTCACTCCGTCGCGTACGGGACAATGGAGTACGTGACTCGGATCGTGATCATCGGTGGTGGGCCCGGCGGCTATGAGGCGGCGCTGGTGGCCGCGCAGCTCGGGGCGGAGGTGACCGTCGTCGACTGCGACGGTCTGGGCGGCGCGTCGGTGCTCACCGACTGCGTGCCGTCGAAGACGCTCATCGCCACCGCCGAGGTGATGACGACCTTCGACTCGTCCTACGAGGAGCTGGGGATCATCGTCGCCGACGACACCCCGCCCCTGGAGCAGGCCGCCCGGGTCGTAGGGGTCGACCTCGGCAAGGTCAACCGGCGTGTGAAGCGCCTCGCGCTCGCGCAGTCGCACGACATCACCGCGTCGGTGACGCGCGCCGGCGCGAAGGTGATGCGCGGGCGTGGCCGGCTGGAGGGCATGCAGGCCCTCGACGGCTCCCGCAAGGTCGTCGTGACGACCGCCGACGGCACCGAGCAGACCCTCACCGCCGACGCCGTCCTCATCGCGACCGGCGGCCACCCCCGCGAGCTGCCCGACGCGCAGCCCGACGGTGAGCGCATCCTCAACTGGACGCAGGTCTACGACCTCACCGAGCTGCCCGAGGAACTGATCGTCGTCGGCTCCGGCGTCACCGGCGCTGAGTTCGCCGGCGCCTACCAGGCGCTGGGTTCCAAGGTCACCCTCGTCTCGTCCCGCGACCGCGTCCTGCCCGGCGAGGACCCGGACGCCGCCGCCGTCCTCGAAGAGGTCTTCCGGCGGCGCGGCATGAACGTGATGGCCCGCTCGCGCGCGGAGTCCGCGAAGCGGATCGGCGACGGCGTCGAGGTGACCCTCGCGGACGGCCGTGTCATCACCGGCAGCCACTGCCTGATGGCCGTCGGCGCGATCCCCAACAGTGCGGGCCTCGGCCTGGAGGAGGCGGGCGTCAAGGTCCGCGAGTCCGGCCACATCTGGACCGACAAGGTGTCCCGCACTACAGCTCCGGGGGTATACGCGGCCGGCGACGTCACCGGCGTCTTCGCGCTCGCCTCGGTCGCCGCGATGCAGGGCCGGATCGCCATGTACCACTTCCTCGGCGACGCGGTGGCCCCCCTCAACCTCAAGACGGTCTCCTCCAACGTCTTCACCGACCCCGAGATCGCGACCGTCGGCTACAGCCAGGCCGACGTCGACGCGGGCAAGATCGACGCGCGCGTCGTCAAACTCCCGCTGCTGCGCAACCCGCGCGCCAAGATGCAGGGCATCCGCGACGGCTTCGTCAAGATCTTCTGCCGGCCGGGGACGGGGATCGTCGTCGGCGGCGTGGTCGTCGCGCCGCGCGCTTCGGAACTGATCCACCCCATCTCGATCGCCGTCGACAACAATCTGACGGTCGAACAGATCGCGAACGCGTTCACCGTGTACCCCTCCCTGTCGGGGTCGATCGCCGAGGTGGCACGCCAGTTGCACACGAGGAAGGCGGCGGGCGAGGTCTGACGGCCGAAACCAACTCCCCGCCGGTCACGGGGAGTTGCCAGGCTTGCTCGGGGCATAGGACGGGTAGCTGAGCCCCTATACCACTTCACCCACTCCTGTGCGAACAACTTCTGTTATTCGACGCAAACACCTGAAAACAGACGGTCGACCGCGTTACTGTCAGTTTCGTGTTCGCTGCTGAACGTCGCCAATTGATCCTCGAAATGGTGCGAGCGAACGGAGCCGTGTCGCTCCGTGAGCTCGCCCGCGTCGTCCAGACCTCCGAAGTGACCGTACGGCGGGACGTGCGCGCGCTGGAGGCAGAAGGACTCCTCGACCGCCGGCATGGCGGTGCGGTACTGCCGGGTGGATTCACGCGAGAATCCGGCTTTCCGCAGAAATCCCATCTCGCGACCGCCGAGAAGACGGCCATCGCCGATCTCGCCGCGGGCTTCGTCCAGGAGGGCGAGGCCATCGTGGTCGGGGCGGGGACGACCACGCAGGAGCTGGCCCGCCGGCTCGCGCGGGTCCCCGGGCTCACGGTGGTCACCAACTCCCTCCTCGTCGCCCAGGCGTTGGCCCACGCCAACCGGGTCGAGGTCGTCATGACCGGCGGAACCCTGCGTGGCTCCAACTACGCGCTCGTCGGGAGCGGGGCCGAGCAGTCGCTCCAAGGGCTGCGTGTCTCCCGGGCGTTCCTCTCCGGGAGCGGGCTCACCGCCGAGCGGGGGCTGTCCACGTCCAACATGCTCTCCGCGTCCGTCGACCGCGCGCTCGTGCAGGCCGCCGCCGAGGTCGTCGTCCTCGCGGACCACACGAAGCTCGGCACCGACACGATGTTCCAGACGGTGCCGACGGATCTCATCACGCGGTTGGTCACGGACGACCCACCGGCCCACGACGACCGCGCGGCAACGGAGTTGCAGGCGCTGGCGGACCAGGGCGTGCAGATCGCCGTCGCCGGTTCCGCCGGCGGTTCCGGGTCGGCGGGGGGTGATGCGGTGCCGGCACGCCAGCACCCACCCCAGCGCCGCGACGTCCCGCTCCCGACCCCCCGGCGCGGCCAACTCCCCGGCCCCGCCGGAGGCTTGAGGGCCGCGGCGGTCCTGGGCGAGCAACCCCCGGGCAACGAACGGGCCCGGGTCGCGGACCTGCGCAGGCGGTAAGCGCACATCGGACAAAGCCCCGCGCCCCTGAAGAACGGCTGCTGTGCAGCGTTCTTCAGGGGCGCGGGGAACTGCGCGAGCAACCAGCCAACTACCCGCGGATGCCCACTACTTGCTCAGTCCTTGATCTCGCAGATCGCCGCCCCGGACGTGAGCGACGCGCCCACCTCCGCCGACAACCCCTTGATCACGCCCGCCTTGTGGGCGTTCAACGGCTGTTCCATCTTCATCGCTTCGAGGACGACGACGAGGTCACCTTCCTGGACCTCCTGCCCTTCCTCGACGGCGACCTTGACGATCGTGCCCTGCATCGGGGAGGCGAGGGTGTCGCCGGACGCGACCGGGCCCGACTTCTTCGCCGCCCGGCGCTTCGGCTTCGCCCCGGCCGCGAGACCCGTGCGGGCCAGCGACATGCCCAGGGAGACCGGCAGGGAGACCTCGAGCCGCTTGCCGCCGACCTCGACGACGATGGTCTCGCGGTCCTTCTCGTCGTCCTCGGCATCCGTGTCGGCGGACGCCGCGAACGCGGGGATCTCGTTGACGAACTCGGTCTCGATCCACCGCGTGTGGACGGTGAACGGCCCGTCGGAACCGGCGAGTTCGGGAGCGAACGCCGGATCGCGCACGACCGCGCGGTGGAAGGGGATCGCCGTGGCCATGCCCTCGACCTGGAACTCCTCCAGCGCACGGGCGGCCCGCCGCAGCGCCTGCTCGCGCGTCGCGCCGGTCACGATCAGCTTCGCCAGCAGCGAGTCCCACGCCGGCCCGATCACCGACCCGGACTCGACGCCCGCGTCGAGACGGACCCCGGGACCGGACGGCGGCGCGAACAGCGTCACCGTCCCCGGCGCCGGAAGGAAGTTGCGTCCCGGGTCCTCGCCGTTGATGCGGAACTCGAAGGAATGGCCGCGCAGTTCGGGATCGCCGTAGCCGAGTTCTTCCCCGTCGGCGATGCGGAACATCTCGCGGACGAGGTCGATGCCGGCGACCTCCTCGGTGACCGGATGCTCCACCTGCAGACGGGTGTTGACCTCCAGGAAGGAGATCGTCCCGTCCAGCCCGACCAGGAACTCGACCGTGCCCGCGCCGACATAGCCGGCCTCGCGCAGGATCGCCTTCGACGACGCGTACAGCTCCGCGACCTGAGCATCCGTCAGAAACGGTGCCGGGGCCTCCTCGACGAGCTTCTGGTGCCGGCGCTGGAGCGAGCAGTCACGCGTGGAGACGACCACGACGTTGCCGTGGGTGTCGGCCAGGCACTGCGTCTCCACGTGCCGCGGCTTGTCGAGGTAGCGCTCGACGAAGCACTCCCCGCGCCCGAACGCCGCCACGGCCTCACGCACCGCGGACTCGTACAGCTCGGGCACCTCTTCGAGGGTGCGGGCGACCTTCAGCCCGCGCCCGCCCCCGCCGAACGCGGCCTTGATCGCGATCGGCAGCCCGTGCTCCTCGGCGAACGCGACGACCTCGTCCGCGCCGGAGACCGGATCGGGCGTGCCGGCGACGAGCGGGGCGCCCGCGCGCTGGGCGATGTGCCGGGCGGCGACCTTGTCACCGAGGTCACGGATGGCCTGCGGCGGCGGTCCGATCCACACCAGACCCGCGTCCAGGACCGCCTGCGCGAAGTCGGCGTTCTCCGACAGGAACCCGTACCCGGGGTGGACGGCGTCCGCGCCGGACTCCCGCGCCGCGTTCAGGACCTTGTCGATGTCGAGATAGCTGCTCGCCGGGGTGTCACCGCCCAGGGCGAACGCCTCATCCGCGGCGCGGACATGCAGCGCGTCCCGGTCCGGGTCGGCGTAGACGGCCACGCTGGCGATACCGGCATCCCGGCACGCGCGGGCCACGCGGACTGCGATTTCGCCACGGTTGGCGATGAGCACCTTGCGCACGATTGAGGCTCCCTCCTGGAAACAAGCCGAGTTTAGGGACTGCCGACACGGTGCATCGACCCGTCCCCAAAGGTGAGCTTGCCCACACAGAGCGTGACGCCAGGCTCGCTCGACCCGTGAAATCCCTTGTCGTACGGCCGTACGCAGGACTCCTCGGAAAACCCTAGCCCTCTGATGTGGTCAAGGTCTCTGTGAAGGCGTGCTGCGGCCCACTCCGTTTCTTTGTTGGATTCCTACGAACGTCGCTCCGGATCTTTGCGCCGGCACGAACCATTGTCCTGAGCTTTACCAGTCAGTAGCGTTCCCGGTGACCCGAACGTACTTCGGGTAGGAGCAGAATCGCTCCAGCGCGGGTCGAAAGATGGGTGGCGACGATGGTCCGCAGACCGGTGGCGTGGGCCGTGGCGGTCGTCCTCTTCGCGGAGGCGCTGGGCGTGGCCGCGCTGAACTGGATACTCGGGACGCTGGTGGGCCGCCAGCACATGTCCCTCGCCGGCCTCGACCCCGACGTGATGGCGAACTCCTCGAAGATCGCCGGCGTCGTCTTCGGCCTCTACTTCGCCCTGTGCGCCCTCGTCGCGCTCCTGGTCGCCGTGCGCGGCCAGCGCCCGGCGGGCCTCGGCCGGGTCCTGCTGGTCAGCGCGGCCGTCGTGCACGGCCTGCTGGCCGCCGTCGCCTGGGGCCTGGCCGGCGCCACGGCCTTCGTCGCGCTGATCGCCGCCATGGCCCTGATCGTGCTCCTGCTGATGACGCACGACCCGGTGGCGGACGAGGACGGCGCGCCGGGCGTCGAGGGGCAGCCGCGCGGCGGCAGCGGGCCGGGGCCCCTCACGCCTCCGTCGGTGCCCACAACTCCGTGATGCCGACGCCGAGTTCGGCGAGCAGTCGGCGAACGAGCGGCAGGCTCAGGCCGATCACGTTGCCGTGGTCGCCGTCGATGCCGTCGATGAACGGCGCCGAACGGCCGTCGAGCGTGAACGCCCCGGCGACGTAAAGGGGTTCACCGGTCGCGACGTACGCGGCGATCTCGGCGTCGGTCGGTTCGCCGAAGCGGACGACCGTGGAGGCGACGGCGGAGGTCCAGCGGCCGTCGGCGTACACGCAGTGGCCGGTCTGGAGAGTGCCCGCGCGGCCGCGCATCGACTTCCAGCGGGCGGTGGCCTCCTCGGCGTCCGCCGGCTTGCCGAGCGCCTGGCCGTCGAGGTCCAGCACCGAGTCGCAGCCGATCACCACCGCGTCCCTCGCCTCCGGGCGGGCGGCCACCACCGACGCCTTCGCCTCCGCGAGCGCCCGCGCCAGCTCGGCGGGGGTGGGCGCGGTGACCGCGTCCTCGTCGACGCCGCTGACGATCACGTCCGGGGCGAAGCCGGCGGCCTTGAGGAGGCCGAGGCGGGCCGGGGACTGGGAGGCGAGGATGAGGCGGCGAGTCATGGGGGCCAGGGTAGTCGGGGCGGCTCAGGGACTCCTCCCGAGCCGCCCGGGTTCACTTCAGGCCGATCACGAACATCGCCAGGACCATGGCCGCCGCCATGAGAACGCCCAGTCTCCGCAACATGACCTGCATGTCGCGGAGTTCCTTGGGAGGCTCGTTCTCGGGGTCGGACCACAGCATGGCATCCAGCATGCGACGGAAGAGTGAAGAGCGCCTGAGTACTAGTACTCAAGTCCGCCAGTACGTCCGAGCCCAAGCTGTGGGTCCCGGCTGGGGGAGCCTTCCGCGCGCGATCCGGGCGGGATCCGACCACGCGTCCCTCGGCCGGGGGGCGTCGGTCTCCGGTGCTACCGACGCCCTCGCTCTCACCACCGCGAGCGCGGCGGCCAACTCCTCCGGGGTGGGGTTTCCCCGTACGACCCTGATGTTCATCACGACTCCTAGAGAGGGATGTTGCCGTGCTTCTTCGGGGGCAGGGACTCCCGCTTCGTCCGTAGCTGCCGCAGCCCCCGCACGACGTGCCGGCGTGTGTCCGACGGCATGACCACCGCGTCGATGTACCCGCGCTCGGCGGCGATGTACGGGTTGAGGAGGGTGTCCTCGTACTCCTGGATGAGCCGCGCGCGCACCGCCTCGACGTCCTCCCCGCTCGCCTCGGCCTCGGCGAGGGTCCGCCGGTGCAGGATGTTGACGGCGCCCTGGGCGCCCATCACGGCGATCTGCGCGGTCGGCCAGGCGAGGTTGAGGTCGGCGCCGAGGTGCTTGGACCCCATCACGTCGTACGCGCCCCCGTACGCCTTACGGGTGATGACGGTGATGAGCGGGACCGTCGCCTCCGCGTAGGCGTAGATCAGCTTGGCGCCCCGGCGGATGATCCCGTCGTGCTCCTGGTCGACGCCGGGCAGGAAGCCGGGGACGTCGACGAACGTGATGACCGGGACGTTGAACGCGTCGCACGTCCGCACGAACCGCGCGGCCTTCTCACTCGCCTTGATGTCGAGGCAACCGGCGTACTGCATCGGCTGGTTGGCGACGATCCCGACCGGATGCCCCTCCACCCGTCCGAACCCGGTGAGGATGTTCGGCGCGTACAGCGGCTGCGTCTCGAAGAACTCCGCGTCGTCCAGGACGTGTTCGACGACCGTGTGCATGTCGTAGGGCTGGTTCGCGGAGTCCGGGACCAGCGTGTCCAGCTCCAGGTCCTCGTCCGTGACGGCGAGTTCGGCCTCCTCGGGGAAGACCGGCGGCTCGGAGAGGTTGTTGGACGGCAGGTACGACAGCAACTGCTTGACGTACTCGACCGCGTCCTTCTCGTCCCCGGCCATGTGGTGGGCCACGCCCGATACCGAGTTGTGGGTCCGCGCGCCGCCCAGCTCCTCGAAGCCGACGTCCTCGCCGGTCACCGTCTTGATGACGTCGGGGCCCGTGATGAACATGTGCGAGGTCTGGTCGACCATCACCGTGAAGTCGGTGATCGCGGGGGAGTAGACCGCGCCGCCCGCGCACGGGCCGACGACGAGGCTGATCTGCGGGATCACCCCTGAGGCGAGGGTATTACGCCGGAAGATCTCCCCGTAGGCCCCCAGCGAGGCCACGCCCTCCTGGATGCGGGCGCCGCCCGAGTCGTTGATCCCGATCACCGGGCAGCCCGTCTTGAGCGCGAACTCCATCACCTTGACGATCTTCTGCCCGTACGTCTCGCCGAGCGCCCCGCCGAACACGGTGAAGTCCTGCGAGAACACGGCGACCGGACGGCCGTCGACGGTGCCGTACCCGGTGACGACGCCGTCGCCGTACGGGCGGTTGTGCTCCAGGCCGAAGTTGGTCGAACGGTGCCGGGCGAACTCGTCCAGCTCGACGAACGACCCTTCGTCCAGGAGGAGTTCGATCCGCTCACGGGCGGTCAGCTTGCCCTTCGCGTGCTGCTTCTCGACGGCCCGCTCCGACCCGGCGTGCGTCGCTTCCTCCACGCGGCGCCTGAGATCCGCGAGCTTCCCCGCGGTCGTGTGGATGTCGGTCTCGTGACGCTCTTCCGGCTCGGACATCGGGATGCGGCTCCCTGCCTGCTCAAAAGGGGGGACGGTTACTCGTTCGTAGAGTAGTGGTGCCCCTAGGGGTCGGCGGTGCGGTGTTGGCCACACCCCTAGGGGGACTCTCGGGGTTGCCGCATGACTCTTAGGGTTGCCGCATGACACCCCGAGACGCCTCAGACCCCAGCCCCTGGTCCGACCTCGACCGCCCCCCGCTCAACGCGGTCGCCCTGCGGCGCGGACTCGTCCGGGACGGGGGGCTGTGGCGCGAGGTGAAGGTCGTCCGCAGCACCGGCTCCACCAACACGGACCTCGCGTCCGCCGCCGGTACCACCCCCGAGGGCACGGTCCTCGTCGCCGAGGAGCAGACCGCCGCGCGCGGGCGGCTCGACCGGCGCTGGACGGCTCCGCCACGCTCGGGACTCTTCTTCTCCGTCCTCCTGCGTCCCTCTCAGGTACCGGTCCACCGCTGGGGCTGGCTCCCCCTCCTCACCGGCGTCGCCGTCGCGACCGGCCTCGCGCGCGCCGCCGGCGTCGACACGTCCCTGAAATGGCCCAACGACCTCCTCGTCACCGTCGACGGCCAGGAACGCAAGGCCGGCGGCATCCTCGCGGAGCGCGCGGGCGCCGACGCGGTCATCATCGGCGTCGGCATCAACGTCACCCTCAAGACCGACGAACTCCCCGTACCTCAGGCGGGTTCACTCGCGCTGGCGGGAGCGGTGAGCACCGACCGCGACCCGCTGCTGAGGGCCGTCCTGCGCTCCCTGGAGGAGTGGTACGGCAAGTGGCGCGAGGCGGAAGGCGACCCCGCGACGAGCGGCCTCCAGGAGACATACGCGGCGGGCTGCGCGACGCTGGGACGAACGGTCAGGGCGGAACTGCCGGGGGAGAGGTCGGTAGTAGGGGAAGCGGTGGCGGTGGACGGAGACGGCAGATTGGTACTGGCGACGGAGGAGGGAGTACGGGAACCCGTAGGGGCGGGCGACATCGTTCATCTGAGGCCGGTGTAGTGCTCGATGCCCCCACGGCGTTGATGCGCCCGGTTCCCCTTCCCAGCGTGAGCTACCGCACATCTGCCGTAAAGTTGACCCCGGTCGATACCTGACCGTGGCAGACCGGAAGGGCAGCAGGCGTGACCGTCGACGACACCGGCTCCGACGTGGGCGCGGACGCTGCCGACCCCGGCGAGGACCCCCTCGCGCTGCGCCTGGAGGGCCTGATCCTGGGTGCGGAGCGCCGCTACACCCCGTTCCAGGCGGCCCGCAGCGCGGGTGTCTCGATGGAACTGGCGTCGAGGTTCTGGCGGGCGATGGGCTTCGCGGACATCGGCCAGGCGAAGGCCCTGACGGAGGCCGACGTCCTCGCGCTCAGGCGCCTCGCGGGCCTCGTCGAGGCGGGCCTGCTGAGCGAGGCGATGGCGGTGCAGGTGGCCCGTTCGACGGGCCAGACGACCGCCCGGCTGGCCGAGTGGCAGATCGACTCCTTCCTGGAGGGCCTGACCGAGCCCCCTGAGCCGGGGATGACCCGCACCGAGGTCACGTACCCGATCGTCGAACTCCTCCTGCCCGAACTGGAGGAGTTCCTTGTGTACGTCTGGCGCCGCCAGCTCGCCGCGTCGGCGGGCCGCGTCGTGCAGACCGCCGACGACGAGGAGATGGTGGACCGGCGGCTGGCCGTCGGCTTCGCCGACCTCGTCGGCTTCACGCGGCTGACCCGCCGCATGGAGGAGGAGGAACTCGGCGAACTGGTCGAGGCGTTCGAGACGACCGCCGCCGACCTGGTCGCCGCGAACGGCGGCCGGCTGATCAAGACCCTCGGCGACGAAGTCCTGTACGCGGCCGACGACGCCGGCACCGCCGCCGAGATCGGCCTGCGCCTGATCGAGACGATGGCGAACGACGAGACGATGCCCGAACTGCGCGTCGGCATGGCCTTCGGCACGGTCACGACCCGGATGGGCGACGTCTTCGGCACCACCGTCAACCTCGCCTCCCGTCTCACCTCCATAGCCCCCCGCGACGCGGTCCTCGTCGACTCGGCGTTCGCGGAGGACCTGATCCGCAGCGGTGAGGCGCCCGCCTCCGAGGCGCAGGCCGCCGAGGAGGCGGCGACGGCCGAGAAGGAGGGGGAGGAGCCGCCCGCGTACCGGTTCGCCCTCCAGCCGATGTGGCAGCGGCCGGTGCGGGGGCTGGGTGTGGTGGAGCCGTGGTTGCTGAGTCGGCGGGACGGGGACGGGGCGTCGTAGCTCCGGAGGGGTAGGGGTCCTGTCAGGGACCGGTGAACGGGGTGTCCACGCACAGGCCGATGGCCGGTACGCAGATCTCGTAGGGGTCGTCGGGGGTGTCGGGGGCAGGGCTCGGGGTGGTGGGGCGGGGCGGCGGTGCGGGGTGGTTCGCGGGAGGTACGGCTGTGGGGGTAGGGGCTGGTCTGGGGGTACTGGGAGTGCCGGGGGTGTGGGGGCTGCCAGGGGTACTAGGGGTATGAGGGGCGTCGGGGGCATCGGGGGTACTAGGGGTTGGCCTCGGGGATACCCGTAAGTCCTGGGAGGGAGCCGTGGGGCGGGGGACGCCGGAGGTACTAGGGGTATGACGGGGGTCGGGCCCCCAGGAAGCGGCGCCGCCGGAAGTGCTACGGGTATCACCGGGGTCGGCGCCGGAGCCGGTGCCGGGACCGCCGGGTTCGCCCGAGGCGGGCGGTACAGCAGCCGCCGCGTTGGTCGCGCGGTCGGTGACGCCGTCCCCGTCCCCGTATCCCGTAGTACCCGTACTCCCACCGTCCCCCAGCGACGCCCCCGCCACCGGGCCGGCGCCGCCCGGTTCCGGGACGATCCGGAGCAGGCCCAGGACGCCCGCCGCGAAGGCGAGGCCGCCGGCCGCGAGGAAGACCTTGCGGGGGCGGGGGCGTCGGTGGCGTCCTCGGGGGCGGTGGCCGCCCGGGTGTGCCGTCGCCGGATCGTTTCCCTCGTATCCCTCGTATCCCTCGTGTTCCTCGTGCATGTCCCCTCCCGATGGGCCGCAGTGACGGTATGCGCGGGGGTGGGCGACAGGCCGGGAGAGCGGGGGGAAATCACTCGAACGGGTGCCCGTTCGTGGAACTCGCCGCCCTTCACACGATGGGGGAGGTACTGCGATGATCGACACCGGAGGAAGTGTTAACCGGCGTTAACGGCGTGCCCGGAGGGTGTCATGAGCAGCGAGGAACGGTTCGGCGAGTACGTCATGGTCCGCCGGCACGGCGAGGGGCACGTGGCGGAGCTGGTGCTGGACCGGCCGAAGGCGATGAACGCGGTGTCGACGGGCATGGCCCGCTCGATCACCGCCGCCTGCGTGGCTCTGGGGGAGGACCCCGGCGTCCGGGTCGTCGTCCTCACCTCCACCCACGAGCGCGCGTTCTGCGTCGGGGCCGACCTCAAGGAGCGGGACTCGTTCACGGACGCCGACCTGCGTGCGCAGCGGCCGACGAGCCGTGGCGCGTACACGGCCGTCCTCGATCTCCCGGTGCCCGCGATCGCCGCCGTGCACGGGTTCGCCCTCGGCGGCGGCTTCGAACTGGCGCTGTCCTGCGATGTGATCGTGGCCGACGGGACGGCGGTGGTGGGGTTGCCGGAGGTGTCGGTCGGGGTGATTCCCGGGGGTGGCGGTACCCAGTTGCTGCCGCGCCGGGTGGGGGCGGCGCGCGCGGCCGAGCTGATCTTCTCGGCGCGGCGCGTGGAGGCGGCGGAGGCGCGGGAGTTGGGGCTGGTGGACGTGCTGGTGGAGGAGGGGCGGGCGCGGGAGGAGGCGCTGGCCCTGGGCGCGCGGATGGCGGCGAACTCCCCGGTGGGCCTGCGGGCCGCGAAGAAGGCGCTGCGGCTCGGGCAGGGGCTGGACATCAGGGCCGGTCTTGAGGTGGAGGACGCGGCGTGGCGGACGGTGGCGTTCTCGGGGGACCGGGCGGAGGGGGTGCGGGCGTTCAACGAGAAGCGGAAGCCGGTGTGGCCGGGGGAGTAGGGGGCATCCCGTACCTCTCAGGTCCCCCCACTCGGACCGCCCCGTCGCCCCTTTCCCCTCGAACATCCCTAGCCTGAGGTAATGGGCGACGACAGACACCTCGCGGCGGTGGTGACGCTGGCGCAGGGCATGGCAGCCGCACGCACCCCCAGGGACACCTGGACCGCCGCGGCCACGGGAGCGTGTCACGCCCTGGACGGCACGTTCGCGGCCCTGTCGGTGTGGGAGCGGGAGCGGGGCAGGCTCCGGGTCCTGGTGAACGTGGGGGACCGGGCCCCGGACGAGGAGCGGTACCCGGAGTCGGAGTCGTACCCGGTCCACCAGTTCCCGGAGATCACGGAGTTCCTGCACGAACGCTGGGCGACCGGCGGCGAGCCGAACGCGTGGGTGGAGACGGCGGACGGCCCGACGACGGCCGGTCCCGGCTACGTGCACCAGCGGGTCGCGGCGCTGCGCCGCAGGGGCCGGGGTTCGTGCGTGGTGGCCCCGATCGTCCTGCACGGGCGGGCGTGGGGCGAGCTGTACGTGGCGAGGGCGACGCAGGCGCCCCCCTTCGAGCGGGCGGACGCGGACTTCGCGACGGTGCTCGCGTCGGTCGTGGCGGCGGGCCTCGCGCAGACGGAGCGGCTGGAGGAGGCCCGCCGGCTCGCCTTCACGGACGCGCTGACGGGCCTGGCCAACCGGCGCGCGGTCGACGTCCGGCTGGACGAGGCGATCGAGCGGCACCGGGCGGAGGGGGTGGCCGTCAGCCTCGTCGTGTGCGATCTGAACGGGCTGAAGCGGGTCAACGACACGATGGGGCACGCGGTCGGTGACCGTCTGCTGGAACGGTTCGGCTCGATCCTGTCCCTCTGCGGAGCCATGCTCCCCGGCGCCCTCGCGGCCCGTCTCGGGGGTGACGAGTTCTGCCTCCTCGCGGTGGGTCCGACGGCTGACGAGGTCGTCGCGGTGGCGACCGAACTCTGCCGCAGGGCGGGGGAGTTGGAGCTGGGGGACGGGGTGGCCTGCGGGGTCGCGTCCACGGCGGACCCCATCGGACCGATCCGCACCGCGCGCCGCCTCTTCCGGCTCGCCGACGCGGCCCAGTACCGGGCGAAGGCGGAGCGCACCCCGTACCCGGTGGTCGCGGGGCGCAAGGGCCCTGAGGATCCCGTAGTACTCCTGGTGGACACCCCGCCCCCGGCCGGTGGCGAGCGGCGCCGGTTCCGTGGGGGAGGGGGGTAGGGGGAGAGGAGCAGGGAGGTAGTACGGGTAAGGGGTGAAACCGGTCCCCACTCGTGACTTCCTTGTCTTCAGTGCGTACGCTCCTGAATATGGATATGCACACTGTGGTGGTGGGGACCGCCGGGGTCACGGCGTCCGACGTGCTCGCCGTGGCGCGCGGCGGGGCCCGGATCGAGCTGTCGGCGGAGGCGGTCGCGGCGCTGGCGGCGGCCCGGGAGATCGTGGACGCGCTGGCCGCGAAGCCGGAGCCGGTCTACGGGGTCTCCACCGGGTTCGGCGCCCTGGCCACCCGGCACATCAGCCAGGAGCTGCGCACCCAGCTCCAGCGCAACATCGTCCGCTCGCACGCCGCCGGGATGGGCCCGCGCGTCGAGCGGGAGGTCGTCCGCGCGCTGATGTTCCTGCGGCTGAAGACGGTCTGCTCGGGACACACGGGCGTACGGCCCGAGGTCGCGCAGACCATGGCCGACATCCTCAACGCAGGTATCACCCCCGTAGTCCACGAGTACGGCTCCCTCGGCTGCTCCGGCGACCTCGCCCCCCTCTCGCACTGCGCCCTGACCCTGATGGGCGAGGGCGACGCGGAGGGCCCAGACGGCGTCGTCCGCCCGGCCGGCGAACTGCTCGCGGCGCACGGTATTACCCCCGTGGAGCTACGGGAGAAGGAAGGGCTCGCCCTCCTCAACGGCACCGACGGCATGCTCGGCATGCTGCTGATGGCCCTCGCCGACCTCGACGCCCTCTACAAGGCCGCCGACATCACCGCCGCGCTCTCCCTGGAGGCGCTGCTCGGCACCGCCAAGGTCCTCGCGCCCGAGCTGCACGCCATCCGCCCGCACCCCGGCCAGGGCGACTCCGCCGCCAACATGCTCGCGGTACTGGAGGGTTCGGGCCTGACCGGGCACCACCAGGACGACGCGCCCCGCGTCCAGGACGCGTACTCGGTCCGCTGCGCCCCGCAGGTCGCCGGCGCCGGCCGCGACACCCTCGCGCACGCCCGCCTCGTCGCGGAACGCGAGCTGGCGTCGGCCGTCGACAACCCCGTAGTCCTTCCGGATGGCCGGGTGGAGTCCAACGGGAACTTCCACGGCGCGCCGGTCGCCTACGTGCTCGACTTCCTCGCGATCGCCGCCGCCGACCTCGCGTCCATCGCCGAGCGCCGTACCGACCGGCTGCTCGACAAGAACCGCAGCCACGGTCTGCCGCCGTTCCTCGCGGACGACGCCGGCGTCGACTCCGGTCTGATGATCGCCCAGTACACGCAGGCGGCGCTGGTCAGCGAGCTGAAGCGGCTCGCCGTCCCCGCCTCGGCGGACTCCATCCCCTCCTCCGCGATGCAGGAGGACCACGTCTCCATGGGCTGGTCGGCCGCGCGCAAGCTGCGCACCGCCGTCGACAACCTCACCCGCGTCCTCGCGATCGAGCTGTACGCGGCGACGCGAGGTGTCGAACTCCGCGCGGGCCTCACGCCCGCACCCGCGACCCAGGCCGTCCTCGCCGCCGTCCGCGCGGCAGGCGTCCAGGGCGCCGGACCCGACCGCTTCCTCGCCCCCGACCTCGCGGCGGCGGACGCGTTCGTGCGCGGCGGGGGGCTCGTCGAGGCGGTGGAGAAGGTAACAGGGCCGCTGCGGTAGGCAGTTGGCGCGCAAAGGGGCCCCTGTGTGAGACAGGGGCCCCTCATCTCAGCGCGGAAGGTGGGCGGCGGTGATGAGGAAGGTGGCGGCGGGCTCGGTGACGTCCGGCCGCGCGGGCGCTCCGGACAGGTAGTGGGCGAGGGTGGAGAAGACGAGTCGCCCGCCGGGACGGAGCGCGAAGGCCGCGGCCGGTAGCAGCTCGCGGGGCGTACAGGGCGGTGGCCATGCCGTGCTGTGCGGGTGAGGCGTCCACGGCGTCGACCCTGTCCGGGGCGTGGTGCACGGCCAGGTGGGCGGCGTGGCCGGCGGCGCCGGCGCCGAGGTCGGCCACGGTCTTGCCGGTGAGGTCGCCGAGGCTTCCGGGCCCGGACCGTCCCGCTGGCTCCAGGTCCAGCGGAAGGAGTCGGGGACGGCGTCGTCCTGTTCGGCGCGGGCCCGGCCGTAGTCGTGCCACAGGTCAGTAGTCGTCACCCAGCCCATCCGCGCGGCACCGCGCGGGGGGCTGCAGCCGGTTCGGGCGAACGTCACCCGGGCGTGCCTCGGCGGCGTCCTCCCGCAGCGGAAGGTCCACCTCCCAGCCGGCGCGGGCGACGAGGTGGACGGTCTTGACGGCCGACCCGTCGTTGTCCGTCTGTACCTTCGGCACGTGGTGCGGGAAGTGCCCGCCGTCGTACTTGCCGCACAGCTCGGCGTAGGCGACGGTGGCCAGGATGATCGTGTGGACGCCGACGTCCACGAGCTCGCTCGGGGCGAGCCCCAGGCCCTCGCCCCGGAGGGCCATGGCGGTGAGCAGGTGGGCGTAGCCCTGGCCGAGGACGCGGGTGGCCGTACGGGGCGAGCGGGCTGGTCCGGTCACCGGGTCGGGGGTGACGGGGGTTTCGGCTGAGGTTGCCATGGTGCCTCCCTCGGACGGTGCCCCACGAGGTGCGGGGCGCTGTGACGAGAACACCGCACCCGGCACCCCGGCAGTGATCAACTGGCTTTCCGCGCAAGGCGTTTGCGCGTCATGCAAACGGTCTCGACGGGTGCCGTCCCGCGTCCGTACCGTGGTGACCCCCGGTCGTGCGGTAGGGGAGGGGCCAGTGCCCGGTGACCCGCTCTGGAACAGTGCGAAGGCCAGGGAGTTGGTCGTCCGGCGACAACCGGGCGGGCTCGTACGGCTGGGCCGTGAGCACCGAGGATGGACGCTCGCCGAACTCGGCGGGCATCTGGGGTGCTCGGCGGCGACGGTCTCGCGGATGGAGCGTCGCGTCCGGGTGACCGACCTGACGCTCATTCACCGGGCCGCGTCCACGGTGGGTGTTCCCCGACACGTCCTGGTGAGTTCTCTGGCGCCCCCAGCCTCTTCCGGACCGGCCGGCACTAGAGTGTCGGCCAGTCCGCACGCCGAGGAGGACCCGATGCGCCGCCGCTCGTTGCTCGCCGCCACGGCGACCGTCCCGGCCGCCACGCTGCTCGGCATGGACCGTGCCCTGGCCGACACCCCGCCACCCACGGGCAGAGGCGCCCTGGGTGCCCGCGTGGCCTCCGCCCGGGAGCTGTACGACAAGGGAGCCCACGCGCAGCTCCTCGGCCTGCTGCCGGGCCTCCTGGCCGACGGGCACGCCGCCGCCTCTTCGCGCCGCGAGCTGGACCAGGCTCAACTGTCCTCCGTCTACAGCCTGAGCACCGCCCTGCTCAGCAAGGTCGGCTCGTACGAGCAGGCCCGCCTCACCGCCGACCGCGCGCGCACCTGGGCCGAGGTGTCCGGCTCCCCGCTCGCCGCCGCCGCTGCCTCCCGCGAGCTCGCGATCGTGCTGCGCCACCAGCGCCGGGGCGAGGAAGCCCAGACCCTCATGGAGTCGGCCGCGGCCCGGGTGGAAGCGACGGGGCTGCGGACGGACGCGGCGTCCTCGGCCTACGCGCAGATGCTGTGCACCCTGGCCTACACCGCCGCCCGGGGTGGCCGGCGTGCCGAGGCCCTGGCCATGGTCGAGGAGGCCCGGCGCGCTGCTCATCGGCTGCCGGTCATCGCGCCCGCCGGCCGTCTCTTCCCGATCAGCCCTGCGGCCGTGGACCTCTACGCCGTCGGCGTCCACTGGGCCCTCGGGGACGCGGGCGCGGCCCTGGAGGCCGGGCGGAACCTCCGGCCGGAACACTTCCCCACGGCCGAGCGGAAGGCCCGCCTGGGCACGGACATGGCCCGTGCCTGGTGGGCCTGGGGCCGCCCGGAGCAGACCGCCCGCGCCCTCCTCGACGCCCACCGCGCGAGCCCCGGCGAGGTGCGGGACCGGCCCGTGATCCGTGGCATCGTGACCGAGTTGGCCCAGCGACACCCTCGGGCCGCCGGGGTGCGGGAGTTGCACGCCGCGGTGTCGGCCCCGGAACGCACCTGAGAGACGGGCGCCTCTCAGGTGTCCTGCTTCAGGTGGGCGAGGAAGGGGGCCCAGGCGGTGGAGGTGAGGAGGAGGACGGGGCTGGCGGGGAGCTTGGTGTCGCGGACGGGGACGAGGGTGGGGAGGTTGGTGGCGAGTTCTACGCAGTTGCCGCCGTCGCCGTTGCTGTAGCTGCTCGTGAGCCACAGGGCGTCACTCAAGTCGATCCGGTCGCTTGCCATTTCGGTATTCCTCTGCCGCCGCCTTGATCATGGCCAGGGACGTTGCTGGTGCCAGCCCGACGGCCCTGAGCCGATCGTATGCCTTGCGGTACTGCTTCACGAGGGCCGGATCATCGATGGTGTCTCCGCTGTAAGAGGACTCCGTGTAAACCAGCGGCGGAGCGTCCGGGAACGTCATGACCATGATGGAGGACAGCATCAACGGATACGCCCCGCAGTTCCGCGGAACGATCTGCGGAACAATTCGGCGCCGCTCGGCCAACTCCACGATCCGGTCGAGCTGATCAGCCATCTCCTCGGGAGGCAGGATCGAATCCGTGAGGAGCGCTTCGTGGAGGATGGCCCAGTACTCCGGTTTGGCATGGTCGTCGTCGAAGAGCCGAGCACGACCAAGCCGGGCCTGCACCTTCTCCTCCACCCACTCGTCCGTGGCCGTGGGGTGAGATGCCCAGACCAACGCCCTTGCGTACGGAGGAGTTTGGAGCAGCCCGGGAAAGGTGCTCAAACTCCACTCCTCGATCGTCAGCGCCTGCTTCTCCGCCTCCAGCACCTTCTCGAAGTACTTGGCGTGACCCTTCCGCCTCGACTTCCGCACGTCCTCGCAGTTCCGCTCGAAGTACCCGTCCGTGCCGAGCTTCCGGTCCACATGCTGCGCCAGATCGAGCGGCATGCTCCGCTCCCCACGCTCGATGTCGCTGAGGTGCGTCCTGCCGTAGTAGCTGCCGACGAGCAGTTGGTCCAGGGACATCCCCGCCTGCTCCCGCTTCCAGCGCAACTCCTTGCCGTAGAAGGTCGGAACCCCCTCGGAACCGTCGATGTCCTTGCCTCGTCCCATGTTCCTCACCCCTTGACTGGCCCTTCGCAGCGTGCCTTGCGAACCCGAAACCTCTTTCACGGTAGCGGCCGACACGACACCCTGTGAGGCATTCGTCACACACCGCACAGAAAGCGACTCCCCCACATGCCTCACAACTCCCCCTCCCCCAACGACATCCCCGCCTGCGTCGAAGAACTCCGCGCCGCCCTCGCCCTGCACAACCTCCAGTTCCCCTCGCTCGGCCTCGACATCGTCAGCTACGCGAGTACCTACTCCCCGCCCCTGAACCTCATGTCGCTCGGCAACTGCCCCACGACCACCGCCCTCTCCCTTGCGGCGATCCTCCGCGAGGCCGCGGCCAAGTGAGCTTCGAGTACGACCTGTTGGCGACGGCGAAGGCGGTGCCGGAACTCAGGGACCGCCTGCGTGCGCACCCGTACGACGTCCGCCTGTGCGCGACGGAACTGATCACGAACGTCATCGACCACGTCGGCGAGGGCACCCCGGTGACGGTGAGGGTCCGCTCAACGGCCCACGGCCACACCCGAGTCGAGGTCACCGACCCCGACCCCAGGGCCCTCCCGACCCTCCTGCACGCCACTTTGACCGCCGAGTCGGGAAGGGGCCTGGCCCTGCTGAACGCCCTGGCCACCCGCTGGGGCGTGGAGCAGGGGGTGAACAGCAAGACGGTGTGGTGCGAGGTGGCGACGGACTGACAGGGCAGGGACGGCCGGTTCCGCGACCCGCACGGAACCGGCCCCCGGCAACCTCAGGACGCCGCCTTCTCCGTCACCGTCACCCGACCCTTGCGGATCGTCACCAACCGAGGCGCCTTCTTCGCGAGGGACGAGTCATGGGTGACCATGATGAAGGTCAGCCCGTGTTCCTTCCACAGCCCCTCCAGCACGTCCATGATCTCGTCCCGCATGCCTTCGTCGAGGTTGCCGGTGGGCTCGTCGGCCAGCAACACCTTGGGCCGCTTCACCAACGCCCGTGCGATGGCGACGCGTTGCTGCTGGCCGCCGGACATCTCCGAGGGCAGGTGCCCGAGCCGTTCGCCGAGCCCCACCGACTCCAGCGCCTCGGCGGCCCGCTCGCGACGCCCCTTGACCTTCACCCCCAGAGGAACCAGGGCCGTTTCGACGTTCTCCTGAGCCGTCAGCGTCGGGATCAGGTTGAAGGACTGGAACACGAAGCCGATGTTCTCGCTGCGCACCTTCGTCAGCTTGGCCTCGGGCAGCCGCGCCAAGTCCGTGCCGTCCAGCACGACTTCACCGGAGGTGGGCCGGTCGAGCCCGCCGAGCATCTGGAGCAGGGTGGACTTGCCGCCACCCGTGGGCCCCTGGATGACGAGCCGGTCCCCGTCGGGAATGGTCAAGTCGACGCCGTCCAGGGCGAGTACGGCGTCCTTGCCCCGGACGTAGCGCTTGACGACGTTTCTGAGTTCGTACATGGGACGATCAACTCCTCAAGAGATAAAGGGTGGTTGCTACTCGACTCGGCGCAACGCGTCCGCCGGCCGCAACCGGGATGCCCGCCACCCCCCGAACGCCCCCGCGATCAACCCACCGGCCACGGCAAGTCCCACAGCGAGCGCGACAGTCGCCACACTCACCGGCGCCGTGAGCGTCACATCAAGCGTGCGGGCCGCCGCAGCCCGACCGGGCCCACCACCAAAGCCACCACCGCCTCCGCCACCACCGCCACTCCCCCCGCCCAACTGGGCCTGCAACGTAGGGCTGATGGCCGTCACGGCATACGCCCCCGCCAACCCCAACCCGATCCCGAGCACCCCACCGAGCAGCCCGTTCACCATCGCCTCCCCGACCACCTGCCGAGTCACCCGCCCCGACTTCCACCCCAGCGCCTTCAACGTCCCGAACTCCCGCACCCGCCGGGAAACGGCGGAGGACGTCAGCAGCCCGGCGACGAGGAACGCCGCCACGAGCACGGCGATCGACAGCCACTTCCCCACACTCGTCGCCAGCGAGGACGCCGTCGACAGCGACCCCGACACCGTGTCCGCGAGATCCGCCGACGTCGTCACCGTCGTCCCCGAAATGTTCTTCTGGATCGCGGACTTGACCGCGTCGATCTTCTGGGAGTCGGTCGCCTTGACGTAGACCGTGGTGACCTTGTCCTTCGCGTCGGCGAGGGTCTGCGCCTGGGCGAGGGGGATGTAGAGGTTGGCGGCGGAGTCCCCGCTGTCGGCGGTCGCGATGCCGACGACGGAGAACGTGACGGTCTTGATGGTGACCGTCGAACCGACCTTGAGGGACTTCTCCTTGGCGTAGGCGGCGTCGACGACGGCCACCTTCGCGCCGGTCTCGGACGTCGTGAACGTCCGCCCGCTGGTGATCTTCGAGGAGGTCAGCGGCCCCAACTCGGGCTTGGTGACGTCCGTTCCGAACACGGAGTAGTTGTTGACGTCGAAGTCGGCGCCCCCGCCCCGGACTTCACCCTGCGGCTGGCCGCCGGAACCGCCGTAGCCACCCCGGCCGCCGGTCCCCCCGCCCCCGTTCTGCTGGAACTGCCCCCGCGTGAACTGCCCGTCCACCTTGATGACTTGGACGCTGAGCCCGCCCGCCGCGTCGGCGACCCCGCTCTGCTTGCCGACCTGCGTCACGGTCGACGTCGCCAGCGTCTGGAACCCCCGCACCATGACGACGTCGCTGCTCTGCGCCGCGCCGGAGCCGTCGTCCTGCGCGTCGAACTGGAAGCGCGGACGCTGGGCGCCGGTGCCGCCGGCCTCGGCCGCCTTCGTGACCGTCATGTCGGTGCCGAGGCCGTAGAGCGACTGGAGGACCTTGTCCTGGGCCCTGCCCATGCCGGAGGAGACGGAGTTGACCACGATGACCAGGGCGATACCCAGCGCGAGCCCGGAGGCGACGACGAGGGCCGCCTTTCTACGGCGGCGCAACTCGCGCCTCAGGTAGGTGAAGAACATGCGCCGAAAGCTAGGGACGGCGCGTGATGACTCCATAAGCCGTGGATAAGAGCGGCATGAGAAGGCCCTGTGAGCCAAGGCCCCGCCAAGACCCCGTAAAACACCGATGCCGCCCCCGGTGAGGGAGGCGGCATCGAGGCGTCGACAGCCTGTCAGGTCCCGGCGTCAGACAGCCGAACCGGCCTTCCAGTCGGCCCAGTTCATGTTCCAGCCGTTGAGCCCGTTGTCCGGCGCGACGGTCTTGTCACCCGTGTTCTGCACGACCACGACGTCCCCGACGATCGAGTTCGTGTAGAACCAGTACCCGGCCGTCCCCGTGTCGTTGGCGCCCTTCGTGTCCGAGAGGCCCACGCATCCGTGGCTGGTGTTGGTGTTGCCGAAGATGGACTTCGCGCCCCAGTAGTTGCCGTGGATGAACGTCCCGGAGTTGGTCAGCCGGATGGCGTGCGGGACGTCCTTGATGTCGTACTCGCCCTTGCCGTCGGAGTCGGTGAAGCCCACGGTCGCGCCGTTCATGCGCGTCTCCTTGAACTTCTCCGACATCACCATCGTGCCCTCGTACGTCTTGTTGTCGGGCGAACCGGCGGAGATCGGGATGGTCCTGATGGTCTTGCCGTCCTGTGTGACCTTCATCTGCTTGGTCTTCGCGTCGACGTAACTGACCTGGTTGCGGCCGATCTTGAAGGTGACGGTCTTCTGCTGGACGCCGACGACACCCGGCGCGCCCTCGACGCCGTCGAGCGCGAGCTTCAGCGTGACCGTGGAGTTCTCCGTCCAGTACTGCTCGGGGCGGAAGTCGATGCGGTTGGCACCGAACCAGTGCCCGACGACCTCCTGACCGCTGCTGGAGGTGACCGTGATGCCCTTCTGGACGGCGGCCTTGTTGGTGATCGCCTTGTTGAAGTTGATCGAGACCGGCATGCCCACGCCGACCGTCGAGCCGCTGTCCGGCGTGAAGTTCCCGATGAAGCTGTTGGCCGGGGAGACGGTCGTGAACGACGCGTTCTCGTGGGCGACGCGACCCTCGGAGTCGGTGGCCTCGGCGGCGACCTTGTACGTCGTCGAGCGCTCCAGCTGGTCGCTGGGCTTCCAGCTCAGCTTGTCGGCGGACAGCTCGCCCTTGACCGCGGTGCCGTCGGACGTCGTCATCGTGACGGCCGTGAGCGTGCCCTTGCTGACGGTGACGGCCGCGGAGTTGTTGATGGAGGCGTTGTCGGAGCCGTCCGCCGGCGTGATCTTGATGTCCGCCACGGACGCCTTCTGGGCCGCCGCCTCGTCGGCCTTGGCCTGCGAGGAGTCACCGCTGCCGCTGCCCGAGGCGCTGTCGTCGCCACCGGAACACGCGGAGAGCACCAGGACCCCCCCGAGCAGTACGGACGCGGCCCGCAGACCCTTGCGCCGCTTACTGTTCGCTATCACTCGCTTCTCCATACGTTGCCGATTGCCGGAACCCGGACGTCCCCGTTTCCCCGAGGGTTTCCCCATGCCCCGGGGCCCTCTTCGCTATCAACGCTCCAACCGCCGCCCGCCGTTCCACACGTTCCCGTCATGTGGGCGACAACACGTCGTCGACCGGACGACGCGGCACGGGGCGGCAGTGGCCAGCGCACTGCCTGAGACGACGAAACCCCGGACGCGGTTTCCGTCCGGGGCCGCGATCTCACGAATTCCCCAGGACGCTCAACCGTTGCGGTCCATGGCGTCGTCCTCCTTGTCATCATCCTCGTCGAGGTCCCATTCCGGCGAATCGGGGTCGTAGTCGATCCGCTCCGTGGACCAGGACGCCTGGACGAGCTCCACCCCCGGCACCCCGTTGACCAGGCCGAACGGGTCGACGAGGTACGCCAGCGCCTCGGCGGTGTCTTCCGTCACAGCGCTCTCGGCGTGGGCGCGCTCGGCGTCCGGAAGCTCCGGATCCTCGGCGAGGTGCCGCAGCGCGGCGCCGGTCACGGCGTCTTCGTCGTCCAGTTCCAGCACGATATCCACGCGAAGGCGGACAAAGCGCGAAGTTTCTTCAGTGCTCATGACCGGAGCGTACGATCTCTCGCGTCCGTGACTTTCCCGTGACCCACGCCTTTCACTAACATCGCCCCACGGCCAATTCTCCCGCGCCCCAAGGAGATCGATATTCCGTGTCTGCCGCTCGCCGTCCCCTGCTGACCGCCACCGCCGCGGGCACCCTCCTGTGCGCCCTGTGGTTCGTCCCGTCCGCCAAGGCGTCCCAGGAGGTGCCCACGGCTGACACCGCCGTCTCGCAGGGCGCCCAGCAGGCGCGCGCGGTGCCCCTGAGCGCGGGCGAGGACTCCTCCGGGTCCGACGGCACGCAGCTCGCCGACACTGGCAGTTTCGACACCACGCCGTACGTCGTCGGCGGGAGCGTTTTCCTCACTTTGGGTGCGGGATTCGTGCTTTATTCGGTTCGCCGGGAACGCCTCGATTTTTGAATGCCATTTGACTGCGACTTGGCTGAAACTTCATAGTTCGCTGTCATGAACAGATCTTGGGGGGTGCGGCTGTCCACGACGGCCGCCGCGAGCGCGCTCTCGCTCGCATTCATCACCGGCTGCTCGTCCTCCGACTCGGACAAGAAGGACACCGCCGCCGACAGCAAGTCCACCCCGACGGCCGCGGCGGCACCCGCCGCGAAGGCGTCGACGGCAGCGGAGCTGAAGAAGCTGCTGCTGGTGGCGGGGGATGTGCCGGGGTACGCGGTCGAGGCGACCGAGGGCCTGGTGCCTCGTTCGAAGGACGAGCAGAAGGTCGACAAGGCGGCGTGCGGCCCGCTCGTCTGGTCCTCGCTCGCCCTGCCGCCGGGTGACACCACCGTGTCCGCCAGCAACTCCCTCAAGGAGGAGAAGAAGGCGGGCGGCGCTTCCAAGCCGACCGACCTCGCGGCCGCGCTCGACGCCACCCGGACGCTGATCGGCCTGTCCTCCTACGACGGCGACGGCGCGCAGAAGGCCATGAAGTCGGTCTCCGACGCCATCACCACCTGCGCGGGCGGCTACACCGCGACCAGCAGCTCCGGCGAGGCCGACAACGGCAAGGTCGTGAAGGTCGCCTCGGAGAAGGGCACCGGCGGCGGTGACGAGGCCCTGGCCTTCGTCGAGACAGTGGAGATGGAAGGCCAGACCGCCACCGTCCACGGCGAGGTGGTCCGCAAGGGCAACACCGTCGCCACGTTCTACACGATCAACTTCGCCGCGTTCGCCGGCGACGGCAAGATGCCGATGAACCCCCCGGCCATCGTCACGGGCCAGCTCACCAAGCTGAAGTAACCGGCCCTCTACGGGCCTTCGGAGATACGCGCAGCCACTGACGGGCTCGGACACGTTCCGAGCCCGTCGGCATATGCGGCCCCGGGGGCGGGTGAGGGACTTCGTCGATGCCGAGTCGACGCCCGTCGCGGCCTGACACCATCGGCGTCATGGGAAAGCACCGCCGGGACCGGCCGTTGCACGGCGGCGCGGGGCATCTGCGGCCCGGTGAACCCAGGGTGTTGGAGGAGTGGGACGGGTTTTCTTGTCTCAGGGGTGTTCCGGGGTTTCCACCCGCGTCGCGTCCGCTCCCCAGCTCGCCAGCAGGCGTAGTGCGTCCGCGCTCGTCGAGTCGGGTTCGGCGTGGTAGGTGATGAGGGTCTGTTCGCCGTCGGCTGCCAGGCGGAATCCCTCCCAGAAGAGGGAGAGTTCGCCGACCAGAGGGTGGGCGAGGTGTTTGATGCCGTGGCTCTTTTCCTTGACGTCGTGGGTGGCCCACAGGCGGCGGAACTCCTCGCTCTTGACGGAGAGTTCACCGACGAGGGCGGCGAGGCGGGGGTCGTCGGGGTAGCAGCCGGCCTCCCAGCGGAGGATGGCGACGATGTCGCTGGCCTTCTGGTCCCAGGGGACGAAGAGACGCTGGTAGGCGGGGTCGAGGAAGACCAGGCGGGCCCAGTTGCGCTCGGCGGGCGGGAGGGCGGACCAGTCGCCGAAGACGGCTGACGCGGACCGGTTCCAGGCAAGGATCTCGGTGCGCCGGCCGAGGATGTACGCGGGGACGCCGTCCATGGCGTCGAGCAGCTGGCGCAGGGGCGCGCGGACCGACTGCGCGCGGGCGCTCGCCTTCTTCTTGTGCTGCTTCGGCTTCGCGAGGTGCGTCAGGTGGGCGTGCTCGGCGTCCGTGAGGCGCAGCGCGCGGGCGATGGAGTCCAGGATCTCCGCCGAGACGTTGCGGCCGTTGCCCTGTTCGAGGCGCGTGTAGTACGCGACGGAGACGCCCGCGAGCTGCGCCAGCTCCTCCCGGCGCAGACCGGGCACGCGGCGCTGTCGGCCGAACCCGGACAGTCCGACGTCCTCCGGCTGCAGCCGGGCCCGCCGGGTACGCAGGAACTCGCTCAGCTCGGCACGCCGGTCCAGCCCGGCCGCGGGCTCGGCGCGCACTCTCGCACGCGGGTCCGCTTCGGCCGAGGGCTCGCCCGACGTCCCGCCGGGCGCCGTCCGCCGGTCCGCTCCCGGCGTCGGCCCACTGAGTCCCGTCCGCCTCTCCTCGTCCATACCCCCAGTATCCGCGAGCTCCCGCCGTCGTACCTCCCTGAGCCTGACCCCGCCAGTGGTAGGCACGCTGAGCGTAGGCAAAGCGGTGACCTGGGCGGATGTCCTGCCCCGTGGCACTGTGGAGAACGTTCCCCGGCTGGAAGGCAGGCCGGGACACACCCCCTCGCTAGGAGAACCACGGCATGACCACCGTCGCCGCGTACGCCGCACCCGCCGCCAAGGCCCCGCTGGAGCGCACCACCATCGAGCGCCGCCCGGTCGGCGAGTTCGACGTACTGATCGACATCAAGTTCGCCGGAATCTGCCACTCCGACATCCACCAGGCCCAGGAGGGCTGGGGCACCGCCATCTTCCCGATGGTCCCGGGCCACGAGATCGCCGGCATCGTCTCCGAGGTCGGCTCCGGCGTCACGAAGCACAAGGTCGGCGACCGGGTCGGCGTCGGCTGCATGGTCGACTCGTGCCGCGAGTGCGACAACTGCAAGGCCGGCATCGAGCAGCACTGCACGCGGGGCAACGTCGGCACGTACAACGCCATCGGCAAGGACGGCGAGCCCACCTACGGCGGCTACTCCGAGAAGGTCGTCGTCGACGAGAACTTCGTCGTCCGCATCCCCGACGGCCTCGCGCTCGACGTCGCCGCGCCCCTGCTGTGCGCCGGCATCACCACCTACTCCCCGCTCAAGCACTGGGGCGCGGGCCCCGGCAAGAACGTCGCCGTCATCGGCCTCGGCGGGCTCGGCCACATGGCCGTCAAGATCGCCGACGCGCTCGGCGCGGAGGTCACCGTCCTCTCGCAGACCCTCAGCAAGCGGGACGACGGCCTCAAGCTCGGCGCGGACCACTACTACGCGACCAGCGACGCCGACACGTTCAAGCAGCTCGCGGGCACCTTCGACCTCATCGTCTCCACGGTCTCCGCGCCGCTCGACTTCGGCGCCTACCTCAGCCTCCTCAAGACCGGCGGCGCGCTCGTCAACGTCGGCGCGCCCGAGGAGCCCATCGCGCTCAACCTCTTCTCCCTCATCGGCGGCAACAAGACCCTCGCCGGTTCGATGATCGGCGGCATCGCCGAGACGCAGGAGATGCTGGACTTCTGCGCCGAGCACGGTCTGGGCGCCGAGATCGAGCTGATCTCCGCGTCGGAGATCAACGAGGCGTACGAGCGGGTGCTGAACAGCGACGTCCGGTACCGGTTCGTGATCGACACGGCCACGATCTGACGGCCACGATCCGGCCCTGACGGTCGTACGACCACCCCATGAGGCTTGGCTCTCCGGTATCCCCTACCGGAGAGCCAAGCCTCATGGTCGTCTCCCCAGCAGCCACAGCAGGTACGGACCCCCGACCAGCGCCGTCAGCGCGCCCACCGGGATCTCCAGCGGCGGCACCAGCGTCCGCGCGACCAGGTCCGCCGCCACGAGGACGACCGCCCCGGTCAGCCCGGACGCGACGAGCGGGAGGTGCGGGGTACGGGTCAGGCGCCGCGCCAACTGGGGTGACGTCAGCGCCAGGAACCCGATCGGTCCGGCGGCGCCGGTCGCGGCGGCGGCCAGTACGACCCCTAGTACCGTCAGCCCCAGCCGCACCCGGTCGACCCTGACGCCCAACCCCGAGGCCGTCTCGGGGTCCAGCCCCAGGGGACGCACCGCCCGGCTCGCCCACACCAGCGCCGGGAGCGCCAGCACGAGGACGGCGCCCAGCGGGCCCGCCTGCTCCCAGCCACGCCCGTTCAGGCTCCCCGTCAGCCACAGCTTCAGCTGCTCGGCGGCGTCCAGCTCGGTATCGGCGAGATACATCTGGACGACGGCGGAGAGGGCCACCCCGATGCCGACGCCGGTCAGCACGAACCGATTCGGCTGGAGCCCGTTGCGCCAGGCCAGCGCGTACACGAGAGCCGCCGCCGCGAGTCCGCCGCCGACGGAGACGACCGGCAGCGCGGACGGCGCCGACACGAGGCCCGTCGCCAGCGCGCCGACCGTCGCCGCGGCCGCCCCGTGCCCGACGCCGATCACATCCGGGCTGGCCAGCGGATTGCGCGTCACCGTCTGGACCAACGCCCCCGCCACCCCCAGGGCCACCCCCACCAACGCCCCCAGCACGATCCGGGGCACCCGTAGCTCCCCTACGACCAGGTCGTACGGCCCCGGCGTCCCCCTCAGGGTCGCCCACACCTCCGCCGGCGACACCACGGTCTGCCCCAGACAGGCCGAGGCCAGCATCACCCCGGCCAGCAGCACGAGAAGGCCGACGGCCACGGCGAGGGAACGCCGGTGGAGGAGGAGGGAGAGGTGAGGGGTGGGACGAAGGAGGAGGGAGCCAGGGTGGACGGGGGAGGGAGGGGAGGGAGGGGAGGGAGGCGTGGGGGGCGTCGTACCCGTAGAACCTCCGGGGGACCCCGTACCCGTACGACCTCCGGGGGAGCCCGCGTTCACGCGATCTCCTTCTTCCGCCGCACCAGTCCCACCAGCACCGGCACCCCCACCACCGCCGTCATCACCCCGGCCGGTACCTCGGCGGGTGGGCGGATCACCCGTCCGGCGGTGTCCGCGAGGACCAGGAGCGTCGCCCCCAGCAGGGCGGACAGCGGCAGCAGGGTGCGGTGACCGCCCTTGACCAGGCGGCGGGCGACGTGGGGGACGACCAGGCCGACGAACACGATCGGCCCGGCGGCGGCCACGGCGGCGGCCGTCAGCAGGGTCGCCCCGAGCGCCGCCGAGCCCCGTACGAGGTGGACGCGGTGTCCGAGCGCGCGGGCCGTGTCGTCGCCGAGGGCCAACGCGTCGAGCCCCGGCGCGCACACCGTCACCAGCACCGCCCCGACCAGCAGGAACGGCAGCATCCGGACGACGCTGTCGGCGTCACGCCCGCTGAGCGCGCCGACCTGCCAGAACCGGAACTGGTCGAGCGTCGCGGACGACGACGTGAGGACGACGGTCGTCCCGCCCGCCGTCATCGCGGCGAGCGCCGTCCCCGCGAGGGCGAGTTTGACCGGCGAGGCCCCGCCCCGGCCGCGCGAGGCGACCGCGTACACCAGGCACGCGGCGACGACCGCCCCGGCGAACGCGAACCAGACGTAGCCGCCGAACCCGTCCGCGAGGCCGAACGCGATCGCGACGACGACGCCCGCCGCCGCGCCCTGGCTCAGCCCGAGGACGCCGGGGTCGGCGAGGGGGTTGCGGGTGACCGCCTGGAGCGCCGCCCCCGCGAGGCCGAGCGCGGCACCCGCCGTCAGCCCGATCTCGGTGCGCGGCAGCCGCAGGGACCGCACGACCAGGGCGTCCGGCGAGCCGCCGTCGCGCAGCAGCGCGTCGAGGACGGCGGACGGCGGCACCGCGCGCGTCCCCACCGCGAGGCTGAGCACGACGGCGGCGGCCACCCCGAGGGCGGCCGCCGGCCAGACGATCAGGCGCCGGGTCACTTGGTCAGGTGCTCCGCGAGTTCGTCGATGACGAGGCGGGCGGCCGTGGGACCGGCGTTCAGGTACCAGGGGTCGTCGTCGACCCGCACCGCGTGACCCGCCTTGACGGCCTTCATGCCCTTCCAGAGCGGGCCCGCGGTCGTGCTCGCGGCGTCCGTCTTCGCGGGGTCGCCCTGGACGGAGTAGAAGATCCAGTCGCCGTCCGCCGTGTCGATCTTCTCGCTGCTGATGTCCTGCGAGATGGCCTTGAACCGCTGCGACGCGGGGCGGGCGAGGCCCATGTCGACGGCGAGGGAGCCGGTGAAGGAGGAGACGCCGAACATGCGGGTGCGGTCGGGGGTGAAGCGGATCATGGAGACGGTGGGGGAGCCCTTCGCCTTGACGCCGGATCCCTTGGTCCTGGCGTCGGCGGCGAGGGCGGTGAGCAGCTTCCGGGCGGCCTGGCCCTTGCCGGTCGCGTCGCCGACGAGCAGCAGATCCCGCTTCCAGTTGATGCCCTGACCTGCGGTGACGACCGTGGGGGCGATCTTCGTGAGCTTGGGGTAGAGGTCCGCGAGGGACTTGTTGACCAGGATCAGGTCCGGCTTCGCCGTCGCCAGGGACTCCAGGTTCGGGGCCTGGCGGGTGCCCGCGTCCGTCATCGCCTTCAGCGCGCTCTTGTACTGCGGGAACGCGTCGTTCAGGTAGTCCGGGACCAGGCCCGCGTTCTGGGCGCGGGTCGAGGCGGTGGGGACGAGGCCGAGGGTGAGGAGGTCGTCGAGCTGGCCCGTGCTCAGGACGGCGATGCGCTTCGGCTGGGCCTTGAGGGTGGTGGCGCCCTCGAAGTGCTTGACCGTGCGGGGGAAGGTGCCGTCCGTGGCGACGTTCGAGCCCATGCCGTCGGCGAGGGCGGCGGGGGCCGATGCGGGGCCCTCCTGGGCGCCGGCGACCTTGTTCACCGTGCCGGGGGTCTGGGTGGCGGCGGTGGTGTCCGAGTCGGTCGAGCAGCCGGTGAGGAGGATGCCTCCGATCAGGGTGGCGACCAGGGGGGTGGTCAGGGCTGCGGTCGGCTTGGACGTGCGCACGAGGGGGCTCCGGGGGCGGTACGGGTATTACGGGGTCTGGCTGGGTCTTGGGGTGCCTCGGGGCCCTGGGGCTTGTTAAGGCAAGGCTTACCTTAACCTGCCTTTCTGTGGGGAAAAGGGCGGGGCGGCGGGCGGGGCTGGCGCGGGGTGCCCTGGTCAGACGGCGCCGTGGTTGCGGGGGCGCTCGATCGGGAGGTTCGTGATGCCCAGGTCCCTGCGCATGTGCTGGCGCACCTCGTACAGGCCCTCGGAGGCGCTTTGCAGCTCTTCGAGGATGGTTTCCAGGGAGGGCGGGGTGCGGTGGGAGGGGTTCTCGTGGCGCTCCAGGTGGGTGTGGATGCGCTGGAGCTGGTGGACGACTTTGCTTGCCGCGCCCAATACATCGTCCGTGACGACGAGTTGGGCCGTCGCGTATGCCTCGCGGAGTTCGCGGAGGGCGTCGGCGCGGTCGGCGGTCTGGGCCGCGAGGTCAGCGGTGTTGCTCGCGGCAGCGGCCAACGCCTCCCTGTGCTGCCACAGGATCAGGTGCAACTCCCTGATCGCCTTGTTCAGTTGGACGTACGACGCCCTGCGCGCCTCGGCGCTCTCCCGGCGTTCCGCCGCGGCCCGCTCCTCCTCCCGCTCCTTGCGGGCGTGCTCCAGCTCCATCGACGTGGAGCGCAGTGTGCCCCGGTGGGCCAGGATGCCGGAGAGGAGCGTGCCGGCGACGCCGACGACGGCGACGATGAGGGCGCTGGTGGAGGGCGACATGGAGGGACGGTAGCTCAGGGCGCCCGCCGTCTCAGGGGGTCAGCCCTTGCACCCCCTCGTATGCCGCCCCCACGATCTCCAACCCCCGGTTGTCCTGCGCCGGTTCACGCATCTGGTTCGTGACGTACGCGACGACCATCCGGGCGTCGGGGTCGACGACGACCAGGGAACCGCCCCAGCCGCCCCAGCCCAGCGTGTTGCCGAACAGGCCGTATCCCAGGCCGTATTGGACCGGCATCCCCAACCGGCTGTCCTCACCGGCGAATTGGGGTTCGCGGGCCAGGTCGAGGACGCGGCCGGTGAGGCGGGTCTGCGCGAGGGCGACGGAACGGGCGTTGCCGTAGCCGCCGGCGGCGGGGATCTGGGAACGGCGCCAGGGGAGGGAGTTGCCGTCGCGGACTCGGATGGGGGTGGGAGCGGGGGCGGGAGTGCCGGGGGTGGCCGGAGGGGTTGGATCGGCCGGGGTGTCGGCAGGGTTTGTGCCGGTCGAGGCCGCGCCGGTCGAGGGCGCGCCGGTCGGGGTCGGGGCGTTCGCCGGTTCGCCGGACGGTGTGGTCGAGTCGACGGTCGCCGAACTACCGCCGTCCGCCTCCGCGTTGCCCGCACCCGGCGCGCTCGCCGCGTAGTTCTCCGTCTCACCCTGCGGTGGCACGCTCGCCGCTACGCGGTGGTCGTGCTCGGGCGCCAGTCCGATGTGGAAGTCGGCGTCCAGGGGGCCCGCGATCTCCGTCGCGAAGAACTCGCCGACGGTCTGGCCGGTGATCCGGCGGACGACCTCGCCCACCAAGTAGCCCTGCGTCAGGGAGTGGTAGCCCGCCTCCGTGCCCGGCTTCCACTGCGGGGTCAGGCCCGCGAGGCGTTCGGTCGCGGCCGTCCAGTCGTACAGCTCGCCGACCGGGCCGGTCCAGTCGGGGAGGCCGGCGGTGTGGGAGAGGGTGTGCCGGACGAGGACGTCCTTGGCGGTGAACTCCGGCCAGTAGTGGGCGACTTGAGCGTCCGGGTCGAGTTGTCCCCGCTCGATCAGAAGCAGTGCCGACAGCGCCGTCATCGTCTTCGTCACCGACCACACGTTCGTGATCGTGTCCCGCTGCCAGGGGGCGCTGCGGGCGCCGTCGACGTGGCCGCCCCACACGTCGACGACCGGCTCCCCGTCGACGAACACCGCGACGGAGCCTCCGGCGTCGCCCTCGTCGAGGAGGCGGGCGAGGAGGGTGGGGACGGCGAGGAAGAGGTCGTCGTAGGTGCCCTGGATGTCAGCCATGTAGGGCATTAGCGGGGGTGGGGCGGGGCGGTGGCAACTGAATTACCGTGCGGGGAAAGGGAGTTGGTGATCTTCGGCGGGTGGCCCTGCGGCCGGGCTCACGCCCGGAACAGCACCCCTGTGCCGCCCAGCCCGCAGTATCCGCCCGGGTTGTGGGCCAGGTACTGCTGGTGCAGTGAACTCGCCGGGTAGAACGGGTACTCCTCCGCCGGCACGATCTCCGTCGTGATCGCGCCGTAGCCCGCCTCCGTGAGGCACTTCTGGTAGGCGTCGCGGGACGCCTCGGCGGTCTTGGTCTCGGCGGGAGTTCGGGGGAACAGCAGCGAACGGACGTGCGTGCCCACGTCGTTGCCCTGCCGGAACCCCTGGGTGGGGTCGTGACCTTCCCAGAAGGTCCGCAGAAGGTCGTCGTACGTGATCCGGGCCGGGTCGTACACCACCCGCACGGTCTCCGCGTGCCCGGTCATGCCCGTGCGGATCTCGTCGTCCACCGGGTACGGCGTGAACCCGCCCTGAAACCCGACGACGGTGGTCCACACGCCCGCGGGCAACTGCCAGAACCGCCTTTCGGCCCCCCAGAAACACCCCAACGCGAACTCGGCGACCCCGAACCCCTCGGGATACGGCCCCTGCAACTCCGTCCCCAACACCGCGTGCCGCTCCGGCACTTCATAAGCCAACCCAGCCCGCCCCACCGGCGCCTCGTCCCGCCCCGGCAACCTCAACTCCCGCCGCCCGAACACCACAACGCCCCCTCCCGTCCCGCCCGAACCCGAACTTCCCATCCTCCCCCACCACTCCCCGCCCTGCCCAGACCACCACCGGCCGCGAGAGGCCCCCTTTCAGCCGTCACCCCGCACAGGCCACCGCTCGCGACGGTGGCGTCCCGCCAAGTGGTGCAGCCGCTCGACTGTCACGGCTTCGCAGCTCGCGGCCGAGTTCCGCCCGTCAGTCCAGGGCCGGGCGGCCCCCGCTGCGCCGACCGGCTCACGCGGCGGCGCGGGCTTCGGCCGAGCCGGCGATCGCGGGGCGCTCGGCGAGCGCGGTCCGGAGGGCTCTACACCACTCGGCGGGACGCCACCCTCGCGACGCTGCGGGGGCCTGCCGATGTCCCGCCACCACTGACCGTCCGCGTCGCGGAAACCGAAAGTGACCACGAGCCCCATGCCCGGCCCTGGAGGCGCGGGAACCCCCGACGGGCCGAGCAACTCCACGCGACACCGCAGGGATTCGCGCGGCTGCAGGACACACGCCTTCGCGTCGTCGGGCGGAACGCTCGGATCGAGCCGCCACCCATGACCCGACGCGGCTCCCTCCGCACGTACCTCAAGCAGCTCCACGTCGGCGACAGGCATCGGCGCGCCGTTGCTGATCACCACATCCGCGACGGCACCAGCCGCCCACCGGACGGAGGCCGTGACCAGCGACGCCCGTGCGGTGCCAATGCGTTCCTGCCGCGCCGCGGCTTCCCTCGTGCCGGTCCTGGGCGGTGAGGGGAACGGCCTTGCAGGGGCGGGGTGTTGAGGGGGTCGGTGGGTGAGGGCTTCAATGGTCCGGTGACTGCGACACCCTTGGCCGGTGGTGGGGCCGTGGCTGGATGTGTTCTGCTCGATGACGTCATGGTGGGGCTCGGGCGGCGGAGGCCCGTTTTTCATTCCGAGGCTGATCTGCAGCATGGCTTCGCCCGGGTGTTGTGGGAGATGGCGCCGGGGGTGGAGTCCAGGCTGGAGGTGCCGCAGCGGGATGCCGGGAGGACGCGGTACCTGGATCTTCTGTGCATCGGCGAGGCCCGTACCGCGATCGAGTTCAAGTACTTCACGCGGCGTTGGACGGGGACCGTGGGCGTACCGCCCGAGGAGTACGCGTTGAAGAACCACGCCGCGACGGACCTGGCCCGGCTGCACTTCGTGCGGGACGTGGCGAGGCTGGAGCGCTTCTGCCGGGGGACGGGTCAGGACGGTCTCGCCGTCATGGTGACCAATGCCGCGTCCCTGTGGACCCCGCCCGCGCCCGGTCACGAGGAGACGCGTGACCGGGACTTCAGGATCCACCAAGGGCGCAGGCTCAGCGGCACGTTGCTGTGGGCTGGAGGGACGTACGAGCGCAACACCTGCGTGCTGCGCGGCACGTACGACCTCGACTGGCGGCCGTACTCACAACTCGGCGGGCCGGGAGGGGAGTTCCGCTATCTCGCTGTGCCTGTCACCCCCGTGCCCGTCACCGCCGAGCCCGTCACGCCGGCCCCGGACCGCTCGGGTCAGTCACCCGTCCGCGCCACTCCCACCGGGCAGGACACGCCCGTGCCGCCGATGCCGCAGTAGCCCGCCGGGTTCTTGTCGAGGTACTGCTGGTGGTAGGACTCGGCGGGGTAGAAGGGGAGGGAGTCGGCGGGAAGGATCTCGGTGGTGATCTCGGGGTGTCCGGCCTCGGTGAGGACCTTCTGGTAGGAGACCCGGGAGGACTCGGCCTCGGCGGCCTGCGCGGGGGAGTGGGTGTAGACGGCCGACCGGTACTGGGTACCGACGTCGTTGCCCTGGCGGAAACCCTGGGTCGGGTTGTGGGACTCCCAGAAGGTCCGCAGGAGAGTGCCGTACGAGATGCGCGCGGGGTCGAAGACGACGCGGACGACCTCGGTGTGGCCGGTCATCCCGGAGCAGACCTCCTCGTACGTGGGGTGCTCGGTGTGACCGCCCTGGTAGCCGACGAGGGTCGTGTGGACCCCCGCCGGGAGCTGCCAGAACTTGCGCTCGGCACCCCAGAAGCAGCCCATCCCGAAGTCGGCGATCTCATAGCCCTCGGGGTAGGGGCCCAGCAGCGCCGTGCCCAGCACGGTGTGCCGCTCGGGAACCTGGAACACCGGCGCGGACCGGCCGGGGAGCGCCTGCTCGGGGGTGGGCAGTTGGGGCGTACGGCCGAAGAGCATCGCTTCTCCCTGTCGGTCATGGGCGGATCCGCCGCCGGCGCGGGCGACGTCCCGTAGAACGTCCGGGGGACCGTGTGAATTCCGGGGGCGGAGGACGGGGCGGACGAGGGCCGGGCGGGGGCCGGATGAGGGCCGAGTGGGAGCCGCGCGGGGCGTACGCCCCCTACCTCTCAAGCGGTACGCGCCGCCGTCGCCGCCAGGTCCCTGATACGGCAGTAGTACGCCGCCATGTCGTTCCGGTACCGCCACGGCAGCGCGTCCACGTAACCGTCGACCAGCCGGAACTGCTCCAGCGCCGCCTCCGCGCGGTCCTGCATCGCGAGGTAGAACGCGAGGAGGTGGCGGAGCTCGGGGAGACGGGGGTGGCCGGGGTCGGCGGCGGCCGCGTCCGCGAGGCCCGCGTTGACGCGGGCAACCATCTCGGGGGTCTGGTCGACGGCGGCGTCGTCCGACTCGTCGTGCTCGAAGTGCGCGATGAGGGGCAGCGCGGTGAGGAGGCTGCCGAGGGGCGCGGACGCGGCGGCGCGCTCGGCGAAGTCCATTGCCAGCCGCTCGGATCCCCGCCACTTCGCGCACCAGTACTGCAACGCCGAGAAGTGCGCCTCGTAGTGGTGCGGGGCGCGCGCGACGATCTCGTCCCACAGCTTGTCCATCTCGAAGTTGGGGTAGCCGAGGCCGAGCGCCACCCAGATCTCCGCGACGAACGGCGTCGGGTCGTCGGGGTTCAGCTCGGCGGCCCGCGCGATCTCCGCCCGTGCGCTCTCCAGCGTCCGGTGGAACCCGGCGAACTGTTCCCCCGTCGTGTACTTCGCCTTCTTCGCGCCCCGGATGTGCCACGCCAGGATCACTGTCGAACGGGCCCGGACGACCGCCGCGTCCGGGTTCCCGGGGCGCTCCCGCTCCCAGGCGAGCAGCCAGTCGTCCTCCTCGGCGGCCTGCTCCCCGACCAGCGCCGCGAACCCCGACCGCCGTTCCCAGTCCCGCCCGATGCCGGTCATCACCTCGGCGACGCCCTGCCAGTCGCCCCGGCGCGCGGCGTCGAGGCCGGCCCGCTGGTCGGCCGGGAGCGGACCGGCGTACTCGGTGTTCTGCCGCTCGGCGGGCAGCAGGCCCAGCCGTCCGACGTACGCGGTGTCGGCGGCGTCCAGGTCGCCGGAGCCGTCGTCCGCGCTCGGCGAGAAGAATTCCTTCAGGAAGACCCAGGTCAGCCAGAGGCCCGCGAGGAGCACGGGCGTGGCGAGGATGCCGAGGATCCAGAGAAGGACGGTCATGGGGTCGCTTTCTGCAGGGGGTGAGCAGTGAAGACTTGAGGGGTACGGGGGTTCCCGCAGCTCCCGGGCGGGTTCTGGCGGGGTGGCTCTCCGGTACTACGGGGCGTCCCGTACACCGCGGGTATCCCTCACACGGTCGCCACCGTCGGCGGCAGCAGCGCCCGCAGCGGCCCCGTGTCCGGATGGTCCGCGAGCGCCGCCTCGACGGCCGCGTCGAGCGCTCCGCCCGAGTCCCCCGGCAGCCGTACCACGGCCGCCTCCGCCCAGGAGAACTCCCAGGTCAGCAGGGACTGCGCGCTCAGCTCGGCGAGGACCATCGTGGTCAGCAGACTGTGCAGCGGCGGCCGGGCGAACTCGCGGAACGCGCGCCCCTTCGCCGCGACCGCCTCGTCGGACAGCGGCAGGCGCCGGGCCATGCGCCAGACCTGGCCGTCGTCGATGACGGTGAGCAGGCGACCCAGCGTCGGCCTGGCCTTCGTGTGCATGGCGAGGGCGCGGTGCAGTGGGGTGTCGAGGCCGGTGAGGCGTTCGGCCATGGCCGCGTCGAGCAGTTCCTGCCAGCCGTCCGCACGGCGCAGCGCGCCGGCCTCGTCGGAGAGCGTGGCGTCCTCCAGCGCGGCGAGGGTCCGTGCCGGGTCGGTGAGGACGTCGATCGCGGCGCCCTTCGCCTCGTCGGTGCGGCCGTCCGCAGGCAGGGCCTCGATGCGCCGGACTCGTTCGGCGATCGGCGGGTGGGAGTCGTACGGCGAGGCCGGTTCTGTGCGCAACTCCGCGCGGGCCTCGGCAAGTTGGAGTTCACGCGCGCTGAGCAGCCGGCCGAAGCCGCCGAAGAACTCGCCGCGCGGCGGCAGCAGTCCGGCGGGGACGCCGAGAGTGGCGTACGCGTCCAGGTAGAAGCCGTGGGCCGAGTCCAGCGCCGGGATCTCGCGCAGCGCGGAGGCCGCCGCGTCGCGCCCCGCGATCCGGGCGGCCGCGAGGTCGGCGGCGAACTCCTGGTCACGGGCGGTGGAGAGGGAAGCGCGCAGGTAGAGGTTGCCGTACCAGGTGTAGACGCGGGCCATCGCCCGGTACGTCGCGCCCGTGCCGGAGACGTCGGTGCCGCGCGCCTTCTTGCCCTTCGCGAGCCGCTTGGCGTCGGCCTCCTCCTGCCGGGCGCGCTCCTTGTCGCGCTTGGCGTCGGCCTTGGTGTGGAACTGCTCGATCGTGCGCCCGATCTGCGTGCGCCCCCGCACGACCAGCGCGGACAGCCGGGTGTCGCCGCCGGTGAAGTGCCCGTACTCGTGCGCGAGGACGGCCCTGAGCTGGGCCTCGCTGAGCCCGGTGAGCAGAGGGACGCCGAGCAGGAGGCGGCGCGGGCCCGGCAGCAGGCCGAGCAGACGCGGGTGCTCGCCGACCGCGGCGTTGACGTCGGCCGTCAGCACGATCTCGTCCGGCGCGCGCGTGCCGGACGCCTGCGCCAACTCCCGGACCAGCGCCCACAGGCGGGGCTCGTCCGCCTCGCCGACCCGCAGCCCGGACGGCGGGTCCTCCTTCGGCCTGCGGATCATGAACATGCCGCGCACGACGGGGATCGCCAGCAGCAACGACACGATCGCGAGCTTCCCGGAGACCGAGACGGGCAGCCACGCGAACGCCGCCGCGTCCACGCCCGCGAGTGCGGCCAGCAGTACCACACCGAGCAGATAGAAACCGGCCAGCAGGATCAGGGCGCGCAGCGCGCGCGAAGTTGGGCCCATCGGGCGGATCCCCCCACGAGATCGTCAACAGACCGGGCGGCCTGGTCGGGCCGTCCAGTGGAAGTGGGGGGCAGCGGATTATCCATCGGCGCAGGTCAGATGGGCAATCCCGGGGTCCGGTAAGGGTGGAATGTTCCTGACAATTTCAAGGTGTCGTGCGCGAGGGGCGTCAGAGGGGCCGGCGGAGGGGCCGTCAGGAGAAGCGGCCGCGTACCCGGCGCCGTCCGCGCCCCACCCTCACGCCTGCAACGTCGCCGGACTCCCCCCGTTCGCCTCGTACCCCGCGACCGCCAGCGCCCGGTACACCGCGAACTCTCCGGCCGGGTCCTCGGAGAGGGTCCAGGGGAGGGCGCCCACGTGGCCGTCGACGTGGACGAGCTGGTTCATCGCCTCGGCCCAGCGCTCGCTGCGGACGAGGAAGAAGACGAGGAGGTGGCGGACGTGGGCGAGCATCGGGTCGTCGCGGCGCGCGGAGTGCACGGCGTGCAGGGCGCCGTGGATCGCCTTGGAGACGACCTCGCTCTGGTAGAAGCCGCGCACCAGGTTGACCTCGGGCAGGTGCTCGAAGACCGCGAACAGGGGCATCGCCGAGAGCAGCGAACCCTGGGGCGCGCGGGCGGCGGCGGCCTCCGCGAAGGACTGGGCGAGTTCACGCGAGCCGTGCCACTTCTCGCACCAGTAGTGCAGGGCCGCCAGATGCGCGCCCATGTGGTTCGGGGCGCGGTCGAGGATCTTCAGCCACAGCTGCTCGAACTCCTCGCGCGAATAGTTCAGCCCGCGCGCGATGGACAGCTCGACGAGGTAGGGGACCGGGTCACCGGGGGAGAGCAGCGCCGCCTGCCCGCACGCCTCCTTCGCCTCCTCCATGATGATCCGGAAGTCGTCGGTCCCCGGCGCGGACGTCCGCCACGCCTGCTGCACCAGGAACTCGGCGTGCACCGCCGCGCCCCCCGCGTCCTTCGGCTGCTCGGCCCGCCACACGCGCAGCCACTGCCCGCCGGGGTTGTCGCTCACCCCGCCCGGCCGCTGCTGGAGCTCCAGCGCCGCCGCCCCCGCGAACGCCTGCACCCGCTGCCAGCGGACCTCGCCGTCCTTCTCGGTGCCCGCCAGCAACTGCTGTGCCGCGCGGTACTCCTGCGAGCGCTGGACCACGTCCAGCACGTCCACCAGGTCCCGGTCGGGGCCCGGCATCCGGACGTCCAGCTCCTCCTCGCGGACGAAGCCGTAGTCCGCGGGGTCCGCCGCGTCCGGGTGCCCCGGCTGGACCAGCTCGATCCCGCCCCGCCTGCGCCGCAGATACGGCAGCAGAACGAAGCTCAGCAGCAGCGCCCCGATCAGGACGAACAGAATCTCCATGCCTCAAGCGAACCAGAACCCACCGACAAAAGGCCAACCCCCTCCCTCCGGCCTGTGGACAACTTCCCAGCCTGTGGAAACCCGTGCCGCACCACCGCCCCCGGCGCACTACCCTCGGAACCCATGAGCGACAGGCACATCAGTCAGCACTTCGAGACGCTCGCCATCCACGCGGGCAACACGGCGGACCCCCTCACCGGGGCGGTCGTACCGCCGATCTACCAGGTCTCGACCTACAAGCAGGACGGCGTCGGCGGCCTGCGGGGCGGCTACGAGTACAGCCGCAGCGCCAACCCGACGAGGACCGCCCTGGAGGAGAACCTGGCGGCGCTGGAGGGCGGCCGCCGGGGACTCGCGTTCGCGTCGGGGCTGGCGGCCGAGGACTGCCTGCTGCGCACGCTCCTCGCCCCGGGCGACCACGTGGTCATCCCGAACGACGCGTACGGCGGCACGTTCCGGCTGTTCGCGAAGGTCGTCGCCCGCTGGGGCGTCGAATGGTCGGTCGCCGACACCAGCGACCCGGCCGCCGTGCGCGCCGCGATCACCCCGAAGACCAAGGCCGTGTGGGTGGAGACCCCCTCCAACCCGCTCCTCGGCATCACCGACATCGCGGCCGTCGCCCAGATCGCCCACGACGCGGGCGCGCGCCTGGTCGTCGACAACACCTTCGCCACGCCCTACCTCCAGCAGCCGCTGGCGCTCGGCGCGGACGTCGTCGTGCACTCCCTGACGAAGTACATGGGCGGCCACTCCGACGTCGTCGGCGGCGCCCTGGTCACCGCCGACGAGGCGCTGGGCGAGGAACTGGCCTACCACCAGAACGCGATGGGCGCGGTCGCCGGGCCCTTCGACTCCTGGCTGGTGCTGCGCGGCGCGAAGACGCTGTCCGTGCGCATGGACCGGCACAGCGAGAACGCGACGAAGGTCGCCGACATGCTGACCCGCCACGCGCGCGTGACGAACGTCCTCTACCCCGGCCTGCCCGACCACCCGGGGCACGAGGTCGCCGCCAAGCAGATGCGGTCGTTCGGCGGCATGGTGTCCTTCCAGGTCACCGGCGGCGAGGAGGCGGCTGTCGAGGTCTGCAACCGCGCGAAGGTGTTCACCCTGGGCGAGTCCCTGGGCGGCGTCGAGTCCCTGATCGAGCACCCGGGCCGCATGACGCACGCGTCCGCTGCCGGGTCCGCGCTGGAGGTCCCCGCCGACCTCGTGCGCCTGTCCGTCGGCATCGAGAACGTCGAGGACCTGCTGGAGGACCTGAAGCAGGCCCTCGCCTGACTCACGCAGGCCCTCGCCTGACTCACCAGCCCGTGACGGGTGGCGTCGTCTCCGACGGCGGCGCCACCCACGGGTGCGCCAGCGCGGCCCACACGGCGAACGCGACGGCCGCCGCGAACAGAACCGTCCACAGCACCCGGCGCAGCACCCTGCGCCACCGCAGCAGCCGCGCGCCCCTGCGCACGGCCTCCGCCGTCACCTCGGGCGGCACCACGAGCGTCGGCCCCCGCATCAGCCGGGCCACGGTCAGCTCCCGGTTCGAGCGGGCGCTCACGACGGCACCGCCTTCGCCCCCGACACCGCGGGCGCGGGCCCGCGCGGCGCGTGCAGGAGGTTCGTCGTGGCGCGGTGGCAGATCGCGCGGGCGCGCTCGGGGGACAGGCCCAGGAGGGCGGCGATCTGCTCCTCGGCGACGCCCTCGTGGTGCCGCAGCACCAGCACCAGCCGCTCCTGGGGGCTCAGCCGGGCCAGCGGCGAGTCCGGATGGGTAGCGTGGTGGCGCCAGGCGGAGTGCACGAAACGGGTGGCGAGCTGCCCGCGCGCGTGGTCGTAGGGGTCGCCGCCCTGGACGCGGTCCCAGTACGCGTACGTACGCGCCAGCGCGAGCGCCAGCAGTCTCCGCGCGCGTGGATTGTCGTCCGCGACCTCACCGGTGATCAGCGTGGCCGTCCACAGCAGGCGCCCCCCGGCCGCCGCCACGAACACCTCGAACTCCCGCACCCCGCACCTCCCCCGACGGTCCCGACCGCCTCATCTGAGGACAGCGGACCCCCGCCGGTCAACCCCCGTGCTCAGGACTCCTGCGCGGGCTCGGCCCCCGCCATCCCCTGCGGGGACATGCGCGCGGAGAGCGCGGTGTTGAAGCGCGTCAGGAGGGAGCAGAACGCCTCGCGCTCGGCGGGCTGCCAGTCCTGCGTCAGCTCGTCCATCAGTTGGCGGCGCGAGGAACGCACCTCCTCCAGACGGGACTTGCCGCGCGGGGACAGCTGGAGGACCACCGCACGCCCGTCCTCCGGGTGCGAGGTCCGCTTGACCAGGCCGGTGTCGACCAGGGGCGCGACCTGACGGGTGACCGTCGAGGAGTCGATGCCCATGCTCGCGGCGAGCGCCTTCACGCCCATCGGTCCCTCTTTGTCGAGGCGGTTGAGCAGCAGGTAGGCCGCACGGTCCATGGAGTTGCGGACCTGGCCCACGCCCCCGAGCCGCGTCTGTTCCGCGCGGCGGGCGAAGAGGGCGACCTCGTGCTGGAGGGCGTCGAGAAGACCGGTGTCACCGACGGTCGTCATGTCCATCGACATTTCAGGTGTTGTGGGCATGGCCGGGGGCTCGCTCCATCATGGGGGTGCTGGGTTGGGGGACAGGGTACGCGGCCGGGCGGGCAGCCGTACCGGCGCTGCGCAAACCCGTTCCGCGCCTCGGTCGGACGACCCGTTCCCGCCTGTGAACTGCGATGCTTGAGTCATGAGCTACCGCACGGCTGACTCCTTTCGGCCCGTCACCCTGGACGACGTCCGGGGCGCCCAGAAGATGCTCTCGGGCGTGGCCCGCGCGACGGCCATGGAAGGCAGCCGGCACCTCACCCAGCTCGTCGGCGCCCCCGTCCACCTGAAGTGCGAGAACCTTCAGCGCACGGGCTCCTTCAAGCTGCGCGGCGCGTACGTGCGCATCGCCGGTCTCCTCCCGGAGGAGCGCGCCGCCGGGGTCGTCGCCGCGAGCGCCGGCAACCACGCGCAGGGCGTCGCCCTGGCCTCGGCGCTGCTCGGCGTGCACGCGACGGTGTTCATGCCGCAGGGCGCCCCGCTGCCCAAGATCAGCGCGACCCGCGAGTACGGCGCGGAGGTCCGCCTGCACGGCCAGGTGGTCGACGAGACGCTGGCCGCGGCCCAGGAGTACGCCGCCGAGACGGGCGCGGTGTTCATCCACCCCTTCGACCACCCGGACGTCATCGCAGGTCAGGGCACGGTCGGCCTGGAGATCCTGGAGCAGTGCCCCGAGGTGCGGACGATCGTCGTCGGCATCGGCGGGGGCGGGCTCGCCGCCGGGATCGCGGTCGCCGTGAAGGCGCTGCGCCCCGACGTGCGGATCGTCGGCGTCCAGGCGGCCGGTGCCGCCGCGTACCCGCCGTCGCTCGAAGCCGGGCGGCCGGTATCGGTGCGCTCTACGCTGACGATGGCCGACGGCATCCGGGTCGGCCGCCCCGGCGACGTGCCGTTCGCGCTCGTGCGCGACCTGGTCGACGAGGTGCGCACGGTCTCCGAGGACGCGCTGTCGGCGGCCCTGCTGCTGTGTCTCGAGCGGGCCAAGCTGGTCGTCGAACCGGCGGGCGCGAGCCCCGTCGCGGCGCTGCTGAGCGAGCCCGGCGCGTTCGAGGGGCCGGTCGTCGCGGTCCTGTCGGGCGGGAACGTCGACCCGGTGCTGATGCAACGCGTCCTGCGGCACGGAATGGCGGCACAGGGCCGATACCTCGCCGTACGACTGCGGCTCACGGACCGCCCCGGCGCCCTCGCCACGCTGCTCGGGGTGCTGTCGGGGGCCGACGCGAACGTCCTCGACGTCAGCCACGTCCGTACCGACCCGCGGCTCGGGCTGGCCGAGGCCGAGGTCGAACTCCACCTGGAGACGAAGGGCCCGGCCCACTGCACCGAGGTCGGGCGGGCCCTGCGGGACGCGGGCTACACCGTCATCGAGTAGGAGACCGAGCCGGAACCGTCGGGAAATCCCGGCTCACGCAAGGCCCCCTCACCCGCAAGGGTGAAGTGTGTTGAGAGACGCGATACATCGCGTTATGGTGAGTCGCACGCCGCTCGAACGTTTGCCGGGCGAGCCGCGAGCCACGAACCTACGCTTCTCGCAAGGCACGAACCGCACGATCCGAAGAACCCCCGAAGACGTGGAGAGCCCAATGCCGGGTGCCATCTACGCCGAAGGACTCGTGAAGACCTTCGGTGACGTCAAAGCCCTCGACGGCGTCGACCTCGACGTCCCGGAGGGCACGGTCCTGGGCCTGCTCGGGCCCAACGGCGCGGGCAAGACCACCGCCGTGCGCTGCCTGACCACCCTGCTCCGCCCCGACAGCGGCCGCGCGGTCGTCGCCGGCCTCGACGTCGTCAAGCAGCCCAACGAGGTACGCCGAGCCATCGGCCTCTCCGGCCAGTTCGCCGCGGTCGACGAATACCTCACCGGCCGCGAGAACCTGGTCATGGTCGGCCGCCTCTACCAGATGACGGCCCGGCAGGCGAAGGACCGCGCCGCCGAACTCCTCGACCGCTTCGACCTCGCGGACGCCGCCGACCGCACCGCCAAGACCTACTCCGGCGGCATGCGCCGCCGCCTCGACCTCGCCGCGGCCCTCGTCGTCTCCCCGCCGGTGATGTTCATGGACGAGCCGACGACCGGCCTCGACCCCCGCAACCGCCTGCTCCTGTGGGACGTCATCAAGAACCTCGTCTCCGGCGGCACGACGCTCCTGCTCACCACGCAGTACCTGGAGGAGGCCGACCAGCTCGCCCACGACATCGCCGTCGTCGACCACGGCCGCGTCATCGCGCGCGGCACCTCCGACCAGCTCAAGGCGCGCACCGGGGGCGAGCGCGTCGAGGTCGTCGTCCACGACCGGGGGCGCATGTCCGCCGCCGCCGAACTCCTCGCCGCCTCCGGCAAGGGCTCCGTCACCATCGAGGAGCACACCCGCAGGCTCACCGTCCCCGTCACCGGCGGCGCCAAACTCCTCGCCGAGATCATCCGCGAACTCGACACGCGGGGCATCGAGATCGACGACATCGGGCTGCGCCGGCCCACCCTCGACGACGTCTTCCTCTCCCTGACGGGCCACGTCGCCGAGGAGCAGGACGAGGCGGGCACCGAGAAGAAGGGCAGGGCCGCGAAATGACCACCAGCCGCAGCACCACCGGCACCACCCCCACCGACACGCACGTCGTCCCCGCCCCGCCCCACCCCGCCGTGCAGTCCTTCCGGGACTCGATGATCGTCGCCAAGCGCAACCTCATCCGGATGTCCCGCATCCCCGAGATGGTCCTCTTCGGCGTCATCCAGCCCGTCATGTTCGTCGTCCTGTTCGCCTACGTCTTCGGCGGCTCCATGAAGATCGGCAACAGCACCGACCCCGACGTCTACAAGAACTTCCTGATGGCCGGGATCTTCGCGCAGACCGTGACCTTCGCGACCGCGGGCGCCGGCGCGGGCATCGCCGACGACATGCACAAGGGGCTCATCGACCGGTTCAGGTCACTGCCGATGGCGCGCGGCGCGGTACTCACCGGGCGGACCGTCGCCGACCTCGTCCAGACCGCGCTGACCCTGGTCGTCCTCGCCGTCGTCGCCCTCCTCGTCGGCTGGCGGCTCGGCACCGCGCAGCCCACCAACATCGGCAAGATCCTCGGCGGGTTCGGGCTCCTGCTCCTGCTGGGCTACGCCTTCACCTGGATCGGCGCGCTGATCGGGCTCTCCGTGCGCACGCCCGAGGCGGCCACCTCCGGGGGCCTGATCTGGCTCTTCCCGGTCACCTTCATCTCCAACGCGTTCGTCGACTCCGGCCAGATGACGCCCTGGCTGCGCCACATCGCCGAGTGGAACCCCTTCAGCGCGACGGTCCAGGCGTGCCGTCAGCTCTTCGGCGACCCCGGCCTCTCGCACTCCGACGCCTGGCCCATGCAGCACCCCGTGTGGGCCTCCGTCATCTACTCCGTCCTCATCGTCCTCGTCTTCCGCACCCTCGCGGTCCGCAAGTACCGCTCGGCGACGGCGTGAGCGCGCACATGACGAAGCCCCCGGCGTCGTGCGGGCGCCGGGGGCTGTCGGGGGCGATGAGGGGGACGGCGTCAGCCGTTGTACGGCTCCGCCTTCAGGATGCGGACCGCGGCCTTCTTCCCGTTGGGCAGCTCGTACTCGGCGTCCTCCCCGACCTTGTGGCCGATGACGCCGGAGCCCAGGGGCGACTGGGGCGAGTACGTCTCGATGTCGGCGCTCGCGTATTCGCGGGAGGCCAGCAGGAACTCCAGGGTGTCGTCCTCGTCGCCGTCGAAGGCGATGGTGACGACCATGCCGGGGGCGACGGTGCCGTCCGCCGACCGCGGGGCCTCGCCGACCTGCGCGTTCTCCAGCAGCTGCGTGAGCTGGCGCACGCGAAGCTCCTGCTTGCCCTGCTCCTCCTTGGCCGCGTGGTACCCGCCGTTCTCGCGCAGGTCACCTTCCTCGCGCGCGGCCGCGATCTTCGCGGCGATCTCCGTGCGCGCGGGACCAGTAAGGTGCGCAAGCTCATCCTTGAGCTTGTTGTACGCCTCCTGGGTCAGCCAGGTGACGTTCTCGCTGGTCTGGGTCACAGGTGCTCCTCGTCGGTACTGGGAATACAAAGCATCGCCCTACCCCGAAGCATGTTCCTTCAGGGACGGGCGAAACCACGAGCCTAACAATTCGACGCCGGAAGGGGGAGGACAAAAGTCACCGGCGGACACAGACCCGGCTCAGGAGGGGTGGCACCCCAGCAGCTCGGCCGTCGTCCCCCGCGACGTCGTCCGCAGCGTGACGACCTTGTCGATCCGCGTGTCCGAACCGGAGAAGCGGAAGTCCGCGCGCCCGACCTCGGCGCCGTTCTCGGCCTGCGAGCGCACCGTGCAGTAGCCGCTCGCCCCGGAGTCCTTGCGGACCTCCAGGTGGACCTGCACGGAGTCGTCGGAGACCTGGAAGGCGATCAGCTCACCGCTGATCTCGTTCTCACCGACGTAGTGCCAGCCGAACCAGCCGATCAGCCCGAGGAACAGCACCCCGAGGACCCCGCCGAGAATCTTCAGCCGGTGATCGGCCCGCGCGTCCGACGTACGGCCGTACCGCCCCTCGGGCGTGCGCGCACTTGCCGTACTCATGTCGGTCCTCCGGGCCCCGGAACAATTCGTCCCCCGATTCGGTCACTATAGAAGCCCCCCGCGAGAGCGCGACCACCGCCCCTCGACGACGTTCCCACGGGGTCCCACGGGGGCGTGGTCCCACATGAATGCACCCCAGGCGACCGGGGTGCCGACCGACTGAGGATGAGTCTTGACTGACCAGCTGCGACTGATGGCCGTCCACGCCCACCCCGACGACGAGTCGAGCAAGGGCGCGGCCACCATGGCGAAGTACGTGGCCGAGGGGGTGGACGTCCTTGTGGTGACCTGCACGGGCGGGGAGCGCGGCTCCATCCTCAACCCGAAGCTCCAGGGCGACACGTACATCGAGGAGCACATCCACGAGGTGCGCAAGAAGGAGATGGACGAGGCCCGCGAGATCCTGGGCGTCAAGCAGGAATGGCTCGGCTTCGTCGACTCCGGCCTCCCCGAGGGCGACCCGCTGCCCCCGCTCCCCGAGGGCTGCTTCGCCCTTGAGGACGAAGAGAAGGCCGCCGGGGAACTCGTCCGCAAGATCCGTTCGTTCCGTCCACAAGTGATCACCACCTACGACGAGAACGGCGGCTACCCGCACCCCGACCACATCATGACCCACAAGATCTCGATGATCGCCTTCGAGGCGGCGGCGGACACCGAGAAGTACCCCGAGTCCGAGTACGGCCCGGCGTTCCAGCCGCAGAAGCTCTACTACAACCAGGGCTTCAACCGCCCCCGCACCCAGGCGCTCCACGACGCGATGATCGCCCGCGGCATGGAGTCCCCGTACGAGGAGTGGCTGAAGCGGTGGGACGAGTTCGAGCGCGTCGAGCGCGTCCTGACCACGCACATCCCGTGCGCCGAGTACTACGAGATCCGCGACAAGGCCCTGCTGGCGCACGCCACGCAGATCGACCCGGACGGCGGCTGGTTCCGCGTCCCGATGGACATCCAGAAGGAGGTGTGGCCGACCGAGGAGTACGAGCTGGCGAAGTCCCTCGTCGACAGTTCCATCCCCGAGGACGACCTCTTTGCGGGCATCCGCGACAATGCCTGACATGAGCGCAAGCGTGAGCCTGGCAATGACGCATCTCGTCCCCCTCGCCAAGGAGGTCGACGAGAACAAGGTCACCCCCGGCGTCCTCGGTTTCATCGTCTTCGCCGTCATGGCGCTGGCGGTGTGGGCCCTGATGAAGTCGATGAACAAGCACATGAGCAGGGTCGACTTCAAGGAACCGGAGACCGGTTCCGCGAAGGCCGGTTCCGCGAAGGCCGAGGCCGCCTCGGAGCCGTCCGCCGACAAGGGCTGACCAGAGCTGGCCAAGAGCTGATCAAGGGCTGAATCACCGGGCGCCCGCGGCCAGCGACAGCAGCAGATGGGCCGTCTCCGGCCGCAGATGGTCGGAGTGCGCCCCCGCCGGTCCCCGGCCCCGCGTGAACACCTCGCTCGCGTCGACACTGACGAACCGGTGATCCAGCTCACCGGCCGGATACGGGTCGTCACAGGCCCGCATCCGGATCGACGACACCGGCGCGGGCGCGGTGCCGATCCCGGCGTACCCGACGCCCGCCCGATGCTCGGCGCGCACATGCCAGAAACCGGTGGCCCGGTCGTGGTGCGAGTACGTCGCGACGACCGGGCCGTGCAGCGGTGCCGTGCCGAGCGCCCCGAACGCCGTCGCGAACGCGTCGCGCGGCGCGGCCATCTGCAACAGCAGCATCGAGTCCACGGTGAACGGCCGCCCCACCGGCCCCGGCATGCTCCAGCCCAGCGTCGGCGGCCCCCCGGCCGCCCACAGCACCGCCTCGCACAGGAACCGGCAGCCGAACGAGTGCCCGACGAGGTGCAGATACTGCCCGCCCCGCGTCCGCAGCACCCTCGACGCCGGATCGCCCCGCCGCGCGTCCAGATAGCCCAGCAGCGACCCCAGCACCCGCCCCGCGAACCCCTCCCGCGACATCGCGTGCGCCCGCTCCCGGATCCTGCGGTACCCGCCGAGCGACGGCAGCGAGCGCGACGGCCACCGCACCAGCACCGGCCACGGCGTAAAACCCCTCGGATACGCCTGCGGACACGCGCCGATCCGGCCGTCCACCAGCCCCATGAGCCGCCGGACGGCCGACTGCGCCGCCTCCGCCGACGTCTGCCAGCCGTGCACGTACACCACGATGTCCGTCGCCCCCTCGGGCGGCACCAGGTGCTCCGCGAAGTACTCGCCGAGGCGCGCGGCGGGCACCGGGCGCCCGTCCGGCCGCACCAGCCAGCCCCGCTCGTCCAGGTCCACGATCCTCACGCCGCCCGCTCCAGTCGCCGGTCCATCCCGCAGTGCAACGCGTACGCGAGACCCAGGGGGTTGCGGAACGCGTCCGCGAAGTGCCGGGCCAGCGTGTGGGCGATCTCCCCGGCCGTGTCGGTGCCGCCCAGGTAGCGGGTGACGAACGCGTACGCGTACTCCGCCGCGAACACCTGCGGCATCTCGATCTGCGGGCCCAGCACCCCGCCCGCGCCCGCCGCGATCAACGCCCCGCCCAGATAGGTGAGATCGGCCCCGCCGGGCAGCCCCGCGTAACACGCGTTGAACAGCACGAGCGGCCGGTGCGGCAGCAGACCCGCCCGGTGCCGCGCCAACACCGTGTGCGCGTCGATGTCCTGACTGTCCGTCAGCCTGACGACGAGCAGCGGCTCACCCGCGTCCTGCGCCGCCTCGAACCTGCCGTGGCACCAGAAGTACATCAACTGGTCGTCCAACCGGCCCGACTTGAGCGCCGCCAGGAACTCGTCCCGGCGCGAACGCTCCACGCACACCGTCCCCTCGGCCAGCGCCGCCGCCACGTCCGCCGCCCGCGTCCGGCCGTCCGGGTCGATGTTCCTGTCATGGTTCAGGCTCACCACCGGGACGGGCGGGGCGAGTTGGGGCTCGGCCTCGTCGGGGAAGTCGGCGTAGCTGCCGCCCGTCTGCTCCAACTGGTGGCGGTAGCCCAGGAAACGGTGCAACGGGTCCGCGTCCGGAGCCGGGAGGGCCAGCATCGGCCACGGCAGGAACAGTGCCGAGTCGATCCGGATCCGCAGTGGCTTCTCGCTGTCCAGCGCGCCCTGGACGACCGCCCGCAGCCGGTCCGCGCCCCGGCCGCCCGCGCCGAGGAGTTCCCGCCACAGCAGGTAGGCGCCCTGCTCCGCCAACTCCTCCAGGATGCCCGCGAGTTCGGACTCGTCGGTCAGGTCCGTGCGGGTCGCGTACGGGGCGCCCGCCGGGATGCCGTGCGCGTCGACGGGCTCGTACGCGACCAACTCCTTCTTCCACAGCGTCCGCAGACGTGCCGCGCTGGCGCGGATCGCCGCCGGGGAGACGTCCAGGCGGGCCGTGTACTCGTGCGGGGACGGCGGCAGCGCCGTGCCGTACGCGCGGGCCCTGATGTGGTCACCCGCGTACGTGTCCAGGGTGAGGACCAGGTCAGGGTGGCGGATCGTCGGCGCCGGGTGCCGCGTGAAGCCGTGGCTCGGGTCCTGGGTGACGCGCAGAGGGAGTTCCTTCGGCACCGGTCACGGCCTCCGCAGGGCGGTCGGGGTGGTGCCGGTCAGACCGGCCGCCGTCGTGTCCGTGACGTCGAACTCCGTCTCCACCTCCTGCAGGACCGTGCCGGTCAGCTGGTGCTCCACCGTGAAGCGGACGCGGTGCCGGCCCGGCCTGCGCGGCGTGAACCGGAACTCCGCGCCCGCGTCCGTGTCGTCGGCGGGGCCCGGTCTGACCGTCACGGCGTGCTCCGGCTCCACGTCGGCCGGGGTGAGGGGGGTGGCCCGTGCCGACAGCCACGGGAGGGTGGGGGCCGTGGACCACGGGTGGCGAGGGCCCGGGATCACCTGGAGGGTCAGGCGGGTCGGGACGGTGTCGTCGTGCAGGGTGAGACGGACGTGCGACTCCGTTGTGGGCAGGCGGAGTTCGGCGTGCTCGTAACGGGGCTCCGGGATCATGAGACGCGCCGCGAACGGGATGCGGAAACGGCCGTGCTCCCAAGGCCATTCGGTGGCGGCGAGGAGTGCGGGCGAGTAGCGGCGGGCGAGTTCCCGCAGGGCCTCGGGGGGTGGGTCCTCGTTGTTCGCGAGGGCCTGGGCGAGGGTGGTCCAGGCGAGGCCGGCCTCGTCGCCGATGTCCGCGAAACGGGTGCGGGCGTTGGCGAAGGAGTTCGGGAGGGAGGTGCGGACGGCGAGTTCGAGGGAGGTCCAGGCTTCGCCGTGGGGGCAGCCGAGGCGGGTGAACTCGGTGAGGTTCTTGGAGAGTTCGGAGATGCTGCCGTCGACCAGGTCGGAGGCGCGGCGCGTCGAGGAGGGCCAGAGCCGCAGGGCCCTGCAGTGGTTCACCCAGGCCACGCACAACAGGTCCGGGGTGATGTACCGGGCCCAGAGCCCCTGGTGAGAACCGTGCGCGACGGAGTGGAACAGGGCGTGCCAGGCATGGGCGCGCCGGCTCCTCATACTGCTGGGCGGCTGCTCCCTGGGGCGCGTCACGCTTCCGCCGAGCCCGCTGACGGCCAACAGCAGGGCCAGGCGCTGCTGTTCGGTCTCCGCCCATGTCACCCCCGCGAAGTCGGCGGCGTCCTGGAACGCCACCCGCGCGGCGTCGATCACCTTCTCCCCCTCGTCGAAGTCCCCGCTCAGCAGCCGCCAGCGCCCGTAGTGCAGCATCGCCCACGCCTCACCGCGCAGGTCCCCGGCGACCTGGTGCGCCTCGATCGCGCGCCGCAGCAGCGGGCCCACCCCGCGCAGGTCGCCCTTGTCGCAGGCGACGGCGGCGCGGGTGTGCAGCAACCAGCCGTCGGCGGGGCGGCGTTCGGGGATGGCGGACAACTGGGCTTCAGCGGCCCGGAGTTGACCGCGCTCCCGCTTCTCCATGGCGAGGCTCAGCCTCGGGACGGCGACGGGCGGTGAACCGGCGTACCGGCGCAGCGCCGTCAGCTCCAGTGTCCGCCGCCCCCGCTCCAACTCCTCGGCCAGGGACCGGATCAGGGTCTTGGTCTCGTTGCTCCGGGAGAGGGCGTGGAGCCGTCCGGCGAGCTGGACGTACGTCCACGGGTACCGGTCGACCGAGCCGGGGCCCAGCGTGCGCAGCAGTTCGGTGAGCACGGCGATCGTCTGGGCGCGGACCCCCTCGGACGGCCGGCCCCGGACGACCTCGGCAGCCGCCCCGCGCAGCCGGATGCCGTCGTCGTCCACCACGTACGCGAGGTCGGCGTCGAGCAGTTCGAGGGCGGAACTCATCAGGGAGCCGTGGAACAGCCCGAAGGGCAGGAAGAGCGGGCCGGTCGCCACCAGGACGGCCAACGTCCGCGGCCGGTCCGCCTGTACGGGCCCGAGGAGTCTCGGCGCGGGCGCGATGACCGCCAGCACCGCCACCCCCGTACGCTCCGCCAGCGCCCGTACGACGTCGATCAGGGGCCGCCTCGCCCCGTCGAAGAGCAGGACCGTGTCCTCGGGAGCGCCCCGCAGCACCCGCTCGCACAGCTCCACCACCCGCTCCGTGAACTCCGCCCCCGAGCCCACCAGTTGCTCCATCTCCTCCTCACCCACCCGCCCCCGCAACCCCTCCGCCCCCAGCAGCCGCAGCAACGTCACCTCCGGCGGCTCGGACACCCCGATGTCCTCGACGCGGATCACCGTCGCCCCGGCGGGCAGCCGGACGTCGCTCAACTCGCCCTCCAGCACCACGAACCGGCGCCGGACCAGCTCCTCACCGTCCATGCCCGCCCCCCCCTCAAGCCGCCTGTGCCGACACCGTCACCCCCATGACTTCCCGCGCATGCCGCCCCGGCACCATCCGCAGGCGCCAAGCCTGCCAGCCGGCCTCCAGGTTCACCCCCCGTTCCAGCGCGAGCCCGTACGCCTCGACGAAGTCGGCAAGCTTCTCGTCCCGCAACGCGTGCCCTTCGCGCCCGAGTTGGAGCAGTTCCTCCTGGGCGACGGCGGTCCCGACCTCGACCCCGCCGGGCGAGGCGTACGGCAGGAGCGTGCAGCGCAGGAAGCGGGCCCAGTCCTCGCCTCGCCGGTCCCCGTAGGACGCGAACAGGGAGATCGCCTCGTCGCACAGCGAAAGCGCCTGCGCGGTACGGGCGTTGCCCGCGTCGACGACGGCGAGTTCGAGGCAGGTCCACGCCTCGCCGTGGGCGACGCCGATGCGCTGGAAGTCGGCGCGGGCGTCGACGAGGAGCTGCCGGGCGAACCCGGAGTTGCGCAGCGACCCGGTCTGCGCGGCCCGCTGGTCGCGGGTGACACGGGCGGACTGGTGCCGCGCGCAGGCGAGCCCGTACACGTCCCGCATCCGGGAGAACATGGTCCGGGAACGCTCCAACTCGCGGACGGAACGATCGAGTTGACCGGTCTCCTCCAGGGCGAGCCCGAGGTAGTAGACGGTCCACGCCTCGCCCCGCGCGTCCTCGTTCTCCCGGTGCCGGGCGGCGGCCGCCCGTAGCTCCTCGACGGCGAGGGAGGCGTCCCCGTCGATGAGGCGGGCGCGGGCGAGCTGGGTGAGCGCCCACGCCTCGCCCCGGGAATCCCTGGTGCGGCCGTACAGTTCGAGCGCCCGGTTCAACTCCTCGACGGCCGCGTCGAGTTCACCGCGCCGCAGGTTCAGCTGGCCCAACTGGTAGTGCGCCCACGCCTCTCCGTGGACGGACCCGCCCCGCCGGTGCAGCACCAGCGACTGCGTGAGCAGTTCCAGCGCCTCCGGCAGCCGCGCCCGGTCCCGTTCGACGGCGGCCAGCGCGTGCAGCGTCCACGCCCGGTCCGTCGCCAGCTCCGGCGCCTGCTGGAGGTCGAGGGCTTCGCGCAGCTTCACCGCCGCCTCGATCAGGTTGCCCTGGTGGTGGAGGGTGATCCCGAGCGAGCACAGCGCGCGGGCCGCCCCGGCGTCGTGATGGGACTGGAGGTACAGGTCGACGACGGACGTCAGTGTCGTGCGCGCCTTGTCCAGCTCGCCGAGCTGCCGCGCGGCGATGCCGGTGCGCCACTGCACGGACCGCACGAGCAGGCTCTGGTCGATGGACTGGGCCAACTCGCTGATCTCACCGAGCCGGTAGAGGTCGCCGCGCAGCAGGCAGTAGTCGCACAGCGCGCCCAGCAGGTTGAGCACGGCCGCCCGGTCGACGCCGTCGGTGTGCCGCAGCGTCGCGGTGATGAAGCTGGTCTCGTCGTCGAGCCAGCGCAACGCCTCGTCGAGGGAGGTGAAACCGTGCGGGCTGAACCGGTCGGAGCGGGTGGACATGTTGCCGTCCACCAACCGCAGCACCGAATCGGCGAGTTCGGAGTAGCTGACGATCAACCGCTCCTTGGCGGCGGCGAGTTCGTGGCTGTCCTCCTCGTCGTGGAGGCGGGCGGCGGCGAACGCGCGGACGACGTCGTGCAGCCGGAAACGGTCGCCGCGCACCCGGTCGACGAGCCCGGCGCGCGCCAACTCGCCCAGCAGACGGGCCGCTTCGGAGCGGTCCGTGGCGAGCAGCGCGGCCGCCGCGGCGGCCCCCAGCGAGGCGCGTCCGGCGAGCGCGAGACGGCGCAGCAGGCGACGGGTCTGCTCGGGCTGGTCGGTGTAACGCAGCCACAGGGCACGGTCCGTGGGCGCTACGGGGCCGTACGCGGCGAGTTCCTGGGCCAGTTGGCGGGGGGTGCGCGGGCCGAGCGCGGAGCCGGCGACGCGCAGTGCCAGCGGCAGTCCGTCGCACAGGTCGAGGAGCTGGTCGGTGGCCTCCGCGTCGTAGGGGCCCGTGCTGTCCTGCGCGGTGGCGGCGAGCAGTTCCTCGGCGCCGGCCGCCTCCAGCGGGCGGACGGGCAACTCGTGGACCCAGGCGCCGAGTTCGGCGGGCAGGGGGAGCGGGGAGCGGGACGTCACCAGGATCAGGCTGTCCGAGCGCTCCGGGATCAGGGCGCGGACCTGGGCCGGATCACTGGCGTCGTCGAGGATGACGGTGACCGGGAGCTTGGTGAGGTGCTGGTAGTACAGCTCGCTCAGCCGCTTCACCTGCTGGTCCGCCGACGAGCGCTCCCGGAACAGGAGTTGTTCGCGGGGTGCGCCGAGCCGGTTGAGGAGGTGCAGCAGCGCGTCACGCGTCGACAGCGGGGCCTCGTCCGAACCGCCGCGCAGGTCGACGACGCAGGCGCCCCGGAACTGGTCGCGCAGATCGTGTGCCGCGCGGACCGCGAGCGTCGTGCGTCCGGTGCCGGGTTCGCCGTGCAGGACGACCACCGTCGGGCGGGTGCGGGTGCTCGCGCGGCCCGCCTGGACCCACTGCCTGATCTTCGCCAGCTCCTGCCGCCGGCCCGCGAACACGCCCGTCGCCTCGGGGAGTTGGGCGTACGACTGCTCCAGCAGCGTACGGCCCCGGGCGGCGGCGCTCTTGTCGGCGCCCAGCAGCTTGGGGCCGGGCTGCTTCGGGCCGGTCGACGCGCTCAGCACACGCTGCTGGTCGAGGAACGGGCGGATGCCGCGCACCTCCAGCGCCGTCAGCCACTGGAGCCTCAACTGCTCGGCGCCGCCCGGCTGTCCGGCGGCACCGGCCCTTCTGTGCGCGGCCGGTAGATGCGTGCCGGCGACCTTCACGACCGTCGCCGCGGCGCCGACCACCCCGACGGCGAGGCCCGCGCCCAGCGCCGTCCCCGTCCCCGTCCCCAGCGCGAGGTCGGCGACGGTCGTCGTGATCGCGGCGACCCCCGCCACCAGCAAGGGAGTTCGGCCGCCCTCCTCGGCGTACCGCTTCCCGAAGCTCATGTGCGCGGCCTCGGCCTCGTTCAGTGCGCGCGTGTACGCCTCGTACTCCGCGCCGGCGGTCTGCGCCATCGCGTCCAGCGCGGCGCGTGCCCTGCCCAGCAGCACCTTTCCGTCCGTACGGCCCCCCGAGCGCCGTACCTCCTCCTCGACGGCCCGAACCACCAACCGTTCGGCCTCCACCCGATGACTGTCCCGCATGTCCCGTCCCCCTCCGGCGGCAACAGCTGCCCTTGGTCAAGTGTGCGGTGGGGGCGGCCGGATGCGAAGGGGCGGACTGGCACCGTCCTGTCACAACTCCTTGCCGGGATGCGGCAAACAGGGGGCGCACGGGTTTGAGGGGGCGAGGGCGCGTGCGGGGGTGAGGGGGAGTACGAGCGTGAGGGTGCGTGCGTGTACTCAGAGAGCGTGTACTCAGGGAAGTTGAGCATGTCCGCCGATCACCGCAGCCCCGCCGGACGCTGGAATAGGCCCATGGACACCGCCACCGACCGCCACGTCAGCATCCTCGCCGGCTGGGGCCTCGGCCTCCTGCTCCCCATGACCGTCCTGAGCTACCTCGCGCACCTCGCCACCGAGCGGGGCACCCAGTGCCTGATGAACGGCGTCGGCTGCTCCACCCTGCCCGACGGCGCGCTCCCCTCCCTCTTCCTCCTCGCGACGGCCGCCGGGATCGCCGCGCTGGTGTGGCCGCGCGCCAAGGCGCCGGGCGTCAGGTACGGCGCGCTCGCGGTGCAGTGGGTCGGTCAGTTCGTGCTGGCGTCGCTGCTGCTCAGCGGGGTGTGAGGGGCTTGGGCGCCGACGGGCGGTAAGGCGGCCTCGGAGCCACGGCGCGGTGGGCTGCGGCGTCGTTGAACAGGGCCTGGGCGTCCTTGCCGTAGAGCGGCGCGTACGTCACCCAGTGGTCGTTGGTGTCGTTGCCGCCGCCGTTGTAGCCGCCGGTGCTGCCGATGACCTTGCCGGTGCCCTTGACGGGGTCGTAGCCCTCGATCCAGGGCCCGCCGGAGACGCCGCCGTAGAAGCCGGTGCAGGCCATGCTGAGCTGCTGATACCCCGTCAGCCGCTTGGTGGTGACGGGGCAACGGACCAGGCTGTGACGGGGGTTGACGCTCTCGGCGCTGGGGTAGCCGAGGACGGTGACACGGTGGGTGTACCCGGTGGCCGGCGCGAACGTCAGGGCTCCCGTCACGTCCTCCACCCGCTTGCCCCGGCTGTTCGGGCCGGTCTGCGCGAACGCCAGGTCCAGATCGGAGACCGCCTTCTTCGTGTTCGCCACATAGCGGGGGTCGATGTAGAGCCGGGTGACCGGGAAGACACCGTACGGCTGACCGGAGGCGGGCCTTCCGCTCACGTACTTCGGCACGAAGACCCGGTGCGTGGCCCTCGTCAGACTCACCGCGCAGTGTCCGGCCGTCAGGACGATGTCCCTGGCGGCCGTGTGGACGACGCTGCCCGTACAGAACGTGCTCCTGCCGCCCAGCGGCTTGCTGTCGAAGAAGAACGTCCCCACCGTCGGATGCCCCGCGAAGCGTACGGGGGCCGGGGTCCCGGGCGGCGGCTTGCGCACAGCGGTCACACCGGCGTCGACATGGGCCCGCGGCCCACCATGCACCACCGGCGCCCCACCGGCCGGAACAGCGTCCGCCATCCGGTCCGCCGTCCAGTACCGCTCCTCCTCCCGCAACACCCGCTGCCCCTGCGCCCCACCGGCCTCCGCAGCCGCCGGCCCCCCACCGAGCGCCCCCACACTCAGGCCGAACACCACAACCGGGATCCATCCATGTCTGAAACGCAAGAGGAGGTCTTCCCGTCTTGGAGAGGTCATCGAATCGGCAAGTGTAAGCACGGGCTGACCGGACCGCGGCAGGCGGTACGACTGCGCCGCGCACCCCCGCCGTCCCCCTCGTGCGCGAGGATGGACCCATGTCGAACCGCCTCGTGAACGAGACCTCGCCGTATCTGCTGCAGCACGCCGACAACCCGGTCGACTGGTGGCCCTGGTCGAGGGAGGCGTTCGAGGAGGCGCGGCGGGTGGACCGGCCGGTGCTGCTGAGCGTGGGGTATTCGAGCTGTCACTGGTGCCATGTGATGGCGCACGAGTCCTTCGAGGATCAGGAGACCGCCGACTTCCTCAATGAGCACTTCGTGAGTGTGAAGGTGGACCGTGAGGAGCGTCCGGATGTGGACGCGGTGTACATGGAGGCGGTGCAGGCGGCGACGGGGCAGGGTGGGTGGCCGATGACGGTGTTTCTGACGCCGGATGCGGAGCCGTTTTATTTCGGGACGTATTTTCCGCCGGAGCCCAGGCATGGGTCGCCGTCGTTCCGGCAGGTGCTGGAAGGGGTGCGGGTGGCGTGGGAGGGGCGGCGGGAGGAGGTCGCGGAGGTCGCGGGGCGGATCGTGCGGGATCTGGGGGAGCGGGAGCTGTCGTTCGGGGATCAGAGGCCGCCGGGGGAGGAGGAGCCGGCCGCGGCGCTGCTGGGGCTGACCAGGGAGTACGACCCGCAACGGGGCGGCTTTGGGGGTGCGCCCAAGTTCCCGCCGTCCATGGTCGTCGAGTTCCTGCTGCGGCATCACGCGCGGACCGGCGCGGAGGGCGCGCTGCAGATGGCCGTGGACACCTGTGAGCGGATGGCCCGGGGCGGGATCTATGACCAGCTCGGGGGCGGTTTCGCGCGGTACTCGGTGGACCGGGAGTGGATCGTGCCCCACTTCGAGAAGATGCTCTATGACAACGCCCTGCTGTGCCGTGTGTACGCCCACCTGTGGCGCTCCACCGGCTCGGAACTGGCCCGCCGCGTCGCGCTGGAGACCGCCGACTTCATGGTCCGCGAACTGCGCACCCCCGAGGGCGGTTTCGCGTCCGCGCTGGACGCCGACAGTGACGACGGCACCGGCAAGCACGTGGAGGGCGCGTACTACGTGTGGACGCCCGAACAGTTGCGCGAAACCCTGGGCCCGGACGCCGACTTGGCCGCCCAGTACTTCGGCGTCACCGAGGAGGGCACCTTCGAGCACGGCGCCTCCGTCCTCCAACTCCCGCAGACCGAGGGCGTTTTCGACGCCGACCGGGTCGAGCGCATCCGGCGCCTCCTGCTGGCGAAGCGTGCCGAGCGCCCCGCGCCCGGCCGGGACGACAAGGTCGTCGCCGCCTGGAACGGCCTCGCGGTCGCCGCGCTCGCCGAGACCGGCGCCTACTTCGACCGCCCCGACCTGGTCGAGGCCGCCGTCGCCGCCGCCGACCTCGTCGTCCGCGTCCACCTGGACGACCGCGCCCACCTCTCCCGCACCAGCAAGGACGGCCAGGCCGGTACCAACGCGGGAGTACTGGAGGACTACGGCGATGTCGCCGAGGGCTTCCTCGCGCTCGCGTCCGTGACCGGTGAGGGCGTGTGGCTGGACTTCGCGGGGCTCCTCCTCGACCACGTCCTGGCCCGCTTCACCGACCCGGAGACGGGCGACCTGTACGACACGGCGTCCGACGCGGAACAGCTCATCCGGCGCCCCCAGGACCCCACCGACAACGCGGCCCCCTCCGGGTGGACGGCGGCGGCCTCCGCGCTCCTGTCGTACGCGGCCCACACCGGCGCCGCACCCCACCGCGCCGCCGCCGAGAAGGCCCTCGGCGTCGTGAAGGCGCTCGGCCCGCGCGTCCCCCGCTTCATCGGCTGGGGCCTGGCCGCCGCCGAGGCACTGCTCGACGGACCGCGCGAAGTCGCCGTCGTGACACCGGAGTTGGCCAATCCGGCCGGAAAGGAACTGCACCGGCGAGCACTTCTGGCCACCGCTCCCGGCGCGGTCGTGGCCTACGGTGTGACGGACAGTGACGAGTTTCCCTTGATCGTGGACCGCCATCTTTCGGGAAGTGAACCCACGGCGTACGTCTGCCGCAACTTCACGTGCGACCTCCCGACGACCGACCCCGACCGGCTGCGGGCCTCGCTGACCTGAGGCCGACCCGAGCCGACCTGGGCTGACCTGAGAGAACGGTCACACCTCTTGATCATTTATGGTCAAAAGCGTGAGCACATGTCCTGATATGGGCAGGCAAGAACAAGTCAGTTCCGAAACAAGCTATTTATCGGAAGACCTCCCCGGGTTCACAGTTTCCACTTAGCCTCAGCACATGACGCGACCCGCGTGACGCGCTGTCGCGACAGGGGGCCCTGAGATCTGGGGGGATCTTTTCTTGTTCACGTCCGTCTTCATATCCGCCGTCTCGCTGGCCCTGTTCGGGATGGCGGCCTTCACCCTCTGGTGGCAGATGCACGCCTGGCGCACGCCGGAAGTGCTCGCCGCCACCCGTTTCGGACAACCGGACGGGGCTCAACACACCTCGTTCTCCCTGCTGTTGCCCGCCCGGCACGAGCAGGCCGTCCTCGACCACACCATCCGCCGCCTCCTGGAGTCGAGCCACACCGACTTCGAGATCATCGTGATCGTCGGCCACGACGACCCCGAGACCACCGAGGTCGCCGAGCGCGCCGCCGCCCGCGACCCGCGCGTCCGCGTCGTCGTCGACACCCACGAGAAGAAGAACAAGCCGAAGGCGATGAACACGGCGCTCCCGCACTGCCGCGGCAGCGTCGTCGGGGTCTTCGACGCCGAGGACCAGGTCCACCCCGAACTCCTCGCCCACGTCGACCACGCCTTCCGCACCACCGGCGCCGACGTCGTCCAGGGCGGCGTCCAGCTCATCAACTTCCACTCCAGCTGGTACAGCCTGCGCAACTGCCTGGAGTATTTCTTCTGGTTCCGCTCCCGCCTCCACCTGCACGCGCAGAAGGGGTTCATCCCGCTCGGCGGCAACACCGTCTTCGTCCGCACCGACACCCTGCGGGAAGCCGGCGGCTGGGACTCCAACTGCCTTGCCGAGGACTGCGACTTGGGTGTGCGGCTCTCCTCCGTCGGCAAGAAGGTCGTCGTCGCCTACGACTCCGACATGGTCACCCGCGAGGAGACCCCGGGCACGCTCATGTCGCTGCTCAAACAGCGAACTCGCTGGAACCAGGGGTTCCTTCAGGTCTACCGGAAGAAGGACTGGAAGCAACTCCCCGGCTTCGGACAGCGGTTGCTCGCCCGCTACACCCTCATGACCCCGTTCCTCCAGGCCGCCTCCGGCGTCGTCATCCCGCTGAACGTGGCCATCGCGCTCTTCCTCGACGTCCCCGTCGGCATCGCCTTCGTCACCTTCCTGCCGGCCGTCACCGCGCTCGTCACCTTCGTCTTCGAACTCGTCGGGCTGCACGACTTCGGCAAGCAGTACGGCCTGCGCGTGCGGTTCGTCCACTACGTCAAGCTCGTCGTGGGCGGCCCCTTCTACCAGGTCCTCCTCGCGGGCGCCGCGATCCGTGCCGTCTGGCGCGAGCAACGCGGGCGCAACGAATGGGAGTTGACCGAGCACACCGGCGCGCACCTGACCACCCGAGAGGACGTCCCCGCGTGACCTCCACCCTCCCCGCGGTGACCGCCCCGAAGGTCACCGCGCGACACACCGTCGTGCCCGCACCCCGCCCGGCACGCCCCTCCCGCCGGCCCGACCTGCTGCTCTGCGCCGCCCTGCTGACCGCGATCCTCGCCGTCCAGGGCTGGAACATCGCCGCCTACCCCACCTTCAGCGACGACGAGGGCACCTACCTCGCGCAGGCGTGGGCCGTCCAGGAGGGCAAGGGGCTCGCCCACTACACCTACTGGTACGACCACCCGCCCCTCGGCTGGCTCCAACTCGCCCTGCTCACCTGGATCCCGAAGGCGTTCAGCGCCGGCGCGATGACCGTCGGGTCGATGCGCGCGGTGATGCTCGTGGTCACCGCCGCCAGCGCCGTCCTGCTCTACGTCCTCGGACGACGGCTCTCCCTGCCCCGCTGGGCCGCCGGGCTCGGCATGGCCCTGTTCGGGCTCTCGCCGCTGTCCGTCGTCCTCCAGCGCGAGATCTTCCTCGACAACCTCGCGGTCATGTGGACGCTCCTCGCGTTCGCGCTGGCCGCCTCCCCGAGCCGCCACCTCTGGCACCACTTCGGCGCCGGGATCGCCGCCGCGACGGCCGTCCTCACCAAGGAGACGATGCTCTTCGTCCTGCCCGCCGTGCTGCTCACGATGTGGCGGCACAGCCACCGCGACACCCGCAAGTTCGCCCTCACCGGCGCGGTCACCGCGTGCGTCCTGATCGGCGTCTCCTACCCCCTCTTCGCCCTCCTCAAAGGGGAGTTGCTGCCGGGCAGCGGACACGTCTCGCTCTGGGACGGCGTCAAGTACCAGATGACCAGGCCCGGTTCGGGGTTCATCCTCGACAACGGGTCCGGTGCGCACGGGGTGTTGCGGTCCTGGCTCTACTACGACCGCGTCCTGATCGTCGGCGGGCTCGCGGGCGCGCTGCTGCTCCTGCTCACCTGGCGCTGGTCCGTCACCGCCCGCGCGCTCGCCGGGCCCTCCCTCGCCGTCGCGATCCTCGCGGCCGTCGCGCTGCGGCCCGGCGGGTACCTGCCCGCGATGTACGTCATCCAGGCGCTGCCGTTCCTCGCGCTCGTCCTCGCCGGGGCCGTCGCGTCGGTCGCGCACACCGTCGTCCACAAGGGGCGGCGTCCGGGGGAGCGGCGCTGGGTGCGTGACGCGCGGTACGCGCTCGCCGCCGGGCTCGCGCTCGCCGCCGCCGTGTACGTCGTGCCGCGCTGGTACGACGGTGACCGCACCGCCGTCACCGCCGACGCCAACGGCCCCTACCGGTCCGCCTCTTCCTGGCTCGCGCGCGAGGTGGACGACCCCGCGCGCACCCGCGTCCTCGTCGACGACGCCCTCTGGCTCGACCTCGTCCACGCCGGGTACGAACCCGGGCTCGGGGCGATCTGGTTCTACAAGGCCGACCTCGACCCGGCGGTCACCAAGACCCTCCCCAACGGCTGGAAGGACGTCGACTACGTCGTCGCCTCGCCGACCGTACGCCGGGACGCGCGCGACCTGCCCACCGTGAAGGCCGCGCTGACCCACTCCACTCCCGTCGCCGTCTTCGGCGCCGGCGACGACCGCATCGAGATCCGCCGTATCGGGGGCCAGCGTTGAGCCACGAGTACACCGCGCCGGTACCGGACATCAGGGAAGACGACGTACCCGAACCCGGCGCCGTCACCATCGTCGTCCCCACCTTCAACGAGTCCGCCAACGTGCGCCAACTCCTGCGCCAGATCCGGGAGTCCGTGCCCAGGCGGCTGCCCTGCGAGGTCGTCTTCGTCGACGACTCCACGGACGACACACCCGAGGTGATCCGGGACGCCGCGAAGGACTGCCCGTTCCCGGTGACCGTGCTGCACCGGGACGAACCGGTCGGCGGGCTCGGCGGGGCCGTCGTCGAGGGGATCCGGGCGGCCGGGTCGGACTGGGTCGTCGTCATGGACGGCGACTGCCAGCATCCGCCGTCCCTCGTACCGGAGTTGGTCGCCACCGGGGAGCGGGCCGGGGCCGAACTCGTCGTCGCCTCCCGGTACATCGAGGGCGGCAGCCGGGCCGGGCTCGCCGGGGGGTACCGGGTCGCCGTCTCCAAGGGGGCGACCTGGCTCACCAAGTCCCTCTTCCCCCGCCGGCTGCACCGCATCAGCGACCCCATGAGCGGGTTCTTCGCGATCCGCCGGAGCACCGTCAGCGCCGACGCGCTCAAGCCCCTCGGCTACAAGATCCTCCTCGAACTCGCCGTCCGCAGCAGGCCGGAGCGGGTCGCCGAGGTCCCCTTCGTCTTCCAGGACCGCTACGCCGGCGAGTCCAAGTCGACGGCCGCGGAGGGGGCCCGCTTCCTCCGCCACCTCCTCGGCCTGCGCGCCGCGTCCCCGGTCGCCCGCATGATCGGCTTCGGCCTCATCGGCCTCACCGGCTTCCTCCCCAACCTCCTCGCGCTCTGGGCCCTCACCCGCACCGGCCTCCACTACCTCCCCGCCGAGATCCTCGCCAACCAGTTCGGCGTGGCCTGGAACTTCGTCCTCATCGAACACCTCCTCTTCCGCGACCGCCGCGCCCACCGCCGGTGGTGGGACCGGGTCGGCAGGTTCGCGTTGCTGGCCAACGCCGACCTCGTCCTCCGCATCCCCCTGATCGCCCTGTTCGTGCACCGGTTCGGCATGGGGGCGCTCTCCGCGACCGCCCTCGCCCTGGTGACGACGTTCGTGCTGCGGTTCGCGGGGACGGAGGCGCTGGTGTACCTGCCGCGCAAGAAGCGGGGGAAGCGGGGGAGCGGGAAGGGGCCGGCGTGAGGCCGGGGCGCCGGAGTCGCGCATCGCGGGCCGGCGTCCCGCCGAGTGGCGCACGGCGTCCACACACCGGAACCCGCGGGCCAGGGACGATGCCACCGCTCCCACGGGCATCCGGCCCACCGCACCAGGACGCCGCACGGGCGCCCGCCCCGACCGGCACCGTCACGGGCCGCGCGCCGCACCGCCCGGCCCCCTCCACCGCGACGCGGGGCACAACCCGGGGCGGCGCCCCCGAGCCGGCCGACTCCGCGCGGCGCCGGTGCGGCGCCCGACGACTCGGACACCCGCCCGCCGCCCGCCGGCGCCGACGCTCCGGTGCGGCGGTGCCCTTCAGCCGACTGTCCCACCGGGGCACGGACTCCGCGCCACCACACCACCCGGCGGGGCCTCACCATCGCGCGGTGCCGGGGGCCCGGTGGCTTGGATGTTTTCCTGTCGTTCGTCGGTGTCGGCGCTCCGGTGCGGTGCGGCGGTGTTCTTCAGTCGGTTGTCTCGCCGGGGTACGGATTTCGTGCTGCCGCACCATCCGGTGGGGCCTTACCATCGCGCGGTGCCGGGGGGTGGCTTCCCGTCGGGTGGCGCGGAGCCGTCCGGACCGCGTTCGTCCGAGCGCTGCGATCGCCGGTTCGGCCGAAGCCCGCGTCGCCGTGCGAGCCGGTCGGCGCGGCGGGGCCGCCCGGCCCCGGGCCGACGGGCGGAACTCGGCCGCGACCGGCGGAGCCGCGACGGCCGAGCGCCCGCACCACGGGGCGGTACGCCACCCGCCGGTACACCACCCGCCGGTACGCCACCCGCCGGGGCGCGGACGCCCCGCGACCCCGGTCACGAACTCGCCGGACCCCGGCCTCCGCTGAGACCGGCCCGCTTGAGCCCCACAACGCAACACCCCCACTCCACCGGTCACGAGCCGTCCGGTGGCCGTGGGGACAGCCGTACCGACCCGAAGGGAGCCGCATGAAACTGCCCCTCAAGTACCGCAGAAGAACAGCTCTGTTGGCTGTCGGCAGCCTCGCCGGTGGCCTGCTGCTGAGCACGCCGCAGCCCGCGTCCGCCGCCAACCTGATCCTCAACCCCGGCTTCGAGACGGCCGGTTCGGGCGACATGCCCTACTGCTGGGAGAAGTCCGGCTGGGGTGACAACGACTTCACGTTCACGACGACCTCCGATGCGCACAGTGGCAGCAAGGCGATGAAGGTCGAGTTGACCCGGCGTGTCGACGGCGACCGGAAGGCGCTGATCACCGAGTCCGCGGCGTGTGCGCCGGCGGTCTCGGTGGGGAAGCAGTACGACCTGTCGCTCTGGTACAAGTCGACGACGCCCGACACCTCCGTCACCCTGTTCCGGCACGACGCCACCGCCGGCTGGCAGTACTGGACCGACCTCAAGACGCTGGACGTGTCGGCGAGTTGGGCGCAGGCGAGTGTGCGGACGCCGGAGGTGCCGGCCGGGACGGACCGGATCGCGTGGGGTGTCTCCGTGTACGGCACGGGTTCGGCGACGACGGACGACTACACGATGGAACAGGTCCCGGACGTCACCCCGCCGGCCACCTGCACCGGCACCGACGTCCAGTGCGCGGACGGGAGTTGGAGTGTGCTGCCGACGCAGAACCCCGTCCGGTCGATGCACTCCGTCGTGCTGAACAACGGCAAGGTGCTGATGATCGCCGGCTCGGGGAACAGCGAGGAGCAGTTCGAGGCGGGGACGTTCACCTCGGCCGTGTACGACCCGGAGAACGGCACCTACAAGGTCGTCCCGACGCCGAAGGACATGTTCTGCGCCGGACACGTCCAGCTCCAGGACGGCCGGGTGCTGGTGATGAGCGGGAACAAGGCGTACCCGGCGGCGGACGGCTCGCACGGGTACGAGGGGTTCAAGGACTCGTACGTCTTCGACCCGGTCACCGAGACGTACAGCAAGACCAACGACATGAACGACGGCCACTGGTACCCCTCGGCGACGGTCCTCGGCGACGGTGACGTCCTGTCCTTCGGCGGCCTGCGCGAGGACTCCTCGGGGTCCGTGACGGCCGAGCGCTGGTCCGACGCCGAGCAGCGGTGGCTGCCGCTGTGGCGGGTCAACCAGACGTGGTCGTACTGGGGCCTGTACCCGTCGATGGTGCTGATGCAGGACGGCCGCCTCTTCTACACGGGCAGCCACGTCTTCGGCAACAACATCCCCGGCACGGGCGCGGCGGTCTACGACTACGACGCGAACACCGTCACCCAGGTCCCGGGGCTGCGGAACAAGGACGAGCGCGACCAGTCGGCCAGCGTCCTGCTGCCCCCGGCGCAGGACCAGAGGGTCCTGACCCTCGGCGGCGGCAACATCGACTCCAACCCGGAGGGCAACCGCCTCACCGACGTCATCGACCTGAAGCAGCCGAACCCGGCGTACGTGGCCGGCCCGCCGATCCCGCAGGGCACCGTCGACCTAGGGAACGGCCCGGTCCCGCAGACCGGGAACCAGGGCAAGATGTACGTCTCCGCGGTCCTCCTGCCCGACGGCAAGGTCCTGGAGACCGGCGGCGCGCTCCACAACCGCGCGAACCCGGTGTTCGAGTCGTCCCTGTACGACCCGGCGACCGGCACCTTCGACCAGGTGGCCACCGACCCCGAGGCCCGCGGCTACCACTCCTCGGCCGTACTCCTGCCGGACGGCCGGGTGTTGACGACCGGCGACAACCCCGGCAACGGCACCTGGAACCACGACGTGTCCGTCTACTCCCCGCCCTACCTCTTCAAGGGCCCCCGCCCGCAGATCACTTCGCTGATCGACACCGAGTGGCAGTACGGCGACACCCAGCGCATCACCGTCGACCGGCCCATCGCCAAGGCCGAGTTGATCCGCCCGGCCGCGGTCACCCACTCCTCCGACCCCAACCAGCGCTTCGTGGACCTGCCGCTGTCGGTGGACGGAAACAACGTCGACCTGAACGTCACCAGCAACCCGAACCTCGCGCCCCCCGGCTGGTACATGCTCTTCGCGGTCGACGCCAACGGGGTTCCCTCCGTGGCGAAGTGGGTCCACCTCACCGGCCCGAAGGCCCTCGCCAAGACCGACGCCGCGCCCCATGTCCACGACTTCGCCGCCAAGTTGACCGGCAAGCTCACCGGCCCCGGCGTCAAGAAGCCCTCCCAGAAGGTCAGTCCGACCCTCTCCGGCTGCGACCGCCACTACGGCTCCGCCAACGTCTGCGTCCCGACGGCCTTCCCGCCCGACGTCAAGAAGACGACCGCCGCCCGCTGCACCTGGCTCGCCAAGAACGACTACGGCACCTTGAAGGTCAACGGCGCCGACCCCCTGGCCCTCGACCCCGACGGCAACGGCACGGCCTGCGACACGAAGAAGGACGTCAACAACCGCCGGTAAAACTCAACACCTCCGCCACGATCGCCTCCAACCGCTCATGATGCGCCCTTGTTGGGGGCGATCGGCGACCTCGTCCTTGCCGGCCGCCCGCAGCATCGTGTCCAGGGAGCCGGCGTGGGCGCGAACCGCCCGAGGACTTCCCGGAGTTGGACGTCGGGCGACGTGTCGTACACATACGCCCCCGCCCAGTTCTCCCGCCGCCGACAGCGCCGCGAGCGCGGGATCCCCGAGGTCCGTGGACTCGTACGCGGCGTCCACCCCGAGCAGGCGCAACCCCCGCGCCAGGGTGCCTAGATGGACGTCGAGCAGGAACCGCAGCGGCGCCCCCGGCACGCGCTGGGGATGCCGGTGCGCCCGGACCTCCACCGCGTCCCCGGCGCCGGGGACGTAAGTGGCGGCCACCTCACGGCCGTTGACGATCAACGCCCCCACCTCGGTGAGTGGCACCCCGGCCGATTCCACGACAGGGCAAGGGGCGCTTCTCTCAAGGGGATTGGGGGCGTCCCGCAAGGGGTTTCAGGCCGTGCTCCAGGACGTCGAGCGCGCGGTCGAGGAGGTCGAGGGGGTCGTCGCGGAAGTCGTTCTCGGCCCAGTGGAGAGTGAGTTCCGCGAGGCCGCCGATGACGGAGCGGGTGTGGACGCGGACCTCGAAGCTGTCGGCGGGCCACCCGGTGCGCGCGGCGACCGCCTCGGCGAACATCTGGCTGGTGACGGCCATGCTCTCCATCATCCGGGCCCGGACGGACGGCACCTCGACCATCAGCCGGGACCGCAGCCGCAGGACTTCGGGCTCCTCCCCGGTGGCGGCGAGCAGCGCCCCGCGCGCCACGTGCCGCAGCGACGCCGGCCACGGCTCGTCCGCGGGCCGCTCCCGCAGCTCCGCCAGGAGGATCGGGTCGTACTCGTCCGTGAGGACGATGTCCTCCTTCGTGGGGAAGTACCGGAAGACCGTCGACGGCGACACCTCGGCGCGGTCCGCGATCTGCTCGACGGTGGTCGCGTCGTAGCCCTGCTCCTGGATCAGCGCGTAGGTCGCGTCGCGGATCGCCGTCCGGGTCTTGATCTTCTTCCGTTCGCGGAGTCCCAGTCGGGGGGCGCCGGTGGGGGGAGAGGTCCGTGCGGGGGTCATGGGCGTCATTGTCGTGCATCGACCTGGTCGGGGGCCACGTCCGCCGCCTTCCCGGCCGTCGCCGCCCCCGGCAGGAACGCCGCCGCCAGCAGCGCCGCGACCAGCGCGGACACCCCGCACACCAGCAGCGCGAGGTTCATGCCGTGGACGTAGGCGCCGTTCGCGGACGCCGACAGCGCGGCGGACCCGGCCCGCTCGGCGACCGCGTGCGCGGCGACGACGGACTCCCCGGCCGTGTGCGCGAGGTCGGGCGGCAGTCCGGTGACATCGAGCCGGTCGCGGAAGTCGCTCGCGACGAGGCTGCCGAGCAGCGCGATGCCGATCGCGGCGCCGACCTGCCGCAGCGTCATCAGCAGCCCGGAGCCGCTGCCGGCCCGCTCGCGCGGCAGGGCGCCGAGCGCGCCGTCCATGGCCGGGACGAGCGCGAACCCGAAGCCGAGGCCGGTGATCGACAGCCACAGCGCGGTGAACCCGTACCCGGAGTCCACCGTCGTCCGGCTCCCGAGCAGGGCCGCGAACGCGAGGACCGCGAGGCCCGCGCTGACCACCGCGCGCGCCCCGAACCGCGCCACGACCGGCTGCGCGCCGCGCGCCGCGACGATCAGCCCGCCCATCATCGGCAGCAGCCGCACCCCGGTGCCGAGCGCGTCGTTGCCGAGGACGGCCTGGAGGTACTGCGGCAGCACGAACAGCAGCCCGGACAGCACGAACATCACCAGCGTCGCCGCGAGCGTGTTGAACAGGAACCCCCGCCGCGCCAGCAGCGCGATGTCCAGCATCGGCCGCGCGACCCCGCGCTCGCGCAGCACGAGGACGGCGACGAGGACGACGGCGGCGGCGAACATCCCCACGACCAGCGGGTCGCCCCAGCCGCGCACCGGCGCCTCGATGATCGCGTAGATCAGCGCGCCGAGGCCGGTCGCGGTGAGCGCGGTGGACAGGGTGTCGACCTTCGGGGAGGCCGGGTCGCTGGTCTCGGGGAGGAGGAAGACGCAGGCGGTGATGCCGAGCGCGGCCATGGGGACGTTGACGAGGAAGACCGAGCCCCACCAGAAGTGGTTCAGCAGCCAGCCCCCGATGATCGGCCCGAGCGGCAGCCCCAGCGAACCCGCGGCGGAGATGATCCCGACGGCCTTGGTCCGCTCGTCGGGACCGAACAGCGAAGGCAGCACGGACAGGGCGAGCGGGGTGACCAGCGCGCCCCCGACGCCCATGAACGCGCGGGCGGCGATCACCCAGTTCACGTCGCTCGCGAGCGCGCCGAGCACCGAGCCGGCGAGGAACAGCGTCAGGCCGACGACGAGCATCCGGCGCCGTCCGAACCGGTCGCCGAGGAGCCCGGCGGGGAGCATCAGCGCGGCGAAGACGACGATGTACGCGTCGGCCATCCACTGCTGCTGGCCCGTGGACGCGCCGAGGTCGGCGGCCATCGTGGGCAGGGCGACGTTGAGGATCGTGATGTCGAAGCCGATCGTGAGCATGCCCGCGACCAGGGCGGCGAGGGCCCACCAGCGGCGGGGGTCCGGAGCGACAGTGTCCATGAAATGACAGTAGCTCTCAAAAGCTATCCGCTGTTAATCCAATGGGCGCACGAAAAAGGGCCACGGCACTTCGCCGTGGCCCTGAAAGCGGTCGCGCGACCCGCTACGACTGGTACGCGACCAGCGAGATCGCCACGTAGTGGGTGATGAACGCCGCCAGCGTGAACGAGTGGAACACCTCGTGGAAGCCGAACCAGCGCGGCGAGGGGTTCGGCTTCTTGATCCCGTAGATGACCCCGCCCGCGCTGTAGAGGAGGCCGCCGACGATCACCAGGACGAGGACGGCGATGCCGCCCGCCCGCATGAAGTCCGGCAGGAAGAAGACGGCCGCCCAGCCCATGGCCAGGTAGCAGGGGGTGTAGAGCCAGCGGGGGGCGCCCACCCAGAAGACCCGGAAGACGATCCCGGCCGCCGCCGCGGCCCAGATGCCCCACAGCAGCCACTGCCCCTTCGAGGCCGGCAGCAGCAGCATCGTCAGCGGGGTGTAGGTGCCCGCGATGATGAGGAAGATGTTGGCGTGATCCAGCCGTCGCAGGACGCCGTCCATGCGCGGGGTCCAGGTGCCCCGGTGGTACAGCGCGCTCACGCCGAACAGCAGGCAGGCGGTCAGGACGTAGATGCCGCAGGCGATCCGGGCCTTCGGTGAGTCCGCGAGGGCGGTCAGGGCCAGGCCGGCGATCAGCGCCGCCGGGAACATCCCCAGGTGCAGCCAGCCGCGCAGCTTCGGTTTGATCGGCTCGGCGAGCTGCTGGGCCTGCTGCTTGAGCTGGTGAGGCAGGGAGGGCGCAGTCATGCGCGAAATCGTACCTACGGAACCGTAAGTTACGCGTCAGTATGGCGAGATGGCCGCTGACGAGTGGCCATCGTCTCACACCCCCTCGGGCGGCCTCCAGATGGCCGACGGCTCCCTTCCGTGGTCGGGTGAACACGTGGCGATCCTCACGTTGCTCATATGTGACGCCCTCTGGACAGATGGGCTCACCCAGCGGATGATCAAATGAGTGCAGTCGGCACCGGATGAGCGGCTACGACGTTTCCGGGTCGACGCCCCCACGGGGCAGAAGACAAGAAACCCTCGTCAAGTAGGAGCAATCGTGGCGCGCGACATCGCGGCTCCCCCCACCCACCACCAGGAACTCGTCTCCTGGGTGAACGAGATCGCCGAACTGACCCAGCCGGACAGCGTGGTCTGGTGCGACGGGTCCGAGGCCGAGTACGACCGGCTCTGTGCGGAGCTGGTCGACAAGGGCACCTTCAAGAGGCTCGACCCCGTCAAGCGGCCGAACTCCTACTACGCCGCCTCCGACCCGACCGATGTCGCGCGGGTCGAGGACCGTACGTTCATCTGCTCCGAGAAGGAGGAGGACGCCGGGCCGACCAACCACTGGAAGGCCCCCGCCGAGATGCGGGAGATCTTCACCGGCGACCAGGGCGTCTTCCGGGGCTCCATGCGCGGGCGCACCATGTACGTCGTCCCCTTCTGCATGGGCCCCCTCGGCTCGAAGCTCTCCGCCATCGGCGTCGAGATCACCGACTCCGCGTACGTCGCCGTCTCCATGCGGACGATGACGCGCATGGGCCAGGCCGTCCTCGACGAGCTGGGTTCCGACGGCCAGTACGTGCGTGCCGTGCACACACTCGGGGCGCCGCTGGAGCCCGGCCAGGCCGACGTGCCGTGGCCCTGCAACTCCACCAAGTACATCTCCCACTTCCCCGAGACCCGCGAGATCTGGTCCTACGGCTCCGGGTACGGCGGCAACGCGCTGCTCGGCAAGAAGTGCTACGCCCTGCGCATCGCCTCCGTCATGGCCCGCGACGAGGGCTGGCTCGCCGAGCACATGCTCATCCTCAAACTGACCCCGCCGCAGGGCGAGGCCAAGTACGTCGCCGCCGCGTTCCCCTCCGCCTGCGGGAAGACGAACCTCGCGATGCTGGAGCCCACCGTCTCCGGGTGGACCGTCGAGACCATCGGCGACGACATCGCCTGGATGCGCTTCGGGGACGACGGCCGCCTCTACGCCATCAACCCCGAGGCCGGGTTCTTCGGCGTCGCACCCGGCACCGGCGAGCACACCAACGCCAACGCGATGAAGACGCTGTGGGGCAACTCCGTCTTCACGAACGTCGCTCTGACGGACGACGGCGACATCTGGTGGGAGGGGATGACCGAGGAGACCCCGGCGCACCTCACCGACTGGAAGGGCAACGACTGGACGCCTGGTGCCGACGCGCCCGCCGCCCACCCCAACGCCCGCTTCACCGTCCCGGCGTCCCAGTGCCCCATCATCGCGCCCGAGTGGGAGGACCCCCGGGGCGTCCCCATCTCCGCGATCCTCTTCGGCGGCCGGCGCGCCTCGGCCGTCCCCCTGGTCACCGAGTCCTTCGACTGGAACCACGGCGTCTTCCTCGGCGCCAACGTCGCCTCCGAGAAGACCGCCGCCGCCGAGGGCAAGGTCGGCGAACTCCGCCGCGACCCCTTCGCCATGCTGCCCTTCTGCGGCTACAACATGGGCGACTACATGGCCCACTGGATCGACGTCGCCAAGGACAAGGACCCCGGCAAGCTCCCCAAGATCTACTACGTCAACTGGTTCCGCAAGGACGACACCGGCCGCTTCGTCTGGCCCGGCTTCGGCGAGAACTCCCGCGTCCTGAAGTGGATCGTGGAACGCCTCGACGGCACGGCGGAGGGCGTGGAGACCCCCATCGGCATCCTCCCGACGCCGGACGCGCTCGACACGAAGGGGCTGGAACTGGCCCAGGATGACCTGGAGTTCCTCCTGACGGTGGACAAGGAGATCTGGCGCGAGGAGGCGTCCCTGGTCCCCGACCACTTGAACACCTTCGGCGACCACACCCCGAAGGAACTCTGGGACGAGTACGAGGCGTTGGTCTCCCGCCTCTCGTAACCCCCCTTACTCCGCGGCCGGTTCACCGATCAGTCCCTGACCAGACGCATCGTCACGAACCGGCCGCGGTACACCGGCAGGCCCTGTACAACGGCGTACGGGGCCGGGCCCACCACCGACTCCGTCAGCCCCGACGGGTGAGGTGGTGGGCCTTTGCCCGCCCTCCTCACGTCTTCGACCCGTTCGAGTCAACTTCCCCGGACTTGTTGCCGAGTTGACCGGCGCGTCGGCATGCTGCCGGAAGTCGTAAGGGGGAGGGGCGGTCATGCCACGGACGACGATGTTTCGGTACCTGCTTCAGCAGCGGCACCTGACGACGCACGAGGCGTTCGCCACCCAGTACAGGCGTTCCGCTGTCCGGCTGGCGGAGCTCGACCGTGACCCTCGCCTGGCGTCTCTTGAGGTCTCCCCGCGTCAGTTCGACCGTTGGTACGGCGGGGAGTTACTGACCCTGCCCCGTCCTGATGCCTGCCGCGTGCTGGAGCACATGCTGGGCAGACCTGTCTCCGAACTGTTCGCTGTGACGGGCGACGGCCGGACGGAGGACCCGACCACATACCGGCGGACATCGAGCGCGGCTCCCCAACGCGAAGCCGACGAGAACCCGTTGGTCATTGCCGCCAGGACCCGGCAGCTCACGACGGGCAATGCCGACGGCGCGACGCTCGCCTTCCTCGGCCGCTCCCTGGAGGACGTCACCGGACGGTACGAACAGGATGGCCCGTACGTCCTTCGCCCTCAAGTCCGCCAGGTACGGCGGCTCACCCACACCCTCCTCGACGGTCACCAGCCGCCAGACGTCCGCCGTGAACTCTTCCGCCTCGCCGCCCGAGCGTCCGGCCTGCTCGGCTACATGGCCGTGAACATGGGGGACTTCGCGCTCGCGGAGGCGTACGGTACCGAAGCCCGGGACCTCAGCCGCGAGATCGGCGACCTGGACACGGAACTGTGGGTGCGCGGCACGCTCTCCTTCGTCCTGTACTACGCCGGCCGGTACGGCGAGGCGGACGCCTGCGCCGCCGCGGCCGTCGAGCGCGCTCCGCGTCACGTTCAGTCGATCCGTCTGCTCGTCAATGGCAGGGCTCGGGCGCTGGGCAAGACCGGTGACCGCCGGGCTGTCGAGAAGGCCATCGGGCAGGCCCTGCACCTCTCGGACCTCCACGAGGTCCCCGCCGGACTGACTCCCTGTATCTCCTTCGGACCGTACGGCCGCGCCCGGACGCTGGCCAACGCCGTCACGTCGCACGTGGCGCTGCGCAACACCGCCCAGGTACTGCGGGACGCCGAGCACATCGACGATCTGGTGGAGCACTCGGCCTCCGCCTGGAGCCGTTCCCTCGTACGTCTCGACGTCGCCACCGCGTTGTTGCAGCAGCGCGTTCCCGAGGTCGATCACGCGATGACACTGGGCCGTGAAGCTTTGCGGCTCTGCGCGGACACCCCGATCAGCTCCGTCTACCAGCGGTCCCGCGACCTGCACGCGCAGGCGACGCCGTGGCGTGATCGCCCGCAGGTACGCGATTATGGCGAGGAGTTCCGGATCTGGAGCTCGCAGCCGGCGACTTTGGCCATGGCGTCCACCGCGTCGTAGGCGGCGTCACATGGCCGGTGCGAACCGAAGGAGTACGACGGGTGTTCCTGCTCGGCACCGATCCCGCCTCCTTCCCAGCCGAACCGCCTGCTGACCCGCTCGATCCGGCCGTCATCGCGGCTCATGACTGGGCGGCGTTCAGCGAGCTCGAGGAGCTGACCGACCACTGGTCACGCCCCGGCTGGACGGACGGCAGCCGCGCGTACTACTGGATGCTCACCTTTCCCGACGACCGGCGCCTCGCAGCTCTCGCCGGACACTGCCAGGAAGAACTGGCGCCGCTCGGTCTCGACCCCGTTCCGCCGGACGGCCTGCACATCACGCTCGCCCGTGTGGGAGCACCGGACGACGTCACCCCCGGCCAGTTGGACAGCCTGGCCCGAGACGTCGGAGGACTCCTGCCCGCCGCGTTCTCCGTGCACGCCATGCCGCTGGCCGGCTCGCGGGGCGCCGTCCGGCTGTCCCTCGGGCCCTGGGAGCCCTTGCTCCGTCTCCATCACGCGCTCGTCGAAGCGGGGAGAGCTGTCGGTATGGCCTTCCAGAAACCGACCGCCGCTTTCCGCCCCCACCTGAGCCTCGCCTACAACAACCGCCGCCGACCCGCTGCCCCCGTCATCCAGGCGGTTTCACGGCTTCGTGCGCTCCCTGCGGTTGAACTCTCCGTACCAGCCGTCCAGTTGGTCGAACTGCGCCGCGAGGGACGGACGTACCGCTGGGAGGTAGGGAAGAACGTCCCGCTCGGGTAGCCCGTCGGCGTCCAGAGGGAGCACCACGACGACCTCCTTGCCGATCGCGGTCGGCCGGACCAGCCATCCGGCGGTCAACTCCTCGATGAGGAACAGCCCGAGCCCGCTGTCCGCAAGTTCATCCGACGTTGTCGTTGCCGACCAGGTCTGCACTGCCGACACGTCCCGTCCCGAGTCGTGAACCCACAGCGCCGCCGCGTTCCCATACACCTCCACGCACATGCAGTCCGGTCCACCGACCGTGTGCCTGACGGTGTTGCCCACGAGCTCTGAGACGACCGGTACGGCGTCCTCGACGCGTTCCGGTGAGGCGCACCCGGCGAGGGCCTGGCGTGCGTGTCTGCGTGCGAGGCCCGAGGGTTCGGCGCAGCCGGCCAGATTCAACCAGTGACGCCGTACAGGTGCCCCGTCACGCCGTCCTGCCGCCGTTTCACGGGCTGCCGGACGGCGGGCGAACGGCGTATCGCCGCCGTCAGCTCTCGGCGAGGCTTTTCCCGAAACCGCTCAATCCACAAGAACAGGGAGGTCAGAGCTGTGCCCAACGCTTTACGACCGGACGGCGGCACGCTGCCCGAGCGACTGTTGTACCTGCTCAACGTCTCCAACCCCGGCCACCTGTCCGCCGATTCGGGATTCACCTTCGCCGAACTGCTCACGTCGGCGTGGGCGGATGCCGGGGTGGAGGTCACGGTGGGCGCGCCGGTTCCTGTAGGGGACGAGCGGGTCCGGTTCGTGGCGACCGCGTCCCCGGCGACGAAGTACCGCGCGCGCTTGGCCCCGGACCTGGACGGTCTGGCCTCGGTGGTCCGTGAGGTGAGGCCGCAGGCCGTGGTGGTCAACCAGATCGAGGCGGCACCGGCGGTGCGGGCCGCGCTGGTGGAGGCCGGGGTCGATGCGCTGGTCGCCGGGTACTGCCACTACCTGCCGTTCTCCTTCGACAACGGCGAACGACTGTGCCTGGACCCGTCGTTGGACGATGGCGGCCTGGGCCGCTCGATCCTGCTGGCCTTCGTCGGCGGACTGGCCGCGTGCGACCGGGTGTTGGTGCATTCGGCGACCGCCGCGTCGTGGACGTCGACTGTCGCGGCCCGCATGGGAGTGGACCTGGGGGAGAAGCTGCACGTCGTCCCAGCGCCCAGGGACGAGCGCCTGGTGCGAGATCCGTCCGATGCCCTCGTGCCGGACGGAATCGCGACGGGTGTCTACAACCACCGCCTCTACGCGCACTACGGAACCCGCGAGTTCACAGATCTGGCCCGCCGTCTGACGGCTGGCTCCCCGGTGCGGCTGACGGTGCTGGACCTGCTCGGCGACCGCAGCCCTGAGCGCATCAGGCTGGACTCGAGTCCGGAACGCTTCCGGGCCGAACTCGCCTCCCTCGACGGGGTCATGGTCGACTCGGACCGAGGTGACCGCCTGCGCTACCGCGAGCTGCTGGCGGGTGCGCACTTCGGTCTCGCGCCGCTGCGGCCGGGCTGTCCGTGGTCGATGTCCGTGATCGACTGCCAGGGTATGGGGCTGCCGGTCGTCGGCCCGCGTACGGGATGGCCGGCCGAGCACATCGCCGACGACCTCCTCTTCGACACCCCGGACGACGCCGTCCGGATCGTGACCCGCCTTGCGACAGACCCCGCCTTCTACCTCGCCCAGGCGAAACAGGCCCACGACTCAACGGCCTTGCTCAGCCCGGCACTTGTGGCGGCGCGTTACCTGGAGGCACTGCGGTGAGGGCCGACGCGGTGATGCTGTCGTACGACGAACCGCGCGCCGGTCTCCTGCACACGCGGCTTGAGCGCGTCCTCGGCGTCAAGGTGAAACGCCTGCACGGCGTGGTGGGGATGCGGCGTGCCTACTGCCTGGCCGCCGAGGTCGTCGACACGGACGAACTCCTGCTGGCGGACGGCGACTTCGTCATCGACGCCGCCTTCGACCTGCGCACGGTGACGCCGTTGGCGGACGGGGTGTCGATGCGGGTGTGGCGAGCCCGCAACCCGCTCAACGGACTGGTCTACGGCTACGGCGGACTCAAGCTGATCCGGCGCAGTGCCTTGCGGCAGCTCGGGGAAGCCGTCGACGTCCTCGCCGCGCTTCCCGGCCGGACCGAGTTCGCCGCCGAGATCGCCGGGACCACGCGGATCGACCAGTCCGCGTATCACGCATGGAAGGCGGGGTTCAGGGAGTGCGCGATGCTCACGCGCGGCAGTGAGTACGGCATGAGCGACCAGGAGACGGCCGCACGGATCGCCACCTGGACGGAGGTCGCCGAGGGCGAGTTCGCGTCGTACGCGGTGGCAGGGGCGCGGCAAGGCGTGGAGTTCGCGCACGAGGCCGCCGGTGACCCGGCGCTGTTCGACCGGCTCAATGACCCGGCCTGGCTGCGCGCCCGGTTCGACGACCAGGCGCTCACCGGATGAGCGGCCCTCTCCTGGTGCTCGTCGAGCCGCACGCCCACCGGATCGGCGGACACCACCAACACGCCCTGACTGCCCTCGCGTCGGCGTACGACAACGTGCTCGTCGTCGCCCCCTATGGTTCGAGGTCCGCTGCTGTGACGCCCACGGGGCGATTCCCCTCTCTGCTGATGGCGATGGCGCGCGCTGTCCGGCGCCTCGCCGAAGCCGGTAAGTGGCTCTTCACCTCGCGGCGTTGGCCCACCTGGCTACGCCGTCTCCCGCACCAGGTGACCTTGCTGGCGCGCTGCCTGGCCGAGGCGGCATGCGTCCGTACCGCGCACTCCGCCGCCGACGGGGCCGTAGTGGTGGTGCTCAGCGCGAGCGAGGCCCTGCACTCGGCCGTCGGACTGCTCGGCGGACCCCATCTGAGGTTCGTCCACGAGGTCGTCACCACCGAGGGGATTCTCGTCCGGACTGTCGGTGCTCTCACCGCGTCCGGCGGGCGTCGAGTTCTTCTCCTGGCGCCGACCAACGCGGTCCGGGACGAACTGGCCGCCTGTTTCCCGCGGTTGAGGATACGGACGCGGCCCTTCGCCCTTGTGGACCCCGAGGAGCAACTTACCGACGCCGAGCGGCAGCGGGCGCGGAACGCCTTCGGGATCCGGGACGCCGAGCCGGCCGTCTGCCTCGTGGGCGGCTGGTGGCCGTACAAGGACATCAGCGTCGTCGACGCTGCGCTTGTACGGCTCGACTGCCCTCTTCACGTGATCGTGGCGGGAGATCCGCTCGACTCCGGGATCCTCTGGCGCTGGAGCAGCCTGCCGCACGTGCGTCTGCACACCGTAGGCGTGCCGGAGTCGGTGCGGTCCGTGTACGCGGCGGTCGACGCCGCCGTGGTCGCACGTCGCCCCGGGGTGGGCAAGGAGTCGGGGCTCGTGGTGGACGCCGTCCGGTTCGGTGTCCCGCTGCTGCTGTCCGACCACGACCCGGCGCTCACCGACCGGCTGTCCGGCCAGGGCTGGACGAGGACCTTTCCCGTAGGCGACGGCGGACGCCTCGCCGCGCTGCTCAGCGATCTGGCTCGGACACCACTCCCGAGGCCCGCACCGGACACGGCCAGGCACCTCGGTGTGCCTTCGGCAGCCGGGCAGGCCGCCTTCCTCCTGCGCATCGCCTCCAGCCTGAAGGGGACCTCCTGATGGACACACCGCCTGTGATCGCCGTGATCGGCCCGGTGGAGCCGGAGTTGCTGGCCACGTGGGTGGATCACTACCGGCGTCTGGGAGCCGAGCGGTTCCTCCTCGCCTTCCACTTCGCCGACCACGTACCGGACCGTCGGCGCGACGAGTTGAAGGCAACCTGCGAAGCCCTGGGGATCGCCCCGGCGGCGGTGGCCAGGGGGCCGTGGCACGAGCACACCAACACCGAACTGCGCGACATGCTCCGCGACCGGGCCGGGACCGGCTGGCATCTGCTGGCCGACGCCGACGAATTCCATACCTACCCCGCCCCGCTGGCCGAGGTCCTGGCCGAAGCGGAGGTGTCCGGGACCGGGACGGTCGGCGGACTGATGCTCGACCGGGTCTCCGCCGACGGCCGCCTGACCGCCTGGTCACCATCGCCGGGGTCAGGATTGGACGTGGCGTATCCCCTGGGCGGATTCCTCACCCACCTGCTGCTGCGCGGCGACCCGCGCAAGATCGTGCTCGCACACTCCAGTGTCACCGTCGACTCCGGGAACCACCGCGCCGAAGGACACCGGCCGGCGAACCGGCCACCGGTTGTGGTCCACCACTTCAAATGGCGATGCGGCGTACGAGAGGACCTTGAAAGGCGCGCGGCCCGTACGGCGGACGGCAGTTGGCAGACCAGATCCCCTGCACTGCTGTCGGAGGCCCGGCGTCTGCTGAGTCACCTGTCGCTGCATGACGGCCGGATCGACGTCACCGCCCCCGACGTCCCCTTCCGGCCAGTCTCTCTCCAGGAGACCCCGCTGTGGTGGCCGGAGGAAGCCACAAGGCTGGCCGCCACCTGGCGTCCCGCTAGAAGGAGTCCGGCTCGATGATCTCCTCGCCCTCGCCGTGCGGGGCGTCGAACCGGGCGAAGAAGTCGCCCAGCGCCGACTCGGTGACCGTCAAGGCGTTCGCGTCGGCACGCCGGTTGCGCTCGTTCAGGCGCCGGAGCAGTTCCTCACGCGGGACCGGAAAGTACAGCAGACGCACGGCCCCTCCGGCATCGCGGACGAGGTTCTTCCAGTCCTCCCGCTCCTTGCGCCGCCACAACCCGTGATCGACCACGACGGAACGCCCAGCCCTCACCAACTCCACCAGCTCCTGGCGTACTTCCGCGACGACAGGCGCCTCCCGGGCGAAGTACTCGTACTCCGGGTAGTCCACGCCGTAACGACCGTGCCGTTCAAAGACCCGCTCGTCCACGGACAGCCGCACCACCCCGGACGGCTCCAACTCCCGCCGCGCGTACGTCGTCTTGCCCGACCCCGTCAGCCCGACGAGCAGGTACACGACCGGAGCGGCCTCCATCGCCATGTGCTTCTCTCCTCCACCACGCACTACTGCCGCGACCAGCCTGCCAGGTCCCGCCCACGTGCGCGGTTCGACTCCCGGAGACGTCCATGAACCCTCTTCTTCGCGCCTTGCGGAGATACGTTCGCCACCTCCCCGCCGGACCAGGAGTTCCCCGGCTCGCCGGTCACCTGAACGAACACCTGAAGAACCACCCCGTCACCACGGTCACCCGCACCCGCTCCGGCGCCCTCTTCCCCGTGACGACCAGCGACGTCATCCAGCGCTACCTCTACCTCTTCGGCGTATGGGAACCACACCTCACCTCCTTCGTCTCCCGCCGACTCCGGCCCGGCGACACCTTCGTCGACATCGGCGCGAACATCGGCTACTACACCGTCCTCGCCGCCCAACTCGTCGGCCCCACAGGGCGAGTGGTGGCCGTCGAACCCTCTCCCGACTTCCACCAGGCCCTGACCGAGAACGCCCGCCTCAACGGATGCGCCAACGTCCGCACCATCAACACCGCCGTCTCCGACGCCCCCGGACGGCTGACCTTCTACCTAGAGGACCCCACCAACCTCGGCGGCACCACCGCCGTACGACCACGCACCGTCGCATCATCGTTCACCGCCGACACCGCGCCGCTCTCCCGGCTCCTCACAACTGACGAAGTCACCGCCGCACGCCTGATCAAGATCGACGTCGAAGGAGGCGAAGCCGGTGCCGTACGCGGACTCCTGCCCGTGCTGGACCAACTCCGGGACGACGCCGAGCTGCTCGTCGAGGTGACGCCGAGGCTGCTGGCCAAGCAGGGCCAGACGGTCGACGAGGTCTTCACCCCCTTGCGGGACCACGGATTCCACCCCTACCGCGTGACCAACGACTACGACGCGGCCAGCTACCCACCAGCCCTGCGCCGCCCCGCATCGGCAGCGCGCTGGCGAGAGCCGGTCACGGAGATGACCGACCTGGTGTTCTCCCGCGTCGACGCCGACGCGCTGCCCTCGTGACGCCATCGCGCCGGGCGCCTACATCTCCCGGGCCGGGCGGAACTCGTGCTGGGGCTGGGGGAACTGGCTCCAGAGGACTTCGGAGGTGATGTCTCCGGCGAGGACGGAGGTGAGGAAGCGGGTGACGGTCATGTCGTAGCGCTCCCAGTCGGAGTCACCGTTGACGAGGATGGGACGGCTGTCGGGGTCGTCGCCGGGCTGGACCAGCCAGTACAGGTACTCCCCGTTGTCGGTGGTCGCCCAGCAGACGAGACGGTTGCCGTCGCTTTCCATCTCGGCGGGCTTGTCGTCGTACTGCCACAGGGAGTCGTTGGCCTCCTCCCGCTCCGCGGAGATCTTGAGCTGGTCGTAGACGTCGTTGGGGCAGCCGGGTTCGAGGAGGAGCAGGTAGTTGTCGATGAGCCCTCCGCCGTAGGCGGCGATGAGTTCTTTGCAGTCCGCGGGCAGCGTGGTGCGCAGGGCGGTTTCGGCGGCGTCCCAGCCGAGGCTCTGGCCGCCGGTGGAGGGGAGGGGGAGTAGTTCGGTGAGGCGGGTCAGGTCGGGGGTCATCGGGAGAGGGGTCCTTTTTCACCGTTTGCGGTTCCAGATGGTGAAGACGTTGGTTCCGCCGGGTCGGCGTTCTGCGCCTAGGGGCGCGGGGCTGTGTCGATGTGCGGCTCCGCCGCGTGGGCGCGACCAGCCACAACGCACCCGCACCCGAAACTCAAGCTCGATCACCCCGCACCCGGCGTCCAAAACGTGGCACCCGGTCCGCGCGTCGCTGCGGGTGCGCGCGGACCGGGGCCGATTGGGGGGTGGACCCCGTGGGGGGGATTAGTGGGCGGCGCCTGAGAGGGCGGCCGTGTGGGCGTCCATGCGCTGGGCGGCGAGGATGGCGGACGCGGTGTCCGCGCGGGACGCGGCGACGAGGAGGGCGCGGCCGGCGAGGGCGTGGGCGCGGCGGTGGAGCGAGGTGGGGGAGTGGCCGGTGCCGTCGGCGTGGACGCGCATGGGGGCGCGGCCGGCGCGGAGGCGGGTGACCTGGCGGGCCAGCTTGTCGGCGGCCGAGTCGAGGTCCGCCGAGGAGCCGCAGGCGCGCAGCTCGTCGGTCACCGCGAGCAGCGCGGACAGGTGCCCGGCGAGCTGGATGTCCAGCTCCTCCTCCCGCGTGCGGTGGGGGACGTCGGAGGCGCGCACCGGGGTGCTGTGGACCGACTTCGTGCGGATCGGCTCGTACATGTGGGGGGCCTCCTGTGCTCTGACAGGAGACCATCCTAGCTTAGAACTTGTCTAAAGTTGTCGAGGTTACAGAATTGGCCCCGTTCGGTCACCGACGGTCAGTGCTGTCCGTACCCGTCGAGGAACCGCCCGATCCGGGTGACCGCGTCCTTGAGGTCCGTCGCCGTCGGCAGCGTCACCACCCGGAAGTGATCGGGTTCGGGCCAGTTGAACCCGCTTCCCTGGACGACCATGATCTTCTCCTGCCGCAGCAGGTCGAGGACCATCCGCCGGTCGTCCTTGATCCGGTAGACCTGCGGATCGAGCCGGGGGAAGAGGTAGAGGGCCCCCTTGGGGCGGACGCAGGTCACGCCGGGGATCTGCGTGAGCAGTTCGTACGCCGTGTCCATCTGCTCCTTGAGCCGCCCGCCGGGCAGGACGAGGTCGTTGATGGACTGCCGCCCGCTGAGCGCGGCGACCACCCCGTGCTGCCCCGGCATGTTCGCGCACAGCCGCATGTTCGCGAGGATCGTCAGACCCTCGATGTAGGAGTCCGCGTGTGCGCGGGGCCCGGAGATCGACATCCACCCGACCCGGTACCCGGCGACCCGGTACGCCTTGGACATCCCGTTGAACGTCAACGTCAGCAGATCGGGCGCGACGGCGGCCGTCGCCGTGTGCGTCGCCCCGTCGTAGAGGATCTTGTCGTAGATCTCGTCGGAGCAGACCAGCAGATTGTGCCGCCGGGCGATGTCGGTCAGCCCCCGCAGCATCTCCTCGTCGTACACCGCCCCCGTCGGATTGTTGGGGTTGATGATGACGAGCGCCTTGGTCCGGTCCGTGACCTTGCGCTCGATGTCGGCGAGGTCGGGCATCCAGTCGGACTGCTCGTCGCAGCGGTAGTGGACGGCGGTCCCGCCGGACAGCGACACGGCGGCCGTCCACAGGGGGTAGTCCGGCGCGGGCACGAGCACTTCGTCGCCGTCGTCCAGCAGCCCCTGCATCGCCATGACGATCAGCTCGGAGACCCCGTTGCCGACGAAGACGTGCTCGACGTCCGTCTCGATGCCCAGCGTCTGGTTGTGCATGACGACCGCGCGCCGGGCGGCCAGCAGACCCTTCGCGTCGCCGTAGCCGTGGGCCGTCGAGACGTTGCGGAGGATGTCCTCCAGGATCTCCGGCGGGCACTCGAAGCCGAACGCGGCCGGGTTGCCGGTGTTGAGCTTGAGGATGCGGTGACCTGCCGCCTCCAGCCGCATCGCCTCCTCAAGAACCGGGCCCCGGATCTCGTAACAGACATTGGCGAGCTTTGTGGACTGGATCACCTGCATGTCTGGGAGCTTACGGCCCGCCCGCCCGGCCCGGGGCGTGTTTTGCGCCACGCGGGGGTGGAAAGCGTCCGGCTGAAAATGACTCCTTGTTCCCGGAGGGGTGGATGTTGATTATGTGCATGACAAACATCTAGCCAGAGGGGACCCCCCACATGAGAAAGCCTCTCGTCGCCGCGCTCTTCGCCCTGACCCTGGCCGGCGCGGGCGCCGCGCCCGCCGTCGCCGCCCCGGACGCCGCCCCCGCGGCCACCGTCGGCAAGATCGCCACCACCCCGGCGACCGCGACGCCCAAGGCCGAGACGCCGACGCTGAAGGCCGTCACCCTCGCCGGAACCGTCGCGCTCAGCAACTGTTCCGGCTCGGTGATCCGCTTCCCGAACTCCCTGGACACCGACCCCGCGCTGGTCATGTCCAACGGCCACTGCCTGACCTCCGGTTTCCCGGCCCCCGGCCAGGTCATCGTCAACCAGGCGTCCAGCCGCACCTTCGGCCTGCTCAACGCCTCCGGCACCCAGGTCGCCACCCTCAGGGCGAGCAAGCTGGCGTACGCGACGATGACCGACACGGACGTCTCGATCTACCAGCTCACCTCGACCTACGCGACGATCCGCAACAACTACGGGATCGCGCCGCTCACCGTCCAGAGCACCCGTCCGGCCGCCGGCACCGCGATCACGGTGGCCTCCGGGTACTGGAAGCGCCTCTACAGCTGCAACATCGACGGCTTCGTGTACCAGCTGAAGGAGGGCGACTGGACCTGGAAGGACTCGGTCCGCTACACCTCCGCCTGCCAGACCATCGGCGGCACCTCCGGCTCCCCGGTCGTCGACCAGGCCACCGGCAACGTCGTCGCCGTCAACAACACGGGCAACGAGGACGGCGCCCGCTGCACCGTCAACAACCCGTGCGAGGTCTCCTCGACCGGTGCTGTGACGGTCCGTCAGGGCATCAACTACGGCCAGCAGACGTACCACATGGCGGCCTGCTTCCCGACCGGCAACCAGCTCAACCTGAACGCCTCCGGCTGCATCCTGCCGAAGCCGTAACGCACCGCGCACGCGGGGGTGTTCCGTCCCACGGGACTGAGACGGACCGCCCCGCCGCGTGTTTTCGAGAGGGGGCTTCAGAAGAACGTCCGCACGTATTCGGTCACCGTGCCGTCCGCCGCCACCACCGGAATCAGCGGCCACTTCTCGAACGTCGTGCACGGATGCGACAGCCCCAACCCCACCCAGTCGCCGACCTCCAGATCGACGCCGGGCCCGGTGCCCAGCCACGCGTGCTGATCGGAGAGCGCGGTCACCGAGATCCCGTCCCCCGCCCGCTCGTCACCATCCCGCCGGACCACCTCGACGACCGGCAGCCCGAGGTCGTACGCGACGTCCCGCTTGCCCGCGTTGATGAACGCCTGCTGCGGGGTCGGCCGCGAGACGACCTGCGCCCACAGGCGGAACGCCGGTTCCAGCGCGCCTTCTTCAGGCACGCGGTTGAACGGCGTGCGGTCGCGGTAGTGCAGATGGTCGTGCGTGACGTACGCACCCGAACGCAGCAACTTCAGTACCGGCGCCGACAGTTCGGGCACCTCCGCGAGGACGTCGGCGACCGCGTCGAACCACTCGCTGCCACCCGCGCTGACGACGATCTCGTCCAGCCCCGCGAACCGGCCGCCCCGGTCGAACTCCCCGGCCAGCGCCACGAGTTCACGCGTCCACGCCCGCACCGCGTCCGCCGTCGCGTCCGGCACCTGCGCCTCGTACCCCGCCACGCCCACCAGTCGGAGCGTCCGCGTCCCCGCGACCGCGTCGGCGACCTGGTGCGCCTGTGCCGCCGTCCGCACCCCCGTCCGCCCCTCGGGGCCCGCCGCCAGCTCGACGACGACCTCCAACGGGCGTACCGCGCCCGCCTCTTGGAGCGCCGCGTCCATCAACTCGACGCCGCGCACGGAGTCGACGTAGCAGAGGTGCCGGAAACCGGGGTCGGCGTCCTGTTCGGCGGCGAGCCAGCGCAGGGCCGCCGGGTCGACGAGCTGGTTGGCGAGGAAGATCCGGGAGATCCCGAACTCCCGGGCCACCCGCACCTGGTGGGGCATCGCGAGGGTGATGCCCCAGGCGCCGTGGGCGAGTTGGCGGTGGAAGAGGGCCGGGGCCATCGTCGTCTTGCCGTGCGGGGCGAAGGCGAGGCCGTGGCGGTCCGTGTAGGTCTCCAGGAGCGTCAGGTTGTGGGCCAGGCGCTCGGCGGAGAGGGTGAGAACCGGAGTGGGGAAACCGCCGTCGAACAGGTTGCGGTGTTCGGCCGTCAACTCGGCGACCGTGCGGCCGTCGGCGTCCGGCGGGAGGCCCTTGAAGCGGTGGTCGAGGCGTTCTGCGGCGAGGTCGGCCAGGGTGGAGGGGCGGGGCACGGGCACTCCCGGTCGTAGCTCTGTCGTATAACGAAGTGAGGGTCGGCTGTGTACGGCACAGGATCGTCGACCATACTGCCCGCTGTGGACCAGCGCATAGGATCGAGCAGCAAGCCCCTGGAGGGCGCCGGATTCGACCCGGCCTTCATCCCCGGACTCACCGCGCCCGTTCCGGCGGAGCCCGCGAAGGAGCCTGAGGACGCCGTGCCCGAGGAGGGTGAGGCGGTCGAAGCGGCCGACGACCGGCAGGAAGCGGAACCGGAGACCGGGGAAGCGCAGACCGAGGAAGAGGCGCCCGTCGACGGCCCCGTCTTCGAGGCGGCCGACCGGCGCGCCTCGATCGTCGCCGACCACAAGGGCGTCCGCCTCGCCCTCGACGACCAGAACTGCGAGTTCCGGTGGGACGAGATCGGTGCCGTCGAGACGGAGACGACCCGCTTCGGCAAGCTGTTCACCGTCACCGTCCACACGCCCGACCGCCGCTGGTACCCGATAGAGATCGAGGCGAAGTCCCGCTCCGTCTTCCCCGAGTGGGAGAAGGAGCTGGACGCCGTCCTCGACGCGTACTTCGAGGACGGCGCGGAAGCGGTGGAGTCAGCGGAACCGGCCGAGACCGAAGAAGAGGCTTAGCAGTACTGCGCCTGCTTCCCGATCGACCGGTACATGCAGTCCGAGTTCTCCAGGAACTGCAGCACCGCGTCGCGGTTGCGTGACGTCTCCCGCTCGATCACCTCGTCGGGCGGGTAGAAACCGCCGCCGCCGGCCGACGACGGGTACATCTCGAAGGTGTACCCGAAGATCTTGTGCGCCCCCCAGAGGTAGTCGTCGATCGACCCGTCGGTGATGTAGAGGTCGCTGGACTGCTCGGGCGTGTACCCGTTGCTGGCCGCCATCTTCTGTCCGACGGCCTTGAAGGCGGCGTTGTCGTCGGCCGTCATGCCGGTCGTGGTGTCGGCGTTCGTGTAGCCGAACGGCCACAGCACCAGCTCGCTGTACGTGTGGAAGTCGATCGCGGCCTTGATCTGCTGGGTGCCGCCCACGACCCGGCCGCGCACGAAGTCGGCGACGACCTTCACCTCGGGCGCCGACTCGGCCGCCGGACCCCGGTAGGTCTCCGAGGACGTCGACCCGGAGGAGCCGCCGCAGCAGCCCCAGCGGTAGTTCCAGTTCCGGTTCAGGTCCGTACCGACGTACGAGGAACCGGAGTTGGGCTGTCGGTTCTTGCGCCACGAACGGTAGGAGCCGGTCGCGATGTCGTACTCGCCGCCGTCCGGGTTGAGGTCCGGGACGATCCAGATCTCGCGCCCGTTGACCATGTTCGTGACCCGGGAGTCGCTGCCGTACCCGGCGCCGAGTTCGCGGATCAGGTACAGCGCCATCTCGACGGTCAGGTGCTCGCGGGCGTGCTGGTGGTGCGTGAACAGCACCTCGGGCTCGGCCTCGTCGGTGGCGACGTTGTCGCTGATCTTCACGGCGTAGATGTCACGGCCCGCGTACGACTTCCCGATCACGCGCTTGCTCATGATGTTCGGGTACGCCGCGAGCCGCTGGTCGATCTCCGCGTTCATCTCGGCGTAGTTGTGGTAGCGGGAGTCCGCCGTCGGGAAGTCGAACAGCCGCACCTCGTTCGCCGCGAGCCGGTCCGGCGCGGCGCCGAGCGGGGCCACCTCGTAGCCGGCCGCCCTGAGCTGCTTGATCTGGTCGGCGCGGCCCGAGACGACGACCGTCTCGGAGTCGACCTCGTCGATGCTGACGCCGGCCCGCATGATCGCGGTGCGGACGGGCGAGGTGTTGTTGTGCACGTGGATCTCGTACTGGCGGATGTCGTCCGCCGCGGGCGCGGCCTTGCTCGCGCTGTCGGCCGTCGCGTTCGTCACCGACGCCGAGACCGGGGCGGCCAGGGCGAGGGCGAGGAGGGCGGCGAGGGCTGCGGTGCGTCTGCCGCCGGGGGAGCGTGAGCCGCGGATACGAAGGCGCATGAGGTCTCCTTGAGTCTCCAGGTCCGTCCGGATTGTCCGGAGGGGTGGGGGTGGAGCGGGGGAGCTTTGCTGTGTACGGGCTGTGCGGCGTGTCGCTCATGGTCGGGGGTGTGGCATGTGCAGGTCAATAGCGCATGGGGGTGGACGGGGGTCAGGGGGGCGGCGGTGCTCGGTGGGCGGCGCTTGGTGGGGGCGGCGGTCGGGGGCGGTGCTCAGTGGGACGGCGTTCAGGGCGGGCGGCGTTCAGGGGGCGCGGGGCGTGGAGTGCGGGGCGGCGTGGGGGCGTGAGCGGCCGGTCGGCGTACGCCCTCTTGTCACACCCGCAACTTTGCGCATCCTTGACCTCTATGGCGGACATCACGGACCACCCCACGACCGAGGCCACCGACCCCCCGCCCCGCAAGGCGAGTTGGCGCCACATCGGACCCGGCGTCGTCGTCGCCGCGACCGGTGTCGGCGCCGGTGACCTGGTCGCCACGCTGATCGCGGGCAGCAACTTCGGCTACACCCTGCTCTGGGCGGCCGTCGTCGGCTGCCTCGTCAAGATCTCCCTCGCCGAGGCCGCCGGACGCTGGCACCTCGCCACCGGGCGCACCCTCTTCGACGGCTGGGCGAGCCTCGGGCGCTGGACCCTCTGGTTCTTCGGCGTGTACGCCGTGATCTGGGGGTTCGTCTACGGGGCCGCCGCCATGTCGTCCAGCGCGCTGCCGTTGCAGGCGCTGTTCCCGGACGTCATGGACCTCAAGTGGTGGGCCGTCGCCTGCGGGCTCGCCGGACTCGTCTTCGTCTGGTTCAACAAGTACGCCGTTTTCGAGAAGGTCATGACGCTGCTGGTCGGCGTGATGTTCGTCGTCACCGTCTACCTGGCGATCCGGGTCACCCCCAACCTCCCCGACGCCCTCGCCGGGCTCCTCCCCGTCCTCCCCGACGAGAAGGACTCCGTCCTCAACACCCTCGGGCTGATCGGCGGGGTAGGGGGCACCATCACCCTCGCGGCCTACGGGTACTGGGTCAACGCGAAGGGCTGGACCGACACCGGCTGGATGAAGGTCATGCGCCTCGACAACCGCGTCGCCTACGCCACCACCGGCGTCTTCGTCGTCGCGATGCTCTTCGTCGGCGCCGAACTCCTGCACTCCGCGAACGTCGCCATCGCGAGCGGCGACAAGGGGCTCATCCAGCTCGGGGACATCCTCGAAGCCGAGTACGGCACCGCCACCGCCAAGTTCTTCCTCATCGGCTTCTTCGCGACCTCCTACACCTCCCTGATCGGCGTCTGGCACGGCGTCAGCCTCATGTTCGCGGACTTCGTGACCCGGCTGAGAGCGGACGGCGGCGCAGGCGGGGTCGGCGCGGGCGGGGTCGGCGCGAGCGGTGGCGAGGCCATCGCCTCCGGCGTCCGCGAACGCTCCTGGCCCTTCCGCGCCTACCTCCTCTGGCTGACGTTCCCCCCGATCGTCCTCCTCTTCCAGGGCCAGCCCTTCCGCCTGATCATCCTCTACGGAGTCCTGGGCGCCGCCTTCCTCCCCTTCCTCGCCATGACCCTGATCTGGCTCCTCAACTCCCCCCGCATCCCGGCCCCTTGGCGCAACGGATGGCTCAGCAACGGCATGCTGGGAGTGGCGGGAGTGCTGTTCGTGGTGCTGTGCGCGAAGCAGGTGTGGGACCAGCCGTGGTCGGATTTCTTCTGATTCCCTGAAACATTTTCCCCGGGCCACCGCATCGACATCCACAGAAGGCGGTTTCGCGGCAGGGGGAGTGCATGAGGCAGACGCGGGCGGACGGGTACGCGGAGTTCGCCGCGGTGCGGGCCGGGCAGCTGTACCGGTCGGCGTGTCTGATGACGGCGGGGGACACGCACCTCGCGGAGGACCTGGTGCAGGAGGCGCTGGGGCGGATCTACGTGCGGTGGGGGCGGGTCTCCCGGGCCGACAACCCCGCCGCGTACGCGCAGACCGTGCTCACCCGGGTGTTCCTCGCGCATCGGCGCCGCCGCAGCAGCCGTGAGCGGGCCACCGACGCGTTCCCCGACCTGCCGGCCGTCGAGGAGGCGGACGCCCCGCTGCGGCTGACGCTGCTCCAGGCGCTCGCCCGGCTCTCCCCGACGGACCGGGCCGTCGTAGTCCTCAGGTACTGGGAGGACCGGTCCGTCGAGGAGACCGCGCAGACGATGCAGACGACGTCCGCCGCGGTCCGTACCCGTAGTACCCGAGCGCTACGCCAGCTCCGGGAACTCCTCGGCGAGGGCATCGGCGAGTACGCCCGCCCCTGACGACACCCCTAGGCCGCCCCCCTCCGCCCCTCCCGACCAGAAACGGTGGTTCACCATGCCCGAGCACACCCCCTTCGAGCAGGACCTCACCGCGGCCCTCCACCGCACCGGCGACTCCTTCCCCGCCGCCCGCACGGAACTCGTCGAGGGCGGCGCACGGCGCGGCCGGGCCCGGCGGCTGAGGCGACGGCTCGCGGTGATCGGCGGCGGCGTGGCCGGCGTCGCGGTGATCGGCGTCGGCGGGACGCTGCTGCACGCCGGCGAACCGGCCCGCGACGTCGGCACCGGGACGACGTCGACGACCGCGCCGCCGTCACCGTCCGCCGTCGAACGGCAGGACCTCACCAGCGTCCTGAACAAGCTGCTCCCGAAAGGGAAGTTCACCCCGACGACGAGCCAGGGCAGCGACATGAACGTGACCGGCGTCTTCGACGACGGCAGGGGCAGGGCCGCGATCAGCGTCTCCCTGGGCCGCACCACCACGCGCGGCGGCGGCTGCCCGGACCGGGCCCTGAACCCCTACGACCACTGCTCCACGGAAACCCTCCCCGACGGTTCCAAGGTCACCGTCTTCCAGGGCCACGAGTACCCGGACCGCCGCGAGCAGACCAAGCTCTGGTACGCCGACCTGACCACCCCGGCCGGCGGCTCCGTGAGCGTGATGGAGTGGAACGCGCCGGCCGAGAAGGGCGAGAAGACCACCCGCCCCACCCCCCCGCTCTCCGCCGACCAGCTGACGAAGCTGGTGACGGCGCCCGAGCTGCGGGAGATGGTCGACGCCGTCCCGGTCCCCACGATGTCCCACGCCGCGCCGCCCGCGAGCACCGTCAACGTCGGCAGGACCCTCACGAGCCTCCTCCCCAAGCACCTCAAGGTCGTCTCCAAGGGCCCTGCCGACGATGGCGAGTTCGCGTATGTCGTCGTCGACGACGGCAAGGGCGAGAGCTACGTCCAGATCAACGTCCAGCCGGACATGAGCGACGTGAAGGGCGACCTCTTCGACGCCAAGTCCGAGACCCTGCCCGACGGAACACTCGTCGCCCTGCGCAAGGGCCCCGGCGAGAAGGGCGGTTCGGGCGTCGTGATGTGGACGGTCGACACGATGCGCACGGACGGCTTCCGTGTCGTCGTCAGCGCCTTCAACGCGGCAAGCCAGCAGACCCCGGCCACGCGCACCGCCCCGGCGCTCGGCATGAAGGACCTGCGGGCGATCGCCCTCAGCCCGAAGTGGCTTCAGGCGTCCGGGAGTTGAGCGGCGCGGCGATCTCCTCCACCGCACCCCGCCCGGACGCCGGCCCAGGAGAGGTGCTTGCGGAACTCGGCCTTCTATCGGCCGGTCGGCCAGGTGATGGTCTGCGCATCCGGCGTGACGGCGATCGCGAAGTGTTCCACAGTGGGAGCGTCGTCCGCGCGCCAGCGGAGAACGTGGTCCTCGACGGCGTCCCACAGCCGGTTGGCCCCGCCCTGGCGGACCGTCCAGTGTGGGCCGTCCTGGGTGAGGGCGGCCCAGTCGCCCGCCGCCACGTCGAGAACGACGTGTTCGGTCCGACCGTCGCGGGTGAGGCGGACGTGCTGGGCGCGCGGGGCCGCGAGCTGGGCGACGAACCTGGCGTCCCAGTCGTCCAGGACGTCCGGCCCGAGCCGGGCCACGCGTTCGTCCCCCGTGTCCATGTCGGGCAACATGCCGAGTGGTGGCGGCAGTTGGGGGCGGGCGAGCATGAAGCTGATCCGGCCGCCCAGGAAACGACCCCGGGCCACTCCGTCGCCCTCGACGGTGAGCCGGGCCAGCTCGGAGGAGTACAGCCAGCCGCACAGGGTGGCCAGGACGGTTCCGCCCGGCCTCGTCTGCCCGATCCAGGCCCGCGGCAGTTCGAGCACACCGCAGGTGGCGATCAGCCGGTCGTACGGGGCACCGTCCTCGTGTCCCGCCAGGCCGTCACCCACGACCAGTTCGGGAAAGCGGCCGCAGGTCCCCAGCGCGGCCGCGGCCCGGCGGGAGACGTCCGGGTCGACCTCCACCGAGGTCACGCGTTCGTCGCCCAGTCGGTGGCAGAGAAGACCCGTGGACCAGCCGGTGCCGGTACCGATCTCCAGCACCTGGTCACCGTCCTCGACCTCCAGTTCCTCCAGCATCCGCACCACGAGACTCGGCATGGTGCTCGACGAGGTGGGGGCCCGCAGAATCTCGCCCCGGATGTCACCGGGGACGATCGTGCCCGCGATCTGGGTGACCAGCGATTCATCCGTGTAACACCGCCCGAGCCAGCCGTCCGCGTCGGCGGACACCGGCCGCCAGGCGGTCGGAGCGGAGCCCGGCACGGGCTCGAAGAAACCTTCGCGCAGGAACTCGTGCCGGGGGACCGCCTCTACGGCCGCACGCCATGGCTCGGTGCGCAGGGAGCCGCTTTCGGTGAGGTGGCGGACCAACTGTCCGCGCAGGGCGGCGGCGGTCGTCTCAGGCGGCGGATCGAGGAGAGTCATGAACGGGCCTTCCTTTCCAGCAGATCCGCCATGGCCGACAGCATCGGCAGACCGGTCTCCGGCTCCAGCCAGTACCACTGGCCCGAGGGGTTGCACTCCAGGAACCACCATTGCCCCTGCCGGTCGACGGCGAAGTCGAATGCGCCGAAGACCAGCCCGAAACGGGACAGGTAGGCGTACAGGGCCTCACTGATGCCTGGCGGGGCCGGGACGGCGGAGTAGCGCAGGCGGCTGTAGTCGGTCCGCCAGTCGAGCAGGCCGGAATCGATCCGTACGGCGAACACATGGTCCCCGATGACGGTGACCCGCACGTCCGCGATCTTCTCGATCCGTTGCTGGAACAGGTGAGCGGTGCCGGACACCGCCTCGTCGATGTCGTCGGAGGCCACCTCGGCGACCTCGACGGTGCACGAGACACCGTCGATGCGATACAGCGGAGTGGACAGCGGCTTGTAGATCGCGGGGGCGTATCGCTCGACGAAGGACCTCGCGGCTTTCGGGTCGGAGGTGATCAGAGTGGGAGGCAGACGGAAGCCTGCCTCGACCGCGGCTGCCAGGCCCGCCGGTTTGAACTCCGCGTCCCCGATGCGGTGCGGGTGGTTGACGTACAGACAACCGGGCAACGAGGCGAGCACGCCACCGAGCCCGTAACGAGCCTGGGTGACGGCGAACCGGGCGTTCTGTTCGTCCAGGTGAGGGAAGACGAAGCCGGAGGGCCTGCGGTAGTACAGGGACCGGACCTGGGACAGGTCTGCGACCCGTGACGGTGTGGACAGCGTGCCTTCCACGCCGTACGGCGTGATGGTGGCCGCGAGCGACAGGGCGTGCGGGAAGTCTCCCGAGTCGAACCGCACGACCGGGACGCCCCGGCCGTGCAGCTCGCCGATCACTACGTCGGCCGTGGGGTCGTCCAGGTTGGTGACGACCAGCACCGGGCCGAGGTCGCTCACTGGTCGGTGTCGTTCCCGGTGTCCTGGTCGCCCCCGCCACTGCCACCGGGTCCGGCGCCGTCGGAGGGGTTTCCGGTGTTGGTGGCCGGGTTCGTGCCGGAACTGGTGCCGTGCTTTCCCATGTCCAGGACACGTCCTTCGGCGTCCGAGTAGCGGACGGTCTGCGTCTCGTGATCGAGCTCGGCGTACGTGTACCCCGGTGCGGACGCGGGATAGGGAGTCATGCGCCGGACACCCCAGGGAACGGGAGTGAACGCTCCGGACGGCAGCGGCGTCCCGGTCGGGAGCCGGTCGGAGTGGACGAACATCAGCTGTTCCTTTCTCTCGTCGGGTTCTGTTCGCCCTCCAGCCGGGCGAGGTCGATCCGCTCGATCTCGTGCAACGAGACGACCTCCCGCGCCGCGACGAGCCAGCGAAGGAGCCTGTCCTTGTCGTACGGGACCTGGCACAGATCGCGACTCACCGGCTCAAGGCTGTCGGGGTGATACAAGGTGCCGGCCGCACCCCAGGCCGGGGCCCATCCCACGAGCGCGGCCGTCCATCCCTTGCGCAGGTGAGGGCAGTGCCGGAGGGACTGGAGCGCGCAGGACTCGTGTACGGGCGGTACGGCGGTCGTCTCACCCTCCGAGAAGAGCCGGGTCCCGGTGCTCCTGGCGAGGAACAGATGGCGTTCGTCCTCGCGACTGCCGACAGTCGGGCCGCCGCACACCTGGCACAGCAGGTGCGTCATCGCCTGCCGCTGACGCAACGGATGCAGCCCCGCGAAGTCCGGCCGCCCGCGCCCCGGTGTGGCCGCCATGCGCACCCACAGCATGCCGTCCCGCCGGTCGGAGTGCTCCTCGTCGGTGAAGCCGAGCCGTTCCCGTCCACGCTCGTCGCTCTGCCTGGTGACGTGGGCCGAACGGCCCCGTTCCCCACTCCAAGGTGCGATCCACGGGACAGGCAGGGCGTTCCAGAGCCGCGCCCGCATGCCCCCGCCGTTCACCGTCCCGTCCGCGCGTCCGTGAGCGTGCCGACGTGGGTGTGCAGCGCCAGCACCGAACGCGCCAGCTGACCGACCCGCTCCACCTCGGCGACCAGACCGCGTTGGACGGGGACATTCATGCGCCGCCGTGCCGTGGCGACCCCCGCGAGCGCGGTCATCGCCTGCGGGTCGTCAAGGCCACGCTCACCGGCCAGCTTCTCCACGCACGGGATCTGCCGGGACAGACAGGCGCTGAACTCGCGCGCGAGGCCCTGCACCGTCTGGTGGCGAGGCAGCGTCTCCTGCGCGAGGAACCATTGGGCCTCGGCACACACCGTCACGACACCCGTGACGGCCTCCTCCTCGACGGGCGTCGCCTCCGGCGCCCTGGCTGGTACGAAGGTGGTGCCCCGGTCACTGGTGACCGTGCCGTGGCGGTTCACGGTGTAGACCTGGATCGTCATTCCGGAGCCTCGTGGGAGTTCTTCGGACGGGGCGGTACCGTCCGTCATGTCGGCGCTCCTTCAAAGCGTCGGCCGCGCCCCGGGGCCGCCGCGAACGGTTGCCGGGGTTTGTCGCGCGGCCTGGTGGGTGGGGAATCAGGCGGTGACCACGAAGGCCCGGTGTGCGGCGAGCCACGTGTCGAGGAGGGACCGCTCGGACTCGCACTTCCCGCACAGGCGACGCATCGGGGTGACGATGCCCTGAGCCTGCCCGGACTCGACGAGTTCCTTGAGCCGCGTCCACCGCGGGCGCTCGTCGAGAGCGCTGTCCGGGTGCGTTCGGTCGATCAGCTCGCCCACGACGACCCAGTCCCGAGCAGTCGCGTAGACCCGCAACTCGGTGAGCACACCTGCCTCGCCGTCGGGACGGCAGGCGTACAGCACGACTCGGACTCGCTCGACACGGCCGCTCGCGGCGTCCGCGAGATCCCTGCGGCGACTGAAGTCCGTACACGTCCTCTGCATGAGGTAACGGTCTCGCTACTGCCCGCAGTTATGAAGAAACGCCCCGTACGACTTCGCGGATGAACGGACGGCGAAGTCGTACGGGGTGCATGCCCTTGAGCTGCTGAGTGAGATCAACTCGTACGTCTGGCAGGGGTGGTGCTGATCTTTCGTTCAGAACTCGTACGTCACGTACGAGTTACCGCACTGTCCGAGAAGTCGCGGGCAGGAACGACGCGGTGCCAGGCGCCACCCCGATCAGTTCGGAGACGCGCCGCAATCGGGCGGTGGACGCCTTCCCCACCTTCTGCACGATCACGCTCGGCAGCGCCTGATGGCGTGCCCATTCCGGCGCGTCGAGCAGCGCTTCCTCCAGGGTGTCCAGCGACGCGTCGTACATCTTCGCGTCCGCCTGTGCCATCGCCTTGTCCATCTTGAAGCGGTGGCGTGCGGCTTCGGTCAGCGACTCCAGGTCGGTGTCGCCGACACCCTTGACCAGCTCCAGGGCCTTGCCGATCTCCCCGAGTGACGTCTTGATGCCGATCGCCTGTGTCGTGGCCGTCACCGGTCCGAACAGAGTGCCGTGAGCCCGCGCTTCGCGGCCCATACGTGCTCCGGTCGCGTGCGACTGGGACAGGTAGTCGGCCGCCCGGTCCTTGTCGCCCATGCGGGAGGCGACCACGGCGGCGAAGTTGATGTGGCTGCCGTACACGGTCAGTTGCTCCCGCGTCGCCGTGGAGAACCGCGGCTCGATGTCCGTCGCGGACCTCTCCGCCAGCCGCACCGCCTCCGCCAGCCGGGCGTCCCGCAGGTACACCCACGCCCTGCCGGAGGCGACGAGGGCCTGCCGAAGGTCGTCGGCGCTGCGCCGCGCCGCTTCCTGGGAATGCCCGATCGCCGCGTACGCCAGGTCCCGTGCGCCCATCAGGTTCGCCACGTACGCGGCGATCCGGTAGGCGTCCGACAGGACACCCCACGCTTCGGCCTGCTCCCCGTCCGGCTGTTGCCGCAGTCGTGCGTCCGCCTCGACGACGAACGGCCCCGCCAGGCTTCCGACCTGTGTGTAACTGCCCTTCCAGTACAGCTCCCAGCAGCGCTGCGCGGTCTCCTTGAGTTCGTCGAGGGGGGCTGGTTCGAGGTCGTCGAGGACGATGCCCGCCCACGTGTCGTGAACGGCCCGGGACAGGGCGCGCATCATGGCGCGGTCGTCCTGCGCCATGGCGCGGCGAGGTTCCTGCTGGCCGAGGATCACGCTGGTGTCGACGCCGAGCGCCGCCGCGATCCTCATGAGGGTCGGAAGAGTGAGTCGCTTGTCCTGCTCCGCTGTCTGGATGGTGGGCAGGGACAGCCCTGTCATCTCGGCAAGATCCGACTGCCGGACGTCCCGACCGCGCAGGATCTTGATTCGCTCGCCGGTCGAGTAGTCGCTCCATCGGGGCATACCAGTCTCCGTTCCTAGCGTCCACTAGGACGGTACCCCTGGTGCGGGACCCTGAGGCGGCGAGAAGAGTCCGGCCGCGGCTTCCCGCAACGCCGCCCCGCAGAACCCCTCAAGGTGTCAACCATTCCGCTTGTGGATGAGGTGTGGAGGCAACTTGGCCGGTTTTGGCCTGACTTGACCGGTGGATGGTTGGAGAAGAGTTCGTTACCGGCTCACGAAAGCTGTTCTCCCGGTGGTGAGGCGTGGATACAGTGCTGAGGTAGTCACGCAGTGAAGTCGTTCCGGTGCACCGGGGTAAGGGCGCGGTGGACCGGATCGCGGGAATCGGGGAGCGCGCGTGCCAACTGCCATCGCGGTGACCGGCGCAGGGCTTGCGCTGCCGGCGCAGGACGAGCGGACGGTGCCGCCCGTCGTGCTGGAGGGTATCGAGAGCCGGCCGCTGGACGAGGCGGTGGCCGCCGTGCAGCAGCTCGTCGAGGGGTACGGGCACCTCGTCGTCGTGTGCGCCAAGGCCGCCCCCGCGGCCGTCGTCCAACGGCTGTACACCGTCCGCGCGTTGCTGGAGAGCGACCGCATCGCCCTCTTCCAGCCCGACCTCCCCCCGCTGGGACTCGCCGTACTGGCCCGCCAGTTGAGGCAGCTCGCCTCCTGCGACCTGGGCCCCGGCGTCGTCGCGTCGGCCGGCCGGCTCCTCACGCACTACATCCACGCCGGCGCCCTGCTCGGCACGGTCGCCCGCCTCGACCACGTCCCCGTGACCCTGACCTCGCACGCCCGCTCCTGGGTCCCCGGCAGCCAGTTCGCCGTACTGGCCCACCCGCAGCCCCAGTTGGTGAAGGCGGGCCCCGGAGTCACCGTCCCGGGACCGGAGTTCGGGACGTGGCTGCTGCTCGCGAAGGGCCAGCTCCCGGCGGAGTGGGTGACCGAGACCCTGGCCCCGGCCTGGCGCACCCAGGGCCTGCGCGAGACCCCGCTGCCCGCCGAGTCCGCGCGGTGGTGGGGCACGAACAAGGTCGTCGAGTTCTGCGCCTACCTCCCCGACCTGTCGGTCCTGTACCAACTCGTCACCTCCGTACGCCAGTCGGTGTGCCACTGGTGCGGTATCGACGTCATCGGCGACCGCTGCGTCTTCTGCTCGGCCACCCCGCCCCCCGTCCCCGAACCGCCCCGCGCGCTCACCCCGGGCGGCCCCCGCCACGCACTCCCGGCCGGCTAGCCGAGCCCCACCACTTACCCCGTCCGCTCGCCCCGACCCCCAACGAGGTTGCACGGCTCATGAACTCCCGTCAGCGCCGCGGCGTGATCCTTCTGCTCCTGTCGGTCCTGTGCGCCCTCGGCGCGTTCGCCGGGGTGCTGTCCGTCATCGACGACGTGAACTCCAAGGTCGGCCCCGAGGTCGCCGCCTACCAGGTGAAGAGCGACGTGCCGCCCTACACCGCCCTGAACACCGGCCAGTTCGAGAAGATCTCGATGCCGAAGCGGTGGCTCTCCGACAACGCCGTCACCGACCTCGCCGCGATCCGCGGCAAGATCGCCGTCACCACCCTGCGCGCCGGCTCCCTCCTGCAGCGGGACATGGTCGTCGACCAGCCCGCCCTGCGCCCCGGCGAACAGGAGGTCGCCATCATGATCGACGCGGCCACCGGCGTCGCCGGCAAGATCACCGCCGGCTCCTCGGTCAACGTCTACGCCACCTTCGAGGGCGCCCGCGACACCGACCCGGACGTCTCGAAGATCATCGTCACCAACGCGCGCGTCCTGAACGTCGGCAAGATCGAGGCCCTGGAACCCGACCGCGACTCCCGCGCCAGCGGCCCCACCCAGGCCGCCCCGATCACCTTCGCCCTCTCCACGCTGGACGCCCAACGCATCACCTACGCCGAGTCGTTCGCGAAGCGGGTCCGCCTCGCGCTGGTCGCCCCCGGCACCGACACCACGGTCCCGGAGAAGGACCGCACCTACCAGCTCGCCACGGACAAGTGAGAGGACGCCATGCCCACGAGGATCCTCCCGGCCGTCGGCGACGCGGACGCGGTCCGCTCCCTCGTCTCCCTGCTGAGCCAGCTCCCGGACGCCGAACCCGTCAGCCCCGTCACCGACTCGACCCAACTCGTCGACACCCTGGCCCGGTTGGCGGCCGAGTCGGTCGACGAACTCCCCGAGGTCGTCGTCGTCCACGAACGCATCGGTCCCGTACCGGCGTTGGAGCTGGTGCGTGAAGTCGCCCTGCGTTTCCCGGCGGTGGGCGTCATCCTCGTCACCACCGACGCCTCCCCCGGCCTGTTCTCCGCCGCCATGGACTCCGGCGCCCGCGGCCTGATCACCTTCCCCCTCGCCTACGACGACCTCGCGACCCGCGTCCAGGCCGTCGCCCAGTGGTCGGCCGGCGTGCGGCGCCATCTCGGCGGCAGCACGGACGTGTTCACCGGACCCGGCGGCACCGTCGTCACCGTCAGCGGCGCCAAGGGCGGCGTCGGCACCACCCTCACCGCCATCCAACTCGCCCTCGCCGCCCAGGCGTCGGGCCGCACGACCGCCCTGTGCGACCTCGACCTCCAGACCGGCGACGTCGCCTCCTACCTCGACGTCCAGTTCCGGCGCTCCGTCGTCGACCTCGCCGCCATCACCGACATCTCCCCCCGCATCCTCGCCGAGGCCGTCTTCCGCCACGACACCGGCGTCGACCTCCTCCTCGCCCCCGCCGACGGCGAACGCGGCGAGGAGGTCACCGACCGGGCCGCCCGGCACATCGTCGGCGCCCTGCGCGCCCGCTACGAGGTCGTCGTCGTCGACTGCGGCGCCCAGCTCAGCGGGGCGGGCGCGGCGGCCGTCGAGACCGCCGACACCGCGCTGCTGGTCACCACGCCGGACGTCGTCGCCGTCCGGGGCGCCAAACGCACCGTCCGCATGTGGGACCGGCTCCAGATCCGCAAGGCCGAGGAGACGACCGTCGTAGTCAACCGGCACTCCCGCGCCACCGAGATCCAGCCCGCCCTCATCCAGAAGATCACCGGAACCGCCCTCGCGGCGACGGCGGTTCCGGCGCACTTCAAGGAACTCCAGGCCGCCGTCGACTCCGGCCGGCTGCACGCCCTCGACCCCAAGGGCCCGGTACGGCAGGCCCTGTGGGCGCTCGCCGGGGAACTCGGCCTCGCCGCCCCCGCCGAGGGCGGCCAGCGGCGCCGGGCGCGCGGCGGCGACCGGGGCTCGGCGGGCCTGCGGCGACGGAAAGAGTGACCGCGATGAGACGCCGCCTCAGAGGCGACCGGGGCCAGGTCGCCGTCGAGTTCACCGGCATGCTGCCCGTCATCCTCGTCACGCTGATCGCCATCTGGCAGTGCGTCCTGGTGGGTTACACCTACACCCTCGCCGGGAACGCCGCCGACGCGGCCGTCCGCGCCGGGGCGGTCGCCGACCCCGGATCCCGGCAGGGCGCCTGCGAACAGGCCGCCACCGAGGACCTGCCGGGGGCCTGGCGCGGGGGAGCGAGCGTGGAGTGCGGCGGCTCCGGGTTCGTCACCGCGACCGTCCGCCTCGAAGTCCCCGTGCTCTTCCCGGGAGTCGTCTCCCTGCCGTTCACCATCGAGGGGAACGCGGGCGCCGTCGAGGAGGAGGACGGACGGTGGCTGCCATGAACCGGCGCCGTGACCGCGGCCAAGTGGCCATCGAATACCTGGGGTTCCTGCCCATCCTGCTCCTGGTCGCCCTGGCCGGCGTCCAGTTGGGGATCATCGCCTACGCCGGACAGCAGGCCGGCACGGCCGCACGGGCGGGCGCCCGCAGCGAGGCACGGGAGGCCGGGACGGCGCAGCGGGCGTGCGCCGCCGCCGTCAGCGACTGGCTCGCCGACGGCACGAGCTGCGTCCCCGAGAACCTGGGCGACGACGTGCGGGTCACCTCCTCCGTCGACATCCCGTCCGTCTTCTTCGGCTGGGGCGACTTCGGCCCCGCGCAGCGGACCGCGACCATGCCCCTCGACCAGCGAACGGAGTCCCCATGAGCCTCAGGGCACGCATCAACACCCCCGAGGAGAACGGCAGTCGGGGCGAGGACGGGCACCTGGTCGCGACCTACCGCGCGAAACTCCTGGAGGAGATCGACCTCGCCGAGATGACCACGCTCGCGGCCGCCGAACGCCGCGCCCGCCTCGAACGCGTCCTCGGCCACATCATCAGCCGCGAGGGCCCGGTCCTCTCCACCTCCGAACGCGCCAGACTCATCAGGCGCGTTGTCGACGAGGCCCTGGGGCTCGGCATCCTGGAACCCCTCCTCGAAGACGCGTCGATCACCGAGATCATGGTCAACGGACCCGACGCGATATTCGTCGAACGCGGCGGCAGGGTCGAGCAGTTGCCCCTCAGGTTCGCCTCCGCCGAACAGCTCATGCAGACCATCGAACGCATCGTCTCCACCGTCAACCGCCGCGTGGACGAGTCGAATCCGATGGTCGACGCCCGCCTCCCCTCCGGCGAACGCGTCAACGTCATCATCCCGCCGCTCTCCCTCACCGGCCCCATCCTCACCATCCGCCGCTTCCCCCGCTCCTTCACCCTCCACGAACTCGTCGGCTTCAACTCCCTCGACGAACGCATGCTGTTCCTGCTCGCCGGGCTCGTGCAGGCCAAGTTCAACGTGATCGTCTCCGGCGCCACCGGCACCGGCAAGACGACCCTCCTCAACGCCCTCTCCGGACTCATCCCCGAGGGCGAACGCATCATCACCATCGAGGACTCCGCCGAACTCCAACTCCAGCAACAGCACGTCGTCCGGCTGGAGTCCAGGCCACCCAACGTCGAGGGCAAGGGCCACATCACCATCCGCGACCTGGTCCGCAACTCGCTGCGCATGCGGCCCGACCGGATCGTCGTCGGCGAGGTCCGCGGCGGCGAGTCCCTGGACATGCTCCAGGCCATGTCCACCGGCCACGACGGCTCGCTCGCCACCGTCCACGCCAACAGCGCCGAGGACGCCCTCACCCGCCTCCAGACGCTGGCCTCCATGTCCGACGTCGAGGTCCCCTTCGTCGCGCTGCACGACCAGATCAACAGCGCCGTCGACGTCCTCGTCCAGCTCACCCGGTTCGCCGACGGCGCCCGCCGCATCACCGAGATCGCCATCCTCGACAGCCACGGCGGCGAACCGTACCGGCTCGTGACCGTCGCCCGCTTCGACGCGCTGCCCATGTCCTCCGACGGCCGCATCCACGGCAGCTTCCGCTACTTCCCCCTCCCGCGCCGCACCGCCGACCGCCTCTACATGGCGAGCCAGCCCATCCCCCAGGCGTTCGGCGTGGCCCAGACCCCGGCCGAACTCGCGACCCGAGAAGCACGCTAGGCAGGACGACCATGGACCTCGACAACCTCATCACGCTGACGACCGGCCTCACCGTCCTCGGCCTCACCCTCGCCGTCGCGGGCCTGCACGCCTACGCCACCGGCCGCGCCCAGCGCGCCGCCCTCGTCGACCGCCTCTCCTACACCGGGCAGCTCCCCGGCACCGGACGCCGGCGCCGCTTCCGCGACCTCGACCGCCGCATCCGCCGCACCGACCCCGGCCGCGCCCTCGAACGCCGGCTCGCGACGACCGGACTCGACGTCACACCGGGCGAGTTCACCGTCTACGTCCTCGGCGCCGCCGGCGGGCTCTGGCTCGTCACCCAGGCCGTCCTCGCGCCCTTCTTCGGGCCCATCGCCGCACTCGTCGCCGTCGGGTCCGCGTTCCAGTTCCTCAACTGGCAGCGCCAGAAGCGCATCGAGCGGTTCATCAACCAACTCCCCGAACTGGCCCGCATCCTGGCCAACGCCACCCAGGCCGGCCTCGCCCTGCGCACCGCCATAGGGATGGCCGCCGAGGAACTGGAGGCCCCCGCCGGCGAGGAACTGGCCAAGGTCGCCAACCAGTTGGCGGTCGGACAGTCCATGGACGACGCCCTCGGCGAACTCGCCGACCGGCTGCCCTCGCGCGAACTCGTCGTCCTCGTCACCACGTTGGTCCTCTCCAACAAGGCGGGCGGCCAAGTCGTCGGCGCCCTGCGGAACCTGACCGAGACGCTGGAGGAACGCAAGGAGACGCGACGGGAGATCCGCACCCAGCTGTCGCAGGTCAACCTCACCGCCTACGCCGTACCCCTCCTCGGGGTCGGGTCGTTGTTCCTCATGGACGGCGTCAAGGAGGGGGCGCTCGACCGCATGACCGGCTCCACCGCCGGACAGGCCGCCGTCCTCATCGCCTTCGGCCTCTACGCCGTCGGCTTCGTCCTCATCCGGCGCATGTCCCGGATCGACGTCTGAGCGGGGGGAGTCCGTACATGGCACTGCTGCTCGCGCTGATCATGGCGCTCGCCGTCTGGGGCGCGTTCACCGGCATCCGCATGTACCGCGCGGACGTCAAACTCCCCCCGGACCTCGCCCTCGCCCTCGAAGTCGGCGCCACCCGCACCGGCGCGGTCGACTCCGTCGTCGACCGGCTCGGCATGCGGTACGCGCCCGCCGTCCTGCGGCTCATGGGGCCCCGGCTCGTCGCCAAGTACCGGCGCCGCATCGACCTCGCGGGCAACCCCGGCGGCCTCACCATCGACCGCTACGCCGCCCGGCGCGCGGTGTACGGCGCGCTCGGCGTCGTCGGGGCCCTGGTCTTCCTCCTGCGCGGCAACCCCCTCATCGCCCTGTTCATGCTCGCCTTCGCCGCCCTGTGGACCGAGGTCGGCATCTGGTCCGCGATCCGCGTCCGCAAGGACGTCATCGAACGCACCCTCCCCGACTTCCTCGACGTCCTCGCGGTCGTCGTCAGCGCCGGCCTCGGCTTCCGCCAGGCCCTCGACCGCGTCGCCACCCGCTACGAGGGTCCCTGGGCCGACGAGATCCGCATCACCCTCCGGCAGATGGACCTCGGCATGAGCCGCCGCCAGGCGTTCGCCGAACTCCGCCGCCGCAACGACTCCGAACAAGTCGCCATGTTCGTCACGGCGTTGCAGCAGGGCGAGGAACTGGGCGCCCCCATCGTCGACACGCTCGTCGCCATCGCCAAGGACATGCGCCGCACCGACGCCCAGAACGCCCGCCGCAAGGCCGCCCGCGCGGTCCCCCGAGCCACCTTGATGATCACCACGTTCATGGTCCCGGCCACGATGCTCCTGCTCGGCGCCGGCCTGCTCCTGGGCTCGGGCACCGACTTCGGCACGATCACGGGGGAGTAGGGGGAGGGGATGGGAGCGCCGATCAGGAAGGGGGTGAAGGAGATGCCGGGGAAGAGCTGTGACCGGGGGGCCGGGGGAGCGGCCGGGGCGCCGGGCAGCGACGAACGTCTGCCTACGGCACGCGGCAGCGGAGAAGCGAACCCGCACCCACTCCACGACCCCGACCACCCCCCTCAGGGGCGCGGGGCTGTATCTGATCTGCGGCTACCGCCGCGTGGGCGCGAACGGCCACAACGAACCCGCACCCGGCCGAACCCCCCGACCACCCCCCACCCCCGCCCAACCCCCCTCGCCCTCCAGGTCAACGCCCTCCAAGCCCTCTCCCGCCAAGTCTTCGGCTTCCGGCTGGCGATGATCGCCCTGGCCGCCCCCTCCGCGCTGCTGAACGCCTCCCCCGGCGTAGGGGTCCGCCTCGTCGGCACGGCGGTCGTCGTCACGTTCATGGTCTCGTACGCCCTCCTGAGGGACTGGGAACGCTTCGGCCCCCTCCTGCTGCGCCACCCCGCCGTACTGGCGTTGGACACCCTCCTGGGCTCGCTCCTGCTGATCTCGGCGGGCCCGGAGACCACGCTCGCGTACGTCAGCGTGTGCACCCCCCTGCTCGCGGGGATCCTGTACGGCTGGCGCGGAGCGGCCTGCTTCGCCTCCGCGCAGGCCCTGATCCTGCTGCTGGTGCACACGACACTGGCGTCACACTCGGACGTGAGCGTCGCGGAACGCCTCCTGCTGCCCGGCTTCTGCGTGATCACCGGCGCCCTCGGCTCAGCCCTGCGCAGCCTGATGCTGAGGTTCGCCGAGGCCACCGAAGCCCTCGCGGAGACCCGGTCCCGCCTGGCCGCCACCGAGGCCGTCGCCGCCGAACGCGCCCGCCTCGCACGGGAGATGCACGACTCCGTCGCCAAGTCCCTGTACGGCGTGGCCCTGGCCGCCGAAGCCCTCGCCTCCGGCGCCGACCAACACGTCAGAGACCAGGCCGAGTTGATCGCGAGGGCCGCCCGCCGCACGGCGCAAGAATCCCGCACCCTGCTCACCGACCTGCGCGACGAGAACGCCGAGGACATGGACCTGCTCGACGAACTGGCCCTGCGGGCACGGGACTTCACAACCCGCACCGGCCTGCCGACGACATACAGGGTGACCGGCGACCACACCACCGCCCCCCTGCCCCCCACCGTGGCCCGCGAGTTGCTGACCATCACCGCCGAAGCCCTCGACAACGCCCACCGCCACGCGGACGCGACCCGCGTCGAGGTGAGCGCCGGCATCCACGCGGGCGTCCTGCGCGTCACCGTCCACGACGACGGCAAGGGCCTGCCGCCCGGCACCACCCTCGACGCCCTGCGCGGAGCCGGCCGCTTCGGACTGCTCGGCATGACCGAGCGCGCGGCGGCGCTCGGCGCACGGCTGGCCGTCGGCCCGGGACACCAGGGCGCCGAAATGCGACTGGAACTCGAACTCCCGCCCCACGCGGACGAGTTCGGACAGGGGGCGGCGTGACGATCCCGACCGGAAGGGTACAGAGGGTGAATGTGATCGTGGCCGACGACAACCCCGTGGTCCGCGCGGGCCTCACCGCGCTGCTCACCGCCGCCGGCGGCATCGACGTCGTCGCCCAGGCCGTGAACGGGCGCGAGGCGTGCGAACTCACCGAGTCGCACCGGCCCGACGTCGTCCTCCTCGACGTCCGCATGCCCGAGGTCGACGGGCTCGCCGCGCTGCCCCGGCTCGTGCGGCTCGCCGCCGTCCTCATGCTCACCTACAGCGGGGAGTCCCGGACCGTGCGGGGTGCGCTGCGGCTCGGGGCGCGCGGGTATCTCGTGCACGGGGAGTTCGGTGCCGAGGAGTTGGTGGCGGCGGTGCGGGATGTCGCCGTCGGGCGGGCGCACTTGACGCCTACGGCGGCGACCGCGGTGCTGGAGGGGTTCCAGGGGAATGCGAATGCACACCTTTTCTCCCCTCAAGATACCCATTACCCAGGCAGTTTGAGCAAAGGGCTTTCGCAAGTGCAACCACTTGTGGGACAGTCTCCGGCAAGTAGGGGGAGGTTCCGGCTCAGCGCGAGGGAGGCGGAGATCATGGACCTCATCGCCTCCGGCATGTCCAACCACCAGATCGCCGCGGCCTGTTTCATCAGCGAGAAGACCGTCAAGAACCACATCAACCGGATCTTCGCGAAGCTCCACAGCACCAGCCGCGCCGAAGCCACCGCCAAGTGGCTCGGCACCGCGCCGCCGCCGGTGCGGGGGGTGAGCTGAGATGAACGCCCACACCCCCACCTGGGCCCACATTTGGGCCCCCGGACCCTCCCCCTCCCCTTCCCCCGCCAGCTACGCTCCGGCGGAACGCGGGGAGAACGGCCGTGCGACCGGAGGACAGGGCTATGGAGAAACTGCGGAAACTGCGGGGCGACATGGGCCAGACCGCGGTGGAGTACCTGGGGATCATCGCCGTGGTGGTGGCGATCGTGCTGGCGATCACGGGCACGGACATCGGGCAGACCATCCTCACCGCCATCAAGAACCAGATCACCCGGGTCACCGGCTGACGCCACCCCGGACGCGCGGCGACGCGGGGCAGGCTTTCCCCATCTACATCACGGTGGTGGCGGGCCTGCTCTTTCTCGCGTTCGCGTACCTCTCGGTCGGCCAGGCCGGCGCGAACCGGGGCGACGCCCAGGCCGCGGCCGACGCCGCCGCGCTGGCCGCCGCCCAGGAGACCCGCGACAAACTCGCCGCCGCATGGGTGGCCGACATCCTCGACCCCACGAAGTGGAACGACATCTTCGAGGGCAAGCCCTGGACCGACGAGTGCGGACGGGCCCGACAGCTCGCGGCGGCGAACGACGCCCGCCTGGTCGGCCCCGAATGCGTCTGGGACGGTATGGGCTACACGGTGTACGTGCGGACCGACAAGGCCGTCGGCGACTCGCTCGTGCCCGGCACGGAGGACACCCACTCGACGGCTCAAGCCTCGTCCGTCATCGAGCCGCTGTGCTCCTTCGACCCGCTCCCCAGCCCCACGCCCAGCACGCTCCCCGAACCCGAGCCCACCCCTTCCGAGGGGAGCGGCGAGGAGCCCCCGCCGGTCGTCCAACTGCCGGTCCTCACCTGCGACGGCGTCCGCTGGACCCTGGACCCGGACGACATCGCCGGGCTCCCCGAACCCCAGGACCTCTTCGACGTCCATCTGGTCGACTGAGGCACCACGACTGAAGGAAGCAGAGGCATGAGCATTCGGTGCACGACGAAGGTCCGCAGGGGAATGGTCGCCCTGACCGTCGCGGCCGGACTGGCCCTCGGCGTGGCCGGATGCGGCGGCGGTGACGGTGGTGGTGACGACAGGAAGCCGGAGAGCACACCGTCCACCGCCCGGACGAGCGGCGGGTCCCAGCCGAGCACGCAGGAAGGGAAGTCGGAGCAGCCGCTGGCCGAACTCAAGGGCCCGGACGGTCTGTTGCTCCAGATCACCGGCGCCGTACGGGACTCCGGCGGCTTCGTCACGGTGAACGGGTCGATGAAGAACGAAGGCGGCGAGGCGGTCAACGTACCCGCCCAGGTGAGCGGCAACGAGACCGAGATCATCCGCAACGGCAGCTCGCTCGGCGGCGCCACCCTGATCGACGCGAAGGGCAAGAAGCGGTACTACGTCCTGCGCGACACCGACGGCCGCCCTCTCACCACGACCAACCTCCCGGCGCTCAGCTCCGGCGAGTCCTTCCCCGTCTTCATGCAGTTCCCCGCCCCCCCACCCACCACCACCGAAGTCTCCTTCCAGCTCCCCATGTTCCCCACCGCCACGATCGGCATCTCCGGGTGAGGCCACCGATGAAACACACCCTCACCCTCACGACCACCCTCATCCTGGCCCTCACGACCCCCACCGCGCGGGCGGTGGACGACCCCAGCCTCCCGCCGGGGACGGAGCCGACGGCGACGGCGCCGGTGCAGGTGGATCCGAACGACCCGGACCTGAAGCTCCCGCAGGGCGGGACGCTGGCGGCGTCGAAGGTGCTGGACATCAAGCAGGTGGTGGAGGACCAGACGGGCGACGAACGCAGGGAGGACACGAACGCGGACGTGAAGTTCGCGCTCCAGGCGGAGGTCCTGTTCGGCAAGGACAGCTCGAGGATCACCCCGACCTCCCGCTCCCGCATCGCCGCGATCGCGGACGAGATCAGGAAGCAGAACGCCACCCGCATCAGAGTCTTCGGCTTCACCGACGACCTGGGCTCCTCGGCCCACGGCGACGTCCTCTCCCGCCGGCGCGCGAACGCCGTCCAGGCGGTCCTGGACGGCGAGTTGAACGACCCGAACCTCACGTTCGACGTCCGCGGCTACGGCGAGCAGTACCCCATCGCCGACAACTCCACGGAGGCCGGCCGCAAGAAGAACCGCCGCGTGGAGATCACGTTCCCGAGGGAGGGGTAGCGGGGCCGGGGCCTACTTGGAGTGGTCGATCACGTTCCCGTTGGAGCAGTTGTTGACGTGGTCGCCCACCCAGTCCCCGAGGACGGGCACGACGGCGACCTCCTGCATGCAGACGGCGCCGGCTGTGAAGTTCCAGTTGTCGGCGGCGTTCACCCCGCCACCGAAGTTGGAGTCGTTGTCGGCGTGAGCCGGCGAGGCGGTCAGGGCGAGGGCGGCGAGCGGCAGGGCTGCGAGCATGATCTTCTTCATGCGCCGGACAACGACCCGGCCCCCCTCAGGTCACGCCTCCCGTCACCACCTCCACCCGAACCCCCGCCCGCACCCCCCAGCCCGCCATCGCCCCCGCCTCCGCCTCCAGCACATGCCGGGCCCGCAGCCGGGGCAGCCCCAGTCGGCCGGGGACCATCGTCCGCACGGCCAGCACCCTCAAGTCCCGTGACAGATAAGCGACATCGATGGGCATCCGCATCCGGAAGGTATGGATCCCGGAAGCCGGTGACAGCAGCAGCGCCCCGTCCAGGGAGTCCCGCCCCAACAGCCCCTTCGTACGGGCCCGGTACGACGTGGCGATCTCCAACGGCACCTGGGCCGCGCCGTCCACGACCAGCACGCCCCGCCCGTCCCGCCAGCGCCCCACACCGACCTCCGAGAAGTAGGCGAAAAGAAGGAGTCGAAACCGCCCCGCCCCTGGATAGTAGATCCCCATGACGATCACCCTCGGCGCGATCCTCCGCCCCCAACTCCCCCCGGAACGCCTGCGTTCGGCCGTACGGACGGCGGATGAGGCGGGCCTGGACGAACTCTGGCTCTGGGAGGACTGCTTCCTCCAGGGCGGCCTCACCGCGGCCTCGGCGGCCCTCGCCTGGACGGACCGCCTGCGCATCGGCGTCGGCCTGCTCCCCGTCCCCCTCAGGAACGTCGCCCTGACGGCGATGGAGACGGCGGCCCTGCACCGCATGTTCCCCGGCCGCCTCTCGCTGGCGGTCGGCCACGGCGTCCAGGACTGGATGGCCCAGGTCGGTGCCCGCCCCGACTCCCCGCTGACCCTGCTGTCCGAATACACGAACGCCCTGCGCGCCCTCCTGAACGGCGAGCGCGTCACGACGAGCGGCACGTACGTCACCCTGGACGACGTCGCCCTGGACTGGCCCCCGCAGACCCCCGCCGAGATCCTGGTGGGCGGCATCGGCCCCCGCACGCTCGCCCTCGCGGGCCGCATCGCCGACGGCACCGTCCTGAACGAGTCCGCGACCCCAGGCCGCGTCCGCGAGATCCGCGCCGCCGCACCGGCCCCGCACCGGATCGTCGTGTACGTCTTCGCCGCGACCGGAGAGGGCGCCGGAGCCCGCCTGGCCCGCGAGCTGGACAGGCTCGGCCTGACGGGCGTCGGCGTCGCCGGTGACGCCGAGACGGTCGCCGCCGAGGTCCGCCGCTACGCCGACGCCGGCGCCGACACGGTCGTCCTCCTCCCGACCCCCGACGACCCCGACCCGGAGGGCTTCCTGAGGTTCACGGCGGAACAGGTGCGACCGCTGGTGAAGTAACGGCCGGGGGCGGCGCCCAAAGCCCGGAGCCCGGAAACTCGGCGGCGCCCCCAGTGCCCCTTTGCGACCATCTCCACATGCCCACCGAACCCCCCTCCTACGAATCCCTCGTCGCCGAAGCCGAGTCCGCCCCCACCGACGGCTGGGACTTCTCCTGGTTCGAGGGCCGCGCGACCGAGGCGCGGCCCTCCTGGGGCTACGCGGTCTCCCTCGCCGGCCGCCTCGCGCGGGCGGACGCCGCGCTGGACCTGGACACCGGGGGAGGGGAGGTCATGGACTTCGCCCTGGCGAGGACGGCGACCCCGCCGCGCGTCCTCGCCGCCACCGAGGCATGGCCCCCGAACGCGGCCAGGGCGACCCGGCTCCTGCGCCCCCGGGGCGTGGTGGTCGTCACGCCGGCCGGCGACGGCCGGCTCCCGTTCCCGGACGCCGCGTTCGACCTCGTGTCGAGCCGCCACCCGGTGACCCCGCACTGGCGGGAGATCGCCCGCGTCCTCACCCCCGGCGGCACCTACTTCGCCCAGCACGTCGGCCACCGCAGCGCGTTCGAACTCGTCGAGGAGTTCCTGGGCCCCCTCCCGGACGACGTGAGCCGAGCCCGGCACCCGGACGCGGAGAGCGCGGCGGCGAAGGAGGCGGGGCTCGACGTCGTCGACGTCCGGGTGGAGCGGCTGCGAATGGAGTTCCACGACGTCGGGGCCGTCGTCCACTTCCTGCGGAAGGTCGTGTGGATGGTCCCCGGGTTCACGGTGGCGCGGTACGAGGCGGAGCTGAGGGCGCTGCACGAGCGGATCGGCGCCGAGGGGCCGTTCGTCGCGTACAGCGCGCGGCACCTGATCGAGGCCCGCAGGCCCCTCGCGGGATAAATGGCCGGGAACCGCCGCCCGGCCGCTCGATCTCCACAGGGTTTCCACATCGTTATCGCGAACGGGTGCCCCGACCCCCGGGCGTCACGTAAATTCGGCCACGGCAATTCGCGCTGGCAAAGCTGCGTGGGCGTCATCGCGCAGTGGAGGGGACCGTGCGGTGGCGCCCGCGTCAAACTGACGCCTCCCGCCGCGTTCCCCCGTGCGAGGGACCTGGAACGGCCCGCGTTTTCTGGCCACGAAACCCCCGTGAACAGGGCTTCAGGACCCCTGCGGGCGTCGCCGCGCGACTTCGGAGAGTAATAATTTCGCGCCGATGTACGCGGCATCCCTCACAAAGGGTTATGGTGGAAGCCCCCCCTCGGGCCGGTCCGTATCCCCCCCACGGACCGGCCCGTTTTTTTGCCCGTCCGGCGCCGCCGCAGCGCGCCGCACCGGCCCCCGATCCCCCCCCGCCCCACCCGCTGTGTTCCACGCGACCCATGCGCCCCGTGGAACCGAAGTGCCCATTCAGACGTCTCTACCCCTCAATAGGCGCCCCAACTCCCGCTGGGGGTAAGCTCCCCGCCTGCGGGGACCGCCGTCGAGGAGGGGCTGAACATCACGTGATCCTGCGCGACAAACTGCGCGGCCTGCTGGTCAGGCTGTACGCACGCCGGGTTGAAGGCCACCTCGACCACAGCCAGGTGCCGCGGCACATCGGCGTCATCATGGACGGCAACCGCCGCTGGGCGAAGGCCGCGGGGTCGTCGACGGTCCACGGCCACCGCGCCGGCGCGGACAACATGTCGGAGTTCCTGGGCTGGTGCGCGGAGACGGACGTGAAAGTCGTCACGTTCTGGCTCCTGTCGACCGACAACTTCGACCGCCCGAAGGACGAGCTGATCCCGCTCCTCGGGATCATCGAGGACGTCGTCCGCACGCTCGCCTCGGACGGCCGCTGGCGGGTCCACCACGTCGGCACCAAGGACCTCCTCCCCGACCAGATGCAGCTCACGCTGAAAGAGGCGGAGCAGGCGACCGCGGACGTCGACGGGATACTGGTGAACGTCGCCATCGGCTACGGCGGCCGGCAGGAGATTGCCGACGCCGTCCGCTCGATGCTGCTGGACGCCCAGGACCGGGGCGTCTCCATGGACGACCTCGCCGAGTCCGTCGACATCGACATGATCGGCCGCCACCTCTACACCAGCGACCAGCCCGACCCCGACCTCGTCATCCGCACCAGCGGCGAGCAGCGGCTGTCCGGGTTCATGCTCTGGCAGACCGCGCACTCCGAGTACTACTTCTGCGACGTGTTCTGGCCCGCCTTCCGCAAGGTCGACTTCCTGCGCGCCCTACGCGACTACGCGGCCCGCCACCGCCGCTTCGGCGGCTGACGGGCGACCACGGGCAACCGCTTTCCGGGCCTCCCACCACAGGCGTAACAAGGAGTTCACCAAGGCGCCGTCCCGCGCCGTGGCATGACGGCGCAAATTAGAGGGCATAAGGCAAGCAGGTCGACACCCGACCCACGGGTGTCGGATCTCAGCGGGCGGCACGGGGCCGTCCGCCCGGGAGGCCCTTTGCACCAGCCCGACCGTGCGGTCACGGCACGGACGAAGCAGTGGAGGGCCGGTTTTCGGCCCGTGCAAACGGGTCCTGGACCGGTCCAGCTCCACTCCGTCGCTCCCCGACCTCATCCGAGGGGGTACGTCCTTCCGTGGTGACCAGCACAAAGCGCCACAAGTCCGACCGGCGCACCTATGTTCTCGACACCAGCGTCCTGCTGGCCGACCCGTCCGCGATGACCCGCTTCGAGGAGCACGAGGTCGTGCTCCCGATCGTCGTCGTCACCGAACTGGAGGCCAAGCGGCACCATCCTGAACTCGGCTACTTCGCCCGCCAGGCCCTGCGCCTGCTGGACGACTACCGGGTGAAGTTCGGCCGCCTGGACGCGCCCATCCCGATCGGGGAACTGGGCGGCACCGTCCGTGTCGAGCTCAACCACTCGGACCCCAGCATCCTGCCCAGCGGCTACCGCCTGGGAGACAACGACTCCCGCATCCTCGCGGTCGCCCGCAACCTCCAGGCCGAGGGGTACGACGTCACCGTCGTATCGAAGGACCTGCCCCTGCGCATCAAGGCGTCCTCGGTCGGCCTCCTCGCCGAGGAGTACCGCGCCGAACTCGCCATCACGGACTCCTCCGGCTGGACCGGCATGTCCGAACTGACGCTGCCGGGCGAGCAGGTGGACATCCTCTTCGAGGAAGGACACGTGTACGTGCCGGAGGCCGCCGACCTCCCCGTGCACACCGGCCTCACCATCCAGTCCGAACGCGGCAAGGCGCTCGGCCGGGTCAGCCCCGAGGGCAACATCCGGCTCGTGCGCGGCGACCGGGAGGCGTTCGGCATCAAGGGCCGCAGCGCCGAACAGCGCATCGCGCTCGACCTGCTGCTCGACCCGGACGTCGGCATCCTGTCGCTGGGCGGCCGGGCCGGCACCGGCAAGTCCGCGCTCGCCCTGTGCGCGGGCCTGGAGGCGGTCCTGGAGCGCCGCCAGCACCAGAAGGTGATGGTCTTCCGGCCGCTGTACGCGGTCGGCGGGCAGGAACTCGGCTACCTGCCGGGCTCCGAGTCCGAGAAGATGAGCCCTTGGGCCCAGGCCGTCTTCGACACGCTGTCGGCCGTCACCAGCCGGGAGGTCATCGAGGAGGTGACCGCGCGCGGGATGCTCGAAGTGCTCCCCCTGACCCACATCCGGGGCCGCTCCCTGCACGACGCGTTCGTCATCGTCGACGAGGCCCAGTCCCTGGAGCGGAACGTCCTGCTGACGGTCCTGTCCCGGATCGGCGCCAACTCCCGGGTCGTCCTCACCCACGACGTCGCCCAGCGCGACAACCTGAGGGTCGGGCGGTACGACGGGGTCGTCGCCGTCGTCGAGAAGCTGAAGGGGCATCCGCTCTTCGCGCACGTCACCCTGACCCGCTCCGAGCGCTCCCAGATCGCCGCGCTCGTGACCGAAATGCTGGAGGACGGCGGCATCTGACCCGTATTGGACGGCCGTTCGGCGCCGTCCCGCAAAGGGCGAGAGCCTAGCGGGGCGGCGCCGTCGTGTGGGAGCGTTCGCCGAAATCCCTTGCCCCACAGGCGATGTGAGCTTTCACACCCGGTCCGGAATTGTCATCGGCGCCTGGTTACGGCAGAGTCTCGGTTCTGTCAGGCCCCGCATACGACACACCTGTACCCCGAGGGGTACGGCGCACCAACTTCATAGCTTCGACGTCGTATGCCGCCCGAGCACCAGAAGGCGCCCCTGGTTCTGCCAGGAGTCGCCGGTGGGCCAGCGCTTCCCGTGACCCCGTAGTCGGAGGCCAGCGCCAGGGGCACGATCGCGTCCGCCAGGGTCACCGAAGCGGGCGATGCTGGAAGGAAACTGTGTGAGCCGGGTCTCGGTCCGGGGGTTCGCAGTGGCTTCGGCCACCGCGGTCACCGCCGTCGGAAGTGTCGTGGGTGTCGCCTCGGGCAGTGTCGCGCAGCCGAACGACGCGCTGACGAAGGCGGACGACGCCACTCTCCTCGCGGACATCCCCGTGGGGCAGCAGGCGGAGGTCCAGACCGCCTCCCTGACGCAGCAGGCCGCCTACCAGGCCATGGCCGCGGACGAGAGCGCGAAGAAGGACGCCGAGGAGGCCGCCCGCAAGGCGGCCGCCGAGATCGCCATCGCCAAGAAGGAAGCCGCCGAGGAGGCCGCGAAGGCCAAGGCGGAGGCCGAGGCCAAGGCGAAGGCCGCCAAGGGCGACTTCCCGGTCCAGAGCTCCTACTCGATCTCCGAGATCCAGTCGATGGCCCGTCAGATGGTTGCCGGCGGCCAGTGGCAGTGCTTCTCGAACATCGTCGACCACGAGTCGAGCTGGAACTACCGCGCCGTCAACGCCTCCTCCGGCGCCTACGGCCTCTTCCAGGCGCTGCCCGGCTCCAAGATGTCCTCGGTCGCCTCCGACTGGCAGACCAACCCGGCCACGCAGATCAAGTGGGGCCTGAACTACATGAACGAGCGCTACGGCAGCCCGTGCGACGCCTGGTCGTTCTGGCAGGCGAACAACTGGTACTAGACCCACCGGTTTCTCAACCTTCGACAGCCCCTCCCCGTCCTCAGGGAGGGGCTGTCGCCCTGTACGGTCGGGTGCGGACGACTCCCAGGGAGGGAGTGGTGCGAAGAGACAGGGCAAGAGGTCGGATCATGTCGCGGGTACCAGGGTGGCTCGGCAGGCTCGGCGCGGGCCTGACCGAGATGGGTGAGCGGCTCGACGAGCGGCGCGCGGAGGTCGAGCGGGACGGCGGGGTGCTGGACGAACCGCCGGTGAAGCCCAAGCCGAAGCCGGATGCCGCGCGCAAACCGGAGCCGAGGCCCGCCGCCCGCCCCGCCCGACCCCCGGTTCCCCGCACCGACCCCGCGCAGGCCGTCCCCTGGGGCGTGCGGGTCGCCGCCGAGGCCGGCTGGCGGCTCCTCGTGCTCGCCGGGACCGTGTGGATCCTGATGCGGGTCATCAGCGCGGTCCAGCTCGTCGTCCTCGCCTTCGTCATCGGGCTCCTCCTCACGGCCCTCCTCGAACCGGCCGTCGCCGCGCTCAAGCGGCGGGGGGTGCCGCGCGGGCTCGCGACCGCCCTCACCGCCGTCCTCGGCTTCGTCGTCATCGGGCTGCTCGGGTGGTTCGTCACCTGGCAGGTCATGGAGAACATCGACGACCTCTCCAACCAGATCCAGTCCGGCATCGACGACCTGCGCCGCTGGCTCCTCGACAGCCCCTTCCACGTCACCGACAAACAGATCAACGCGATCGCCAAGAACCTCCGCGAGGCGGTGGGCGCGAACGCGGACGAGATCACCTCGGCCGGCCTCGAAGGCGTCACGGTCATCGTCGAGGCGCTGACCGGGCTGCTCCTCGCCGCGTTCTCCACGCTCTTCCTGCTCTACGACGGCCGCCGGATCTGGGAGTGGACCCTCAAGCTCGTCCCCGCCGCCGCGCGTGAGGGCGTCGCCGGCGCCGGTCCGCGCGCCTGGGCCACGCTCACGGCCTACGTCCGCGGCACGGTCGTCGTCGCCCTGATCGACGCCATCTTCATCGGCCTCGGCATCTACTTCCTCGACGTCCCCATGGCCGTCCCCCTCGCCGTCTTCATCTTCCTCTTCTCCTTCATCCCCCTCGTCGGCGCCGTCGCCTCCGGCGCCCTCGCCGTCCTCGTCGCCCTCGTCACCCAGGGCCCCTTCACCGCCGTCATGACCCTCGCCGTCGTCCTCGCCGTCCAGCAGATCGAGGGCCACATCCTCCAGCCCTTCATCCTCGGCCGCGCCGTCCGCGTACACCCCCTCGCCGTCGTCCTCTCCGTCGCCGCCGGCGGGATGGTCGCGGGGATCGGGGGAGCGGTGGTGGCGGTGCCGCTGGTCGCGGTGACGAATACGGTGGTGGGGTATTTGCGGGCTTATGCGAACGAGGGGGACGACGAGGAGGGTGATTCCGCTGCCGAGGACCTTGAGGACGCTGTGCCGGCACACAGCGAGGCCGAGGACGCCGACGGCCCCGCTCAGCGGGGCTGAGCAGGGCCGTCGTACGGGGACCTAGTCCGCGAGGATCGCTTCCGCGTCCAGGGTCACGCCCACCGCCTGGATCACCGAGGCGATCTTGAAGGCTTCCTGGACGGTCTCGCGGGAGACGCCTGCCTTGCGGAGGACCTGTTCGTGGGAGTCGAGGCAGAGGCCGCAGCCGTTGATGGCGGAGACGGCGAAGGACCAGAGTTCGAAGTCGACCTTGTCGACGCCGGGGTTGCCGATGACGTTCATGCGCAGGCCGGCGCGGAGGTTGCCGTACTCGTGGTCGGACAGCAGGTGGCGGGTGCGGTAGAAGACGTTGTTCATCGCCATGACCGCAGCCGCCGACTTGGCCGCCCGGTACGCCTCGGGGGACAGGAACTCCCGGGCTTCAGGGGCGAGTTCGCGCAGCACGAGCGGGGAGCGCGAGGCGATGGCCGTCGCCAGGACCGTGCCCCACAGCTGCTGCGCGGGGAGTTCGGAGTTGCCGATGACCGAACCCAGGTTGAGCCGCAGGTCCTTGGCGTAGTCGGGTATCGCGGACTTGAGGGCGTCGAGGGACAAGGTCACTCACCCGCCAGGAGCTTGACCGGGTCGAGGGTGTCGTCGCCCTTGGTCCAGTTGCAGGGGCACAGCTCGTCGGTCTGGAGGGCGTCGAGCACGCGCAGCACCTCCTTGGGGTTACGGCCGACGGAGCCGGCGGTCACCATGGAGAACTGGATCTCGTTGTTCTGGTCGACGATGAACACCGCGCGCTGCGCGAAGCCGTCCTCGCCCTCGATGCCGAGGTCGCGCATCAGCTCGTGCTTGGAGTCCGCCAGCATCGGGAACGGCAGGTCGCGCAGGTCGTCGTGGTCCTTGCGCCAGGCGTGGTGGACGAACTCGGAGTCGCCGGAGAAGCCGAGGATCTGCGCGTCACGGTCGGCGAACTCGTCGTTCAGCTTGCCGAACGCGGCGATCTCCGTCGGGCAGACGAAGGTGAAGTCCTTCGGCCACGCGAAGACGACCTTCCACTGACCCTCGTACGTCTTGTGGTTGATCGTCTCGAACTCCTTGCCCTTCTCCAGCGAGACACAGGCGGTCAGTTCGAACTCGGGGAACTTGTCACCGACAGTGAGCACGAGCGCTCCTTGCATCGAGGTTGCAGCGAGAAAGCGTCCGAATCGCGGACGCTTCCCAGGGGTTGGACGATGCGGATACTTGCACAAGGTGCATTGATTACGGAAATAGCTACACTCGGGTGTGTTGATCGGAGGTAGCTATCAGTGACCGTGAGTAATGCCGGGGCCAAGAGGCGCCCACCCAGTCTGGCCCAGCTGCGCGCCTTCGCGGCAGTGGCCGAGCACCTGCACTTCCGGGACGCCGCCGCCGCGATCGGCATGAGCCAGCCCGCGCTGTCCGGGGCGGTGGCCGCGCTGGAGGAGGCGCTGGGGGTGACGCTGCTGGAGCGGACGACGCGCAAGGTGCTCCTCTCCCCGGCCGGCGAGCGCATCGCCGTGCGCGCCCGCGCCGTCCTCGCGGAGGTCGGGTCGCTGCTGGAGGAGGCGGAGGCGGTGCGCGCGCCCTTCACCGGCGCACTGCGGCTCGGCGTCATCCCGACGGTCGCGCCGTACCTGCTGCCGACGGTCATCGAACTCGTCCACGACCGTTACCCCGCGCTCGACCTCCAGGTCCACGAGGAGCAGACGGCGAGCCTCCTCGACGGCCTCGCGGCGGGCCGGCTCGACCTGCTCCTGCTCGCGGTCCCCCTCGGCGTCCCCGGCGTGCTCGAACTCCCGCTGTTCGACGAGGACTTCGTCCTGGTGACACCGCTCGGCCACCCACTCGGCGGCCAACGGGACGTCCCCCGCGAGCAGTTGAAGGAGGTGACGCTCCTCCTCCTCGACGAGGGCCACTGTCTGCGGGACCAGGCCCTCGACATCTGCCGTGAGGCGGGCCGCGAGGACGCCCCCGTCACCACGACCGCCGCCGGCCTCTCCACCCTGGTCCAGCTCGTCGCCGGCGGCCTCGGCTGCACGCTCCTGCCGCGCACCGCCGTCACCGTCGAGACCGCCCGCAATCCCCACCTGCGCGTCTCGACGTTCACCGCCCCGGCCCCCACCCGCCGCATCGCCCTCGCGACCCGGACGGGCGCGGCACGGGCCGACGAGTACGGGGAACTGGCGTGCGCGCTAAGAAAATCGCTGGCGCCGCTGCCGGTGCGGACGGTGAACTGAGGCTCGGGGGAGGGGAGTTGGCCGGACGTACGCGGGGGCGGCGAAGAGCGCGGCCCCAACAGGCGGGAGCGCGGCGCCATCGCATGGAAGCGACAGGGGGCGTGGGCCGCCAACACGCGGACGTGGCAGGGGTCGTGGCCCGCCAATACGCGGACGCGGTAGGGGTCGTGGCCCACCGACGCGCGGACGCGGCGGATCGCGTGGCCCATCAACGCGCGGAAGCGGTGGGGTACGCGGCCCCCCGGCCACGTACCCCACCGCCCGCTTCCCCCACCCGGAGCGGCCCGTTTCCCCACGCCGCCCCGCATCCGGGCCCCCGCGACACCTCCGTCGCGTCACGAGGGCCCGGCGTCAACTCGGTGAGAATCACCCGGTGTTGCGCAGAACCACCGTCAACTCACCGCGCTCACCCCGCCGTCACTCCGTCCGCAACCCGTCCGGCCGCAGCAGCCTCAGCAGGGGCGGCAGGCTCAGCAGCGTCACCGCGAGGACGACTCCCGCCGCGATCCCGGTCATCGTGAGGATCCCGGCCCAGTCGAAGCCGATGCGCGAACCGGTCATGCCCAGCAGGAGGCAGCCGAGGGCGACACCGATGCCGGTGGCGAGGATCAGACCGAGGCCGATCGGGACGGCCGTCTGCCACAGGACGGACAGGGACAGCGTCCGGCGCCGGGTGCCGAAGGCGACCAGCGAGGAGAGCAACTTGCGCCGCTCACGCAGCTGTTCGAGCTGGGAGACGAGGAGGCTCGCGCCGATCAGCCCGAGGACGCAGGTCGCGCCGACCAGCAGCCCGGTGCGGATCTTCGCGTACTCGTCGGAGGTCTCCGTCTCGTGCCACATCATCGGCTCGTGCGTCGGGTTGAGGGCCGCCGCCGTGTTGCGGGCGCGCTCGACCGCGTCGGGGACGGAGTCGTCGAGGGTGACGAAGACGCTGCCGAAGGAGGTGTCGGCGATGCCCTTCGGCATGGCCTTCGGCGTCATCAGGATCCCGAACCGCCGGTCTCCCGTGGGGTCGTCGACGGCGCGGACGGTCCTGACACCGGCTGGCACGGTCCACCGCGACAGGGTCTTCCCCTCGTCGTCCGTGCTGTAGTAGATCGTGTTGCCCGCCTTCAGCATGCCCACGTCGTCACCGCCGGTGCCGCTCGCGTCCGGCGCGACCGAGACCGAGTCCGACTCGTAGCCGTCGGCGCCGCCGGGCACCCGGAACACGTCCCCGTCCTTGCAGGAGGCGAGCACGGCGACCTCCTTCAGGCTCGCGCAGTCGCCGAGGGTCACCCGTATGTAACCGCCGCTGCCGTCCTCGGACTTGAAGTACTTCTCGTCGCCCATGTAGGTGCTGGCGAGTCCGACGGCGCGCCCGACCCCGTCGGTCTTGTCCAACGCGGCCGTGTAGGCGGTGATCTGGGTGTACGAGGGGACCTGGACCTCCATCTCCGCGCGCGTCGGGTCCTTCCCGGTGTCCGAGGTGTAGGCGCCCCCGACGCCGGCGAACAGCATCTGCAGCGCGATCGCCCCGGCCACCGCGACGGCGACGCCGTTGACCATCCGGGCGGCGTTCCCGCTGCTCAACTGGAGGCGCCGCACGGCGAGTTGCCAGGCGACCGGGCCGGAGCCGAGCCGGGCGACGGTCGTCTCGACGAGCCACGGCAGCAGCGCGGTGACGCCGATGAGCAGCAGGATGACGCCCCCGACGACGAGGTACTGGTTGAAGTCCCCGCCCGTGCGGCCCTGTCCGAGCATCGGGTACAGCAGCCCGGCCCCGGCGACCGGCAGCAGCAGCCGCCACCACAGCCGGCGCCGCGAGGGACGCGCCGTGCGCACCACGCCGAGCGGTTCGATGACGACGCCGCGCAGCGTGAACAGCGTGACGCCGATGGCCGCGGCGGGCACCGCGACGATCACCAGCAGGGTCAGCAGCGGCGACGGCGTCAGGTCCTCGGACTGGACGCTGACCTCCATCAGCTCGGCGCTGCCCGCGAGTTGACGCCCGATCAGGAAGAACACGGCGCCGAACACGAGCCCGAGAAGCGCCCCCGCGAGCGCTTCACCGGCCGCGATCCGCCGCGTCATCTGCCCGTCGGACCCGACCAGCCTGAGCGCCGCGAGCCGCTTGTCGCGCCGTTCGCCGCCCATGCGCACGGCCGCCGAGATGAACACCCCGACGGGCATGAGGAGGACGACGATCACGATGAGCGTGAGCAGCACGAGGATCGGGTCGGGTGCCTCGGTCGCCTGCTTCGTCTGCGGGTTGCCGAACTTCGCCAGCCGCATCACGTTGCTGTCCGGGTACTTGGCCTTCATGTCCGGCACGGTCGCGTAGTACGACAACTCCTGGGAGCCGACGATGCCTTGGCGCCCGATGGTGCCGACGACGTCGTACGGCAGCCGCTCGCGCAGCAGCTTCCCGGCGTCGGAGGAGAGGAGTTCCTTCAGGTGCGGCGAGACGACCATGCCGCCGGCCCTCGGGTACTCCTTCACGCCGGGCGGCAGCGGAGCGCGCGCCCCCTCCGGCTCGACCAGCCGTCCGCGCACCGACTGCTCGCGGAACTGCGAGTCGGCGCGGACGACGAGGACGGTGTCGTCGCCCTTCTTCGGCTCGGTCCGCGAGTCGTACGACCAGTCCGAGCGGGCTTCCTCGCGGGCGTCCCGGGCGCTCAGCGCGCTCGGCACGGCCGCCGTGAGCAGCAGCAGCGACACCCCGAGGCCCACGCCGACGGCCGTCAGCAGCGCCCGCGACCAGCCCTCGCGGCCCCCGGCGAACGCGAACCGCAGCCCCATGCCGAGGTCCCGCAGCCACGGCCTCGTGCCTCTCATACGACGCGCTCCATGTCCCGTGACTTGCCGTCGCGCACGACGATCTCGCGGTCGGAGTAGGCGGCGACGCGGGCCTCGTGGGTGACGAGGACGACGGCGGCGCCGGTCGTGCGGGCGGCCTCCGTCAGCAGCTCCATCACGCGCTCGCCGTTGAGGGAGTCGAGGGCGCCGGTCGGCTCGTCGGCGAAGACGACGCGCGGGCTGGTCACCAACGAGCGGGCCACGGCGACGCGTTGGCCCTGGCCGCCGGAGATCTCGCCGGGGCGCTTGCGGCCGAGGTCGTCGACCTCCAGACGTTCCATCCAGCCCAGCGCGGTCTTCTCGGCGGCCTTGCGGGAGGTGCCGTTCAGGCGCAGCGGCAGGGCGACGTTCTCGACGCAGGTCAGTTCCGGCACCAACTGGCCGAACTGGAACACGAATCCGAACTCCGAGCGGCGCAGGGCGCTGCGCTGGGCGTCGTTCATCGTGGCCATCTCGCGGCCGTCGTACATGATCGAGCCCTCGTCGGGGGTGACGATCCCCGCGAGGCAGTGCAACAGGGTCGACTTGCCCGAGCCCGAGGGGCCCATCACCGCGACGACCTCGCCGGGGTGGATGGAGAACTCGGCGCCGTCGAGCGCCATGGTCGGGCCGTACGCCTTGCGGAGGTTGTCGGCGGTCAGCAGGGAGCCGGCGGGGGCGGTCATCGGGCCACCACCTCGCGCAGCTTCTCCAGGCGGGCGGCGGTGAGTTCGAGCCAGCGCAGGTCGGCCTCCAGGTGGAACAGGGCGTGGTCGCAGATGAGTTGGTCCGCGAGATCGCCCTTGCGCTTGCGGTCGGTCAGGATGCGCATGCTGCGCAGGTGTTCGGAGCGCTGCGTGTCGAGGATGTCGCCCGCGTCGCGCCCCGTCAGCAGGGCCAGCACGATCTTCGTGTAGAGCGTCGACTGGAGGTACGGCTCCGGCTTCTCCGGCGACGCCAGCCACCGCTCGACGTCCGTGACGCCGGCCCCGGTGATCGCGTACCGCTTCCGCTCCGGGCCGTCGCCGGCCTCGACGCCGTCGACCACCACGAGGCCGTTCTTCAACAGCCGCGACATCGTCGAGTAGACCTGGCCGTAGTGCAGCGGCCGGTCGTGACCGAACTTCTCGTCGAACGCCCGCTTGAGGTCGTAACCATGACGGGGTCCGGACTCCAGGAGTCCCAGGAGGGTGTGACCGATGGACATGGGGAGGACTATACGTGGGGTGTATACGTCGCGTGTATACGCGGGGTGTGTAGAGGTGCCCTCCGACGACCATCACCGCAGGTCGCAGCCCAATGTCACGGGTTTGGAACAGGGGTTGGGGCCATCCGGGGTGCTTGGGGCCACCGAATACAAACGGGGACCTCACCGTTCCCACGGAGAGGCCCCCACGTCACGGAAGCGGATCTTCGGATCCGTGAACCAGAGCTAGTCGGCTTGCTGCTCGTCCCCGCCGGATTCGGAAGGGGTGATCACGAACGTGCCCTTGCCCCATTCGGTGCGGACGAGCCCACGCTCCCGGAGCACCCCCACGGCCCGCCGCGCGGTCATCCGCGCCACCCCGAAACGCTCACACAACTCGGCATCGCTCGGGATGCGCTCGCCAGGTCCATATGTCCCGTTCCGAATCTCCGCCATGAGCGCGTCGAGACGCCCCGACAGGCCGGGCCTAATCGGCCTGTCGGGGCTTGCCGAACAGCAGCGCCAAGTTCCTCGCGGCGCAACCGCAGAGCGCCGAAACCGCTCCGTCCTCCCCATGGTCCCGTCCGTGGACCAGTCCGACGAAAGAGGAAGCCACAGCGCTCTTCCGGCGCCAGAGCGACGCCACGCTGGAACTCCGCCTCAAACAGGAACGCCGCACCGCCGCCGCCCTCGCCACCCTGGGCATCGACTACCCCTACACCTACGACGGCGCCCCCTTCGGCGCCGACGCGTTCGCCGCGACGGAGGCAAGCGCATGAACCGCGATGCCTTGACCTCGGCGCCTCCCGTCCCCGGAGTCACCCTCTATGCTTGCCAGGACTGTGTGCTGCTCGTCGGCGCGGGCCCCGCGGCGTATGACGTGATCCGCAGCACTCAGCCCCTGCGCCGACACACCACGTGACGGACACTCGAAGTCCCGCCCGGCCAAGCGCCGGGCGGGACTTCGCCGCTTCCGACGCCTCCTCAGGCGTCATGGCGGATTTCCATCAGGCTGACGGCCCTGTCCGCACACTCAACTCCCCGGCGAATACGACCAGTTGTCCAGAAGCTCTCGCACTTGGGGCGCCTTCGCGTGAGGGCTGAAGCTCTCCAACATCCCTTCAAGCATGGTGTTGAGCCGAGGTGACGCGGTGCCATGAGAGAGCTCAAGGGCCTTGTTCGCCGAGGAGACGCCTCGGTCAAGGTCTCCAGTGCCCGCATACGAACTCGCCAACCAACTCTGGTACAGCGCGACTTCACGGGCATGTGACTCGTCGTACGGCGCCTTCAGGCCCTCGAGGACCGACACGGCCTTCCGAGGCTTCTTCACCTCTGCCCAGCATCTACCGGCCATGATCGACGACTCATCGCGGTTGATCCAGTAAACCGTGTCGGGCTCCTCAACCGCCTTTTGGTTGCGGCGGTCATGCGCCTCGGTGGAGATCCCGATGGCACGCTGAACTCCTGCGGAGTCTTCAGTACGAGCGCACGCCCAGGCGAGCCGGTCCGCCAGCACCACTTCCACCGCCGGCAGTACGTCACGAGGAGCGTTGGCCAGGGAAGCTCGGGCCATCGCCACGCTCTCGCGAGGTTGGTCCGAGGAGGCTGTGATGTAGGACAACTCCGAGAGCGCGGTCGACGCGAGGGTCCGGTTCCCGGCCTGGTTCGCCGCAGCGGCGGCGGCCTGCGCGAGCTTCCGGGCCTGCTCTGGACGACCGCTGTCGAACGAGATCCAGGAAGCGAACTGGTACAACTCGCCGAGAAGGCTGAGCAATCCGCGTGCGGTCGCCTCGTTGTAGGTCCCTGTGTTGGCCAGGTTGGAGAGATCGCGGACCTCCGCACCCACCAGTGGATAGACGGCCGCGCTGCCGTTGTAGTTATCCAGACGCCGGAGATCGACGAGACGTTCCGCAAAGCGGTCGATGTCCGACTGCCCGAGCTGGCGTCCACTCGCCGACGCGAGCGGCGTGGCGACGGACAGCCCCAGTAGGGCGCTGGCGCCGACAAACACCCGACGGTCCACAGGATCAACCCCTTCCACAGCAGGTGTACCCGCTGAACGCGGGGTCTGATCACGGTAACCAGACAAATCGATTTGGGTGCGCGCAACCGCCCGCATCGACGCCCACATCACTCAGACACCCCGGGCTCGCAACCGCACCAGCCACTTCGCAGCACTTCGCCCCGCCGAGCTCATCCCCGACGGGGCAAAGTAGCCCCACACCCCGAATAAACCAACAGCGTCCAGGCTTTCTGGGCGGGGCCGTCCTTGCTCCCCACCTCGTCCACACGGTCGTGACCGATGGCCGTGGGTTTGGAACAGGGGTTGACGCTGGCACACGAAGAAGCCCCACCGCTCACACGATGGGGCTTCCCTCGGCAGTGCGTACCGCTGTCAGACGGCGAGCCTTCCGCCCTTGACGCCCGCCGCGAAGAACGCGAACGCGGAGGCGGAGACGCCGAGCACAGGACCGTTCAGGTCCTTGGAGTCACGGACCAGGACCGCACCGCGAGCAGCGACGTCCGCGACCTCCAGGCAGTTGCCGCCGTTGCTGCTGTAGGAAGACTTGAACCAGTGAAGGACATCGGGTTCGGTACTCACGGGGTGCCCTTTCGCAACTCTTCGATCATGGCCACCGACGCTGTCTGAGACATCGCTTCGACCTGAAGTTGATGGTAGGCCGTCATCTTGAGCCGAACAAACCTTGCCTCACGCTCCATTCGCCCTTGCAGGGAAGACTCGGCGTAGGCGAGGTCCGAGCGATCGGGCAGCGTCAGCAAGTTGATCGGCAGGTCGAACGCCCGTCGTTCACCGAGGTCGTAGGGGGCGATCTGCAAGACGGTGGACGGCAGTTCGGCGAACGCCAGGAGCTGGTCCAACTGCGCGGCCATGACGTCCTTGCCGCCCACGATCCGCCTGACGCAGCTCTCGTCCATGACCACGTGGATGAGCGGCGCAGGGGTGCGTCTCAAGGAAGCCTGTCGCCCCGCGAGCAAGGCCAGCCGCTCCTGTGCCTGTGACTCCGTGATCGCTCCACGCCGTACCTCACCGGCCGCGGTGGCCGCCGCATACTCCGGGGTCTGGAGCAGGCCCGGAACGATGCCCAGCTCGAAGAGCCTGATCTCCACGGCGCGCGCCTCGTGCACCAGGTACTCCGGGAAGCCTTCCAACAGCGAACTCTCCCGCACGGACCGCACCATGCGCTGAAGCCGGTCGCCGGTGCCGAGCGCCCTGTCAGCACTGCGCGCGAAACGGGGAGTTGGGGACCGTCTACCAGTTTCCACTGCAGAAATATGCGTCCCCGAACATCCCATGCGCATACCCAACTCGTCCTGAGTCCACCCGCGTTCGTCCCTCAACCTGCGCAGTTCCACACCGAACGCCGCTCGCTGCGATTCCTCGGGGTCCAGCTCTTTCCGGTTCAACGGCCCTCACTCAACTCCCTAAACAACTTCCGCAAGTTGAAGACTGCCCGACATGGGGCCACGCTGAACCTCCCCGGTAGTGGAACCGCTACAGAGAGGAGCGGCCGTGTCCGACAAGCACTTGCCCTCGGCGCAGCACCCCCCACCCGTTCCGGAAGTCGGCACGATCCTGATCGACCGGCAGGGTCGTATCGGCGAGTTCCGTGCCGTCGAGTACGGGTCCTGGTGGCTGCGGCCGGTGGCAGGCGGGCTCGAGTGGACGGTGGAGCCCGGTTCCGCCGAGCCGGTGAGCCCGGAGCAGCGACTGCATACGAAGGTCGCCGTCGTGAACGAACAGACCAAGCGGCGGGGGCAGTTGGGGGCTTGACCGTCCTTGGTGACGGTAGCCGCGTGAATTCCCGGGCCCGGTCCCGAACGTCTGGTGAAAGGAAACAGCCGTGCAACTCATCGCCTCGCTCCCACTCCGAACAGCGCCCCCGGTGGCTGAAGCACTGAAGGGACAGCGACCGTACGCACTGAGCGGCGCCCGGTTCCGCCCCGCGTCCGAGAACCCGGTTCTCTCCGCGCCGGTCTACGACCCGAGGACCCAGACCGCCCGCCTCGCGGACGGCGTGCCACTGACGTCGATGGCGACCTCGCAGAAGACCAATCCCGACGGCGACGTCAAGAACCCTCCGCCGAGTGACGAGGGCGCCGACCCCGGAGCCTTCGAGTGACGAAGACCGTCCTGGTCGTGGACAGCCCCTTCGAGGCGGGCACCGACCTCGTCGTGGAGAGGCTGTCCACGGCCGGTGTCCCGGTGTTCCGCTTCGACACCCGCGATTTCCCCGGCGGGCTCTCGATCCGGGCCTCCCTCAAGAACGGGGAGTGGACGGGGTCCCTCGAAACGGCCCACCGCCGCGTCGAGTTGTCCGACATCGGCGCCGTCTACTGGAACCGCCCCCGGCTGTTCGAGTTCCCGGACCTGTCCGAAGCCGACGCCCACTGGGCCCGGGGAGCCGCCCGGATCGGACTCGGCGGAATCCTCACGAGCCTTCCGGTCCCCTACCTGAACCATCCGGCCAGGGCTTCCGCCGCCGAGTTCAAGCCCGCGCAGTTACGTACGGCGCACCTGTCCGGGCTCAGCACCCCCCGCACACTGATCACCTGCGACCGCACGGCAGTCCACGCCTTCGCCGACGACACCGGAACCCCCTTGATCACCAAGCCTCTCGGGAGTCCGTATGTCACGCACTCCTCCGGCGTCGAGTCGATGTATACGCGCGAGGTCGACCCGGACGCCCTGGACGGCGTGGAGATCACCGCGCACCTGTTCCAGGAACGTGTCCCCAAGGACTATGAGGTGCGGCTGACGTACGTCGGCGGTGTCTGCCACGGCGTCAGGATCGACGCGGGCAGCGAGGAAGCCCGTATCGACTGGCGGGCGGACTACGACGCGCTCAAGTACGGCACGGTCGAGACACCGCCCCACGTCGCCCTCGGTGTGGCCGCCTACACCGCCCGCATGGGACTTGAATACGCGGCCTTCGACTTCGTGGTCCGCCCCGACCATGAATGGGTGTTCCTGGAGGCCAACCCATCCGGCCAATGGGCCTGGCTCGACTCGGAAGATACCCCCCTCGCCGATTCCATCAGCCACATCCTTGAAAGGTGGTGCCACCTGTGACGGAGAACTTCCGAACCCGGAAACTGGCGGATCAGCTCAGAGCGATGGGCGCGGTGACGTCCGACCGGCTGCACCGGGCGTTCGCCGAGACACCCAGGCACGTCTTCGTCCCCGAGTACTACCTCTCACGGGGCGGCGCCCCGACCCGCTGGCAGAGGCTGACGGCCGAGGACGGACACGAATGGCTCGTGCCGGTCTACACGAACACCACGCTCGTCACCCGGCTGGAGCCGACGACGCAGGAGGCGGACGGCCTCTTCACCGGCGTGCCCATCTCGTCCAGCACCCAACCGAGCCTGGTCGCCCGCATGCTGGAGACGGCCGAACTCACCCCGGACGACGAGGTGTTGGACGCGGGCACAGGAACCGGCTACCAGGCGGGCCTCATCCTGCACCACCTGGCCGGCAGCGAACGGCTCGTGTCGGCGGACGTAGACCCGGAGTTGGCTGACCCCGCGCGCCGGGCGCTCGCAACTCTCGGGCACACGCCGGAGATCGTGACGGCGGACATCCGGACGCGGGACTGGGAACGGAAGTTCAGCAAGGTCATCGTCACCTGCGGACTGCCCGGGGTCACCGAAACGCTCAGGGAAGCCGTAGCCCCCGGCGGACGGCTGATCGCCAACCTGTTCCCGTCCATGAGCGGCGCCCTGGCCGTCCTCGACGCCAAGGAGGACGGCAGCCTGGAGGGCCGTTTCCACACGGACGGCGGTTCGTACATGGCGGCCAGGGAACAGGCACCCGAGGCAACAGCCTCACCGGCCGAGGTCTCCACGGAAGGGCACCCGACCGACGTCCCGATGGACGCGTTCGACGACCACCACTTCACGTTCCTCATCGCCGCGCACCTCCCGGGCGTACACCTCCAGTACGGCACGGACGACGACTCACCGTCCACCGTCATGCGCCGGCTGACGCTGCCCGACGGAACGTGGGCCGAGAGCGTGTACGCCCCCGGCGCCGAGCCGTACATCAGGGCGGGCGACGGCGAGGGCGCCTGGGACGCCGTCGAGCGCTGGTGGTCCTGGTACCTCGCTCACGACCGCCCGTCCTGGGACCGCTTCGGGCTCACGGTGACGGACGAGGGACACACGCTGTGGTTTCAGTCCCCGCAGGACGGGGAAGCGTGGCGGCTGCCAGGGTGACCCCCTCGCCCCTCCGGCCCCTCGCCCCTCCGACCCCTTCACCCCTCCGGCCCCCGAGGCGGACGCCCCCTCCGCGGCAGCGGCCCCGCGCCCCCCGGCAACCTCCCCGCCTCCTGCAACGCCTTCCGCAGCAGGAACTCGATCTGCGCGTTGGCGGAGCGCAGCTCGTCGCCGGCCCAGCGGGCGAGGGCGTCGTAGACGGACGGATCGAGCCGCAGCAGGACTTGCTTGCGCTGCTGCGGCCGGCGGTCCTGGGGGGACGTCACTGGTAGAGGGTCCCGGTGTTGAGGACGGGCTGGGGTGCGCGGTCGCCGCACAGGACGACCATCAGGTTGGAGACCATCGCCGCCTTGCGTTCGTCGTCGAGTTCCACGATGTCCTGTTCCGTGATCCGGGCGAGCGCCGCCTCGACCATGCCCACCGCCCCGTCGACGATCTCGCGCCGGGCCGCCACGACCGCGCCCGCCTGCTGCCGCTGGAGCATCGCGGAGGCGATCTCAGGAGCGTACGCGAGATGTGTGAAGCGGGACTCGATGATCTGCACACCGGCGGTACGGACCCGCTCGCTCAGTTCGACGGCCAGCTTCTCGGTGATCTCCTCGGCGTTGCCGCGCAGCGAGAGGCCGGCCTCGTCGTGGGCGTCGTAGGGGTACTCGATGGCGATGTGCCGGACGGCCGCCTCGGTCTGGGTCGCGACGAACTTCTGGTAGTTGTCGACCTCGAAGCTCGCCTGCGCGGTGTCCTCCACCCGCCACACGACGACGGCCGCCAGCTCGATGGGGTTGCCGTACGCGTCGTTGACCTTGAGGACGGGAGTCTCGTGGTTGCGCACCCGCGTGGAGATCTTCGCGCGGGACATGAAGGGGTTGACCCACCGCAGCCCGTCCTCCCGCAGCGTCCCCCGGTACCGCCCGAAGAGCTGCACGACCCGCGCCTCACCCGGCGCGATCATGTTGAGCCCGCAGAGGAAGAAGAGCGCGGTGACGGCGACGACGATCCCGCCCGCGATGAGGACGGCCTTGGTGGCGACGGACGCGACGGCGCCCGCGGAGACCGCCGCCCCGACGCCGCCGAGCGTGCCGGCGAGGCCGAGCAGCAGCGCGAGCCCGCCCCCGACGCTGTGCGCCGGAAACTCCTGGATCGAATTGTCCGTCATGTTCTGTTCTGTCATGGGTTGTCCCCCGTGGGTCACTAGCGTTGATCTAGCTAAGTGATATCACTTTTTCGGCGTACGGCAACCCTGGAACGTTCGTACGCGTCGAAAACGTTGGGGAGGAACGGGTGTGCTCCTGGGGCCCGTTGTGCCCGGGTGCCGATTCTCACGCCCGTAAGAGTCCGCATCGGCGGACGTTTGTCATAGAGAGCGATGTTAGTTTTCTGAGCTGACCTGCCCACGGGCACTGGAGTGACTGCCGAGTAGGAAGCGGAGCGGACGGACTCATGGGACGAGCGGACGACAGACGTGCGCGACAGCGCGGCGGCCGCCGCGCCGCGCCCAGGGACCGTTCGGCACCGGAACCGGCGGGCATGTCGACGGCCGAGCCGATACCCGGCGGCCCCCAGGCCCCCGGTGGCCCGCCCCCGGCCTCCGACAGCCCCCCGATACCCGGCGGCCGCGCCGCCGCGCGCAAGGCGGCCCAAGCGCAAGCGCGCGGTAAGAAAAAAGGTAAGAAGGACGACCGGAGCTTCCTGCGCCGGATGTTCACCTGGAAGAAGATCCTGGGCGCGTTCCTCGGTGTCTGCCTCCTCGGCATCGGCACCTTCATCGCCCTCTACATGATCATCGACATCCCCGACGGCAACCCGGACGCCCTGAAGCAGAGCAACGTCATCCGCTACAGCGACGGCACCGTCCTCGCCCGCGACGGCGAGCTGAACCGCGAGAACGTCTCCCTCGCGAAGATCCCCAAAGAGGTGCAGCGCACCTTCGTCGCCGCCGAGAACAAGACCTTCTACCAGGACGCCGGCGTCGACCTGAAGGGCACCGCCCGAGGCATCCTCAACACCCTCGCCGGACGCGGCGCGCAGGGCGGGTCCACGATCACCCAGCAGTACGTCAAGAACTACTACCTCACCCAGGAGCAGACGGTCACCCGCAAGCTCCAGGAGATCGTGATCTCCCTGAAGCTGGACCGCCAGAAGTCCAAGGACGACATCCTGGCCGGGTACATCAACACCAGCTACTACGGCCGCGGCGCCTACGGCCTCCAGGCCGCCGCCCAGGCGTACTACCGCGTCGACGCCGACCGCCTCACCGTCGAGCAGGGCGCCTACCTCGCCGCCCTCCTCCAGGCCCCCAGCCAGTACGACTGGGCGACCGCCACGCCGACCGGCAAGAAACTGGTCCAGGCCCGCTGGAACTACGTCCTGGACAACATGGTCGGCCAGAAGTGGCTCGACAAGACGAAGCGGGACGCGCTGAAGTTCCCCGTCCCGCTCGACCCCAAACCGTCGGCCGGCAAGAAGGGCCAGGTCGGCTACCTGGTCGACGCCGCGACGAAGGAACTCGAACGCCAGCTGGTCAGCGGGGGCAAGGCCGCCACCCTGTCCGAGGCCGCCGCCATGGTGGAGCGCGGCGGCTGGACCATCACCCTCAACATCGACCGGAAGAAGCAGGCGGCGCTGGAGAAGTCCGTCAAGGAACAGCTCACCAGCAAGCTCGACCCGAAGAAACGCTCGGTGGACGGCGACGTCCAGGCCGGCGCCGTCTCCGTCGACCCGAAGACCGGCAAGGTCGTCGCGATGTACGGCGGCGTCGACTACCTCCAGCACTACATGAACAACGCCACCCGCACCGACTACCAGCCGGCCTCCACCTTCAAGCCGGTCATCCTCGCCGCCGCGCTCGACCACGACGCCAAGACGCAGGACGGCGACACGATCAGCGTCAACTCGATCTACGACGGCACCAGCAAACGCCCGGTCGTCGGCAGCGCGATCGGCTTCGCCCCGGAGAACGAGGACGACGCCGACTACGGCCCCGTCACCATCCAGACGGCGATGAACAAGTCCATCAACTCGGTGTTCGCGCAGCTCGGTGTGGACGTCGGCATGGACAAGGTGATGGACACCGCCAAGGCCCTCGGCATGGACACCTCCGACCTGAAGGCCGTCCCCGCCCAGACCCTCGGCACCATGGGCGCGAGCCCGCTGCAGATGGCGGGGGTGTACGCCACCCTCGACAACCACGGCAAGAAGGTCACCCCGGCGATCATCGAGGAGGCCGAGTCGTCCACGATGACGATCAAGCCGAACCCGATCGGCGGCGAGGTCATCTCCCGCGAGGCCGCCGACACCGTCACCTCCGTCCTCACCGGCGTGGTCGACGACGGTACGGCCAAGACGTCGGTGCGCGACAACCCGAACCGCAACGGACAGAAGGTCGCGGGCAAGACGGGCACCTCGGACGACAACAAGTCGGCCTGGTTCACGGCCTACACGCCCGACCTGGTGACGTCCGTCGGCCTCTTCGGCGAGTCCGCGAAGAACCACAACCAGGTCACCCTGACCGGCGCGACCGGCCTCATCCCCGGCAAGGGCCGTATCAACGGCGGTGGTTACCCGGCGCAGATCTGGGCCGACTACACCTTCGGAGTGTCCAGCAAGGTCTCCAAGTTCGACCTGCAGACGACGCAGGGCGCCGCCGTGCAGCCGACGGTGACGGCCACCCCCTCGCCGAGCCCGACGCCGACGCCCAGCAGCTCCCCGAGTCCGTCGCCGTCGCCCAGCAACTCGCCGAGCCCGTCGCCGTCGCCGACCCCGAGCAGGTCCTCGTCGCCCAGCAACTCGCCGTCGCCCAGCAGTTCACCGACGCCGACGCCGAGCGGCGGGGACACGCTGGGGACGTCCGGGGGGAACCCGTTCGATCCGAGAGAGGATCAGTAGCGCGGACATGAGGAGGCGCCCGGTACCGACAAGTACCGGGCGCCTTTTCTCAGCCTTGGTGCGGCCGGTCGCGGGGCCTCAGCCCCGGTTCAGCTCGAACCACACGACCTTCCCGGTGCTGAGCCGGGTCGCCCCCCAGCGCCGCGCCAGCTTGTTGACGAGGTACAGGCCCCGCCCGCCCTCGTCCGTCGCCCGCGCCTGCCGCAGCCGGGGCAACTGCGGTACGTCGTCCCCGACTTCGCAGCGCAGCACGTCCGTGCGCAGCAGCCGCAGGGTCACCGGCCGGGAGGCGTAGCGCACGGCGTTGGTGACGACCTCGCTCACCAACAGCTCGACGGAATCGCTCAGTTCCTCAAGTCCCCAGCGGGCCAGGGCCCTTCGGGCGAGCCGGCGGGCGCGGCCGGGCGCCGCGTCCTCGGGCTCCAGGAACCAGTACGCGACGTCGCTCGGCGCGATCCCGTCGAAGCGGGCGGCGAGCAGCGCGATGTCGTCGTCCCGGTCGCCCGGACCGAGCATGTCCAGCACCTCGTCGCACAGCGCCTCCAGCGGCGGCGGGTGGTCCGGGCCGGTCAACTGCGCGGTCGCGGCGAGCTTTTCGCGCAGCGCCTCTATGCCCGTCCACACGTCACGCAGCCGGGACTCGACGAGCCCGTCCGTGTAGAGCAGCAGGGTGCCGCCGGCCGGGGCGTCCAGCTCGACGGCCTCGAAGTCGACTCCCCCGACTCCGATGGGCGCGTTCGGCGGCACCTTCAGGACCTCGGCCCGCCCGCCGAGGTGCAGCAGCACGGGCGGCGGGTGACCGGCGTTGGCGACGGTGATGCGGTGCGAGACCGGGTCGTACACCGCGTAGAGGCAGGTCGCCATGCGGTCCTGGCCGAGCCGCTGGGCCTGCTCGTCGAGGTGGTGCAGGACCTCCTGGGGCGGGAGGTCGAGCCCGGCCAGCGTCTGGGCCGTCGTCCGCAGCTGGCCCATGATCGCGGCGGAGGTCATGGAGTGGCCCATGACATCGCCGACGACGAGGGCGACGCGGCTGCCGGGCAGCGGGATCGCGTCGTACCAGTCGCCGCCGACCCGTGCCGTCTCGGCCGCCGGCAGGTAGCGGGAGGCGAGGCGGACACCGGTCGGGCGGGGGAGGTGGTCGGGCAGCATCGTGCGCTGCAACTCGTCGGCGATGTACGCCTCGCGGCCGTACAGGACGGCCTTGTCGATGCCGAGCGCGCTGTGCGTGGCGAGCTGGGCGGCGACGAGGAGGTCGTCCGGCTCGAAGGGGAAGCGGTCGGCGCGGCGGATGAACACCGTCGCCCCGATCACCCGGCGCCGGCCGCGCAACGGCGCGAGGATCGCGCGCTGCCCGCCCGGTACGATCAACTGGCTCTCCTCGCCGAGGAGTTCGGGCAGCGCCGCGCGGGCGGCGGGCGCGTCCGCGAAGACCGGGCGCACCCCGCGCAGCACCTCAGCGAGCGCCCCGCCCTGCCGCACCTCGCACAACTCGGCGATCGCGGACGACAGTTCGGAGATCTCGGACGGCTCGGGCAGCGGCGCCGGGATGATGAAACCGGCCTCGGAGTCCTGCTCCTCGGGGATCCGGTCCGTGCGGCGCAGCCGCAGCACCAGCGGCCCGGTGGGCCGCTCGTCGCCGACCGGCAGCGGGTCGCGCAGGTAGACGAGGATCGCGTCGGAGAACGTCGGCACGGTCGCCCGGCACAGCCCCATCACGATCTCGTCGAGGTCGATGCCGCGCGCGATGCGCCGGGTCGCCGCGCCGACGAACCTGAGCCGGTCGCCGTCGCGCCGCATCGGCGTCGGCTGGCCCGGCGGCAGGCCCTGGCCGCGGCGCCGCTCCTGCGGCACGTCACCGCCCGGCTGTGCGGGGATGCCCTCCGGCGCGGGGCGGGGCCGGTGGGCGTCCGGCTCGGCGGACACCGGCTGCGAGTGCTCCGGGTCCTTGCCCTTGTCGGCGCCCTGTTCGCCGCCCGTGTTCTCGTCGAACGGGGGCGTGTCCAGGGCCGCGGTGCCCGGGGTGTGCGCCGGGGAACGCAGGAGCGCCCCGCGGGGGTCCGAGGGGTCGGCGCCCTGCGGGCGTTCGAAGGAGGTCGGGTGCTCCGTCACGCGTGTCGAATCCGTCCGTCCGGGGCTGCGCGCCGTACGCGCAGTCGGTCCCGCCGAAAACCCGATACCCGGAATCCGAGTCCCCGGAACGGGAATCCGGCGTGACCGGAGGCTGTTTCCGACTCCCCGGGGGACGACTGGCCGCCGCCCGTACCGGTGTTGCCCTCGTACCCCTCGCTCACGTCCTGCCGCCCCTCGGTGACGTTCGGTCAGACCTGGTGTCTGCTCCGGGAGTTACTACCGCACTGCCCTTGCGGACGACGATCCTACGGTTGCCGTCCAGGGGCGCATCAAGGGTCTCATGGCGAAGCGTGCACAGGGGTACGGTCCCAGTCCTGCGGCAGGACCGGGACTTTCCAGGACGGATCCGGACGCCACGCCTCCCAGCCGTCCGGGAACGGCGGGCCCCAGGCACGGATCACCTCCACCGCCGCCCGCCCCGCCGCGCGCACCCGCTCGGCCGCCTCGGCGTCCATCAGCCCGGCCCGCTGTGCCTGTGCGAACTCGTCCTCATCACGCCAGTCCCAACTCCGGTCCGGATACACGCAGATGTCCAGGAAATGATCCTCGGAGTCCACCCCGCCCGCCCAGCGGGCCAGCGGCTCCTCCAGATTGACGTACCAGTTGTTGAACTGCCAGCCCGGTTCCCAGAACAGCCACACCGACCACGGCAGACCGGGCCGCGCCAGTTTCAGCACGCCCGTCCCGAACCAGTGGCCCCGCTGGACGGCGCGCGGTTTCGTGTACCGCGTCTCCAGCGGCTCCTGGTGGACCGGCGTGCCGTCCGCCATGACCGGCTTCACGCACTCCGTGCCCGGCGCGAGCCACACGGCGAGGAGGTCGGCGTCGTCGCGGACGACGGTGACGGGGCGGGCGATGTGGATGCCGGAGCCGCCGTTCTCCCGGTAACGCCACAGGATCCGGCTGCCCGGCGCCCAGCGGGCGACCGGGGAGCCGTCCGCCGCCGAACCGTCCACGCCGCTCACCGCTCCATCGTCTGTCATGACCAGATATTAGGTGCCCAGGCCATCGAGCGCTGGGGCTTCCGTCAGGGTTCTCGCGATCTTAAAGTCGCGTCGGCGCTGGTTACGGACGTGTCATCCGCAGGACATCCAGCGCCTCGTCGAGCTGCTGCACCGTCAGATCGCCCCGCTCCACGTACCCGTCCTCGACGACGACCTGCCGGATCGTCTTCCGCTCGGCGAGGGCCTTCTTGGCGACCTTCGCGGCCTCCTCGTACCCGATGTACTGGTTGAGCGGCGTCACCACCGACGGCGACGACTCGGCGTACTCACGGGCGCGTTCGCGGTGCGCGACGACGCCGTCCACCGTGCGGTCGGCGAGCAGCCGGGAGACGTTCGCGAGGAGGCGGATCGACTCCAGGACGTTCTTCGCGATCACCGGGAGCATCACGTTCAGCTCGAAGTTGCCCGCCGCGCCGGCCGCCGCGACCGTCGCGTCATTGCCCGTGACCTGCGCCGCGACCATCAGCACCGCCTCCGGGATCACCGGGTTGACCTTGCCCGGCATGATCGAGGAGCCCGGCTGGAGGTCGGGCAGGGAGATCTCCGCGAGACCCGTGCGCGGGCCTGACGACATCCAGCGCAGATCGTTGGCGATCTTCGTGAGGCCCACCGCGATCGTGCGCAACTGACCGCTCGTCTCGACGACGCCGTCCCGCGCGCCCTGCGCCTCGAAGTGGTCGCGGGCCTCCGTCAGCGGGAGGCCGGTGGCGCGGGCGACCTCCTCGATCACCGCCGCCGAGAAGCCGGGCGGGGTGTTGATGCCGGTGCCCACCGCCGTGCCGCCGAGGGGGAGTTCGGCGAGCCGGGGGAGCGAGGCGGTGAGCCGTTCCACGCCGTACCTCACCTGTGCGGCGTACCCACCGAACTCCTGTCCCAGCGTGACGGGGGTCGCGTCCATCAGGTGCGTGCGCCCCGACTTCACGACGTCCGCGAACTCCTCGGACTTGCGGGCCAGCGACGCCGCGAGGTGTTCCAGGGCCGGGATCAGGTCACGCGTGACGGCGGCGGTGGCGGCGATGTGGATCGACGACGGGAAGACGTCGTTCGACGACTGGGACGCGTTCACATGGTCGTTGGGGTGGACGGCCCGGCCCAGGCGCTCGCTCGCCAGCGTCGCGATGACCTCGTTCGCGTTCATGTTGGACGATGTGCCCGAGCCCGTCTGGAACACGTCCACCGGGAAGTGGTCGTCCCACTTGCCCTCCGCGACCTCCTCCGCCGCCGCCTGGATCGCCTCCGCGATCTCCGCGTCCAGCACCTTCAGCTCGGCGTTCACCTTCGCCGCCGCGCCCTTGATCCGGGCCAGCGCCTCGATGTGCGCGCGCTCGATGCGCTGCCCGGACACCGGGAAGTTCTCGACCGCGCGCTGCGTCTGGGCCCGCCACTTCGCGTGCGCCGGGACCTTTACCTCGCCCATGGAATCGTGCTCGATGCGGTAGTCGCTCATGCCCGGTACAGCGAACGGGATCGCTCACTTGTTCCTCGGACGGGCCGGGTTCACCCGATCCGGTGAACTGGCGTTCGACGAGCCGCGCGGCCCCGGACGCGGTCAGGCCGTCTTCAGCGCCCGCGCCATCTCCGCGAGACGGTCGAAGGAGGCGGTGCCGGCGACGACCGTGGTGGAGCCGTCGGCGCCGTTGAGGACGAGGGCGTTGTAGCGGCCGCCGGTCCAGCGGGTCCACTTGGCGCCGGCGATCTCGTCGGTGACGTCCGTCGCGCTCGACCCCTGGCTCGCGTCGTCCACGAACTTGGCGCGCTCCTTCGCGGCGGACTGCTCGACCTGGACGTACTGCCCGTCGGGCGTGCGGAAGCCGAGGTGCCAGGCGTCGAAGTCGTCGCCCCGGTAGCGCACGGACGTCGCCTTCCAGGTGTCCGGGAGCCCCACCGGCGCGGAGATCGGGTACGACGCCGCGCGGCGGGCCGTCGCCAGTTCGACCGTGTAGTCGACGCGCTTGATGTCGGGCTCCTTGTCGTCGTGCGGGACGAAGACGTAGATGACCAGCGCCGCCAACACGATGAGGCCCAGGGAGAGGATCATGTCCCGGGCCGACTTCTGCTTGCCGTTCGAACCTGCCACGCCCCCTATCGTCGCAGGTGCCCCGGCCGCTCATCCGTGGGGTCCCCTGCTCATTTTTTCGTACTGGAGTTAAAGTCGGGAGTCAGAACCCCGCCCCGGCCGTCGTCGTATCGGTCAGAAAGGTGCATCCCGTGTCCGAGCACCATCACTTGCCGTCCGAACTCGATGTCCCCTCCGAGGCCCCCGACCGCAACCTCGCCCTCGAACTCGTCCGGGTGACCGAGGCCGCCGCGATGGCCGCCGGACGCTGGGTCGGGCGCGGCGACAAGAACGGCGCCGACGGCGCGGCCGTGCGCGCGATGCGGACGCTCGTGTCGACCGTCTCGATGAACGGCGTCGTCGTCATCGGCGAGGGTGAGAAGGACGAGGCGCCGATGCTGTTCAACGGGGAGCGCGTCGGCGACGGGACGGGGCCCGAGGTCGACATCGCCGTCGACCCGATCGACGGGACGACGCTCACCGCGAAGGGCATGCCCAACGCGATCGCCGTGCTGGCCGCGACCGAGCGGGGGGCGATGTTCGACCCGTCCGCCGTGTTCTACATGGACAAGCTCGTCACCGGGCCCGAGGCGGCCGAGTTCGTCGACATCAACGCGCCCGTGGACGTCAACATCCGGCGGGTCGCCAAGGCGAAGCGGGGCACGCCGGAGGACGTCACCGTCGTCATCCTCGACCGGCCCCGGCACGCCGGGATCATCAAGGAGGTCCGGCAGGCGGGCGCGCGCATCAAGCTGATCTCCGACGGGGACGTCGCCGGGTCGATCCTCGCGCTGCGCGAGGGCACCGGGATCGACCTGCTGCTCGGGGTCGGCGGGACGCCCGAGGGGATCATCTCGGCGTGCGCCGTGAAATGCCTCGGGGGTGTCATCCAGGGCAAGCTGTGGCCCAAGGACGACGAGGAGCGGCAGCGCGCGATCGACGCCGGACACGACCTCGACCGGGTGCTGACCACCGAGGACCTGGTCACCGGCGAGAACGTCTTCTTCGTCGCGACCGGCATCACCGACGGCGAGCTGCTGCGGGGCGTGCGCTACCGCTCGGAGACCGCGACGACCGACTCCATCGTCATGCGCTCCAAGTCGGGCACCGTCCGCCGGATCGACTCCGAACACCGCCTGAGCAAGCTGCGGGCGTACAGCGCGGTCGACTTCGACCGGGCGAAGTAGAGCGGGACGGGGCGGCGGACGGGGTTGAGGGGCAGCGCCCGTGAGGTGTGCGGGCGGCGTGGGCAACGCGTCCGCGTGAGGTACGGGCGGCGCGGGCGGTGCTCACCGGTCAGCCGGCGTCTGCGAGATGTGCGGGCGGCGCCCAGCGGTCAGCCGGCGGCCGCGTGATGTACGCGCGCGTCCGTTGCGGGCAGCGTGCGGGGCGGCTGGCGCCCGCGAGGCAACCGACGCCCGCGGGGCAGACGGCGTCCGGGGGTGGCCGGCGCGTGCGTGGGGCAGTCGGCGTCCGGGGGTGGCCGGCGCGTGCGTGGGGCAGTCGGCGTCCGGGGGTGGCCGGCGCGTGCGTGGGGCAGTCGGCGTCCGGGGGTAGCCGGCGCGTCCGCAGGGCAGGCGGCGTCCGCGGCCCGGTCGCGTTCGCGAGACAGAGGGCGTTCCCCCTCGGGAACGCCCTCTCTGTGTGCCGGGGTCGCCTCAGCCCGCCTGGGCGACCCGGGTGTTCGTCGCCCTCGCCGCCTTCTTCAGCTCCAGCTCCCTGCGGCGCCTGCGCGCCAGCACGACGCGGCGCTCGGCCGCCGTGAGGCCGCCCCAGACGCCGTACGGCTCCGGCTGGAGCAGGGCGTGCTCACGGCACTGGACCATGACCGGACAGCGGGCGCAGACGCGTTTGGCGGCCTCCTCGCGGGAGAGGCGGGCCGCGGTGGGCTCCTTGGAGGGGGCGAAGAACAGTCCGGCCTCGTCGCGACGGCACACCGCCTCGGTGTGCCACGGGGCGTCTTGATCCCTGTCCCGCACTGGCACCCGCTGGGCCGGAACGGCAGCTACCAGGGACGAATGCGGCGGTTGCAGCACGGTCTACTCCTGACGACGGCTACGCGAGCGAGAGACGATTGCGAGAGACGATGCAGCAAGCCCTACCCGCTGTACGCGCACCTATGCACTGAGTTCCCGACAGTGGCTCTCAGGCCCCTTCACGAGCGTCAACGGTCCAGATGCTTGCGCGAACTCCGGTCGACCTTGCGCTGAACGCGATCGAGAATGTCCGCGACGACGCGCCCGCGCCGGGGCCGCCCCTCGACGCTCCCCAGCACCGCCCAGCCGTCGAGGTACACCACGGGCGCGTTCGGGTCGCCCGAGTCCATCGTGTCGACCTCGAAGCTGCCCAGGATGCCGCCGCCGGTGCCCCGCAGCGAGATGTTCTCCGGGACGCGGACCTCGACGCTGCCGAGGATCGCGTACGTCTTGACGACGACCTGCTGGTACTCGAACAGGGCCTCGCTGAGGTCGATCTCGACGCTCCCGAAGATCGCGTACGCGTGGATCCGCCGCCCCGCCCGCCAGCGCCCGCGCCGCGTCGCGCTGCTGAAGACGGCGACGATGTTCTCGTCCGGGTCGGCCGGGAGCGCGGCGTCCGCCGGGCGGAGCGGGGCCGTCGTCGCGCGCGGCGTGTGGGCGACGGGGAGGTCCTTGACGAACACCTCCAGCTCGCCGACCGTCTTCGCGGCGAGGACGCCCTCGACGCGCTCGGCGTGCTCCTCGGCCGTGAGGCGGCCCTCGGCCAGGGCGTCCCTGAGGATGTCGGCGACGCGGTCCCGGTCGGCGTCCGAGGCGCGCAGGTCGGTCTGTTTCTGAAGGTCCACACCGGCAGCGTACCCAAACACGATAGATCGCGATACCCCTCCGGGATTTTCAATATCATCGAACTAAGCCTTGCCTCACCAGGGTGTTGTCAGCGGCAGGTTCTACGCTGGACAACGCTTGCCAATGGAGGCCGGCCGCTGACCCGTCAAGTGAGGAATGGGCTCGATGCCTGAGTTCGCGTACACCGATCTGCTGCCCCTGGGAGAGGACACCACGCCCTACCGGCTGGTGACCTCCGAAGGCGTCTCCACCGTCGAGGGGCCGGACGGGCGGACGTTCCTCCAGGTCGAGCCGGAGGCCCTGCGCAAGCTCGCCGAAGAGGCGATCCACGACATCCAGCACTACCTGCGCCCCGCGCACCTCGCGCAGCTGCGCCGGATCGTCGACGACCCGGAGGCGTCCTCCAACGACAAGTTCGTCGCCCTGGACCTGCTGAAGAACGCGAACATCGCGGCCGCGGGCGTGCTGCCGATGTGCCAGGACACGGGCACGGCGATCGTCATGGGCAAGCGCGGACAGAACGTCCTCACGCGCGGGCGCGACGAGGAGGCGCTGAGCCGCGGCATCTACGACGCCTACCTCAACCTCAACCTGCGCTACTCCCAGATGGCCCCGCTGACCATGTGGGAGGAGAAGAACACCGGCTCCAACCTCCCCGCGCAGATCGAGCTGTACGCGACCGACGGCGGCGCCTACAAGTTCCTCTTCATGGCCAAGGGCGGCGGCTCCGCCAACAAGTCGTTCCTCTACCAGGAGACGAAGGCCGTCCTGAACGAGGCCTCCATGATGAAGTTCCTGGAGGAGAAGATCCGTTCGCTGGGGACGGCCGCCTGCCCGCCGTACCACCTCGCGATCGTCGTCGGCGGGACGTCCGCCGAGTACGCCCTGAAGACCGCGAAGTACGCGTCCGCGCACTACCTCGACGAGGCCCCCACCGAGGGCTCCGCGCTCGGGCACGGCTTCCGGGACAAGGAGCTGGAGGAGAAGGTCTTCGAGCTGACCCAGAAGATCGGCATCGGCGCCCAGTTCGGCGGCAAGTACTTCTGCCACGACGTCCGCGTCATCCGCCTGCCCCGGCACGGCGCCTCCTGCCCCGTCGCCATCGCCGTCTCCTGCTCCGCCGACCGCCAGGCCGTCGCGAAGATCACCGCGGAGGGCGTGTACCTGGAGCAACTGGAGACCGACCCGGCGCGGTTCCTGCCGGAGACGACGGACGAGCACCTGGACGAGTCGTCGGACGTCGTGCGGATCGACCTGAACCAGCCGATGGAGACGATCCTCGCGGAGCTGACCAAGTACCCGGTCAAGACGCGCCTGTCCCTCACCGGCCCGCTGGTCGTCGCGCGCGACATCGCCCACGCGAAGATCAAGGAACGGCTCGACGCGGGCGAGGAGATGCCGCAGTACCTCAAGGACCACCCGGTCTACTACGCGGGCCCCGCGAAGACCCCCGAGGGCTACGCCTCCGGCTCCTTCGGCCCCACCACGGCCGGGCGTATGGACTCCTACGTCGAACAGTTCCAGGCCGCCGGCGGCTCCAAGGTCATGCTCGCCAAGGGCAACCGCAGCAAGCAGGTCACCGACGCCTGCGACACCCACGGCGGCTTCTACCTCGGCTCCATCGGCGGCCCCGCCGCCCGCCTCGCCCAGGACTGCATCAAGAAGGTCGAGGTCGTCGAGTACGAAGAACTCGGCATGGAAGCCGTCTGGAAGATCGAGGTCGAGGACTTCCCCGCCTTCATCGTCGTCGACGACAAGGGCAACGACTTCTTCCAGGACCCGGCGCCCGCCCCCACGTTCACGACGATCCCGGTCCGGGGCCCCGGCCTCGGCTGACCGGACACGAAAGAGCCCCGGACGGTTCCGGGGCTCTTCCGCGTGCCGGTGAGGCGGGGGTGTCGCTCAGACCGTCGTGACGACGTCCTCGTAGGCCAGGCGCGGGGAACGCGGGTAGGAGGCGTTCTCGGCGGGCTTGCCGATGTTGACGACCATCAGGGGGGTGTGGTCGTCGTCGAGGAACTCCTTGCGGACGCCCTCGAAGTCGACGCCGGTCATCGGGCCGGCGGCGAGGCCGGCCGCGCGGATGCCGATGATGAAGTAGGCGGCCTGGAGGGCGGCGTTGACCTTGGCGGAGCCCTCGCGGGCCGGGCGCTCGGCGAAGAAGAGGTCCTTGGCCTGGGGGAACGCCGGGAACAGGGCGGGCAGTTCCTCGTGGAACTCGTTGTCCGCGGAGAGGATCGCGACCAGCGGGGCGGCGGCCGTCTTGGCCTGGTTGCCCTCGGACAGGTGCTTCACCAGACGCTCCCGCGCCTCCGCCGAGCGGACCAGGGTGATGCGCAGCGGCGTCTGGTTGAACGCCGTCGGGCCGAACTTGACCAGGTCGTAGATCGCCTGGACCTGCTCGTCGGTCACCTGCTCGTCCGTGAAGGCGTTCGCGGTGTGGGCCTCACGGAACAGCAGGTCCTGGGCGGTGGGGTCGAGAACGAGAGACATGCGTGGTTTTCCTTACGTGCACGTCCGGATCCGGGACGCCGGACCGGTTGACGGGTACGACGGTACGCCATACATGTTCAACGTTCAACCAATCGCCTGTGAGGTGCCTCAGATCACCCGGCGGATCACACGGCAGATCGCTCGGTAGATCACTCGGCGTCCTCCCCGTCCTCCTCCGCCAGCGCCGCGTCCAGGCGCGCCCGCGCGCCCTCCAGCCAGCGCCGGCACACCTTCGCCAGCTCCTCGCCGCGCTCCCACAGCGCCAGGGACTCCTCCAGCGTCGTCCCGCCCGCCTCCAGGCGGCGCACCACGTCGATCAGCTCGTCCCTCGCCTGCTCGTAGCCGAGCGTCTCGTCCTTCGTGCCGGTCATGTCCGTCATTCCTGTGCTCCCCGTTCCTCGACCCGTACCGTCAGCTCGCCCTTCGCGACCCGCGCGCGCAGGGTCTCACCCGCCGTCGCCTCGCCCGGACCGCGCACCACATGGCCGTCCGCCCGCTGGAGGACCGCGTACCCGCGCTGGAGGGTCGCGGCGGGGGAGAGGGCCACCACGCGCGCGTGCGTGTGGGACAGCTCCGAGTCGGCGCGGTCCAGGAGGTGGCCCAGCGTGCGCCGGGAACGCTCCAGGAGCGCGGCCACATGGTCCTCGCGCTCGTCCACCATCCGGTGCGGATCCTGTATCGCCGGCCGCGCGAGCGCGTGCGCCAGCCCCCGCTCCTCCCGGTCCACGAAGCCCTCCACACAGCGCCGGGCCCGGCCGCGCAGCATCCGCACGCGCTCCAGCTCCTCACCGACGTCCGGCACGACCTTCTTCGCGGCGTCCGTCGGCGTCGAGGCGCGCAGGTCCGCGACGTGGTCCAGGAGAGGGTTGTCCGGCTCGTGGCCGATCGCCGAGACGACCGGGGTGCGGCAGGCCGCGACCGTACGCACGAGCTGTTCGTCCGAGAACGGGAGCAGGTCCTCCACGCTGCCGCCGCCCCGGGCCACGACGATGACGTCCACCTCGTCCATCGCGTCCAGCTCCTTGACGGCCTGCACGACCTGCGTCACCGCGTGCACGCCCTGCACCGCGACGTTGCGCACCTCGAACCGGACGGCCGGCCACCGGTGCCGGGCGTTCTCCAGGACGTCCCGCTCCGCCGCCGACGCGCGCCCGCACACCAGCCCGATCAGCTGCGGCAGGAACGGCAGCCGCTTCTTGCGCTCCGGCGCGAACAGGCCCTCGCCCGCCAGCGCCTTCTTCAGCCGCTCCAGCCGGACGAGGAGTTCCCCCACGCCCACCGGACGGATCTCCACGGCCCGCAACGACAGCTGGCCCCGGGGCGCGTACCACTCCGGCTTCGCGTGGACGACGACCCGGGCACCCTCCCCGACGACATCGGCGACGGCGTCGAACACCTGCCGGTAGCACGTGACACCCACGGAGATGTCGTGCGAGGCGTCCCGCAGCGTCAGGAAGACGACCCCCGCGCCGGGCCGCCGCGACAACTGCGTGATCTGCCCCTCGACCCACACCGCGCCCAGCCGGTCGATCCAGCCCCCGATGAGCCGCGACACCTCCCCGACGGGCAGGGGAGCCTCTGCGGACGTGTTCACAGCCATGCCGTCGAGAGTATCGGCCGCCACTGACAACGAGGGGCGCCGCGACGGTGCCGTACCGACGGTCCGGAGGCGGCTCGACGTCCCGGAGGCGGCCGTCACGAAACCTCCACGCACGACCTCCACCCACGCGCGCGGGCGCGTCTTCGGCCCCGCGCGCACCCGTACGATGGGACACATGACCGCTTCGCCGCGCCGCCGTGTCCTGCTCGCCGCCCCCCGGGGCTACTGCGCGGGTGTGGACCGCGCCGTGATCGCCGTCGAGAAGGCCCTGGAGCAGTACGGGGCCCCGATCTACGTCCGGCACGAGATCGTCCACAACAAGTACGTCGTCCAGACCCTGGAGAAGAAGGGCGCGATCTTCGTCGAGCGGACGGAGGAGGTGCCGCCCGGGAACATCGTGATGTTCTCGGCGCACGGCGTCGCCCCCGTCGTCCACGAGGAAGCCGCGCGCGGGCGCCTGGCCACGATCGACGCGACCTGCCCCCTGGTGACGAAGGTCCACAAGGAGGCCGTCCGGTTCGCGAACGAGGACTACGACATCCTCCTCATCGGGCACGAGGGCCACGAGGAGGTCATCGGCACCTCCGGCGAGGCCCCGGACCACATCCAGCTCGTCGACGGCCCCAAGGACGTCGAGAAGATCACCGTCCGCGACGAGTCGAAGATCGTCTGGCTGTCCCAGACGACGCTGTCCGTCGACGAGACGATGGAGACCGTCGACGCGCTCAAGGAGAAGTTCCCGCAGCTCATCTCGCCGCCCAGCGACGACATCTGCTACGCCACGCAGAACCGTCAGCTCGCGGTCAAGCAGATGGGCGCCGAGGCCGAGCTGGTGGTCGTCGTCGGCTCGCGCAACTCCTCCAACTCCGTCCGGCTCGTCGAGGTCGCCAAGCTCGCGGGCGCGCGTGCGGCGCACCTCGTGGACTTCGCGAGCGAGATCGACGAGGCGTGGCTGGAGGGCGTGACGACGGTCGGCGTGACGTCCGGCGCGTCCGTGCCGGAGGTCCTGGTCGAGGAGGTCCTGGAATGGCTCTCCGCGCGCGGGTACGGCGACGTCGAACTGGTCAAGGCCGCCGAGGAGTCGATCACGTTCTCGCTGCCGAAGGAGCTGCGGCGGGATCTGCGCGAGGAGGCGGCGACGCTGGTCGCGCAGCGCGGCGGGAGCGGGCCGGAAGCGGCCTGAACCCGTCTTGACGGGCCCGGGGCGGGTCTGAGGCGGCCCCGGGGCGCTTCAGGGCGGCCTCGGGCAGGTGACTGTCAGTGGGCCGTCGTACCGTGGGGCCATGCAGATCTTCGGCGTGGACATCGGCGGATCCGGGATCAAGGGCGCCCCGGTGGACCTGGACATGGGCGACCTGGCGGCGCAGCGGCACAAAGTGCTCACACCGCACCCGGCGACACCCGACGCGGTGGCCGACGGCGTGAAACAGGTCGTCGACCACTTCGGCTGGACCGGCCCCGTGGGGCTCACGTTCCCGGGCGTGGTCACCGGCGGCTCCACCGTGCGCACGGCGGCCAACGTCGACAAGAGCTGGATCGACACCGACGCGCGTGCGCTGTTCACCGAACGCCTCGGCGGGCTCCCCGTGACGGTCGTCAACGACGCGGACGCGGCGGGCGTCGCCGAGGTCGCCTTCGGCGCCGGGCGCGGGCGCAAGGGGACGGTCATCCTGCTGACGTTCGGCACCGGCATCGGCAGCGCCCTGTTCAGCGACGGCGTGCTCGTGCCCAACACCGAGCTGGGCCACCTCGAACTGCACGGCCACGACGCGGAGACGCGCGCCTCCAGCAAGGCCAGGGAGGACGGCGAGCTCTCCTGGGAGCACTGGGCCCACCGGGTCACCAAGTACCTCGCGCACGTCGAGATGCTGTTCTCGCCGGAGCTGTTCATCATCGGCGGCGGGGTCAGCCGCAAGGCGCAGAAGTTCCTGCCGTACGTCCAGGGCATCAAGGCCGAGATCGTGCCCGCGCAGCTCCAGAACAACGCGGGGATCGTGGGAGCGGCTATGCGCGCCCGCGGCTGAGCGAGGCCGGCCACCAGCGGCGGGCGGCGGCCACCAGCAGCGCGGCGAGCGTCCCGCCGTACAGCCAGCCCGCCTGCGTCGCCAGCGCCGTCACCAGCCCCATCAGGGTGCCGCCCGCGCCGCCTCCGCCGTCCGCGACGGACAGGATGCCGATGGCGAAGGCGATCGGGAGGACGACCGGGGCGGAGAGCAGGTCGCCCTTGCGGGTCCAGGACGCCGTCAGCACGCAGACGGGCAGGTAGAGGACCGCGTACGCGGTGGTCGAGTCGCCCAGGACGAGGTCGATCAGCAGGCCGAAGGTCGTCATCAGGGCGGTGCTGAGGAGGGCGCAGCCCAGGCCGGTGAGGCGGGGGGTGGGGTAGCGGTCGGTCGGGCGCGGGGGGGTTGGGCGGGGTGGGGTGCGGCGTTGGCGTGGGGGGTGCGTGGGGGGTGCTTTCGGGGGTGTGGCGGTGGGGGGAGTAGGGCGGCGGGGGCGGTTCAGGTGGGGAGGCGGGGAGGGGTGGGGGGAGTTGGCGGGGTTTTGGGCGGGGGTGCGGCTGGAGGGCTCGCGGTCGTACGGGGGGTTCGGGTCGTGCCGCGGGGGGGTCGGGCGCGGGGCGCGGCGGGCGTCCGGGGCGCGGCGGGCGTCCGGGGCGGGGCGAGCGTCCAGGGTGCGGGGGATGTCCGGGTTACGGCGGTCGTCCGGGGTGCGGAGGGGCGGCTGCCTGCGGGGGGTTTTCTGGCGGGGGGCCATGCGGGCCGGGGGCTGGTCGTTGGCGGCTTCGCTCCGTACGTCCCGTACGTCCCGTACGTCGCCGCCCGATGCTTGCCGGCGGGGTGGTTCCTCCGGGGCGCGGGTCAGGCGGAGGGCGTCGAAGGTCGCCCTGGTGAAGTCGTCGCCGTCGGGGGCGTTCGCCTGTGTCCCGGCGCGTCCCGCCGAGTCGTCCCGTACACCGCTCACGCCGTCGCCTCTCGCCTGCGCTGCTTTGCCCGCGGTGCCCGAGGGCCGGGCCCGCGCGGGTTCCGGGGAGGTTCGTCCGGGACGGCCGGGTTCGGGTCGGTGCACTCGTCCAACTTAGGTCTGCTTATGTGCCGAATCGGGCGTGGGACACGCCGTGGGGGCGGGCTTGGGCATGCGTTCGAGAGGGACGGCGGGACGGGGACCCGCACGGCTTAGACTGAGGGATCGGCCGGTGGGGTTCGTACGCGTACCGGCCCCTGGCCCTCACCACTCACGGGAAGTCGCAACGTGTCGCTCACGATCGGAATCGTCGGTCTGCCGAATGTCGGCAAGTCGACCCTGTTCAACGCCCTGACCAAGAACGACGTGCTCGCGGCCAACTACCCGTTCGCCACGATCGAGCCGAACGTCGGTGTCGTGGGCGTCCCCGACCCCCGTCTCGACAAGCTCGCGGAGATCTTCGGCTCGCAGAAGATCCTCCCGGCGACCGTCGACTTCGTCGACATCGCGGGGATCGTCCGGGGGGCCTCGGAGGGCGAGGGGCTGGGCAACAAGTTCCTCGCGAACATCCGTGAGTCCGACGCGATCTGCCAGGTCATCCGGGCCTTCAAGGACGAGAACGTCGTCCACGTCGACGGCAAGGTGTCGCCCAAGGACGACATCGAGACCATCAACACCGAGCTGATCCTCGCCGACCTCCAGACCATCGAGAAGGTCCTGCCGCGCCTCCAGAAGGAGTCCCGGATCAAGAAGGACGTCGCGCCGAAGGTCGCCGCCGTCGAGGCCGCCAAGGAGATCCTGGAGCGCGGGGACACGCTGTTCTCCGAGGGCGTCGTCCAGGGCAGCGAGCGGGCCGAACTCCTCCACGACCTGCACCTCCTCACCACCAAGCCGTTCCTCTACGTCTTCAACGTCGACGAGGACGAGCTGACCGACGACGCGTTCAAGGACGAGCAGCGTGCGCTCGTCGCCCCCGCCGAGGCGATCTTCCTCAACGCGAAGCTCGAAGCGGACCTCGCGGAGCTGGACGAGGCCGACGCGCTCGAACTCCTCGAATCGGTGGGCGCGGAGGAGCCCGGCCTCGCGACCCTCGCCCGCGTCGGCTTCAACACCCTCGGCCTCCAGACCTACCTCACCGCCGGTCCCAAGGAATCCCGCGCCTGGACCATCAAGCAGGGCGCCACCGCCCCCGAAGCCGCCGGCGTCATCCACACCGACTTCCAGAAGGGCTTCATCAAAGCCGAGGTCATCTCCTTCGCCGACCTCGTCGAGACGGGGTCGGTCGCGGAGGCGCGCGCCAAGGGCAAGGCGCGGATGGAGGGCAAGGAGTACGTCATGCAGGACGGGGATGTGGTGGAGTTCCGCTTCAACGTCTGACGCTATGTCAATACCTGTGCCCGACCCTCCTGTTGGTGGGTCGGGCACAGCTGTGTGTCCGCGGTGAGTCCCCGATCCCGCGATGCGGTGACAGCGTTTGGCCGGGCGGCGTGGCAGCGACGCGGCCTCAGACCTTGACGACCTCCACGGAAGGGCCGCACAGGAGTGTCAGATCCTCGGGGTCGGAGGTGAGGACGGTGACTGGTTGGGGCGTGTTGCGGGCGATGGCGGCGAGAACGGCATCGATGGCGTACTTGTGGCCGTGAAGGCGATGGGTGCGAAGGAGGACTGCGGCCCGGTCGGTGATCTCCTTGGTGACGTCGTGGACGTCGACGCGGGAGAGGACCCACTTGATGCGGGCCGGGTGAATGCGCTCGTAGTCGGCCTCAAGCGTGGTCATGGCGCTGGTGGCGACTCGGACGCCCTCCTCCGACGCCGCCTGGACCAGGGCCACCACGGTGCGGTCCTTGCTGTAGAGCTTCGAGAGTCCTTCGCTGTCGAGCAGGAGGGTGCCGGGCATCAGGCGGCGGCCCCGCCGGCCTGCCGGTGGTCGTGGCGCAGCAGCGCCCGGGCGGCCTCGACCTCCTCGCGGGTGAGAGCTTCGTTGTCGGTCTCGAAGTCGGCGACGATCTCCCGCAGCTTGTCCATGGCGACCCTCTGTTCGAGAGCCTCGGCGACGTAGGCGGAGAAACCGCCGGGCCCGACATGGGCGCGTACGGCCTCGGCGAGATCCTCGGGCAGGCTGATCGAATACTTCCTACTACCGCTCATGGTGCCGATCCTACCGGTGGTCGTAAGTATGAGGGTGTGAATGGCTGCCCCGAGGTTCGGTTGATCAGCAGGGAGCTGCGAATGCCCGTCGAGGCCCGGTGTGGGCGGTGGAAAGATGCGGGGAGGGCCAGAGAGGGGCGGGAAGCGTGGGGCGTGGCGAGCGGGACACAGTCGCGAGGGGAACGCGACTGTACGAGGCGGCGCAGGCAGTGGTCGGTGACCATGGAAGGGCAGTGGAGGCGGTACGGGCGGCACTGAAGCCGATCCATGATGCGGCGGTGAAGCGGGAGCTCGACGCCATTCCCGTCGCCCGGCTGCAGGACGTCACCGAAGGGCGGCTGCGGCTGGGGAGCGTCGAGAAGAGCGGACTGCGCACCCTGGGCAGTGTTCTCGAAGCGGGCCCCTACCGGCTGCGGCAGATTCCCGGTGTCGGGCAGCGCACCGTCGACCAGATGCTCGCCGCCGCCCGCCGGCTCTCCGAGGCCGTGCACGAGACCGTGGCCGTCCACATCGACGTGGACCGGCCGGAACCGAGCACCACCGCGCTCGTCATGGCCCTGCATGTCCTGGTGGAGGCCGGCCCGGACGCCCGGCGTGCGGTCGACAAGGCCACCGTCCTGGCGGAACGGCTAGGTCCGCTGCTGGCCGACGCTAGGCCCGCCGCCGGAAGGGTCCGGATGCTGCTGGCCGGCCGGGAGAAGAAGGCTCGCGCGTGGGCGGCGGTCGCCGAGGTCCGGTCGCTGGTGGACGAGGCGGAGCAGGCCGGCCTGCCAGAGCTGCTCGCCCAGGCGTCGGTGGACCTGCTCCGGGGGCTCTCGTCCGACGTCGCGGCCTGGGTGGACTTCGAACTCCGCTCCGCCGAGTACTACAGCCTGCTCGCCGAGATTTCCGGGCGGCTGCCGGACGCGGCTGCCGCAGAGGGCTTTCTGCCGGACGAGATTGCGGAGCGGGTACGGACCCAGCACCTCGACGACACGCACCGGCGGGTCTCCCTGCGCGGTTACCAGTCGTTCGGCGCACGGTTCGCGCTTGCGCAGCGCAAGGTGATACTCGGCGACGAGATGGGCCTCGGGAAGACCATCCAGGCGATCGCCGTCCTCGCGCACCTGGCAGCCGAGGGGCAGAGTCACTTCATGGTCGTCTGCCCGGCGAGCGTCCTCGTGAACTGGACACGGGAGATCGAGGCCCGCAGCGCCCTGCGCGTCATGGTGCTCCATGGTCCCGACCGGCACTACGCGTTTGCCGACTGGAAAGGGCGGGGCGGCGTTGGGGTGACCACGTTCGACGCGCTGCGCGGCTTTCCGGCACCGGGCGGCGGGGAGGTCGGGCTGCTGGTCGTCGACGAAGCGCACTCCGTGAAGAACCCGAAGACCAAACGGTCTCAGTCGGTCGCCCTGTGGACGGAGCGTTGTGAGCGCAGCCTCTTCATGACCGGAACCCCGATGGAGAACCGTGTGGTGGAGTTCCGCAACTTGGTCCGGATGCTCGATGGCGACGTCGCGGACTCCCTCGGTGAACGGGACGCGCTGGCCGGATCGGTCGCCTTCCGCAAGGTGGTGGCCCCGGTCTACCTGCGGCGCAACCAGGAGGACGTGCTGACGGAACTCCCGAGCCTTCAGCAGACCGACGAGTGGGAGGAGCTGAGCGCTTCGGACGAGGAGGCGTACCGCGAAGCCGTGCGCGCGGGCAACTTCATGGCCATGCGCAGGGCCGCGTACATGCGCCCCGAGAAGTCGGCCAAACTGGACCGGCTCCGGGAGATCGTTCGGGAGGCCGGCGAGAACGGGCAGAAGACGGTGGTCTTCTCCAACTTCAAGGACGTACTGGGCGTGGTGAAGGAGGCCCTCGCGGCCGGAACCGCCAGGACCACTCCGGTGTTCGGTCCGCTGACCGGCGGCGTCCCGGCCCAGCGTCGCCAGGAGATCGTCGACGACTTCGCCGATGTCCAGGGCCCGGCGGTGCTCCTAGGGCAGATCCAGGCAGCGGGCGTCGGCCTCAACATGCAGGCCGCCTCCGTCGTCGTCATCTGCGAACCCCAGATCAAGCCGACAATCGAACATCAGGCGGTGGCCCGGGCCCACCGTATGGGCCAGGTCAGGCCGGTTCGTGTGCACCGCCTCCTCGCCACCGGAGGCGTGGACGAACGCATGGTGAAGATGCTGGAAGCCAAGACGCGCCTGTTCGATGCCTATGCCCGCCGCAGCGCCGTGGCCGAAGCCACCCCGGACGCGGTCGACGTGTCGGACACCGAGCTGGCACGTCGGATCGTCGAGGAGGAACAGGCACGTCTGGGTATGACGGACGAGAGGCTCATGTCGGCCGAGTGAGGGTGTCCTCCGGTCCGCAGCCAGTCCGCAGGACACCCGTAAACGGCCGTCGGGAGCCAACGCGTGCCAACCGGGAAATCCCAGGTCAGAGCCCTGGATGGGGCTCGGCCGCAGGTCAGGATCAGCCCTCAGACATTCCGCTTCAACGTCTGAGCACTTCCCAAAAAGGGCCGGGTTCCCCTGAATCCGGCCCTTTTCGTGTCCGCTCTCAGCTGCTTCGCGGCGGCATTAGTTTGTCGAGGTTCAGGTTGATCTCGAAGGGGACCGGGCGGGTCAGGGTGTTTCGGAAGATGCCGGCGGGGGCGTAGGCGCCGGTTGGTTTGTCGAGTTCGTAGACGTGGACGGCTGGGGTGCTGGATTCGTCTTCGATGCACCAGTGGTGCGGAATTCCGGCCTCCGCGTATTTGCGGAGTTTTACCGTGCGGTCCCTGTGGGCGGACTCGGGGGGGGGCCTCGACGACGAGCGCTCCGTCGATCAACTCGGTGTGGCGAGGCGCCTCGGGGAGGCGGTCCAGGTCCTCCGCGAACCAGCCTTCCGCGCGTGGGGAACGTCGCCGGTTCGTGTTTCGTGGTGTGGAATCGGTGTTGGTGGGGGAATTTCGGGCGCCTAGGGTCGATATAGGTGATCGGTATCGGCGGTGACGGGCGTGAGGGTGAGTTATGTCGAATAGGGGCGCGGTAATGCCGGAGTGGGAGTACGTGGAGTTGGGTGCGGACTCGTTTCGGATGGTGGGGGTGCGCATCTCGGTCCGGGAAATCGGGGTCATTTCCGAGGCGCAGCTTCGGATCCTTGAACAACTTGCCTGCCTTGAACGGCAGATCGTCCGGACGGGAGTGGTGGCATGAACGACCGCACGCCGGACGACCGTCCGGCCGAGCCCGGCTCCGCTGTCGAACGCCTCGCCGTGCCCGGACAGCACGCTGAGGACGAGGTCGAGATTCCACGTCACATCCAAGCGCCCGCCCCGCGTCCCGGCCTTCGTCCCGCGCACCGTCGCCGTCCCGCCCCTGACTTCAGCCTCTCCTTCTCCGGCGGCCATCACCAAGACCCCGGTTACGGTCTCCTCGTCGAAGCCGCCCGCTACGCCGACACCCACGGCTTCCACGGCCTCTGGCTCCCGGAGAGACACCTCCACTCCTCCGGCGGCCTCTTCCCCAACCCCCTTGTCCTCGCGGCGGCGTTGGCCCGCGAGACGCACCGCGTTCGGATCAACACCGTGGTGCTTCCGCCGCACGACCCCGTCCGCATCGCCGGGGAGTGGTCGATGGCGGACAGCCTCTCCGGCGGACGGATCGGCATCGGCATCGGCGTCGACGGCGCGTGCGGTGAACGGCTGGAGCAGATAAGGGCGTTGTGGCGGGGAGGCAGACGCGCGGGCGACGTCAGTCGCGTCCCGCGCCCGGTCCAGCCGGACCCGCCGGTGTTCCTGGCCGTCGGCGACGACAGGGCGGGGTACGAGGAGGCGGCCCGCGCCGGCCTGGGCGTGGTGACGGAGATGACGGACCAGTCGGTGGAGCGGTTCGCCGAGGACGTCGCGCATTACCGTGCGACGCGCGAGCGGTACGGGTTCGATCCGGACGCCGGACGGGTCGTCGTCGTGCTGAGCGCCTGCCCCGGCACCGGCCTCGCCCTGATCGACGCCCTCGCGGAGGCCGGTGCCGATGAGTTGGCCGCGCTGGTGGACCTCGGGGTGACGCCGGAGCAACTGCGGGCGGTGTTGGGGGAGTTGGACGTCCTCAGGCGGCGGTACCACGAGGACGTCCCGCAGCGGACGACACAGCGAGCGCCGCAGCGAGCGGCACCGGCCCAGTACACCGAGCACTCCGCCCCCGCCACCCCCGTCCAACGCCGCCTCTGGCTCGCCGCCCGGCGTCTCGGTGCCGCCGCCCACAACGAGGCCCGCGCGGTCCGCCTCCGAGGCCCGCTGGACCTGACGGCGTTGCGGACGGCCGTCGAGGCGGTCGTCCACCGGCACGACGGGCTGCGGACCGTCTTCCGGGCGGAGGAGGGCGACGCGGACGGGGAGACGCTGCGGCAGGTCGTGCTGCCGCCCGCGCCGGTGGGCGTGACCGTCACCGACGCGCGCGGACAGGACCCGTCCGACACGGTCCAGGTCGACCCGTCCGACATCATCCGCGCAGTACGGGAGGACGCGCACGACCTCGCGCACGGCCCCCTGTTCACCGTCACCGTCGTCCGGCTCGGGGACGACGATCACCTGCTCGTCCTCGGCACGCACCGCATCGCGCTCGACGGGCACGCGGTGCGGCTGGTGACGCGGGATCTGGGGGAGGCGTACCGGGCGGTGCGCGAGGGGCGGGTGCCGGAGTTTTCCGGGCCCGCCGGGACGAATCTGTCGCTCACGGTGACCGCCGGGCGCGACGGGGACGTCGCGTGGTGGCGTGAGCACCTGGGGGAGGTGCCGCCGGTGCTGCGGCTGCCCACCGACCGGCCGCGCGGCGGGCAGTTCCGGGGGCCGGGGGCCGCCGTCACCGTCCGGCTCGACGCGGCCGACACCGCGCGGCTCCAGTCCTGGAGCGGCCGGCACCGGGTCACCCTCTTCGCGACGCTGTGCACCGGCTGGCAGGCGGTGCTGCGCGGGGTGTGCGGGCAGGACGAGTTCCTGCTGGCGACGACGTTCGGGCAGCGCGAGCCGCAGGCGCAGGACGTCGTCGGCTCCCTCGCGGCCGTGCTGCCGCTGCGGGTCTCCCTCACGGACGCGACTCCGCTCGACGAGGCCGTCCGCGCGACGCGGGACGCCCTCCTGGACGCCGGTGAGCGCGCCGCCGCGCCCCTCGACGCCCTCCTCGCCGGGCTCACCCCGCATCCGGGCGAGCCGCGATCCCTCACGCCGGTCTCCGTCGACTTCGGCGACGAACCCCTCCTCGGCCTCACCCTGCCGGGGCTGCGGACCGAGGCCGTCGAGGACACCGGCGCCTGCGTCCCCCTCGAACTGATGCTGACCGCCACGAGGAGTCGTACGGGGCTTGCCCTGCGGCTCCAGTACGACACCGGGCTGTATGACGAGGCGACGGCTCGGGGGTTGGTGGAGGTGCTGGTGCGGGTGTTGACGGCTGTCGCGGATGAGTGGGCGGAGACGGTGGGGGATCTGCCGGTGTCGGCCGAGGGCCCGGCTCCGGCGTCTGCTTCGACCGCGGCCGAGCTTGCCGCGAACCCTGACCTCACCCCCGTCACCCTGTTCTGTCTTCCCCCTGTCGGCGGCTCCCCTCTGGTCTTCCGGCCTCTTCTCGCCGCGCTGCCGTTGGAGATCGACGCTGTCGTGGTCGGGCGGGGGAAGGGGGCGGGGCGGAGTTTTGAGGAGAGCGTGGGTGACGTCGCCGGGTGGATCGCGGAGCGGGTCGGGGAGGGGGCGTACGCCTTGTTCGGGCACGGGGGCGGTGGGCTGCCGGCGTACGAGGTGGCGCGGCGGCTGGTGCGGGACGGGGGCCCGGGGCCCCGGCATCTGTTCGTGGCGGAGAGTCGGCCGCCGCAGCGGGACGCCGGTGAGTCTGAGCCCCGGTTGGCCTGTCCCGTGACCGTCGTGACGGGCGGTGAGGAGGTGGCGGTGTCGGTCCGGGACGTGGATCTGTGGGCGGAGTTGACCACCGGCCCGGTGTCGCAGGTCGAACTCGAAGGGGACGTCATGGAGAGTCACGCGGACGCCGTCGCCGAGCGGGTCAGGGGCGCCCTGTTCGACGTCCCGGAGGCCGAACCGGTGACGCCGGAGTTGTTCCGGGAGGCGATGGCGCGGCTCGCGGCGCCGGTGACGGTGGTGACCGCGTGGGACGGGGAGGGGCGGGCGCGGGCGTTCACGGCGAGCGCGGTGTGCAGTCTGTCCGCCGAGCCGCCGTTGCTGCTGGTGTGTGTGGACAGGTCCTCGCGTGCGCATGAGGTGTTCACGCGGGCGGACCGGTTCCTCGTCAACGTCCTCGGTGATGAACAGGCTGCTGTGGCACGGGAGTTCGCGGGGCGGGACAGGGCTGCGGCCGAGGCGTCCCTCGTTCCGTTGGAGCGGGGGCTGCCCGGTCTGCCCGGGGCGGCGGCCCGGTTCGCGTGCGTCAGTCGGCAGGTGCTGCCCGGTGGGGATCACAGCATCCTCACGGGGCGGATCGAAGCCGTCGCCCTCTCCGACGCGCCGGCGCTGGTCCACTTCCGGCGTGGGTGGCACCGGGCTGTGGCCCTCCCGCCCGAGGAGCAGCCGTGATCGCGTGGCCCGTCCTCACAGAGGCAACTCGGCTTCTGTGAACGGATGTTGGCCGAGACTGTTCGGGGATACGATCACCCGCGGGGCGGAGATAAAAGAAGAAGATTCTTTTTGGCCCGGGTTTTGAGTGACCGTCGGATCTCTGGCTGAGCCCGTGGAGGGCGTGATGACGACACGGACGCTGAAGCAGCGGCGGGCCGAGCTGACGCGCTCCGCGCTGATACGTGCGGCGGCGGAGATGTTCGGGCAGGTCGGGTTCGAGCGGGCCACGGTCAAGGCGATCGCCGAGCGGGCCGGGCTGACGCTGGGGGCCGTGTACTTCCACTTCCGGGACAAGGAGCATCTGGCGCGCGAGATCGTCGTCTCCCAGCCGCAGTTCGTGGGGGCGGCCCAGTCCTCCGAGGGGTTGCAGCACGCCGTCGACCTCACCCTCTCCTGGGCCCGCCGCATGCTCTCCGACCCGCTCCTCCGAGCGGGCGCGCGCCTCGTCATGGACCAGGAGAACTTCGTCGTCCCCGAACAGAGCTCCCACCGTCAGTGGGCCGACGTCCTCCTCCAACACCTCCACGCGGCCCGCCTCCGCCACGAACTCCGCCCCGACGTCGACCCCTCCGAACTCGCCCGCGTCCTCGTCAACGCCTGCACCGGCGCCCAGATCCACTCCCGCATCGAATCCGACTACCAAGACCTCCCCGACCGAGTAACCGCGATCTGGCGCTGCCTCCTCCCCGGCGTGGCCCAACCGGACGCCGCGGCCCGGGTGAACTTCGAAACGAACGGGGGGACCGGGGGCAACGGGGGGACCGGCGGGACCGCGAGCCCGGGACCGGGGTCGGTATCAGGACAGACGCCGATATCCGAACAGGGATCATCACCGGGGACGGGGACGGGGACGGGGACGGGGACGGGGACGGGGACGGGGACGGGGACGGGGACGGGGACGGGGACGGGGACGGGGACGGGGACGGGGACGGGGACGGGGATCGGCTCGGCCCCGGGGACTGGGCCGGTACCGGGGACCGGCGTGCTACCGACGCCGAGGCTGACGACCAAGCCGACGCAAGCCTCCGCACCGGGACCGGCACCGGAACGGCCCTGACCACGCCCGCCGACACCTGAACCAACGCCCACACCACCCCAGGCGCCCGCACCAACTCACACACTCGCGCCGGCATCCGCGTCAGCCCTGGTGCCCGTGCCGGCCTCAACCCCGGCACCAGCTCCGGAGGTTGCACGGGCACCCACCCAAGAGCCCGCATCGGGCCCGGTGTTCGTGTCGGCGTGGGTAACTGCGCTGCACTCGGACTGAGTTCGCGCCAGCTCAGTCGCCAACGCCGGCATCAGACCCGGCACCCGGCGTCGGCAGGAGCACCCCGCTGGAATCTGGCCCGGCGGCCGCGCCGATGCCGGTGTTCGTGTCCCCGCCGCCCTCAGTCTCCGGCGTCCGCGTCAGTTCCGGCGTCCACGCCGTCACCAGACCTGGCATCCAAGGGAGTTGAGGGCCCGGCGGTCGTCGTCAAGGGTGGCGACGGCACGGCCACGGACGGGCTCGCGTTCCCGCACACCCCCCACGAGCGTGAACCCCACCACCCCCACCCAGGCCCCCGGTGCCCCCGCCACGACCGCGAACCCCCGGCCGCCACCAAGGCCTCAAGACACCCGCGTCCCCGCCCGAACCCAGCCCCCACCACCCGCCTCGCCGGCTCAGCGGCGCGGCTGCCGGGGTACCAACCCCGTGGGGTGCGCGGTCTCGGGGAGGGGGGTGGGGTCCAGGACCAGGCGGAGGATTCGGGGGACGTCCTCGGAGGTGCCGGGGCATTCCTGTTCGGAGGCGTCGGGGTGGTAGGCGCGGTGGCGGGCGCAGGATTCGGAGCCGGTGATGAGGTGGGAGGCGAGGGCGGTGAGCGTGGCGGGGTCGGCGCCGGGCGGGAGTTCGTCGGGGCGGGCGGTGTCGAGGCGGGCGCGGAGGGCCGGCTGCCAGACGGAGTACCAGTTGGGCGGCGTCCAGAGGAGTTCACGGGTGAGGCGGGCGGCGGCGCGGACGACCGGCTCGCGGTCGAGGAGTCCGGTGAGGGCGAGCGTGAGGGACGCGAGCCATTCCACCGAGGCCCCGGGGTGCGCGGGGAGCGCGGCGACGGCGTCCCGGGTCGTGACGAGCCCCTGTTCCCCGACCGTGCGGGCCAGGCTCTCCTTGGAGGCGAAGTGGAAGGTGAGCGCGCCGAGCGAGGTGTCCGCGGCCTGGGCGATGCGGGTCAGCGAGGTGCCCTCGTATCCGTGCCGGTCGAAGACCCCGGCCGCCGCGTCCACCAGAGTCCGCCGCGTCCGAGCGGCCCTCTCCTGCCTCATGCCGCCCCTCTCCTCATGCCGCCCCTCTCTGAACGCACACCACCAGGAGAACAACCAGCGAACGAAAGAAAACCCACACTATTTTAAGGGCCGACGAGCGTACCGTTCCAACGAGGTGTCAGGTCCGAGGTGACGCCAGGCACGCTGTCCCGGAAACAAAAAAACGATTATTCTTCCGAGCGGTCGAGATCTAGTCTCCGGCCGAGACTTGTCGCGAATCGCTTGGGGGCAGCGTGGACATCAAGGTACTCGGAACCTTCTCGGTCAAAGTGGACGGTATGCCCGTCCTGCCGGCCGCCCGGCTGACGAGGCAGACGCTGGCCCTGCTCGCCGCGTACCCCGGCCAACTCGTGCCCACCGACGTGCTCGCGGAGGAGGTCGCCCCCCAAGAAGCCCCGGGCACCGGCAGGTTGGTCGTCCAGACCGCCGTCCGAGAACTGCGCGAACTCTTCGCGGAAGCGCTGCGCGGCGGCCGGCGCCGGGACGAGCTGCTGTCCGAACTCCCCGGCGGCTACCGGCTGGAGACGGGTACGGGCACTCTCGACACCTCGGACTTCGAACGGTACGCGGGCGCCGGCTACCGGGCGATGGAGGCCGGCGACGCGGAGCGCGCGGCGCGCCGGCTGCGGCAGGCCCTCGCCCTGTGGTCCGGCGAGGCGTTCTCCGGCGTCCAGGCGGGCCCCCGCCTCCAGTTGCGGATCGACGACCTCGAACGCTCGCGCCGGCGCGCCGTCGACCAGTGGATCGAGGCCGAGCTGCGGGCCGGCCGCGACCGCCAGCTCATCACCGAACTCGTCGCCGTCATCGCCCGGTTGAGGCTGCGCGAGCCCCTGTACGAGCGCCTGCTCGAAAAGCTCCACCCCGGCAACACCTCCCAGAACGCCCTCACCGCGTACTGGCAACTACGCCGCGAACACCCCACGCCGGCCCCGGTGTGGGCCTGAACAAGGGCTCGGCCCTGTATACAGCGCCCGGAATGCCGTATACAAAAGAGAGCCGGGCGACGGGGGCCGCCACGCATTCCGGCCGGGCCGCCGCCCGGGAAGCCGACCCGCGCGGCGGGGATCCGTCCCTCGTTCACCCCGCGGCGCCGTCGGCCGCGCCTCACTCTACGGACGGCGATCTTCCCGGCAAGTAAGCCGGTTCGAGAATGTCAAGTCCCGGACCTGATGGACTCCGGCGCACTTGACGGACTGCGCAAACGTCCATTGGCCGCCGTCGAGCCGCAGGCCAAGAATCCTGGCGAGCCGTCACCCGCATCCGTGCCGCGCCCCGCGCCGCCGGTTTCCTCCGAGCGCGCCACGGCTCGCACCGCACCGCAGGCCGTGACCCCTCAGCTCTACGGAGACCCCAGTGGACAACACCCTGCTCGACATACGGCTGAAACCCGCGAAGCAGCAGCCCGCGTGGGACGACCCGGCACAGCTCGAACGCGTCCGCGACGAACTCGTCCGGCGTCCCGCCCTCGTCGCCACCGAGGACGTCCGTGAACTGCGCGCCGCCCTCGCCCAGGTCGCCGCCGGGAAGGCCCTGGTCGTGCAGTCCGGCGACTGCGCCGAGGACCCCGCCGAGTGCACGGTCGCCCACGTCGCCCGCAAGACCGCCGTCCTCGACTTACTCGCCGGCGCCCTCAAGATGACCGCGCACCAGCCCGTCGTCCGCATCGGGCGCATCGCCGGGCAGTTCGCCAAACCCCGCTCCAGCGACACCGAACGCGTCGACGGCGTCGAACTCCCCGTGTTCCGGGGGCACATGGTCAACTCCCCGGAGCCCGACGGGGACAGCCGCCGGCCCGACCCGTTGCGCCTGCTCACCGGCTACATGGCCGCCGCCGAGATCATGGAACACCTCGGCTGGCACGGGCCCAGGAACCGTGTCGAGCCGCCCGTGTGGACCAGCCACGAGGCGCTGCTCGTCGACTACGAGATCCCCATGCTGCGCCGCGACCGCGACGGCCGGCTCCTGCTCGCCTCGACCCACATGCCGTGGATCGGCGAACGCACCCGCCAGGTCGACGGCGCCCACGTCGCGCTCCTCGCCGAGGTCGTCAACCCCGTCGGCTGCAAGGTCGGCCCCAAGATGGAACGGGACGAACTCCTCGCCCTGTGCGAGAAGTTGGACCCCGAACGGGAGCCCGGCCGGCTCACGCTGATCGCCCGCATGGGCGCCGGCACGGTCGCCGCCGCGCTGCCCCCGCTCGTCACCGCCGTCCGCGAGGCCGGGCACCCGGTGGTCTGGCTGACCGACCCCATGCACGGCAACACCGTCACCACCCCGGCCGGCGTCAAGACCCGGCACACCGAGACCGTCGAACGCGAGATCGCCGAGTTCCAGGCCGCCGTCCGCGCGGCCGGCGGTGTCGCGGGCGGGCTCCACCTGGAGACCACGCCGGACGACGTCGTCGAGTGCGTCGCCAACTCCGGCTGCCGCACCGGCCGTTACACCTCCCACTGCGATCCGCGCCTCAACCCCGGCCAGGCCGTGGCCGTCACCTCGGCCTGGACCTCTGCGAAGTGAGGAAACCCATGAGCAGCATCGCAAGCATGGACGGCAGGACCGCCCTCGTCACCGGCGCCGCCGGCGGCATCGGCACCGCGATCGTCCGCACCCTGGCCACCGCCGGCGTGCGCGTCGCGGCCGTCGACCGGGACGCCCGGGAACTCCTCGACGTCACCGCCAAGCTCTCCGCCGGGGGCCTCGACATCGCGCCGCTGCCGGCCGACATCACCGACGAGGACGCCGTGCGCCGGGTCGTCGACGAGGCCGAGCACCGGCTCGGGCCCCTCGACCACCTCGTCAACGCGGCCGGCATCCTGCGGCTCGGCCCCGTGCGGGGCTATCGGACGCAGGACTGGGCCGACACGTTCGCCGTCAACACGACCGGGGTGTTCCACGTGACCCGCGCGGTCGTCGACCGCATGATCGCCCGGCGCTCCGGCGCGATCGTCACCGTCGCGTCCAACGCCGCGCGTACGCCGCGCAGCGAGATGGCCGCGTACGCCGCGTCCAAGGCCGCCGCCGCGCAGTTCACCAAATCCCTCGGGGTGGAGGTCGCGCGGTACGGGATCCGGTGCAACGTCGTCGCGCCGGGGTCCACGGACACGCCGATGCTCAGCTCCATGTGGCGGGACGAGAGCGGGCGGCAGGCCACGATCGACGGCTCACCGAGCGCGTTCAAGCTGGGCATCCCGCTGGGGAAGATCGCCCGCCCCGAGGATGTGGCGGCGGCGGTGGCGTTCCTGCTGTCGGACGATGCCGGGCACATCACGCTGCATGACCTGACGGTGGATGGTGGGGCGACGTTGGGGGCGTGAAGTGCCCTTCTGAGCAAGCGACTTGAAAGGAGTTCTGTATGTCCGGCCTGCCCGCCATCGAGCCTTACCCCCTCCCCACCGCCGACTCCCTCCCCGCCCGTGTGCCCCCGTGGGCCGTCGATCCCGCTCGGGCCGTGCTGCTCCTGCACGACCTCCAGCGGTACTTCCTCCGCCCCATCCCCGAGCCCCTGCGCGGGCAACTCATCGCCAATGCCGCCGAGTTGGTCAACTGGGCCCGTGGAAAAGCCGTTCCCGTCGCCTACACCGCTCAGCCCGGCGGTATGACGCCCCAACAGCGCGGTCTGCTCAAGGACTTCTGGGGGCCGGGGATGAGGGTCGACCCGGCGGATCGGGAAGTCGTGGAGCCGGTCGCGCCCCGGGACGGTGACTGGCTGCTCACCAAGTGGCGGTACAGCGCGTTCTTCAACAGCGATCTGCTGAAGCGGATGCGGGACGCCGGCCGGGATCAGCTGGTCGTGTGCGGGATCTACGCGCACGTCGGTGTGCTGGCGACCTGCGTGGAGTCGTACACGCACGACATCGAGACGTTCCTGGTCGCCGACGCCGTCGCGGACTTCGGTGAGCGCGACCACCGGATGGCCCTGGAGTACGCGGCCCGCACGTGCGCGGTCGTGCTGCCGACGAAGGAGGTCCTGGCGTGAAGCAGGACGCGCTGCACCGCATTCTGGAGGGCGAGGCGGGCCCGTTCGCCCTGCTGTTCCGCCCGGAGACGGCCGGCCCGCGCTCGCTGGACGTCCTCCTCGGGGACGTCCAACTCCCGGACACCCTCGGCGAGATACCCCTGTGCGGCGACGGCGGACAAGACGGCCCCGGCGCCGAAGTCCTCGTCCTCGTCCCCTACCGCCAGGTCCGCGAGCGGGGCTTCGAGAGTCACGACGACGGCGCCCCCCTGGTCGCGCTGACCGTCACCGAGCAGGAGACCCTGCCGCTCACCGAGGCCCTGGCGCGGATCCCGGACACCGGGATCGAGCTGCGCGGCGGCGGCTTCGACGTCGGCGACGAGGAGTACGCCGAGATCGTGCGCCGCGTCGTCGCCGACGAGATCGGCACCGGCGAGGGCGCCAACTTCGTCATCAAACGGTCGTTCACGGCCGAGATCACCGGCTACGGAGTCCACTCGGCGCTGACGTTCTTCCGGCGCCTCGTCGAACGGGAGACCGGCGCCTACTGGACGTTCGTCGTGCACACCGGTGAGCGGACGTTCGTCGGCGCGACCCCCGAGCGGCACGTCAGCCTGCACGACGGCACCGCCGTCATGAACCCGATCAGCGGCACCTACCGCTACCCGGACTCGGGGCCGACGCTCCCCGGCGTCCTCGACTTCCTCGCCGACCGCAAGGAGGCCGACGAGCTCTACATGGTCGTCGACGAGGAACTGAAGATGATGGCCCGGATCTGCGCCGACGGCGGCCGGGTGGTGGGCCCGTACCTCAAGGAGATGGCGCGGCTCGCGCACACCGAGTACTTCATCGAGGGCCGCTGCGACCGCGACCCGCGCGAGATCCTGCGCGAGACCCTGTTCGCGCCGACCGTCACCGGCAGCCCCCTGGAGAGCGCCTGCCGGGTCATCGCCCGGCACGAACCCCGGGGCCGGGGCTACTACAGCGGCATCGCCGCCCTCATCGGCCGCGACGAGCACGGCGGGCGCACCCTGGACTCCGCGATCCTGATCCGGACGGCGGAGATCGACGCGGCGGGCCGGGTCGGCATCGGCGTCGGCGCGACCCTGGTGCGCCACTCCGACCCCCTCGCCGAGGTCGCCGAGACCCGCGCGAAGGCGGCCGGGCTGGTCGCCGCGCTGGAGTCGGGCGGGCCCGCGCGGTTCACCTCGCATCCGCAGGTGCGCGCCGCGCTGGAGCAACGGAACGTGTCCGTCGCGGAGTTCTGGCTCGCGGAGGCCCCGCAGCCCTCCCGGCCGCACCCCCGCCTCGCCGGGCAGCGCGTCCTCGTCGTCGACGCCGAGGACACCTTCACCTCGATGATCGAGAAGCAACTCAAGGCGCTGGAGCTGGAGGTGACGGTCCGTCGGTTCGACGAGCCGTACGTCTTCGACGACTTCGACCTCGTCGTCATGGGCCCCGGCCCCGGCGACCCCCAGGACACCGGACACGTGAAGATCGCCCACCTCGACGCGGCCGTCAGCTGCCTGCTGCGCGAGCGCAGACCGTTCCTCGCGGTGTGCCTCAGCCACCAAGTCCTCGCCAGGCGGCTCGGGTTGGACGTCGTCCGGCGTGACGTCCCCAACCAGGGTGTGCAGAAGGAGATCGACCTCTTCGGCACCCCGGAGCGCGTCGGCTTCTACAACACCTTCTCCGCCCGCGCCGCCGACGACCGCCTCACGCTCCCCGACGGCACCGAGGTCGAGGTCAGCCGCGACCCCAGGACCGGCGAGGTGCACGCCCTGCGCTCCGCCCGCTTCGCGTCCATGCAGTTCCACGCCGAGTCCCTGCTCACCGTCGACGGCCCCCGCATCACCGCCGCCCTCCTCGACGCCCTCGTCGCGGGACTCCCGGCGCTCGCCTCGTGACCCGCACCGACCCGGCGGCGGTCCTCGTCGGCCCCATGGGCGTCGGCAAGTCCACTGTCGGCCGCCTGCTGGCCGCCCGCCTCGGCGTGGGGTTCCGGGACACGGACGACGACGTCGTCACCGCCGAGGGCCGGGCGATCACCGAGATCTTCGCGGCCGGGGGCGAGCCCGCCTTCCGGACGGCCGAGAAGCGGGCGGTCGTGCGCGCGCTCGTCGGACACGGCGGCGTCCTCGCCCTCGGCGGCGGCGCGGTCCTCGACCCCGGCACCCGCGCCCTCCTCGCCGGGCACCGGGTCCTGTACCTCACGATGGGCGCCGCCGAGGCCGCCCGGCGCCTGAACCTCGCCGGCGGTCGCCCCCTGCTCGCCGCCCCTGATCCCCTGGGCCGCTGGCGGGAGTTGACGGCCGCCCGCCGCCCTCTGTACGAGGAGGTCGCCACAGCGATCGTCGCCACCGACCGGCGCACCCCTGCCGAGGTCACCGAATCCGCCCTGGCGGCCCTGGAGTTGACGACCGTATGACCGCCGGTCTCCCGCCTACTACGTCCACCGACCTTCCAAGGAGCACGAGTTGACCAGGCTGCGCTGGCTCACCGCGGGCGAGTCCCACGGCCCCGCTCTCGTCGCCACGCTGGAGGGCCTGCCCGCCGGTGTGCCGATCACCACCGACGACGTCGCGGGCCACCTCGCCCGCCGGCGTCTCGGGTACGGCCGGGGCGCCCGGATGACGTTCGAGCGCGACGAGGTGACGTTCCTCGGCGGCGTCCGGCACGGCCTGACGATCGGCTCGCCGGTCTCGGTGATGGTCGGCAACACGGAGTGGCCGAAGTGGGAGAAGGTGATGGCCGCCGACCCCGTGGACCCGGCCGACCTCGGCGCCCTCAAGCGCAACGCCCCGCTGACCCGCCCCCGCCCCGGCCACGCCGACCTCGCCGGCATGCAGAAGTACGGCTTCGCCGAGGCCCGCCCGGTGCTGGAGCGCGCCTCCGCCCGCGAGACCGCCGCCCGCGTCGCGCTCGGCGCCGTCGCCCGCTCCTACCTGCGCGAGACGTGCGGCGTCCAGATCGTCAGCCACGTCGTCCGACTCGCCGCCGCCCAGGCCCCGTACGGGGTGTACCCGACCCCGGCGGACGTCGGGAGGCTGGATGCGGACCCGGTGCGCTGCCTGGACGCCGACGCGTCGAAGGCGATGGTCGCCGAGATCGACCAGGCCCACAAGGACGGCGACACCCTCGGCGGCGTCGTCGAGGTCCTGGCCTACGGCGTGCCCGTCGGCCTCGGCTCGCACGTCCACTGGGACCGGCGCCTGGACGCGCGCCTGGCCGCCGCGCTGATGGGCATCCAGGCGATCAAGGGCGTCGAGGTCGGCGACGGCTTCGCACTGGCCCGCGTCCCGGGCTCGATGGCCCACGACGAGATCGTCCCCACCGCCGACGGGCTCCGCCGGACCAGCGGGCGCGCCGGCGGCACCGAGGGCGGTCTGACGACCGGTGAACTCCTGCGCGTCCGGGCCGCGATGAAGCCGATCGCGACCGTGCCGCGCGCCCTGCGCACCGTCGACCTGGCGACCGGCGAGCCCGCCCGCGCGCACCACCAGCGCTCCGACGTGTGCGCGGTGCCGGCCGCCGGGATCGTCGCCGAGGCGATGGTCGCGCTGGTCCTCGCGGACGCGGTGGGGGAGAAGTTCGGCGGCGACAGCGTGGCGGAGACCCGGCGCAACGTCCTCGGCTACCTGGAGACCCTGTGAGCCGCCGCTGATCCGGGCGCCCCCGGGCGCCCCCGGTTCTCCTCGGTCCTCCTCGGTTTTCCGCAGGGCTGAATCGGGTTTCCGTAGGGCTGAACCCCCATCAAGTAGGCTGTTGTGTCGGCCTTTTCCGCGAGCCTGGTTGACAGTCGGTCGCTCATCTGTCGCGGAGCGTTGACCCGGGGTCGGCGAGCCTTTACCTTCCGGGGAGATCGTTCGGACTACGGGGGATGGGTTGGGTGATGGAGCCGCCGAACTCGGACAGTCACATACTCGCCGTGCTGGAACTCCTCGCGGAGGACAGCCCGCCGAGCCGTTTCGACTCACTGCTGGTGCGGGCCCGCCGCGAAGGGCTGCCCGACGCGGAGCTGGGCCGCCTCAGCCGGGCCGTGCAACTGGCCCGCGCCCTGCCGGAGCGGCCCGGCAGACGACGGCAGTGGGAGGACGACCTCACCGCCCTCGTCGACACCGCCCGCGACCTCATGGACGCCCCCGACGTCGACGCGCTGCTGCGCACGGTCGCCCGCCGCGCCCGCCGGCTGCTGAGCCTCGACATCACCTTCGTCGCCCTCATCGACCTCACCGGCGAGGTCCAGGGCCACGCCGCCGAGGGCTCCGTCACCGACCTCAGCACCAAACTCGACCTCGTCTCCGAGGGCAGCGTCGGCGCCCGCGTCCTGCGCACCGGGGCGCCCGCCTGGACCGCCGACTGCATCCTCGACCAGACCTTCGCCACCTCCAAGGGGCTCGACGAGGCCACCCAGGCGGAGGGCCTGCGCGCCCTGCTCGCCGTCCCCTTACGGGTCGGGCACACCACCGTCGGCATCCTCTACGGCGCCCAGCGCGCCGTGCGCCACTTCACGCCCGACGAGATCGGCGCCCTCATCCAGTTCGCCGACCTCGCCGCGCTCGCCGTCGACAACGCCCGACTCCTGGAACGCGCCCGCCACCAGTCCACCGAACTCGAACAGGACAACTACCGCGTGCGCGCGGGCCTGGTGCGCCTCCAGGAGCTGACCGACGCCTACGGCCGCATCATGAGCCTCCCGCTCGTCGGCGCCAACCTCGCCACCATCGTCGCCGCGACCGGCTCCGCCCTCGACGGCACCGCCCAGCTCTACGACCCCGCCGGACGGCTGCTGGCGGGCAGCGGCGACGGCTGCGCCAAGGCCGACATCGACGAGGCGATCCTCGACGCGCACGCCCGCCGCACCACCGTCCGCACCCCCGACGGCGTCTGGGTCGCGCCCGTCATCGCCGGCGCCGAGAACCTGGGCCACCTCGTCCTCGCCCCCGAGACCCGGCTCGTCGGCGCCGACGAACGCCTCCTCCAGCTCGCCGCGCAGGTCTGCGCCGTCCAACTGCTCATCCAGGGCAGCGCGGGCGTCACCGAGTCGCCCCTGCGCGACGAACTCCTCGACGAACTCCTCACCGCGCCGCTGCGCGCGCCCCGCCGCATCGCCCAGCGCGCCCGGCAGATCGGCATCGACCTCGACGAGCCGTACGTCGTCGTCGTGATGCGGCCCGAGGGCGGCGACCACGGGCGCGCCACCGTCTGGTCCCTCTCCTACGTCCACCGCATGACCGGCCTCAAGACCGAGCACGACGGCTGCATGGCCCTGCTGTTCCCCGGCACGGACGCCTCCGCCGCCGCCCGCGCGGTCTCCGGCGAACTCTCTCCGCTGCTCGGCCGCCCGGTCTCCTGCGGCGCCGCCGGGCCCGGCCGGGGCGTCATGGAGGTGCGGCGCGTCTTCCAGGAGGCGGTGCGCTGCCTCGACGCGGTGACGGCGCTCGACGCGCCCGGCGCCACGGCCGCGCCCCAGGACCTCGGCTTCCTCGGCGTGCTGCTCTCGGACGACCGTGACGTGCGCGGGTTCGTCGACGCGACGATCGGGCCGATCCTGCGTCACGACGAGGAGCACTTCACGGAGTTCGCGGTCACCCTGGAGGCGTACTTCGCGGCCAAGTCCAGCCCCACCGGGGCGGCCGGCGCGCTCCACGTCCACCCCAACACCGTCTCCCGCCGCCTCGAACGCATCACGGCCCTGCTCGGCCCGGACTGGCAGAACCCGGGACCGCTCCTGGAGATCCAGCTGGCGCTGCGGCTGCACCGGGTGCGGGACGTACTGCGAGGGTGAGGCCCCCGTGCGGCCTCACACACGGCTGACCCCGAGCCGGCCGCGCTGCGTGGGGCGCGGCGGGCTCGGGGCGTCTGTCGACCGGGCCCTGTCGGCGGGGGCTCGGATCGTGAACCGGGTGGCTCTGTACGGGAGTTGGTCGTACGGGAATTAGGGGCGCGGCACCGTCGTGAGGTGTTCCGCGCGGGCCAGGACCATCGCCGTGTGGGCCGCCGAGGCGAGCGTCACGTGGCGGTGCCAGCCCGGGAAGGAGCGGCCCATGAAGTCCCGCAGGCCGCACGCCTCGCCGATCTCGGCGAAGTCGGCGTCCACCCGGCGCGGCAGCCGGGTCAGCCGGACGAGCCGGCCCACCGGGGACTGGCCCAGGTTGGTCAGCCACGCGGCGGACGGCGGCTGATGGGGGTCGGACCACTCGCCCAGCAGCAGCATCGGATGCCGGCGCCCCTGCGCGTCCGGCACGGTCACCCGCACCACCGACGCCAGCGCCGAGCGCACCGCGCCCGCGCGCGCCGGGTCCGGCCACGTCACCGGCCGGCGCAGCCCCTTGGTCGCCTCCAGGATCTGCTGCGCGCACAGCGGGCCGGCCCGGAACCCAGGCAGGGCCCGGTCGGCGACCGCGAGCCGCGTCGCCGCCGTCACCCGCGCCAGCACCGGCACCCCGGCCTCCGTCAGCCGCGTCAGCGTCGTCGCCGTCGTCCCGCCCCTGACGTCCAGGACGACGGGTCTGCGGGCGGCGCCGCCGTTGTTCTGGACGACTTCGAGCACCGCTTCCGCCGTGCACTGCTCCAGGCTCTCCGCGGACGCCTTCGCGGGGACCTCGGCGCGGTCGCGGCGGCGGCTGTCGCTCACCCACGGGTCGGTGAGGAGCAGTCGCCAGTGCACCGGCACGCTCAGCCGCTCCGACGCGTACCACACGCCGATCGCCTGCTGGCCGCTGAACAGGTGGCCGAGTTGCGGGGCGAACAGGCGGTCCACGCCCACCGAGTGCTCGCCGGCCTTCGGTATGTGCATCGACCGCACCACCCACGCCTGCGCGGGCGCCGCCCGTTCCGCGTACGCCGCGAGCGCGGCCCGCATCGGGCGCCAGTCCCAGGTCGAGCAGGAGATGAAGTGGTGCAGGCCCTGCTCGGCGTTCGGGTCCCCCAGGTGCGCGGCGATGTTGCGCACCGACTTGCGGCCGCTCGTGGTGAGCAGGCCCTGGAAGTACATCTCCGCCTTTCGGCGCTGGTCTCTCCTTCGGAACGGGGCGAACAGCGCCCGGCTCAGGTCGGCGGCCACGGCGTCGACCGCCGGGGCCGGGGGGCGGCTGGTGTACTGGTGACGTGTGGTCACGGCCCCGGCGGGCGCGGAGCCGGCACAGGTGGACACAGGCACGACGGTCTCCTCAGCGGTGTGTGGGGGGACAGCTACTGTCGGTCGCAGTCCCAACCGTCTCTTGACCATCACCGTGCAACCAGGTGGGCCCGCAATCGACTTTGGTGCCGTCGGTGGTTGTCCCGGCCCCATGTGCGAAGCCGTGGTGACAACACCGTCAACAAAGCGCTTGCACCGAGCCTGCAACGAGCGGTGTAAGTGTTCTCGGGTCACACCCGTCGGGGGCGGGTCTTGTCAGCCGCGCGGGGGTGCGCCGTACAGCCGCAGGAACGTCCGCACACCGGACGTCACGATCTCCTCGATCTCCGCGTCCGGCAGCGGGACCGCGCCGTTGAACGAACTGTCCGCCACGTTCGCGAACGTCAGCAGCGTGAAGTGGTTCGCGGCCTTGGCGGCGTCCGTGACGTGCAGGAACCCCTTCTCCGTCAGCTGCCGCAGATACCCCGCGAGCAGACCCTGCGCCGCGCTCGGCCCCACCTCCCGCCACGCCTCAAGGAGCGGCCTCGGGATCCTCGTCGCCTCCGCCTTGATCGTGCGGACCAGCGAGAAGTGCTTCTCCGCGGCCATCGCCGCGCGGGCCCTGTCCACGCCGAACTCGACGAGGTCGTCCTCGATGTCGACGATCTTCCGCAGATGCCGGTCGGCGATCGCCGCGACGGTCCGGGTGAAGTCCTCGGCGCCCTCCAGGACGACGCTCTGGAACAACTCCTCCTTGTTCGCGAAGTGGTTGTAGATCGTCCTCTTGGACACCCCCGCCTCGCCCGCGATCCCGTCCACGCTCGTGCGCGTGTACCCGTCCCTCCCGAACAGCTTCCGCGCGGCCCCCATGATCGCCCTCCGCTTGTCGGGCAGCCCCCGCAGCGGTCTCGGGGCGGGCGGGGAGTGAAATGCCATGGGCGCCTTTCCGGGGTGCTGGTTCTGTGAAGTTTAGGGCGGCGGGGGTTTCGGCTGTGTTGCCGACCGCAGGTGGGGGCGTCGGAGGGGGGTGTTGGCGAGAGCACACCTCCGCGAGCGGATGCGGTGGTGGCCCCCTCACCCGAGCCGGCCGAACCCGCCGCGAGGGGACGGGAGCCGACGCCGGGGAAGTCGCCGGGCGCCCGCGCCTCGGTGCCGTCTCCGAACGGCGTCCGGACTCGGGTGCCGGATGACGTCCCGCCGGGTGGTGTACCGGCGCCGGTGAGCGCCCCACGCCGTGGCCGACGGCCCCCGCATCGCCCGGCGGGAGACCATGCCTCGCCGGGCCCGGACGCCGACCGCTGACGTCGGCTCGCGCCGCGCGGTGCCGCCGCTCCGGCCGCGAGGCGGTGTAGTCGACCTTGCCCGGCGGGTTCCGGTGCACCGGGCGGAGGACACGTCGTGGGCCCCGGCGCCGTACGCGGTCCTGAATCGCGCCAGTATGCCGATGACTCGCGGATTCCGACGCCTTGATTCCCTGCGCCGACTGGCGGGACGTCATCGGGCCCGCCGTGCGGTGAGCCTGCTCGCGGGGCGCTCCGGCGTCCGCATACCCGTTTCCGCCCCCGTCGGGCGCGCGCATACGATGCGCTCGCACAGCTGTATGAAAACGGACCCGATCAGGAGCACGGTACCCGTGTCGACACCCCCGCCCGCGCCCCAGGGGCCTCAGGACAACCCGTTCCGCGCTCCGGAGCCGGGGCAGGGGCCGGGCGTGTTTCCGGGGCAGGTGCCGCCGGTGTGGGGGCGGGGGTACGCGCCGCCGTACCGGCCGGTTCCGCAGGTCAACGGGGTGGCGATCGCGGCGCTGGTGCTGGGCCTGCTGTGCTTCCTGCCGGCCGTCGGCCTGGTCCTGGGGATCATCGCGCTGGTCCAGATCAAGAGGCGCGGCGAGCGGGGGAGGGCGATGGCGATCGGCGGGACCGTGCTGTCGTCGCTGGGCCTGGCCCTGTGGGTCCTCGCGATCGGTACGAACGCCGGTTCCGAGACCTGGCAGGCGATCAAGGACGCCGCCGACACCACGTCCGTCACCGCCCTCGACAAGGGCGACTGCTTCGACCTGCCCCACGGCGACACGATCGGCAGCGACGTGTCCCGTGTCGACGAGGCCGACTGCCTCGGCACGCACGACGCCGAGATCTTCGGCGTCGTCCCCGTGAGCGGCGAGGACTTCCCGGGCCGGGCGGAGCTGCGGGACATCGGCAACGACAAGTGCTATGCCCTCAAGGCGCGTTACTCGATGGACCCGTGGGCCCTGCCCGCCGACGTCGACTGGTACACCCTGCTGCCCCTGCGCGCCGCCTGGGAGAACGGCGACCGCGAGATCACCTGCGTCTACGCCCACACCGGCTTCGGCACCCTCACCGGCTCGCTGCGCCGCGACGAGACCGTCCTCGACGCCGACCAGTTCGCCTACCTGAAGGCGATGAACGCCGTCGACGACGTCCTGTACGCCGAGCCGGAGGAATACCCGGACGAGAACCTGGACATCAACAAGGCGTGGGCCGGGCTGGTCCGCGACGAACTCGCGCGCCAGACGACGGCGTTGGAGAACCACGCCTGGTCCGCCGGCGCGCGTCCCTCGGTCGACGGCCTCGTCAAGGACCTGCACGACGCGCGCGAGGCGTGGCGCAAGGCGGCCGGCGCCGACGACGTCGACTCGTACTACCTGGACTACAACACCGGGTACGAGTTCGTCGACGGCGACGCGACGGTCGACGCGCGGCGCACGCTGGGGCTCGCGACGACGCCGCCCTCGTACGAGGAGGGCGAGGGCTCCTCCGAGGGCGACGGTCAGGGCGAGCTGGACGTCTGAGGTGTGAGCGCTGAGGCGTGAACGCGGCTATACCGGGAGAAAGTTCCTGAGTGAAGCCCCATCCCCGGTTTTGTCATCACATCGAGTGATTCTCTGGCCTTTGCTTGCATGGAGGAACCCACGGTTGCCAGGCTGTAGCTGTCTGTAAAACCTGATGGGAGCGGCCAGTGACTTTCGGTGAGCAGCCGGCGTATCTGCGGGTCGCGGGGGATCTGCGCAGGAAGATCGTCGACGGCTCGCTGCCACCGCACACCCGCCTCCCCTCCCAGGCGCGCATCCGCGAGGAGTACGGCGTCTCGGACACGGTCGCGCTGGAGGCGCGCAAGGTCCTCATGGCCGAGGGCCTGGTCGAGGGCCGCTCCGGTTCGGGCACGTACGTGCGGGAGCGCCCCGTGCCGCGCCGCATCGCCCGCTCCGGCTTCCGCCCCGTCGGCGGGGCGACGCCGTTCCGGCAGGAGCAGGCCGAGTCGGACATGCGGGGCACGTGGGAGTCCAGCAGCGAACAGGCCGAGGCGGACGCCGCCGTCGCCGCCCGGCTCGGGATCGAGCCGGGTGAGCGGGTCATGCGGACGCGGTACGTCTTCCGGGAGTCCGGGCGCGCCATGATGCTCTCGACGTCCTGGGAACCCCTCGCGCTCACCGGGCGCACACCCGTCATGCTGCCCGAGGAGGGGCCCCTCGGGGGGATGGGCGTCGTCGAGCGGATGCGCGCGATCGACGTCATCGTCGACAACGTCGCGGAAGAGGTGGGCGCGCGGCCCGGCCTCGCCGACGAACTCCTCGCCCTCGGCGGTGTGCCGGGGCACGTCGTGATCGTCGTCCAGCGCACGTACTACGCGTCCGGCCGCGCCGTCGAGACGGCGGATGTCGTCATCCCCGCGGACCGCTACCGCGTCGCCTACCACTTGCCGGTGCGCTGACGCTCCCTCAACCTCCTTCGGCCGTTTCCCCTCGTTTCCGGCCGTTGTGGCTTGTTGGCCGTCTGTTGGTGAAAAGCCGTGTTCGCTGCGTGAAGGTTGGGCGTAGGCTCGGGCATATGCGTAGTGCGGTTTCCTCATCGGGCGGGGTGGGCGCCACGGCAGACCCTAGAGGTGGAGGGGCGCGATGACCGACGGCAGCATCTTCTCCCTGCCCTGGCTCGTCATACGTCAGGACGACAGCGGCAACCGCTATCGCGTGGGGAGGTATGCGACGCAGGCGGAGGCGCAGAAGATCGCGGACAGTCTCGACAACACCGGGCACCGGCAGGTGTATTGGGTCGAGAGGGCGGGGCAGCAGGGGGATCCGACGCGGAACTGAGCCCCGTCCTGAGTCGATTCTGAGCCGGTGCTGAGCCCCGTCCTGAGCCGGTTCCGGGCTGCCGTATTCTCCGGCGCATGACGGAACGGATCGTGGTGGTCGGGGCCGCGCTGGTCGACTCCGGGCGGCTGCTCGCGGCCCGGCGCAGCGCGCCGCCCTCGCTGGCGGGGTGCTGGGAGCTGCCCGGAGGCAAGGTCGAGGCCGGGGAGCGTACCGAGGACGCGCTGGTGCGGGAACTCCGGGAGGAGTTGGGCGTCGACGCGGAGGTGTTGTCCCGGGTGCCGGGGGAGTGGCCGCTGCGGTCCCCGTACGTCCTCCACGTCCACTTCGCGCGCCTGCGCGAGGGCTCTTCCTCGCCCGCGCCCCTTGAGGACCACGACGACCTCCGCTGGCTCGCGTCCGGTGAGATCTGGGACGTCGACTGGCTGGACCAGGACGTGCCGGCCGTGCGGGAGGTGGTGGAGCTGATGGGGGTTCGGGACGGAGGGGTTCGGGGCTGAGGGGGTGAGGGGTGGCGCGGCTCGGTGTGGCTCGGTGCTGCTCGGCGCGCGGCTCGTGGGGCCCGTGTGCCGGAGCGCGGTAGTGCGGTGTGCGCCGGTCGGGCTGCTGTGCGCCTCTCGGGGTGGTAGCGGAGGTGTTAAATCGGGTATGTGGTCATCAAATCTGTGAAATCGGACATGGGTGTACCTCGCTGGGCTGGGAAGTGATCGGCGTGATCGACACCGAGGGCGACTGCGCCGAGTGGACGTTCCCCGCGGAGGCGGGTGCGGCGCGGGCGGCGCGGGCTGTGGTGCGCGGGCAGTTGCGGGGGTGGCGGCTGGAGGGGGTGAGCGATGTGGCGGTGCTGCTGGTGAGCGAGCTGGTCACCAACGCGCTGCGGTACGCGGACGGCCCCATCGGCCTGCGGCTGAGCCGCCCCGCCGTCCTCGGTGACGTCCTGCTCGTCGAGGTCTCCGACCCCCTCCCCGACCCGCCCCGCGAACGCACGGCCCGCCCGGACGACGAGAACGGCCGGGGTCTGCTGCTCCTCGCCGCCGCCGCGAACCGCTGGGGCACCCGTCCCGACGCCGTCGGCAAGACCGTCTGGTTCGAGCTGGCGGTACCCGAGTGACCTGCGCGGACGGGCGCACGGCGACGTGATCGAGGGCGCGCGGCGATTTCCGGCCACCGACTCGGCCCGCTTCGAGTGGTTCGACGGCGTGTCCGCTGGTTAGAAGAGTGGAAGTGTTGGAACGGAACGGTCCAAAAAGAGCCTGGGCCGTGCTGTGATCGTGAACACCGTGCCGTGCGGCCCCGTAGTGCTGGATACTGCGGGCAGCCGCCCCTGGTGACCCGTACCGGGCGCGGTGAGCTGGAGGGGACGGTTCGCGTGAGCGAGATACCAGCGAAGGCCACGGAGTCGCACGACCCGTCGGACGCCGCGAGGACAAACGCCGGTGCCTCCGGCGGCGGGGCCGATGCGAGGCCGACGCACGCCGACGAACCGACAGGGACCGGGAACCCGACGGGCGCCGGCAAGCCGACGGGCGCCGGCAAGCCGACGGGCGCCGGCAAGCCGACAGGGGCTGGCGAGCCGACAGAGGCCGGGAACCCGGCGGGTGCCGGGGAGTCGACAGGGGCCGCGAAACCGACGGGCGCCGGGGAGTCGACAGTCACCGGGAAATCGGCGGGTGCCGGGGAGTCGACAGGCGTCGGGAAATCGGCAGCCACCGGGAATCTCGCGGACGCCGGGAAATCGGCAGGCGCCGGAAAAACGGCAGGCACCGGCGAACCACTGGACGCCGGTGAATCAGCGGACGCTGGCGATTCAGCGAGGGCTGGCGCATCAGCGAGGGTTGGCGAACCGGCGAGCGCTGGCGCATCAGCGGGCGCCGCCCGCCCCGAGGCTGCCCGCCCGAACACCGCCGGCCCCCTGCCCGCACGCGGCACGCGCCCGGACCACGCCCACGACGACCCCGCCCCGACCGGAACCTCCCGCCCGGGCGCGCCTCGCAGCGACATCCCGAGCGGCAGTGCCCCGAGCGACGACACCCCGGGTGACCACACCTCCCATGGCCGCGCCCCCGGCGACGACACCCCTGGCGGTGTCCTCCGGCCCCGGCCCGCAGATGGAACTCCGAGCGGCGGCACCCCGAGCGGTGGTGGCCCGCGTGGCGGTGCCTCTCGCGGCGGCGCTGCTGTCGGTGGCGGCCTCGGTGACGATGCCCCGAGCGGGGGTGGTGCCCAGCGCGGTCGCGCGCCCGGCGGCGACGCCTCTGGTGGCGACGCTCTCCGGCCCCGGCCCGCAGATGGAACTCCGAGCGGTGGTGGCCCGCGTGGCGGTGCCGCTCGCGGCGGCGCTCCCGTCGGTGGCGGCCTCGGCGATGATGCCAGCAGCGGCGGTGGTGCCCAGCGCGGTCGCGCGCCCGGCGGCAACGCCTCTGGTGGCGACGCTCTCCGGCCCCGGCCCGCCGAAGGCCCCGGCGGATACGCCCCACGTGGCGGTGCCCTCGATGGCAACACCTCTAGCGGCAACGTTCCTGCCGACGACACCTCCGCCGGCGGCGACACCCTGAGCGGCGGTGCTCTGCGCAGCGGTGCTCCTGGTGGTGACGCCTCTGGCGGCGGTGTCCTCCGGCCCCGGTCCGCGGATGGAGCCCCGAGTGGTGACACCCCGGGCGGCGGTGCCCTGCGTGGCGGCGTTTCTGGCGGTGACACTTCTGGCGGCGGTGTCCTCCGGCCCCGGTCCACCGATGGAGCCCCGAGTGGTGACACTCCGAGCGGCGGTGCCCCGCGTGGCCGTGCCCCCGGCGGTGACGAGCCCAGCGGCAACGTTCCTGCTGGCGGCACCCCCGCCCCCGGCGGCGACACCCCCGCCGGTCCTCGTCCCCGTGCCTCCGGCACCCCCGCCTCCGGCACCCCCGCCTCCGGCACCCCCGCCTCCGGCACCCCCGCCTCCGGCGGCGACACCCCCGGCGGGCCGCCCCGTCCCCGTGCAGTCGGCAATTCCGCCTCTCCCGGTGCGGACGTTTCCCGCGTCACCTCCCCCCGCCCCGTCGGCCCCCGTAACACCGGTGCCGTCCCCCCCTCCGCCCTCTCCGACATCCCCCCGGCCGATGCTGTGTGGCAGAGCAATCCGCCGGGGTCGATCTATGACTACATCCGGGTGGCCTCGTTCTCCATCGGGCCGGATGGGCTGGTGGATCAGTGGAGTCTGCGGGCGGAGCAGATTTTCGGGATCTCGGCGGAGCGGGCGGTCGGGCTGGACCCGATTCAGGCGTTCATCGACCCGGACCTGCGGGAACGCGGTCAGCGGAAGATGGCGGAGATCCTGGACGGCCGGGAGTGGACCGGCGTCGTCCCGTTCAAGGCGCCGGACGGCGAGCGGGGCCTGGCCGAGGTGTACGTGATGCCGACGACGACCCCGGACGGCGACCGGGCCGCCGTCTGCATCGTCGTCGACGTCCGAACCCTGCGCAGCATCGAGACCGACCTCGCCGCGTCGCAGTCGATTTTCGGCCAAACCCCGTTCGGGTTCCTGCTGATCGACCCGGAGCTGCGCGTACGCCGCGCCAACGCGCGGTTCGCGTCACTGTTCGGCGGCACCCCGGACGACCACCGGGGCAGGACCGTCGCGGACTACCTGGTCAGGTCGGAGGCCGAGCGGGTCACGGCGATCATGAGGCGGGTGCTCAAGACCGGCGAGTCCATCACGGACATGCACGTCACGGGGTTCGTCCCGGGCTCCGACGAACGCCGGCACTGGTCGATCAACCTGTACCGCGTGCACAGCGGCAGCGGACGCCCGATCGGCATCGCCTGGCTCGGCACGGACATCACCGCCCGCCGCGCCGCGGCCCGCGAGGCCGCCGCGGCCCGCCGCAACCTGGCCCTGCTCAACGAAGCCGGCGCCCGCATCGGCAACTCCCTCGACCTGGAGACGACAGCCCGCGAACTCCTCGACGTCGTCGTCCCCGGCTTCTGCGACCTCGCGACCGTCGACCTCTACCAGGGCCTGCTGGCCGGCGACGAGACCCCGCCGGGCCTCGCGGACGGCAGCGCGGAACTGCGCCGCGTCGCCTTCTCCTCGGCCGTCTCCGACGTCCCCTTCACCGCGACCGGCGGTACCCCCGTCCCCGTCGGCGCCGTCCACCACTTCCCGTTCACCTCCGCCCGCGCCGACGCCCTGCGCACCGCCCGCCCGCAGCACATCCCCGGCGCGGACGGCGGCCTCGTGCAGTCCACGCTGGCCGTGCCGATGGTCGCCCACGACACCGTCGTCGGCCTCGCGCAGTTCTCCCGGACGAAGGGCAGCGAGCCGTTCGGGGACCGGGACCGGGACCTCGCGGTCGAACTGGCCGCGCGCGCCGCCGTCTCCATCGACAACGCGCGGCTGTACCGGCGCGAGCGGGAACGCGCGCTGATACTGCAACGGTCCCTGCTGCCGCCGGGCGACCCCGTCGCCTCCGGGCTCGACATCGCCTGCCGCTACCTGCCGGGCAACGCGGCGACCGGACGGCCCAGCGAGGTCGGCGGCGACTGGTTCGACGTCATCGAACTCCCCGGCCACCGCACGGCGTTGGTCGTCGGCGACGTCATGGGGCGCGGGCTGCGGGCCGCCGTCGCCATGGGTGAACTCCGCACCGCCGTACGGACGCTGGCCCTCCTCGACCTCGAACCGGCGGAAGTGCTCGCCGCGTTGGACGAGATCGCGCGCGGACTCGGCACGCCGGGCGGGGTCCAGCAGGCGACCCGCGCGGCGCGCCGGCCCCGCGAGGCGGACCTCTCCGAGGTGTACCTCGCGACGTGCGTGTACGCCGTGTACGACTCCGTCACCCGGCGCTGCACGTTCGCCAACGCGGGCCATCTGCCGCCCGTGCTGGTCGAACCCGGCGAGCCCGCGCTCATGCTCGACGTGCCGCCCGGCATGCCGCTCGGCGTCGGCGGCGAACCGTTCGAGGAAGTTGAAGTCGAGCTGCCCGAGGGGGCGTTGCTCGCGCTCTACACGGACGGCCTCGTCGAGTCCCGCGACCATCCGCTGGACGAGGGGCTGCAGGCGTTCGTCGGTACGCTCACGGATCCCTCCCAGCCGCTGGAGGACGTCTGCGACCACGTCCTCAACACCCTCGGCTCCCACCACGGGGAGGACGACATCGCCCTCCTCATGGCCCGCGTCCAAGGGCTGCCGGCCGAGTCCGTCGGGGACTGGACGCTGCCCCGTGAGCCCCGCAGTGTGGGGCGGGCGCGGGAGTACGCGCGCGGGCAGTTGCTCAGCTGGGATCTCGAACCCCTCGTCGACACAACGGAGTTGCTGGTCAGCGAGCTGGTCACCAACGCGTTGCGCTACGGCGAGGGTGAGATCCGGCTGCGCCTGCTGCTCGATCGGACCCTCGTCTGTGAGGTCTGGGACTCCGGGCTCGTCCAGCCCCGCCGGCGCCGTGCGCGGGACACGGACGAGGGGGGCCGGGGGCTTCAGCTCGTCGGGCTCCTCTCCGCCGCGTGGGGCTCCCGCCGGACGCCCAGGGGGAAGACGGTGTGGTTCGAACTGGCGTTGCCCGATGGGGATTCGACGCCGGTTGATCCTGCGGAGGCGTTGTTGAGCCTGTTCTAGGGGGTGGCGGGGGGTGTTCGGCGGCTGCGGGCCGGTGGGGGTGTTCGCGCAGTTCCCCGCGCCCCTAAAAGCAAAAACAGGTTGGGGCCGTCGGCGTCTCTTCGGAAGACTCCGGCGGTGACTTCGCCTCGGCAGCACCTCCGCATCCCCGACCTCGCTCCCCTTGTCCGCCAAGCCTTCGGGCCGCAGCGGCGGCTTCTCGCGGCCGAGCGGCTTCGTGGTGGCTCCAAGAAGGGGGTCTACCGGCTGCGGCTGGACGATGACTCCACCGCCGTCGCCTATGTCTGGTCGCCGGACGAGAACTACTGGGCGCAGGATCAACTCCCGGATCGCCGGCGCCCGTTCTCGCCCGCGACCGGGGTCGATCTGCTCGTCGCCGCGCACGACCGGCTCACGGCGGCCGGGGTGCGGTGTCCGCGGGTGTTGTATGCCGGGGCGGATGCTGTGGTCGCCGAGGATGTCACGGGGGGCACCTTGGAGGATGCGTTGCGGCGGGATCCGAGGCACCCGGCGTTGGGGCGGCTGTCCGAGGCGTTGCGGGCGATGCACGCGCAGGAGAACCCCCGTTACGGGAAGGTCGCTCTCGTCGACGGCGGTGAGGTGTCGTACGGCGATTCGTGTGAACAGGTCGTCAGGGAGGGGGCGTTGGGGGAGCTGGCGAAGGGGGCGCTGCTGGAGCCCCGGCTCGCGGCCGTCGCGCAGCCCCTGGCCGAGCGGATCGAGGAGCTGTACGCGGCCGTGCGGCCACGGCGGCGGCACGCGCTCATCCATGGTGAACTCGGCGCGGACCACGTCCTGTTGACGCCGGACGGCGAGCCGGTGCTGATCGACATCGAGGGGGTGATGTACTTCGACGTGGAGCAGGAGCACGTCTTCCTCGAACTCCGCTTCGGGGACTGGTACGACCGCCTGTGGCGTCCCGAACTGGACCGCGACCGGCTCCGGTTCTACCGGCTGTGCATGCATCTCGGGCTGGTCAGTGGTCCGTTGACACTCATTCAGGGAGATTTCCCCGACTCGCAGTTCATGAGGGGGATCGCGGAGCACAATCTGGGGGAGGTGCTACGTCTCCTGGGAGACGCCTCCTGAAACCGTCGGACGGAATCTTCACCGGAAGTTCATGCCGGCTTTGACGTCGGGGCTCCGTCCGTTGGTTGTGCGGCTCCTGTGCACGCCCTAGCGTCCACATCTCCTAACTCTGTGAGGATCCACCACTGATGCGATCGCTACTCACCAGCAAGGCCGTCCGCCGCGCGCTGCGCCCGGCCGCGGAACTCATCGACCAGCGCATCGAGCGCCAGGTCCGCAAGGCCGTGAAGAACGCGGCCCCGGCGGCGGCCCCGGCCGACATCCAGCGGGAGCTGAAGCAGCTGCGCGATCGCCAGCGGCCCATGGAGCTGTTCTTCGACGGCACCGGGCGCGGCGTCTCCCGGATGCCCGGCGGGGAGCACATCGAGAAGGCGGTCAGGGAGCTGACGGCCGTCACCGGGGACCGCGAGGGCGCCGAACGCGCCGTCGCGCAGGCGTTCCGCCTCCTGATCGCCGTCGAAGCGCTCGGCGTCGGCCGGATCGCGGGCGGCACGATGAACATCGTCGGCAAGCTCTCGGCCGTCCCCCTCCTGGACCCGCCGAACGACGAGATCCTGGAGATCGGCACGCTGTACGGCATGTTCAGCGCCGCCCTGATCCGCATGATGGAGCGCGCCGGACGCGACCCGAAGCTCACGATCGTCGACCCGCTGGCCGGCACGCAGCTCCAGCCGGGCACGACGATGGGCGACGACGCGACGGGCACCCCGGTGCGCGGCGCGGCCGTCCGCACCAACCTCGCGCTCGCCGGCGACGCGGGCACCTCCGCCCGGATCCAGCAGGGCTTCTCCGAGGACCCCGAGGTCCGCGCGCTGGTCTCCGACCGGAAGTACGGCGTGATCATCGTCGACGGCGACCACTCCGCGAACGGCGTCGCGCAGGACCTGGAATGGGTCGAGGAGATCATCGCGCCGGGCGGCGTCGTCGTCCTCGACGACTTCGGGCACCCCAAGTGGCCCGGGATCAAGGAGGCGTTCGACAAGCACATGGCCGGCGAGACCAGGCTCGAATTCCTCGGTTCCGTGGCGCACTCGGGGTACCTGCGGGCCAAGAAGGACTAACTCCTGCGCCGGATCCTGTTCCCGAGCCACACCAGCGGGTCGTACTTGCGGTCCACGGCCCGCTCCTTCAGCGGGATCAGCGCGTTGTCGGTGATGTGGATGCCCTCGGGGCACACCTCCGTACAGCACTTGGTGATGTTGCAGTAGCCGAGGCCGTGTTCGTCCTGGGCCGTCCGCTTGCGGTCCAGGCCGGACTCCTCGGCCGCGTCCAGCGGGTGCATGTCCAGCTCCGCGACCCGCATGAGGAACCGGGGACCCGCGAACGCCGTCTTGTTCTCCTCGTGGTCACGCACGACATGGCACGTGTCCTGGCACAGGAAGCACTCGATGCACTTGCGGAACTCCTGCGAGCGGTCCACGTCCTCCTGCGTCATCCGGTACTCGCCCGCGCCGACCCCGGCGGGCGGCACGAACGCCGGAACCTCCCTGGCCTTCTGGTAGTTGAAGCCGACGTCGGTCACCAGGTCGCGGACGACCGGGAAGGCGCGCAGCGGGGTGACGGTGATCGTCTCCGTCCGCTCGAACACCGACATCCGCGTCATGCACATCAGCCGTGGGCGGCCGTTGATCTCCGCCGAGCACGAACCGCACTTGCCCGCCTTGCAGTTCCAGCGGACGGCCAGGTCGGGCGCCTGGGTGGCCTGGAGCCGGTGGATGATGTCCAGCACCACCTCGCCCTCGTTGACCTCGACGCGGAAGTCCTCCAGACCGCCGCCCCCGACGTCGCCCCGCCACACCCGGAAACGGGCCTCGTAGCCGCTCATTCGTACAGCTCCTCCTCGGCGAGGTACTTGACCAGCTCCTCCTTGTCGAAGAGGGCGAGCAGGTCCGGGCGGATCGGGGTGGTGGTCTCCCGGGTCAGGGCGATCTGGTCACGTTCCGTCAACTCGCCCTCGGTGTCCTTGAGTTGGCAGAGCAGGTTGACGTTGCGCCACGAGCGTTCCATCGTCGGGTGGTCCTCGCGGGTGTGGCCGCCCCGCGACTCCGTGCGCTCCAGCGCCGCCCGCGCCACGCACTCACTGACCAGCAGCATGTTCCGCAGGTCCAGGGCGAGGTGCCAGCCCGGGTTGAACTGCCGGTGCCCCTCGACGCCGGCGCGGCGCGCCCTCACCCGCAACTCGGCCAGTTTCTCCAGCGCTTGGGCCATCTCGCCCTCGCGGCGGATGATGCCGACGAGGTCGTTCATGGCCTGCTGGAGCTCCTGGTGGAGGGTGTAGGGGTTCTCGGGGACGGCGCCCTTGTGCTCCTCCGCCGAGAACGGGCGCAGCGCCTCGGCCGCCGCCGCGTCCACCGTCGCCTGGCCGGTCACCGGGCGCGTCTCCAGGTCGTCCACGTAGTTCGCCGCGTGCCAGCCCGCGCGGCGGCCGAACACCAGGAGGTCGGAGAGGGAGTTGCCGCCGAGCCGGTTCGAGCCGTGCATGCCGCCGGCGACCTCGCCCGCCGCGAACAGGCCCGGCACCCCGCGCGCGGCGGCCGTGTCCGAGTCGACGGCGATACCGCCCATGACGTAGTGGCAGGTCGGCCCGACCTCCATCGCCTCGGCGGTGATGTCGACGTCCGCCAGCTCCTTGAACTGGTGGTACATCGACGGCAGCCGGCGCCGGATCACGTCGGCCGGCATCCGCGTCGACACGTCCAGGAAGACCCCGCCGTGCGGGGAGCCCCGGCCCGCCTTGACCTCGGCGTTGATGGCGCGGGCCACCTCGTCGCGGGGGAGGAGTTCGGGCGGGCGGCGGTTGTGGTCGGGGTCGTCGTACCAGCGGTCGCCCTCGGCCTCGGACTCGGCGTACTTCTCCTTGAAGACGTCCGGGATGTAGTCGAACATGAACCGCTTGCCCTCGGAGTTGCGCAGCACCCCGCCGTCGCCGCGCACCGACTCCGTGACGAGGATCCCCTTCACGGACGGCGGCCAGACCATGCCCGTCGGGTGGAACTGCACGAACTCCATGTTGAGCAGCGGCGCCCCGGCGAGCAGGGCCAGCGCGTGGCCGTCGCCGGTGTACTCCCAGGAGTTGGACGTCACCTTGAACGACTTGCCGATACCGCCGGTCGCGATCACCACGGCCGGGGCCTCCAGGACGAGGAAGCGGCCCGACTCGCGGTCGTAGGCGAAGACGCCCGAGATCCGGCCGTCCGCCGACTTCAACAGCCGGGTGACGGTGTGTTCCTGAAAGACCTTCAGGCCCGACTCGTAGTCGCCGGTCTCCTTGTGGTCGTCCTGCTGGAGGGCGACGACCTTCTGCTGGAGCGTGCGGATCAGTTCGAGGCCGGTGCGGTCGCCGACGTGGGCGAGGCGCGGGTACTCGTGGCCGCCGAAGTTGCGCTGCGAGATCCGGCCGTCCCTCGTCCGGTCGAAGAGGGCGCCCCAGGTCTCCAACTCCCAGACGCGGTCCGGGGATTCACGTGCGTGCAGCTCGGCCATGCGCCACTGGTTGAGGAACTTGCCGCCGCGCATGGTGTCGCGGAAGTGGACCTGCCAGTTGTCGCCCGAGTTGACGTTGCCCATCGCCGCCGCGATGCCGCCCTCGGCCATCACCGTATGCGCCTTGCCGAACAGGGACTTGCAGATCACGGCCGTCCGGGCGCCGCGTTCGCGCGCCTCGATCGCGGCGCGCAGGCCGGCGCCGCCGGCTCCGATCACGACGACGTCCCACTCCTGGCGGTCGACCACGGACATCAGAAAAACCTCGGATCCTCGAAGACGCCGGACGAGACCAGGTACACGTAGAAGTCGGCGGCGGCCACACTCACCAACGAGGCCCAGGCCAGCAACATGTGACGGTTGTTCAGCCGGCCCACGAACTGCCACGCCCGGTAGCGCACCGGATGTTTGGAGAAGTGCTTCAGCTTGCCGCCGACGATGTGCCGGCAGGAGTGACAGGAGAGCGTGTAGGCCCAGATCAGCGCGATGTTGACGAGGAACACCAGCGAACCCAGGCCCATGTGGCCCCAGTCGTAGTGCTCGTCGCGGAAGGCGAGGACCGTGTCGTAGGTGAGGATGCCCGCGACCACCAATGCCGCGTAGAAGAAGTAGCGGTGCAGGTTCTGGAGGATGAGCGGGAAGCGGGTCTCGCCGGAGTACGTCTTGTGCGGTTCGGCGACCGCGCAGGCGGGGGGCGAGGCCCAGAAGCCCCGGTAGTACGCCTTGCGGTAGTAGTAGCAGGTCAGCCGGAAGCCGAGCGGGAAGATCAGGATCAGGATCGCCGGGGACAGGCCCCACCAGCCCCCGAACAGCTCGGCGTTGGGGCCCGCGCGCATCGGGGCGCAGTTCTCCGCGAGGCACGGCGAGTAGAACGGGGAGACGTACGGGGCCGCGTAGTAGTCGGCGTTCGCGAACGCCCGCCACGTCGAGTACACGATGAACGCGAGCAGGCCGGCGGCCGTGGCGGCGGGGGCCAGCCACCAGCGGTCCGTACGCAGATGGGGCGCCTCGATCGCGGCGCGGGCCGGGGCGCGGACGCCGCCCCGGCCGGAATGGGGGTCCGTACCGGGTTCCGTGTCGGTTGCCAAGGATGACTCCCGTCGGTGTTCAGGGTCGGTGGCGGTTGCCTACTCCCTCGTCGTCCGAGTCCGTCCACAGGGAGCTGTCGTACGGGGTGTCGGGGATGGGGACCAGGTCGGGGCGGCGGGCGGCCGGGCCGGGCGTCGCCTCACGCAGCAGCGCCAGGCTCTCGCGCAGATGGTTCACGTCGGAACGGGCCCGGCGCAGCTCCAGCGACCCCGGATCGACCTGCTTCTCCAGCCGCCCGAACGCGCGCAGCAGATCGTCCAGACACCGCTGGACCGACGCCAACTCGTCGTGCGCGGACATGACGCGACCTCACTTCCGTGAGCGGACATGACGTTTCATGCGCCTGCGAGTGTCGCGCGTCACACCACCCCCTGTGAAGCGCCCTGCACGGATTGAGAGACACCTGAGACGCACGGGGTCATGTTTGCGCCGGTTCAGGAGGCGTGAAGCGCCGCGCGGGGGTGGGCGGGAGCGTAGGGGGCGTGAGCCGTGCATGGGGCGGGTGGAGCGTACGCCGGAGGGCGTGAACCGCGCACGGGTGGCTGAGGCGGGTGCCGAGGCCCCGCACGCCGCAGGGCTCTTGACTCCGCAGGTCGATTGGCCGACGCGTTCGCCTCGGCACCGGATCGGAGTGCTTACGCCCGAGAGCAGCGCGCGTTGCGGCCGCACGAGCCGGTCGGCCGGCGCCGTCTCGACCCTGAGCGGAGCCACACGGCGGGCATGGCCGCACCACTCGGCGGGACGCCACCCGCCGCAGCGCGGGACGGCCCGCCGCGCCGCCGAGAGGCGCCGGTCACGGGCGACGCCCCGGTGCCGCCGCGCCGTCGCGGACCCCCGGCGGTGGTGTCCCGCCGGGGGCGATGCGGGGCCGTCGGTCTCCACCCGGAGCCGAACCGGCGCCTGCCGGCCCGCCCGGTCACGGCGTGGGCTGCTCACCGGCGCAGGCATCCCAACGTGCCGCGCCGGGCCGGCGGTGGCGTCCCGCCGAGTGGTGCAGAGCCCTCCGGACCGCGCTTGTCCGAGCGCCCTGCGATCGCCGGCTCGGCCGAAGCCCGCGCCGCTGCGTGAGCCGGTCGGCGCAGCGGGGGCCGCCCGACCCTGGATCGACGGGCGGAACCCGGCCGCGACCTGCGAAGCCGCGACAGCCGAGCGGCTTCACCACTTGGCGGGACGCCACCGGGCCGGCCCAGCGTGCCCGCCCCGCGGAGTAGCCGGCCCCATGCCGGTACACCACCCAGCGGGACGTGACCCGGTGCCGCCGCGCGACGGGGTCCCAGCCCGCGCCGCGACGGCACGAACCCCGCCCCGGCCGATCGCCGTGCCCGTGCGTCCCCGGCGTCCTGCCACAACCGTCGCGCGCCGCCGCTCCTCGCCCCACACCCCGTCCACCCGCTCCTTACCCCTCCATCCGCCACCCCCTCCTCAACGCCTCACTCACCCCCAACCACCCCCATTGCGCCGTGCGAGTGGCCTTCCAGGTCGCCCCGTCGTGTCGGCGCTTCCCGGTGGAGTCGTTCCTCTTCAGTGGCGGCGTACGTTCGCGTGTCATCCGATCAGGGGTTGATCGGACTTTATGTCGATCCGCGAATTCCCGCCCGCGGAGTCGGAGGTAACAGCGATGTCTTACGACGGCGTCAGCACACGTGCGGTCATGCGCTCGGTCGCGTTCCTCACCGCGGGCGCGCTCGCGGTCCCGTTGCTCGCGGCCTGTGGGGGAGGGGAGGACGAGGCCGGCAAGCCGCTTGCCGTGCAGCAGATCTCTCCGGCAGCGAGGGACCTCGTCGCCGACGGGGGCAGCCTGCGGTGGGCCGTCGACGATGTGCCCGACACGTTCAACACCTTCCAGGCCGACGCCGACGCCGCCACCACCCGCGTCGCCCAGGCCGTCCTCCCGGCGATGTACCGCCTCGACGCGAACGGCCGCCCCGAGCGCGACGCCGACTACCTGGAGTCCGCGAAGGTCGTCGAGACGGAACCCCAGCAGGTCGTCCTGTACCGGCTGAACCAGCAGGCCGTGTGGAGCGACGGCCGCGAGATCGGCGCCGCCGACTTCGCCGCCCAGTGGCGCGCCCTGTCCGGCAAGGACAGCGCCTACTGGACCGCCCGCAACGCCGGCTACGACCGCATCGAGAAGGTCGAGCGCGGCGCGAACGACCTGGAGGTCCGCGTCACCTTCAGCCGCCCCTACGCCGACTGGCAGTCCCTGTTCTCCCCGCTGTACCCGAAGGACGTCATGGGCACCCCCGACGCCTTCAACGAGGGCGCCCGCCGCAAGCTGAGGACGACCGCCGGCGTCTTCACCCTCGCCGAGGTCGACCGCAAGAATGACCGGATCCGCCTCACCCGCAACGCCCGCTGGTGGGGCCGCCCCGCGAAACTCTCCGAGATCGTGCTGACGGCCGTGCCCCGCGCGAAGCGCGCCGCCGCCCTCGCCGCCGGCACCGTCGACCTCGCCGACATCGACCCCGCCGACGCCGCCCGCGTCACCGAGGCCGCCAAGGGCACCGCGGGACCCCGCGCCGGCCGCCCGGGACCGGCGGCGAACTCCCTGAAGGCCGCGCTGGCCAAGGCGTCCACCGCCGCCCGGGAGGAGAGCGACGAGTACGAGGAGGACGGCGCCGACCGCAGGGCCCGCGCCGCCAAGAAGCTCCGCAAGGCCGTCGCCACCTGGGAGAAACAGCAGCAGACCCTCAAGGGCTTCGAGGTCCGCAAGTCCCTGGAGCCCGCCTACACCCAGCTCGCCATGAACGGCGAGAGCGGCCCCCTCGCCGACGAACGCGTCCGCCGCGCCGTCGCCCGCGCCCTCGACCGCACCGCGCTCGCCGGCGCCGTCCTCACCCCCCTCGGTCTGCCCGCCGACCCCGTCGGCTCCCACCTCGCCCTCGCCGGCCAGGACGCCTACGCCGACGGCAGCGGCGCCCTCGGCGGCCAGGACACCGCCGAGTCCCAGGCCCTCCTCGCCGACGCGGGCTGGGTGGCCGGCGGCCCCGTCGTCGAGAAGAAACCCGGCGAGAAGGGCGCGGGCCCGCAGCGTGAGAGCGAGTCGGAGGGCGGCGACGACGGCACGTACATCGTGGGCGACGACGACAAGGCACCCGGCGCCGCACCGGCCGGTAAAACCCCCTCGGACGACGCCTCCGCCCACGCCCAGGACGGCAAGCAGTACGCCAGACAGGGCGGCGCCCCCGGCGCGTACGCACCCAAGGGCACCCCCGCCCCCGGCGGCGCCGCGGGCCCCCTCGCCAAGGACGGCAAGGCCCTGTCCCTGCGCTTCGTCGTCCCCTCGGGCCCCGGCTCCGAGTCGCTGCGCGTCGTCGCCGACCGCGTCACCCGCATGCTTGCGAAGGTCGGCATCCGCACCGACGTCACCAAGGTCCCCGACGAGAGCTACTTCAAGGACCACGTCGCCTCGGGCCAGTACGACCTCGCCCTCTACTCCTGGCCCGCGTCCGCGTTCCCCGCGACCGACGCCCGCCCCATCTACTCCAAGCCGGTCCCCGCGGCCGACGGCTCCCTCAGCGTCGAGCAGAACTACACCCGCGTCGGCACCGACCAGGTCGACCAGCTCTTCGACCAGGCCCTCTCCACCCTCGACGCCGACGAGTCCCGCGCCCTCCTGCGCAAGGCCGACTCCCGCATCTGGGCCGCCGCCGGCTCCATCCCCCTCTACCAGCGCCCCCAGCTCACCGCCGCCGTCAAGAACCTGGTGAACGCCGGCGCCTTCGGCTTCCAGACCCCGGTCTTCGAGGACATGGGCTTCCTGAAGAAGGGCGCGCGCGTCTCCCCGTCCCCGACGGCCGAGTAACCCCGCGCACGCGAAAGGCCGGTGCCCCCGCAGGGACACCGGCCTTTTCGGCTGAGGCTGAGGCTGCGCCTCAGGAGGTTCAGCCGTGCTTCGCCCGGCTCGCCGTGCGGGCGCGCTCACGGGCGTCCAGCACGACCTTGCGGATGCGGATCGCCTCCGGGGTCACCTCGACGCACTCGTCGTCGCGGCAGAACTCCAGGGACTGCTCCAGGGAGAGCTTGCGCGGCGGGACGATCGCCTCGAACGAGTCGGCCGAGGACGACCGCATGTTGGTGAGCTTCTTCTCCTTGGTGATGTTCACGTCCATGTCGTCGGAGCGCGAGTTCTCGCCGACGATCATGCCCTCGTACACCTCGGTGCCGGGCTCGGTGAACAGCACACCGCGCTCCTGGAGGTTCGTCATCGCGAAGGCGGTGACGGCACCGGAGCGGTCGGCGACCAGCGAACCGTTGTTACGGGTCTGCAGGGTGCCGAACCAGGGCTCGAAGCCCTCGTGGATGGAGTGACCGATGCCCGTACCGCGGGTCTGGGTCAGGAACTCGGTCCGGAAGCCGATCAGACCGCGCGACGGCACGACGAACTCCATGCGCACCCAGCCGGAGCCGTGGTTGGACATGTTGTCCATCCGGCCCTTGCGGACGCCCATGAGCTGCGTGACCGCGCCCATGTGCTCCTCGGGGACGTCGATCGTCATGCGCTCGACGGGCTCGTACGTCTTGCCGTCGACCTCCTTGGTGACGACCTGCGGCTTGCCGATGGTCAGCTCGAAGCCCTCGCGGCGCATCTGCTCGACCAGGATGGCGAGCGCCAGCTCACCGCGGCCCTGGACCTCCCAGGCGTCGGGACGCTCGGTGTCGATGACCCGCAGCGAGACGTTACCGATCAGCTCGCGGTCGAGGCGGTCCTTGACCTGGCGGGCGGTGACCTTGCGGTCCTTGACGGCCGCCTTGTTGTCGGCGCCCTTGCCGGTGCCGCCCCGGCCGACCAGCGGCGAGGTGTTGGTGCCGATGGTCATCGAGATCGCGGGCTCGTCGACCGTGATCAGCGGCAGCGCGACCGGGTTCTCGGGGTCGGCGAGGGTCTCACCGATCATGATGTCCGAGATACCGGCGACGGCGCAGATGTCACCGGGGCCGGCCACCTCGGCGGGCTTGCGGGTGAGCGCCTCGGTCATCAGCAGCTCGGTGATGCGCACGTTGGACATGGAGCCGTCGCGCTTGATCCACGTGACGGTCTGGCCCTTGCGCAGCTCGCCCTGCTCGACGCGGAGCAGCGCGATACGGCCGAGGAAGTTGTCGGCGTCCAGGTTGGTGACGTGCGCCTGGAGCGGGGCCTCCTCGTCGTACGTCGGGGCCGGGATGTGCTGGAGGATCGTCGAGAAGAACGGCTCCAGGCTGGTCGAGTCGGCCGGGACCGTGCCGTTCTCCGGCTTGGTCAGCGAGGCGATGCCGTCACGGCCACAGGCGTAGACGATCGGGAACTCGATCTGCTCCTCGTCGGCGTCCAGGTCGAGGAAGAGGTCGTAGGTCTCGTTGACGACCTCGTCGATCCGGGAGTCCGGACGGTCCGTCTTGTTGATGCACAGGATGACGGGCAGCCGCTGCTGGAGCGCCTTGCGCAGCACGAAGCGGGTCTGCGGGAGGGGGCCCTCGGAGGCGTCGACGAGGAGGACCACGCCGTCCACCATCGACAGACCGCGCTCGACCTCGCCGCCGAAGTCGGCGTGGCCGGGGGTGTCGATGATGTTGATGGTGATGACGTCGCCGCCATCCTTGGGGTGGTACTTCACCGCCGTGTTCTTCGCCAGGATCGTGATGCCCTTCTCACGCTCCAGGTCGTTCGAGTCCATCATGCGGTCGTCGACCGAGTCGAGCTGGTGCGCGGCGAACGCGCCCGCCTGCTTCAGCATTCCGTCGACGATGGTCGTCTTGCCGTGGTCGACGTGGGCGACGATGGCGACGTTGCGGATGTCGTGGCGCGTGGCCATGTGTGGCGTACTCCTGGAGTGGTCAGGGAGGGCCCCTGCTGCGCGACATCTGTGTGACGCGGGCCCTGCCGGGCGGAACATGCCACGGCCTCACCCCATGGTACGGGGCTCGGGGCGGGGGTGCCCGCGGTGGGGTGGGGCACGGGTGCGGGGGCCCTTCGCGGGGTTTCGGAATTCCCCGCCGTCTTCCCGACTCTCAGATTTCACTCAAGTCACGGGAGGTTTCTCTCACCACACTGTTACTTTCGTCCCCGGCCCCTCGCAGGGGCCGTACGAACGGGGAAACGGGGAATTCGCATGACCAGGAAACTGCTGTCCGCCGCCGGTGTCACCGGACTGCTCGCCGCGACGGCCGTGCTCGGTCCGGTGACCGCCGCGAACGCGGCTCCGCTGGTGTGTGAGCCGGGTTACAAGAGCGCGAAGTGGACGAACGTCAGCCAGAAGTGGGTCATCACACACGCCAAGCAGATCAGCATCGCGTCGGGCTCGACCGGTACGCACTCCAAGACCGCGACGTACCGCACGACCGTGTCCTCCGGGCGTGAGGTCACCGCCGGGGTCAATTACTCGGCGAACTGGGTGATCTCCAGCCTGGACGCCAATGTCTCCGGGACGCTGACGCGGGCGGGGGAGAAGACCAAGGAGACCAGCGAGACGATCACGTTCAACTTCAACCAGCCGGGGACGTACGCCATCTTCAGCGGGGTCAAGAAGGTCACCGGGTACTACTCGGCCAAGACCTGCAACTCCCGGGGTACGGGCTGGGTGAACGCCGGCTACGGCAAGGGGCAGAGCTGGAGCGTCGAGGCCGAGGGCGCCGTCAAGTGCAGCGAGCGGCCGGCCGCGGGCTCGGCGAAGCGGGCCGCGAAGGACGGGTACTGCTGACGCGCCATATAGGGGAGTGACGGGGGCCGGATTCCTTTCGGGGGGTCCGGCCCCTCGCGCATGCAGGGTTTTCCCTACGACCTCGGCGGGGTCACGCGGAGCGATCGCGCCGGGGGTGGCGCGGCGCTATCGTGGCGCTGACGACGGGTTACCTGTCGGCTTCCGTCACGTTTTGTTCCGCCCGGTGCGTCGAGAACTACCTCCGCACTTGTTGGCAAATGATTTCTTTGCTCCGATGTCCGCTATCCGGACACCTATCGCCGATAGTTGTGTAACAAGTCCGTTTCGCAGGGATCTTTCGCCTAACGCTTTGTCCGGATTTTGGAAGAAGTAGGCGACAGGTGTGATCGAACCGAGACCTTGAGGGTGTGGTTCGGCCATCTGTGATGGCAGATAGTTAGGCGCGTAGAGCTCGGAACCACGGGCCCACGTCTTCAGGTGGCGTCGGCTCGCGAGCGCTGGGGGGCACTCGACTCTTACCGACATCGGTGACGGTGCGATGGCGTGTGCTCTTCTATGCGGTGAACCTAGGGACTCATGAGGAGGAACCCATGCGCGGTGCCAAGAGCGCCAAGTGGGTGGCCATAGCCACGGTGGTGGTACTCGGCGCGACGGCCTGTGGCGGCGGCGGTGACACCGGCGGCTCGGGCAAGAACGACGGCATCGTCTCGATGGAGATCGGTGAGCCGCAGAACGGCCTGATTCCGAGCAACACGTACGAGACCGAGGGCGGCCAGGTCATCTCGGCCCTCTTCGCGGGTCTGACCAAGCTCAACGCCGAGAACAAGGTCGTCGACGACCTCGCTGCCTCGATCGACACCAAGGACAGCAAGGTCTGGACGATCAAGCTGAAGCCGGGCTACACCTTCCACAACGGTGAGAAGGTCACGGCCCAGTCCTTCGTCGACGCCTGGAACTACGGCGCCAACCAGGAGAACAAGCAGCAGACCAACGCGCTGTTCAACCACATCCAGGGTTGGACCGACCTCAACCCGGGCGAGGGCAAGAAGCCCACGACCGACAAGATGTCCGGCCTCAAGGCCGTCGACGAGAGCACGCTCCAGGTCACCCTGACCGGCCCGTTCTCCGCGTTCCGCGCGCAGCTCTCCTTCACCGCGTTCTCCCCGCTGCCCAAGGCGTTCTTCCAGGACCCGAAGGCGTTCGGCGAGAAGCCGATCGGCAACGGCCCGTTCGAGATGGACGGCTCGGTCAAGCACAACGAGTCGATCAGCCTGAAGAAGTACGACAAGTTCCCGGACGCCTCGAAGATCGAGGTCAAGGGCATCAACTTCAAGATCTACTCGAACCAGGACACCGCCTACAAGGACCTGGTCGCCGGCAACCTCGACCTCGACATCACGGTCCCGAACTCGGGTCTGCCGACGTACAAGAAGGACCTCCCGGGCCGCACGATCGACGAGGCCGACTCCGGCGTCGGCTACATCGGCTTCCCGCTGAAGTACAACAAGTCCTTCCAGAACAAGGACCTGCGCAAGGCGATCTCGATGTCGATCGACCGGAAGGCGATCGCCGACAAGATCTTCCTCGGCTCGCGCATGCCCGCCGACGACTTCATCAACCCGATCATCGACGGCTACCGCCAGGGCGCCTGCGGCGAGGCGTGCACGCTGAACCCGGCCAAGGCCAAGGAGCTCTACAAGACCAGCGGCGGCCTGCCCGGCAACGCGCTGGAGCTCGGCTACAACGCCGACGGCGACCACAAGGCGTGGATCACCGCCGTCGCCAACCAGATCCAGCAGAACCTGGGCATCAAGGTCACGGTCAAGCCGTTCGAGCAGTTCCAGACGATCCTCAACGACCTGGACGCGAAGAAGTACGGCGGCGCCTTCCGCATGGCGTGGAACATGGACTACCCGGACGCGGAGAACTACCTGCGCCCGATCTTCTCCACGGACGCCATCGCCAACGGCTCCAACTACGCCGGCTACTCGAACCCGGCCTTCGACAAGCTCCTCGTCGAGGGCGACCAGGCTCCGGTGCCCGCCGACGCCATCAAGAAGTACCAGGCCGCGGACGACATCCTGCTCAACGAGATGCCGTACATCCCGGTGTACTTCTACAAGATGAACGGCGGCTTCAGCGACAAGATCAAGTCGGTCAAGGTCGCCGGTCACAACGTCCTGTGGGACACGGTCAAGCTCAGCTAGTACGTAACTGAGCGGCATCCGACAACAGCGGACCGAGGGTGAGCAGGGGGAGGCGGGTCCTTCCCCTGCTCACCCCGTCTGCCGTCTCCCGTCCGTACGAGCCCAGCCCCCCGGCCGCGGACGGACTCAGCAACCCCCCCTTCTGGAGTACCCATGGGCCGATATGCGGCGCGACGCCTGCTACAGGCAATCCCTGTACTGATAGGCGTCACGTTCATCATCTTTTGCCTGGTCTTCGCTTTGCCCGGCGACCCGATCCAGGCACTGGCCGGCGAGAAGCGCGCCGACCCCAACATCGCGGCGATGCTGCGCGAGCAGTACCACCTCAACGACCCGCTGTACCAGCAGTACTGGCACTACATCAGCGGTGTCTTCACCGGTGACCTCGGCCAGACGTACAACGGGCGCGAGATCTCGGAACTCGTCTCCGAGCGGTTCCCGGTGACGCTGAAGCTCGCCCTCACCGCGTTCGGCATCGAGGCGGCCATCGGCATCGTCGCCGGTATCTTCGCCGCGCTGAAGAAGGGCAAGTTCATCGACAACGTGGTGCTCGTGTCCACGCTGATCCTGATCTCCATCCCCGTCTTCGTCCTCGGCAGCGTCTTCCAGCTGGAATTCGGTGTGAACCTCAAGATCACACCGGTCGCCGGCATCGAGCAGGGCTGGCCGCAGAGCTACATCCTGCCCGCCATCGTCCTCGCCTCGACCTCGATGGCGTACATCGCCCGTCTGACCCGGACGAGCATGGGCGAGTCGATCCGCGCCGACTACGTGCGCACCGCCGTCGCCAAGGGCCTGCCCCGGCGCCGCGTCATCGGCGTGCACGCGCTGCGCAACTCCCTGATCCCGGTCGTCACCTTCCTGGGCATGGACCTCGGCGCCCTCATGGGCGGCGCCATCATCACCGAGCGCGTCTTCAACCTGCCCGGTCTCGGCGGTCAGATCGCCCAGTCCGTGTACCTGCGCGAACGGCCCATCGTGGTCGGTCTGGTGACCCTGCTCGTCCTGATCTACCTGGTGGCCAACCTCCTCGTAGACCTGCTGTACGCCGTGCTCGACCCGAGGATCCGCTATGAGTGAGAAGACGATAGAGAAGCCCTCTGTCCCCGACGAGGCCGCGCTGGCCAAGGAGCTGGAGGCCGAGGAGAAGGCGGCCGCCCGCCAGGCCAGCCTGCTGCGCGACGGCTGGGCGGACCTGCGCAAGCGGCCCATGTTCATCATTACGATGATCATCATCGTGGCGCTGCTCGCGCTGGCGATCGCGCCCGGTCTCTTCACCTCCCGCTCGCCGTTCACCCCTGGCTTCTGCCAGCTGGAGAACTCCATGAACGGGCCGTCGTCCGGGCACCTGTTCGGCTACGACGTCCAGGGCTGCGACATCTACACCCGCACCGTCTGGGGCACCCGCAACTCGATCGTGGTCGGCGTCCTCACCACGCTCGCCACCACGCTCATCGGCGGCCTCCTCGGCATGCTCGCCGGTCTGATCGGCGGCTGGGTCGACTCGCTCGTCTCCCGCATCACCGAGGTCTTCGCCTCCCTGCCGCTGATCATCGGCGGTCTGCTGATCATGTCGATCTTCAACGCGGGCAACGTCTGGGGCGTCTCGTTCATCATGGCGATCCTCGGCTGGCCACAGGTCTTCCGGATCATGCGCGGCGAGGTCATCGCGAACAAGTACCACGACTACGTCGCGGCGGCCCGCGCCCTCGGCGCCGACTCCAAGCGGATCGCGTTCCGGCACATCCTGCCCAACACGCTGGCCCCCGTCATCGTCATCACGACGATGAACCTCGGCGTCTACATCGCCGCCGAGGCCGCCCTGTCCTACCTCGGCATCGGCATCCTGCCCCCCAACATCTCCTGGGGCCTGATGATCTCCGACGCGCAGGACCGGTTCCTCACCTCGCCGCACGCGCTGCTGTTCCCGGCCGGTTTCCTCAGCATCACCGTGCTGGCGTTCATCATGCTCGGCGACGTGGTGCGCGACGCCTTCGACCCCAAGATGCGCTAGGGAGGCGTACGTGACCACCATCGACACAACAGACGCCGTCCCGGCTCCGGGCGACGGCAAGGGCGGCGACAGCCCGCTCCTCGAAGTGCGTGACCTGCACGTCGAGTTCAAGACCCGCGAGGGCGTCGTCCGCGCCGTCAACGGCGTCAACTACTCGGTCAGGTCCGGGGAGACGCTGGCCGTGCTCGGCGAGTCCGGCTCCGGGAAGTCCGTGACGGCTCAGGCGATCATGGGCATCCTCGACATGCCGCCGGCCAGCATCCCCAAGGGACAGATCCTCTTCCACGGCCAGGACATGCTCGCCATGCCCGAGGAGGAGCGGCGCAAGCTGCGCGGTGCCCGCATCGCGATGATCTTCCAGGACGCGCTCTCCTCGCTCAACCCCGTGCTCAGCGTGGGGTTCCAGCTCGGTGAGATGTTCCGCGTCCACCAGGGGATGTCCAAGAAGGACGCCAAGGCGAAGGCCATCGAGCTGATGGACCGGGTGAAGATCCCGGCCGCCGCGGCGCGCGTGGGCGACTTCCCCCACCAGTTCTCCGGCGGTATGCGCCAGCGCATCATGATCGCGATGGCGCTCGCCCTGGAACCGGACCTGATCATCGCCGACGAGCCGACCACGGCCCTCGACGTGACCGTCCAGGCCCAGGTCATGGACCTGCTCGCGGAGCTCCAGCGCGAGTACCAGATGGGGCTCATCCTCATCACCCACGACCTCGGGGTCGTCGCGGACGTCGCCGACAAGATCGCGGTGATGTACGCGGGCCGGATCGTGGAGACGGCGCCGGTGCACGAGCTCTACAAGCGCCCCGCCCACCCCTACACCCGCGGCCTGCTCGACTCGATCCCGCGCCTGGACCAGAAGGGCCAGGAGCTGTACGCGATCAAGGGCCTGCCGCCCAACCTGCTCAAGGTCCCGCAGGGCTGCGCCTTCAACCCGCGCTGCGACCGCGCGCAGGACATCTGCCGTACCGAGCTTCCCCCGCTTGTCCCGGTGACCGAGCGGGACGGGGCCGAACTGCCCGGCCGCACCAGCGCGTGCCACTTCTGGAAGGAGACGATCCATGGCTGAGACGACCAAGGCCGCCGAGCCCGAGGACGTCACGCCGGACGTCTCCGAGTCCGCGAAGCCGGCCCCCGCCGACCGGGGGGAGCCGATCCTCCAGGTGCGCAACCTCGTCAAGCACTTCCCGCTGACGCAGGGCATCGTCATCAAGCGCCAGGTCGGCGCCGTCAAGGCCGTCGACGGGGTCACCTTCGACCTCTACAAGGGCGAGACCCTGGGCATCGTGGGCGAGTCCGGCTGCGGCAAGTCGACCGTCGCCAAGCTCCTGATGAACCTGGAGCGGGCAACGTCCGGCGAGGTCTTCTACAAGGGCGAGGACATCACCCGGCTGTCCGGCAAGGCCCTCAAGGCCGTCCGCCGGAACATCCAGATGATCTTCCAGGACCCGTACACCTCGCTGAACCCGCGCATGACCGTCGGCGACATCATCGGGGAGCCCTTCGACATCCACCCCGAGGTGGCGCCCAAGGGCGACCGGCGGGCGCGGGTGAAGGAACTCCTCGACGTCGTCGGCCTGAACCCGGAGTACATCAACCGCTACCCCCACCAGTTCTCCGGTGGCCAGCGGCAGCGCATCGGCATCGCCCGCGGACTCGCCCTCAACCCCGAGGTCATCATCTGCGACGAGCCGGTCTCCGCGCTGGACGTCTCCGTGCAGGCGCAGGTCATCAACCTGATGGAGGGGCTGCAGGACGAGTTCGACCTGTCCTACATCTTCATCGCGCACGACCTGTCGATCGTCCGGCACATCTCGGACCGCGTCGGCGTCATGTACCTCGGCAAGCTCGCCGAGATCGGCACCGACGAGCAGATCTACGAGCACCCGACGCACCCGTACACGCAGGCGCTCCTGTCGGCCGTCCCCGTTCCGGACCCCGACGCGCGGGAGACCCGCGAGCGGATCATCCTCACCGGCGACGTGCCGTCCCCGGCCAACCCGCCCTCCGGGTGCCGCTTCCGCACCCGGTGCTGGAAGGCCCAGGACAAGTGCGCCGAGGAGATCCCGGTCCTCGCGATCCCCGAGCGGTTCCGCGGCGAGGACACCCCGGCCGCACACGACTCGGCGTGCCACTTCGCCGAGGAGAAGGACATCGTCCACGCGGCGTAGGTCACCGGCTCACCCGGTTCCCGGCACCTGGAGGTCTCAGGTGCCGGGAACCGGCGTTTCACGGGCGTGGGTCTCACGGGCGTAGTGACAGGCCACCCCGGTCCCCGTCGCCGCCAGGACGCCCGGATCCTCCGTCCGGCACCTCTCCGCCACCCCCGCCCGCTCGGCCTCCCCGCTCGCCAGTACCGGGCAGCGGGCGCGGAAGCGGCAGCCGGTGGGGATGCGGGAGGGGTCGGGGGGCTCGCCGGTGAGGACGACGGGGGTGCCGGGGGCGTCCGGGAGGACCGACAACAGGGCCTGGGTGTACGGGTGCTGAGGCGCCGTCAGGACCTGGTCGACCGTGCCCGTCTCGACGATCCGGCCCAGGTACATCACCGCGACCCGGTCCGCGATGTTCCACGCGAGACCGAGGTCATGGGTGACGACGAGGGCCGCGAGCCCCAACTCCGTGCGCAGCCGCAGCAGCAGCGCCAGGATCTCGCCGCGCACCGACGCGTCGAGGGACGCCACCGGCTCGTCCGCCACCAGCAGCTCCGGCTCCAGCACCAACGCCCCGGCGATGACGACGCGTTGACGCTGGCCGCCGGACAGTTCGTGCGGGTAGCGCAGGAAGAACCGCTCCGGGGGACGCAGCCCCGCCCGCGCCAACGCCCCCGCCACCGCCGCGCGTTCGTCACCCCCGTACCCGTGGATCCGCGGCCCCTCCGCCACCGCGTCGTACACCGTGTGCCGGGGATTCAACGACCCACTCGGATCCTGCAACACGAGCTGCGCCTTGCGCCGGTACGCCTTCAACGCCCGCGAGCTGTACGCCAACGGCGCGCCGGAGAACGTGACTTCACCCGCACTGGGCCGCACAAGCCCGAGCAACGCCCGCGCCAACGTCGTCTTCCCACACCCCGACTCGCCCACCAGCGCGACGACTTCCCCCGCCCCGACCACCAACTCCACCCCGTCCACAGCCCGCACGGGGGCCCCACCCCGGCGGCCGGGGAAGGTGACGTGCAGGGAGTCAGCGGTCAGAAGGGTCACCGGGGGCTCCTTGGGTGCGGGTGCGGGTGCGGGTGCGGGTGCGGGTGCGAGTGGGGGTGGGGGTGCGAGTGGGGGTGACGGGTGCGGGGTGCTCGGGGGAGTGCCGGGTGTCTGCGCGGGCCACGGGGGGCGTCCCGTCGGGAGGCGAGACTGGCGTTCCGCCGGGTGGCGCGACGGTGTGGGCCGCCGGCCCAACGGCCGGCGCCGGGGCGGCTGCTGCCGGTCTGTCCGACCTGCCGCAGCGCGCGCCACTCGTCGGCACCGGCACGCCGATGCGACGCGCCGACCACCGCCTCGGCGGGCTGCCTGCCGGGTTTCTGGCTCGGCGCCGTCGAGCCAACCCGTGGGACGACACCGCCTTGGCGACGGGTCGGGCCGGGTTTCCCGGACATGGGTCCCTGGCGACGGGTCGGGCTGCGTTCCCCGGGCACGGGTTCCCGGCGACGGGCCGCGCCGCGTTCCCCGGGCGGCGGGCGGCGGGCGTTTCGTTCGTGGTTCGCGGGGCTGGGCCGGCTTCTCGCGGGAGCCCCTGGCAGCGGGCGCGGGCCATCGTTACCGACCGGCCCTCCCGGTTCGCCAGCCGCTCCTCCCGGTTCGCCGGCTGCTCCTGCCGGCTTGCCGGGCGCCTCTCCCGGTCCGTCGGCCTCTGGGTCCGGCTTTCCATCGCCCTCACTGCCCTCACCGCCTCTCGCCCACATGCACGCACGCCGCCGCCCGGCCGGCCCCGGCTGCCCGCAGGGCCTGGTCCTCCGAGGCGCAGACATGGGTCCCGGGCGACGGGTCGCGCCGGGTTCCCCTGACAGGTTCCTGGTGGCGGGCGGCGGGGTTTCGCGCGTGGTTCGCGGGGCGGGGTCGGCTTCTCGGAGGAGCCCCTGGTGGCGGGTGCGGGCCATCGTTGCCGGCCAACCCTCCCGACCCGCCGACCCGGCTTGTCAGCCGCTCCTTCCGGCTTGCCGGGTGCCCCTCCCGGTCCGTCGGCCGCCGGGCCCGGCTTTCCATTGCCCTCGCTGCCCTCACCGCCCTCGCTACTCTCACCGACCTCACCCCCCTCACCGTCCCTCGCCCACGTGCACGCACGCCGCCGCCCGGCCAACCCCCGCTGCCCGTAGGGTCTGGTCCTCCGAGGCGCAGGTGTCCAGCGCGACTCCGCAGCGAGGGTGGAAGGCGCAGCCGGGGGGTAGGGCGGAGGGGTCTGGGGGGTCGCCGGGGAGGCCGTGGGGGGCGAAGCGGGCTGTGGGGTCGCCGATGCGGGGGAAGGCTGAGGCGAGGGCTTGGGCGTAGGGGTGGTGGGGTGAAGTGAAGACCTTGTGGGCCGGGCCTTTCTCCACGATGCGGCCCGCGTACATGATCGCCAGACGGTCGCAGGTGTCGGCCAGGACTGCCAGGTCGTGGCTGATCATGATCAGGCTCAGTTCCTCGTCCGCGACCAGCCCTTCGATGAGGCGGAGGATCTGGGCCTGCACCATGACGTCGAGGGCGGTGGTGGGTTCGTCGGCGATGATCAGGCCGGGCTCGCAGGCCAGGGCCATGGCGATCATGACGCGTTGGCGCTGGCCGCCGGAGAGTTCGTGGGGGTAGGCGCGCCCGCGCGCGGCGGGGAGGCCGACCTGCTCCAGCAGTTCCCCGGCCCGCCGCCGAGCGGCGCCCGGCGTCGCCCGTCCGTGCAGGACGATCGGCTCGGCGATCTGGTCGGCCACGCGGTGGACGGGGTTGAGGGAGTGCATGGCCCCCTGGAAGACGAGCGAGGCCCCGGCCCAGCGGACGGCCCGCAGCCGCCCCCAGCGCATCGTCAACACATCCTCCCCGTCCAGCAGGACCTGCCCCGACACCTGGGCCCCGGCGGGCAGCAACCGCAGCAGCGTGAGTGCCAGCGTCGACTTCCCGCACCCCGACTCGCCCGCCACCCCCAGCTTCTGACCGGCCGTCAACTCCAGGTCCACACCCCGGACCGCCGCGAACCCGCCCGCGTACGTCACCCGCAGATCCCGTACCTCAAGGACGCTCAACTCCGCACCCCCAGCCGGGGGTTGAGCACCGACTCGACGGCGCGCCCGCACAGCGTGAACGCCAGCGCGACCCCCGCGATCGCGATCCCCGGTGGCACCAGGTACCACCAGTCACCGGAACTCACCGCGCCCGCCTCCCTGGCCTCCTGGAGAAGTCCGCCCCAGGACACGACCGTCGGATCCCCGAGCCCTAGGAACGCGAGCGTCGCCTCCGTGAGGATCGACGACGACACCATGAGCGTCGTCTGCGCGAGCACCAGCGGCATCACGTTGGGCAGGACGTGCCGGAGCATGATGTGCCCGTGCCCGCCCCCCAGCGCCGTCGCGCGTTCGATGTACGGCCGCGACTCGACGGCCAGCGTCTGCGCCCGCACCAGCCGGGCCGTCGTCGGCCAGGTCGTGACGCCGATCGCGAGGACGACCGTCCCGAGGGAGCGGGACATGACGGTCGCGAGGGCGATGGCGAGGACCAGCGTCGGCATGACGAGGAACCAGTCCGTGACGCGCATCGCGACGGTCGCGTACACGCCCTTGAAGTGCCCGGCGGTGATGCCGACGACCGCGCCGATCGCCACCGACAGGACCGCCGCGAGCAGCCCGACCAGCAGCGACACCCGCGAGCCCCAGATCACGAGCCCCAGCAGGTCACGCCCGTACACGTCGGTGCCGAGCCAGAACTCGCCGCTCGGGCTCTCCATCGGACGGCCGGGCGCGTCGGTCACGCCGGTGACGTCCGCGCCGATCGTGAGCGGTGCCGTGAGGGCGACCAGCGCGAACGCGGCCAGCGCGGCGAGCCCCAGCAGGCCCGCGCGGTGTGTGCGGTAGGTGTGCCAGAAGCGGACGGCGCTCAGGCGCCGGCGCTGCCACGCCAGGGTCGTCATCGGGCGGCCACCCTCGGGTCGAGCAGCGGATAGACGAGGTCGGCGAGGGTGTTCATGACGATCACCGCCGACGCGAAGAACAGGAACAGGCCCTGCACGAGCGGCAGATCGGGCACGCTGAGCGCCTGGTAGAAGAGCCCGCCGAGCCCCGGCCAGGAGAACACCGTCTCGACGAGGATCACCCCGGCGACGGTCCGGCCCAGGTTCACGAAGACCAGCGTCACCGTCGGCAGCAGCGCGTTCGGCACGGCGTGCCGGCGCCGCACCACCGCGTCCCGAAGTCCCTTGGCCCGCGCGGTCGTCAGATAGTCGCTGCCCATCTCGTCGAGCAGCGCGGACCGTGTCACGAGCAGCGTCTGCCCGTACTCGACGGCGACGAGGGTGACGACCGGCAGCACCAAGTGGTGGGCGACGTCCAGGACATACGCGAACCCCTCCTCACCACCCGTCTCCATGCCACCGGTTGGGAACAGCCCCGGGATCGGGCCGGCGCCCACCGCGAACACGATGATCAGCAGCAGCCCCAGCCAGAACGACGGGACCGAGTAGAGGAGCAGCGCGAGCCCGGTGTGGAAGCGGTCGCCGAGCCCGCCGTGCCGCCACGCGGAGCGGGTGCCAAGCGCGACGCCGAGCACCGTGTAGAGGACGAACGCGGTGCCCGTCAGCAGCAGCGTGTTCGGCAGCGCCTCGGTGATCTTGTCGACGACGGGCGCGCGGAACTGGTACGAGGTCCCGAGGTCACCGGTGAGCGCCTTGCCGCAGTAGTCCGTGAACTGCCGCCACACCGGCAGGTCGAGCCCGAACTCCTCCCGGTAGCGCGCCAGTTGCTCCGCCGACACCTGCCGGCCCCCGGTCATCGTCTTCACCGGGTCGCCGGGGATCAGCCGGAACAGGAAGAACGCGGTGACCAGCACCGCCAGCAGGGAGACGACGGCCCCGCCCAACTTCCCCGCGACGTACGGGAGATAGCCGGCCCCAGGCGAGCCGTCCGACGTCCGCGCGGCCTTCCCGACGTCCCCGGCGACCGCCTCGCTCACTCCCGGTCCTCCGCCCCCGCGCGCCGCCGCAGCCCGAGGAACACCCCGGCGCCGGCGAGCAGGGCGGCCCCGGCGACGATCCCGGCGATCACCCCGCCCGACAGGCCCGAGGAGGAGTCACCGGACGCCTCGGCCGGCTCCGCCGACCACCAACTCCAGTAGCCGTCCTGCCCGTAGATGTTCCCGGCGGCCTTCGGCATCGTCGTGATGGACGCGATCTGGTCGGTGCGGTACGCCTCCACGGAGTTCGGGTACGCCATGACGTTCATGTACGCGAGGTCGTACAGGCGGGACTGCATCTGCTTCACCAGCGCGGCGCGTTTCGCCGGGTCGTACTCGGCCAACTGCCGTGCGTACAGGGCGTCGTACTGTTTGTCGCAGATGAAATTGTCCGTCGCGCCGGTGTCCTTGGGGGTCGCGGGCAGGGCCCCGCAGGTGTGGATCGACAGGACGTAGTCCGGGTCCGGGTTGACCGACCAGCCGTCGAAGGCGAGGTCGTAGTTGCCGGCCAGCCAGGGGTCGGTGACGTTGTCGAGGCAGTCGAGGCGGACCCCGATGCCGAGCTTGTCCCACCACTCCTTGAGGTACTGGCCGACGGCCTTGTCGTTGGGGTCGGTCGCGTGGCACAGGACGCGGTACGTGATCGGCCTGCCGTCCTTGCCGAGGCGGCGGCCGTCCGTGTTGGTCCGGTAGCCGGCCTGGTCGAGGAGTTGGGCCGCGCGCTGCGGGTCGTAGGCGAGTTTCTGCTGCGGCGAGGGTTTCCAGAAGTAGTCCGCGAACCGGGGCGGGATGTAGCCCTCGCCCTCCACGGCGTGCCCCTGGAACACCCGGTCCACCAGGGCGGTCCGGTCGACGGCGTGGAACAGGGCCTGGCGGACGCGCTGGTCGAGGAGGGAGGGGTGGCCGTCGCCGAAGCGGGTGCCGTCCTTCGCGCGGGCGCCCGGGTTGACGGCGAGGGCGTAGAAGCGGCGGCCCGGGGCGTCGTTCACCTTGATGTCCTCGTGGTCGGCGAGGGCGTTGGCCTGGGCGGGGGTGAGGTTGTGGACGAAGGACACCTCGCCCTTCTGGAGCGCCGCGACGGCCGCGTCACCGTCCTTGTAGTACTTGAAGAGCAGTTCGTCGAACTTCGGGGCGCCGCGCCAGAACTTCTTGTTGGCCGTCAGGCGGACGTAGGCGTCGGCCTTGTAGTCCGTGAGGAGGAAGGGGCCGTCGCCGACGACCGGGAACGTCTTGTCGTTGTTGAACGAGCCGAGGTCGCCGACCTTCTCCCACACGTGCTTGGGGACGATCGGCATGTCCAGGGCGGTCATGGTGGCCTGCGGGCTCTTCAGCCGGATCACCAGCTGGGTCGGCGTGGGCGCGGTGACCTGGGCGAAGTTGGTGACGTAACTGCCGTTCGCGGTCGCCGCGTCGGGGTCCGTCATCATCTTCGTGAACGTCCACGCCGCGTCCTCGGCGGTGACCTTCCTCCCGTCGGACCAGGTGGCGTCCGGGCGGATCGTGTACGTCCACGTCAGCTTGTCGGGGGAGGGGGACCACTTCGTCGCGAGGCCGGGGACGACGTGGGCGTCGGCGGGGTCGTAGTCCGTCAGGTACTCGTACGTCAGGCGTAGGACGCTGGTGCTGAGGAGGCGGGTGGCGAGGAAGGGGCTCAGGGAGTCGACGCTCTGGGCGACGGCCACGGTGAGGACCTTGGGCTCGTCCTTCGCGTACGCCTGAGGTGCTACGGAGACTACGGGTACTACGGGGAGCAGGAGGGACGCGGTCAGGGCTGCGGCCGTCAGGAGGCGCCCGGGTCGGTTCATCGCACATGACCTCGCTTCACAGCACTCGCACAGGGACCGGTTGACGGACGGTGTACCAGGGCGTCGAAGCCGCCGTCAACGATGCGGACACCCTGTGTGGCCTGCGGAAACGTGCCGATCATCAGATCGTCGTACGGCAGTGGTCTGGACCGGTGAAGCGTGGCTGGTGAGACGCTGACGGCCCGCCGGCGTCGGTCGCCGGCGGGCCGTCACATCACCCCGCGGTCAGGGTCACTTCCACTCCAGGCCCCACACGTTGCTGTCCTTCTTCACGGGGGCGGTGATCCACTTCGACCAGACCTTGCTCTGGACGTACTTGCAGCGCGCGTCGTAGTGGTAGCGGTACTTCGTCGCGAGGAACTTCTTCGACTCGTGGAACATCGTCATGCGGACCTTGGTCTTGCCCGCCTTGTTCTTCGCCGGGATCGTGTACGACCAGCTGCTCGACTTGGTCCACGTCTTGCCGACGGTGACGCTGAACGACGCGCTCGCCTTCGCGAAGATGACGCCGGCCTCGGTGCCGAGGGTCGCGGTGCCGCTGGCGTTGACCGCCGCCGTCGTCGTCTTGTTGTAGGTGAGGGTGCCGCCGAGGTCGTCGTACATCCAGTCGCTGTGCAGGTTCGTCGACTGACGGACGGTGGACTTGTTGGTGATCGTGTACTTGGTGCCCGGGTCGGGCGGGCAGGCGGCGGAGGCGGGGCCCGCCGAGACGGCCACCACACCGCCGGCCAGGACGGCGGACGCGATCACGGAGCTGGCGATTTTCCGCACGAGTTCAATTCCCTTCGGTGAGCGGATCGCCGTCGGTCGTATTCCGGTGGGTAATTCCCGGCGCCGCGGCGAGGTGAAGATTGGCGGCGGGGTGGTCGGGGTGGCAACCGGGATGCGGTCCTGGGGGCTCGGGAAAGGGATTGACGTGGCATCAGGGGCGGACGCCAAAACGCCCAAAGCGGTTCCCTGGGTGCCGGAATTGGCTGCGCGATGGGCGGTTTGCCCCTATGTCCAGAGCGAATAATGTGACCTGGGTCACATCTCGTGGGAATATGTATTCCCCGGCATAAACACCTCCCCAAGGAACCTCAAAAGTTGCCCAAGTGAGGAACCGTCACTCCCGTCGGAGGTGTCCCCTGGGCATCGGCGCTTTCCTCCGCGCCGTCACCACGGGGAGATGAAGAACATGGTCGTGCAGACCGAATCACGAATTCCACACACCTCACGCACGAACGGGGGCTGGGCCTACCTCGGCACCCCGCTGGGCGCGGCAGTCAAAGCCCGCCGCGTCGAACTCGGCCTCACCCAGGAACGCCTCGCCGCCCAGGCCGGCATGAGCCAAGGCGCCCTCTCCCGCCTTGAACGAGGCAAAGCCGTCCCCACCCTGCCCCTCCTCGAACGCCTCGCCGCCGCCATGACCGCCAACCTCCTCATCGCCCTCTCCCCGACCGGCACAGTCCACGTGACCTTCCGCGTCCCCGGCCCCTTGCCCCACCGCCCGAACCCGCCCCGCATGGCGAGCGCACGCTGACCGACTGAGCCGCGCGGAGCGGGGGTTGAGCCCCTGGCCCGCGCGGCGCGGGTTCGGTGGACGGCTTGGATGCCGGTGGCGTCCCGCCCAGTGGTGTATCCGCTCGACTGTCGCGGCTTCGCAGGTCGCGGCCGAGTTCCGCCCGTCGGTCCAGGGCCGGGCGGCCCCCGCTGCGCCGACCGGCTCACGCGGCGGCGCGGGCTTCGGCTGAGCCGGCGATCGCGGGGCGCTCGGACGAGCGCGGTCCGGAGGGCTCCACACCACTCGGCGGGACGCCACCCCAGGGGGCCGCGTCCCGCCTGGCGGCGCAAGCGCTCGCGTGCGCCGGGCGCGCCGTGAGCGTTCGGTGCGGCGGCTCCGGGTGGCCGGCGGACGCGTCCCCCCGGCCCCGACCCCGTCCTCGTCCCCCGACCCCGTCCGAGCGTCCCCGCCCGCCCCGCGCCCCCCGCCGCCCCCTCCCACCCACACACGAACGGACGCCCCAAATGTGCTCTATGTCCGTCCCCCGGTGATAGTGGCCCCATAACGATCGGTGACCGCCGTCTCTGAACAAGGCGCGGTGTGGGAGTGAGAGGGAGGCGTTCATGCGTGGAGTCATGGGTGTGAGGTGGGTTGTGGGGGCGGCGGCGGTCGCGTTGGTGGCGTCGGGGTGTGGTGGGGATGACGGCGGGGGCGGGAGTGGTGGGGATGGGGTGTTGACGGCGTCGTGGGGGGATCCGCAGAACCCCCTGGAGCCGGCCAACACCAATGAGGTGCAGGGCGGGAAGGTGCTGGACATGACCTTCCGGGGGCTCAAGCGGTACGACCCCGAGACCGGCAAGGCGAACGACATGCTCGCCGAGAAGATCGAGACGACGGACTCGCAGAACTTCACGGTGACCGTGAAGGACGGCTGGACGTTCAGCAACGGCGAGAAGGTCACCGCGAAGTCGTTCGTGGACGCCTGGAACTACGCGGCGAGCCTGAAGAACAACCAGAAGAACGCGTACTTCTTCTCGTACATCGACGGCTTCACCAAGACGCACCCCGAGGACGGCAGCGCCCAGACCGCCGACACCCTCTCGGGGTTGAAGGTCACCGGCCCGCTGACCTTCACCATCAGGCTCTCCCAGAAGTTCTCCACGTTCCCCGACACCCTCGGCTACAACGCCTTCGTCCCGCTGCCGCAGGCGTTCTTCACCGACCACGCCGGCTGGCTGAAGAAGCCGGTCGGCAACGGCCCGTACACGATCGACTCGTACACCAAGGGCTCCCAGATGAGCCTGAAGAAGTGGGACGCCTACCCCGGCACCGACAAGGCCCAGAACGGCGGCGTCACCCTCAAGGTCTACACCGACAACAACACGGCGTACACGGACCTGATGGCCGGCAACCTCGACCTCGTCGACGACGTCCCCGCCACCCAGCTCAAGAACGTCAAGAACGACCTCGGCGACCGCTACCTGAACACCCCCGCCGGCATCATCCAGACCCTCGCGTTCCCGTTCTACGACCAGAACTGGAACAAGGCGGGCTCCGAAAAGCTCCGCAAGGGCCTGTCGATGGCCATCAACCGGCAGCAGATCACCGACACGATCTTCCAGAAGACCCGCACCCCCGCCACCGACTGGACCTCACCCGTCCTCGGCGCGGACGGCGGCTACAAGGCGGGCCTGTGCGGCGACGCCTGCCAGTACAACCCCACCGAGGCGAAGAAGCTGATCCAGGAGGCCGGCGGCCTGCCGGGCGGCCAGGTCAAGATCAGCTACAACGCCGACACCGGCTCCCACAAGGACTGGGTCGACGCCGTCTGCAACTCCGTCAACAACGCCCTCGGCAACGAGAAGGCGTGCGTCGGCAACCCCATCGGCACCTTCGCCGACTTCCGCAACCAGATCACCCAGCACAAGATGAGCGGCCCCTTCCGCGCCGGCTGGCAGATGGACTACCCCCTCATCCAGAACTTCCTCCAGCCGCTCTACTACACCGACGCCTCCTCCAACGACGGCCAGTGGTCCAACAAGGACTTCGACAAGCTCGTCGACCAGGCCAACGCCTCGACCGACACCGCCAAGGCCGTCGAGGACTTCCAGAAGGCCGAGGAGGTCCTGCGCGACAACATGGGCGCCATCCCCCTCTGGTACCAGAACGGCAGCGCCGGCTACTCGGACCGCCTCTCCGACGTCAAGCTCAACCCGTTCTCCGTCCCGGTCTACAACGAGATCAAGGTCGGCTGAGCCGCCATGGGACGCTACGTCGTCCGGCGCCTGCTCCAGATGGTCCCCGTCTTCGTCGGCGCCACCCTGCTCATCTTCCTCATGGTCAACGTGATGGGCGACCCCGTCGCGGGCCTGTGCGGCCAGCGGCAGTGCGACCCCGCCACGGCCGCCCAGCTCAAGAAGGAGTTCGGCCTCGACAAGCCCGTCTGGCAGCAGTACCTGACCTACATGGGGAACGTCTTCACCGGCGACTTCGGTACGGCGTTCAACGGCCAGAAGGTCACCGAGCTGATGTCGACGGCGTTCCCCGTCACGATCCGGCTGACGATCGTCGCGATCCTCATCGAGATCGTCCTCGGCATCTCGCTGGGCGTGATCACCGGCCTGCGGCGCGGCAAGCCCGTCGACACGGTCGTCCTCCTCGTCACCCTCGTCGTCATCTCCATCCCCACCTTCGTCACCGGCCTGCTGCTCCAGCTGCTGCTCGGCGTCGAGTGGGGCTGGATCAAACCGTCGGTCTCCTCGGACGCCGAGTTCGGTGAACTCTTCGTCCCCGGGCTCGTGCTGGCGTCCGTGTCACTGGCGTACGTCACCCGGCTGACCCGGACGTCCATCGCGGAGAACCGGCGCGCCGACTACGTCCGCACGGCGATCGCCAAGGGGCTGCCCAGGCGGCGCGTCGTCACCCGGCACCTGCTGCGCAACTCCCTCATCCCCGTCGTCACGTTCATCGGGACGGACGTCGGCGCGCTCATGGGCGGGGCGATCGTCACCGAGCGGATCTTCAACATCCACGGCGTCGGATACCAGCTCTACCAGGGGATCCTGCGCCAGAACACACAGACCGTCGTCGGTTTCGTGACCGTGCTGGTCCTCGTGTTCCTCGTGGCGAACCTGCTCGTCGACCTCCTGTACGCCGTACTCGACCCGAGGATCCGCTATGCCTGAACCCCAGGAACCCGAGGTCGCGATCGCCGGTACCGGGATGGGCGCGGCGATGGACCTCGCGGTCAGCGAGGGGGCCAGCCTGGAGCCCGGTCCCGGCGGGCCGTCGGAGAAACCCCGCTCGCTGTGGTCCGACGCCTGGCGCGACCTGCGCCGCAACCCCGTCTTCCTCGTCTCCGCCCTCGTCATCCTCTTCCTGATCTTCATCTCCCTGTGGCCCTCGGCCATCGCCTCCGGCTCGCCGCTCAAGTGCGACCTCGGCAAGGCCCAGCAGGGCTCCTCCGCCGGGCACCCCTTCGGCTACGACGGGCAGGGCTGCGACGTCTACACCCGCACGGTCTACGGCGCGCGCACCTCCGTCGCCGTCGGCGTGCTCGCCACCCTCGGCGTCGCCGTCTTCGGCAGCGTCCTCGGCGGGCTCGCGGGCTTCTTCGGCGGCGTCTGGGACTCGGTCCTCTCCCGCATCACCGACATCTTCTTCGCGATCCCGGTGGTGCTGGGCGGCCTCGTCCTCCTCTCGGTCGTCACCAGCAACACGATCTGGCCGGTGATCGGCTTCATGGTCCTCCTGGGGTGGCCCCAGATCTCCCGCATCGCGCGCGGCTCCGTCATCACGGCCAAACAGAACGACTACGTCCAGGCCGCGCGCGCCCTCGGCGCCTCCAACTCCCGCATGCTCCTGCGCCACATCGCCCCCAACGCGGTGGCCCCGGTGATCGTCGTCGCCACCATCGCCCTGGGCACCTACATCGCCCTGGAAGCGACCCTCTCCTACCTCGGCGTCGGCCTCAAACCCCCCACCGTCTCCTGGGGCATCGACATCTCCGCCGCCTCCCCCTACATCCGCAACGCCCCCCACGCCCTCCTCTGGCCCTCCGGCGCCCTCGCCATCACCGTCCTCGCCTTCATCATGCTCGGCGACGCCGTCCGCGACGCCCTCGACCCGAAGCTGAGGTGAGGGGGTGAGGACGGCATGGGCACGGGTGGGTTCCGGGGGCGGTGTGTACGCGGCCATGGACGCGGACGACGCCGGCGCGCCCGGCGGTTACCGGTGCGGTGGGTCCCCCGGGACGCCAGGCGTACGGGTCAGCCGTGACCGGAACCGGTCCGGACGGTCGAGGACGCGTGCCCCGGAGCCCGGAGACACTGGACCCTGCCCGGATCCGGCGGCCGGCACGCCGTCGGTCAGCCCGGCGCCCGACGTCATCCCGCGCTGCTGCCGCGTACCCGGGCCGGTACGAGCGGGCGGGCGAGGCGCCGGAACGCCGCGCTCGTGTGGGGCGACGTGGACGAGGTCGGCGCGCCCGGCGATTGTCGGTGCGGCGGGGTGGGGTGCCGCCTCGGGACGGCCGGTGTGCGAGGGCTCGCGGGTGTGCTCGGTGCGCCGGGGTGCCGAGGGCGGTGTGCGGGGGTGTGGGACGTGGGTCTCGCCGACGGTACACGCGGCGACGTGCTCGCGGCTTCGGCGGCCGGTGCTCGGCGGCTCCTGTTCACCGGTCCGGCGAGCTGCCGAGCCCTTGTGCGCCGGTCCTGGGGTGGGGGCCCGACCCGTGCCGGGGAGCGTCGGTGGGGTGTGCGTTGTCGTGCCCGGTCTCGCTGTCCCGGTGTCCCGGTGTTCCGGTGTTCCGGTGTTCCGCGCGTCGCGCGGTGCCGTGTGTCGTTCGTGTCCTGTTCGGTCCGTCCGGAAGTGAGGTGAGCCGTCGTCATGCTGCTCGAAGTGCGTGATCTGCATGTGGAGTTCCGTACGCGGGACGGGGTCGCCAAGGCTGTGAACGGGGTGTCGTACGGGGTGGAGGCGGGGGAGACGCTGGCGGTGCTGGGGGAGTCGGGGTCGGGGAAGTCCGTCACCGCGCAGGCGATCATGGGGATTCTGGATGTGCCGCCGGGGCGGATCGGCGGGGGCGAGATCCTGTTCCAGGGGCAGGATCTGCTGAAGCTCAAGGAGGAGGAGCGGCGGAAGATCAGGGGCGCCCAGATGGCGATGATCTTCCAGGACGCGCTGTCCTCGCTGAACCCCGTGCTGACCGTGGGGGATCAGCTGGGCGAGATGTTCGAGGTGCACCGGGGCATGTCCCGCAAGGACGCCCGCGCCAAGGCCGTCGAGCTGATGGACCGCGTCCGCATCCCCGCCGCGAAGGAACGCGTCCGCCAGTACCCCCACCAGTTCTCCGGCGGCATGCGTCAACGCATCATGATCGCCATGGCGCTGGCGCTTGAGCCGGCGCTGATCATCGCCGACGAGCCGACCACCGCCCTCGACGTCACCGTCCAGGCCCAGGTCATGGACCTGCTCGCGGAGTTGCAGCGCGAGTACAACATGGGCCTGATCCTCATCACCCACGACCTCGGCGTCGTCGCCGACGTCGCCGACCGCATCGCCGTCATGTACGCGGGCCGGATCGTCGAGCAGGCACCGGTGCACGACATCTACAAAGCACCGGCTCATCCCTATACACGCGGACTGCTTGATTCCATCCCCCGTCTTGATCAGAAGGGCCAGGAGCTGTACGCGATCAAGGGGCTGCCACCCAACTTGATGAACATCCCGATGGGTTGCGCGTTCAACCCCCGCTGCCCGATGGCTCAAGACGTCTGCCGGACAGATGTACCACCACTGCACCAGGTTGATCAGGTTGACGGCGGCGGCAGCCGGTCAAGTGCGTGCCACTTCTGGAGGGAATGCCTCAATGGTTGATTCAACAGTTGAGCCGATCCTCGAAGTGACCGGACTGGTCAAGCACTACCCGCTCACTCAAGGCATCCTGTTCAAGAAGCAGGTCGGCGCGGTCAAAGCCGTGGACGGTGTTGATTTCACCCTCAACAGTGGAGAGACCCTGGGCATCGTGGGGGAGTCCGGCTGCGGCAAATCAACAGTCGCCAAGATGCTGGTCAACCTCGAACGCCCCACCGAGGGCTCGATCAAGTACAAGGGCGAGGACATCACCAAGCTGTCCGGGCGGGCCCTCAAGTCGGTCCGCCGGAACATCCAGATGGTGTTCCAGGACCCGTACACCTCGCTCAACCCCCGCATGACCGTCGGCGACATCATCGGCGAACCGTACGAGATCCACCCCGAGGTGGCCCCGAAGGGCGACCGGCGCAAGCGCGTCCAGGACCTCCTGGACGTCGTCGGCCTGAACCCGGAGTACATCAACCGCTACCCCCACCAGTTCTCCGGCGGCCAGCGCCAGCGCATCGGCATCGCGCGCGGACTCGCGCTGCGCCCCGAGGTGATCGTCGCGGACGAACCGGTGTCGGCCCTGGACGTCTCCGTGCAGGCGCAGGTGATCAACCTGCTGGAGCGCCTGCAGAGCGAGTTCGACCTGTCGTACGTGTTCATCGCGCACGACCTGTCGATCGTCCGGCACATCTCGGACCGGGTCGGCGTGATGTACCTGGGCCGGATCGTGGAGATCGGCAAGGACGCGGAGATCTACGACCACCCCACGCACCCGTACACGCAGGCGCTCCTGTCGGCCGTCCCGGTCCCCGACCCGGCCGCGAGGGAGCACCGGGAGCGGATCATCCTGGCCGGCGACGTCCCGTCCCCCACGAACGTCCCCTCCGGCTGCCGCTTCCGCACGCGCTGCTGGAAGGCGAGGGAGCGGTGCGCGCGGGAGGTCCCGCTGCTCGCGGTCCCGGCGGAGTTCAGGGGCGTCGAGGGGCCCGCCGCACACGACTCGGCCTGCCACTTCGCGGAGGAGAAGCAAGTGGTGCCCCCGGAAGACGATCAAGGAAATGCCCCCCGATAACGCCCCAAACGCACAGTAACCGCGTTAACACGCAGGCAACTTTCCCGACCCGGTTCCGATATACGGACGCCCCAAGCTGAACAACGTACGGCCGTGCGGGTGCCGTAAACGGGCCGGAGCGCGCCATGTCGCTCCGGCCCGTTGCCGTGCGTCAGCCCTGGTCGAGCCCCAACGACCGCCGCAGGAAGTCCAGTTGCAGCCGCAGCAGGTTCTCCGCGACCTCCTCCTGCGGGGTCATGTGCGTGACGCCCGACAGCGGCAGCACCTCGTGCGGGCGGCCGGCGGCGAGGAGGGCCGAGGACAGGCGCAGGGAGTGCGCGACGACCACGTTGTCGTCCGCCAGGCCGTGGATGATCATCATCGGCCGGTGTTCGGGTGCCGCGTCGACCAGCCCCGCGTCGTCCACGAGGGAGTTGCGCCGGTAGACGTCCGGCTGCTCGGCGGGGTGGCCGAGGTAGCGCTCCTGGTAGTGGGTGTCGTAGAGGCGCAGGTCGGTGACGGGCGCGCCGACGACGGCCGCGTGGAAGACGTCCGGCCGGCGCAGGACCGCGAGGGCGGCGAGGTAGCCGCCGAAGGACCAGCCCCGGATGGCGACCCGGCTGAGGTCGAGCGGGAACTCGGCGGCGAGCGCCTGGAGCGCGTCGACCTGGTCCTCCAGGACGACGGCGGCGAGTTCGTCGCGCACGGCCTTCTCCCAGGCCGGTGACCGCCCCGGCGTCCCGCGCCCGTCGGCGACGACGACCGCGAACCCCTGGTCGGCGAACCACTGCGAGGTGAGGTGGGGATTGTGCGCGGCGACGACACGCTGCCCGTGCGGACCCCCGTAGGGGTCGAGGAGGACCGGCAGGGGGGTGACACCGTCGTGGTCCCGAGGCAGCAGCACGGCGCACGGAATCCGGCGTGCGCCCCCCTGCGTGAGCCGAACGCGCGGGGACAGGCCGGGATCTTCGGCGTACGAGGCGACCGTCGCGACCACCTTGCCGTCCCGCAGCACACGCGCGCGGGCGCCCGCCCGCTCCAGGGACGCCGAGACGAGGACGGTGACGTCCCCGGAACGCACCGCCGTGTGGACGCCGGGCTCCTGCGAGAGGCGCTGCACGCCCAGCTCGTTGACGCGGTAGACGTGCACCTCGCCGGTCTCGGGATCGGCCGCCTCCTCCCCGGCGGAGGCCGACACCAGGACGTCGTCGGAACCGACGTCCAGGACCGCTCGCACATGCAACTGGGCCGTCGTCAGCGGACGCTCGCCGACCGCGAGGACGCGCGCGCCGCCCTCGTCGGCGATCCGGACGAGCTGTCCGGAAGGGCTCCAGGAGGGCACACCGGCGAAAAGATCCAGCCAAATCCGATCTTCGTCCGCGTGCACCATCCGGGTCGTCCCGGTGTCCGGGTCCACCGCCAGATAGAGCTGGCTCCGCTGGTCGCGCGCCTGTACGAGCAGCAGGGGCGCACCCGCTGCTGACCAGTGCACACGCGCCAGGTACGGGAAGCGCGCACGGTCCCAGACGATCTCGGTCCGGGTCCCGTCGAGGCCCAGCGCGAACAGGCGTACGATCGCGTTCTCGGTGCCCGCCTGCGCGTACGGAATGTGCTGTGGCTCACGTTCCGGGTGGGCCGGGTCCGAGATCCACCACCGCTTCACCGGCGTGTCGTCCACGCACGCCACGAGCAGCCGGTCCGACTCCGGCGACCACCAGAAGCCGCGGTGCCGGTCCATCTCCTCGGCGGCGATGAATTCGGCCAATCCGTACGTGACGGACGCGGATTCTGGTTCGGCGAGCGCCCGATCGCCGTCGCCCTCCGCACCGACGACCCGCAGGGCGCCCCCCGCGACGTACGCGATGTGCCGCCCGTCGGGTGCCGGACGAGGGTCGATCACCGGCCCGCGCACGGGGAGTTCGCGTGCCGTACCGGCCCGCAGCTCGGCCGTGAAAAGCCGCCCTGACAAGGCGAAAGAGGCCAACTCGACGGCCGCGTCGGTGGCGTAGCCGACGATGCCGGCGCCGCCCTCGCGCGTGCGCTCGCGCCGGGCGCGCTCCTCGGGCGGCAGGTCCTCGCCGGCGCCGCCGAGGAGGGCGACGGGATCGGCCGCAAGGCGCTCGGAGCCGTCCGCCGGGTCGAGGATCCACAGGGCGTTCGCGCGATCCGTGCCGGAGGGCGAACGCAGGAACGCGACACGCTCTCCGCCCGGCGCGACGGTGAACGAACGCGGCGCGCCGAGGGTGAACCGCTGGGTACGGGCGTGTCGTCGGGGGAAGGAGTCGGCGGGAGAACCGCTCTCGATGGTCATGGTCCGACCCTACGAGGCATGTTGGCCGCGCGCCCCCTTGCGCGTCCGTGCGCCGAAGGATGCGCGCATATCCGTAGCTATGATCACTACCGCTGTGTGGGTATGAACCTGCTGGCTGTTGTATGGATTTACACGTTCTCCCGCTCTGTTCCCCTGGTACCCGGGTTCTTGGAGGTGAGCCGCCGTGGCACTCTCGATATCGGCGGTGGTGCTGCTGGCGATCGTCGTCTTCTTGCTGATCAAGAAGTCGGGACTGAAGGGCGGTCACGCCCTCATCTGCGTCCTGCTCGGCTTCTATCTGGCGTCCTCCACCATCGCCCCGACGATCAGCGATCTGACGACCAGCGTGGCCGACATGATCGGCAGCCTCAAGTTCTGACCCCCCTTCCAGCCAAGGCTCCGGTCCGGCCACGACCGGAGCCTCCTATCCCTGTCCGGCTTCCCCGATCGGGGCCGATCAGTCCTGTCCGTCCCGGTGCCTCGTAGGCTGGCCCCATGACGGATCTCCCTCCCCGGCGGCTCCTCCTGGTGCACGCGCACCCCGACGACGAGTCGATCAACAACGGCGCGACCATGGCCAGGTACGCGGCCGACGGCGCGCGGGTGACCCTGGTCACCTGCACGCTCGGGGAGCGCGGCGAGGTCATCCCGCCCGGCCTCGCCCACCTCTCCGGCGCGGCCCTGGGCGCGCACCGGCGCGAGGAGCTGGCCGCCGCCATGCGCGCCCTCGGCGTGAGTGACGTCCGCCTGCTCGGCGGCGCGGGCCGCTACGGCGACTCCGGGATGATGGACACCGCCGACAACGACGACCCGGGCTGCTTCTGGCAGGCGGACGTCGAGACGGCCGCCAGGCAGCTTCTGGAGGTCATCCGCGAGGTACGGCCCCAGGTGCTCGTCACGTACGACGAGAACGGCGGCTACGGCCATCCCGACCACATCCAGGCCCACCGCGTCGCCCTGCGTGCCGCCGAACTCGCCGACGCCGAGGGCGTACCCGTCGCGAAGGTCTACTTCAACCGCGTCCCGCGCGCGGTCGCCGAGGACGCGTTCGCGCGGCTGGAAGAAGACCTTCCCGCGCTGCCGTTCGACAAGGCGGCCGAGATCGCCGACGTCCCCGGAGTCGTCGACGGCGCGCTGATCACCACGGCGATCGACGGCGGACCGTACGCGGACGCAAAGGCGACCGCCATGCGCGCGCACGCGACGCAGCTCGAAGTGGCCCCCGGAGGACGCTACTTCGTCCTCTCCAACCACCTCGCCCAGCCGCTGTTCACGACGGAGTACTACCAACTCGTGCGCGGGGAGCGCGGCGAGACCTCCGACGGGCTGGAGCGCGACCTCTTCGCCGGACTGGAGACCGACTGATGTCGATCGACCTCACCCAGCCCCTCAAGCCCCCCTCCGCGCTCCGGGCCGCCGCCTACGCCGGCCTCCTGGTGCTCGGCGCCGTCACCGGCGTCGCCGGATCGCTCGTCCAGGCGGGCTGGTTCCCCGGCGGACTCCTGCTGGCGCTCGCAGGGTCGGCCGGGCTGTTCCTGGGCGGCGCCAGGGCCGTCGGCACGCGCGCGGGGGCCGTCGCCCCGGCCGCCGGGTGGATGATCGCCGTCGTCCTGTTGACGGCGGGCCGCCCGGAAGGTGACTTCCTGTTCGCGGCGGGCGGCGGCTCGTACCTGTTCCTGCTCGGCGGCATGGCAACAGCTGTGATCTGCGCCACCCTTGGCGCGGGACGGCAACCGATCGGCGCCGACGCCCGACTTGGGAAGTGACGTACCACTTCGCCGTGGCGTGAGCGTGCGTATCCCGTGTGGGTTTCCCCGGCGGTCGTGGGATCCGGGGCAGAAGTGGCCAGTATGGTGGTGCGCGCCGCCGAGCTGCCCGTGAGGTCGTGGCGGGCGGCGGAGCCAACCTGGAGAAGCCTGCCTTGAGTCGTGAAACTGACACTCCGTCCCCCGGGCCCAACGGGCGCGGTGGAGGTGCCGCGTACCCTTCGGGCACGCCCCCGTACGGGACGCCGATGGTGTCCGACGGCGGTGCGGACGCGGGCCGTTCGGCCGCCCAGCCGGAGGAACGCAAGACCGAGACCACGGTGACGACCCGGGTCCGCATCAACATCCCCGGATCCCGGCCCATTCCCCCGGTCGTCGTGCGCAAGCCCGTCGGCGAGGGAGAGGGCGACGACACGGCCGCCGAGCCGCAGTCCGCCGCGCCCCAGCCCGCCCCCGAGGCGCCCGCCGCCGAACCCGCGGCCGAGAAGAACGACTGGTTCGCGCCCCGCAGACCGTCCGGTCCGAAGTCCAACGGCGCGGGCATCCCCGGCGCCTCGACCGGGACGATCGGCGCACAGGCGTCCGCGCCGGGTACGGGTTCCGGTACGGCGCCCGCACGACCCGCGGGGGGTGCCATAGGCGGCGCACGCCCCGGCGGCGTGGTCGGCTCGATGCCCGCCCCGGGCAAGCGCCCCGGTGGCACCAACGGCGCCGGTCTGCCCGGCGGCGCGACCGGCGGCCCGGTCGCCCCCGGCCACGGCGGCGGCACCGGCTCCTTCGACGTGACCGAAGTCCTCGCGGCCACCTCCCCGCGCGCGAACGCGCCGGAGCCCACCCGCGACGAGCTGCCGTACTTCTCCGAGCCCGAGAGCAGCACGACGGCCCAGCACGACTTCTCCGACCAGCACAACTTCGCGGCCCCGAACACCGGTTACCCCGACCCGGCGGCCGGCAACGGCAAGCCCGCGCGCCCCAACGGCCCCACCGCGGGACCGGTCACCGGCGGCACCGCCGTGCCCCAGGCGGGCCTCGGCGCGCCCGGCACGGCCCCCGGCCCCGGCGGCCCCGGCCTCACCCACGGTCTGACCGCGCCCGGCGCGAACTCCGGCGCGAACCCCGCCGCCGGGCGCCTGCCCGGCGGCGGACTCAGCGACGACACGGCGATCCTGACGCCGCAGAAGCTCGCCCCGAACCCGGGCCCGAACGGACTGCGCCCCGGCGGTCCCGGCGCCCATGGCGGCCTTGGCGCCCCCGGTGGCCCCGGCTCTCCCGGTGTCTCCGGACAGACACTCACCAGCGGCATCCCCGTCGTCCCCCCGGTCACCCAGAGCACCCCGCCGCAGCAGTCGGCGCCCGCGAAGGGCAAGAAGCAGAAGAAGGGCCGCGGCAAGCTGACCCTCCTCGTCGGCCTGGTCGTCGTCGCGGGCGCGGGCGTGTACGGCGCGGGCCTGCTGATGAACCACTCCGACGTCCCCAAGGGCACCACCGTCCTCGGCGTCGACATCGGCGGCTCCACCCGCGACGAGGCCGTCAAGAAGCTCGACGACGTCTTCGGCCCGCGCGCGCTGAACGCCAAGCTCAAGCTGACCGTCGGCGGCAAGCAGGTCACGCTCCAACCCGACCAGGCCGGGCTCCAGTTCGACATCCCGGCGACCGTCGACTCCGTCGCCAAGAGCGACTACAACCCCGTCACCGTGGTCGGCGCCCTCTTCGGCCAGAAGCGCGTCGTCGAACCCGACATGCCGGTCGACGAGGAGAAGCTCCAGGCGGCCCTGGAAAACGCCTCCGGCGGCTCGGCCTCCTCCTCCGACGGCACCATCAAGTTCGAGGACGGCAAGGCCGTCGCCGTCTACGGCAAGCCCGGCGCGGGCATCGACACCGCCAAGGCCCTGCCCGCCGTCGAGGAGGCGTACCGCAAGCAGGTCGAGACCGGCATCCCGGCCCCCGTCACCGTCCCGACGACGACCAAGCAGCCGACGGTCTCCAACGCGGAGGTCGACCGGATGATGAAGGAGTTCGCCGAACCGGCGATGTCCGAGCGGGTCACGATCGAGGCGCCGAACGGCAAGGGCCTCCAGTTCGGCGCGAGGTCCCTGCCGAAGATCATCAGCTTCAAGGCCGTCAACGGGAAGCTCGTCGACACCTACGACCTCGAAGCGCTCAAGGAGATCTACGGCTCGACCTTCGACGGCGTCCAGGTCACCACGGCCACCGGCAAGCGCGACATCCTTCCGCAGGACGTGGTGAACGCCCTGCGCAAGGCCCTGGTCGGCAAGACGACGGCGGAGCGCACGGTCGTCATCGAGACCAACCCCAGTTGATCCGTCACGGGATGCCGCATGACTTCTGTCATGCGGCATTCCGTACGTTCGACACTGGGCGTGACCATGGCCGGGACGCGACCATGAACGCATGACAACGACAGCTTCGGTGGTCGCGTTCGACCAGGTCAGCAAGGGATACGGCGAGGTCCGCGCCGTGGACGGGCTGTCGCTGGCCCTGCGTCCGGGGGAGACCGTGGCGCTGCTCGGGCCCAACGGCGCGGGCAAGTCCACGACGCTCGACCTGCTGCTTGGCCTGAAGACGCCGGACACGGGCAGCGTGCGCCTGTTCGGGACGACCCCGCGCGAGGCGATCGTCGCCGGCAAGGTCGGCGCGATGCTCCAGAGCGGCGGCCTGATGGACGAGGTGACGGTCGCCGAACTCGTCCGCCTCGCCTGCGACCTGCACCCCAGGCCCTACCGCCCCGCCGACGTGATGACCCGCGCGGGCATCACCCAGATCGCCGACCGCAAGGTGAACAAGCTCTCCGGCGGACAGGCCCAGCGCGTCCGCTTCGCCTTCGCCACCGCCGGCGACAGCGACCTGATCGTCCTGGACGAACCGACGACCGGTATGGACGTCACGACCAGGCAGGGCTTCTGGGCCACCATGCGCGAACAGGCCGACCAGGGCCGCACGGTCCTCTTCGCCACGCACTACCTGGAAGAGGCGGACGCGATCGCCGACCGCGTCCTCGTCCTGCACCGGGGCCGCCTCCTCGCCGACGGCACCGCCGCCGAGATCAAGGCCAAGGCGGGCGCCCGCCGCATCTCCTTCGACCTGGACGGGAAGATCCCGCCCACCCTGCGCGACCTGCCCTTCCTGACCGCACTCGACGTGTCGGGGCGCACGGTCCGCATCCAGTCCACCGACGCCGACGCGACCGTCCACGCCCTGTACGGCACCGGCGTCTACCCCAGGAACCTCGAAGTCACCGGGCTCGGCCTGGAGCAGGCGTTCGTGGCGATCACCGAGGCCGAGGAGGCACGCACCCGATGAGCAGTCTGATCCGGCTCGAACTGACCCGCGCCCTGCGCAACCGCAAGTTCCTGTTCTTCTCGGTGATCTACCCCGCCGCCCTGTTCCTCCTGATCGCGGGCAGCGCGAGCAACACCGACAAGGTCGACGGCACGGGCCTGACCCTCCCGACCTACATGATGGTCTCCATGGCCTCCTTCGGCGCCCTCACCGCCGCCCTCACCGGCAACAGCGAACGCATCGCGAAGGAACGCGAGAACGGCTGGACACGGCAACTGAGGCTGACGACACTGCCCGGCCGGGGCTACGTCCTCGCGAAAACCGCGAGCGCGGCCGTGGTGAGCCTCCCGTCGATCCTGGTCGTCTTCGCCGTCGCCGCCCTCGTCAAGGACGTCCGGCTGGACGCCTGGCAGTGGCTCCTGCTCACCGCCGCGATCTGGGCCGGCAGCCTCGTCTTCGCCGCCCTCGGAGTGGCCCTCGGCTATGTGGCGACCGGCGACGCCGTCCGACCGATCACGATGATCACCTACTTCGGCCTGTCCATCCTGGGCGGCCTGTGGATGCCGACGACGACGTTCCCGGGCTGGCTCCAGGACATCGCGAAGTGGGTGCCCACGCACGCGTACGCCGCGCTCGGGCGGGCCATCGAGCAGAGCCAGGTACCGCACGCGTCGGACGTCGCCGTCCTCGTCGTGTCCTTCGCCCTCTTCACGGGCGGCGCGGCCTGGCTGTACCGGAAGGACACGGCGAAGGCGTGAGCAGCGTCGGTGTGGGAGAGCGCCCGAGGACCCCGGTGCAGAAGGTCGTCAAGTTCCTCTGGATCGGCATCTGGCTCGCCTATCTGAGCGCGCCGGTGAGTGATCTGCTGCACGGCGGGCACGGCGTCGGCGTCCGGGGTCTGGGCTGGGTCGGTCTGGTGGCCTTCGTCGCCTGGTACTTCGTGCTGGTCTTCCGCACCGGCCGGGGCGAGGCCAACGGCCTGGTCCTGGGCTCGCTGGCCGTCCTGGTCACGCAGGCGACGGTCCTGTCCCTCTCGCTGGGCCGCGAATGGCTCGTCCTCTTCGTGTACGTGTCGATCTCCTCCGGCGCCGCCCTGCCCTACGCCTACGCCCGCTGGAGCGTCCCGGCGGCCTCCGCGCTCCTCAGCGCAGTCGCGCTCGCCGTCCCCGGCGGCACCGCCTACCTGGCGAGCCTGCTGATCCCGGCCCTCCTCGGCGGCTTCTCCATGACCGGTGTGCGCCAGTTGATCCGGACGTCGATCGAACTGCGCCAGGCCCGTGCGACGGTCGCACGCCTCGCCGCCAACGAGGAACGCCTGCGCCTCGCCCGCGACCTGCACGACCTGCTGGGCCACTCCCTCTCCCTGATCACCCTCAAGAGCGAGCTGGCCGGGCGGATGCTGCCCGCGCAGCCCGAGAAGGCGGCCCAGCAGGTCGCCGACATCGAGCGGGTCAGCCGGCAGGCCCTCGTCGACGTCCGGGAGGCCGTCGCCGGGTACCGCAGGCCCCGGCTCGTCGACGAACTCGCGGGCGCGCGGGTCGCGTTGACGGCGGCGGGGGTGGTGGCACGGCTCCCGGAGGACGTCGTGCTGGACGGGGTCCCCGAGGACAGCGAGGCCGCCCTCGCGTGGGCGCTGCGCGAGGCGGTCACCAACGTCGTCCGGCACAGCGGGGCGAGCCGGTGCGCCGTCGACCTGGTCCGGCGCCAGACCCTCGACGGGGCCACCCTCGAACTCTCCGTCGAGGACAACGGCGTCGGCGACGCGGGCGCTGCCCCCGGGAACGGGCTCACGGGGCTCGCCGAACGCCTGGAGAAAACGGGCGGCACCCTGGAGGCGACCGGCACGAAACACGGCTTCCGGCTCGTCGCCCGCGTCCCCGTAGGATCCGCCCCATGACCCGCACGATCAAGGTCCTCCTCGCCGAGGACCAGTCGATGGTCCGCGAAGCCCTCGCCGCGCTCCTCGGCCTTGAGGACGACATCGAGGTGATCGCCCAAGCGGCGCGCGGCGACGAGGTGCTGACGACGGCCCGCGCCCACCCCGACCTCGACGTCGCCCTCCTCGACATCGAGATGCCGGGCGCGACCGGGATCGACGCGGCGGCCCGACTCCACGCCGAGTTCCCGGCGTTGAAGCTGGTCATCCTCACGACCTTCGGCCGCCCCGGGTACCTCCGCAGCGCCATGGAGGCCGGCGCCGACGCGTTCCTCGTCAAGGACGCGCCCGCCGCGCAGCTCGCGCAGGCCATCCGCAAGGTCCTCGCGGGCGAACGCGTCATCGATCCCACGCTCGCGGCAGCGGCCCTCGCGGACGGGGCGAACCCGCTGACGGAACGTGAACGCGAGGTCCTTCGGGCCGCCGCGGACGGGGCCACCAACGCCGAGCTCGCCGAGGGGTTGCGGTTGTCCCAGGGGACCGTGCGGAACTATCTCTCCACGGCGATCCAGAAGTTGGCGGCGCGGAACCGGGGAGAGGCGGTGCGGATCGCTCGGGAGAAGGGGTGGTTGTGAGGGGTGGTGCGGGAGGGGTGCGGAAGGGGTGGTTGGGCGGGTTGTGGGGGTGGGGCGAAGGTGCTGGGTGAAGGGCTGTGCGGGCGGGGCTGTCCAGACGGGGTGGGCGGAGCGAGGGCGGTGAGGTGCGGGAGGGGGTGGCGCCACGCGCCGTGCGCCGGCCCTGCTGAAGCCGTTGCCGGCCCCGAGACACCCGCCGGCCCCGCGCCCTCCGTCGACCTTGCGCCCCTGTCGGCCCTGCGCCCCCGCCAGCCCCGCGCCCTCCGTCGACCTTGCGCCCCCGCCAGCCCCGCGCCCTCCGTCGACCTTGCGCCCCCGTCGGCCCCGCGACCTCCGCCGCTCCCGCGCCCCTGTCGGCCCCGCGCCCCTGTCGGCCCCGCGCCCCTGTCGGCCCCGCGACCTCCGCCGCTCCCGCGCCCCCCGTCGGCCCGTGCCCTCCGCCGGGCCTCCGCCTTCCGCCGGGCCCCGCCCCCAGTTCAGCGCCGCCCGCCCCTCCGACACCCCCACCCCCGTCCTCAGTTCAGCAGCGACCGAGCCCCCAGCGCCTCCCCCCGTACCTTCTCCGCCGCGCTCTCGTCGACCGGCTCCACGATCTCCGCGTACGCCTCCAACTCGGCGGCGCCGCCGAGGTAGTCGCCCCGTTGGATGAGCAGCTTGCCGCGTTCGTAGCGGAGTTGGGCGGGGTGGGAGGGGAGGAGGAGGCTGAGGTCGACAGCCCACAACGCGGCCTCGCTGCGGTCCAGTTGGCCGGAGGCCCACGCGCGGATGTTGTTGAGGATGCGGGAGACGACGGCGAGCGGGTCGGCGGCGCCCACCTCCTGGGCGGGGGAGCGGGGGCCGGCCTCGATGACGCGGCCCCCGTCGAAGGGGTCGGCGACAACGCGTTCCGCACGGCTGCCGAACCCCACGACGAAGTGGCCGGGCGCGGCGATCCCGTACACGGGAGCCCCCGCACGCCGGGCGACCTCGATCCAGACGACGGACAGGAGGATCGGCAACCCCCGTCGCCGTTCGAGGACTTGAGGGAGGAGGGAGGAGTCGAGACGCTGGTAGTCGGAGGCGTCGCCCCGGAACCCGTACCGCTCGCCCAGCAACCCCCGTACCGCCTCGGCCCACTCACGCGCCCCGCCGGGCCGGTACGGCAACTCGCCCGCGAACCGGTCGAGTTCGACCTGAAGCGCGTCCAGGTCACCCGGCCCCAGCGACGGATCCGCCTCCGCGCCGATCAGGAAACACAGCGTCGCGAGGTCGGGCCGCTCGGCACGCGCCTCCTCGGCGAACAGCCGGCGCACCTCGCCGGGCTCGTAGCTCGCACCGGGCTCGTAGCTCACGCCGGCTCCCGGTAGTGGTGGTAGGAGTGATGGACGGTGAACCCCAGCCGTTCGTACAGCGCGAGCGCGCCCGCGTTGTCGGCCTCCACCTGGAGCCACGCCGCCGAGGCCCCCTCCGCCAGCGCCCGCTGAGCCAGCGCCGCCATCACGGTCGTCGCCAGCCCCCGCCGCCGCCACGCCGGATCCACCTCGACAGCCGAGAACCCGGCCCACCGCCCGTCCACCACACACCGCCCGATAGCGGCAAGCCCCCCGACTCCACTGCCGGACAAGCCCACTTCACCGGAGCCGGAGCCGGAGCCGGAGCCGGAGCCGGAGCCGGAGCCGGCCTCGGCCACCCCGCGCCTGCTGCCCCCGGCTCCGGTCGCCTCACGCCTGCTGCCCTCAGCCCAGGCCACCCCGCGCCCGCTGCCCCCGGCCTCGGTCACTTCACGCCTGCTGCCCTCAGCCCAGGCCACCCCGCGCCCGCTGCCCCCGGCTCCGGTCACTTCACGCCTGCTGCCCTCAGCCCAGGCCACCCCGCGCCCGCTGCCCCCGGCCTCGGTCGCCTCACGCCTGCTGCCCCCGGCTCCGGTCGCCTCACGCCCGCTGCCCCCGGCCTCGGTCGCCTCACGCCCGCCGCCCCCGGCCTCGGCCACCTCACGCCCGCCGCCCCCGGCCTCGGCCACCCCACGCCCGCCACCCTCAACCCCGGCCACCCCACGCCCGTCCCCCTCGCCCCCGCCACTCGCCCCGCCCCCCACAGACGCGAACCACACCGAAGCCCCGCTCCCCAGCACCCGCAGCGCGACCTCGCCCACCCCCTTGCGCTGATACCGCCCCAGCCACGCCGCGTCCGCCTCCCGCGACAACACGACCGAACCCCGACCGTCCCGCGACGAGGACGGCCCACCATCCTCCTCAGCCCCACCGGCGGAAAGCCCGGCGGAAAGCCCGACAGACACCTCACCCACCTCAGACCCCCGCAGATCCCCCACCCGAGCCAACCCCCCGACCATCACCCGAGCGGTCACCTCCCGGACCCACCCCCGCCGCTCCAACTCCCCGCACAACGCGTCCATATCCCCGACCTGCACATAAGCCGGCAACCCCCGCTCCCGGTACCAACTCCGCACCACGTCCAGCGCGGAGTCCAGCCCCACCCCCGGATCCCCCAGCGCCAGCACGGAGTTCGCCCGCCGGGTGAACCCCGAGGCGGCCCGCAACTCCCACTCACCGAGCGGAGAACTCTCGACCGGCACCCAGGCCCGCGCGGCGACCCGGGTCAGCTCCGCGTACGTGGCGGAGGGCCCCCGGCGCCGGGCGGGCGCGTCGGGAACGACCTTCCCGGCGACGACGGAACGTGCGGGGATCCGCACAACTTCCCCGTCCCGTCGAGTGATCACCACCACATCGTCGTCCCATGATGTGAGAACACCCACCGTGTCGGTGAATTTCCCCTCCGTCACAGAGGATGCGGAAATCCGCCGTACGGAAACGCGTTTGCCCACGTCAGCAGCGGTAATGCGGACTACGAGCCGCCCGGCGCCCATGATTTCCACCAGTCCGTTCACCCCTCCTGTTCGGATCATGCCCAAGAACGGAGATACTAGGGGCGGGCATCGACGACGCCGCGCTCCCGCGCGCCAGGCGGCGGAGCCTGAGGAGGCCCGCCAGCGCCCTATCGAGGAGGAATGACAGCGTGACCTACGTCATCGCGCAGCCTTGTGTCGACGTGAAGGACAAGGCGTGCATCGAGGAGTGCCCGGTCGACTGCATCTACGAGGGCCAGCGGTCCTTGTACATCCACCCGGACGAATGCGTCGACTGCGGTGCCTGTGAACCGGTCTGCCCGGTCGAGGCGATCTTCTACGAGGACGACACTCCGGAGGAGTGGAAGGACTACTACAAGGCGAACGTCGAGTTCTTCGACGAGCTGGGCTCCCCGGGCGGCGCCAGCAAGCTGGGCCTGATCGAGCGGGACCACCCGTTCGTCGCCGCCCTGCCGCCGCAGGCCGCCGCCGAGTAGTACCTGGCGAGCACGTCCCACCGCCTCGGTCCCGCACAGGGGCCGAGGCGTTCGCCGTATCAGAAAGCGAGCGCCCTGTGACCTCCCCTCTCTCCGGTCTGCTGCCCACCTTCCCCTGGGACAAGCTGGCCCCCTACCAGCAGACGGCAACCGCGCACCCCGACGGCGTCGTCGACCTCTCGGTGGGCACCCCGGTCGACCCGGTCCCGGACCTGATCCAGCAGGCCCTGGTCGCCGCCGCCGACTCCCCGGGCTACCCCACCGTCTGGGGCACCCCCGCCCTGCGCGACGCCATCACCGCCTGGCTCGGACACCGTCTGGGCGCGCGTGGCGTCACCCACCACCACGTCCTGCCGATCGTCGGCTCCAAGGAACTCGTCGCCTGGCTCCCCACCCAGCTCGGCCTCGGCCCCGGCGACAAGGTCGCCTACCCGCGCCTGGCCTACCCCACCTACGAGGTAGGGGCCCGGCTGGCCCGCGCGGAGTACGAGGTCTACGACGACCCGACGGCCCTGGACCCCACCAACCTCAAGCTCCTGTGGCTCAACTCCCCCTCCAACCCGACCGGTCGGGTCCTCACGAAGGAGGAGCTGACCCGCACGGTCGCCTGGGCCCGCGAGCACGGCGTCCTGGTCTTCTCGGACGAGTGCTACCTGGAGCTGGGCTGGGAGGCCGACCCGGTCTCGGTGCTGCACCCGGACGTCAACGGCGGTTCGTACGACGGCATCGTCTCCGTCCACTCACTCTCCAAGCGGTCCAACCTGGCCGGCTACCGGGCGGCGTTCCTCGCCGGTGACCCCGCCGTCCTCGGCCCGCTGCTGGAGATCCGCAAGCACGGCGGCATGATGACGTCGGCCCCCACGCAGGCGGCGGTCGTCGCGGCGCTGGGCGACGACAAGCACGTCCAGGCCCAGCGCGAGCGCTACGCGGCCCGCCGCACGGCCCTGCGCGCGGCGCTGCTCGGCCACGGTTTCCGCATCGAGCACAGCGAGGCGAGCCTCTACCTGTGGGCCACGCGCGACGAGTCCTGCTGGGACACGGTCGCGCACCTGGCCGGGCTCGGCATCCTGGTGGCGCCGGGCGACTTCTACGGCGAGGCGGGCGCCCGCCACGTCCGCGTGGCGCTGACCGCGACGGACGAACGCGTCGAGGCGGCCGTCCGCAGGCTGGCCTGACGCGGCTCGCCAGGACAGCGGACACCTAGGCAACGGAACGGGGCCCGGAGGGAAGCTCTCCGGGCCCCGTGGCTCACGCGGCGTCAGCCACCGAGCGGCAGCCCCTTCAGCGGCAGCGTCTGCGCGCCCTTGGTGAGGGAGTCCGTCGGCAGCCCGCCCTTCGTCGCGGACTTGGCGGTCTCGCCGACCAGGTCCCCGGAGGCCCCGGCGGTGGCGCCCGCGGTCTTGGACGCCGGAGGCGTCACCTTCTTCACGGCCTGCCCGCCGCTCTTGCCCACCCCGGGCACCGCCTGCTCGGCGACCTTGCCCCCGTTCTGCCCCACGGTCTGGGTCGCGCCCTCGGCGGTCGTGTCGAGGGTGTTGGACACGGTGGCCGTGTCGAGGGAGGTCAGCCCGCCGAGGCTCGGCACGGGGCTGGAGGGCGCCGCGCTGGCCGCACCGGCCGCGCCGACACCGGCGGCGGCCCCCGCGGCGACGAGCAGCGCGGCACGGGCGATCCGGCGGGTCAGGGGAAGGGAGGACATGTCGCTCCTACGAGGTGGTTCGGACGATGACGCCGTGAGAACCGCCCGAAGCCCCAGGAAGGTTGCGGACCAATAACGTAAAGACTTGGCAATGCGTCGCATTATCGGCTGTGGATAAAAACGGGCAAAGACCGTCACGGCCGAAACCCCGCGACCCCGCTGATCCCCTGTGTTCGCAAGGGATTTGAGCGGTACGGGCCCGACGCCCCCGGCGCCGCGCGCTCCCGCACCGCCGGAGTACCCCGCGTACCCCGTGAGGCTGACCCCTCGTACTACTGCTCGGTGGTGATCCGCACCGACTTCTCCATGTCCGCCCGCGTCGTACCGGCCGCCCGCCACTCGCTGTCGCTGTTCCCCGCGACCCACGTCCGCCCCGCGTACGTCACCCGCTGGATGTGCAGCGCCGAGGAGTTGGCGACGGCCCAGTGCGCGAGCTGCCACCCCCGCTCGGGCACCGACCGCCCGGCGGACGACGTGTCGCGGACGACCGGCAGCGCGACGGTCCGCCCCCCGCTCACGGCCGTCGGCCCCTCGTCGTTCTGGTCGGCGGCCGAGGACGCCGTCCCCGCCGCCTGGACGGCGTCCCGCCCGAAGTCCCGCACCAGCGCGGCCCGCACGGCATCGGGACCGGCCTGGACGGACGTCGCGTCGGGCCGCCCCGTACACGTCAGGGTCGCGGCCGAGCGCCCGGTGAGCGCGGCGGCGAGGACCGTCGCGTCCGGCTCGTGCTTGGCGTACGCGTCGGGGTAACCACTCCGCTGGACGCGCTGCGCGGCGACGGTCAGCGGGAGGTCGGCGTACCCGCGCACCTTGGCCAGGTGCTCGTAGAACCGGTTCGCCGCGTACGACGGGTCCTGGACCTGCGCCTCGGTGCCCCAGCCCTGCGAGGGCCGCTGCTGGAAGAGGCCGAGCGAGTCCCGGTCGCCGTGCGCGAGGTTGCGCAGCCCCGACTCCTGGAGCGCCGTCGCCAGCGCGATCGTCACCGCCCGCTCGGGCATGCCCCGGTTCGTGCCGACGGCCGCGATCGTCGCCGCGTTGACGGCCTGCTCCGGCGTGAACTCGTACGTCTTCCCGCCCGGCCGGGCGGCGACGACTCTGCACCCCGGGTCACCCGTGCCCCCGGTGATGTACTGCACCACCACATAGCCCGCCACGGCGAGCAGGACGACGGCCGCCGCCAGCGAACGGAGCAGGCGGCCACGGCGTTTGGGGGAGGGGGACGGCGCTGACACGCGTACAAGGTACTGGAGAGTACGGTCGCGTTCGGGCCAGGCGGGGAGACGGGCCGGACGGCTTGGCGCGTTAGGGTCGACGCCATGGCCGACACCCCACTTGACCTCACTCTGGATGCCGCCGCGCTCACCGCGCGTCTCGTCGACTTCCCCTCGGAGAGCGGCACCGAAGGACCCCTCGCCGACGCGATCGAGGCCGCCCTGCGCGAGCTGCCGCACCTGACGGTCGACCGCCACGGCAACAACGTGATCGCCCGCACGGAACTCGGCCTGCCGGAGCGGGTGATCCTCGCCGGCCACATCGACACCGTCCCGATCGCCGGCAACGTCCCCTCGCGCCTCGACGACGACGGGATCCTGTGGGGCTGCGGCACCTGCGACATGAAGTCCGGGGTGGCGGTCCAGCTGCGTATCGCGGCGACGGTGCCGGTGCCCAACCGCGACCTCACCTTCATCTTCTACGACAACGAGGAGGTCGAGGCCACCCGCAACGGCCTCGGCCACGTCGCCCGCGCCCACCCCGAGTGGCTGGCCGGCGACTTCGCGGTCCTCCTGGAACCGTCCGACGGCCAGGTCGAGGGCGGCTGCCAGGGCACCCTGCGGGTCCAGCTGACGACCCGGGGCGAGCGCGCCCACTCCGCCCGCTCCTGGATGGGCGCCAACGCCATCCACGCCGCCGCCCCGATCCTGGCCCGCCTCGCCGCCTACGAGCCGCGCCGTCCCGTCATCGACGGCCTGGAGTACCGCGAGGGCCTGAACGCCGTCGGGATCACCGGGGGAGTGGCGGGCAACGTCATCCCCGACGAGTGCGTGGTGACCGTCAACTTCCGCTACGCGCCCGACCGGAGCGAGGACGAGGCGATCGCGCACGTCCGTGAGGTGTTCGAGGGCTGCTACGAGGAGTTCGTCGTCACCGACCACAGCCCCGGCGCCCTCCCCGGCCTCTCCCACCCCGCGGCGGCGGCCTTCGTCAAGGCGGTCGGCGGCGCCCCCATGCCCAAGTTCGGCTGGACGGACGTCAGCCGCTTCTCCTCGCTCGGCGTACCGGCCGTCAACTACGGCCCCGGCAACCCCCTGTTGGCCCACAAGCGGGACGAACGCGTCGAGACGGCGAAGATCCTGCACGCCGAGGAACGCCTGCGGACCTGGCTGACCGGCTGAGGACACGCCGACGTCCCCCGCCTGTAACCCCGGCGGATCTAGGCTGAGATACGGAAACACCCGCACGTGGAGGGAGCGCAACATGACGGTCGAGGGAACCCCCAAGCCGGAAGAACAGCGTCTGGGCCCGGTCCTGCGAAGGCGCTCCCAAGTCACGGCCGGTACGACGGACCAGCGCCTCCTCGACGCCGGCGGCCCCTCCGACTGGGTCCACACGGACCCCTGGCGCGTCCTGCGCATCCAGTCGGAGTTCATCGAGGGCTTCGGCACGCTCGCCGAACTCCCGCCCGCGATCAGCGTGTTCGGCTCCGCCCGGACCAAGCCCGACTCCCCGGAGTACGAGGCGGGCGTCCGCCTCGGCCACGCGCTCGTCGACGCCGGCTGGGCCGTCATCACCGGCGGCGGCCCCGGCGCCATGGAGGCCGCCAACAAGGGCGCCTGCGAGGCCGGCGGCATCTCCGTCGGCCTCGGCATCGAGCTGCCCTTCGAGCAGGGCCTCAACCCCTACGTCGACATCGGCCTCAACTTCCGCTACTTCTTCGTCCGCAAGATGATGTTCGTCAAGTACGCCCAGGGCTTCGTGGTCCTCCCCGGCGGCCTCGGCACCCTCGACGAACTCTTCGAGGCCCTGACCCTCGTCCAGACCCAGAAGGTCACCAGCTTCCCCATCGTCCTCTTCGGCACGGAGTACTGGGGCGGCCTCGTCGACTGGATCAAGAACACCCTCGTCGCCCAGGGCAAGGCGTCCGAGAAGGACCTGATGCTGTTCCACGTCACGGACGACGTGGACGAGGCGGTCGCGCTGGTGTCGAAGGAAGCGGCGCGCTGACGGCCTTGTGAAGAACTCCGGTGCGGTGGGGGCCCGGCGCCCTCACCGCACGGAAGTCTTCACCTTCACCGCGTACACCCTGGTGACCTGGTCCTTCTTGCTGTTGTTGTCGCTGACCAGGTACAGGACGCGATGCCCCCCGCCCCCGGTCGGCCGGTTGTCCAGAGCCATCCCCTCCACGTTGTCGAGCAGCGGATTCGGCTGTGTCTGCCCCTCCGGAACCTCGATGTCCCCGGCGGGACAGTCGGCCAGGTCGAGGACGAGCGGCCGGTGCTCGGTGACGAAGCTGTCCGGCGGCTCGCCGGCGAGGTACCTGACGTCCGTGACGTTCTTCGCGCCGGCCAGCGACACCTCGTAGACGCGGATGCTGTTCCCGAGGCCACTGGCGTAGGACCGCTCCAGGGCCAGCAACCGGTCGGGCCCCAGCGCGACGAGGTCCACCAGGTAGGCGCCGGCGTCGGCCTCGTACGCGAACTGACCGTCCAGGGCGTACGCCCCGCCCGGCGTGCCCTTGTACCGCTGGATGCGCAGCCGATTGCGCCCGGCACGGTCACCGTCACCGACCAACGGCCCCTCCAGCCCCGTGTAGAGGTAACGGCCGTCCGTGGTGGTGGTCAGCGACTCGAGGTTGCGGTTGCCGCCCGCACGCCCGCCCGCCGACACGCTCGCCCACTCCGCCGGGACGGGCAGGGTGCCCAGCTCCCTGCCGTCGGAGAGACGGAACCGGCGGATCGTCGAGTCCGCCTCGGAACTGATCAGCACGGTCTTGCCGCCCTTCTCGACGACCAGGCCCTCGCCGTCGAAGCCTTCGGAGTACGGGACGCCGTTCCCGCGCTTCAACGTCTGGATCTTCAGCACCTCGGGGGCGAGGTGTTCGGGGCTGCCGAGGCGCACACGGAACAGGCGGCCGGGTTTGTTGTCCGCCAGCACCCATGCCTCGCCCTGCGCGTTCAAGGAGATCGCCGAGAGCCCGTCCACGTTCGCCCCCAGGTTCTCCAGCTCGGTCGCCCGGTTGAGCGCGTCGGAGACGCTGAGCAGCGACGCCCCCTTCGAACAGGGCCCCGCCGCCTTCCGGTCCTTCCACCACGCCAGCGGATCGGCCTGCACCGCGACGGTCGCCGCGACGGCCGTCACCGCCGCGACGGCCAGCAGACACGACCACCGCTTCCGGCCGGCAGGGGTCGGCCCCGACGCGGGTGGCGGTGGTGTGGCGGCGGAGGCGGACCACTGCCGGTTCTTCACGAAGGGCAGCGAGCCGACGCCGTTCTGGTTCTGCACCTGCGGCAGTGGCCGCCGCTTCTCCTTGAGACGGGCGCGGACCCGGCCGAAGACCATGTCCAGCGTCAGTTCCTCCGGACCGTCCGGGTCGCCCTCGGCGAGGACCTTCACGAGTTCACCGGTGAAGGCCGTGCACTCCTCTCCCCTGGGGGACAGGGCCAGCCGGGTCTTGGCACAGGACGTCGCCACGTACGACCCCTCGACGTCCTCCATGAGGGCCGCCGCCTGAAGGTTCTCGACGGCGGACATGCCGCCGTCCAGCGCCTTGCCGCTGTAGCAGCAGTCCAGCACCACGATGCGGCGCCGGGCGGAGCCGTTGTCACGGATGGCGCGGCGCAGCCACTCGTAGGGCACGGCCCCGTCGATCTCCCCGGGTTCGGTGTCGGGGAGGGTCAGGTAGAGGGCGCCGTCCGAGGGGTCGATGAACCCGTGGCCCGCGTAGTACACGATCAGCGTGCCCCGCGCGGCCGAGGCCGCCTTGCGGATCGGCGCGATCAGCTCCTGCTGGCTCCCGGGGTTCGACACGACCTGGCACAGCTCCCCGGGCACGCCCCAGACGTCGGGGTCGGTCAGCGTCTCCTTGAGCCGGGTGAGGTTGTTCTTCACGGCCCGCAGGGGAGCGAGCTGCGTGTACGCGTCGACGCCGATGAGGACGCAGGCCGAATGCGCGGCGTCGATCCGGGAGTTGGCGCCGCCCGTGCCGGTCACCGGCCTTCCTCCGTCAGCGCGCGCAGGAGGGCCTGGGCGTCGTCGAGGCGGTCGGCGGGCAGCGTGATCTTCACGCCGTCCCGCTCGATGACCATCGTGGAACGGGGCGTGTGGGCCTGCCGCCAAGCCGCGATCGCGACGGCGAGGCCGCCGAGCTGGAGCACCGTGTCGACGACGATGCCGATGGCTTCGAGGGCGGTGCCCATGGTGTCGGCGTCGGATTCCTCCGCCTCCTCCGCCGGGGCGAGGCTCTGCAACGTGACCTGGGCCGTGGCGCGCACCTCCTGGTCGTCGCGCAGCCAGGTGTAGAGGGACCGCTGCTCGACGTCGTCCCGAGCGCCGTCCATCGTGATCCGGATCTTCATGGGTTTCCCGTGGAACCAGAAGGAATTGGGCACCCGGATGGCACCACGCGCGAGCCGCGCGCGGCAGGGAAACCAGGGTGGATGCCTTCGTCCGGCTGGACGCGTCGGGAAGGGGCGGCGACGCGGCGCCCGCTGGGGTAGGGTGCCGCGGCCCGTCATTCCTCGGACGCGGCCTACGCCAGCCCCCGCCGCGCCACCGCCGGGGGCCGGTGCCCCGCGATCGACGCGACCATGTCCAGCACCTGCCGCGTCTCGGCGACTTCGTGGACGCGGTACACCCGCGCCCCCAGCCACGCGGACACGGCCGTCGTCGCCAGCGTTCCGATCAACCGCTCCTTCACCGGGCGGTCCAGCGTCTCCCCGACGAAGTCCTTGTTGGAGAGCGACACCAGCACCGGCCAACCCGTCTCGGCCATCTCACCGAGGCGCCGCGTCGCCTCCAGGCTGTGCCGGGTGTTCTTGCCGAAGTCGTGGCCGGGGTCGATGAGGATCGACTCGCGGGGGACGCCGAGGGCCGCCGCGCGCTCCGCGAGGCCGACGGTGACGTCCAGGATGTCCGTCATGACGTCGTCGTACGTCACCCGGTGAGGGCGGGTGCGCGGCTCGGAGCCGCCCGCGTGCGTGCAGACCAGGCCGACGCCGTACCGCGCCGCGACCTCCGCCAAACCCGGGTCCACGCCGCCCCAGGCGTCGTTCAGGAGGTCCGCGCCGGCCTCGCAGACGGCCTCGCCGACGGACGCGCGCCAGGTGTCGACGCTGATGATCACCTCGGGGAAGCGGCGGCGGACCTCGGCGACGAACCCGACCGTCCGGCGGGCCTCCTCGTCGGCGGTGACCTCCTCGCCGGGCCCCGCCTTGACGCCGCCGATGTCGACGATCGCGGCGCCCTCGGCGATCGCCCGCTCCACGCGCGCGAGCGCCGGGGCGTCGTCGTAGGTCGCGCCCTGGTCGTAGAAGGAGTCGGGGGTCCGGTTGACGATCGCCATGATCACCGGCTCGTGCGTACCGAATTCACGCCTGCCCAGCCTGAGCATCCCCTGTGACCTCTCCTAGTGCGTGCGGGACATCCGCCGCCTGAGACCCTAACTGTCGGACCCGCATGGCACGATCGGAGCCAGACACGTCCGACTCCGAGCGGGGGCCCGCCGATGGTTATGTTCTTGTTCCTGGTCATCGCGCTCGCCGTGGTGGTCGCCGCGGTGACGCTGGCCGTCGTGGGCGGCGGCGAGGGCACAGGACCGCTGCCGGAGGAGGCCCCGCAGCGGCTGCACGACCCGCTGCCCTGGGACCGCCCGGTCACCCGCGCGGACGTCGACAGCCTCCGCTTCCCGCTCGCCGCGCGCGGCTACCGCATGTCCGACGTGGACGACGCGCTCGGCCGCCTCGCCGCCGAACTCGCCGAACGGGACGCCCGCATCGCCGACCTGGAGGCCGCGCTGACGGCCCCCCGCGTCTCCGTCGAGAAGCCGGAGGACGACCCCCGGTGACCGACGCCCTCGCCGGCCCCGACGGCGTCCTGCGCTGCCCCTGGGCCCTGTCCACGCCGGACTACGTCGCCTACCACGACGACGAGTGGGGCCGCCCGGTCCACGGCGACGACGCCCTCTTCGAACGCCTCAGCCTGGAAGCCTTCCAGTCCGGCCTCTCCTGGATCACGATCCTGCGCCGCCGCCCCACCTTCCGGACGGCCTTCAGCGGCTTCGAGATCACCAAGGTGGCCGCCTTCACCGACGCCGACCGCACCCGCCTCCTCGCCGACCCCGGCATCATCCGCAACCGCGCGAAGGTCGACGCGACGCTCGCCAACGCGCGCGTGCTCGCGGACTGGGCGCCGGGCGAACTCGACGCCCTGATCTGGTCCTACGCGCCGGACGACCACCCGACCCCGAAGGCCCTGGCCGACGTCCCCGCCGTCACCGACGAGTCGAAGGCCCTGGCCAAGGCGCTGAAGAAACGGGGCCTCAGGTTCGTCGGCCCCACGACGGCGTACGCGCTGATGCAGGCGTGCGGACTGGTCGACGACCACCTCGCGGACTGCGGCGCGCGCGGCTAACGCCCCACGTACTTCGGCTTCTCCTTGTTGACGAACGCCGTCACCGCGATCCGGTGGTCCTCCGCCGCGCCCGCGCGGGTCTGAAGCTCGTCCTCCTTGTCCAGCGTCTCCGTCAACGAGTGCGTCAACCCGAAGGCGACCGACTCCTTGAGCGCCGCGTACGCGACGGTCGGCCCCTCGGCGAGGGAGCGGGCCACCTTCAGGGCCTCCTCGCGCAGCTCGGCGGCCGGGACGACCCGGTTGGCGATACCCAGCTCCAGCGCGTCCCGCGCGCTGATGCTGCGCGGGAAGAGAAGCAGGTCGGTCGCCCGGGACGGCCCCACCACGCGCGGGAGCGTCCAGGAGATCCCGGAGTCCGCGGTGAGCGCGACCCCGGCGAACGACGTGTTGAAGGACGCCGTGTCGGCGACGACCCGGTAGTCCGCGGCGAGGGCGAACCCGAACCCGGCGCCCGCCGCGACCCCGTTGACGGCGGCCACGACCGGCTTCGCGGCCCCGGTCAGCGCGCGAGCGATGGGGTTGTAGTGCTCGCTGACGGTGCTCATCACGGCGTCCGACCCCGCGGCCAGCAGCCCGATGTGCTCCTTGAGGTCCTGGCCGACGCAGAACGCCCGCTCCCCGGCGGCGGTCAGCAGGATCGCGCGCACCGCGGGGTCACCGGCGGCGGACTCGGCGGCCTCCCGCAGGGCCACCTTCGTCGCGACGTCGAGCGCGTTCATCGCCTCCGGACGGTTCAGGGTGATCGTCGCGAGCCCGTCGCTCACCTCGTACAGCACCGTGTCGGCCATGGAGTGCCCCTCCGCATCAAGAACGTGTGTCAGAACGTCGCTACGGACTCAGCATGGCGGAGATCTTGGTCCACGGACCGGACGGGACGTGTGACCTGCGTCAAAGAAAGCGGGCCCGTTCACGGACGGCCTAACGCGACGAGGCGGAGCAGTATCGCAGCCACACCGCCGAATTGGGTGGTTTTGCTCGCGCGCGTTGCGCAAGCGATGCCGTCCGAAGTTGGTCATCGGGTCCTGAGATGCGGGATAATGGCTTGGAAGCAATGTGTTCGATGCCGGTGTCGCGTGTCCCACGCAGGACCGCGCGTGCCCTCCCAGGGGCCGTCGGCTTTGACGGTGAAGCTGGTTTCAGGAAGGGGAACGAGCATGGCGGCCATGAAGCCGCGGACGGGCGACGGCCCGCTTGAGGTGACCAAAGAGGGGCGGGGCATCGTCATGCGCGTTCCCCTCGAAGGCGGCGGGCGGCTCGTCGTCGAGCTGACCCCTGACGAGGCCCTGGCGCTCGGTGAGGCCCTCAACAAGGTCGTCAGCTGACGCGACAGTGCCCCTACGGCAGCCCCGGCATCGCACGCGGTGCCGGGGCTGTCGTTTTCGCGGCCGGCTCAGCGCTTGACCGCGCACAGCAGCCCGTCGCCCACCGGCAGCAGCGACACCACCAGCTCCGTGCTCTCGCGCACCGCGCGCAGCAGCTCGCGCACGCGCGCCACCTCCGTCGGCTGGGGACCGGAGTCGACGGTGCGGCCGTTGGCGAAGACGCCCTCGAAGACGACCAGCCCGCCGGGCCGCAGCAGGCGCAACGATTCAGCTAGATAGTCGAGCAGCTCCAGCCGGTCACCGTCGCAGAACACGAGGTCGTAGCCGGAGTCGGCGAGCCGCGGCAGCACGTCCAGCGCGCGCCCGGGGATGAACCGCGCCCGGTTGCTGGCGAACCCGCACGCGCGAAACGCCTGCCGCGCGAACTGCTGGTGCTCCGGCTCGGGGTCGACGGTCGTCAGGACCCCGTCGGGACGCATGCCGTGCAGGAGGTGCAGACCGGAGACGCCGGTGCCGGTGCCGATCTCGGCGACCGCCTTCGCGTCGACCGTGGCGGCGAGCAACCGCAGCGCGGCGCCCGTGCTGGGCGACACCGAGCGCAGCCCTGCCTCACGGGCCCGGTCACGGGCCCAGCGCAGTGCGTCGTCCTCGGCGGCGTAGGCGTCGGCGAACGCCCAGCTTGCCTGCCGGTTGCCGGTAATGACCCTCTCCTCATCCCCACGATGTGCTTCGGCGTGACTGTATCCGCTGCGGGCGGGAACCCGCAGATGGGACCGCGCGTTTGAAGGGGTGGGAACGGTGATGGGGGGACACAGTTGGATCACGACGGCGGGCGGGGCGGCGGCGCCGGGCGGACGCAGCCGTATGAGCCGTATCAGCCCAGATCAAATTCAGGTAAAACCGCTTATCCGGAGCTAACGGGCGAGGTGGCTATGGTAGGGGCTCCACTGGACACCACCAGAGCCGACAGGGGAGGTGCGGCCCAGTCTGTGGATCGGGGAGGAGTGCTCCGGCGCTTTCTCGGATCGGCGGGCAGGCCGAAATCCGTGAACGACACCGCTGACCACAGCCACGCCGGCGACTACGCCCAGACCGCGACCTTCTCCACCGACGCGGACGGGCAGGCGTGGACTCCGCCCACGTGGGAGGAGATCGTCAGCACGCACAGCGGCCGCGTCTACCGCCTGGCCTACCGCCTGACGGGCAACCAGCACGACGCCGAGGACCTGACGCAGGAAGTCTTCGTCCGCGTCTTCCGCTCCCTGTCGACCTACACGCCCGGCACGTTCGAGGGCTGGCTGCACCGCATCACCACCAACCTCTTCCTCGACATGGTCCGCCGCAAGCAGCGCATCCGCTTCGACTCCCTCGGCGAGGACGCAGCGGAGCGCCTGGCCAGCAAGGAGCCGACCCCCCAGCAGCTCTTCAACGACGCCCACTTCGACGCGGACGTCCAGCAGGCGCTGGACACCCTCGCGCCCGAGTTCCGCGCGGCCGTCGTCCTGTGCGACATCGAAGGGCTCTCCTACGAGGAGATCGCGGCGACCCTCGGCGTCAAGCTCGGCACCGTCCGCTCCCGGATCCACCGGGGCCGCTCCCAGCTGCGCAAGGCCCTCGCACACCGCTCTCCCCAGGCGCGGGAGGCCGAGCGGCGGCGCACGTTCATGGCCCGTGTCCCCGTGCTGGGAGGAGGGGGCGCGACCGCGTGAGTGGACTCGGTGGCTCCAGGCCCAAACCTCCCGCGGGACGGCATCTCGCGGAACAGCATCTCGGTGACCGGCTCTCCGCCCTGGTGGACGGGGAGCTGGGCCATGACGCGCGCGAGCGTGTCCTCGCGCACGTCGCGACCTGCTCCAAGTGCAAGGCGGAGGTCGACGCGCAGCGTCGGCTGAAGAGCGTCTTCTCCGAGGTCGCCCCGCCCGCCCCCTCCGCGAGTTTCCTCGCCCGCCTTCAGGGGCTGCCCGGGGGTGACGACACGGCCGAGGGAAGCGGGCCGCTCGGTCCGGGCGGGCTCCCCGGTGAACGCGGCTCCAGATTCGGCTCCCGGGGGTTCGCGGGGCTCGGTGGATTCGGCGGGAACAGGGGCTCCGGCGGGTTCGGCGGGGCCGGGAACTCGGGCGGGTTCGGCGGCGCCGGGGACTCCGGCGCGCTCGCCGGGTCCGGCGACTCCGGAGTGCTCGGCGGAGGCCGGGGCGCCGGGGGCTTCGGCGGAGCCGGTGGTGGCGGTGTCTTCGGGGAGTCCGGGGCACTCGCCGGGCCCGGTGTGCTCGGGGGCGGGGCCTCCGGGTCCGTCTTCGAGTTCGGGTACCTGGCGGGGGAGGAGCACGGGAGGGCGGGCGAGGGTGTCTCGTCGGCGGCCGGTGTGAACGGGGCTGCCGAGGGCGAGGGGCGTTCGCCGGGTGCGGGTGCGGCCGGTTCGGCTGGCGGGGCTTCGGCTCCGTCCGCGCGGTCCCGGGCCGGCGCGGACGCCGGTGCCCGGAACCGTGCCGGTACCAGGGCCGGTGCCGGGGCTTCGGCCCGGTCCGCGCGGGTCCAGGCCGACGCCGATGTCAACGCCAGTGCCAATGCCGTCGCCTTCTCCGCCTCCGTCGCCGAGAAGGGCTTCCGGGTGCACGCCGTCGGGCGGGGCGAGGAGCGGTCCCGCAGCATGCGGTTCGCGTTCGTCGCCGCCGGCGCGGTGTCGCTCGCGGCGATCGCGCTGGGCGGGGTGACCGGTTCGGCGCCGGTCGACCAGACGACCGAGGCGAGGGGTGGCACGGGCAGCAACGTGACGCCGTCCAGGGCACCGGGCGCGGGGGCGGCTGCCCCCGACTCCCGGCGCCGGTCGGCCGGGCCGCTGCTCTCCCAAGGGGGCCAGGGCGTCCTGCGTGACACCCCGGCCGCGCCCGTCGAGGTGTCCGCACCGCTGCTGCCGGGGATCCCGACGCCGGTGTCCGCACGCCACGAGCAGACGCTACGCGCGCTGACGGCACCCGTCGTCGCGGGCGCCGCCGCCATGTCCCCGCTGATACGCCCCCTCTCCGCGACCTGGCCCACGACCCCCGGGCTCCTGTCCCCCGGCACGGCCTCCGCGCCCGAGGCCCGCTGAACGCTGACGCCGACGCAGCCCCGGCGTTCGGGGCGCGTGGGCCGTGGGCCGGGGTAGAGGGGCGTCCGGGGCGTGTGGCCGTGAGCCGGGGTGAAGGGGCGACAGGTAGCCCGCCGGTCTGGTCGACGGCGATCCCCCCGACCCGTCCCGCTCGAAACGGCGTGGGGGAGCGCACACCGGGCCCCGCGCCTCGGCCCGAGTCGTCGGATCCGTCGGCCGAGCCCTGGGCGGCGGGCGCCGACGCACACGAGCGTCACCGCACCGCATCGGCACACCGACGCCCGCGAGCAGCAGGTAAGACGGCCGGACGACCCCCGCCCCGCCCCCGCCCCGCCTCCGGCGCCCCGCACGGCCGCACCACCCTGCGGGACGCCACCCCTGCGCACGGTGACCCGACCTGGTTGAATCCAGCGAGAACCCGCGTCCACGCCTACCCGGCCGGACGCGCAGACGACGTCCGACCAGCCGTCCAGGTGTCCGGCTCCGGTCGGCTGGTGGGGAGAGCATGGACGAGGAGCCGAGGACACCGGACGGCACGGGAGCGTCGCGGAGGGGCGGAGAAGCTGTGGGCCATGGGGCCGGGGAACCCGAAGTTGTCGAAGGAGCGGCGGATTTGAGGGCTGGGCAGACGGACGAGACCGACGGCGACTTCGAGCTGGCCCGCCCCGAAGAGGCCCGCCCCGAGGAGGGCGGCACGCACCACGAGCCGAGCCGTCCGGAGAGCCAGGAGGAGCCGACGGTGTCGCTGATGAAGGAGGAGCCCGGACCCACGAGGACACCGGCCACCCCTGAAACCCCCGCACGACCCCTCGCCGGGGAGGCACCGGACACCCCCGCAGCTCCCGCACAGTCCCTCGCCGGGCAAGCCCCGGCCGCCCACGCGGCCTCCGCCCAGCCCTCTGCCGGGGAGGCACCCGGCGCCCTCGCAGCTCCCGCGCAGGCCCTCGCTGGGCAAGCCCCGGCCGCCCACGCGGCCTCCGCCCGGCCCTCTGCCGGGGAGGCACCCGGCGTCCTCGCAGCTCCCGCGCAGGCCCTCGCTGGGCAAGCCCCGGACGTCCACTCCCCAGTCCTCGCCCAGCCCTCCGCCGGGGAGGCACCCGGCGTCCCCGCAGCTCCCGCGCAGGCCCTCGCTGGGCAAGCCCCGGACGTCCACTCCCCAGTCCTCGCCCAGCCCTCTGCCGAGGAGGCACCCGGCGCCCTCGCAGCTCCCGCGCAGGCCCTCGCCGGGGAAGCCCCGGCCGCCCACGCCCCAGCCCTCGCCCGGCCCTCTGCCGAGGAGGCACCCGGCGTCCCCGCAGCTCCCGCGCAGGCCCTCGCCGGGGAAGCCCCGGCCGTCCCTGTGGCCTCCGCCCGGCCCTCTGCCGGGGAAGCCCCGGACGTCCACGCCCCAGCCCTCGCCCAGCCCTCCGCCGAGGAGGCACCCGGCGTCCCCGCAGCTCCCGCGCAGGCCCTCGCCGGGGAAGCCCCGGCCGTCCCTGTGGCCTCCGCCCGGCCCTCTGCCGGGGAAGCCCCGGCCGCCCACGCCCCAGCCCTCGCCCAGCCCTCCGCCGAGGAGGCACCCGGCGTCCCCGCAGCCCCCGTCCAGCCCCCCGCCGCAGGGGCGGCACCGGACACCCCCGCCCCCCAACCACCCCTCACCCGCCTCCCGGAGCCCTCCGCGCTCGACCAGCCCCACGCCCACGCCTCCACCCCTGCCCCCGACCACCCCAGCCCTAGCCCTCACACCCCCTCCCACATCCCCGACCCCTCCCCACACCCCCTCCACACCGCCGACGCCTACAGCACGCCCCCCTACGGTCACCCGGGCCCCTGGGCCCCCGCTCCGCCGGTCCAGCACCCCGGTGCCACGAGCGGCGGTGACCCCTGGGCCCGCTACGACCCCTGGGCGGCGTCCCCGTTGCAGCAGACCGGCGGGAGTGTGCCCAGTGAGGCGCAGCGGAAGCGGGAGCGGCGGAAGGGGCTGATCGCGGGCGCGCTGCTGCTGGCGCTGGTCTCCGGCGGCCTGGGCGGCATCGTAGGCGTCCAGTTGGAGCGGAACGGCATCGGCGGGATCGAGCTGCCGCAGGCACCGCCCGCGCCGAGCGGACGGGACGCCGACAGCGTCGCCGGGATCGCGGCGAGGGCGCTGCCGAGCGTCGTGACGCTGCATGTGAAGGGCGGCGGCGAGTCGGGCACCGGCACGGGCTTCGTGCTCGACGACCGGGGCTACATCCTGACCAACAACCACGTCGTGAAGCCGGCGGGCAGCGGCGGCGAGATAACGGTCGTCTTCAACGGCGGACAGGCGGTCGAGGGCGAGATCGTCGGCCGGGACGCCGGCTACGACCTCGCGGTCGTCAAGGTGAGGGGCGTGCGGAACCTCACCCCCCTTCCCCTCGGCAACTCCGACGGCGTGCAGGTGGGTGACCCGGTCGTCGCGATCGGCGCCCCCTTCGACCTCTCCGGCACCGTCACCTCCGGCATCATCAGCGCGAAGGAACGTCCGATCACCGCGGGCGGCGACGGCAGCGACGTGTCGTACGTGGACGCGCTCCAGACGGACGCGCCGATAAACCCGGGAAACTCCGGCGGCCCCCTCCTGGACGCCCGCGGCCAGGTCATCGGCATCAACTCCGCGATCCGCTCGGCGGGCGGCACCGACGAGGGGACCGGCCAGGCGGGATCCGTCGGACTCGGTTTCGCCATCCCCGTCAACCAGGGAAAACGCATCGCCGAGGAGCTGATCGCCAACGGCAAGGCCACGCATCCGGTGATCGGGATCACCCTGGACCTCGCGTACGAGGGCGAGGGCGCGCGGGTGCGGACGGACAGCGGGGAGGCCGGTCCGCCGGTGAGCGTCGGCGGGCCCGGCGACCTCGCGGGGATCGAGCCGGGGGACGTCATCACCGAGGTGGACGGCAAGCCGGTCGCCTCCAGCGACGAACTCATCGTCAAGGTCAGGGCGCACCGGCCGGGCGACAAGCTGGAGCTGACCGTCGTCCGCAAGGGGAAGCCGATGACGTTGTCGCTGGTGCTGGGGACGGCGGGCGGGTGAGAAAACGGTGGGCGTGGGAACTGACGGAAACCTCACAGAGGGCCCGCACAGGCCCTTCGCCCTGGGCAAACATCCAGGAAAACCCCCCGTCCGGGACGGTTTGGAAGGGTCCGGGCGGTACCGGTCCGACAGGTGTGACAGGTACCGTGGACGCGGCCCGGACCACGGAAGAACCCGCCGGCACCGCGGAGGGCCGAGGACCGCGGACATCGCAAGGAGCTTCAGGTGTTCAATGACATAGGACCGCTTGAGCTGGTGACCCTCGCTGTCCTGGCCGTGCTCATCTTCGGTCCGGACAAGCTCCCCAAGGTCATCCAGGACGTGTCGCGGACGATCCGTAAGATCCGCGAGTTCTCGGAGAGCGCCAAGCAGGACATCCGGACCGAGCTGGGCCCCGAGTTCAAGGACTTCGAGTTCGAGGACCTGAACCCCAAGACGTTCATCCGCAAGCAGCTGGAGAACGACGACCTGGGGCTCAAGGAGATCCGCAACGGGTTCGACCTGAAGAAGGAGATGGCGGAGGTCGCCGACGCGGTCCACACGACCGCCGAGTCCGCCGCCACGCCCCTTCCCCCCGGCAAGGTCGACATGACCAAGCCCGACACCACCCCGGACGCCCCCAGGACCGACCTCACGAAGAAGCCGACCGACGACGGCCGGCCCCCCTTCGACTACGACGCCACCTGAGCCGTGCGCCCGGGGCGCTCACCCGGGTGGATATGCTGCCGAGTTGTTGTGCGGACCTGACGCGTGCGCCCGAAGGGGGGCGGGCCGGACGGGTCCGCCGAGAGCGAGGAGGCGTCCGGGCAGATGGAGACGACGAGTCGAGCGGTCGCGCAGGCGCCGGTCACGGAGGGCGGACAACCCGTCCCCTCCGCCCGGCGCACCGTCGACGGCTTCCTGGAGGCGCCCTTCCCCTGGTACGGCCTCGACGAGGCGTTCACGGGGCGCCGCTGGCTGATGCAGGTCGGCACGGCGGCTGACGGCGCCGTCGAGCACGGGTCCGTCGGACACGGCGACGAGCCGTCCGTCCGGCACGAGACCGCCGGTGAGGACCGGGGCAAGTTCGCGGTCGTCGTGACCGTCGCGGCGAATCCGTCCCGCCGCAGCGCCGACGGCACGGGCCTGCTGGAGGCGACGTCCGTGTCGTCCGCCGCGTGGCTCGCCGGGGTCGGGCTGCTGTCGTTCACCTGGCCCGGCCAGATGGACCACAGCCTGCGCGACGACTGGCTGGACCAGCAGACCGAGACGGCCTGGGTCCTCGCGGACGACCTCGACGGGGAGGACTGGTCGACCCTGACCCTCCCGGTCGACGGGGTGCCCACCCCGTTCCACTACCGGGAGTCCGAGTTCGGCTGGGTGCTCGCCGGGTCCACCCAGCAAGGGGTGCACCTCGGGGCCTACGGGCGCGGGATGAGCGCGTACGGGCTGGGGTTCTCGACCATCAAGGACATCGGCGAGTACGCGTAGCGCCTGCTCGCCGGGGCGCGGAGCCGCACATCGGTACAGCCCCGCGCCCCTGAAAGCCAAAGGCTCTTTCAGAACTTGTTCTTCGGCGTGATCCCCAAGGACAGCCCCGAAAGCCCCCGCTGCCTGCCGCCCAGCTTCCCCGCGATGCCCCGCAGCGCGGCGCCCGCCGGGCTCTCCGGGTCCGTCAGGACGACCGGCCTGCCGTCGTCGCCGCCCTCGCGGAGACGGACGTCGATCGGGATCGAGCCGAGGACCGGGACCGTGGCGCCGGTCGTGCGGGTCAGGCCGTCCGCGACCAACTGGCCGCCGCCCGTGCCGAAGACGTCCAGCATCTCGCCGCAGTGCGGGCAGGGCAGGCCGGACATGTTCTCGACGACGCCGACGATCTTCTGGTGGGTCTGGACGGCGATGGACCCGGCGCGCTCGGCGACCTCGGCGGCGGCCTGCTGAGGCGTCGTCACCACCAGGATCTCGGCGTTGGGGACCAACTGCGCGACGGAGATCGCGATGTCACCGGTGCCGGGCGGGAGGTCCAGCAGCAGGACGTCCAGGTCGCCCCAGTAGACGTCCGAGAGGAACTGCTGGAGCGCCCGGTGGAGCATCGGCCCACGCCAGACGACGGGCGTGTTGCCCGGCGTGAACATCCCGATGGAGATGACCTTCACGCCGTTCGCGGACGGCGGCATGATCATGTTCTCGACCTGGGTCGGCAGACCGTCCGCGCCAAGCATCCGGGGCACCGAGTGGCCGTAGATGTCGGCGTCGACGACACCTACCTTGAGGCCGTCGGCGGCCATCGCGGCGGCGAGGTTGACCGTCACGGACGACTTGCCGACGCCCCCCTTGCCGGAGGCGACCGCGTAGACGCGGGTGAGGGAGCCCGGCTTCGCGAAGGGCACCTCGCGCTCGGCCTGGCCGCCGCGCAGCGCGTTCGCCAGCTCCTTGCGCTGCTCGTCGCTCATCACGTCGAGCGTGACGTCGACCCGGCTGACGCCGTCCAGCGCGGCGACCGCGTCCGTCACGCGCTGCGTGATCGTGTCGCGCATCGGGCAGCCGGAGACGGTCAGATACACCGCCACCGCGACCACGCCGTCCGCGCCGATCTCCACCGATTTGACCATCCCCAGCTCGGTGATGGGCCGGTTGATCTCGGGGTCGTTCACCGTCGCCAGTGCCTCGCGCACCGCGTCTTCGCTAGCCATACAGACGATGGTACGGCGGCCGCGGTGGTCCCCCACACGCCCCTCAGCGGTCGTCTACGTCACGCAGAGATGACCGTTCCGCCGGGAATACGACGTGCCCGTCCCTGCGCTCCTCCAGCTCCTTGACGAGGTCCTGCAGCTCGGACCTGATCCAGTCCCGGGTCGCCACCTCCCCGAGCCCGATCCGCAGCGCGGCGATCTCCCGCGTCAGGTACTCGGTGTCCGCGATCGACCGCTCGTTCTGCTTGCGGTCCTGTTCGAGGTTGACCCGGTCCCGGTCGTCCTGCCGGTTCTGCGCGAGCAGGATCAGCGGGGCGGCGTAGGACGCCTGGAGGGAGAGCATCAGCGTGAGGAAGATGAACGGGTAGTTGTCGAACCGCAGGCCCGCCGGCGCGAAGATGTTCCACAGCACCCAGGCGACGATGACGACGGTCATCCAGACGATGAACCGCCCCGTCCCCAGGAACCGCGCGATCCGCTCCGACAGCCGCCCGAACGCCTCCGGGTCCCACTCGGGCACCAGCCGCCGCCGGGGCGATTTCGGCTGGTCGAGCCTCACCCGCACCCGGTTCTTGGCCTCCGGCGTCGCCCCGGCCCGCTTCCGTCCCGTGGTGTCAGACGCCATCGGTCACCGTCTCCTCCCCGAAGTGGAACTCCGTCTCGCGCCAGTCCTGCGGCAGCATGTGGTCCAGCACGTCGTCCACCGTCACCGCGCCCAGCAGCGACCCCGACTCGTCGACGACCGGCGCCGCGACCATGTCGTACGTCGCGAAGAACCCGGCGACCTCGGGCAGCGCGGCGTCCGGGTCGAGGGGCCGCAGGTCGTCGTCGATGATCGAGCCGACCAGCGTGTACGGGGGGTCGCGCAGCAGGCGCTGGAAGTGGACCGTGCCGAGGTACTTGCCGGTCGGCGTCTCGTCGGGCGGGCGGCAGACGTAGATCTGCGCGGCCAGCGCGGGGGAGAGGTCGGGTTCGCGGATGCGGGCGAGCGCGTCGGCGACGGTCGCGTCCGGGCGCAGGATGATCGGCTCGGTCGTCATCAGACCGCCCGCCGTGTGCTCCTCGTAGGTCAGCAGGCGCCGCATGTCCGCCGCGTCGTCCGGCTCCATCAGCGACAGCAGCCGCTCCTGGTCGGCCTCGGGCAGCTCGGCGAGCAGGTCGGCCGCGTCGTCCGGGTCCATCGCCTCCAGGACGTCCGCCGCGCGCTCCTCCTTCAGCTTGCCCAGGATCTCGATCTGGTCGTCCTCCGGGAGCTCTTCGAGGACGTCGGCGAGGCGGTCGTCGTCGAGGGCCGCCGCGACCTCGCCGCGCCGCTTGGCGGAGAGGTGGTGCAGGACGTTCGCCAGGTCCGCCGGGCGCAGTTGCTCGAACGTCGCGAGCAGGTTCTCGGCGCCCTGCCCCTCCTCCTCCAAGGAGATGCCGTCGACGGCGGCCCACTCCACGGTCACCGCCTCGCCCTTCGCCCTGCGGAACGCGCTCGCCCTGCGTCCCTTGCGCAGGAAGACGCGGTCCACCTCCCACTCCCTGCGGGACGGCAGCTGCTGCACCGACAGGTCGAGGACGGTCGCCTCCTCGCCGGACTCCGCGAGGGTGACGCGGCGGTCGAGGAGTTCACCGAAGACCAGGCGCTCGGTCGGACGCTGCTCGAAGCGGCGGACGTTCAGGACGCCGGTCGTCAGGACCTGGCCCGACTGCACGCCGGTCACCCGCGTCATCGGCAGGAAGATCCGGCGGCGGGTGGACAGCTCGACGACCAGGCCGAGCAGCCGGGGCGCTCTGCGGGCGGGACGCAGCATGACGACCAGGTCGCGGACGCGGCCGACCTGGTCGCCGTTCGGATCGAAGACGGCGATGCCGGAGAGGTGCGAGACGAAGATCCGGGGGGCGCCGGCTGCCATGACTGGGGTTCCTTTGCAATGGTCCGGAATGTCGGCTCGGGAGGGCTTAAGGCTAGCCCGTCCCGATCGGATACGCGCTGGTGAGTGGGGTGGAAGGACCGCGTCCGCCGGGTCTTCGCGACCCCGGTACGCTGCCGTACGCCGCCCCCCGCTTCTGCTCAGACCGCGCTGAAAGTGAGCGTCCTCCGTGACCGTTTCCGCCCCGGCCCGTACCCGCACCGCGCTGCTGGGGGCGGTGTGCGCGCTCGCCCTCGGGGTCAGCGGCTGCGGCGAGGATCCCGACGCGGGCACCAACGGGGTCGGCAAGCTCGGGGCGGACAAGATCCACGAGCGGGCGCGGACGGCGGCCTCCTCGGCCGGCGCCGTGCGGCTGTCCGGGACCGTCCTGACCAGCGGGCGGACGTACCGTCTCGACATGCGGCTCAAGGAGGACGGCGGCACCGGGACCGTCTCCTCCCAGGGCACGACCTTCCAGCTCCTGCGCGTCGGCGAGGAGCTGTACCTCAAGGCCGACGCCGAGTTCTGGAAGCAGGACGGCGACGCGACCGCCGCCGCCGGCAAGCTCGACGGCAAGTACGTCAAGATCCCCTCCGGCGATCCCTCGTACACGAAGTTCAGCGGCTTCACGGACAAGGACCTCCTCCTCGACGCGCTCCTGGCCCTTCACGGGTCCCTCTCCAAAGACGGTCATCACGAACAGGCGGGTACCCGCACGATCAGAATTACGGGTGACAAGGGCGCCGGCGGCACGCTGGACGTCTCCCTGAAGGGGGAGCCGTACCCCCTGCTCCTCCAACGCGCGGGCAGCGCGGGCTCGTTGGCGTTCTCGTCGTGGGGGCAGGACTTCACGCTCACCGAACCGCCGAAGGACGAGACCGTCGACTACGGGAAGCAACTACCGGCGTCCTGAAGGGGATTCAGGGATCGGGGGGCAGGGATCGAGGGGGGTTCAGGGACGTCACCGGCGTTTCTTGAACAGCAGGCGGGGGACCGCCGCCGGGATCGGTTCCCTGGTCGTCGCCGGGGTGGGCACCGGCCGCGCCGCCAAGTCCCCTTCCGGCGCGGGCAGGGTCTCGCCCGTCGGCTCCAGGCGCAGCAGCCGGCACTCCCTCGCCCATCTCCCCACCATCGCCTCGCCGTCGGGGGCGTTGAGGCGCTTGGTCTTCAACTCCGCTACGGCCGCGTCCCATTCGGGGGTGCCCGGCTCGACGCGCGCGACCTGGGCCGTCCACGTCACCAGGCGGCCCCCCTTGTCCTTGCTGCGGACCGTCACCTCCGCCGTGCCCCCCTCCGAGAGCCCGGTCAGAGGCTGTTCGCCGGGGCCGTCGCCCAGGACGTGGGCCGCGCCCTCGTGCCAGGCGTGCCACAGCGGGCGGGCGGGGGCGTCGGAGCCCTTGACCCAGACGAGGCCGGACTTCTTCGTGGCCTCTTCGACGAGGGCCCGGTTCAGGGGGGACGTCATGGCGTCAGCCTAGAGCCAGCCGTTGCGCTTGAGAGTGCGGTGGATGCCGAAGCACATGGTCACGATGACGGCCATGACCATCGGGTAGCCGTACTTCCAGCGCAGCTCGGGCATGTGGTCGAAGTTCATGCCGTAGACCCCGCAGACCATCGTCGGGACGGCGATGATCGCGGCCCACGACGTGATCTTGCGCATGTCCTCGTTCTGCGCGACGGACGCCTGCGCGAGGTTGGCCTGGAGGATGGAGTTGAGGAGTTCGTCGAACCCGAGCACCTGCTCCTGGACGCGCGCGAGGTGGTCGGCGACGTCCCGGAAGTACTTCTGGATGTCGGGGTCGACGAGCCGCATCGGCCGCTCGCTCAGCAACTGCATCGGACGCAGCAGCGGCGACACCGCCCGCTTGAACTCCAGCACCTCACGCTTGAGTTGGTAGATCCGGCTGGGGTCGGTCCCGCGCGGCGACCCGTTGCGCCCCGGCGAGAACACCTCCGTCTCCACCTCGTCGATGTCGTCCTGGACGGCGTCCGCGACGGCGATGTACCCGTCGACGACGTGGTCGGCGATGGCGTGCAGCACGGCCGAGGGGCCCTTCGCGAGCAGCTCGGGGTCGTCCTGGAGCCGGTGGCGCAGGGCCCGCAGCGAGCCCTGCCCGCCGTGCCGCACGGTGATGACGAAGTCCTTGCCGGTGAAGCACATGACCTCACCGGTCTCCACGACCTCGCTGTTCGCGTCGAGCTGCGCGTGCTCGACGTAGTGGATGGTCTTGAACACCGTGAACAGGGAGTCGTCGTACCGCTCCAGCTTCGGCCGCTGGTGCGCCTGCACGGCGTCCTCGACGGCGAGCGGGTGCAGCCCGAACTCGCTGGCGATACCGGCGAATTCGGCCTCGGTCGGCTCGTGCAGCCCGATCCACACGAACCCGTTGGAGCGGCGCACCTGACGCATCGCCTCGTGCGGGGTGAGCGTCCCGTCGTGCGGGACGCGCGCGCCGTCCCGGTAGATCGCACAGTCGACGACGGCCGACGGCGTCGCGGGGTCGCGGGTCGTGTCGTACGTGCCGCTCTGGGGGTCGGCCTTGCGGTCCTTGCGCAGGGAGGTCGCGGCCCGCAGGCTGTGGATCATGGACATGGCAGGGCTCCTTCGCATCGGTGGCGCATCCGGTGACGAATGGCCACGCCGACGGGTGGAACTGCCCGGAATGAGGACGTCCTGAGCGTGAGGATGTTTGGCACGTCCACAAAGCGGGGAGCACCGCACCGTCGCGGCGGCTTGCTTCAGGCTTCAGCGAGTCGAACTTCAGCGAGTTGAAACGAAGTGCTCTTCCGCAGAGGGGATTTCCACAGAGGGAAAGTGAAGAGAAGGACGCGGTCGCGTCAGTGGCGGGAAGAGCGAGTGGTACTGCACGGGTGACTTCGATCCATGACAGCCCCACCTCCTCCGGCCGGTCCCTCGTAAGGGAGATCCTGGTCGTACGGGCCTGATACGCGTGAACACGGCGGCCCAGAACGACTCGGCAAGAGTATCAGCAGACAGAAGTGTCAAGGTGCTGCTTTGCCCCGTACTGACGAGTTCTATGCTCGCGGCATGGCAGAAGTTCTTCCCCTGGTCGAGGCCCGGTTGCTCACGGCGCTGGGCGAACCGGACGCCCGCGCGGCGGTCACCTTCCTCGGCACCGACCGCGTCGAGGTCCTCCGTTTCCAGCGGGACGGCGTCGTCCGCTACGCCACTCTCGGCATGTCCGCGAGCCCCATGAACGACCCCAACTCCTTTGCCGCCGACCCCGTCAAGGGGCCGCGCGCCGAGCTGGTCCTGTCGGTGCGCGCGGGAGTCGCCGACACGGACAAGGTCCTGCGCCCCCTCGCGGTCCTCGCCGCGTCCCCGCAGGTCGAGGGCGTCGTCGTCGCCCCCGGCGCCTCGCTGGACGTCGGCGAGCCCCTGTGGCCGGGCGCCCCCTTCACCTCCGTCCTCGTCGCCGAGCCCGGCGGTCTCGTCGAGGACCTGGAACTCGACGCCCCCCTCGACCCCGTCCACTTCCTCCCCCTGCTGCCGATGACCCCCAACGAGGCCGCCTGGAAACGCGTCCACGGCGCGCAGGCGCTCCAGGAGCGCTGGCTGACGAACGGGACGGACCTCCGGGACCCGGCCCGGACGTCCGTCCCGCTGACGTGACCGTCAGGTGATCGAACTCACCGTCAGTTCGCGAAGACGGTGACCGAATCCCGCGTCGCGTGCTCGGTGCGGTGGTCCTCGGCCTCGTGAGTGAGCGCCTTGCGGCGGACGACGACCACGGCCGCGCCGATGACCGCCGTCACCGCCGCCACCACGAACGGCATGTGGAGGTCGGACCACTCCTCGATCTTCGGCGCGAAGTACGGCGCCGCCGCTGCCGCGAACCAGCGGACGAAGTTGTAGCCCGCGCTCGCCACCGGGCGCGGCGCGTCGGAGACGCCGAGCGCCAACTCGGTGTAGACGGTGTTGTTGACGCCGATGAACGCGCCGGACAGGACGGTGCAGACGACCGCCGTCACGTGGTCGCCGTACCCGAGGACCAGGACGTCGGCCGCGAGCAGGACCAGGGAGCCGCCGAGCACCTTCAGCGAACCGAACCGGGCCTGCAGGCGCGGGGCGACGACGACGGAGAACAGGGCGAGCAGCAGACCCCAGGCGAAGAAGACGGCGCCCGATTTGTAGGGCGTCATGTCGAGGACGAACGGGGTGAAGGCCAGCACTGTGAAGAACGTGTAGTTGTAGAAGAACGCCGAGACCGCGGCCGAGGCGAGCCCGCCGTGGCCGAGCGCCTTCAGCGGGTCCAGGACCGAGGTCTTCCTCGCCGGCTTCGGCTGCTCCTTCAGGAACACCGCGATGCACAGGAAGCCGACGGCCATCAGGAACGCCGTCCCGAAGAACGGGTAGCGCCAGCTCGCGTCGCCCAGGAGCGCGCCGAGCAGCGGGCCGCAGGCCATGCCGAGGCCGAGCGCCGACTCGTACAGCAGGATCGCCGCCGCGCTGCCGCCCGCCGCCGCGCCGACGATGACCGCGAGGGCCGTCGAGACGAACAGGGCGTTGCCGAGGCCCCAGCCCGCGCGGAAGCCGACGAGTTCGGCGACCGAGCCGGAGGTGCCGGCGAGCGCCGCGAACAGGACGACGAGGGCGAGGCCGGCCAGCAGGGTCTTCCTGCCGCCGATGCGGCTGGAGACGAAGCCGGTGATCAGCATCGCGAACGCGGTGATCAGGAAGTACGACGTGAACAGCAGGGAGACCTGACTGGGCGTCGCCTCCAGGCCCTTGGCGATCGACGGGAGGATCGGGTCGACCAGGCCGATGCCCATGAACGCGACGACCGAGGCGCCGGCCGTCGCCCACACGGCCTTCGGCTGCCTCAGCAGGCTCCCCGGTCCGTCGTCTCCCTCGTCGAACGGGTCCTTGCTGTCGTCCTTCATCTCGGGTGTCCCTCCGTCGGACGAGAAGGTTGGTGTTTACATATACTATGTTAGCTCTGCTAATTAATGCAAGCTGCATCTACTTTCGTCCGGGGTGGGGCTTCGGATGGGTGATCTCCGCTTGACGCGGGCCAGGGAGGGTAGGACCGTGGGGCTCTATGAGGGGCGAACCCAGTTGCCCGAAGTGTGGTGGCCGGGTCAGGGCTCCCGGTCTCTTCGCCGATACCTGGCAGTGCGCTGCCCATGGCACGGTGCACCCGGTCCAGCCCGTGATCCCGCCCAGCGTCGAGGGCCTAGGCGTGGTGGTGCACCGCACCCAGGTACCCGTGTGGATGCCGTGGCCGCTGCCCGTGGGGTGGCTGTTCACCGGCGTCGCGTGCGCCGGTGACGACCGCACCGGCGGGCGCGCGACGGCCGTCGCCTGCACCGGTCCCGGTCCGCTCGGCGGCATGGGCGAGCTGATCCTCGTCGCCGAGGAGCTGGGGGTCGGCCTCGGCGCCCGCTACGCCGGCATCGACGGGCCCGACCCCGGGCCGCACCTCGACGTCGAGAAACCCCCGCAGGTCAAGGTGCTCGCCGCCGGGCGGCCGACCCCGCTGTGGCACGTCGCCAAGGCGCCGGACGACCGGGCCGTGTTCGCGGGGGAGGCGCTGGGGATGTGGCTGTGGGCCGTGGTGTGGCCCGAGCAGTCGGGGTTGCTGATGTACGACGAGCTGGTGCTGACGGATCTGCGGGACGCGGGGGCGGAGGTGGAGATGGTGCCGTGCGGGGCGTTGTCGCCGCGGCTGCTGGGGCCGTGAGTTTGCGGTAAGGGGTGACCTGGAGGGTGGGGTGTGACAATCGTATGCGCCGGGACGGTTATTCTTAGGTCACCCCCGTCCCGTCCGTCACCCGTCTGGAGTACGCATCGTGCGCATCGACCTGCACAGCCACTCCACCGCGTCCGACGGCACGGACACCCCCGCCGAGCTGGTCCGCAACGCCGCTGCCGCGGGGCTCGACGTCGTCGCCCTCACCGACCACGACACGACCCGCGGGTACGCCGAGGCCGTCGCCGCGCTGCCCGAGGGGCTGACCCTGGTCACCGGCGCCGAGCTGTCCTGCCGCGTCGACGGCGTCTCCCTGCACATGCTGGCCTACCTCTTCGACCCCGACGAGCCGGCCCTCCTCGCCGAACGCGAACTCGTCCGCGACGACCGCGTCCCGCGCGCCCAGGCGATGGTCGCCCGGCTTCAGGGACTCGGCGTCGACGTCACCTGGGACCAGGTCGCCCGCATCGCCGGTGACGGCTCGGTCGGCCGTCCCCATGTCGCGGCGGCCCTCGTCGAGGCCGGGGTGGTGGCGACGGTGGGTGACGCCTTCACGGAGGAGTGGCTGGCCGACGGCGGACGCGCGCACGTCGCCAAGCACGAGACGGACCCCTTCGAAGCGGTCCGGCTGGTCAAGGCGGCCGGCGGCGTCACCGTCTTCGCCCACCCCGGCGCCGCCAAACGCGGCCTCACCGTCCCCGACGCCACCATCGCGGAACTGGCCTCCGCCGGTCTCGACGGCATCGAGGTCGACCACATGGACCACACGCCGGAGACGCGTGCGCGGCTGCGGGGGCTGGCCCGGGAGCTGGGGCTGCTGGTGACGGGGTCCAGCGACTACCACGGCAGCCGCAAGACCTGCGTGCTCGGCGAGTACACGACCGATCCCGAGGTGTACGGCGAGATCACGCGCCGGGCGTGGGGCGCGTTCCCGATCCCCGGGGCGGGCGGAGCCTGATCATGACGCGGGGCCGCTGACGGCCCCGTGTGCTCGGCCGGGGCGTGCGGCGGATTCTGCGGCGGGCCTCGGCTTCACTACGGCGGGCCCGCGGCTTCACTGCGGCCGGCCCCCGGTTTTCCCGCGGCTTCGACGATCGTCCGCGCCCCCATCCACTCACCCGCACCACACCCCAAGGCACCCCCATGTTCGACCCCGCCGTCTTCGGCTCCCTCTTCCTCACCCTCTTCGTCATCATGGATCCCCCGGGAATCACCCCGATCTTCCTGGCCCTCACCTCCGGCCGCCCCGCCAAGATCCAGAAGCGCATGGCGTTCCAGGCGGTCTGCGTGGCCGGCGGTGTGATCACGGTGTTCGGGCTGCTGGGCCACCAGATCCTGAACTACCTGCACGTCTCGGTCCCGGCGCTGATGATCGCGGGCGGACTGCTGCTCCTGCTCATCGCCCTGGACCTGCTGACGGGCAAGAGCGACGAACCGAAGCAGACCAAGGACGTCAACGTGGCCCTGGTCCCGCTGGGCATGCCCCTGCTGGCCGGCCCCGGGGCGATCGTCTCCGTGATCCTCGCGGTCCAGAAGGCGGACGGTGTGGCGACCCAGACGTCGGTGTGGCTGGCGATCCTCGCGATCCACCTGGTCCTGTGGCTGGTGATGCGGTACTCGCTGCTCATCATCAGGCTGATCAAGGACGGCGGCGTCGTCCTGGTGACCAGGCTCGCGGGCATGATGCTCTCGGCGATCGCGGTCCAGCAGATCATCAACGGCGTGACCCAGGTGATCCGCGCGTCCTGAGGCGCCCGGGCACGCACAGAGCCCCCGCGCGGTACGAGGACCGCGCGGGGGCTCTGAAGTGTGTACGCCCGCGAGACGCTACGACGTCACGAAGCGGGGCTGTCTGCCGGGCGGATCCACAGGCGCTGTCCGATCGCGGCGGCGTCCTGAACGATCCGGTTGACGGAGGCGGCGTCCACGACAGTGCTATCCACGGGCGTGCCGTCGATGTCGTCGAGTCGCAGGATTTCGAAGCGCACGGCTTCTCCCTTCGTCTGGTCATCCTCCTGAGGAGAATCGCTGTTACACGAGGAGTCAACGTGGCTCGTGTTACGAACATTCCCTACGCTAAGGAAATTTTTCGAACAACTAACTACTAAGGAGTAGGGAAAGGAGTGGGGGAGACTGAACGGGATCGGTTGTGTTCGCTGCGTGACCGACGGGACAATGGGCGGGATGAGTGACGACCTCGGGGCCCTCGCAGCCCGCATCGACCGGACGAACGACCTGCTCAGACGGGTACTCGCCGAGGTGGCGAAGACGCCCTCGACGCACGCGATCTTCGTCGACGCGGGCTACCTCTACGCCGCCGCCGGCCGCCTGGTCGCCGGGACCGAGGACCGAAGAGCCTTCGAGCTCGACGCCGAGGGGCTACTGGAGGCGCTGATCGACCGAGCTCGCACGGTCTTCGCGGACAGCAGGCTCCTCCGGGTCTACTGGTACGACGGCGCGCGGCGCCGCATCCACACCGCCGAACAGCAGTCGATCGCGGAGCTTCCCGACGTCAAGGTTCGCTTGGGCAACCTCAACGCCAACAACCAGCAGAAGGGCGTCGACTCCCTGATCCGCACGGACCTCGAATCCCTCGCCCGCCACCGCGCGATCAGCGACGCGGTCCTCCTCGGCGGCGACGAGGACCTGGTCTCGGCGGTCGAGGCCGCCCAGGGGTACGGGGCGCGCGTCCACCTGTGGGGCATCGAGGCGCCGGACGGCCGCAACCAGGCCGAGCCGCTGCTGTGGGAGGTCGACAGCCAGCGCACCCTCGACCTCGAATTCTTCAAGCCGTATGTCGCCCGCCGGACCGCCATCCCCCACGAGGCGCAGGGCGCGGCTCGGCCCACCCGGGAGGACGTCCGCTTCGCCGGTGCCCAGATCGCGGCGAAGTGGCTGGTCGAACGGGGGCGTGCGAGCGTCGCCGATCTCCTGCCGGGCCATCCCTATCTGCCCGGCTCCGTCGACCAGGACCTTCTCGTCGAGGCCGAGGGGATTCTTCAGTACTCGCTGCGGGGGCAGGCGGATCTGAGGCGGGCTCTGCGGGACGGGTTCTGGGACCATGTGCGGACGCAGTATTGACGGGGTTGATTCGGCGGGGATGCGTTTGGGTGGCTGCGAGGGTTGTTGGCGCGCGGAGGCCGACGGCTCGCGGGTGAGGGCTCCTGGCATGCTCCTCCGGCTATGAGGCTGGCCCTCGGCGGTCTGCGGTGCGCCTACCCTTCCTGTGTGTCCTGTGTGTCCTGTGTGTCCTGTGCGTCCCAGAAATCCGCCAACGCCTCGGCCGTGGCGAGTGGTTGGTCCTGGTTCGGTGAGTGTTCGGCGCCCTCGACGACCGTGCGCCGGGCGGACAGGCGTGCGGCCATCTCGTCCAGCAGGGGCACCGGCCAGGTGTCGTCGCTGGACCCCGACAGGACGTGCAACGGCAGCCCCAGTGCGGCAAGTTCGGCGACGCGGTCCGGTTCGGCGCACAACTGACGTCCCGTGACGAGTAGTTGCGCCGGCTTGTGACTCGTCCAGCGTTCGCGCATCAACTCCGGTGTCCCGAACCCCTTCGCGGGTCCGCCGACGTCCTCCGGCGGCCCCATCGCGACGATCACCTCCCACACCTGCGCCATGGTCATCCCGGCGGCGAGCGCCGCGTGCAGCAGGCCGACGCGCTCCTTCTGCGAGTCCGAGATCTCCGCCGGGCCCGACGACATCAACGTCAGGCTGCGGAACGGGGTGTGGTCCAGCAGCACCGCCGCCCGCGCGACCTGCCCGCCCATGGAGTGCCCGAGCAGATGCACCGGCCCGCCCGCCAACTGGGCCTGCGCGAGTACGTCCTTGGCCAACTCGCCCTGCGCGTAAGGGGATTCGTCCGCCTCGGGGCCGTCCGACTCGTACTGTCCCCGGCCGTCCACGGCGATCGTCCGGTACCCCCGCGCCGCCAACGGGCCTTGCAGGAAGTGGAAGTCCTCCTTGCTGCCGGTGAACCCGGGCAACAACAGGGCCACCCCTCGGAACGGCACGGACTCCCCGGCCGGCGTGTCGACCGCCGCGAAGTCGCCGCGCTGCGTGTGAAGGGTGACGGCTCGGGCCGTGCGAGGAAGGGGGAAGCTCACGAGGGGAGCGTATCCAGGGGGTTCGGGAGGGGGCGAGCAGGGGCCTGGGTACGGCGATGGCCTGGCGGCCTCGCGCACGCCGATGGGCCCGGCGGCCTCGCGTACGCCGATGGTCTGGCGGCTCCGCGTACGCCGATGGTTCGGCTGTCTCGCGTATGGCGACGGCCCTGCGTATGCCGACGGCCCGGCGTACGCCGACGGCCCGGCCCCCTGTTGCGCGGGGGCCGGGCCGTCGGCGGTACTGCGTTGCTGCTGGCGCTCAGCCGTCCGTGGGCTCCACGGCGGCCGTCTTCCGCGTCCGACGCGGCTTCACCACCGGCTCCTCCGTCGCCTGCGCCGGGATCTCCGCCGTGGCGGCGGCTTTCCGGGTCGTGCGGCGGCGGGGCGCGGGCGTCACGGCCTCGACCGGGGCATCGGCCATGGCTTCCGCTGCGGGCGCGGTTTCGGCGGCCTTGGTGGCGGCTGTCTTGCGCGTGCGGCGCGGCTTGGGGGCCTCTTCGGTGCCCTCGGCCGTGTCGACGGCTTCCGTCGCCTTGGCGGCAGTGGTCTTGGCGGCGGCGGTCTTGCGGGTGCGGCGCGGCTTGACCTCGGCCTCAGCTTCGGCCGGTGCCTCGGCGGCGGGCGCGGTTTCGGCCGTCTTGGTGGCGGCTGTCTTGCGCGTGCGGCGCGGCTTGGGGGCCTCTTCGGTGCCCTCGGCCGTGTCGACGACCGCTTCGGCGGCCTTGGCGGCAGCGGTCTTCCGCGTCCGTCGGGGCTTCGCCTCCGTGGCCTCGACCGTCTCGGCGACGGCTTCGGCGGCCTTGGTGGCGGCGGTCTTCCGCGTGCGACGCGGCTTGGCCTCGGCCTCGGCCTCGGCGACCGGCGCGGCTTCGGCGACGGGCGCCGCCTCCGCCGTCTTCGCGGCGGCTGTCTTGCGCGTGCGCCGGGGCTTCGCCTCGACTACGTCCGCGACGGCCTCGGCAGCCTCCGCCGGGGCGGCGGTCTTGCGGGTCCGGCGCGGCTTGGCCTCGGCCTCAGCTTCGGCCGGGGCTTCGGCGGCGGGCGCGGTCTCGGCGGCCTTGGTGGCGGCCGTCTTGCGCGTGCGGCGCGGCTTGGGGGCCTCCTCGGTGCCCTCGGCCGTGTCGACGGCTTCCGTGGCCTTGGCGGCAGCGGTCTTCCGCGTCCGCCGGGGCTTGGCCTCGGCCTCGGCCGGTGCCTCTGCGACCGGCGCGGCCTCGACGGCGTCCACGGCTTCGGCAGCCTTGGCGGCGGCTGTCTTGCGCGTGCGACGCGGCTTCGTCTCGACCGCCTCGACGGCGTCCGCGACAGCCTCCGCCGGGGCGGCGGCGGTCTTGCGGGTCCGACGCGGCTTGGCCTCAACCTCGGCCGGTGCCTCCGCGACGGGCGCGGCCTCGACGGCGTCCACCGCTTCGGCGGCCTTGGCGGCAGCCGTCTTGCGGGTCCGGCGCGGCGCGGGCGCCGTCACCTCGGGCGCGGTCTCGACGACCGGCGCGGGCTCGGCCACCGGCGCGGTCTCCACGACCGTCGTCTCCGGCACGGCCTGCGCCTGCTCGGCACCCCGGCGCGTCCGTGTACGGCGGCGGGAACCGGCCGGAGCCGTGCCCTCGGCGGTCGCGACGGCGGCCTCGGCGGCAGGCGCCACCGGCTCGACGGAGACGGACGGCGTCGACGGCGCCGTCACGACCGCGTCCTGACCCGACCCGCCCCGCGTGCGACGGCGACGGCGCGGCGTACGCGCACCAGGCGCCGCCTCCTCGGCGACACTCGGCTGCTGCTGCTGCGCGGGCGCGGCGGCACCCTGCTCCAGCGGCGACCCGCCCCGCGTACGGCGACGGCGGCGCGGCGTGCGCGACGGACGCTCGGCACCGGCCTCGGCGGGCGCGGACTCGCCCCGCCCGCCACGACGGTCCCGGTCACCGCCACGGTCCCGGTCGCCGCCACGGCGGTCCCGGTCCCCGCGGCCGCCCCGGCCACGGCTGCGGCCGCCCGGCTCGCCCAGGTCCTCAAGCTCCTCGGCGTCGAGGCCCGCGCGCGTGCGCTCGGAACGCGGCAGGACACCCTTCGTGCCGGCCGGGATGTTCAGGTCCTCGAAGAGGTGCGGGGACGTGGAGTACGTCTCCGGCGGGTCGTTGAAGCCCAGCTCCAGCGCCTTGTTGATGAGCTGCCAGCGCGGGATGTCGTCCCAGTCGACGAGCGTGATCGCCGTACCCGAGGCGCCCGCGCGACCGGTGCGGCCGATGCGGTGCAGGTACGTCTTCTCGTCCTCGGGGGACTGGTAGTTGATGACGTGGGTCACGTTCTCGACGTCGATGCCGCGCGCGGCGACGTCGGTGCAGACGAGGACGTCGACCTTGCCGTTGCGGAACGCGCGCAGCGCCTGCTCACGTGCCCCCTGGCCGAGGTCGCCGTGGACCGCGCCGGAGGCGAACCCGCGCCGCTCCAGCTGCTCGGCGATGTCGGCGGCCGTCCGCTTCGTGCGGCAGAAGATCATCGCCAGCGCCCGGCCCTCGGCCTGGAGGATGCGGGCGACCATCTCGGGCTTGTCCATCGAGTGCGCGCGGTAGACGTGCTGCGCGATGTTCGCGACGGTCGCGCCCTCGTCGTCCGGCGCGGTCGCGCGGATGTGCGTGGGCTGCGACATGTACCGGCGCGCGAGGCCGATGACCGCGCCCGGCATGGTCGCCGAGAACAGCATCGTCTGACGCCGCGCCGGCAGCATGCCGATGATCTTCTCGACGTCGGGCAGGAAGCCCAGGTCGAGCATCTCGTCGGCCTCGTCGAGGACCAGGCACTTGACGTGCTTGAGGTCGAGCTTCTTCTGCCCCGCGAGGTCCAGCAGCCGCCCGGGGGTGCCGACGACGACGTCGACGCCCTTCTTCAGGGCCTCGACCTGCGGTTCGTACGCGCGCCCGCCGTAGATCGCGGTCACGCGCACGTTACGCACCTTGCCGGCCGTCAGCAGGTCGTTCGTCACCTGCGTGCACAGCTCGCGCGTGGGGACGACGACGAGGGCCTGCGGAGCGTCCGTCAGCGCCTCGGGGGCGGCGCGGCCGGCCTCGACGTCGACGGGGACGGTGACGCGCTCCAGGAGCGGCAGACCGAAGCCCAGCGTCTTGCCGGTGCCCGTCTTGGCCTGGCCGATGATGTCCGTGCCGCTGAGGGCGACGGGGAGGGTCATCTCCTGGATGGGGAAGGGGTTGGTGATGCCGACGGCTTCCAGGGCCTCGGCGGTCTCGGAAAGGATTCCGAGATCTCTGAACGTCGTAGTCAGGGTGCTGCCTCTTCTGTGTACGCGGTGCGAGGCGAGCGCGGGGGTCTTTGACGGACCGTGCCGGGGACGTCGGCTGCCTTACGGACCAGCCGTAGGGCACGGGACCTCTGCCGACGCTCTAGCGCTCGTACCGCTGAGGGTCCCTCCGGACGGTCCGTACGCGATGTGCCGCACGGAACAGGAGGGCTGTCGGGTCGGAGCCGATCGGGCCAGCGACCGGGCATCCTCATACATGGGCCTGCGAGGTACGGGGAGGTACCAGCAGGCGCATTACCACCATACCCCGGAATCGTGCACATGTGATGGCCGATTCGGTCACGTCATGGTTCTCCTGGGGAACGACCCCGACAACCGCCGGTTCCTGTAAGGGCCACGACCCCGAGAACCGTCGGGGATCACGGCGTCCGGTCGGCGGACTATTGTGCGTTTCATGACGACGTCTGACCACGCCAACGAGTCCGCCGAAACCCCCGAGCACACCGGCATCGCCGCCCAGAACTGGGACCAGGCGGTCGGTGAACCGCAGTACCGGGCCGCCGTCGTGGACCTCCTCGGAGCGCTGGCCTACGGCGAACTCGCGGCGTTCGAACGACTCGCGGAGGACGCGAAGCTCGCGCCGACGCTGGCCGACAAGGCGGAGCTGGCGAAGATGGCGTCGGCCGAGTTCCACCACTTCGAGCGGCTGCGGGACCGGCTCACCGAGATCGGCGCGGAGCCGACCGAGGCGATGGACCCCTTCGTCGCCGCGCTCGACGGCTTCCACCGGCAGACCGCGCCCTCCGACTGGCTGGAGGGCCTGGTCAAGGCGTACGTGGGCGACTCGATCGCCAGCGACTTCTACCGGGAGGTCGCGGCCCGCCTGGACTCCGACACGCGCGCGCTGGTCCTCGCCGTCCTCGACGACACCGGGCACGCCGGGTTCGCCGTCGAGCGGGTGCGGGCCGCCATCGAGGCCGACCCGCGCGTGGGCGGGCGGCTCGCCCTGTGGGCGCGGCGGCTGATGGGGGAGGCCCTGTCGCAGTCCCAGCGCGTGGTGGCCGAGCGCGACGCCCTGTCGACCATGCTGGTCGGCGGCGTGGCCGACGGGTTCGACCTCGCGGAGGTGGGGCGGATGTTCTCGCGGATCACCGAGGCGCACACGAAGCGGATGGCCGCGCTGGGGCTGGCGGCGTAAGGGCGGTACGGGGTTCGTCGGCGTACGGGGGCGCCGGCGTACGGCTCGTCGGCATGGGGCTCGTCGGCGTGGGGGCGTTCGCGCTCACGCCCGGCGGCTCACGCCGGGATCGATCGCTCCCGGAGTCTTCCCGCCGACGGGCGCAGCAGCAGGGAGAGCGAGGCCGTGCTCATGACGGCCGCGCCCAGCAGGCTGAGCAGGAGGCCGGAGGCGAGGGCCGTGTGGGTCAGGAAGTCGCCGAAGAGGGCACCGGCGACGCCGGTCGGCAGGACCAGCGTGGGGGCGGGAAGGCGGTGCGGGAGGCGGCGGAGAGCCGCCCACGCGAGCGCGAGGCCGAGCACCGCGGAGGCGAGCGCTTCGAAGATCATTGTGGGTCCCTCCCGTACGGCCGTCCCGTGCACCAGGGTTACAGCCGTCCTACCCGTGACCTGCGGAATGCAATCCTCCCCTGTGCGTGGGATGTGCTCCGTCCGTGAAGAAACGATCAAGGGCCCGGCGACGTGAAGTCGCCGGGCCCTCGTCGTGTGCCTTACGCGCCGAAGCCCACCTTGCGCGGGGCCGGCTCGCCGAGCTCCACGTAAGCCAGCCGGTCCGCCGGGACCAGGACCTTGCGCCCGTGGTCGTCCACGAGGCTGAGCAGCGACGACTGGCCCGCCAGTGCCTCGGCCACCGCCCGCTCGACCTCCTCGGCACTCTGACCGCTCTCCAGAACGATCTCGCGGGGCGCGTGCTGCACGCCGATCTTGACCTCCACGGCTATGTCCCTCCGACGGTCACGAGGTGCGCGGGCGTCCGCGCCGTACGCTGCACACATTAGCCCGGTGAGGCGATGGACACGGCGCGGGCACCCACGCCAGGAGCGAACACCGTCCGGGAACAAAAACGCGAGCTGTGGCGTCAGCGCGCTTCCGTGCCGTGCTGCTCGGCCGCCTGCGGGTCGGCGCCGTGCAGCGGGAACCCGGCGATGCCGCGCCAGGCGAGCGACGTCAGCAACTGGACGGCCTGGTCGCGCGGGACGCTGCGGTCGCTGTGCAGCCAGGAGCGGGCGACGACCTGGGCGAGCCCGCCGAGCCCGGAGGCCAGCAGCATCGACTCCGCGCGCGGGAGGCCCGTGTCCTCGGCGATGACGTCGCAGATCGCCTCGGCGCACTCGTTGGTGACCTTGTCGACGCGCTCGCGCACGGCCGGCTCGTTCGTCAGGTCCGACTCGAAGACCAGGCGGAACGCGCCGCCCTCGTCCTGGACGTACGCGAAGTAGGCGTCGATCGTCGCGCGCACGCGCTGCTTGTTGTCGGTCGTCGACGCCAGCGCCGTGCGGACGGCCTGGATCAGCGCCTCGCAGTGCTGGTCGAGGAGCGCGAGGTAGAGGTCGAGCTTGCCCGGGAAGTGCTGGTAGAGCACCGGCTTGCTGACGCCCGCGCGCTCGGCGATGTCGTCCATCGCGGCCGAGTGGTAGCCCTGCGCCACGAACACTTCCTGGGCGGCGCCCAGCAGCTGGTTCCGTCGGGCACGGCGCGGCAGGCGCGTGCCTCGCGGGCGCGTAGCCTCAGTCTGCTCGATGGCGCTCACGCCGCCTCCAAAGGTCGTCCACATGCGGTGTGCCGTGCTGGCCGCGCGGCCATCGTACTTTTCGGTAACCGTGGTGTGCGCGGTGCGAGCGCAGAATTTCACGGACCGGCCCGGCGGGAAAAGCCGCACAGAAGTGACGTGAGTGGTTTCGGCCCGGCACGTTCCGGGCATACGAGGCGCTTCCTCGTCGTCAGCGGTAGTCGTCCTCGTCCAGCGAGACCACCCGCGACTGCTCCAGCAGATCGGCCTCGGCCGCCTCGTCCGCGCGCGCCGGGTCGACGTCCTCCAGAGGGTCGTCGCCGTCCGGCGAGAGGTCCGCGCGCTGCTCGGCCGTGTCGTTCTCGGGCGCCTCGACGTCGACCTGCCCGCCGTGCTCGAAGCTGTCGGGATCGGTGGGATCGATGGCCATGACAGGGCTCCTTCCACTGGGGTCCGAGTCGTCTACCGAGCCTAGGAGACGACCTTCGGGGATGCCATGTCGCGCGGGTGCGCGTGACGTCCGCCGACCGGTCGTGTCCACGCCTGGTCGGTTCCGATTCCCCGTTGTGCGTTCTGTCACGCCTTCTGTGATGCCGATCGCGTGAACGCGTGTGTGATCGTCTCGTAACATTGCCGCATGTCTTCGACCGAGGTGCCAACTCCGCCGACCGCCAACGTCTTTCCGAAGGTGTTGCCCGTCCGGGTCGCGGAGGGCGAGCGGCTGAGGTCGGTGCGGCTGTCCGGGGCGACGCTCTCGGTCCGTTCCCGCCCGCCCGCGCGCGAGGGGCTGCCTCCGGCCCTGTTCGTGCACGGCCTGGGCGGTTCCTCGCAGAACTGGTCGGAACTGATGCTGCGCCTGGAGGACGACGTCGACGGAGAGGCGGTCGACCTCCCGGGCTTCGGCGACTCCCCGCCCCCGGACGACGGCAACTACTCGGTCTCCGCGCACGCGCGCGCGGTGATCCACCTCCTCGACTCCTCGGGGCGCGGCCCGGTCCACCTGTTCGGCAACTCCCTGGGCGGCGCGGTGTCCACGCGCGTCGCGGCCGTCCGCCCCGACCTGGTCCGCACGCTCACCCTGGTCTCGCCGGCCCTGCCCGAGATCCGCGTCCAGCGCACCGCCGTCCCGACGGGCCTGCTCGCCGTCCCCGGCGTGACCGCGCTGTTCACCCGCATCAGCCGCGACTGGACCCCGGAAGACCGCGTGCGCGGCGTCATGGGGCTCTGCTACGGCGACCCCGCGCGGGTCACCCCGGAGGGCTTCCAGGCCGCCGTCGAGGAGATGGAGCGGCGGCTGCGGCTCCCGTACTTCTGGGACGCGATGACGCGCTCCGCGCGCGGGCTCGTCAACTCGTACACCCTCGGCGGCCAGCACAACATGTGGCGCCAGGCCGCCCGCGTCCTCGCCCCGACCCTCCTGGTCTACGGCGCCCGCGACCAGCTCGTCGGCCACCGCATGGCCCGCAAGGCGGAGCGCACCTTCCGCGACTCCCGCCTGATCACCCTCCCCGACGCCGGTCACGTCGCGATGATGGAGTACCCGGAGGCCGTCGCCGCGGCCTTCCGCGACCTCCTCGCCTCGACGGTCACCGCCGACGCGGGGAGCTGAGGCGCGTGGGACGGCACAGTCGACGCGGGCCGGCGCCGAAACCGGCGAAGAAGGGCGCGGTTCCTCCGCAGGGGGCGGCCCCGCAGGGCGGTACCGGGGGTGCGCCGGTCTCCGGTGAGCGGCCTCCGCTGCCCACGCGCAACACCGAGGCGACCTGGCACGAGAGCGGGGCGCCCGTCACCGGGCCCTACCGGGGCAACGGGGCGCCGCGCGGCGGGATCCCCCAGGGGGCGACGCCTCCGCACGGTTTCCCTCCGCTCGGCGGCACGCCCGCGCACGGCTTCCCGCCGGTGCGCGGGGGACATCCCGAGCAGCGGGAGGCCGGGGGCGGCTGGGGCACGCTGGGCGGTGAGTCCGGGGCGCGGCCGTCCGTCGTGCCGAGGCCCCGGGTGGGGGGCGGACCTCGGCAGGAGTATCTGGACGCGTTCGGCGATCAGGTTGCTCACGTGGACGTTCATATGGACAGGGGCGTCCTTGTGAACACGGCCGTCCACATGGACGTCGATCTCATTGACCGTCTTGACCGACGCGACGATGTTGATCGTGGCATCGACCATCCGTCGACACGGATCAACCCGGCGCACTCCGTCAACTCGGTCAACCCCGGTGATCAAGGCGATCAACACGATCGAGGTGATCAAGACGCCGGCGACAACCCGGCCCCGTCGAAGAGCGCCAAGGGCCGCACCTTCACCGGCATCGCCGCCGCGGCCGTCACCACCGTCCTTGCCGTCGTCGTCGCCGGACAGGTCACCGACGGCCGTGGCGAGGACACCGCGCGCACCCGGCCGCAGAGCGAGCGGGCACCGCAGGGTGGCGCGGCGGCCGGCGTCGTGCCGAGCCCGTCCGCCCCGGCGGACGTGAAGCCGCTGTCGTACGACGAGCGGATGGCCGCGAAGTACCCGCTGGCCGCCGACCTCAAGGGCTCGGGGAAGTTCGACGCGGTCCCGGGCATCGACAAGGCGCCCGGGAAGGGCCGGAAGTACACCTACCGGGTGGACGTCGAGCAGGGGATCGGCCTGGACGCCGGGCTGTTCGCGCAGGCCGTGCAGAAGACCCTCAACGACGACCGCAGCTGGGCCCACAACGGCGGCCGGACCTTCGAGCGGATCTTCAGCGGCACACCGGATTTCGTCATCACGCTCGCGAGCCCCGGCACCACCGCCTTCTGGTGCGCGAAATCCGGCCTCGACACCACCCAGGACAACGTCTCCTGCAACTCCACGGCCACCCAGCGCGTGATGATCAACGCCTACCGCTGGGCGCAGGGTTCGTCGACCTACGGCGACCAGATGCACGCCTACCGGCAGATGCTCATCAACCACGAGGTCGGGCACCGGCTCGGCTACGGGCATGTGACATGTGACAAGGACGGCGAACTCGCGCCCGTCATGCAGCAGCAGACGAAGTTCCTGGACCACGGCGGGATCCGGTGCCGTCCCAACCCGTGGGCTTACCCGGCGAGTTGACAAACGACTCGTAAGTCACGTTGACATGCGCACCGATTTTCGTTCATATTTCTGCCCATGTGGTCTAGTCATGTCGTCGCCGGCGCAGCCATCAAGCTCGCCCTCATTGGCGTGACCGCGCTCTGTGTAGCCGACATCCACTGTTGCTGACGCCATCGCCCCATGCGTGCGAGCGTCGGATCACCCGCCTCAGGCCGTGACCAGGGTCACGGGTTTTCGACTGTCCGCCGCCGGGGCAGACGTCTGTCCGCGATCGTCTCATTCCTCGTCAACCCGTCTCGAATGCCGGGACAAGCGTCGAGATGTGCGGCGATCGGATCAAGTCGGTCAAGTGAATCAACCCCATAGTCAAGGCAATCAGCCCGGTCAACCCAACCGGTCAGGTCAATCGAGAGGCCCCCACCGATGCGTCAACCGTCCGTCATAGCCCGCCGCGTGGCCGCGGCGTCCGTCAGCCTGGTCGTGGCAGCGGGTGTCGCCGCCTGCGGGCCGGAGGACAACGGCGCCAAGGACTCCGGCGGCGACTCCACGCCCCACAAGGGCGGCACCCTGTCGGTGTTGAACTCCAACCCGCAGAAAAACCTCGACCCGGCCCGGCTCTACACCTCCGGCGGCGGCAACGTGCCGTCCCTCCTCTTCCGCACGCTCACCACCCGCAACCGCGAGAACGGCGCCGAGGGCGCGAAGGTCGTCCCCGACCTCGCCACCGACACCGGCCGCCCCAACAAGGACGCGACCGTGTGGACGTACACCCTCAAGGAAGGGCTCAAGTACGAGGACGGCACGCCGATCACGACCGCCGACATCAAGTACGGCATCGAGCGCTCCTTCGCGCCCGAGCTGTCCGGCGGCGCCCCCTACCTGCGGGACTGGCTGGTCGGCGCCGCCGCCTACCAGGGCCCCTACAAGGACCCCAAGGGCCTCGCCGCGATCGAGACGCCGGACGCGCGGACCATCGTCTTCCACCTGAACAAGCCCGAGGGCGAGTTCCCCTTCCTGGCCACGCAGACGCAGTTCGCGCCCGTCCCGAAGGCCAAGGACACCGGCACCAAGTACGTCGAGCACCCCGTCTCGTCCGGCCCCTACAAGGTCGTCACGAACCAGAACAACGGCGAGCACGTCGTCCTGGACCGCAACCCCAACTGGTCGGCCGCCACGGACACCGAGCGCAAGGCGTACCCGGACAAGATCGACGTCCGCTCCGGCCTCGACTCCGCCGTGATCAACCAGCGGCTGTCGGCGTCCCAGGGCGCGGACGCCGCCGCGGTCACCACGGACACCAACCTCGGCCCGGCCGAACTCGCCAAGGTGACCGGCGACAAGAGCCTCGCCGCGCGCGTCGGCACCGGTCACTTCGGCTACACGAACTACATCGCCTTCAACCCGAAGGTGAAGCCGTTCGACAACCCGAAGGTGCGCCAGGCGATCTCCTACGCCGTCGACCGCTCCTCCGTGGTCAACGCGGCCGGCGGCTCCGCGCTCGCCGAGCCCGCCACCACCTACCTGCCGAACCAGAAGTCCTTCGGCTACACGCCCTACGACCACTTCCCGGCCGGCGCGACGGGTGACGCGGCCAAGGCCAAGGAGCTGCTGAAGGAGGCGGGCCACCCGAACGGGCTGACCGTCACGCTGACGCATTCCAACGACAAGAACTTCGAGACCGGCCCCGAGATCGCGACCGCGCTCCAGGACGCGCTCAAGAAGGCCGGCATCACCGTCAAGCTCCAGGGCCTGGAGGACAACGACTACTCCGACACGGTCCAGAGCGTGAAGACCGAGCCGGGCTTCTTCCTCGCCCACTGGGGTGCCGACTGGCCCTCCGGCGGCCCCTTCCTCGCCCCGATCTTCGACGGCCGCCAGATCGTCCAGGACGGCGCGAACTTCAACTCGGCCCAGCTGAACGACAAGTCCGTCAACGACGAGATCGACGCGATCAACAAGCTGACCGACCTGGACGCCGCCGCCAAGCGCTGGGGCGCCCTCGACAAGAAGATCGGCGAGCAGGCGCTGACCGTCCCGCTGTTCCACCCCGTCTACAAGCGGCTGGTCGGCAAGGACATCCGCAACGTCGTGATCAGCGACTGGACGGGTGTCCTGGACATCTCGCAGGTCGCGGTCAAGTAGTCGATACACACACTCAATGACGATCAAGCAATCAACATGAGTCAGGCACTCCACGCCACCCAGGCCCCCGGGACGGACACCGCCGTCCCGGGGGTTTCGGGTGCCCGTCAGTTCTGGCGGCGGCTGCGTGCGCAGCGCGCCACCATGGTCGCGGCGGCCGTCGTCGCCCTCCTCGTCCTGGTCGCGCTCGCCGCGCCCCTCCTCACCGCCCTGGAGGGCCAGGACCCCACCACCTACCACCCCGACCTGGTCGACTCGGCGCGCGGCGGCGTACCCGTCGGCTCCTTCGGCGGCATCAGCGGCGACCACTGGCTCGGCGTCGAACCGCAGACCGGACGCGACCTGTTCGCACGGCTCGCCTACGGCGCCCGCGTCTCCCTGGGCGTCGCGCTGGCGGCGACCGTCGTGCAGGTCGTCCTCGGTGTCGTCGTCGGCGTCACGGCCGCGCTCGGCAACCGATGGGTTGATCAACTGTTGAGCCGGATCACGGACATCATCGTCGCGATGCCGCTGATCATCATGGCGCTCGCGCTGCTGGCCGTCGTCCCGGACAGCTTCCCGCGCCCGGTGCTCGTCGCGTTCGTCATCGGGTTCGTCGCCTGGGGCACGATCGGGAAGATCGCCCGCGCGCAGACGCTCACCCTCAAGGAGCGCGACTACGTGTCCGCCGCGCGCCTGAGCGGCTGGAGCACCTGGCGCATCGCGCACCGCGAACTCCTCCCCGGGCTCGCCGCGCCGGTCATCACGTACGCCGCGCTCATGGCGCCCACCAACATCGCCATCGAGGCGTCCCTGTCGTTCCTCGGTGTCGGCGTCAAGCCGCCCACGCCCTCCTGGGGACAGATGCTGACCTCGGCGAACGTCTGGTACCAGACGGCCCCGCAGTACCTCCTGCTGCCCGCGGGCGCCCTGTTCGTCACCGTGCTCGCCCTCACCGTCCTCGCCGACGGCGTGCGCACCGCCCTCGACCCGCGCGCGGCCTCGCGCCTGCGCGTGGGGACGGGCCGCAAGCAGGAGACGAAGAACGACGAGGAGGGCGCCGCGTGAACGGCTTCACCGGGTTCCTCCTGCGCCGCGCGGTCGGCGTCGTCCTCACGCTGCTCGCCCTCTCGGTGATCATCTACGTGGTCTTCTACGCCACTCCGGGCAACGTCGCCCAGATCACCTGCGGCCCGCGCTGCTCGCCGGAACAGGTCCGCCAGGTCGCCGAACAGCTCAGGCTCGACGACCCGCTCTACCTGCGCTACTGGGACTTCCTCCAGGGCATCGTCGTCGGCCACGACTACTCGACCGGCACCTCCGTCGAGCACTGCTCGGCGCCCTGCCTCGGGCTGTCGTACCAGAGCGACCAGCAGGTCACCGACATGATCCTGACCAAGCTCCCGGTCAGCCTGTCCCTGGTGCTCGGCGGGATGGTCCTGTGGCTGATCCTGGGCGTCGGCACCGGCGTCCTGTCGGTCTGGCGGCGCGGACGGCTCTCCGAGCGCCTGCTGACCGGCGTCACGCTCGCCGGGATCGCCATGCCGGTCTTCGTCATCGGCCTCGTCCTGATGATCGTCGTCTGCGGGCAGCTCGAACTGCTGCCGTTCCCGCAGTACGTCGCCTTCTCCGACGACCCCGAACAGTGGGCGTGGAACCTCGTGCTGCCCTGGCTGACGATCGCCCTGGCCGAAGCGGCGTACTTCGCCCGGCTCACGCGCACGTCGATGCTGGAGACGCTCGCCGAGGACCACATCCGCACCTTCCGCGCGTACGGCGTGGGCGAGCGGGCGATCATCGGACGGCACGCCCTGCGCGGCGCGCTCGCGCCGGTCATCGCCCTCAACGCCAACGACTTCGGCGCCATGATGGGCGGCGCGGTCCTCGTCGAGACGCTGTTCGGACTGCCCGGCATCGGCCAGGAGCTGGTCCACGCGGTCAGCGTCGTCGACCTCCCGGTCGTCGTCGGCATGGTCCTGGTGATCGGTTTCTTCGTGGTCCTCGCCAACGCCCTCGCGGACGTCCTGTACGCGGTGGCAGACCGACGGGTGGTGCTCGCGTGAGCCTCGTGGAAGTCAGCGGCCTGACGGTCGAGTTCGGCGCTCTGAAGGCCGTCGACGGCCTCTCCTTCACCCTCCGGGAGGGCGGCGCGCTCGCCCTGGTCGGCGAGTCCGGCTCCGGCAAGTCCACCGTCGCCTCGGCCCTCCTGGGCCTGCACCGGGGCACGGGCGCGCGCGTGGGCGGCACGGTCACCGTCGCCGGGACGGCCGTCCAGGACGCCTCGGACGACGAACTGCGGCGCCTGCGCGGCGGGACGGCGGCGATGGTCTTCCAGGACCCGCTGTCCTCCCTCGACCCGTACTACGCGATCGGCGACCAGATCGCCGAGGTGTACCGCGTGCACACGCGCGCGACGCGCCGTGCCGCACGCGCGCGTGCCGTCGACGTGCTCGACCGGGTCGGCATCCCGGACGCGGCCCGCCGCGCGCGCTCGCGTCCGCACGAGTTCAGCGGCGGCATGCGCCAGCGCGCGCTCATCGCGATGGCCCTCGCGTGCGCGCCGGACCTCCTGATCGCCGACGAGCCCACCACGGCCCTCGACGTCACCGTCCAGGCCCAGATCCTCGACCTCCTGCACACCCTGCGCGAGGAGACCGGCATGGGCCTGCTGCTGGTCACCCACGACGTCGGCGTGGCCGCCGAGAGCGTCGACGACGTCCTCGTCATGCGGCACGGCAGGCTCGTCGAGCACGGCCCCGTCGCGGACGTCCTGGGCGCCCCCAAGGACGCCTACACGCGCGAACTGCTCGGCGCGGTCCCGCGTGTGGAGGTGCGCCGCACGGCCTCCGAGGCGACCGACGACGTCGTCCTCGAAGCGACCGGTCTGCGGCGCGAGTTCGGGCGCGGCAAGCGGGCGTTCGCGGCCGTCGACGGGGTCTCCCTGACCGTCCGCCGGGGCGAGACCCTGGGCGTCGTCGGCGAGAGCGGCAGCGGCAAGACGACCCTGGGGCGGATGCTGGTGGGCCTCCTGAAGCCCACGGCGGGCGAGATCCGCTACGACGGGCGCGCGCACACGCGTGTGAACCCCGCCGTCCAGATGGTCTTCCAGGACCCCGTCTCCTCCCTCAACCCCCGCCGCAGCGTGGGCGAGTCGATCGCCGACCCGCTGCGCGCGCGAGGCGAGAAGGACGAGAAGCGCATCCACGCGCGCGTGCGGGAACTCCTGGAACGCGTCGGCCTGGAGGCGGCCCACTACGACCGCTACCCGCACGAGTTCAGCGGCGGCCAGCGCCAGCGCGTCGGCATCGCCCGCGCGCTCGCGGCGGACCCGCGCGTGATCGTCTGCGACGAACCCGTGTCGGCGCTCGACGTCACCACCCAGGCGCAGGTCGTCGCCCTCCTGGGCGAGCTCCAGCGCGAACTCGGCCTGGCCCTCGTGTTCGTCGCCCACGACCTCGCCGTCGTCCGCCAGGTCAGCGACCGGGTCGCCGTCATGCGGGGCGGCCGGATCGTCGAGGAGGGGCCCGCCGACGAGGTGTACGACTCCCCGCGCGAGGACTACACCAAGCAGCTCCTGGCGGCCGTCCCGGCGCTCGATCCGGGCGTCGCCGCCCGCAGGCGCGCCGAGCGGAGGGAACTCGCCGCCGCGTGAGCCGGCCAGCGCCCTGGGGTGTGCCACGCGCACGCCCCAGGGCGCTTTTGTGTGATTTTCGGCCCGTCGTCCGGTGACCGTGTGATCCCTTAGCGCGACAGAACGCGACCCGCACGGGAAAGTTACGACCGTTCACCCCTTTTGGTGGTGCGACGGACAACCGTCCGCCGCACCACCGCCTTGTCCGCATACGTTCTTCCCGCTGCGAGCCGTCGGGTCAACGACGGCTCCCTGAACGGGAGATCGGGGGTGCGCTCGTGCGCATCGGACTGCTGACGGAGGGTGGCTATCCGTACGTGAGCGGTGACGCCGGACTCTGGTGCGACCGGCTCGTGCGCGGGCTCGGGCAGCACGAGTTCGACGTCTACGCGCTGCGCCGCTCCGGCCGCCCGCACGACACCGGCTGGGCCGCGCTCCCCCCGCAGGTCGTGGGCGTCCGTACGGCCCCCCTGGAGCCCGCGCGGGACGACGGCGTCGTCCACGGCCGCCGCGCCCGCGGGCGCTTCACGCAGGCGTACGGCGACCTGGTCGCCACCCTCTGCGCGGCGACCCCCTCCACCACTGAGGCGGACCGTTTCGGCAACGCGCTGTACTCCCTCGCCGAACTCGCCCGCGACGACGGCGGACTGGCCGGCGCGCTCCGCTCGGAGCGGGCCGTGCGCGCCCTGGAACGCGCCTGTCGCGCGCCGGGAGCCCGGCCGGAGGCGCGCGAGGCGCGCGTCCCCGAACTGCTCGCCGTCGCGGACCACCTGGAGCGCGCCCTGCGCCCCCTGTCGCTGCCCTGGTACGAGGAGCACGCGCTCGGCGCGGTGGACCTGTGCCACGCCACCTCCGGGGGCCCTGCGGCCCTTCCAGGGCTCCTCGCGCGGCACTTCTTCGGGGTGCCGCTCGTGGTCACCGAGTACGGGGTGCGGCTGCGTACGCACTACCTCGAAAGCTCGGGGAGCGCGGGCGGGGCCGGGAGCGCCGGTCAGGGCGCCGGGGACAGCGAGGCCGGCGTGCCGGGCGGGGCTGTGCCTGGCGGGGGTGGGGCCGGCGGGGGTGGGGCCGCGACGCCCGTACGCGCCCTCCTGGCGGCCTTCCACGGGCGGCTGGCCACCGAGGTGTACCGGCGGGCCGCCCGGATCACGCCCGGCAACGCGCACGCGCGCCGCTGGCAGGAGCGGTGCGGCGCCGCGCCGGCCAAGCTGCGCACCGTCCACCCCGGCCTGGACGCCGCCCCCTTCGCCGAGGTCGGCGAGGGCCCCGACCGCGCCGATCCGCGCACGCTCGTCTGGGTCGGCCGGATCGAGCCCGCCAAGGACCTCGTCGCCCTCCTGCACGCCTTCGCCGAGGTCCGCCGGCAGGAGCCCGGCACCCGGCTGCGCGTCGTCGGCGCGCCCGCCGACGCCGAGGGCGCGGCCTACCTCGGCCACTGCCGCGCGCTCGCCGCCCAGCTCTTCCCCGACGAGGCCCCCGGCTCCTATGCCGTCGGCGACAACCCGGTCTCCTTCGAGGAACTGGGCGGACCCGAACTCCCGGGCGCCGCCGACGCGTACGCGGCAGGCGCGGTCGTCGTCCTGTCCAGCGTCGTCGAAGGGTTTCCCGACGGGCTCGTCGAGGCCATGCTCTGCGGACGCGCCACCGTCTCCACCGACGTCGGCGCCGTCGTCGAGGCGATAGGCGGCACCGGGCTCGTCGTGCCGCCGCGCAACCCGAGGGCGCTCGCCGAGGCGTGCGTCGCGCTCCTGCGCGACCCCGAGCGCCGTGCACGCCTCGGAGCGGCGGCGCGCGCCCGTGCGCTGGAACTGTTCACGGCCGAACAGAACATCGCCTCCTTCGACGCGATCTACCTGGACGTCGTCTCGCGGTGTCCCGTCCGGCGCGTCCTGGTCGACGAGGAGGGCGAGCCGCTGCCGTTCGGGATGCCCGCCGAGGCGCATCTGGCGGGGCGGTGGACGGGGCGCCGGGTGCCGGGATGGGCTGCCGACTCGGTGCCCGTCGGGGTAGGCGCGGGCGCGCCTTCGGTTCCGGTGGCGGAGGTGGCCCGGTGAGCGGGCTGGAAGGGCTCGACCGACCCGGTGCGCCGGCGGGGGAGTGGGTGCCGCCTGAGTGGATCACACGGCCGGGTACGGCCGCGGCGGAGCACACCGACGGCACGGAACACGCCGACGGCACGGATCGTGCGGCCCGTACGGAGCGTGCGGAGTCCCAGGACGCCGTCACAGGGCCCCGGCGCGGTGGCGTCGACCCGGTGAAGGCCCTGATGCACCGCCACCGCGAACTGTGCGAACGGGCCGTGGACCCCCTGGAGATCGCGGCCGGTCTGGAGGCCCACGGGCTCACCGACCGGGCCGCCGCGCAGTACCGCCACCGGGACGTCTTCTCGCTCGCTGAGGAGATGTACGCGCGTGTACCGAGGCAGGAGGCGACGCCGGGGCAGGCGCCTGCCGAGCGCCCGGCCTCCTCCGTCCGCCCGGCGTGGGTGCTGCTGAGCCTCCTCCCCGGCGCCCTGTGCGCCGCGACGGTCGCCGGGCTGCGCCTCACCCACGGCACCGGACGGCAGGCCGTCCTCGGCGCGGGCGTCCTCGCCGTCGCCGTCGCGGTGCGCGCCGTCCTGCGCCACGGCCCGCTGAGCCCGCTGCGCCGGCCCCGCCCGGTCCCGCACCGCGCCGTCTCGGCGACCTGCTGGCTCCTGCTGTACGCCGCCGTCGGCGACGGACTCCTCGCGGGCGCCGTCGCCGGAGGCCCCGACAGACCGCCCGGCCTCACGCCGGACGCCCCCTGGCCGCTCACCGCCGCGCCCTTGCTGACCCTGGCCCTCGCCTGCGCGCCCGCCGCGGTCTGCGCGCACCTCCTCGCCGTCCACGCGGGCCGCAGGCTGCACGTCAGCCGGGGGCTGGCGGAGTTCGCCCGGGCCGTCCGGCCACTCCTCCTGGGCACGGTCGCGCTGTTCACCGCCGCGCTCGCGGGCCTGACGGCGCTGTGCGGCGTGGTCCTGGGCGAACCCGCCGCGTACGCACGCGTGCTCCCTCTCGGCCTGCTGCTGTTCCTCGCCCGCCTCCTCACCGTCCACGGCTTCACCCACGCCCCCGCGGTCGTCCTGTCCGCCGCAGCCGCCGTCGAAGCCCTCGCCCCGGCCACCGTCCTCGCGGGCCGCCTCCCCGGCTGCGGTGCCCTGTCCGCCCCGGCCGACGCCCTGGTGAGCGCCTGGGGCCCCGCCGCGCTCCCCGCCCTCGCCGCGGGCGCCGCCGCCCTCACCCTCCTCGCCCACGCGGCCCGGACCCTCACCAAAGCGTCGGCCCACGCGCGAGAGGACCACCGGTGCTGAGCGCCCGCCCGAACACACCGGCCACCCGCACGCACGCGTGCCGCGCGGCGATCCCCGGCGGAGCCCCGGCACCCGCCCGCGCGGACCGCGCACCCGCACCGACCCGTCGGCCGTACGCGCGCCCCGCGCTGCCGGCCGCACCCCGCCCCGGCGTTGCGCACGGCCCCGTCCGCGCCACCGGGCGGAAGACACTTCCCCGCCCTCCGCACGGGCACCCCAGCCCCTCGTACGGCCGCGCCGGTGTCGGCCGTGTCCTGGCGGCCGGGCGGCGCGCCGCCCTCGCGTACGGCCCCCGCCGGCCGTCCCCCACGCGCGCGGCGAGCGCGTCGCAGCACCCCGTCGCGGGCAACCGCACCACCCCTGAAGGAGAGACCAGATGACCACGCCTCGACCCGGAGCGACCCGCGGCGCCCTTCACATGCGGGGGGCGGCGCGATGAGGGTTCTGCTGATCGGAGCCAACGGATACCTCGGCCGGTTCGTCGCCGACCGCCTGCTCGCCGACCCGGCGGCCCAGCTCACCGCGCTCGGGCGGGGCGACGACGCCGACGTCCGGTTCGACCTCGCGACCGGCAGCCCGGGGGCGCTGACGCGCTTCCTGGACGCGGTCCACCCGCAGGTCGTCATCAACTGCGCCGGCGCCACGCGCGGCGGCGCGAAGGACCTGATCCGGCACAACACGGTCGCCGTCGCCACGGTCTGCGAGGCGCTGCGGCGCAGCGGCTGCGGCGCGCGCCTGGTGCAGATCGGCTGCGGCGCCGAGTACGGCCCGAGCCAGCCGGGCTCCTCGACGGCCGAGGACGCCGTCCCGCGCCCCGGCGGCCCGTACGGCGTCAGCAAGCTCGCCGCGACGGAACTCGTCCTCGGCTCCGGCCTGGACGCGGTCGTGCTGCGGGTGTTCTCCCCGGCCGGCCCCGGCACCCCGGCGGGCAGCCCGCTGGGCCGCCTCGCGGAGGCCATGCGCCGCGCGATGCAGGCCGGCGACGGCGAGCTGAAGCTCGCGGGGCTCGGCGCGCAGCGCGACTTCGTCGACGTCCGGGACGTCGCCCGCGCGGTGCACGCCGCCGCGCTGTCGGCCGCCCAGGGCGTCATCAACATCGGCTCGGGCCGCGCGGTGCGCCTGCGGGACGCCGCCGCGACCCTCGCGCGCGTGGCCGGGTACGCGGGCGCGCTGCACGAACTCGACGTCCCCCCGGGGCCGATGCGGGCGGCCATCGGCCACCCCCGGCACGAGCACGACCACGCGGCGCCCGTCGCGTACCCGTACCCGGACGGCTGCGGGAGCTGGCAGCAGGCCGACGTGCGCACCGCGCGCGACCGGCTCGGCTGGCGGCCCCGGATCAACCTGGAGGAGTCCCTGGCGGACATCTGGATGGAGGCGGCGTGCCGCATGTGACCGGGGCGAGCACCGGGGTACGCACCGGCTTCGGCGTCCCCGGGTTCGCGCACCCGCTGCTGGCCCCGGGCGAGTGGGGCGAACTCGCCCGCCCGGGCACGCCGTTGCACTGGGCCGTCCTGGACGTCTCCGACGGCCCCGGTGTCCGCCCCGACCCGCACTGTCTGGAGGCCGCCGGACGGCTGCGCAACGCGGGCGTACGCGTCCTGGGCCGGCTCGACGCCGCGCACGGCGCACGCGCGCGGGGCGAACTCCTGGACGACGCGGGCCGCTACGCGAGCTGGTACCGGGTCGACGGCTTCCTCCTGGACCGCTGCCCCGCCGAACGCGCCGGACTCGCCGCCACGGGGCGCACGGCCGACGCCCTGCGGGAGTTCGCCGACGACGCCCACCTGGTCCTCGGCCACGGCACCCACCCGCACCCCGGATACGCCGAACACGGCGACCAGTTGGTGACCTTCCGCGGCTCCTGGAGCGACTACCGCTGGTCGCAGGTGGCGGAGTGGACGGCGGAGCATCCCGCGGAGCGCTTCTGCCACTTCGTGCACGGAGTGCCCCGCACGCACCTGGAGGAGGCCCTGCGCATCGCCCGCTGGCAGGGCGCGGCGACCATCTGGTTCACCGACCGTTCCGCGCGCGGGGGCCTGGACGACCCCTGGGCGACCCTGCCCGGCTACTGGGACGAGATCGTCTCGCGGATCGGAACGGGTGTCTCGGAATGAAGAAGTGCGTGGCAGTGTTACAGGGAGAACAACTGTAGTGATTGACCGACCAACGGAGTCCCCGTGTCGCTGCCACCCCTGGTCGAGCCGGCTGCCGAGCTCACCGTAGACGAGGTCCGCAGGTACTCCCGCCACCTGATCATCCCCGACGTGGGCATGGCCGGGCAGAAGCGGCTGAAGAACGCGAAGGTGCTCTGTGTCGGCGCCGGCGGCCTGGGCTCGCCGGCGCTGATGTACCTGGCCGCGGCCGGCGTCGGTACCCTGGGCATCGTGGAGTTCGACGAGGTCGACGAGTCCAACCTCCAGCGGCAGATCATCCACAGCCAGGCCGACATCGGCCGCTCCAAGGCCGAGTCCGCGCGCGACTCCGTCCTCGGCATCAACCCGTACGTGAACGTGATCCTGCACGAGGAACGGCTCGAAGCCGAGAACGTGATGGACATCTTCAGCCAGTACGACCTGATCGTCGACGGCACCGACAACTTCGCGACCCGCTACCTGGTCAACGACGCGTGCGTGCTGCTCAACAAGCCGTACGTGTGGGGCTCCATCTACCGCTTCGACGGCCAGGCGTCGGTCTTCTGGTCCGAGCACGGCCCCTGCTACCGCTGCCTCTACCCGGAGCCCCCGCCCCCCGGCATGGTCCCCTCCTGCGCCGAGGGCGGCGTCCTGGGCGTGCTGTGCGCGTCCATCGGCTCCATCCAGGTCACCGAGGCCATCAAGGTCCTCACCGGCACCGGTGAGCCCCTGGTCGGCCGCCTGATGATCTACGACGCCCTGGAGATGCAGTACCGCCAGGTCAAGGTCCGCAAGGACCCGAACTGCGCGGTGTGCGGCGAGAACCCGACGGTCACCGAGCTCATCGACTACGAGGCGTTCTGCGGTGTCGTCTCCGAGGAGGCCCAGGAGGCCGCCCTCGGCTCGACGATCACCGCGAAGCAGCTCAAGGAGTGGATCGACGACGGCGAGAACATCGAGATCATCGACGTCCGCGAGCAGAACGAGTACGAGATCGTCTCCATCCCGGGCGCCAAGCTGATCCCGAAGAACGAGTTCCTGCTCGGCACCGCCCTGGAGTCCCTGCCCCAGGACAAGAAGATCGTCCTGCATTGCAAGACGGGTGTCCGCAGTGCGGAAGTCCTCGCCGTCCTGAAGTCCGCGGGCTTCTCCGACGCCGTCCACGTCGGCGGCGGCGTCATCGGCTGGGTCAACCAGATCGAACCGGACAAGCCGGTCTACTGAGACCGCTCCCGGACGGCGGGGGCCCCGACCACCACGCGTGGGCGGGGCCCCCGCCGCCGTCATGAGCAGACCTTTCCGTCGTCCGGGACCGTGCCGTCCAGCAGGTAGGCGTCCACCACCGAGTCGACGCAGTCGCTGCCGCTGCCGTACGCGCCATGGCCCTCGCCCCGCCACGTGAGGAGCACCCCGACGCCCTTGCCCAGCTCGTCGGCCATCCTGCGCGCGCCCTCGTACGGCGTCGCCGGGTCGCCCGTGTTGCCGACCAGCAGGATCGGGGCCGCCCCCGGGGCGCTCACCTCCGGAGTGTCGTGCTGGCCGGACACGGGCCAGTCGTGGCACCAGCCGGCCGTGTCCCAGGCGAGGTAGGGGCCGAAGACCGGGGAGATCCGCTCGAACTCCGGAAGCGTCTCGCGGATCTCGTCCGCCGTCGGGCGCTGCTTGTCGTCCAGGCACGATATGACCCGCTGGGAGTGCGTCGTCGTGCCGTAACGCCCCGAGGAGTCACGCTCGTTGTAGGCGTCGGCCAGCGCCAGCAGCCCCGAGCCGTCGCCGCCCTCGGCCTCCTCCAGGGCGCGGGTGAGGCTCGGCCAGCTCGACTCGCTGTAGAGCGGCGTGACGATGCCGGTGACCGCGAGCGTCTGCGTGAGCCTGCGGCCGGACGACGCCGGCAGCGCGTCCGCGTCCAGGCGCGCCAGCAGGTCCGCGATCCTCCGGGTGCCCGCCTCCGGGTCCTGGCCGGTCGACCTCAGGTAGTTGTCGAGCGCCAGTTGGAAGCCCCGCGCCTGGTTGCGGGCGTGGCCCACCGCGTCGGCGGTCGGGTCCACCACCGCGTCCAGGACCAGCCGCCCCACGTTCCCCGGGAACAGGTGGGCGTAGACGCCGCCCAGTTCGGTGCCGTACGAGATGCCGAAGTAGTGCGTCTTCGTGTCGCCCAGCACCTGGCGCATCAGGTCCATGTCGCGGGCCGTGTCGGTCGTCGACACGTGGGACAACAGGTCACCGGCCGCTTTCGCGCAGCCCCGGCCGAAACCGGCGGCGTCCTGGAAGTACGCCCGCTCCTCCTGAGGGGTGTCCGGAGTGGAGTCCACGGTCTCGGCGGCGGCGATCTCCCGGTCGCTCCGGCAGCGCACGCCTTCGCTGCGGCCGACCCCGCGCGGATCGAAACTCACCAGGTCGTAGCGCTCGCGCAGCGAGGCCATCGTGGAGCCGAACGACGGCAAGGTGTCGACGCCGGAGGCGCCCGGACCGCCGAAGTTGAACAGCAGCGACCCGATCCGCTCGCTCGCCGCCCCGCTCGATCTGGCGCGCACGAGCCCCACATCGATCGTCCGCCCCTCGGGCTTCGACCAGTCCAGCGGCGCCTTCATCGTCGCGCACTGCCACACGGCCCCCGGCGCCGAACCTCCCGCGCAGCGCTTCCAGTCGAGCTTCTGGTCCGTCAGCGACTGCCCGGCGGCCTTCCCGCCGCCGTCCGAACCGCCCTTCGACGACCCCGAAGAGCACCCCGCCACCACCAGCGCCACGACCGCTCCCCACGCGGCCCACCGTACGAATCGCGCCATCGCGCACCCCCCGTCCCTGCCGTCCGCACCGTGCGTCGAACGGCTGTCAGGCCATGGTAGGTGGCGGGGAAGAACCCCGTGAGGGCCTGTGGATAACCCTGTGACCAGCGGTTTCAGCGGGGGCAGACGGTTTTGGTCGCCGGCGCCTTCCCGTCCAGCAGGTAGCCGTTCACCGCTTCCTGCACGCACTTGTCCTTGCTGTCGTAGGCGCCGTGGCCCTGGCCCTTGTACGTCAGCTCGACCCCGACGCCCTCGCCCAGCGCCTCCGCCATCCTGTGGGCTCCCTCGTACGGCGTCGCCGGGTCGCCGGTGTTGCCGACGACGAGGATCGGGGCCGCATCGGGCGCGCGCACGTCGGGGTGGTCGGCGGCGCCGGGGACGGCCCAGCCGGTGCAGCTGACCATGCCCCAGGCGAGGAAGTCCCCGAAGACGGGAGAGGCGGCGCGGAACTCCGGGAGCCTGCGCTCGACGTCGGCCGGGGTGTAGCGGGGCTTGTCGTCGGCGCAGTTGACGGCCGTGTTGGCGGCGGCCATGTTGCTGTACTCGCCGTTCGCGCTGCGGCCGTTCATCAGGTCGGACAGCAGCATCAGTGTCCTGCCGTCGCCGTCGTACGCCTGCTCCAGGCCCTCCGTCAGGTACTCCCAGAAGTCCTTCGAGTACAGCGCCTGCGCGATGCCGTTGGTCGCGGCGGTCTGCGTCAGCACGCGCGGGAAACTGCCCGGCAGCGGCTTCGCGTCCAGGTCCTTCAGGAGCTTTGTGATCCGGTCCTTCACGTCCCGCGCGCTGTCTCCGACGGGGCAGTCCTCCGTCTGGGAGACGCAGTTGTCGGCGTAGTTGTCCAGGGCGAGCTGGAAGCCCTTCGCCTGGCCCAGGGAGCCCTGTTCGGACGTCTGCGTCGGGTCGACGACCGCGTCGAAGACAGCGCGGCCCACGTTCTTCGGGAACAGGTGCGCGTACACGCCGCCCAGTTCGGTGCTGTAGGAGATGCCGAAGTAGTACAGCTTGTCGTCGCCCAGGACCTGCCGCATCAGGTCCATGTCCCGGGCCGCGTCGGTGGTGCGCACGTACGGCAGCGTCTTCCCGGAGTTCTTCGCGCAGGCCGCGTTGAACTCCCTGGTGTTCGCCAGCAGCGCCGCGCGCTCCGTCGCGTCGTCCGGGGTCGTGTCCTGCTGGAAGTACGCGTCCAGTTGCTGGTCGTTCTCGCACCTCACCCCGGCGCTGCGGCCCACCCCGCGCGGGTCGAAGCTGACCAGGTCGTACCGGGTGCGCAGCTTCTCGTAGTCCGCGCCGAACGACGGCAGGGCGGTGACGCCCGAGCCGCCGGGGCCGCCGAAGTTGAACACCAGGGACCCGATCCGCTTCCCCTCGTCACCGCTCGCCCGCGCGCGGATCAACGCGATGCCGATCGTGTCCCCGTCGGGCTTCGACCAGTCCAGGGGCGCCTTCATCGTCGCGCACTGCCATGTCCCGTCGTTCGGCAACGGCGACGGCGCGCTCCCGCCGCCCTCCGCCTCCGACGGCGCCGGACACTCCTTCCACCCCAGCTTCTGCCCCGCCGGCTCCTCCTCCCCGGAACCGCCCCCGCATCCCGTCGCCAGCGACGACAGCAGCACGGCAGCGGAGACGGAGACCATCACGACGGAACGTTTCGCCATACGCCCCATCCTGAAGCCGCCCACCCTTACGCGCGCGTGGCGCGAGCCGTACGAGGGAGCACCGACCGGCGCGCACGCGTAGCGGTCTGGGCGATGCCCCCGCGGGCGCGTGCGCCATGACGCGTCAGGCCGTACCGCCGGCTCGGAGCCCCGTCGTCTCCGCCCTCGCTCCTAGAGCGCGCCCTTCCGGCTCAGGTGGTTGAAGGCCAGCCAGCCCGGGAGAACGGGGAGCCAGAGGGTGAGGAGGCGGAAGAGGAGGACGGCCGGGGCGGCGACCTCCTTGGGGAGGCCGACGGCGATGAGGCCGACGGTCAGGGTGGCCTCCACGGCGCCGACACCGCCCGGCGTGGGCGCGGCGGAGCCCAGCGCGTTGCCCGCCAGGAAGACGACGGCGACGCTGGCGAGGCTGATGGAGGTCGTCTCGTCGCCGAACGCGCGGATGGAGGCGTCCAGGCACATCACGAAGCAGGCGGTGAGCAGCAGCATGCCGCCGATGCCGGTGACGAGCTTCTGGGGCCGCTGGAGGATGTCCAGCATGCGCGGCACGACCCCGGCGAACAGCGACCGCACGCGCGTGGCGACGAACTTCCGCAGGAACGGCACCGACGTGACCACCAGGACGAGCACGGCGACCGTGAGGAGCCCGGCGATGACTGTCCGGGACGGTGTCAGGGACGGCGTCTTCTCGATGCCGGTGAGGTAGCCGAAGGACAGCAGCATCACGATGTGGCAGCCGAGCCCGAAGAGCTGCGAGGCGCCCACGCTGGCCACCGCGAGCCCCGGCCGCACCCCCTGGCGCTGCAGGAACCGCGTGTTGAGGGCGACCCCGCCGACCGCGGCCGGCGCGACGATCTTCACGAAGGACCCGGCGACCTGCGCCGCGACGGTCCGCGGGAACGGCACGCGCTCCGGCACGAACCCCAGCAGGCTCATGGCCGCCGCGACGTAGCTGAGCGCCGAGAACGCCACCGCGGCGGCCACCCAGCCCCACTCCGCGTTGGAGATCAGCGGGCCGAACTCGATGTGGGTGAGCTGCGTCAGCAGGAAGTAGGCGCCCAGGGCGCCGGCCATGAAACTCAGCAACGTGCGCGGGCGCACGCGTTCCAGGCGGGCCGGTTCGACCGGCGCCTGCGGGCGGATGAGCAGCACCTCGTGCCGGATCTGGGTGAGCAGGTCGTCCTCGCGGGCCTCGTCCAGCGCCTCGTCGATCGCCCGCTTCTCGGCCCGTGCCTCGGCCTTGAGCGTCTTTTTGGCGGCCTTCCCGGACGAGACCGCCTCCGGCTCCTCCGCGGCCTCCGGACGGGCCTGCTTGGCCTGCCTGGACGCCTCCAGCACCGCGTCCCGCTCGCGCTGCGCCCGTTCCCGGGCGAGCCTGCGCAGCGTCGCGCGCGTGGAGCGCGTCAGCGCGATCGGCTGGAGCATCGGCAGACAGTCGGCGACCGCGTCCGGACCGAGCACGCTCACCGCCGAGGCGACCGCCCGCTCGGCGCCCACGCGCAGCCCCAGGGTCGTCACCAACTGGGCGACGTCCATGAGCAGCAGCAGGGAACTCGCCGCGATCTCGCCGCCCCGCAGGTCGGTGAGGATCACCGTGCCGGAACGATCCACCAGGATCGCGTCTCCCGCCAGCCTGCGGTGCGCGATCCGCCGCGACTGGAGCGCGCGCACCTGGTGCCAGGCGTTGTGCAGGACCTCGTCGGTGATGTCCGCGTCCGCCAGTGAGTCCAGCGTGCGTCCGCCGGTGTGCTCGTAGACGAGCATCACGGCGTCCGGACCCAGCTCGGACGTCGCGATCAGCTTGGGCGCGTTGGCGCCGGCCGCGATCGCCGCGTACGCCAGCAGCGCCTCCTGCTCCAGCGCCTGCCGCAGCGACTGGAGGCTGGAGCGGGTCGCGAAGCCGCGCAGCGCGAGGTTGCGCCACGCGCGGTAGAAGAACCCCTGCGCCTGCTGCTCCCGGTCGACCACGGTGACGTCCAGCGGCGCGCCGTCCTCCAGGGTGACGAAGTAGCGCCGCCCCCGGTCGCTGTAGCCGGACTCCGACGCCTCCACGCGCGCCGCACTCACCGGGCGGAAACCGACCGTCCGCAGGCCCGCCATCAGCGTGCGCCCGGTGGGCCGGACGTTCGGGGAGCCGACCGCGTACAGCGTGCCGTAGGCGACGCTCCAGCCGATCAGCACCGTCAGGATGATCGAGAAGGGCGTCGTGTAGCCGGTGACCAGCATCGACAGCGCGTCGAGCAGCAGCACGATCCACAGCACCGCGCGCCAGCGCGGACGCCGGGACATCCCGACGGCCGACATGTACGCGATCACGGGCGCGAGGTAGCCGTGCACCGGGTCGGTGAGGGCGTGGATGTCACCGGGGGAGGGCTGGGTCAGCGCCTCCCGGATGGAGTCCGGGGCCGCCTTGGCGACCCACAGGTCCGTGGCGAGCGTCACGCCGTGCGCGAGGACGGCCGCCAGGACGCCGTCGGCGATGCGCAGCCCGTCGCGCTTGATCAGCCGCTCGATCGCGAACGCGACCGGCACCAGGAGGATCGCGATGCTGGACGCCAGCCCCGCGATCTTGATGAGCAGGTCGGGCGCCTGCCCGGTGCCCTTGTTGATGTCCTGTTCCAGGCCCGAGGTGGTGCCGTGCGCGAACGCGGCGATCGCCAGGAGCACCACGACCGCGAGCACGCCCACCAGGAGCCGCATGAGGTCGGAGGGGCGGTGCACGCGCGCGGGGAGCAGCGGTTCGTCGCCCTCCACCTCGTCCACGTGCGCGTACTCCTCGTACGCCGCCGAGCCGTCGCGCGCGGGCGGTTCGGCCGGGTCCGGGCGCGACGCGCCGTCAGAGGTGCCCTCCGCGTCGTCGGAATGCACACCCTGCTGCTTCATCGTCTCTTCTTGATCTCGTATCACCGGTCACCGCCCGCACGATGGTGGCATGCCCGACCGACATCCGGTGATGTCAGGGTGCGAACGCGGGGCGCACAGTCTGCCTGAAGCGTCCTCCGGGAGCGAGGGTCACACAGCGCCACGGGCCCGTCGCATTGTCGGTGCGGTGCGGCAGGATGGGGCGGATGAGCGAGCAGAGCCTTCCCGACGACGCCCGCGCGGAGTACACCGACGAGCTGCCCGCGTACGCCGAGCGGGTCCTCGACGTCGCCGAGCTGATCCCGCCGGGCCGGGTCATGACCTACGGCGACGTCGCCGAATGGCTCCAGGAGGGCGGCCCCCGGCAGGTGGGACGGGTCATGGCGCTCTACGGGGGCGCCGTCCCCTGGTGGCGCGTCGTGCGCGCGGACGGCGCGCTGCTGCCCGGACACGAGCTGCGGGCCCTGGAGCACTACCGCGCGGAGGGCACGCCCCTCAAGGGCGCGAGCGCCGCCGCCCAGGGGCATCTGCCGCGCCTCGACATGAAGCGGGCGCGCTGGGACGGCGGCGCGGAGGGTCACACCTGACAGCTTCCGCCATCGCGCGGACCCACGGAGGACCCGTGCGCCGTTCGGGTGAACCGGGGCACACCCGGGACATGACGTACGTTCGAGGGGCAAGGGACGTGCGAGGCGGACGAGGCGCACGGGACCGACCGGAAGGCCCGCCTCCGGACCGGCTCCCGGCGTAGCGTCGGCCCCACACGGCCCCCTCATCCCGAGACCACCGCCCGGCACGGACGGCCGACGACGAACCAGCACACCCACCAGGACCGGCGAACCACGTGAGCTCCTCTTCCTCCACCGGGCGCCTGCCGCACCCCCAGGTACGGCAGGGGACCCGTGGCGCCTACCGGCTGGTGCGTACCCCTCCGGCCCGCGAGGTCCCCCCTCGTCTGGACGCCGCGCAGCGCGCCGTGGTTGACCACACCACCGGCCCCCTGCTGGTTCTCGCGGGCCCCGGCACCGGCAAGACCACCACCCTCGTCGAGTCCGTCGCCGCCCGCGTCGCCCGAGGCGGCGACCCCGCGCGGATCCTCGTGCTGACGTTCAGCCGCAAGGCCGCCGTCGACCTGCGCGACCGCATGGCCCTGCGCATGGGCGCCTCCCGCGCCCCCCAGGCGACCACGTTCCACTCGTTCTGCTACGCCCTGGTCCGCGCCCACCAGGACAGCGACCTGTTCGTGGAACCCCTGCGGCTGCTCTCGGGCCCCGAGCAGGACGTCACCGTCCGCGAACTGCTCGCCGGCCAGCTCGACCTCCAGCGCCTCGGCCTCGCGCACGTGCGCTGGCCCGACGAACTGCGCGCCTGCCTCACCACACGCGGGTTCGCCGACGAGGTCCGCGCGGTCCTCGCCCGCAGCCGCGAACTCGGTCTCGGCCCCGAGGCCCTGCACGCCTTCGCCGACCGCATCGGCCGCCCCGACTGGCGCGCCGCCGCCGTCTTCCTCGCCGAATACCTCGACGTCCTGGACCTCCAAGGCGTCCTCGACTACGCCGAACTCGTCCACCGCGCGGTGCTCCTCGCCCAGCGCCCCGAGGCGGCCGGACGACTCGCCGCGCGGTACGACGCCGTCTACGTCGACGAGTACCAGGACACCGACCCGGCCCAGGTGCGGCTGCTGCGCGCGCTCGCCGGCGACGGCCGCACCCTGGTCGCCCTCGGCGACCCCGACCAGTCGATCTACGCCTTCCGGGGCGCCGACGTGAACGGCATCCTCGACTTCCCCGACGCCTTCCCGCGCGCGGACGGCACCCCGGCCCCCGTCGAGGTCCTGCGCACCTCGCGCCGCTCCGCCGCGAACCTGCTGACCGCCACCCGCCTCCTCGCCCAGCGGATGCCCCTCACCCGCCTCCCGGCCGACAAGGTCCGCGCCCACCGCGCCCTTGCACCCGCGCGCGACGGCGGCAGCGTCGAGGTCTACACGTACCCGACGTCCGGCACCGAGCTGGACAACATCGCCGACATCCTGCGCCGCGCCCACCTCGAGGACGGCGTCCCCTGGCGCGACATGGCCGTCCTCGTCCGCGCGGGCTCCCGCTCCGTGCCCGCCCTGCGCCGCGCCCTCACCACCGCGGGCGTGCCCCTGCACACCGACGGCGCCGACGTGCCCCTGCGCCACGAACCGGCGGTGGCCCCCCTGCTGACGGCCCTGCGCGCGGTCGCCACGGCGGAGGCGACGAGCCGCACGGCCCCCCCGGACGCCACGGACGACGCGGACGCCCCGGACCAGGCGCCCCCCGTCTGGCTCGACACCGAGACCGCCCTCACCCTCCTCGCCTCCCCCCTCGCCGCCGTGGACGCCGCCGACGTCCGCCGCCTGGGCCGCGCCCTGCGCGACGAGGAACGCGCCGGCGGCAACCCCCTGCCGCCGCCCTCGGACGAACTCCTCGCGCGCGCGGTCGCCGAACCGCAGCGGCTGGCCGCGCACGACCCCGCGTACGCGCAGGGCGCGCAGCGGCTCGGGATACTCCTCGCCACGGCACGCGCGTGCCTCGCCGGCGGCGGCACCGCAGAAGAGGCGCTGTGGGAACTGTGGGCCCGCACCCCCTGGCCCGGACGGCTCGCCAAGACGGCCCTGCGCGGCGGCGCGGCAGGCCGCAACGCCGACCGGGACCTCGACGCCGTGTGCGCGCTGTTCGCGACGGCCGCCCGCGCGGAGGCCCGCACCGGCGGCCGGGGCGCCCTGAACTTCCTGGAGGAACTGGAGGCCGAGGACATCGCGGCCGACACCCTCGCACGCCGGGCCGTACGGCCGGACGCGGTGCGCCTGATGACCGCGCACCGCTCCAAGGGCCTCCAGTGGCGCCTGGTGGTCGTCGCCGAGGTCCAGGAAGGGCTGTGGCCCGACCTGCGCCGGCGCGGCTCCCTCCTGGAGGCCGACCGCATCGGCCGCGACGGACTCGCCGAACCGCTCACCCCGGGCGCGCTGCTCGCCGAGGAGCGCCGCCTGTTCTACGTCGCCGCCACGCGTGCGCGCGAGCGCCTTGTCGTCACCGCCGTGAAGGCGCCCGCCGACGACGGCGACCAGCCGTCCCGCTTCCTCACCGAACTCGGCGTCGAACCCAAGGACGTCACCGGCCGCCCCCGCCGCCCCCTGTCGGTCCCGGCGCTCGTCGCCGAACTACGCGCCACGACCGTCGACCCGCGCGCCTCCGACGCCCTCAGGGAAGCCGCTGCGCGCCGCCTCGCCCGCCTGGCCGCGCTCGCCGACGAGGACGGCCGCCCACTGGTGCCCGCCGCCCACCCCTACCGCTGGTGGGGCATGTGGGACCGCACCGAGAGCAAGGTCCCCCTGCGCGACCGCGACCAGCCCGTCGTGCTGTCCGGCAGCGCCCTCGACCAGCTCGCCAACACCTGCGCCCTCCAGTGGTTCCTGGGCCGCGAGGTGAAGGCCGACGCGCCCGCGACCGCCGCCCAGGGCTTCGGCAACGTCGTCCACGTCCTCGCCGACGAGGTCGCCTCCGGGCAGACCCCGGCCGACCTCGACGTCCTCATGGAGCGCCTGGACTCCGTGTGGAACGCGCTCGCCTTCGACGCGCCCTGGAAGTCCGAGCAGGAGAAGCACAACGCGCGCGTGGCCCTCGAACGCTTCCTGAAGTGGCACGTGCTCGACCGCGCGGGCCGCACGCCGCTGGCGAGCGAGCACGACTTCGACGTCACCCTCGAAGCGGGCGACTACGAGGTGCGCATCCGCGGCCAGATGGACCGCGTCGAGACCGACACCGACGGCCGCGCCTACGTCGTCGACTTCAAGACCGGCAAACAGGCGCCCACGTCCGCCGAGGTCGCCCGCCACCCCCAGCTCGCCGTCTACCAGCTCGCCGTGCGCGAGGGCGCCGTCGACGAGGCGTTCGGCGGTGTGCGGCCCGAGGCGGGCGGCGCGGAACTCGTCCAGCTCCGCCAGGGCGCGGCCAAGCGCGACGGCGGCGACACCCTCCCCAAGGTGCAGGCCCAGGAGCCGCTGTCCGGCGAGTGGGTCGGCGACCTGCTCGCCACGGCCGCCGGCAAGGTCCTCGACGAACGCTTCACCCCCGACGCCGGCCAGCACTGCGCCCACTGCGCCTTCCGCGCGTCGTGCAGCGCGCGGCCGGAGGGACGGCACGTCGTGGAGTGAGGCGCGGCCGTGCCCACCGCCGCCTCCCAGAACCCGTGTGACAGACCCCACCACCCCTCCCACCTGCGTATCTCCCGCACCACCCGCCGATTTGTCCTCCGTTGTCAGTGCCGCCCACTAGCCTCTCCCGCATGTCCTCCCGCATCACCGACCCCGAGCAGCTCAAAGAGCTCCTGGGTATCCCCTTCACCCCGGAGCAGACGGCCTGCATCACCGCGCCGCCCGCCCCGCAGGTGATCGTGGCCGGAGCGGGCTCGGGCAAGACGACCGTGATGGCCGCGCGCGTGGTCTGGCTGGTCGGCACCGGCCAGGTCGCCCCCGAACAGGTCCTCGGCCTGACGTTCACCAACAAGGCGGCCGGAGAACTCGCCGAACGCGTCCGCAAAGCCCTCGTCAAGGCGGGCGTCACCGACCCCGACCCCGCCGACCCGGACAACCCCCCGGGCGAACCGGTCATCTCGACCTACCACTCCTTCGCGGGCCGCCTCCTGACCGACCACGGCCTGCGCCTCGGCCTGGAACCGACGTCCAGGCTCCTCGCCGACGCCACCCGCTACCAGCTCGCCGCGCGCGTACTGCGCGAGGCTCCCGGCTCCTACCCGGCGCTCACCCGCTCCTTCGCCGACCTCACCGCCGACCTCCTCGCGCTCGACGCCGAACTCGCCGAACACCTGGTGGACCCCGACGACCTGCGCGCGTGGGACGCCGACCTGCTGACCCTCCTGGAGGGCGCGAAGCTCACCAACGCCGACCTGCGCAAGGTCCCCGAGACGGCCGCCGCCCGCCGCGAACTCACGAGCCTGGTACGCCGCTACCGCACCGCCAAACGCGACCGCGACCTCCTCGACTTCGGCGACCAGATCGCCCTCTCCGCGCGGCTCGCCGGCATCCCCGACGTCGGCCGGATCCTGCGCGAGGAGTTCAAGGTCGTCCTCCTGGACGAGTACCAGGACACCTCCGTCGCCCAGCGCATCCTCCTCGCGGGCCTCTTCGGCGGCGGCACCGGCCACCCCGTCACCGCCGTCGGCGACCCCTGCCAGGCCATCTACGGCTGGCGCGGCGCCTCCGTCGCCAACCTGGACGACTTCCCCGAGCACTTCGCACACGCCGACGGCCGCCCCGCCACCCGCCAGGCGCTCAGCGAGAACCGCCGCAGCGGCGGACGCCTCCTCGACCTCGCCAACGGCCTCGCCGAACCCCTGCGCGCCATGCACGCGGGCGTGGAGGCCCTGCGCCCGGCCCCCGGCGCCGAACGCGACGGCACGGTCCGCTGCGCCCTCCTGCGCACCCACGCCGAGGAGATCGACTGGATCGCCGACTCCATCGCCCACCTGGTGAACACCGGCACGGCCCCCGGCGAGATCGCCGTCCTGTGCCGCACCGCCACCGACTTCGCCGAGATCCAGGGCGCCCTCGTCGCACGCGACGTGCCCGTGGAGGTCGTCGGCCTGTCCGGGCTGCTGCACCTCCCCGAGGTCGCCGACCTCGTCGCCGTCTGCGAAGTGCTCCAGGACCCCGGCGCCAACGCCTCCCTGGTCCGTCTCCTCACCGGCCCGCGCTGGCGCATCGGCGCCCGCGACCTCGCCCTCCTGGGCCGCCGCGCCCGCCTCCTCGTGACGTACGCGCGCGTGGACGACGACAATGACCCCGACCGGCGCCTCGCCGCCGCCGTCGAGGGCACCGACCCGGCCGAGGTGATATCGCTCGCGGACGCCCTGGACACGTTCCTGGACGGCACCGGGGACGACGACGGGCTGCCGTTCTCGTCGGACGCGCGCGTGCGGTTCGCCTACCTCGCCACCGAACTGCGCGACCTGCGCCGCTCCCTGTCCGACCCGCTCATGGACGTTCTGCACCGCGTCCTCGCCGTCACCGGCCTGGAGGTCGAACTCTCGGCGTCCCCGCACGCGCTGGCCGCCCGCCGCCGCGAGACCCTGTCGAACTTCCTCGACGTCGCCGCCGCGTTCACCGCGCACGACGGCCAGGCCACCCTCCTCGCCTTCCTCGCCTACCTGCGCACCGCCGCCCAGTACGAGAAGGGCCTCGACAACGCCCTCCCGGGCGGCGAGAACACCGTCAAGGTGCTCACCGCCCACAAGTCCAAGGGCCTGGAGTGGGACGTCGTCGCCGTCCCCGGGCTCGTCGACGGCACCTTCCCCAGCGCCAAGGGGCGCGAGAAGTGGACCGCGCAGGCCAAGGTCCTCCCGCACGCCCTGCGCGGCGACGCCGACACCCTTCCGGACGTCACCGACTGGGACGCCAAGGGCATGAAGGCGTTCCACGAGGACATGAAGGACCATCAGCACACCGAGGAACTACGCCTCGGCTACGTCACCTTCACCCGCCCCCGCGGCCTCCTGCTCGGCTCCGGCCACTGGTGGGGCCCCACCCAGAAGAAGCCCCGCGGCCCCTCCGGCTTCCTGACGGCCCTCTACGAGCACTGCGCCGCCGGACACGGCGAGATCGAGGCGTGGGCCGACGAACCAGAGGAGGGCGAGGAGAACCCCACCCTCCAGGACACCACCGCCGACCACGCCTGGCCGCTCCCCCTCGACGACACCGCCCTGCGCCGCCGCCGCGCCGCCGCCGACACGGTCCTCGCCCACCTCACCAACCCCACAGCCGTCCACACCCCCCACGCGCACGAGGACCCCGACTGGCCCCCGCCACCGGACGACGACGACCCGTACGACCCCCGGTACGACGAGACGGACCCGTACGACGAAACACCTCCGTACGACGTACCGGACCCGTACGACGACCCCCCACGCGCCCCCGCGCACCGCGGCAACCCGACCGTCCCGCACCAGGCCGACCCCCTCACCCCCGAGGAGATCCGCACCATCGCCTCCTGGGACCGCGACCTCGACGCCCTCACCGGCGAACTGCTGCGCGCGCGCCGGACCGTCACCGACGTCCCCCTGCCGCCGGTCCTCACCGCCACGCAGGTCATGCGCCTCGCCGACGACCCGGACGGCCTCGCGCAGGAACTCGCCCGCCCCATGCCCCAGCCGCCGAAACCGGCCGCGCGCCGGGGAACCCGGTTCCACGCCTGGGTGGAGGCCCGCTGGGAGGCACTTACGCTGCCCCTCCTGGAGCCGGAGGACCTGCCGGGCACCGAGGACGCGGAGATCGACGACGAAGCCGACCTGGCGGCCCTGAAGGAGGCGTTCGAGCGCACCGAGTACGCCCGCCGCACGCCCTACCGCGCGGAGGCCCCCTTCCAGATCACCCTCGCCGGCCGCGTCGTACGGGGCCGTATCGACGCCGTCTACAAGGAGGGCGACGGAGCGACGGCGACGTACGAGATCGTCGACTGGAAGACCCACAGGGGCCCGACCGCCGACCCTCTCCAGCTCGCGCTGTACCGGCTGGCGTGGGCCGAGCAGGAGGGCGTGCCCGTGGAATCCGTCACAGCGGCGTTCCTCTACGTGAGGACCGGAGACGTCGTCCGGCCCCCGGAACTGCCCGGAAGAGCCGCACTGGAGCGGATTCTGCGGGGCGAGGAAGCCCTGGAGGAGCGGCCCGGACCGGTACGGGCGCCCGGCGACGATGTCGGTGCGGGCGGATAGGCTCAAGAGCATGAGCCAGCCCATTGACAGCGTCGTCAGTGACGTCAGCGCCGTCCGCGCGTACATCGGGGAACACCGGACCGCCTTCCTCGCTGACCTCGCCGAGTGGCTGCGCATCCCCTCCGTGTCGGCCCAGCCCGAGCACGCGGCCGACGTCTCCCGCAGCGCCGACTGGCTCGCCGCGAAACTCACCGACACCGGCTTCCCGGTCGTCGAGGTCTGGCCCACGCCCGGCGCCCCGGCCGTCTACGCGGAGTGGCCCTCCGCCGACCCCGACGCCCCCACGGTCCTCGTCTACGGCCACCACGACGTACAGCCCGCCGCCCGCGAGGACGGCTGGGACACCGACCCCTTCGACCCCGTCGTGCGCGGCAACCGCCTCTACGCGCGCGGGGCGGCCGACGACAAGGGCCAGGTCTTCTTCCACACCCTCGGCGTACGCGCCCACCTCGCCGTCACCGGCCGCACCACCCCCGCCGTCCACCTCAAGCTGCTGATCGAGGGCGAGGAGGAGTCCAGCTCCCCGAACTTCCGCGCCCTGGTGGAGGCCAACGCCGGCCGGCTCGCCGCCGACGCCGTGATCGTCTCCGACACCGGCATGTGGGCCGAGGACACTCCCACGGTCTGCACCGGTATGCGCGGCCTCACCGACTGCGAGATCCGCCTGCACGGCCCCGACCAGGACATCCACTCCGGCTCCTTCGGCGGCGCCGTGCCCAATCCGGCCACCGAGGTCGCCCGCCTGGTCGCCGCCTTGCACGACGACCACGCGCGCGTGGCGATCCCCGGCTTCTACGACGGCGTCGTCGAACTCACCGACCGCGAACGCGAACTCTTCGCCGAGCTGCCCTTCGACGAGGACCGCTGGCTGCGCACCGCGCACTCGCACGCCGCCCGGGGCGAGGCCGACTACAGCACCCTGGAGCGCGTCTGGGCGCGGCCCACCGCCGAGGTCAACGGCATCGGCGGCGGCTACCAGGGCGCCGGCAGCAAGACCATCGTCCCCGCCTCCGCCTTCGTGAAGCTGTCGTTTAGGCTCGTCGCCGGACAGGACCCCGACACCGTCGAGAAGGCCGTCCGCGCGTGGGTGGCCGCACAGGTGCCCGCCGGGATCCGCTGCGAGATCGACTTCAGCCCCGCCACGCGCCCGTGCCTGACCCCGCTCGACCACCCGGCCCTGCAGTCCGTCGTCCGCGCGATGGGGCTCGCCTTCGAGGTGCCCGTCCGCTTCACGCGCGAGGGCGGCTCGGGGCCCGCCGCCGACCTCCAGGAGGTCCTGGACGCCCCGGTGCTGTTCCTCGGCATCTCCGTCCCCTCCGACGGCTGGCACGCGCCCAACGAGAAGGTCGAACTCGACCTCCTCCTCAAGGGCGTCGAGACCACCGCGCACCTGTGGGGCGACCTCGCCCGGACCTGGCGCCATGCGCCCTGACACCCGCCCGGCGCCCGCCACCCGCGCGGGCCCGCCACACAGACCGCACCCGCCCCTGCCGTACGTCCCGCCGAACCAACCGCCGCACCGGGGGAGTTGGAAGTACCCGTGACCACCTGGACCGACCCGAACGCCGAACGGCCCGTGTCGCTCACCGCGCCCAGCGGAATCGACCGCGCCGCCCACCACCGGCTCGACGAGGCGTGGCTCGCCGCGGCGTGGAGCCACCCCACCACGCGCTGCTTCGTGGTCTCCGGCGGCCAGGTCCTCATCGACGAGACGTCCGACGGCCGGACCGAACTCGTCATGACGCCCTCCTTCGAAGCGCCCCTCACCGAGGCGCACCGCTACTTCCTGGGCACCGACGAGGACGGCGTCAGCTACTTCGCCCTCCAGAAGGACGCCCTGCCCGGCCGCATCGACCAGTCCGCGCGCCCCGCGGGCCTGCGCGAGGCGGGCCTGCTGCTGTCCGCGCGCGACGTCGGCCTGATGGTCCACGCCGTCGGCCTGGAGAACTGGCAGCGCACCCACCGTTTCTGCTCCCGCTGCGGCGAACGCACCGTCATCGCCGCCGCGGGCCACATCCGCCGCTGCCCGGCCTGCGGCGCGGAGCACTACCCGCGCACCGACCCGGCCGTCATCATGGCCGTCACGGACGACGAGGACCGCCTCCTGCTGGGCCGCCAGGTCCACTGGCCCGAGGGGCGCTTCTCGACGCTCGCCGGCTTCGTCGAGCCCGGCGAGGCCATCGAGCAGTCCGTGCGCCGCGAGGTCTTCGAGGAGGTCGGCGTCACCGTCGGCCGCGTCGAGTACGTCGCCAGCCAGCCCTGGCCCTTCCCGTCCAGCCTGATGCTCGGCTTCCTCGCGCACGCCACGTCCACCGACATCGACGTCGACGGCGACGAGATCCACGAGGCCCGCTGGTTCTCCCGCGACGAGCTGGGCGCCGCCTTCGACTCCGGCGAGGTCCTGCCGCCCTTCGGCATCTCCATCGCGGCCCGCCTCATCGAACTCTGGTACGGCAAGCCACTGCCGACCCGCAGCTTCATCTGAGCGCGCGGCACGCGACGACGCGGACGACAGCGAGAGGGGCGGCCCCGGCTCACCGGACCGCCCCTCTCACGTACGCGCCTACGCGCCGATCTTCTGCTTGACCTGCGCCAGCGACGGGTTCGTCAGCGTCGAGCCGTCCGGGAACAGCACGGTCGGCACCGTCTGGTTGCCCCCGTTCGCCTTCTCCACGAAGGCCGCGGACTCCGGGTCGTGCTCGATGTTGATCTCGGTGTATCCGATGCCCTCACGGTCCAGCTGCTTCTTCAGCCGCTGGCAGTAGCCGCACCACGTGGTGCTGTACATCGTCACAGTGCCCGGCATGTCTCTCGCGCTCCTTCGGCGGGTCGGGGATGCGTCCTCGCAGAAGGGGAAACGTACTTGAATCCGCCACCATTCCCGACTCCGGAGTCACCCGGACGTGACGCCCGCCGCAGCGGTACGACAATCGGACGCCGCCTGTGGACAACTTTCCCGCCCGTCTCCGGGGACCTGGCAGCATGGCGGTGTGACAGCAGCAACGCCTTCCCCTCTCTTCCCGCAGGCACCTGACTCGGCCGACGCGGTGCTCGAAGGGCTGGACCCCGAGCAGCGCGAGGTGGCGACCACCCTGCGCGGCCCGGTGTGCGTGCTGGCCGGCGCCGGTACGGGCAAGACCAGGGCGATCACCCACCGCATCGCCTACGGGGTCCGCGCGGGCATCCTCCAGCCCTCCAGCGTGCTCGCCGTCACGTTCACCAACCGCGCGGCCGGAGAGATGCGCGGCCGGCTGCGCCAGCTCGGCGCCCAGGGCGTCCAGGCGCGTACGTTCCACTCGGCCGCGCTGCGCCAGCTCCAGTACTTCTGGCCGAAGGCGATCGGCGGCGCCCTGCCCCGCCTCGTCGACCGCAAGTTCCAGCTCGTCGCCGACGCCGCGCTCTCCTGCGGCCTGCGCCTGGACCGGGGCGAACTGCGCGACGCGACGGCCGAGATCGAATGGTGCAAGGTCACCCAGACCGTCCCCGCCGACTACGCGCTCGCCGTCGCCAAGGCGACCCGCGACGCCCCCCGCGACCCCGCCGAACTCGCCCAGATCTACGCCGCCTACGAGAACACCAAGCGCGAGCGCGGCGTCATCGACTTCGAGGACGTCCTGCTGCTGACCGTCGCCGTTCTCCAGGACCGCCGGGACATCGCCGACCAGGTCCGAGCCCAGTACCAGCACTTCGTGGTCGACGAGTACCAGGACGTCAGCCCCCTTCAGCAGCGCCTCCTGGAGCTGTGGCTCGGCGAGCGGGACGACCTGTGCGTGGTCGGCGACGCCAGCCAGACCATCTACTCCTTCACCGGCGCCACCCCCGACCACCTCCTCGACTTCCGCGTCCGCCACCCCGGCGCGACCGTCGTCAAGCTGGTCCGCGACTACCGCTCCACCCCCCAGGTCGTCCACCTCGCCAACGGCCTCCTCTCCCAGGCCGGCGGCCGTGCCGCCGACCACCGCCTCGAACTCGTCTCCCAGCGCGCCCCGGGCCCCGAACCGGCCTACACCGAGTACGCGGACGAACCCGAGGAGGCCGAGGGCGCCGCCCGCCGCATCCGCGACCTGCTCGCCGCCGGCGTCCCGGCGGCCGAGATCGCCGTCCTGTTCCGCACCAACGCCCAGTCCGAGACCTACGAGCAGGCCCTCGCCGACGCCGGCATCCCCTACCAGCTGCGCGGCGCGGAGCGGTTCTTCGACCGGCCCGAGGTCCGTAAGGCCATCGCGTCCCTGCGCGCGGCGGCCCGCTTCGGCGGCAACGACTCCGCGCTGGACGACGCCGTGGACCTGCCCTCGCAGGTGCGTGCCGTCCTCTCCGGCGAGGGCTGGACCTCCGCGCCCCCGGCGGGCTCCGGGGCCGTCAGAGAGCGCTGGGAGTCCCTGGCCGCGCTGGTGCACCTCGCCCGCGACTTCACCGCCGCCCGGCCGGACGCCACCCTCGCCGACCTGATCGCCGAGCTCGACGAGCGGACGAACGCCCAGCACGCCCCGACCGTCCAGGGCGTCACCCTCGCCTCCCTGCACTCCGCCAAGGGCCTGGAGTGGGACGCCGTCTTCCTGGTGGGCGTCGCCGAGGGCATGATGCCGATCAGCTACGCCCGCACCGACGAGCAGGTCGAGGAGGAACGGCGGCTGCTCTACGTCGGCGTGACCCGCGCGCGCGAGCGGCTGCACGTCTCCTGGGCGCTGGCCCGCTCGCCCGGCGGCAGGCCCAGCCGCCGCCCCTCCCGCTTCCTCGACGGCCTGCGCCCCGGCTCGGGCGGCGCGGCGGGCCGCACCACGGGCCAGGGCGCCACCGGGGGCGTGGAACGCGGCACCTCAGGCATCTCCGGCACCTTCGGCACCACGGCGGGCAGGGCGGGCGCCCCCGCCGTGGCCGCCCGCAGACAGCGCACGCCGGCGCGCTGCCGGATCTGCGGGCGCACGTTGACCGACGGGGGCGAACTGAAGCTCCTGCGGTGCGACGACTGCCCCTCCGACATGGACGAGGGCCTGTACGAGCGGCTGCGCGCCTGGCGAGAGGTCCAGGCCAAGCACGCCGGACAGCCCGCTTTCTGCGTCTTCACCGACAGGACGCTGGTGGCCATCGCGGAGACCGCCCCCGAGGAACCGGGCGAGCTGGCGCGCATCCCCGGCGTCGGCCAGCGCAAGCTCAACCGGTACGGCACCGATGTCCTGGCCATCTGCGCAGGTCAGGACCTTGCGGAGGCGGAAGGGCGGGACTGATCCGAACTCGTCGAAAAAATAGTTTGCGCATGCCCCGGCAATCCCCATAGGTTCTTAGACACGAGAACAGCGGCCTTCTCCGAGGCCCGGGTTCCGTGTTGTACTTGCATATCCGTCCGGATCGGGTTCACCCCCGGTCCACGAGACGCCGAGAGGAGGCGATTCCAGTGATCATCAACAAGACCCGCTCCATCAGCACCGTCAAACTGACCGATCCCTCGGTCGTCTCCACGTGCATGCTCGGCGCCTCGATCCTGGGCACCGGTCTGTCCGGCATCCGTGCCGGCCGGCCCGAGTCCCTTTCCGTCGCCCCCGCAGGCGTTCCCGCCCGCGACGAGCGACCGATGAAGGCACTGGAAGCAGTAGAGGCAAAGGGTCTGACCTATGTCTTTACGGCAGCCGGTGCCGGAAACCCGAAGCAGACGACGCAGCACCACCAGATGTGGGCCTTCCGTGGGCCAGATCCCTGGAGTGATCCAGCCTGATCGACGATCAGGCCGGCGCCTTCAGGGCCGCGGAACCCCATCCGGGATCCGCGGCCCTTCTGTTTGTCCCCGCACCGGGGGCAGACAGCAGAAGGAGCCTCGGGACGACAACGCCGACACCGGCCCAACAGGGCCGGTCCGACAGACGAGGAAGACGAAACCGTGCAACTCGAAGCGCACGAAACGTCCGTACCGCCTTCCGAAACGATCCCCCCGCCCGGCCTCACGGAGGACCCCGCCTTGATCCCCCTCACCGCGCTCACCGCGCTCGACGACGCCATCGAGAACCTCGGCGTACCCGTCCCCTGCCGCTCCTACGATCCGGAGGTCTTCTTCGCCGAGTCGCCCGCGGACGTGGAGTACGCCAAGTCCCTGTGCCGCACCTGCCCCCTCGTCGAGGCGTGCCTCGCCGGGGCGAAGGAGCGGCGTGAGCCCTGGGGCGTCTGGGGTGGAGAGCTGTTCGTGCAGGGCGTCGTCGTCGCCCGCAAGCGGCCGCGTGGCCGCCCGCGCAAGAACCCGGTCTCGGCATGAACATCACCGCAGTGATCGACAGTCCCTTCACGTACGACCCCCAGAAGCAGGCCCCGATGAAGCCGTCCGCCAGTGAGCCCGTGGGCTCCGCGATCTCAGACATCACCACCAGCGGCGCGAACGACTCGCGTCAGAACAGGACCCGAGAGATGCAACTCATCCCAGAAGCCCTGGCCCGTGCGCATATGCACGAGCGCATGCAGGAGGCCGAGCAGGAGCGGCAGGCGGCCCGTGTGGTCGCGGCCCGCCGGATGCAGAGGCGCGCCGAGCGCGCCTCGCGCCGGGCTCGGCGGGCGCTCGCCATGGCCGTCATGCAGTAGGTCGTCCGACGACGCGTCGTCCGACCGAGGTAGTTCGCGGGGCCGGTCCGGTTTTCGGACCGGCCCCTTGGGTTTCGCGCCGTTATCGTCGGCCGATGAACAGCGCCGCCCCCGCCGGGGAACCCGACGTCACCTGCGCCCGCTGCGGAGTCTCCGCCGCCGCTCCACCGCCCCTGACCTGGACCTGTTCCGTGGAGAACCGGGAGCGGCGGTACTTCTGCGAAGGGTGCGCCCGGGAGAACCTGCGGGCTATCGAGGGGCGGCTGGATTCGGCGTGGTGGTGAAGCCGGGCAGCCACTCCTCCAGCTCGTCGCGCAGCCGGACCGTGGCGTTCAGCTGGCACAGGACGCCGATGGTGCTCAGGGTGACGCGGTGGATCAGGAGGTAGGACGGCGGCAGGTTGAGCTGCTTGCCCAGCTGGTGGGCGGGGGAGCGGGGGTCGGCTATGCGGGCGGCCTGGGTGCGGATCCAGGAGCGGGTGAAGGTGAACTCCCCGGCCCGCACCGGCTCGATGATCGGGAGCAGGTAGTCGAGGATCGCGTCCGGGTCCAGGTCGATCGTGTCCTTGACGAAGCCCTCCGCGCGCAGGTGCTCGTACACCGCGCCCGCCTCGCCCGCCAGCGTCATGCGCAGCGCCTCGCCGATCGGCCGGGGCAGGCCCCCGGGCAGGCGGTCCACGGTGCCGAAGTCCAGGACGCCCAGCCGCCAGCCGCCGTCGCCGTCCGCGACGAGCCGGAAGTTGCCGGGGTGCGGGTCGGCGTGCAGCAGGCCCGTGCGCGCCGGGCCGGAGAAGAGGAAACGGGCGAGGAGCTGGCCGGCCCGGTCGCGCTGCTCCTCGGTGCCGTCGGAGATCACCTCGGACAGCGGGACGCCCTCGATCCACTCGGTGACCAGGATCTGTTCGGACTGGTGGACCACGGCAGGGACGAGGACGTCCGGATCGTCCGCGAACTCCCGCGCGTGCGCCTGCTGCGCCGCCGCCTCCAGGGCGTAGTCCAGTTCCTCGGAGACCCGGTCGCGCAACTCGGTGATCAGCGGCTTGACGTCCATGCCCGGCACCAGGGGGCCGAGGAGGCGGGCGAAGCGGCCGAGCTGGTTCAGGTCGGAGAGCAGGGCCTCCCCGGCGCCCGGGTACTGGACCTTGACGGCGACCTCGCGGCCGTCGTGCCACACCGCGCGGTGGACCTGGCCGATCGACGCGGCCGCCGCCGGTTTCTCCGCGAACTCCAGGAACAGCTCCTGCCAGTCCTCGCCGAGGCGGTCCGCGAGCACCGCGTGCACCGTGCGCGTCGGCATCGGCGGGGCCGCCTCCTGGAGCTTCGTCAGCGCCGCGCGGTAGGGGCCCGCGACGTCCTCCGGGAGCGCCGACTCGAACACCGACAGGGCCTGGCCGACCTTCATCGCGCCGCCCTTCAGCTCCCCGAGGACCTTGAAGAGCTGGTCGGCGGTGCGCTGCTGGAGCTCACGGCCGACGATCTCCGCCGACTCGCCCACGATCCGCTTGCCCAGGCCCCAGGTGGCCCGGCCGGCGATGCCGAGCGGGAGCGCGGCGAGCTTGGCGGTCCGGGTGACCGCCTTGCGGGGAAGATCAGACATGCGCCCTCCAAGTACCCACCGGCCGCGCCGCGTTCGCCGGACTGCGTGACTCGTTCGAATGCCGTTGCCCTGCCATTGTCTCGTGCGGCCTCGCGTTGTCCTCGGGGTGTTCTTCAACAGTCGGAGAAGGTTCGGCAAGTGCGTCCGGCACAGACGCCGCCCCGCACGCGCACGCCGGATGCGGGGTGAGCGGGCGTGCCTGCCACTGGAGGGCCGGCGCGGAGACCTCCCAGCGGGTGCCGCGCGCGGGCGGGGTGTGGCCGTCGAGGAAGGCGAGGGCGTGGGCGGCGGCCAGGCCCGCGACCGTGGCGGCCAGCGCGAGGTCGCACGGCGGGACACGGCGGCGGTGCCCCGAACGCCACTGCGCGAGCAGGCGCGGCCAGGCCGGGTCGGCGTCCGAGCGGGCGTGCTGGAGACAGCCCGCACAGGCCGTCTCGCCGGGGAGGACCAGCGGGCCGACGATCCCGGTGGCCTCCACCACACCGGCGTACAGGTGCGGGGTGCCCGAGGCGATCAGGGGCTCGGCGACGGCCGGATCGGGGGCGTACACGCCGACGTCGTCACGCGGCGCCAGGATCACCAGGGTGAACCCCGGGTCGGGGCCCGACTCGCGGGACGGCGGACGGTCCGGGGACGCCGCACGCACCGCGCGCCGGGCCGCCTCGCGGCGGGGCTCGCCGACCGCGGCGGCGGGCAGGCCGCCCGGCGACACGTCACCCGGCTCGACCCGGCCCTCGTCGGACACCTCGACCGTGCCCACGCCCGCCCCCGACAGCAGCGCCGCGAGCACCGCGCCGACCCGGCCCGCGCCCCGCACGCGTACCCGCGCCCGGCGCCGGGCGGCCAGCAGCCGCATCGCCTCGCCGGGCTCCGGGGTGAGCAGCGACAGCGCCGCGAGGTCGGGCGCCAGCCGCTCCAGCACCTCGCCCCGGTGCCGCAGCGCGTCCGCGTCCGGGCCGCCCCCGCGCGCGTCGTCCAGCAGGCCCGCGCCGGCCAGGCCGCGCACCAGCCCGTCCACGTGACCCTCCGACAGGTCGCGGCGGCGGGCCTCCTCGCGCAGGAGCGGCAGGCCGCGCGTGCCGTCCAGCAGCTCCAGGAAGCCCTCCGTCGCGCTGTCCAGCGGGCCCAGCGTCAGTGCGTGCGCCGGTGTCATGCCGAACTGCACCGTGCGCAGGTCCCGCCAGCCGCGCCGCAGCGCCGGTTTCACCCTCGGATGCACGGCCACCAACCCCCGTCGTCGTCACAGAACTGGCCCCGGCGGCGGCGTCGCCCCCTCCGGTCACGCTCAGCATGCCCAGCTCGGGACGGACGTGCCGAAAGTTATCCACAGGCGCCGCGATCAGTCGTACAAGTCAGCCGTGCGGCACGGGAACGACACCGAACCGTCCCGGAGTCAAGACTTCTGCCGTGTGCAGCGGGTAACGTCGGGGCGTGTCCGCCGACCCACTGCACGCCGGAACATCACCGCGCAGCACGACGAACCAGCCGCCGAGCGGCCTGGGGGCGAGCGCGATCGAGGTCCGCAGGAGCGCCCGGCGCCGCCGGACCGTCTCCGCGTACCGCGAGGGCGACCGCACCGTCGTGCTCATCCCTGCCCGGATGTCCGAGGCCGAGGAGAAGCGCTGGGTGAGCGTCATGCTCGCCAAGCTGGCCGCCCAGGAGAGCAAACGGGTCCCCGGCGACGCCGAGCTGGCCGACCGCGCGCAGCGGCTGTCCGCGCAGTACTTCGACGGCCGCGCCCGGCCCAGTTCGGTGCGGTGGGTGACCAACCAGAACACGCGCTGGGGCTCCTGCACGCCCGCCGAGGGCAGCATCCGGCTTTCGCACCGGCTGAAGGGCATGCCGGAGTACGTCATCGACTACGTCCTCCTGCACGAGCTGGCGCACCTCCTGGTCCCCGGGCACGGCCCCGACTTCTGGCGCCTGCTGGACGCCTACCCGCGCACGGAACGCGCGCGCGGGTACCTGGAGGGCGTCGTCTCCGCCGACCGGCTCCCGCACCTGCCGGGCGCGCGCGAGGAGTGACCGAAGCGCGCGTTGTGTACCGGGTCCGTACCGACTTCGTGGGATGTCAGAGCCAGCGGTTAGCCTGGCGCGAACGAACTCGCAGTCGGGAGTGGGGGACGGTCGTTGCACATGCCCAGGGAATTCCAACGCGGCCACAAGGCCAAGGTCGGCGATCTCACGGCCGGGACGGATCTGTACGTCGGCGTGCGGATCTCCGGGCCGGGACTGGCCTTCGACATCAGCTGCTTCGGCCTGGACGCCGACGAACGGCTCTCGGACGACCGGTACTTCGTCTTCTTCAACCAGCCGAAGTCGCCCGAGGAGTCCATCCAGCTCCTCGGTGAGCAGGCCGGGGACACGGAGTCGTTCCGGGTGACCCTGGACCGCATCCCGCCGCAGATCCAGAAGCTGTCGTTCACCGCGACGATCGACGGCGACGGCCAGATGTCGCGGATCGCCCCCGGCTACCTGCGGATCGTCGCCGGCGGCGAGGAGGTCGCCCGCTACTCCTTCGACGGCTCGGAGTTCACCACCGAGCGCGCGGTCATGCTCGGCGACTTCTACCTCAAGGACGTCTGGCGGTTCGCCGCGGTCGGCCAGGGCTTCGACGGCGGCTTGGAGGCCCTGCTGAAGAACTTCGGCGGCGAGGTCGCGGAGGAGGAACCCCCGCCCGCGCCCGCGCCCGCCGAGGCCCCCGGCTTCGCCCCGCCCGCCTTCGCGCCCCCGACGGCACCGGCGTCCCCGGCAGCCTCCCCGGCCCCGGCCCCCGCCGCCGTCCCGCCCCAGGCGCCCGCGCCCGCCCCCGCGCCCTCCTTCGGCGCCCCCGCCCCCACCACACCCCCTCCCGCCCCCGCCCCGGCCTTCGCGCCCCACGCCGCCCCGACCATCGCCGCCGGCCTCCACACCCCGCCCGCCGGCACGGTCCCGCCCCCACCGGCCCCCGCACCACAGACCGGCCCGTACACGCCCCCGGGCACGACACCCCCGGGAGCCCCCTTCGGCACCCCGGGCACGACTCCGCCCGGCGCACCTTTCGGCCCGCCCGGCACGATGCCCCCCGGCACGACACCTCCCGGCGCACCTTTCGGCACCCCGGGCACGCCCCCGCCCGGCGCCCCCTTCGGCCCGCCCGGCACCACCCCGCCCGGCATGACACCCCCCGGCATGACCCCGCCCGGCGCCCCCTTCGGCGCCGTCGCCCCCCTCGCGCCCGTACCCCCCGAAGCCGGCCTCCGCGCCGTGCTCACGAAGTACGCCGAGGCCCCTGTCGGTGACCGCTGGACGGAGCAGAACCCGGAGCTGGTGCGGGCGACGCTCAGCAAGGGCGCGAACATCCTCGCCAAGCAGGGCAGCATGGTCGCCTACCAGGGCGACATCGACTTCGCCCACAAGGGCTCAGGGCTCCTCGGCAAGCTGACGGGACAGCTCACCGGCCAGGGCATGTCCCTGATGCGCTGCTCCGGCGACGGCGAGGTCTTCCTCGCGGACGAGGCCAGCCGCCTGTTCGTGATCCGCCTCCAGGGCGAACAGCTCTACACCTCCGCGCGCGGGGTGCTCGCCTTCGACGAGGCCCTGGACACCGAGGTCCGCCGCATCGAGGGCGCGGGACTGCCCGGCGGCGGCCTGTTCAGCATGCTGTTCTCCGGCACCGGCGCGATCGTCGTCAAGACGCGCGGCATCCCCGTCGTCCTGCCCGTCGGCCCCGCCACCTACGTCGACGGCAACGCCGTCATCGCCTGGTCCGCGGGCGCGCAGGCGGTCACCACGACCTCGCTGCGCCTGCGCCGCTCCGGGTACGCCCGGCAGAGCGCGGAGGCCGTCAACCTCCAGTTCCGGGGCGCCCCCGGCAACTTCGTCGTCGTCCAGCCCTTCGAGGTGTGAGGCAGCACATGGACCTCCAGACACTCAACGCGCAGCAGCACACGGCGACCGGCGTCCGGATGAGCGTGCACAGCTCCAAGACGCTCAAGGTCACCATGGTCAGTGGGCAGGACCTGTACGCCAAGGCCGGCTCGATGATCGCCTACGACGGCTACGTCCAGTTCGACGGGGCACCGGGCACCCTGCGGCGCCACGCCGAGGAGATGGTCACGGGCGAGGGCGGACGGCTGATGCTGTGCCGGGGCGACGGCGACCTGTACCTCGCGGACTACGGCGGCGACGTCCTCGTCGTCCACCTGAACAACGAGGCGATCTCCGTCAACGGGCCCACGCTGCTCGCCTGCGACGCCTCCCTGGAGCTGAGGATCGAGCCCGTCAAGGGGCTCGCCAAGCTCTCCGGGTCCGGGCTCACCAACCTCGTCGTGCGGGGCACCGGATGGGTCGCGCTGGTCAGCCGGGGCGTGCCGATCTCCCTCGACTGCGCCGAGCGTGAGACCTACGTCGACCCCGACGCGCTCATCGCGTGGACCGACGGGCTCGACATGAAGGCCAAGCGGACCATCAAGGCGGGCGCGCTGATCGGGCGGGGCAGCGGGGAAGCCTTCCAGGTCGGCTTCAAGGGACAGGGGTTCGTCGTCGTCCAGCCCAGCGAGGACACCGGCGACCGATTCAAGATCCGGGGCTGAGGGGAGCCACGACATGCACAGCACACTCTTCGCGCACATCCCGGTGGAGTCCACCGAGCGCTACACCCTCCAGAACCCGCAGCTTCTCAAGACGGACGTCTCGCGCGGGCGCGGGGCGATCCTCGCGCGCCAGGGGGCCATGGTCGCCTTCGAGGGCGACGTCCAGTTCGACAGCCAGTACCGCGACCGGGGGTGGCGCAACGTCGAGCGGATGACCGGGGAACGGCTCGAACTCATGCGGTGCAAGGGGAGCGGGGTCGTGTACCTCGCGAACTTCGCGCAGCACCTGCACATCATGGACGTCGGCCGGGGGATCACCGTCGACTCGTCGTCCGTGCTCGCCTTCGACGGGTCCCTCAACGTCGGGATCGTCGCCATCGACAGTGCCGTCGAGGTCGCCTCCGCCGGGGCGTACAACCTCGAACTGTCCGGGAACGGGCAGGTCGTCGTGATGACGTCCGGGGAGCCGTTGGTGCTGGAGGTCGGGCCCGGGAACAACGTCTGCTGCGACTCCGACGCGGTGATCGCCTGGTCGACGTCGTTGCGGACGCAGTTGCAGGCGCCGACGTCCACGTCTGCCGTGTGGCGGAGGCGGGGGTCCACGGGGGAGGGGTGGGAGATGCAGTTCTCCGGGACCGGGCATGTGCTGGTGCAGCCGAGTGAGTTGTTGCCGCCGCAGCACTTGAGGGCGTCCGGGGTGCTCGGGCAGTTCGGGATGGGGAGTGGGGGGCTCAGCGGGAATTCGCTGGGGAGTGGGAGGAATTAGCGCCTACGGGGGTGCGCTGTGATGCAGTCGGGCGGGTGCGGGTGCGTTGTGGTTGTTCGCGCCCACGCGGCGGAGCCGCAAATCGATACAGCCCCGCGCCCCTGACAAACACAACGCACCCCCTCTTAAAGGGCCAGCCTCTTCTTCGTTTCCTCCAGCAGGCGTACCACCGAGTCGTCCGCCACTTCGGCCACCTCGTCGTATGCGAACCACCGCAGGTCCAGTGACTCGTCGCTGATCGCCTCCACCGCGTTCGGGGCAGCCAGCGCCGCGTACTGCACGTCCAGGTGCCAGGCGCACGGCGTCAAGTGGCGGTCCAGGCGGATCGGGCCGCCCGGTACGAGCGTCAGGTCCTCGATGCCCGACTCCTCCACACCCTCGCGGAGGGCAGAGGCGGCCAGGCTGTCGTCGCCGGGTTCGCAGTGGCCGCCCATCTGGAGCCACATGCGGAGCTTTTTGTGCAGGGTCAGCAGGACGCGGCCCCGGGTGGGGTCGATGACCAGGGCGCTGGCGGTGATGTGGCCGTCCGCGCAGGACTTCCACATGCCGTCGGGGTGGGACGCGAGGTGGGTGAGGTAGGTCTCGCGCAGGTCCGGCTGGGCCTCGTACCCCTTGAGGACCGAGGCCGCGTCGTCGTGCAGGCTCACTCGGTGTCGTCGTCCTTGCCGTCGGTGGGCTTCTTCTTCAGGTCCGGGCCCTCCGCGGCCTCGCCGAGGAGCTTGTCCAGCTCGGAGAAGTCGAGCTGTTCGCGGTGGACGAAGCCGTCCGGGTCGTCGAGGTCGGTGGCCGTGGGGAGCATGTCCGGGTGGGCCCACAGGGCGTCGCGGCCGTCGACACCGCGCGCGTCCGTGAGGGACGCCCACAGGCGGGACGCGTCGCGCAGGCGGCGCGGGCGCAGCTCCAGGCCGATCAGCGTGGCGAACGTCTGCTCGGCGGGGCCGCCCGTCGCCCGGCGGCGGCGCAGCGTCTCGCGCAGGGCGTCGGCGGACGTCAGACGGGGCTTGGCGGCCGCGTGGACCACCGCGTCGACCCAGCCCTCGACCAGCGCCAGCGCCGTCTCCAGCCGGGCCAGCGCCGCCTTCTGCTCCGGGGTGTCCTCCGGCTGGAACATGCCCTGCTGGAGCGCGTCCTGAAGCTGCTCGGGGTTCTGCGGGTCGAACTGGCCGACGACGTCCTCCAGCTTGGCGGTGTCGACCTTGATCCCGCGCGCGTAGCCGTCGACCGCGCCGAACAGGTGCGCCCGCAGCCACGGCACGTGTGCGAACAGGCGCTGGTGGGCCGCCTCGCGCAGCGCCAGGTACAGCCGCACCTCGTCCTTCGCGACGCCCAGGTCCTTGCCGAACGTCTCGATGTTCACCGGCAGCAGCGCGGCCTTTCCGGCCGGGCCCAGCGGCAGGCCGACGTCGGTCGAGCCGACGACCTCGCCCGCGAGGACACCGACGGCCTGCCCGATCTGCGTGCCGAACATCGCGCCGCCCATGGAGCGCATCATGCCGATCAGCGGGCCCGCCATGGCCTGCATCTCCTCCGGCAGGACGTCCCCCATCGCCGCGCCCACGCGCTCGGCGACCGGGTCGACCAGCTCCTTCCACGCCGGGAGCGTCGCCTCCACCCACTCCGCGCGCGACCACGCGACGGCGGTGCCCGCGCCGGACGGCAGTGACGTCGCGTCGTCGAGCCACAGGTCCGCCAGGCGGACGGCCTCCTCGACCGCGGTGCGCTCGGTGGGGCCCACGCTCGCGTCCTTCACGCCGTCCGGCGTGCCCTGCGCGACCGTCTGGCGGGCGATCTGCTTGGCCATGTCCCAGTTCACCGGGCCGCCCTCGTACGACAGCATCTGGCCGAGCTGCTGGAACGCGGCACCGAGGTCGGTGGGGTTCATGGAGCCGAACATCGCCGCGAACGGGTTGTCCGCGCCGGGGGCGCCGAAGCCTCCGGGCAGCCCGCCGAAGCCGAACGGGTTGGCCGGTCCCTGACCACCGCCGCTCTGCTGGTCCTTCTTCTTGCCGTCGCCGTCCTCCGGCTCCTCCGGCGGAAGGCCGAATCCGAATGGGGTGTCACTCACGGGGTTCCTCGGCTGGTAAGGCCACCGGTCACTCGACCGGCGGCGCGGCTGCCCTGCAACACCACCCAGCGTAGACACCCGGGGTCGATCGGGCCTCGGTGCTTCGCCGACTCGCGGCCTGCGGCAGGATGGAGCCACCTGGTACGTACGCGTCATCCGCGCCCGTATGCCATGACAACCGCTGGAGACACCTGGTGAGTTCCCCAGATCCGCAGGTTCGCGCAGCGCGAAACCGCTCAACCGGTGCCGCCGCGCGCGGGCCCGTCGTCGCCGTGACCGGCGCGGCGCAGGGCGTGGGCGCGCTGCTGACCGCGCGGCTCGCCGCGTCCGACGAGATCAAGCAGGTCGTCGCCATCGACGAGCGGCGGGGGGAGTGCGACGACGCGACGTGGCACATCCTCGACGTGCGTGATCCGGCGATCGCGGAGAAGCTGCGCGGGGCCGACGTCGTCGTCCATCTCGCGCTGGACCTCGATCTCGGGTCCGAGGCGGCGGCGCGGACCGCGTACAACGTGCGGGGGACGCAGACGGTGCTGACGGCCGCCGCGGCCGCCGGGGTGCGGCGGGTCGTGCTCTGCACGTCCGCGATGGTGTACGGGGCGCTGCCCGACAACGAGCTGCCGCTCGCCGAGGACGCGGAGCTGCGGGCCACCGCCGAGGCGACCGGGGTGGGGGACCTGCTGGAGATCGAACGGCTCGCTCGGCGGGCGCCCCGTGCTCATCCCGGGCTGAATGTCACCGTCGTGCGGCCGGCCACGCTCGTCGGGGGCACCGACACCGCGCTCACCCGGTACTTCGAGTCACCCCGGCTGCTCGTCGTCGCCGGGTCCCGGCCGGCCTGGCAGTTCTGTCACGTCGACGATCTGTGCGGGGCCCTGGAGTACGCCGTGCTGGAGAAGGTCGAGGGGGAGCTGGCCGTCGGGTGTGACGGGTGGCTGGAGCAGGAGGAGGTCGAGGAGCTGAGCGGGATCCGGCGGATGGAGCTGCCGTCCGCCGTCGCACTCGGCGCCGCCGCCCGGCTGCACCGGATCGGGCTCACGCCGTCGCCCGCCGGGGACCTCGCCTACACCATGTACCCCTGGGTGGTCAGCGGGAGCCGGCTCCACGCCGCCGGGTGGCGGCCCCGGTGGACCAACGAGGAGGTGCTGGCCGAACTCCTGGCCGAGGTCGACGGGCGGCACACGGTCGCCGGGCGGCGGCTGGGACGGAAGGACGCGACCGCGGCGGGCGCCGCGGGGGCGACGGTCGCATTGCTGGGGGCGGCGGCTGTGGTGCGCAGGGCTCGGAAGGTGCGGCGGAGGGGGTAGTCGCGGCGGGGTGCGCTGGGGGTGGCTGCGGCGGAGCGGAGCGCCGGGGGTTCCTCGCCCCCGCCGCCCCTACCCTTCCCATCCCCCAGGGGCTCCGCCCCTTCAACCCCCCCAGGGGCTCCGCCCCTTCAACCCCACCAGGGGCTCCGCCCCTGGACCCCGGGGTGGGCGGAGCTAGGGGCGGGGTGGGTGGGGCAAGCGATCCGGGGGGAGCTGCGTGGGGACGGTACGGGGGTTGGGTGCGGCCCGCGAGCGGGGGGCAGGGCCTCGGGCGGGAGGTCCAGGTGTGCGTGTGCTGCAGCGCGGCCGTCGTCCGGCGGGGAGTTGCGAGGGGGTGGGGCGATGCCGGTCCGGGGGTGAGGCGGGGTGTGAGTGGGAGCGGGTCAGCGAGCTGTGGGACGGGCCGGGACGAGACCGGCAGCGCGCCGGGGCTGAGGCGAGGGCGGGGTGTCTGGGCGTCGACGAGTGACGGCGGACCTGCACGAGGGGTGAGGGGCCCCGGTGCGGCCGGTAAGGCGCCCAGCGCGCTCGTGTGCGCGAGCCCCGGTGGAGTGATTCCGCAGTCCTTCAGCGCAGGCTTCTCGCGCGCTCGCGCGTGTGGCTGACCGACGCGGCCCGGCAGGCTCCCCACGCGCTCGTGTGTGCGATCCGGGGTGGCACGACCGTGTCAGGCCCCCCGCGCTCGCGTGTGCGAGGGGGCGGCGGCCCGGGGCCGGGGGCTGCTGAGCGGGATTCGGTGGGCGGGGTCAGGTGTGGGCCGGGGGTTTGGGGGCGGTGAAGTCCACGTTCAGGAGGGGGGTGTCGGGCATGGGGGGCGCGGGTTCGTGGGGGAGGGGGCGTTCCATGGCTGCCCGGAATTTCGCGTAGCCGTCGAGTTCGGGGCCGTCGCCGCGGGTCCTGCGGGTGCGGTTGGCCCAGCTGCCCCATACGCCGGCGCCGATCGCCGCGAGCAGCGGGATCCCCAACCAGGCGAGCGCCCCCATGTCCGACCTCCCGACCCCAGACGGGCCACCGCGAACTGACTGATCAGCAGATTAACCATCCGCAGTGACAACGCTCACGCCGGGCCGCCGGTTACGCAACCGGAGCCCTCAGCAGGCGCCGACCCATTCCTCGGTCCCGTCGGAGAACTTCTGCCGCTTCCAGATCGGCACCTCGTGCTTGAGGTCGTCGATGAGCTTGCGGCAGGCGGCGAACGCCTCGGCCCGGTGCGCGCAGGACACGGCGACGACGACGGCGAGATCCCCCACCCTCAGCTCCCCCACCCGGTGCACGGCGGCCAGCGCCCGCACCGGGAACTCCGCGACGACCTTCTCCGCGACCCGGCGCATCTCGTCCTCGGCGCTGGGATGGCAGGAGTACCCCAACGCCTCCACGTCCGCCCCGCCGTCATGGTTGCGCACCGTCCCGACGAACAGGGCGATCCCCCCGGCCGCCTCGTCCCCCACGGCCCGGAACACCTCGTCCAGCGACAACGCCTCGTCCCGGACGGCGATCAGCCTGACGGGATCGTCCGCCCCGGCTTCCCCGGGATGATCAAAGGAAACTTCAGCCATACGCCCATGGTCCCCCATCCCCGACCCCGCTCACCCCCGTCCCGTACTGTCGAGACATGCCACGCCGCACCGCGACGATGCTCGCCTCGACCCTGATGCTGATCGCCCTCCTGTGCCTGGGGGTGACGATCAAGGCGCCGTACTCGGAGATGTCGCCGGGACCGACGGTGAACACGCTGGGGGAGCACGGCGGGGAACCGGTGCTGCAGATCTCGGGGCGCAAGACGTATCCGGCGTCGGGGCACCTGAACATGACGACCGTGCGGGTCACCGGCGCCGACTACCGGATGAACCTCGTCGAGGCGGTGTACGGCTGGCTCGCGCACGACAACAAGGTCGTCCCGCACGACACGCTGTACCCGGACGGCAAGACGGAGGAGCAGTCCACCCAGGAGAACGCCGAGGAGTTCAGCCAGTCCCAGGAGAGCGCGAAGGTGGCGGCGCTGAAGGAGCTGGGCATCCCGGTGCGGTCGTGGGTGATCGTGTCGACCGTGGTGAAGGGCTCCCCCGCGGAGGGCAGGCTGCACGCCGGCGACGTCATCAAGTCCGTGGACGGGACGGCCGTCGAGGAACCCGGTGACGTCGCGAAGCTGGTGACGAAGCACAAGCCCGGTGAGAACGTCGTCTTCACGATCGTCCCGGCGAAGGAGCAGGCGGCCGCGGAGAAGGCCGGCAGGACGGCGACGGCCACCGAGGACGTCCGGATCAGGACGGCGGCCTCGGACGACAGCGGCGCGAAGCGGGCCATCGTCGGCATCTCGGCCGGTACCGACCACACGTTCCCGTTCACGGTCGACATCAAGCTCGCGGACGTCGGCGGCCCCAGCGCCGGTCTGATGTTCGCCCTCGGCATCTACGACAAGCTCACCCCGGGCAGCCTGACGGGCGGGAAGTTCGTCGCCGGGACCGGGACGATCGACGACGACGGCAAGGTCGGCCCCATCGGCGGCATCGAGATGAAGACGGTCGGCGCGCGCGAGAAGGGCGCCCAGTACTTCCTCACCCCGGCCGACAACTGCGCGGCGGCGGCCAAGGACACCCCGAGCGGCCTGACGCTGATCAAGGTCGGCACCATCAAGGACGCGCTCGGCGCGCTGGCCGACATCCGGGAGGGCAAGACGGACGCCCTGCCGACGTGCACGACGAAGGGCTGAGGCCGGGTCCCCGGTGACGACGACGGAGGGCGCCCTCGTGACACGAAGGGCGCCCTCACCGTCGTTCCGAAAAGATGTCGTTCCGAAAAGATTCAGTCCTCGAACGTCGCCGCCAGGGCCTCCGCGAGGCCCGGGACCAGCGCGCCGCCCGTCAGGACCTCCGTCGGCGTGTCCTTCTCGCGCAGGCGGACGGCCGAGTCGCGGGTGCCGTCGCGCAGGACGGCGACCGTCATGCGGACCTCCTGGCGGTCGGGGTGCGCGGCGACCCACTGCGCGAGCTTCTTCTCGTTCAGGTTCGAGGGGACCTGCGCCTCGGCGGACGGGGGCAGCATGAGGCGTTCGACGGTCAGGGCGCAGCCGGTGACCGCGGGCGGCCAGGCGATCGTGGCCAGGAACTCGTCGAGCGGCTGGGCGGCGGGCACCTCGTCCTGCTCGATCGGGGTGAGACCGGTGGTCTCGGACTCGCCCTCAAGGCCGAGCTGGGCCGCGAGGCGGGGTTCCTCGCGGCGCAGCCGGGCGGTGTCTACGAGGGCGAAGAGGCGGGCGGGCTGGTCCCAGCCGAGACCGGAGACGTACTCGTCGATCTCCAGTACGGCCCGGGTGAGCGGACTCGCCGCCATGGGAGTGTTGGACATGGTCACAATCCTGCCTCGTTCGTGACCTGAATCGGGAACCGAGTAAACGGTGAGTAAGTTGCATAGGTGTGGACCCGCGATCACAACGGGCCACGAGGGGCCGGCGAAAACGCGGGCCTGAGGGATCGACAGCGAACTTCGAGGTGCCACCTTGGCTTTCCAGATGCCGGACCGCGGCGGAGGCCCGACGGGGCCACGGATCAGAGTGGGCCGCCCGTCCAGGCGAGCCCGGACCCTGCTCCTGACACTGGGCGTGCTGGCCGTGCTGGGCATGGCGTTCACCATGTTCGCCGGGTTCTGGACCGACTGGCTCTGGTACCGGTCCGTCAACTACTCGTCCGTCTTCACCACCACCCTGTGGACCAAGGTCGGGCTCTTCTTCGTCTTCGGCCTGCTCATGGCCCTGGCGGTCGGCTTCAACATCTGGCTCGCGCACCGGCTGCGCCCGCCGCTCGCGGCCATGTCGGTCGAGCAGCAGAGCCTGGACCGCTACCGCATGGGCATCGCGCCGTACAAGAAGTGGCTGCTGCTCGGGATCACCGCCCTCGTGGGCCTGATCGCGGGCGCCTCCGCCTCCGGGCAGTGGCGGACCTGGCTCATGTGGGTCAACGGCGTGTCCTTCGGCACGAAGGACCCCCAGTTCCACCTGGACGTGGCGTTCTACGCCTTCGACCTGCCCTGGTACCGCTTCCTGCTCGGCTTCGGCTTCGCCGCGACGATCATCTCCCTGATCGCCGCCGCGCTCACCCACTACCTGTACGGCGGGCTGCGCGTCACCAGCCCCGGCGCGCGCGCCACGGCCGCCGCGACCGGCCACCTGTCGGTGCTGCTCGGCGTGTTCGTCGCGCTGAAGGCGGTCGCCTACTGGCTCGACCGGTACGGACTGGCCGTCAAGTCCAGCGACTTCAAGGCCACCGACAGCTGGACGGGCCTCAGGTACGTCGACGCCAACGCCTACCTCCCGGCGAAGACCATCCTGTTCTGCATCGCCGTCATCTGCGCGCTGCTGTTCTTCGCCACCCTGTGGCGGCGCACCTGGCAGCTCCCGGTCATCGGCTTCGGCCTGATGGTGCTCTCCGCGATCCTCATCGGCGGCCTGTACCCGGCGATCGTCCAGAAGTTCCAGGTCCAGCCCAACGAGCAGGCCAAGGAAGCCCCGTACGTCGCGAAGAACCTGAAGGCGACGCGCGAGGCGTACGGCATCGACGACGCCCAGGTCACCGAGTACTCGGGCAAGCCGGCGCAGACGGACAAGACCAAGCTGCGGGCGAGCGCCGACGCGACGGCCAGCGTCCGGATCATGGACCCGAACATCATCTCGCCGACGTTCCAGCAGCTCCAGCAGATCCGCAACTACTACGCCTTCCCGACCAACCTGGACGTCGACCGTTACGGCAAGGACGGCAAGGACCAGGACACGGTCATCGGTCTGCGCGAGATCAACCTCGCCGGCATCCCGAAGAAGAACTGGATCAACAACCACTTCCGCTACACCCACGGCTACGGCGTGGTCGCGGCGCAGGGCACCTCGGTCGACTCCGAGGGGCGGCCGGTGTTCACCGAGTCCGACCTGCCGTCCAAGGGTGAGCTGGGCAAGTACCAGCAGCGGATCTACTACGGCGAGCGCACGACGACGTACTCGATCGTCGGCGGCCCGCAGAAGGAGATCGACTACTCCGACGACAGCGGCGAGAAGACCACCAGCTACACCGGCGACAGCGGCGTCAACCTCTCCAACCCGGTCAACCGGGCGGCGTACGCGGTGGCGTTCGGCGAGCCGCAGATCCTCTACTCCGGCGCGATCGGCGAGGGTTCGCGGATCCTCTACAACCGCACGCCGAAGGAGCGCGTCGAGGCCGTCGCCCCCTGGCTGACGATCGACGGCGACGCCTACCCTGCGGTGGTCGGCGGCAAGATCCAGTGGATCGTCGACGCGTACACCACCACCAACGGCTACCCGTACGCCTCGCGCACCACGCTGGGCGACACGACGGCCGACTCGCTGACGGCGGCCAACAACTCCCGCGCGGTGGTGGCCCAGCAGAACCAGGTCAACTACATCCGCAACTCGGTGAAGGCGACCGTCGACGCGTACACCGGCCAGGTCAAGCTCTACCAGTGGGACACCAAGGACCCGGTCCTCAAGACCTGGATGAAGGCGTTCCCGGACACGGTCGAGCCGCGTAGCGCGATCTCCAAGGACCTGATGGACCACCTGCGGTACCCGCAGGACCTCTTCAAGGTCCAGCGCGAACTGCTCACCCGCTACCACGTGAAGGACGCGACGACGTTCCTCAGCGGCAGCGAGGTCTGGCAGGTCCCGGACGACCCGACCAACAAGTCGGGCGACGCGGTCCCGCCGTACTACCTGAGCATGAAGATGCCCGACCAGAAGCAGCAGGCGTTCTCGCTGACGACGACGTTCACGCCCAACGGCCGGGACAACCTGAGCGCGTTCATGGCGGTCGACGCGGAGGCGGGCACCTCGGACTACGGCAAGATCAGAGTCCTGAAGCTGCCGACGAGCACCACGGTCGACGGACCCAAACAGGTCCAGAGCCAGTTCAACTCCGAACAGGACATCGCCGAGTCGATCAGGCTGCTGCGCGGCGGCGACTCCGAGGTCGAGTACGGCAACCTGCTGACGGTGCCGCTCGACGGCGGACTGCTCTACGTGGAGCCGGTCTACGTACGCGGTGGTGGACTCAAGTACCCGTTGCTGCGCAAGGTGCTGGTGACCTACAACGGCAGCACCGCGTTCGAGGACACCCTTGAGGCGGCCCTCGACAAGGTCTTCGGCACCCAGACCTCGACGCCGCCGCCACCGGGCGACGACGGCGGGGACACCGGCGGGGGCGGGGGCACGACACCGCCGCCGTCCGGCAACCCGACGGTCCAGCAGGCGCTCCAGGACGCCCAGAAGGCGTTCACCGCCGGCCAGGAAGCCCTGAAGAAGGGCGACTGGGGGGCGTACGGGCAGGCTCAGAAGGACCTGCAGGCCGCGCTGAAGCGGGCCGAGGACGCGCAGGCCGCGGCGCAGAAGGACGCGAACAAGCCCACACCGGGGGCGAGTCCGAGTCCGACGCCGAAGCCCTCGTCGTCTTAGGCGATGGGTAGATCATCTGCTCATCTCCGCGCCGTGGTACGGTTGTTCCACACGGCGCGGGGTGGAGCAGCTCGGTAGCTCGCTGGGCTCATAACCCAGAGGTCGCAGGTTCAAATCCTGTCCCCGCTACTGAAGTCGAAGGCCCGGATCCAACGAGGATCCGGGCCTTCGGCGCGTGCGGAGAAGGGATGGGGTTTGATGTGTCTCTCTGTGGGCATGTCGACAAAACGCTGAAGTGACCTCACTGACTGCGGTATACCGGATGTAACTCGGTTGCAGGTGGTGCGACGATGGACGTTATGGGGGACAAGGGAACTCTGTACGAGACAGGGCGAATTGCGCGGCCTTCGGGTGAGGCAGAGGAAGCGGCCCCGGACGAGACGGGGGAGGCCGCCGAGGAGGCGCGCCTGTGGCTCGCCGCCGAACGCGGCGACACCGAGGCGGCCAGCGTCCTCGGCGCCCGGCTGCTGCGCAGGGGCGACCTGGACGGTGCGGAGCCCCACCTGCGCGCCGCGACGGCCGCCGGCGACCGCGCCGCCGCCAACAACCTCGGCGTCCTCCTCCACCAGCGCGGCTACGCCGACGAGGCCGCCGGCTGGTGGCGCGTCGCCGCCGTCGCCGGATCCTCGGCCGCCGCCCACGCGCTCGGCCGGCACCACCGCGAGCGCGGCGACGAACCGGCCGCCGAGTACTGGCTGCGCCAGTCCGCCGAACAGGGCCACACCCTCGGCGCCTACGCCCTCGCCGACCTCCTGGAGCACCGCGGCGACGCCGGGGCCGAGAAGTGGCTGCGGGCCGCCGCCGAACGCGGACACCGCGAAGCCGCCTACCGCCTCGCGCGCGGACTCGACCGGCCCGGCAGCGGGGGACTCCTCGGCGAGCGGGCCGACACCGGGGCGTCCTCCGGCGAGGCCGAGCAGTGGTACCGGCAGGCCGCCGCCCGCGGTCACCTGCGCGCCGCCCTCCACCTCGGCGGGATCCTGGAGCGCCGCGGCGAGGTCAAGGAGGCCGGCCGCTGGTACCTCGTGGCCGCCAAGGACGGCGACGCCCGCGCCGCCTGCGCCCTCGGCTTCCTCCTGCGCGACGCCGGGGACGTCGAGAACGCCGCGATCTGGTGGCTGCGCGGCGCCCAGGACGGCGACGGCAACGCCGCGAACGCGCTCGGCGCCCTGCACGCCGAACGCGGCCAGCACCAGACCGCCGAACGCTGGTACCGGGCCGCCATGGACGCCGGCGACATCAACGGTGCCTACAACCTCGGCCTCCTCTGCGCCGAACAGGGGCGCACCGCGCAGGCCGAGCAGTGGTACCGGCGCGCTGCCTACGTCGGACACCGCGAGGCCGCCAACGCGCTCGCGATCCTGCTGCTGCAGGGCGGGGACGCGAGCGGGGCCGAGCCCTGGTTCTCCAAGGCCGCCGAACTCGGCAGCGTCGACGCCGCCTTCAACCTCGGGATCCTGCACGCCGGGCGCGGGGAGGAGGGGGCCGCGCTGCGCTGGTACGAGCGGGCCGCCGCCGCCGGGCACACCGAGGCCGCGCTCCAGGTGGGCATCGCACGGCTGCGGGACGGCGACGAGCAGGCCGCCGAACGGCACCTGCGGTGCGCGGCGGGCGGGGGCAGCGCCGAGGCCGCCTACCGGCTGGCCACGCTGCTCGACGCCCGCCGGCCGGCCGCGTCCGCGCACGAGCTGGGGGAGCCGGTGCGGGAGAAGACCGAGTGCGAGGAGTGGTACGAGCGCGCCGCCTCCCAAGGACACCGGCGCGCCCAGGTGCGCGTGGGCATGCTCGCCGCCGGACGCGGTGACGTCGTCGAGGCCGCCCGCTGGTACCGGGCCGCCGCCGAGGCCGGGTCCCGCAACGGCGCCTTCAACCTCGGGCTGCTGCTGGCCCGCGAGGGGAGCGAGCCCGAGGCCGTCGTCTGGTGGCAGCGGGCGGCCTCCGCCGGGCACGGGCGCGCGGCGCTCAGGCTCGCCCTGGTGTGCGCGCGGCGGGGGGACCTGGCCGAGGGGCAGCGCTGGGCCTCCCGGGCCGTGGAGCTGGGCCCTGCGGAGGTGGGGGAGCGGGCGGCCCGGCTGCGGGACGCGCTGCGGGAGGAACTGAGCGCGTGAGGTGCGGTGAGGGGTGGGCGGGTAATCGATTTGCCTGCCGCTCGCCCCTCGCGTAACGTTGTGTTCACCGACGCGGGGTGGAGCAGCTCGGTAGCTCGCTGGGCTCATAACCCAGAGGTCGCAGGTTCAAATCCTGTCCCCGCTACTGAATGAGGGCCCGGATCCTGGGAACAGGATCCGGGCCCTCAGTGCATTCACGCCCGCGCGCAGTTCGGGCAGACGCCCTTGTACGTGACCTCGACCGCCTCGATCGTGAAGCCGAAGCGCTCCGTCGTGGGGAGGTCGGTGAGGGGGTTGCCGGTGGGGTGGACGTCGCGGATGGTGCCGCAGTGGGCGCAGACGAGGTGGTGGTGGGGGTGATGGGCGTTCGGGTCGTAGCGCTTGGCCCGGTTGTCCGTCGTCACCTCCAGGACCTCGCCCAGCGTCACCAGTTCGCCCAGGGTGTTGTAGACCGTCGCCCGGGAGATCTCGGGGAGCTTGGCCACCGCCCGTGAGTGGACTTCGTCGGCCGTGAGGTGGACGTGTTCGCCGTCGAGGACTTCGGCCACGACGCGCCGCTGTGCGGTCATGCGCCATCCGCGCCCGCGCAGCCGCTCCAGAAGGTCACTCATGCCGTCCAGATTAACAGCCGGACGCGGTTTTCCGAACGGGTGTGAATTTGGATGCTAGCTTGACTTGGAATGAGTCCAATGTAGGATCCGGGGTGAGTTCGACGGGTGGCTGGAGGCCGTGGTCCAGGCCCTTCACGGCTGCTCCGGCACTGGACCGCTCGTCGAGACGGTGGGCCGGTTCCCTTGGGGGCGGCCCACCTCGCATGTCCGGCCTAGGCCGGTATCCCGAGCCCCGCCGGGACCCAGCAGCGGACGATGTCGCGGACCGAGACGATGCCGGCGGGCTCGCCGCCGTCCAGGACGACGAGGTGGCGGAAGCCGCCGTCGGTCATCGCGCGGGCCGCCTCCTCCAGGGGCATCGCGGGGGTCGCGAAGACGACGTCCGTCGTGGTGTGGTCGTACGCGTGCTCGCGGTCGGGGTTCTGGCCGAGGCCCACGGAGTCGAGGATGTCGCGCTCCGTGAGGATGCCGATGCCGCCGGCGTCGGGGTCGAGGACGACGGCCGCGCCCACGCGGCGGGCGGACATCAGGGCGGCGGCCTGGCGGAGGGTGTGGGCGGGGCCGATGGTGAGGACCGTCCGGGTCATGGCTTCGTGGACGAGCATCGAGGGTGACCTCCTCCTGTGATCCCCGGAACGTGCGGGGATTCACAAATGCACAAGTGGGGGCGTCCTCAGCGTCGCAGGCAAAGCGGGGGTCAACAAGGGGGCGTGCGGGGCCGATTGAGGGCGTGTGCGCTCATATGTGCCGCGAACGAGCGCCGGTTGGCGACCCTTGGCCGGCCCTCGACCAGTAGCGCCGGGTCAGTAGCGTTCGTTCAAGTAGCCCAGCAGTTCCTCGTGCAGCAGCCCGTTGGACGCGGCGGCGTTCCCGCTGTGCGGGCCCGGACGGCCGTCCAGGCCGGTGAACGTGCCGCCGGCCTCCGTCACGACGATCGCCGTCGCCGCCATGTCCCACAGCGACAGCTCCGGCTCCGCGCACAGGTCGACCGTGCCCTCGGCGACCATCATGTACGACCAGAAGTCGCCGTACGCGCGGGTGCGCCAGACCTCGCGCGTCAGGTCCAGGAAGCCGTTCAGGGTGCCGCGTTCCTCCCAGCCGGAGAGGGAGGAGTACGCGAACGACGCGTCCGAGAGGGAGGCGACCTTCGAGACGTGCATCCGGGTCGCCGTCGAGAGGCTGCGCCCCGTGTACGCGCCGTGGCCCTTCGCCGCCCACCAGCGGCGGCCCAGCGCGGGCGCGGAGACCAGACCGACGACCGGCTGATAACCGCCCTCGCCGGCTTCGGTGAGCGCGATCAATGTCGCCCAGACGGGTACACCGCGTACGTAGTTCTTCGTTCCGTCGATCGGGTCGATGACCCAGCGGCGCGGGCCCGTGCCCTCGACGCCGTACTCCTCGCCGAGGATCGCGTCCCTGGGCCGCGCCCGCTGCAAATGGCCCCGGATCAGCTCCTCCGCCGCCTTGTCGGCCTCGCTGACCGGCGTCATGTCCGGCTTCGTCTCGACCTTCAGGTCGAGGGCCTTGAAACGGGCCGTGGTGGCCGCGTCGGCCGCGTCCGCGAGGACATGGGCGAGGCGGAGGTCGTCGAGGTAGTCCGGCATGGGGGAACGGTATCCGGCGAGGTGAGGGTGGGGCCATGGGGGTCGGGTACGGGAGGGGTGGAGATGTGGGGTGCGGGGGGCCTTGACAGTGGAATCGTGGGCGTCAAATCTGGGCTGAGAGTCGCTTGGCCCAGGGAGGCGACGGTGGCATCTGCGCGGGAAGCTTTGCTGGACGCCGCTTTCGCGGCGGTGGCGCGCCGGGCGTGGTCGACGGTGCGGATGGTGGACGTGGCGGCGGCGGCCGGGGTGTCGCGCCAGACGCTCTACAACGAGTTCGGCAGCAAGGACGGGCTGGCCAGGGCCCTGGTGCGCAGAGAGGCGGACGGCTATCTCGCCGGGGTCGAGCGTGCCTTCGCCGGCGCGGTGGACGAGGGCTCCGGGGACGACGGCGTGCGCGAACGGCTCGTGCTGCTGGCCGAGTGGACGGTGACGTCCGCCGAGGAGAACCCCCTCGTCAAGGCCATGCTCACCGGCTGCTGGAGCGAACGCCTGCCCGCACCGCCGCTGGATGCCGTGCTCTCCGCCACGGCCGTCCCGGCGCAGCGCCGCGCGGACGGCGCGCTGCCGGCGCCGGCCGACTTCGTGAGCCACGTCCGTGAACGCGCCGCCCTCGTCCTGCCCAAGGGCGCCGCCCCGGACGTCGCCCGCGCCGCCGAACTCACCCTCAGGCTGGCCCTGTCCTGCGTCGCCGCGCCCGCAGCAGAGGGCGGGGTGGGGGAGCTGGTCCGGGGCGCTCTCAGCTGAACGCGCCCCCTCAGTGCGCCGACCCCGACAGCTGCAGGCCGATCACGCCGATGATGACGAAGCTGATCGAGACGATCTTCAGCGTCGAGACGAGGTCGCCCAGGAAGACCATGCCGTAGATCGCCGTGCCGGCCGCGCCGATGCCGGTCCAGACGGCGTACGCGGGGCCGACGTCCAGTTTGCGCAGGGCGAGAGTCAGGAGGCCGAAGCTGCCCAGGGCGAAGGCGGCGAAGGCGATGGTGGGCCAGAGGCGGGTGAAGCCGTGGGAGAGCTTGAGGCACACCGCGAAGCCTGTTTCGAGCAGTCCGGCCACGACGACCAGCAGCCATGCCATGTAGCTGTCCTCCCGTTGGGTCAGGGTCGGTGCGATTGTGCACTTACCGGACTCAGGTGCGCACAAACAACACCCAGGTCAGAGAAGCGAGGTGACGGGGTGTCAGTCGCCTTCCGTACGCTCGCGGGTCGCCAGTAGCCGGCGCAGCGAGTAGAGGCGGGCGGGGTCGGCGTGTCCCTCGGCCACCCATGAGTCCAGCGCGCAGTCGGGCTCGTCGTGACTGCACGCGCGCGGACAGCCCGCCGTCCCCTCCTCCAGGTCGGGGAACGCGTGGATGACCCGGGACGGGTCGATGTGGGCGAGCCCGAAGGAGCGGACGCCGGGGGTGTCGATCACCCAGTCGTCGACGCCGTGCAGCGGCAGCGCCAGGGCCGACGTCGTCGTGTGCCGCCCCCGTCCGGTCACCGCGTTGACGTGGCCCGTCAGGCGCCGGCGGTCCTTCGGGACCAGCGCGTTGACCAGGGTCGTCTTGCCGACGCCGGAGTGCCCGACGAACGCGGTCGTCCGGCCCGTCAGGTACTCCCGCACCCGGTCCGCCGCGTCCCCGTTCTCCAGCTCCGCGCGGTTGGTGACCACGTACGGGATGTCGAGGTCGCCGTACAGCTCAAGGAGCTTGTCCGGCGGCGCCAGGTCGGACTTCGTCATGACCAGCAGCGGCTCCAGACCGCCGTCGTACGCGGCGACGAGACAGCGGTCGATCAGCCGGGGCCGGGGCTCGGGGTCCGCGAGGGCGGTGACGATGGCCAGCTGGTCCGCGTTGGCGACCACGACCCGCTCGTAGGGATCGTCGTCGTCGGCCGTGCGGCGCAGGACGGACGTGCGCTCCTCGATGCGGACGATGCGCGCGAGGGTGTCCTTCGCGCCGGAGAGGTCACCGACGAGGGCGACCCGGTCGCCGACGACGGCGGCCTTGCGGCCCAGTTCACGGGCCTTCATCGCGAGGACCGTACGGTCCTCGACGAGACAGGTGAGGCGGCCCCGGTCGACCGTGAGGACCATGCCCTCGGCGGCGTCCTCGTGCTTGGGGCGGATGTTCGTACGGGGACGGTTGCCCTTGCGGTTGGGGCGCGAGCGGATGTCGTCCTCGTCGGTGTGCTTGCCGTAGCGACGCATGATCGTCAGTTCCCGAGCATCCCGGTCCACATCTCCGGGAAGTCCGGGAGGGTCTTGGCGGTCGTGCCGACGTTCTCGATCTCCACGCCCTTCACCGCCAGCCCGATGATCGCGCCGGCCGTCGCCATGCGGTGGTCGTCGTACGTGTGGAAGGTGCCGCCGTGCAGCGGGCGGGGGCGGATGTGCAGGCCGTCCGCCGTCTCCGTGACGTCGCCGCCCAGCTCGTTGATCTCCTTCGTCAGCGCGGCCAGCCGGTCCGTCTCGTGCAGGCGCAGGTGCGCGACGCCGCGCAGGGTCGACGGGGAGTCCGCGAGGGCGGCGACCGCCGCGATGCCGGGGGTCAGCTCGCCGACGTCGCCCAGGTCGACGTCGATGCCGTGGATCTTGCCCGAGCCGGTGAACGTCAGGCCCCGGTCCGTGAGTTCGCAGGAGCCGCCCATCGCCGTGAAGATCTCCCGCAGGGCGTCGCCCGGCTGGGTCGTGCGGCTCGGCCAGTCCGGGACCGTCACCCGGCCGCCGGTCACCAGGGCCGCCGCGAGGAACGGCTGCGCGTTGGACAGGTCCGGCTCGATCGTCAGGTCCCGGCCCAGCAGGGCGCCCGGGGTGACCCGCCAGACGTTGCGCTCGCCGCCCGCCTCGGGGGTGTCGACCTGGGCGCCGGCCGCGCGGAGCATGTCGACGGTCATCCGGATGTGGGGGAGCGAGGGGAGGGTGGCGCCGGTGTGCCGCACCTCGACGCCCTGGTTGAAACGGGGGCCGGAGAGGAGGAGCGCGCTCACGAACTGGGACGACGAGGACGCGTCGATCTCCACCGGGCCGCCGTCCAGCGCGCCGCCGCCCTGGACCGTCAGGGGGAGCGCTCCCCTGCCGTCGTCGTCGATGCGGGCGCCGAGGGCGCGCAGGGCGTCGATCACGCCGTGCAGGGGGCGCTCGTACGAGCGCTTGTCGCCGTCGAACCTGATCGGACCGTCCGCGAGGGTGGCGACCGGGGGGAGGAAGCGCATGACCGTGCCGGCGTTGCCGACGTCCACCGTCGCCGGGCCGCGCAGGTCCGTCGGCAGGACGCGCCACGCCTCGCCCGTGCCGTCCGGGCCCACGCCCTCCTCGATGCCCACGCCCATCGCGCGCAGCGCGGCTGCCATCAGGAGGGTGTCCCGGGAACGGAGGGGGCGGCGGAGCCAGCCCGGTTCCGAGGCGAGGGCCGCGAGGACCAGGGCTCGGTTGGTGACCGATTTCGACCCCGGGACGTGGACCGTCGCGTCGACGGCTCCGCTCGCGGTGGGGGCGGGCCAGTGGGCGGTGTGGTCGGGGTTCTGCGGCATGCGTTCACTTTAATGGGCCGTGGTGTTTCGGGTGCGGGCGCGGTGTGCGGCGGGCGGGTGCGGTGCCGTCCGGGGGGCGTCGTCCGGTCACAGCCCCAGCAGCCATCTGCCGCCGCCCAGCAGGGAGCAGAGCGACACCGTGTGGAACAGGAACAGCCACAATCCCGCCGGGACGTGGGTCAGGCGCGACAACTGGTCCGCGTCCGACTCCGCCGCGCCTCCCCTTCTCCGCTTCGCCTGCAGTTCGAACGGGGGCCGGACGCCGCCCAGCAGCAGGAACCACACCACCGCGTACGCGAACGCCGCCTGCACCTGGGGCCCCGCGAGCCAGGACACCAGCAGGAACGCGCCGCCCGACACCACCACCGTCAGGACGCCGTACGCGTTGCGGATCATCACCAGCATCGCGACCAGCAAGGCGGTGGCGGCCCAGAGCAGCAGGGTGATCCGGCCCGCGCCGAGCAGGGCCGCGCCGCCGAGGCCCAGGAGCGAGGGGGCCGTGTAGCCCGCCGCGGCCGTCAGGATCATGCCGATGCCGTGCGGCTTGCCCCGGCTCAGGGTGAGGCCGCTGGTGTCCGAGTGGAGGCGGATGCCCGTCAAGGTGCGGCCGGTCAGCAGCGCGATCAGGCCGTGGCCGCCTTCGTGGGCGATCGTGATGGCGTTGCGGGACAGACGCCACAGGTTGTGCGGGACGACTATCGCGAGGGCGGCCAGCGCCGTCGCGAGGACGACCCAGAGGTCGGGATCGGGCTGGAGGCCGGTGACGCGGTCCCAGAGGTCGGCGGTGCTGTCCATGTTCGGCGGTGGCTCCCTGATGGCGTACGGGGTCTGGCAGTGTGGCACGTATGTGCGGACGGTATGCGGCCAGTCGTGGCCCCGAGGATCTCGCGGGAATCTTCGAGATCGAGAAGATCGCGCCGGAGGAGACCCTGGCTCCGGACTACAACGTGGCCCCCACGAAACAGGTGTACGTCGTTCTCGACCGTCCCTTGAAAGACGCGGACGAGCGCCGGCCGGTTCGGCAGCTCCGTACCGTGAAGTGGGGGCTCGTGCCGTCCTGGGCCAAGTCGCCCGAGGGCGCGGCCCGGATGATCAACGCGCGCGCCGAGACGGTCCACGAGAAGCCGTCCTTCCGTCGCGCCTTCGCCGCCCGGCGCTGCATCGTTCCCGCCGACGGGTACTACGAGTGGGTCACCGCCAAGGATGAGCGGGCCCTCGAGGTCGAGGGCAAGAAGAAACGGCCCCGCAAACAGCCCTACTTCGTCCGGCCCGCCGACGGCTCCGTCTTCGCCATGGCCGGCCTCTACGAGTTCTGGCGCGACCGCACCCTCCCCGACGAGCATCCGCTCGCCTGGTGGGTGACCTGCTCAGTCATCACGACCGAGGCCGAGACAACCCCCCTCGCCGCCGCCCCCGCCGAAGGCCCCCGCACCCTGTCCGAGATCCACCCCCGCATGCCCCTCATGCTCACCCCCGACCGCTGGGACGCCTGGCTGGACCCCACAACCACCACCTTCGACGACCTCGCCCCCCTACTGACCCCACCCCCACCCGGCCTGATGCGTGCCTACCCCGTCCCCACAGCCGTCAGCAACGTCCGCAACAACGGGCCGGAACTACTGACAGAACTGGAGGGACCGGAGGAGGGGACCCTTTTCTGAGGGGAGTGGGGTTGTGGGGCTGACAGGTGTGGGCCGCTGAAGCGCATCGGCTTCTGAGGCGGGTCGGTGTCGGGAAGGGGCCGGTGTGACCGGGGTGGCGTCCCGCCGAGTGGTGTGGAGCCGTCCGGACCGTGCCCGTCCGAGCGCTGCGATCGCCGGCTCCGCCGAAGCCCGCGTCGCCGCGTGAGCCGGTCGGCGCGGCGGGGCCACCCGGCCTCGGGCTGACGGGCGGAACTCGGCCGCGACCCGCGAAGCCGCGACGGCCGAGCGGCTGCACCGCCGGGCGGGACACCTCCCGTCGTGGGCCCGGTGTGCTTCGGTCCCGCCGCGTTCCCGGGCCCGGACCTCGCGGCGTCCCCCCGGGCGCAGGCGCGTGCCGGGGCGTGGGTCGGCGTCGGGCTCTGGCACGCTCTCCGCATGACCAGCGAGATTGTTTCCACGGAGGCCGGGGATGCGCGGATCACCTGGCGGGCGGCGAAGAAGGCGCGGCTTGTGTTGGCTGTTGGGCATGGGGCGGGTGGGGGGATCGAGGCCAGGGATCTTCAAGGGCTGGCTGAGACGTTGCCCGGGGAGGGGGTGACTGTTGCGTTGGTGGAGCAGCCGTGGCGGGTGGCGGGGAAGAAGGTGGCGCCGGCGCCGAGGACGTTGGATGTGGGGTGGCGGGGGGTTTGGGGGGTGGTGGCCGCGAAGGGGGTTCCGGTGGTGGCCGGGGGGAGGTCCGCGGGGGCGCGGGTTGCTTGTCGGACGGCTCGGGAGTTGGGGGCGGTGGGGGTGCTGGCGTTGAGTTTTCCGCTGCATCCGCCGGGGAAGCCCGAGAAGTCCCGCGCGGCCGAACTGCTGGGGGCCGGGGTGCCGACGCTTGTTGTGCAGGGCGCCAACGATCCCTTCGGGAAGCCGGGGGAGTTTCCGGAGGGGGAGTTCGGGATGGTGGAGGTGCCGTTCGGGGATCACGGGTTCGCGGTGCCGAAGCGGTGCGGCGTCACGCAGGAGATGACAGTGACGGTCATCACGGACGCCGTGGCCGCATGGATCGAGGGGATCGGGGAATGCCGCACGGCCCAAGACTGTTGAGGCGGACAGAGAACGCGAGAAGGCTGTAAGAGAGGAAGTCCGCCGCATGGGTTCGACCATCTGCCCGAACCGCTCCAGCCGCTCCGACCTGGACTGGACGGTGCTGCACGCGGCGAAGACCGGCCCTATTCGGGCGGCGGGCGGACCGGATCGTCGTCTATCCTCCGATTCTGGTGGCATCGGCCTCGACGCCGCCTGGAATCTTGAGGAGGTGGGTCCGGTCACCGGTACCGACGCAGGGACCGAACACGGCCAGGCGGAGCAGCCCGAGGGCCGGGGCGTGAACGAGTCGACCGCGGAGCGCAGCGCGCGCTTCGAGCGGGACGCGCTCGAATTCCTCGACCAGATGTACTCGGCGGCGCTGCGTATGACACGCAACCCCGCCGACGCGGAAGACCTCGTGCAGGAGACGTACGCGAAGGCGTACGCGTCCTTCCACCAGTTCCGCGAGGGCACCAACCTGAAGGCGTGGCTGTACCGGATCCTCACCAACACGTTCATCAACTCGTACCGCAAGAAGCAGCGCGAGCCCCAGCGCAGCGCGGCCGAGGAGATCGAGGACTGGCAGCTCGCGCGCGCCGAGTCCCACATGTCGACGGGACTGCGCTCCGCCGAGTCGCAGGCGCTGGACCACCTGCCCGACTCGGACGTCAAGGAAGCGCTCCAGGCGATCCCCGAGGAGTTCCGGATCGCCGTCTATCTTGCCGACGTCGAGGGCTTTGCGTACAAGGAGATCGCCGACATCATGGGGACACCCATCGGTACGGTGATGTCCCGGCTGCACCGGGGCCGGCGCCAACTGCGCGGCATGCTGGAGGACTACGCGCGTGAGCGCGGACTCGTCCCGGCCGGCGCGGGGGAGTCGAACGAAGCGAAAGGCTCGGGCTCATGAGCTGCGGAGATCCCCACGAGACGGACTGCTCCGAGGTCCTCGACCATCTGTACGAGTACCTTGACAGCGAGATGCCCGTCATCGACCGGGACAAGTTCCAGCACCACTTCGACGAGTGCTCTCCCTGCCTGGAGAAGTACGGCCTCGAACAGGCCGTGAAGAAGCTGGTCAAGCGCTGCTGCGGGCAGGACGACGTGCCGGCCGACCTGCGCGCGAAGGTGATGGGCCGCATCGAGCTGATCCGCTCCGGACAGGCCGTGCCCGACCACGACGTCACGAGCGCACCTCAGGAGACCTGAGGCACCACCCTTCACTCGAACGGGGTACTACCTCTGGTTACCCCGTGCGTCCCGTACGCCCGTCCCTAGGCTTCCCGTCCGTGGAGGCTATTCCGGGGCGGGCGCGGGTTTTCGTGGGGTGTGTGGCGGCCGTCGCCGTCTTGATGTGCGTGCCGTCCAGCCGTACGCCCTGGGCCGCCGTCGCGCTGCTCGCCCTGGTGCACGCGGCCGGGGAGCGGGCCGTCCGGGGGACGTTCCACCCCGTGCTGCTCGCCGCCGCGTTCCTGCTGCCGCCGCCCGCCGCCGCGCTCGTCCCGCTGCCGGGGGCGCTGTGCGCGTCCGTGGGGTGGGTGCGGAAGGTGTGGCGGGGGGCCTCGGCCGCCGTCGCCGTGTGGTGCGCGGGGCGGGTGCACTGGGGGTTCGGCGGGCGGGACGCCGTCGTCACGCCCGAGTTCCCGTACGCGCTGGCGCCCGCGTGTGCCGCCGTCCTCGTGTACTGGGCCGTCCTCGGGCTGCTCGACAGCGCCGTGCGGACGCTCGCCGAGGGGCCCGTGCGGCGGCCGGTGCTGGGGCGGGCGCTGGCTCCGCTGGCCGTGCACGGGCTGGCCGGGCTGATGATGGCGGTGCTGTGGCGCAGTCCCTACGGGCCGCTCGCCGCGCTGCTCGTGCTGCTGCCGATGTGGGTGGCCTGGTGGGTGTTCGCCCAGGTGCAGCGGGAACGCGCCGCGCACAGCGCGACCATCCGGGCGCTCGTGCAGGCCGTCGACATCAAGGACGAGTACACGCGCGGGCACAGCGAACGGGTCGGGCAGGCGTCCGTGATGATCGCCCGCGAGCTGGGCATGGACGACGAGCGCGTCGAGCTGATCCGCTTCGCCGGGATCCTCCACGACGTCGGCAAACTCGGCGTGCCGACGCGGCTGCTGCGCAAGGACGGGCCGCTGACGGCCGAGGAGCGGCGCGTCATCGAACTGCACCCCGAGTACGGGCACGAGATCACCCGCGGCATCGCCTTCCTCGGCGAGGCCCGCTCGGCGATCCTCCACCACCACGAACGCCTCGACGGCACCGGCTACCCCTACGGCCTCGCCGGCGACCGCATCCCCGAACCGGCCCGCGTGGTCGCCGTCGCGGACGCCTTCGACGCCATGACCTCCACCCGCTCCTACAGCCGCGCCCGCCCGGTCCCCGTCGCCCTCGAGGAACTTCGCCGCTGCGCCGGAACCCAGTTCGACCCACGGATGGTGGAGGCGCTGGCACGGGCCCTGGGCCGGTGGGGATGGCATCCGGTGGTCACGGCGGAGGAGCCGGGGGTGCCTGGGGACGCCGCCCAGCAGGACCCCGTGCCCGAGGACGGGGTACGCCGATGAACGCGCGTTCCCTTTCCCTCGCCGCCCTCCACGCCTCCGCCGCCCTCGCCGTCGTCCTCTGTCTCCTCCTCACCGGCGTGCAGGGCGTCCGGGACGGGGGCACCGCGCTCGCGTTCGGGACGCTGATCGCGGTCGGGGAGGTCATGCGGTGGAGCGGCCCCGGCGTGCGGGACATGGCGCCGCTGGGGGCCGCCGGGTCGTTGGCGTACGCGCTGCTGGGGGACGACGCCGGGGCGCCGACCCGGCACGGGGCCGCGCAGGTCGTCGCGGTGGTCGCCGTCGCGTCGCTGCTGGGCAACGTGCCGCACATCGCGCGCGGGCGGTGCGGCGTCGTCGATCACCTGGTGCGGCGCGTGCTCGCCGTCGGGTTCGCCGCGTTGTGCTTCCAGCCGCTGTTCAACCGGGGGTTCGTCGCGGACGGGCCGGGGTACGCGGCGCTGCTGCTGACGCTGCTCGTGCTGACGGCGTTGTGTGACGCGGTCGTGGCGGCGGCCCTCGCGCACGCGCGCACGGGATGGCCGTACGGCCCGCTGCTGCGCGACGAACTGCGGGCCGTCCCCGGCATCGGGTCGGCGATGTGCGCGACCGGCGCGGTGACGGCGCTCGCGGTGGCCGTCGTCGGACTGTGGGCGCTGCCGCTGTTCTCGGTGCCGCTGCTGCTGACGCAGGTCGCGCTCAGGCGGTACGCGGCCGTGCGGGCGACCTACCGGCAGACGATCGCCTCCCTCGCGCGCGCCACCGAGATCGCCGGGTACACCCCCGCCGGGCACGCCCACCGCGTCGCCGCGCTCTGCCAGGCCGTCGGCCGGGAACTGGGGCTCACCGAGCCGGAGTTGACGGTCCTGGAGTACGCGGCGCTGATGCACGACATCGGCCAGCTCAGCCTCGTCGACCCGGTCCCCGAGGGCGCCACCTCCCCGCTCCCGCCCGAGGAACAGCGCCGGATCGCCCTCCTCGGCGGGGCCGTCGTCCGCCAGACCGGCGCGGGCGCGCAGGTCGCCGCCGTCGTCGAACGGCAGGCCGACCCGGGGCCGGGACAGCCGCGGGCCGCGCGGATCGTGCGGGTGGTGAACGCGTACGAGGAGAAGGCGCGCGCGTGCGGGCCGCTCAGCGCGCTGGAGGAACTGCGGCTCGGCACCGGCGGCCAGTACGCGCCCGAGGTCGTCTCGGCGCTCGCGCGGGTTCTGTCCGGCGAGCCGTATTGCCCCGCGCGCCCCTGGGTAACCCATGGGTAGGGAGCGCCCTCCCGGCCGCACGTGGTTTGATGCGAGGAACAGAGGGTGTCCGGGGAACTGGCGGGTGGTGATGTGAGGATCTTCGGCAAGGGACGGCACCGGCCCTCCGCCTCCTGGCGGCAGGCCACGGATCGCGCGTTCACGCTGATCGGCGACGGCCGCTACGAGGACGCGGGCGCGCTGCTGACCCGCGCCGCCGACCTGGAGCCCTGGCTGTCGGAGTCCTGGTTCAACCTGGCCCTCCTGCACAAGTTCCGGCACGACTGGGAACAGGCGCGCGCCGCGGGCCTCAGGGCCGTCGCCCTCCTGGACCGGGACGCGGGCGCCCCCGACTGGTGGAACGTCGGCATCGCCGCGACCGCCCTCCAGGACTGGCCGCTGGCCCGCCGCGCCTGGCAGGCGTACGGGCTGAACGTGCCGGGCGGCGCCGGCGCCTCCTCGTCCGCCGAACCCGTCGGCATGGACCTCGGCAGCGCGGCCGTCCGCCTGTCGCCCGAGGGCGAGGCCGAGGTGGTGTGGGGACGGCGGCTCGACCCCGCGCGCGTGGAGGTGCTGTCGATCCCGCTGCCGTCGTCCGGGCGGCGCTGGGGCGAGGTCGTCCTGCACGACGGGGTGCCGCACGGCGAGCGGACCACCTCCGCCGGGCACTCCTACCCCGTCTTCGACGAGATCGAGCTGTGGGCGCCCTCGCCCGTGCCGACCTGGGTCGTCCTCCTGGAGGCCGCGACCGAGGCCGACCGGGACGCGCTGGAACAGCTCGCCGCCGACGCCGGGTTCGCCGCCGAGGACTGGTCGTCGTCCGTGCGGCTGCTGTGCCGGATGTGCTCCGAGTCGCGGATGCCGTCCGACGAGGGCGACGGGGAACACCTCGATCCGCACGACCACAGCGAGCCGGGCCAGCCGGGACCGCTCGGGCACCGGACGGACGGGCAGCTGTGGGTGCCGGAGCGGGAGTGCGGGGTGGCCGCGCCGGCCGCGCTGGTCAGGGGGTTGCTGGACGGGTGGGTCGCGGACAGCCCGGACTCGCGGGACTGGCGGGACCTGGAAGAGGTCTGCTGAACCGTTTCGGTGCTCCCGCTGAGGCCGACCCCCGCGCACCGGGCCCCTTAGGCTGTACCCGCAGAATTTCTTCGCGTTGCAGGAAGGCTCACCTCGTCATGGCCCAGCAGGACACCGATCAGCAGCACGCGGGCGTGCTCCCCGTGGACGACGAGGGCTTCGTCATCGACACCGAGGACACCGAGGAGCGCGAGGCCGCCTACCGCGAGCGCGGCACCTCGCTGCCCATCACCGTCGTGGGGAACCCGGTCCTGCACAAGGAGTGCAAGGACGTCACCGAGTTCGACGACGCCCTGCTGAAGCTCGTCGACGACATGTTCGCCTCGCAGCGCACCGCCGAGGGCGTCGGCCTCGCCGCCAACCAGGTCGGCGTCGACCTGAAGGTGTTCGTCTACGACTGCCCGGACGACGACGGGGTGCGCCACACCGGCGTCGTCTGCAACCCGAAGCTCGTCGAACTCCCCGCCGACAAGCGGCGCCTGGACGACGGCAACGAGGGCTGCCTGTCCGTGCCGACCGCATATGCCCCACTGGCCCGCCCCGACTACGCCGAGGTCACCGGCCAGGACGAGCGCGGCAACCCCATCAAGGTCCGCGGCACCGGCTTCTTCGCACGGTGTTTGCAGCACGAGACCGACCACCTGTACGGCTACCTCTACATCGACCGGCTCTCCAAGCGCGAACGCAAGGAAGCGCTGCGGCAGATGGCCGAGAACGAGCCCCGCTACCCCGTCGTCGCCAACGACTGACGCCCCAGGCTGACCCCCTCCGACGCCCGGCCCGGAACCCCTCCGGCCGGGCGTCGTTCGTATGTCCGTCGCACGGTCGATCGCTTAAGCGCATGTTCTGATCCATAACCAGTCATCGTGGGGTGGAATCTCAGCATTCTGGGGTGGTGAATGAAGCAAATCCGTTCCCAGAACGGTCAGTTGTGGTGCTGAATGGGAAGAGCGGGGATACGCAACGGCGCACGCCCGGCACAGCGGGAGGAGCGTGCGCGACAGGCGGCCGAGAGGGGTTGTTCGTGCCAGCTTTCCCACCGAGCACCAAACACAGCAGCAGGACCGGCGGCGCACGCGGCGCGGTTCCGCCGTCGCTCTCCCTGCCGGTCATCGAGGCGGAGTTTCCCCGGCGACTGCACCCGTATTGGCCACGGTTGCAGCAGAACACGCGGCACTGGCTGCTGGAAAAGCGGCTGATGCCCCCCGACAAGGTCGCGGAATATGCCGATGGCTTGTGCTACACGGACCTGATGGCCGGCTACTACCTCGGCGCACCCGACGCGGTGCTCCAGGCCATCGCCGACTACAGCGCCTGGTTCTTCGTCTGGGACGACCGCCACGACCGCCACATCGTGCACGGCCGCACCGGAGCCTGGCGGCGCCTCAAAGCCCTGCTCCACCAGGCCCTCGACGCCCCCGCGGCCCATCTGCACCACCAGGACCCGCTGGTCGCGGGCCTCGCCGACAGCGTGCTGCGGCTCTACGGCTTCCTGCCCGCCACCTGGAACGCCCGCTTCGCCCGGCACTTCCACGAGGTGATCGACGCCTACGACCGCGAGTTCCGCAACCGCGTCGAGGCCCGGGTCCCGCCGGTCGGCGAATACCTCGCCCTGAGGCGGCTCACCTTCGCGCACTGGATATGGACGGACCTCCTGGAGGCGGCCGCGGGACGTGAACTCCCGGACGCCGTGCGGAAACACCGCGCATTCCGGCGGGCCGCCCTGCTCAGCCAGGAATTCGCCGCCTGGTACAACGACCTCTGTTCCCTGCCCAAGGAAATCGCGGGCGACGAGGTCCACAATCTCGGAATCAGCCTCATCGTCCATGAAGGGCTGACTCTGGAGGAATCCGTCGAGGAACTGAGGCGGCGCGTCCTGGGCAGCATCGCCGATTTCCTCGACGCCGAGAAGGAGACACGCCTTTTCGCGGACGGCCTCGGCGACAAGGAAATCCGCGACGCCGTCCTCGGCTGCCTCGGCAATATGCGGAACTGGTTCAGTTCCGTCTACTGGTTCCACCACGAGTCCGGCCGGTACATGGTCGACAGCTGGGACGACCGGTCCACGCCCCCCTATGTCGACAACGCGCTGTCGGGAGAAATGTAGATGACCCTCGAATCGGTACGGACGGCCACGGCCGAGCCGCCCCTCGCCGGCGGCGGACTCCCGCTGCTCGGCCACGGCTGGAAACTGGCCCGCACCCCGCTGGACTTCCTCACCGGGCTGCGCGACCACGGGGACGTCGTCCGCCTCGGGCTCGGGCCCAAGACGGTGTACGCCGTCACCGCGCCCGAACTCGTCGGCGAGGTCGCCCTCAGCCCCGACTACATCATCGCCGGGCCCCTCTGGGAGTCCCTGGAGAGCCTGCTCGGCAAGGAGGGCGTCGCCACCGCCAACGGGCCCCTGCACCGGCGCCAACGGCGCACCATACAGCCCGCGTTCAGGCTCGACGCGATACCCGGCTACGGGCCCGTCATGGAGGAGGAGGCGCGGGCCCTGGTCGAGCGGTGGCGCGGCCTGGACGTCCTCGACGTCACCACCGAGTCGTTCCGCGTCGCCACCCGGATCGCCGCGCGCTGCCTCATGCGCGGCAGCTACATGGACGAGCGGGCCGAACGGATCTGCGCCGACCTCGCGGCGCTGTTCAGCGGTATGTACCAACGCATGGTCGTACCCCTCGGACCGCTTTATCGCGTGCCGCTTCCGGCCAACCGCGAATTCAACCGCGCGCTGGCCGATTTGCACCTCCTCGTCGACGAGATCGTCGCCGACCGGCGCGCGTCCGGGCAAAAGCCCGACGATTTGCTGACGGCTTTGCTGGAGGCGACGGACGAGAATGGCGAACCCATCGGAGAGCAGGAGATCCACGACCAGGTCATCGCGATACTCACGCCGGGCAGCGAAACCGTGGGGTCCATGATCATGTCGCTGCTGCTGGTGCTCACCGAGTACCCCGAACACGCCGACAAGATCCGGGCGGAGGTGAAAAACGTGGTGGGCGACCGGCCCGTGGGATTCGACGACGTCCGCAGTCTGGCGTACACCGGGAATGTGGTCGTCGAGACATTGCGGCTCTATCCGGCCGTATGGATATTGACCCGGCGCGCGGTCACCGACACGGTCCTCGGCGGATACCGCATTCCCGCCGGCGCCGACATCGTCTACAGCCCCTACGCGCTCCAGCGGGATCCCCGCTCCTACCGCAGGGCCGAGGTGTTCGACCCCGACCGCTGGCTCCCCGGCGCCTCCGAGGAGGTCCCCAAATACGCGATGAGCCCCTTCAGCGTCGGCAACCGCAAGTGCCCGAGCGACCACTTCTCCATGGCCGAGATGACCCTCCTCACCGCCACGATGGCCTCGGCGTTCACCTTCGAGGAGACCCGGGACTCCGACCCCCGCCACCGCATCGGCATCACCCTCCGCCCCAAGAACCTGAGACTGCGCCCGGTGTCCCGGTAGCGGGCGGGTACCCTCACGGCACCTAGGACAAAGGGGGGTTCATGCGCGGAAGAAGCGCCAGACTCTGGGCCGCGGTAGGCGCCGCCGCGGCCCTGACGCTGGTGACGGCGACGGGAGCACATGCCGAGGGCAGGGGCGACATCCGGGTGGTGTCGGCCGTCGTCAACGGCGGGAAGAGCGTGACCGTCGGGACGGCCGGCAAGGTCACCTACTCGATCGCCATCACCGTCAAGGACGACTCGGGGGTGAAGAAGGTCAGCCGGGTCAGCACCTACAAGCAGCTCAGCGGCTACGGTTTCGCGGACTGGACCGGGGTTACCTGCGTCAAGAAGTCGAGGACCACGTCCGTCTGCACCGCGACGATGAGCATCGACGCGGCCTCGATCAGGTACACCGACGACATCGACACCAACCGGACAGCGGGCGTGTGGACGGTCAACGCCACCGTCAACGCGAACGACGGGGACTACTGGATCTCCGACAGCATCGCCGCCTACCAGGTCCGGCGCGCGGCCAAGTTCACCGTCGCCGCTCCTGCCAAGGCTGCCAAGGGGGCCCTGATCACGGTCTCCGGGCAGCTCACGCAGGCCAACTGGGAGAGCCGGAAGTATCAGGGGTACGCGCGGCAGACGGCGCAGCTCCAGTTCAGGAAGAACGGCGCCGCCCGGTACAGCACGGTGAAGACCGTGAAGACGGACGGCGCCGGGAAGGCCGGTGCCAAGGTCGCGGTGACGGCCTCGGGGAGCTGGCGGTGGTACTACCCCGGCACGAACGCGGTCGCTTCCACCGCGTCGGCCGGGGCGGCCGTGACCCTGAAGTAGCTCAGAAGTCCTCGTCCAGGTCGACCGTGCCCTCCACGGCGACCTGGTACGCGGACGGGCGGCGTTCGAAGAAGTTGGTGAGCTCCTGGACGCCCTGGAGTTCCATGAAGGAGAAGGGGTTCTCGGAGCCGTAGACGGGGGCGAAGCCGAGGCGGGTGAGGCGCTGGTCGGCGACGCATTCGAGGTACTGGCGCATCGACTCGGTGTTCATGCCGGGCAGGCCCTCGCCGCAGAGGTCGCGGGCGAACTGGAGCTCCGCCTCGACGGCCTCCTTCAGCATGTCGGTGACCTGCTGCTGGAGGGCGTCGTCGAACAGCTCCGGCTCCTCCTTGCGGACCGTGTCGACCACGTCGAACGCGAAGCTCATGTGCATCGTCTCGTCGCGGAAGACCCAGTTCGTGCCGGTCGCGAGGCCGTGCAGGAGACCCCGGCTGCGGAACCAGTAGACGTACGCGAAGGCGCCGTAGAAGAACAGGCCCTCGATGCACGCGGCGAAGCAGATCAGGTTCAGCAGGAAGCGGCGCCGGTCGGCCTGCGTCCGCAGGCTGTCCAGCTTCTCGACCTCGTTGATCCACTTGAAGCAGAACTCGGCCTTCTCGCGGATCGAGGGGATGTTCTCCACGGCCGCGAACGCGGCGGCACGGTCCTCCGGGTCGGGAAGGTACGTGTCCAGCAGCGTCAGATAGAACTGGACGTGCACGGCCTCCTCGAACAGCTGACGGCTCAGATACAGCCGCGCCTCGGGGGAGTTGATGTGCTTGTACAGCGTCAGCACGAGGTTGTTCGCGACGATCGAGTCACCCGTCGCGAAGAACGCCACCAGCCGCCCGATCAGGTGCTGCTCCTCCGGCGACAGCTTCGCGAGGTCCGCGACGTCCGAGTGGAGGTCCACCTCCTCGACCGTCCACGTGTTCTTGATCGCGTCCCGGTAGCGCTCGTAGAAGTCCGGGTAGCGCATCGGACGAAGCGTCAGCTCGAAGCCGGGGTCGAGCAGGTTCTTCTTGGCTTCGGTGGTCATTACTGGCATGCCTCGCAGGACTCGGGGTTTTCGAGGGAGCAGGCGACCGCGTCGGGGTCGGCGGCCTGCTGGACGGGGACGGACGCCTGGGCCGCGCGGGCGATGCGGGTCGCCGGGCGCGAACGCAGGTAGTACGTCGTCTTCAGCCCGGACTTCCAGGCGTACGCGTACATCGAGGAGAGCTTGCCGATGGTCGGCGTCTCCAGGAACAGGTTCAGGGACTGCGCCTGGTCCAGGTACGGCGTGCGCGCGGCGGCCATGTCGATCAGACCGCGCTGCGGGATCTCCCACGCCGTGCGGTACAGCGCCCGCACCTCCTCCGGGATCCACACGAAGTCCTGCACCGAGCCGTTGGCCTCGCGCAGCGCCTCCCGGGTCCGGGCGTCCCACACGCCGAGGTCCTTGAGGTCCTGCACCAGGTACGAGTTGACTTGAAGGAACTCCCCGGACAGTGTCTCGCGCTTGAACAGGTTGGACACCTGCGGCTCGATGCACTCGTAGACGCCCGCGATGGACGCGATCGTCGCGGTCGGCGCGATCGCCAGGAGCAGCGAGTTGCGCAGCCCCGTCGACGCGATCCGCTCCCGCAGGGCGGCCCAGCGCTCCGGCCAGGTGAACTCGACGCCGAAGTGGTCGGGGTGCAGCACACCACGGGCCGTCCGGGTCTTGTCCCACGCGGGCAGTGGCCCGCTGCGCTCGGCGAGGTCGGCCGACGCCTCGTACGCGGCCAGCATGATCCGCTCGGCGATCCGCGTCGACAGCGCCTTCGCCTCGGCCGAGTCGAACGGCAGCCGCAGCTTGAAGAACACGTCCTGAAGGCCCATCGCCCCCAGGCCCACCGGACGCCACTTCGCGTTGGAACGCCCCGCCTGCTCGGTCGGGTAGAAGTTGATGTCGACGACGCGGTCGAGGAAGGTCACGGCGGTGCGGACGGTCTCGTCCAGCCGCTCCCAGTCGATGTCGGAGCCGGTCACGAACGCGCCCAGGTTCACCGAACCCAGGTTGCAGACGGCCGTCTCACCGTCGTCCGTGACCTCCAGGATCTCCGTGCACAGGTTGGACGAGTGGACGACGTGACCCGGCTCGGCGGTCTGGTTCGCCGTGCGGTTCGCGGCGTCCTTGAACGTCATCCAGCCGTTGCCGGTCTGCGCGAGCGTGCGCATCATGCGGCCGTACAGGTCACGCGCCGGGATCGTCTTCTTGGCGAGCCCGGCGGCCTCCGCCTTGCGGTACGCCGCGTCGAACTCGTCGCCCCACAGGTCGACCAGCTCGGGGACGTCCGAGGGGGAGAACAGCGACCACTCCTGGTCGGCGTTCACGCGGCGCATGAACTCGTCCGGGATCCAGTGCGCGAGGTTCAGGTTGTGCGTGCGGCGGGCGTCCTCGCCGGTGTTGTCCCGCAGCTCCAGGAACTCCTCGATGTCGGAGTGCCAGGTCTCCAGGTACACCGCCGCCGCGCCCTTGCGCCGCCCGCCCTGGTTCACGGCCGCGACACTCGCGTCCAGCGTCTTCAGGAACGGCACGATGCCGTTGGAGTGCCCGTTGGTGCCGCGGATCAGCGAACCCCGGGAGCGGATGCGGGAGTACGACAGGCCGATGCCGCCGGCGTGCTTCGACAGGCGCGCGACCTGGTGGTAGCGGTCGTAGATGGAGTCCAGCTCGTCCTTGGGGGAGTCCAGGAGGTAGCAGGACGACATCTGGGGGTGCCGGGTGCCGGAGTTGAAGAGCGTGGGGGAGGACGGGAGATAGTCCAGGCGGCTCATCAGGCCGTACAGGGCGGCGACTTCGTCCAGGGCGCGGACGGTGTCGTCCTCGGCCAGTCCCGAGGCGACCCGGAGCAGGAAGTGCTGGGGCGTCTCGATCACCTTGCGGGTGATCGGGTGACGCAGCAGGTAACGGCTGTGCAGGGTGCGCAGGCCGAAGTAGCCGAAGCGGTCGTCGGCGGCGGGGTCGATCAGGCCGTCGAGGTGCGTGGCGTGGACGCGGGCGAACTCGGCGGTGCGGTCGGCGATCAGGCCCTCGCGGTGGCCGACCGAGATCGACTCCGTGAACGTCGTCACACTCTGGGAGGCGGCCTCGGCGCGGATGCTGATCGTCAGTAGGCGGGCGGCGAGACGGGAGTACGCCGGGTCCTCCGAGATCAGGCCCGCGGCGGCCTCCGTGGCCAGCTCACGCAGCTCGGCCTCGTCCGCGCGGGCGGACCGGCCGCGCAGGGCCGCGGCGGCGACCCGGCCGGGGTCGGCGTCGGGGAGGTCGGCGGTCAGCTCCGTCAGGGTCCGCAGCAACGCGGCTCCGGGGCCGTCGTTCTCGGTCTCGACCGCCTGGACCTCTGAAGCCGGTTCGGCTGGCGCGATGGTCACGTGAGGCTCTCCCTCGCTCGGCAAGGGGCCTTGCGGGCAGGGGGCAGCACAAACACACGGCGCGTTTGCACCCCGGCCCACTCCGCGAGGCCCGGACGTCAGGGCACGCCGGGCCGTTCCTGGGTACGGCCGGGCGTATGCCGTCGGCAGGTCCTCGGACTGACGCTCTGCGCATACGCGCACAAGTACACCGTTGCGGGACAGTTCCGGATTCGCACCGGATTCCCCTGCGGCGACAGCGAGCATGAGCATACATCTAGTGCCGGGCCGTGGTGGCACCCCCAGATGTTGTGTCGCATCGGCTTCGGAGCGTCAACTTGTGGGTGGGAACTGTGATGCCGGGGAGGGGGTGGGGGGTGCGGTTCGTGGCGGGCTGCGGGTGCGTTGTGGCCGTTCGCGCAGTTCCCCGCGCCCCTTAAGTGCGTTGGAAATTACGAAGTTCTACAGCGCCCATAGCAACGCGCCCCTGAAGGTGCGCGACAGCGCATCCTTCAGGGGCGCGGGGAACTGCGCGACAAGCCACGACGGTGCCGCAGCCGCCCGAACAGCCTCGCCGATCGAGCTAGTGGGCCGCTCCCGAAGTCGCCGGGGGAAGTTCCGTCTGGACGCCCGGGTCGCCCGCGTCGGCCGTGTAGTCGGCGGGGCTGGTCTCGTCGATGCCGTCGGGGGCCTTCGCCGCGCGGAGGACGAACGTCAGGACGACCGTCACCGCGACGTTGAGGACGAACGCCGTGAGGCCGATGTAGCCCATCTCACCGATGCCGGGGATCGTGTCGTTGGAGCCGCCGAAGTGCTTCTGGGTCGGCGAGGCGACGTTGTACGCGGTGATCGTGCCGTAGACCATGCCGACCGCCCACCCGCCCAGCAGGGCCCAGCGGTGGAACCAGCGCGTGAAGAGGCCACCGACGAGCGCCGGGAACGTCTGGAGGATCCAGATGCCGCCCAGCAACTGGAAGTTGATCGCGGCCGTCTTGTCCATCGTCAGGACGAAGACCAGCGCGCCGACCTTCACGAGCAGCGACACCAGCTTGGAGATCTTCGTCTCCTGCTCCGGCGTCGCCTCGGGCTTGAGGAAGTCCTTGTAGATGTTGCGCGTGAAGAGGTTGGCCGCGGCGATGGACATGATCGCGGCCGGCACCAGCGCCCCGATCCCGATCGCCGCGAAGGCGACCCCCGCGAACCAGTCCGGGAACATGTCCTCGAACAGCTGCGGGATGGCCAGCTGATTGTTCCCGTGCGTGTTCACGTTCGCCGCGATCGCCATGAACCCGAGCAGCGCCAGCAGCCCGAGCATCAGGGAATACAGCGGGAGGATCGTGGTGTTGCGACGGATCACGTCACGGTTCTTGGAGGAGAGCGTCGCGGTGATGGAGTGCGGATACATGAACAGGGCCAGCGCGGAGCCGAGCGCCAGCGTGGCGTACGTCCACTGCCCCGCCTCGGCCGGCACGAGCCCGCCCGCCTTCGCCGCCGTGTACTTCTCGCCCGCCGAGGCGAAGATCTCGTCGAACCCGCCCAGCTTGATCGGGATGTAGATGATCGCGACGGCGATGACGAGGTAGATCAGCGTGTCCTTGACGAACGCGATGAGCGCCGGCGCCCGCAGCCCCGAGGAGTACGTGTACGCGGCCAGCACACCGAACGCGATCAGCAGCGGCAGGTCCTTCACGAACCAGTTCGTGTCCTCGCCGCCCCCGACGCCCATGACGTCCAGCACGGCCTGGATCCCGACGAGTTGCAGCGCGATGTACGGCATCGTCGCGAGGATCCCGGTGAGCGCGACCGCCAGGGACAGCCCCTTGGACCCGAACCGCCCGCGCACGAAGTCGGACGTCGTGACGTACCCGTGCTTGTGCGAGACCGACCACAGCCGTGGCAGGAACGTGAAGATCAGCGGGTACACCAGGATCGTGTACGGCACCGCGAAGAACCCGGCGGCGCCGGCCGCGTAGATCGCCGCGGGCACGGCGACGAACGTGTACGCCGTGTAGAGGTCGCCGCCGAGCAGGAACCAGGTCACCCAGGTCCCGAACGACCGCCCGCCGAGCCCCCACTCGTCCAGCGACTGCTCGTTCTCGGCCTTGCGCCAGCGCGCCGCGAGGAACCCCATGACCGTGACGGCCACGAAGAAGAAGACGAAGACGCCGAGCGCGACGCCGTTCACGCCGTCCTTCACTTCGACGCACCCCCCTTGCGGGCGCGCTGGTCACGCTGCCACAGCTGGTACGCGGTCATGGTGAGCGCGGTCGAGATCAGCACCCACAGCATCTGGTACCAGTAGAAGAACGGGATGCCGATGAACGTCGGGTCCACCTTCGAGTACGAGCCGACCCAGAGCAGCGCCACGAACGGCGCGAACAGGCACAGGGCGATGACGACGCGCACGGGCGTCACCACCGGTTCCCCGCGTTCGGGTGGGGTGTCTGACATCGGGCGGCTCCGTCCCCTCGCTGTGATCACCACTGCAATGCGCAGGCAATCTAAGTGACGGATAAAGCGCAGCGGAAGCCCTGTCCGCATATCGTCCTTGACCTGTGTTATTCCACCGGCCGCTTCAGCCGCGCCACGAACTTGTACCGGTCGCCCCGCCACACCGACCGCACCCACTCCACGGGCTCCCCGCGCAGGTCCAGCGAGTGCCGGGACAGCATGAGCATCGGCAGCCCGACGTCCGTCCCGAGCAGCCCCGCCTCACGCGGTGTCGCCAGCGACGTCTCGATCGTCTCCTCGGCCTCCGCCAGCCGGACGTCGTACACCTCGGCGAGGGCGGTGTAGAGGGACGCGTACTTGACGAGGGAGCGGCGCAGGGCCGGGAAGCGCTTGGCGCTGAGATGGGCCGTCTCTATGGCCATCGGCTCGCCGTTGGCCATGCGCAGCCGCTCGATGCGCAGCACGCGTCCGCCGGAGGCGATGTCGAGGAGCCCGGCGAGCCGGTCGTCCGCGGTGACGTACCCGATGTCCAGGAGCTGCGAGGTCGGCTCCAGGCCCTGCGCGTGCATGTCCTCGGTGTACGAGGTGAGTTGGAGCGCCTGGGAGACCTTCGGCTTCGCGACGAACGTGCCCTTGCCCTGGATCCGTTCGAGGCGGCCCTCGACGACCAGCTCCTGGAGGGCCTGGCGGACGGTCGTGCGGGAGGTGTCGAACTCGGCCGCGAGCGTGCGTTCCGGCGGGACGGCGGTGCCCGGTGCCTGGGTCTCCGTCATGTCCAGCAGATGCTTCTTCAGACGGTAGTACTTGGGCACACGCGCGGTACGGACGGTCGCTCCACCCTCGTGCTCCGCACTGCTGACGTCGGTGCTCATGGCCTGCCTTCCCGGCTCGCACGGGCCGACCTCCCGTCGGCCGCGGCACCCCATCGTGGCACGGGATCGTGTGTACGGGTGCCCGTACGGGCAGGTCGGTCCCGCTCCGCCGTCCGGTAAGAACTCCCTGCCCAGGGCGTCCGAGCCCTTGACACGCCCCTTGGTCCGGTCCAAGCTCGCGGTGCTGGTCTACACCATTCGGAGGGTGGCGTTGGCAGAGACGACCGTGGACCGGGACGCGCTCGCCGTCCTCCAGCCCGGCTTCACCGGGACGACCGCCCCCGACTGGCTGCTGCGCCGCCTCGACGAAGGGCTCGCGGCCGTCGGCCTGTTCGGCCGCAACATCACCGGGCCCCGCCAACTCGCCGACCTCACCGCCGAGTTGCGCAAGGTCCGGCCCGATGTGCTGGTCGCCGTCGACGAGGAGGGCGGCGACGTCACCCGGCTCGAAGCGCGCCAGGGTTCCTCGTTCCCCGGGAACCTCGCGCTGGGGGTCGTGGACGACACCGTCCTCACGTCCGGCGTCGCCGCCGAACTGGGGCGCCGACTCGCCGCGTGCGGCGTCAACCTCGACTGGGCGCCGTCCGCGGACGTCAACACCGACCCCGGCAACCCCGTCATCGGCGTGCGCTCCTTCGGCGCCGATCCCGCGCTGGCCGCCCGCCACACCGCCGCGTACGTCACCGGGCTCCAGTCCGCGGGGGTCGCGGCCTGCGCGAAGCACTTCCCGGGGCACGGGGACACGTCCGTCGACTCGCACGAGTCGCTGCCGCGGATCGACGTGCCGTACGACGTCCTCGCCGGCCGGGATCTTCCGCCGTTCCGCGCGGCCATCGACGCCGGGGTGCGCGCGATCATGACGGCCCACATCCTCACGCCCGCCCTCGACGCCGGCCGGCCCGCGACGCTCTCCCGTGCCGTCCTCACCGATCTCCTGCGGGGTGACCTCGGCTACGACGGGCTGATCATCACCGACGGGATGGAGATGCGGGCCGTCGCCGCCACGTACGGCGTCGAGCGGGGGGCCGTTCTCGCGATCGCCGCGGGGGCCGACGCGATCTGTGTGGGCGGGGGGCTGGCCGACGATGCCACGGTGTGCCGGCTGCGGGACGCCCTCGTCGCTGCGGTGCGCGCCGGTGAACTCGCCGAGGAACGGCTCGCGGACGCGGCGGGGCGGGTGCGGGCGCTGGCCCGCTGGACGGCCTCCCGTACGCCGGGCGGCCTCGTGGCGAACCCCGGCATCGGGCTGGAGGCGGCACACCGGGCCCTTCGGGTCACCGGTCAGCTCACCCCGCTCACGGCCGCGCCGTACGTCGCCGGGTTCACGCCCGTCGCCAACATCGCCGTCGGCGACGAGACGCCCTGGGGGCTAGGGCCTGCTCTGGCCGGGCTCCTCCCCGGCACCCTCACCGGCACCTTCGCCGGGGCCGACGCGGGTACATCCGCCCTCGCCGCCGCGGGCGGCCGGCGCATCGTCGCCGTCGTCCGCGACGAGCATCGCCACAGCTGGATGTCCGCCGCCGTGACGACCCTCCTCCGGGCCCGGCCCGACACGGTCATCGTCGAAATGGGCGTCCCCCACGCACCTCCTCGGGGCGCCGTCCACCTCGCTACGCACGGGGCGGCGAGGGTGTGTGGGGTCGCGGCGGCGGAGGTGTTGGCGGGGGTGCGGTGAGGGGGCGGGGCGCGGGGGTGGTTGGCCGGGTGCGGGTTCGTTGTGGCTGGTCGCGCAGTTCCCCGCGCCCCTGGGGTGGGTGGGGGTGAGCGTGGGGTGGTGAGTGCGGGTGGCTGTGCCCGTCGCCTCTTACCCGTCGACCGTCGCCCGTCGCTCCTTGCCCGTCCCGTCTCCGCCGCCCCCGGCCCGTCCCGTCCCCGTCTCCGTCGCCCCCTGCTCGTCCCGTCCCCGTCCCGTCGTCCCCTGCCCGTCCCCGTCGCCCGTGTTAGCCGCCCGTCGCTGATCCCTGTCGGCCCTCGTCCGTGCCGGTCGCTCTCGGTCGTGCCGATGGCGAAGGCCCCGGTCGCGTGTTGCCCCTCGCCGGGGTGGTGCCGGGAGCTGTTCCCAGCGTCGCCCCCGCTCGTGCTAGCTGCTCAGATGCCCTGCCAGGCCGGTTTGTTGGCGTAGGTGTGGCGGAAGTAGTCGGCGAGCTTCAGCTTTGAGGCGGCGGCTTCGTCGGTGATGATCGTGGTGTGGGGGTGGAGTTGGAGGGCGGAGGCGGGGCAGAAGGCGGAGATCGGGCCCTCGACCGTGGAGGCGACCGCGTCGGCCTTGCCTTCGCCGGTGGCGAGGAGGACGAGGTGGCGGGCTTCGAGGATGGTGCCGATGCCCTGGGTGATGACGTGGTGGGGGACCTGGGTGATGTCGCCGTCGAAGAAGCGGGCGTTGTCGACGCGGGTCTGCTCGGTGAGGGTCTTGATGCGGGTGCGGGACGCGAGGGAGGAGCAGGGCTCGTTGAAGCCGATGTGCCCGTCCGTGCCGATGCCGAGGATCTGGAGGTCGACGCCGCCGGACTCGGTGAGCGCGCGGTCGTAGGCGGCGCAGGCGGCGGGGACGTCGGAGGCGGTGCCGTCGGGACCGAGGAAGGCGCTCAGGGGGATGCCGAGCGGCGTGAGGACTTCGCGGTGGAGGACCGAGCGGTAGGACTCGGGATGGTCGGCGGGGAGGCCGACGTACTCGTCGAGCTGGGCTATCCGCACCCGGGAGACGTCCGCGTCGCCCGCGCGCACGCGCGCCGTGAGGGCCTGGTAGACCGGCAGGGGCGTCGAGCCGGTGGCCACGCCGAGCAGCGCGTCGGGCTTGCGGTTCAGGAGCCGCACGATGGCCTCGGCGACGAGTTCGCCGCCCGCGGCGGCGTCCGGGACGATCACAACTTCCACGCTGGCCTGCCGTTCTGGGAGAAGCCGAAATGGACATGTGGTTTAGACCACTCTAATCTAGCCGACATGTCCCGGCCCGCCGGGTTGCGGCCGGTCGACGGCCGGTTGTCCGTCCGCTGAACATCGCGGCGGCGATCGCGCGGGAAATCCCTCACTCCTCAGGCCCCCCAAGGGAACCCGCACAGGCTAGGCTTCGTTGAGACGCACAGAGCGTCCACACCAGCGTGACTTCCGTTCTCCCCGCACAGGAGGGCGGACCGAGGAACCGGTGCTCTCTGCCCTGACTGCCCCGGCTCCTCACCTTTCGGCCCGGGACCGCACACCCCGCGGCCGAGATTGCTCCGGGCTGCGGTGCCGCGAGGGTTGAGGGTCCCTTCAGGCGCCGCGGCCCGCGGGTGTTTTCACAGGCGTACACCGCCCCACGCCCCGGGTATGTCGTCACGATGGGATCCAGCACCTCGTACGGACGTCACGTTTCGGCCAGCAACAAACCGGCGGGTACGCTCGCTCATGTGCCCTCCATGAACGAACTCGTACGCCAGCACACCGCTCTCGGTGACTCCGACCTGGAGTGGCTGCACCTGCTGGTCTCGGAGTGGCAGCTGCTCTCCGACCTCTCCTTCGCCGACCTGGTGCTGTGGGTCCCGACGAGCGACGGCACGCGGTACGTCTCGGTGGCGCAGATGCGCCCCAACACGGGCCCCACCTCCTATCAGGACGACATGGTCGGCCACCTGGTTCCCCGGGGCCGCCGCCCGCTCCTGGACGTCGCCCTCGACGAGGGCCGCATCGTCCGCGAGGGCGACCCGGAGTGGCGCGAGGAGGTCCCCGTCCGGGTCGAGTCGATCCCCGTGCGCCGCGAGGGCCGCGTCCTCGGCGTCATCGCCCGCAACACCAACCTGCTGACCGTCCGCACCCCGAGCCGCCTGGAGCTGACCTACCTCCAGAGCGCGTCCGACCTCGCCCAGATGATCGCGGCGGGCGCGTTCCCCTTCGCCGGCCAGCAGATGGACATGGACGCCGCCCCGCGCGTCGGCGACGGCCTGATCCGCCTGGACGCGGACGGCATCGTCCAGTACGCCTCCCCGAACGCGCTCTCCGCGTACCACCGCATGGGCCTCGCCTCCGACCTCGTCGGCCACCACCTCGGGCAGACGACGGCCGAACTCGCCCCCACACGTGGGCCGGTGGACGAGGCGCTGGCCAAGGTCGCCAGCGGCTGGGCGCCGCGCGAGTTCGAGATCGAGGCGAACGACGGGGTGATCCAGTTCCGGGCGATCCCCCTCAAGCCCAAGGGCACCCGCATCGGTTCGCTGGTGCTCCTGCGGGACGTCACCGAACTGCGCCGCCGCGAGCGGGAGTTGATCACCAAGGACGCGACCATCCGGGAGATCCACCACCGGGTGAAGAACAACCTCCAGACGGTCGCCGCCCTGCTCAGGCTCCAGGCCCGGCGCATCGAGTCCGAACGCGGGCGGGAGGCGCTGGAGGAGGCCGTCCGCCGGGTCGGCTCGATCGCCATCGTCCATGAGACGCTGTCTCAGAACCTGGACGAGCGGGTGGAGTTCGACGAGATCGCCGACCGGGTGCTCGCGATGGTCGCCGAGATCTCGCCGGGCAAGGTGACCGGGCGGCGCACCGGGCGGTTCGGGATTCTCGACGCCGAGGTGGCCACCCCGCTCTCGATGGTCCTGACCGAGATTTTGCAGAACGCCCTGGAGCACGGGTTCCGTGAGGGTGAGAGCGGGACCGTGGAGGTGACGGCCGTGCGCGGCGGGACGTCCAAGGACGCGCGACTCCTCGTCACCGTCCAGGACGACGGCGTCGGGCTGCCGGACGGGTTCGACCCGCACACCTCGGGCAACCTCGGGCTGCAGATCGTCCGGACGCTGGTGGAGGGGGAGTTGGGGGGCAGCTTCGACATGGTGCCGGGGCCGGAGGGCGGGACCCAGGTGATCCTGGACGTGCCGGTGCAGTCGCAGAAGTGAGCTGTCGCAGGGCAGCAAAGAGCCCCGGTCCGTGTGGGCCGGGGCTATCGCTCCCTGCTGCGGTACTCGTGCAAGTTGTGCAAGTCGTACTGAGCGCTTGGGGGTACTGCGCGCTGCGGTTCGGGGGCGGGAGCTGCGTACCTGCTGTACGCGCCGCCAACCTCAGGCTGTTTTAGCGGGGCGGACAGGTCAGGCAGACGCCTGACGGGCCCGGTTGCGGGCGGCGCGGCGCTTCATGGCGCGGCGCTCGTCCTCGCTGAGACCACCCCAGACACCCGAGTCCTGACCGGACTCGAGCGCCCACTGCAGACACTGATCCATGACGGGGCAGCGCCGGCAGACGGCCTTGGCTTCCTCGATCTGCAGCAGCGCAGGACCGGTGTTGCCGATGGGGAAGAAGAGCTCGGGGTCTTCCTCGCGGCAAACGGCGTTGTGACGCCAGTCCATGGCTGCTACCTCTCCTTGGGTGTTACGTGCGGGTTGCTTGTGAATGTGAACGCTTTCACGAATCCCTCAACAAGGGAAGGGTCGCCAGCCAGCTGTGCCTGGCGAGGTCCTGGTGTCGTGAAGAGGGGTTCCGGTGATCAGTGGATGCCGGTGTTGCGGGCTGTCCCGATCGCCACGTAGAGACTCGCAAACCTCAGCGGCGGATACAACCCCTTCTGGAAAGTTTTTTTTGATTCCTCGGTGTCGACTGGGTCACAGCCGTACTTCCAAGGGGTGGACCCTGGCCTAAACGTTCGAGTGAAAGGACTTCCGCCCTTTCTGCTCACACAATCACACGCAGTGCACGGCGTACGCCTGTGAACGTCACGCTGGTGCGCAGTCCGAGGTGGTCTCCGTCCATCTGGAGCGGGAGCGGCACCTTCGAATGCAAGGTGAACTGGTCCAGATCGTGGAGGGAGGTCGCGTGCTTGCCCTGGGGGCCCCTCTCGGGGGACGAAAGGAGCAATTGTGTGGCATACCGGGCGAGCGCGGGGGTCGAGAGGCGGCTCAGACCGAGCACGTCGAGGCCGGTATCGAACGAAGCCTTAGGTGACGCGTACACCGGGCGATTGCCCAGATAGGTCCACGGAGCCGTGTTGCAGACTATGGACATCACCAAATCGGTCACGGGTTCTTCCCCGGCGCGTTCCAGGGTGATCGTTCCGTGCCTGCGGTGGGGTTCTCCGAGAAACTGACGCAGTGCCTGCTGAAGGTAAAGAGCGTGTGTGGATTTCCTTCCACGTTCCCGCTGTTGCTCGACCCGGCCGATGACTTTCGCGTCGAATCCCAGGCCCGCGTTAAAGGTGAACCAGCGGCCGGGGACGGCCTCGTCGGGGGTGCCGGGGGTGCCGGCCGCGATGCCCAGGCCGACCGTGCGTTCGCTGCCCTGGCGCAGGGCGTCCAGCAGGGCGCCGGTCGCCTCCACCGGGTCGTTGGGCAGGCCCAGGGCCCGCGCGAACACGTTCGTGGAGCCGCCGGGGACCACGGCCAGGCCCGGCAGCCTCTCCAGGTCCGGGCCCGCGTGCAGCAGGCCGTTCACGACCTCGTTGATCGTGCCGTCGCCGCCCAGCGCCACGACCAGGTCGATGTCGCTGCTCTGTGCCGCCTGCCGGCCCAGGTCCCTCGCGTGCCCCCGGTACTCCGTCGTGACCGCTTCCAGCTTCATCTCGCTCGCCAGCGCGTGGATCAGCACGTCACGCCTGCGCGCGCTCGTCGTCGTCGCCGCCGGATTGACCACAAGAAGTGCACGCATGGATCGCAGCGTACCTACTGGGTGGTACCGGGCACAGGTCGAGGTAGGGAACCGGTAAGAGATCCCACGGTGACCCTCACCACGAACACCCTCATCAGGCCGAGGGCTCCGGGGAGAGGGCGCGGGGGCGCGTGGGGGTTGTCGGGGGGGCGCGCGAGATCGGGAGTGCTTCGGGGTGGGGTGGGGAGGGAGAGCGGGGGAGGGGGTGAGCGCGGGGGGCGTGCGCGGGGCGGGATGGGAGGGGTGCGAGAGGGGGGGAGGGGCGAGGCAGCGGGTGGTGAGGTTGGGTGAGGGGGCGGCTGGAAGCGGGCAGGGGAATCGGCGGTGCCCTGTGCCGGCTGGCCGCGCTCCCCGGTCCGGCGGCCCATGTGTCAGTCGCGGGCTCCCTGTGCGGGCCGGCGCTGTCCGGTGAGGCGGCTGGCCGCTCTCTCTTCGTCGGCCCCGCGCAGATGTCGGGCCGCCCGGCCCCGGCTCGTCTCCCCGGCCCCGTACCCGCCTCGCTCTGTGGCCATCGCCCCCATGTCAGCCTTGCCCCGCTGCCCCGCTGCCCCGCTGCCCCGCTGCCCCGCTGCCCCGCTGCCCCGCTGCCCCGCTGCCCCGCTGCCCCGCTGCCCCGCTGCCCCGCTGCCCCGCTGCCCCGCTGCCCTCGCCCTCGCGCGGTTCCGGTGGTCGACTCCCCGGCCGGGCTGTCGGCTTCGGTGCGAAGTGCTGCTGGTTCTGGCCCCGGCCGGGGAGGGGCTGGGGTCTCCTTCCCCGGCTGGGGTGACCGTTACGCTTCAGGGGTGAGCAGTGAGAAGGGTTCTGAGTCGGTGCGGGCGTCCGGTGGGGGGCAGGGGGTGCGGCCTCGGCGGGTGACGTATGCGGCGGTGCTGGCCGGGGTGGAGGGGGCCGCGCTGGTGGTGGGGGGTGTGTGGATGCTGGTCGCGGGGATCGGCGGGGACGCGGGCGACCGGCAGGGCGCGGTGACCGGGGGGATCACGCTGGTGGTGCTCGCGCTGCTGCCGCTGCTCGCCGCGAAGGGGCTGCTGGGACAGCGGAGCTGGAGCCGAGGGCCCGCGATCGTCACGCAGGTGATGGCGTTGCCGGTGGCCTACAGCCTGGTGCAGGCGGACAGCGTGGCCATCCCGGCGGGCATCGCGCTGGGCGTCGTCGCCGTGGTGGCGCTGGTGCTGCTGGTCAACGGGGAGACGACCCGGGCCCTCGGGATCCGCGGGCCCGGCGCTCAGGAGTGACGCTCACGCCGTGGCGGTCGCCGCGGCCCTCACTCCTCCACCAGCAGCTTCTCCCGGAGCTGGGCCAGTGTGCGGGCCAGCAGGCGGGAGACGTGCATCTGGGAGATGCCGACCTCCTGGGCGATCTGCGACTGCGTCATGTTGCCGAAGAACCGCAGGAGGAGGATCCGCTTCTCGCGCGGTGGGAGGTCTTCGAGGAGCGGCTTGAGGGATTCGCGGTACTCGACGCCCTCCAGCGCCTCGTCCTCCGCGCCGAGCGTGTCGGCGACGGCCGGCGACTCGTCGTCCGTGTCGGGGACGTCCAGCGAGAGCGTCGAGTACGCGTTGGCGGACTCCAGCCCCTCCAGGACCTCCTCCTCGGAGATCGCCAGCTTCTCGGCGAGCTCGTGGACGGTCGGGGAGCGCCCGTGCTGCTGGGAGAGCTCGGCGGTGGCGGTGGTGAGGGAGAGGCGCAGTTCCTGGAGCCGGCGCGGGACGCGTACGGCCCACCCCTTGTCCCGGAAGTGCCGCTTGATCTCCCCGACGACGGTGGGTGTCGCGTACGTGGAGAACTCGACGCCGCGGTCCGGGTCGAAGCGGTCCACGGACTTGATGAGCCCGATGGTGGCGACCTGCGTCAGGTCGTCCAGCGGCTCGCCCCGGTTGCGGAACCGCCGCGCGAGGTGCTCGACGAGCGGGAGGTGCATCCGGACCAGCCGGTTGCGCAGCTCCGCGTACTCGGGGCTGCCGTCCGCCAGGCCCCGCAGCTCGACGAAGAGCGCCCGCGCCTCGCTGCGGTCCTGATGACCGTGTGGCACGGCGGCCACGCCGCCCTGTTGATCGTCTCGCTCGTGCTCGCTCATCGTCCCGCCCGTTGCCCTTTGTCGAGCCGTCCTGGCCCGGCCAGGGGTGTCCTGCGCCCCGTCCAGATCCCGCCCGTCGTCCTGCGGATGCGGGCGGGCCTGCTCGGGAATGCCGTCGATGCCGTCCGCCATGCGGCGGGCGCCGTCCGGGAGGAAGCCCTCCTCGGTCGGCAGCCGCGCGCCGCGCTCATCGCTGTGCACCGGCCCGTCCCCGTCCCTCACGCCGGCCCGGGGCCCGCGCCGCGCTGTTTGTAGAGGCTGATCGAGACGGTCTTGTCGTCGTCGACGGCGGAGGACACCTTGCCCGCGAGCGCGGACAGCACGGTCCACGCGAACGTGTCCCGCGCGGGCGCGTGGCCGTCCGTCGTCGGCGCGGAGACGGTCACCTCCAGCGAGTCGTCGACGAGGCGGAACACGCAGCCGAGCACCGAGCCGGGCACGGCCTGCTGGAGCAGGATCGCGCAGGCCTCGTCCACCGCGATGCGCAGGTCCTCGATCTCGTCCAGGGTGAAGTCCAAACGGGCCGCGAGGCCGGCCGTGGCCGTCCGCAGCACCGACAGGTAGGCACCCGCGGCCGGCAGCCGGACTTCCACGAAGTCCTGGGTCGCGGGCTCGCCTGCGATCTGGGACACCCTCACCTCCAAGGTGGTACAAGCTGTTCGGGCCGAGGGTCGTCGCCCCCCGGGGTAACGCGAAGTGTGGTGCAGCGGTGACGCTATCGCGCTCACCAGCGTCCTGTCCCGGGACCCCGACCCCATGGCGTCACTCACAGTAAAACTCTGAATACGCTCCGTGTCTAGGGGGTCTGCGGGCCCAAATCGGAAGAGCGCGCGCCGGGTTGACGTACCCCGGCATCAGACTCTCGAACCGTACCCGCTCCCGATCACACCAGGACGTGATCCACGAAGCACCACCGCCAGTCCTCGCCGGGCTCGAACGTCCGCATCACCGGATGCCCCGTCTCCTCGTGGTGCCCGGTGGCGTGCCGGCCGGGCGAGGTGTCGCAGCAGCCGACATGCCCGCACGTCAGGCACAGGCGCAACTGCACCGGGTGGGTACCGGCCCGCAGACACTCCGGACACGTCTCGCTCAGCGGGACGGGATCCGGGTGCGGCAGCGCCTCGGCGTGCGTGCACTGTTTCATGATTGCCAGGTTACGACGGCCGCATGGACGGCCGCGCGGAAAAAGCCGAGGAACGAGACGGGTGGGCCCGACATGGATGTGATGCCGCTGCTCCTGCTGGTGGCGGGCAGTGCCGCGATCGCGGCGGCGGCCCGCCGCACGCCGGTGCCCGCGCCCCTGCTGCTCGTCGCCGTCGGCCTGGTGGTCAGCTACCTCCCCGGGGTGCCCGACTACACGCTCGACCCGGAGGTCGTCCTCCCGCTGCTGCTGCCGCCCCTGCTCCACACCTCCGCCGCCGACAGCTCCTACCTCGACCTGCGCGCGCAGGTGCGCCCGGTCGCCCTGCTGTCCGTCGGGTACGTGCTGTTCGCGACGCTGGCCGTCGGGTGGGCCGTCTACGCGCTCGTCCCCGGCATGCCGCTGACCGCCGCCCTCGTCCTCGGGGCCGTCGTCGCCCCTCCGGACGCCGTCGCCGCCACCGCCGTCGCGCGCCGGGTCGGGCTGCCGTCCAGGATCACGACGATCCTCCAGGGCGAGTCGCTGCTGAACGACGCGACCGCGATCACCGCGTACAAGGTCGCCGTCGCGGCGGCCGTCGGGGAGGGTGCCTCCTGGGCGGGCGGGATCGAGGAGTTCCTGATCGCGGCGGTCGGCGGGACCGTCGTCGGGCTCGTCCTCATGGCGCCGCTGCACTGGTTGCGCACGCGCGTGAAGGAACCCCTCCTGCAGAACACGCTGTCCCTGCTGATCCCGTTCGTCGCCTACTCCACCGCCGAGCAGTTCCACGCGTCCGGGGTGATCGCCGTCGTCGTGGTCGCGCTCTACCTCGGCCACCGCGCGTGGGAGGTCGACTTCGCCACCCGCCTCCAGGAGGACGCCGTCTGGAAGATGGTCGCCTTCGTCCTGGAGTCCGCCGTCTTCGCGCTCATCGGGCTCCAGCTCCCTGTCGTCCTGCGCGGCCTCGGCGCGTACGACGGGCTCGACGCCGCCTGGTACGCCGTCGCCCTGTTCCTGGTCGTCGTCGCAGCGCGCTTCCTGTGGGTGTTCCCGGCGACCTACCTGCCCCGGATGCTGTCCGCGCGGATCAGGGAGCGTGAGGAGGACCCGACCTGGCGGGGGCCGGTGGTCATCGGGTGGGCCGGCATGCGGGGCGTCGTGTCGCTCGCCATCGCCTTCTCGATCCCGCTCACCCTCCACGACAGCTCCGAGGCGTTCCCCGAACGGGACCTGGTGCTCTTCCTGACGTTCACGACGGTCATCGGGACGCTGGTCCTCCAGGGGCTGACGCTGCCCCCGCTGATCCGGCTCCTGAAGTTCCCGGGGACCGACACGCGCGCGGCGACCCTCGCGGAGGCCAACGCGCAGGCGCAGGCGTCCCGGATCGCCGAACAGCGCCTCGACGAGCTGCTGTCCGACGAACGCAACGCCCTGCCGCCACCGCTCGCCGACCGGCTCCGGGCGGTCCTGGAACGGCGCCGCAACGCCGTCTGGGAGCGCCTGGGACAGCCGAACCCGGTCACCGGGGAGAGCGTCGACGACACCTACCGGCGGCTGGCCAGGGAGATGATCAGCGCCGAGCGCGAGGTGTTCGTACGGCTGCGGGACGGCCGGCACATCGACGACGAGATGCTGCGGACGCTGCTCAGGAGGCTCGACCTGGAGGAGGCGGCGGCGTACCGGGAGGCGGAGTGATGCCCTCCAGCGCCTCTTGCACGCGCGCGTGGGTGTCCAGGGCCTCGGCGCGCTCCTCGGGGAAGGCGTCCTCGGGGAGCGCGGCCAGGACGGCGAGGGCTTCGGCGGAGAGGTGTTCGGCCGCCGCCACGCTCCGCGTGAACGTCAGGTAGAAGCGGGCCTGGGCGTTCAGGGCCTTCAGCAGGTCGTCCGCGCCCTCGCCGGTCTCGCGGAACACCCTGCGCAGCACCTGCGCGGCCTTGGTGTAGACGCGGAACGCGACCGGCGGGCTGCCGAGGGGCACCAGCGCCCGCGCCTGCGCGCGGAAGGCCGCGCCGAGCAGACCCAGGTGCGCGCGGCCCTGGTCGCGGACGAGCGCGCGGGCCGCCGTGACGGCCTCGTCGGCGGCCTCCAGACTCTCGGCGCCCTCGGTGAGTTCGGCCACGACGAGCAGGATCTCCACGTGGTCCGCCAGATGCGCCTCCGGGCGTACGCGCGCGAGCGTGCGCCGGACGGACCGGGCCTCCCGCGCGGCCTCCAGCAGGGCGGGCACGTCGTCCAGGCCGGCCAGGATCTGCACCAGGTGGTCCAGCGTGGAGGCCAGCTCCACGAGGTAGGCGTCCGGCTCCTGGTCGGCGGCCGTCCGGCGCACCGACAGCGACTCCTCGGCCGTCCCCAGGGCCGCGCGGAGGTCGCCCGCGCGGTGCTGGTGGCGCGACAGCGTGCTGAGCGAGCGGGCGAGGCTCGGCAGCAGCTCCGGGTGGCGGCCGGACAGCTCCCGGCGCAGGGCGACGGACTCGCGCGCCCGCGCCAGCGCCTCGTCGAGCCGGCCGCAGCCGGCGAGGCCGTAGGAGAGGTTGTTGAGCGTCGCGGCGACGGCCTCCGTCCCGGTATCGGGGTCCTCCTCCCGGGGCCACCCGGACAGCTCCCGCAGCGCCCGCTCGCCCTCGGTGACGGCCTCCTGGGGGCGGCCGAGCGAGTTGAGCAGCCGGGACCGCTGGCCCAGCAGCAGCCCCCGCAGCCACGCGGGCGCGTCCGGGACGCCGTCCAGGAGGGCCAGCGCCGACGCCGTGGTGGCCAGCGCCTCCTCGTGGCGCCCGGCGGCCACCAGGCGCCCGGCGAGGTTGTGCAGCGAGCCGGCGCGCGACTGGGGCGAGCCTTCCTCCCTCTGGTCCACCAGCATCTGCTGGAGCCGCACGCTCCAGGACACCAGCGCCTGGCTCAGCAGCGGCATCCGGCCGGCCAGCTCCCTCAACCGCCGGTCCGGCAGCAGCCCTTCCTCCAGGATCACCTCCAACGCGTCGACCAGGAGCCCCGGTTCGGCGCTGCGGCGCACGGCACCGAGCAGCCGGGGCGCCAGCAGGCCCGGAGCGGTCCGGACGGCGGCGCGCAGGACGTCCGGCAGGCCCTGCGCGCGCGTGGCGGCGCGGCTGAGGACCAGCAGGGCGTTGACCATCTCCTCGTTGTCCAGGGCGTCGACGAGCCGCAGGAAGATCTCCGGCTCGTCGGCCACGCGCGTGCCCACCAGGTACTCGCCCAGCGGGTCGGGCTCCAGGCTGCCCCAGTGGGCGTCGCCGCCCTCAGGCCTCGGGTACAGGTCGCGCAGCCAGTCGGCGACCGCCAGGCGCACGGCCTCCGGCTGGTCCCCGACGCGGGGCACGCGCGCGAGGAGCGCGTGCGCGCGGGCGCGGGGGACCGGGCCGACGAGGGTGGCCGTCACGACCGCGTTGCGCAGGGCCGCCTCGCCCAGGAGGTGCAGCGGCGCCTCCTGGGACGCGCTCCGCCAGTACGCCGCCTCGTGGCGCAGCAGCGTGTCCTGGGCGGCCGTGCCCGCCGAGGGGGCCAGGAGGCTCGCCAGGGCGGCCATGTGGATCTCCAGGACGGTCCTGGGCGGCCTGGCGGGCTCCGCCCCGGCCCTGGCCGGCACCGGCAGCCCCAGGGCGGCCACACCGCGCGCCAGGTCCTCCACCGCCGTACGGAACGCGTCGCGCGCGTCCACGCCGAGGGATTCCGTGCCGGTGATCGACCAGTGGCGCGCGTTCTCGGCGAGGTCGGCGGCCTCCGGTCCCGCCGCGCGCAGCTCGTCCCACCAGCGGCCCCGCGCGCGGGCGATGAGCAGCACCCGCAGCGCCACGCCGGGCCTGCGGCGCGCGAGGACGTCCAGGAGCGCGCCGGTCTGCTCCACCCGGCTCTCCGCGTAGTCGACGACCACGAGCACGGGCGCGGTCGTCGCGGCGAACAGACCGTCCGGGACGGCCCCGCGCGCCAGGTGGACGACGGCGTGCCGGCGGGCCGCGAGACGGTGGCCCAGCTCGCGCGCCACCCGCGACTTCCCGGCGCCGCCCGCGCCCGTCAGCAGGGCCAGGCGGACCCCGTCGCCGTCCGCGCACCAGGACGTCAGCGCGTCCAGCAGCTCGGTGCGGCCCGTGAAGCGGACGGTCTCCGCGCGCGGGTGCAGCAGCAGGGCGACGGAGGCCGGGACCAGGGGCGTCGCCGGCTGGGCCCGGTCCGCGAACTCGGCGGGTTCCAGCTGGGCGTCCTGCCCGGTGTGCCGGCGCAGGAGGTCCCGGAAGCCGGGGTCGGCCAGCAGGACGTACGCCGGGACCGCCTCCAGGCGGCTGTGCCGCCAGCCCGGGAGGTCCGCGACGGCCACGCCGACCAGGAGGTCCCGGCACCAGACGGCGCCGCCGGACAGACCCGCCCAGGGGGAGGCGCCCTCCGGCGGGGTACCGGCGAGGCTCAGGACGTACCGGTCGCGCTCCACGGCGTCCAGCGGGTCCAGCTCGCCCCGGAAGGGACGCGACCCGACGTGGTCGCCGGGCCCCGCCGCGAAGCCCAGGAGGGTGACGCCGGCCGGCTCCGACGTGACCAGCGTCCCCCACCGCACCGGCTCGACGTCCGGGAGGACGTCCTCCTCCGCGAGCAGCAGCGCGGCGTCGTAGTGCCGGTCGAAGCGGGACCAGACGACCTCGCAGCGGACGGGCGCGCCGCGGGGCGTGTGGACCGTCGCGTGCGCGTGGTCGCCCAGGACGTGGGCCGCCGTGAGGACCAGGCGGGGTGCGAGGACCAGGCCCGAGCCCTGTCCCGCCGCCTCCACCAGGGCGGCCCGCAGCCGGTCCGGCATGGCTCAGCGGCCGAAGGACGAGTCCAGCGGGCCCACCTCGGGCGGCCGTTCGTTGCTGATCAGCAGCGGGTTCCCGGCGGCGTCCCTGGGCGTGAGGACGAACTTCACGCGGTGCACGTCCTCCTTGGCGGCCTTGCCGTTCACGTCCGCCGAGACCACCGCGCTCAGGATCCGGCTCACGCCCACCTTCGCGGAGACCTCCTTGGTCAGCGTGAACGCGAACTCCAGCTCGATGGGCCCCACTTCGAACCGCACGCCGCTGTCCGCGCCCGCGGCCGCCGCGGCCAGCAGCTCGTCGCGCAGCGCCTGGACGGCTTCGCCCACGCCGATCTCGTCCGCCACAGGTTCCCCCCTGTCTCGTCCGCTGCCCCTCCGGGCAGCCGCCTCACTGTACGGGCGCGGGATCACGCGGGGAACGGGGTTCCGGTGATCACCGCCGCGACCGTCGTCCCGCGCGCGAAGGCGCCCTCCGCCGTCAGGGCGACAAGTCCGTAGAGCATTTTGGCGACATAGAGACGTTCGACGGGGAGGCCGTGGCGGTTCTCGAAGTCCCGCGCGAACGCCTCCAGTTCGGGCGTGGTGCGGGCGTAGCCGCCGAAGTGGAAACGGGGGTCGAGCCGCCAGTTGGCGAACTGCCCGCCGAACGCGGCCTGGTGCAGGGCGCGGATGTCGGCCGTCAGGAAGTCGCCCTTCAACACCGGGATGCCCAGGGCCTGTTGACCCTGGCGCAGGCCCGCCGCCAGGCCCGCGAGGGTGCCGCCGGTGCCGCAGGCGAGGACGGCGACGTCGACGTCCTCGGGAAGTTCCTCGCCGAGTGCCCGGCAGCCGCGTACCGCCGCCGCGTTGCTGCCGCCCTCGGGGACGACGTACGCGTCCTCGGCGTGTGCCTCGCGGAGGATGCGGGCGAGGGTGTCCGGGTCCGCCTTGCGGCGGTAGGTCGCGCGGTCGGTGAAGTGCAGGCGCATGCCGTGCGCCGCGCAGTGGGCGAGGGAGGGGTTGAGGGGGCGCGCGGCCAGCTCGTCGCCCCGGACCACGCCGATCGTCGGGACGGACAGGGCGTGGCCGGCGGAGGCGGTGGCGCGCAGGTGGTTGGAGTAGGCGCCGCCGAAGGTCAGGATCGGGCGGCCGGCCGCGGCGCGCAGGTTGGGGGTGAGTTTGCGGTACTTGTTGCCGATCAGGGTCGGGTCGATGAGATCGTCGCGTTTCAGGAGGAGTCGGACGCCATGCTTGGTGAAACGTTCGTCCTCGGTCTCTTGCAGCGGGGAGGGCAGGGGCACGGGAACCATTGTCGAACGGCGTTCGGGGAAACGTCCCTCTTCCCACTCTCGCGATGATCCATTCCCCCTCTTTCGGGTAATACCACTATCGGCCGTACTGCGGAAAGCTTGCCCGCGAGATGAATGCCTGGCGCACCTTGTGACCAGCGCATGAGCGGGAGGGCAATCCACCATGTCGGTAGGCGAAGAGATCCGCACCGAAGACGGCACGCCGCAGCAGAGCCTCGGCACCGCCGCCGCGCGGAACCTGGCCACCACCACCAAGTCCGTGCCGCAGATGCAGGAGATCAGCTCGCGCTGGCTGCTGCGCACGCTGCCGTGGGTCGACGTCCAGGGCGGCACGTACCGGGTGAACCGGCGGCTCACCTACGCCGTCGGTGACGGCCGCATCACGTTCGTCAAGACCGGCGACCGCGTCGAGGTCATCCCCGTCGAACTGGGCGAACTGCCCGCGCTGCGCGGCTTCGAGGACGAGGACGTCCTCACCGAACTCGCCTCGCGCGCCCGCCAGCGCGAGATCGGCGCCGGCGAGGTCATCGCCTCCTTCGGCAGCCAGAACGACGAAGTGTTCATGCTGGCGCACGGCCGCGTCGAGAAGATCGGCACCGGCCCCTACGGCGACGACCAGGTCCTCGGCGTCCTCGCCGACGGCGCCCACTTCGGCGACCAGGCCCTCCTCGACGCCGACGCGATCTGGGAGTACACCGCCCGCGCGGCCACCGCCTGCACCGTCCTCACCCTCTCCCGGCAGGACTTCGAGCAGGTCACCGAGCGCGCCGACAGCCTGCGCGGGCACCTCCAGGAACTGCGCGCGATCCCCGCGCAGAACACCAACAAGTACGGCGAGAAGGCCGTCGACCTCGCGGCCGGCCACTCCGGTGAGCCGGACATCCCGCACACGTTCGTCGACTACGACGCCAAGCCCCGCGAGTACGAACTCAGCATCGCCCAGACCGTGCTGCGCATCCATTCGCGCGTCGCCGACCTCTACAACCAGCCCATGAACCAGACCGAGCAGCAGCTGCGGCTCACGGTCGAGGCGCTGAAGGAGCGCCAGGAGCACGAACTCGTCAACAACCGCGAGTTCGGCCTCCTCAACAACTGCGAGTACGACCAGCGCATCCAGCCGCACGACGGCGTGCCGTCCCCGGACGACATGGACGAGCTGCTGAGCCGCCGGCGCGGGACCAAGCTGTTCCTCGCCCACCCGCGCGCCATCGCCGCGTTCGGGCGCGAGCTGAACAAGCGCGGGCTCGTCCCCGAGACCATCGACATCGACGGCAACCGCATCCCCACCTGGCGCGGGGTGCCGATCTACCCGTGCAACAAGATCCCCGTCACCGAGGCGCGCACCAGCTCCATCATCGCGATGCGTCTCGGCGAGAAGGACCAGGGCGTCATCGGGCTGCGCCAGTCCGGGCTGCCCGACGAGATCGAGCCCAGCCTGTCCGTGCGGTTCATGGGCATCAACGAGCAGGCCATCATCAAGTACCTCGTCACCGCCTACTACTCGGCCGCCGTGCTCGTCCCGGACGCCCTCGGCGTCCTGGAGAACGTGGAGGTCGGTCGTTGGTGACCGTCCGCCGTGCCGTGCGCGCCCGCCCTCCGGGGCGGGTGCGCACATGACCACCTGGGCCTGGGGGGCGGCCATCGACAACGGCCAGGAGGCGCCGGCGATCCTCGAACGGGCGCGGGCCGACGTCGACCCCGAACTGCGGTCCGCCGTCGACACGCTCCCGCCCGAGATGCGGCGCGTCGCGCGGTACCACTTCGGGTGGCAGGACGCGGACGGGCTCGCCACCACCGCCCACGCGGGCAAGGCGATCAGGCCCGCCCTCGTGCTGACCGCGGCGGACGCGCTGGGGGGCGCGCGGGCGCGTACGGCCGCGGTCCGGGCCGCCGCCGCCGTCGAACTCGTCCACAACTTCACGCTCCTGCACGACGACGTCATGGACCGCGACCCCACCCGGCGTCACCGGGCCACCGCCTGGGCCGTGTTCGGGGATCCCGACGCGATCCTCGCGGGGGACGCGCTCCAGGCGCTCGCGTTCCGGCTGCTCGCCGGGGACTCCCACCCCGCCGCCGTGCCCGCGCTCGGGCGGCTCGCCTCCTGTGTCGTCGAGCTGTGCGAGGGACAGCAGATCGACACCGCGCTGGAGCGGCGGGAACCCCGCGAGGTCGGGCTCGCCGAGGTGCTGCGGATGGCCGAGGCCAAGACCGGGGCGCTGCTCGGGTGCGCCTGCGCCATCGGGGGGCTCTACGCCGGGGGGTCCGCCGACGAGGTCGACGCGCTCGATCTGTTCGGGCGGCAGGCCGGGCTCGCGTTCCAGCTCATCGACGACGTCATCGGGATATGGGGAGATCCCCTCCACACCGGCAAGCCGGCGGGGGCGGATCTCGCCGCCCGCAAGAAGTCGTTGCCGGTCGTCGCCGCGTTGACCTCCGGCGGTTCGGCGGCCGATGAACTCGCGGCGCTGTACTCCGGGCCGTACGTCGAGGGGGAGTTGGAGCGGACGGCCCTCGCCGTGGAGCGGGCCGGGGGGCGGGACTGGGCCCAGGCCGAGGCCGCCGACCGGATGGGGGACGCCGTCGCCGAACTGGCCCGTGCCGTGCCGGATCCGGAGAGGGGCGGGGGGCTGCTGGCGCTGGCGGAGTTCGTCACTCGGCGGAGCAACTGAGATTGGGGGCGGCGGGTGTTCGGGGGCGGCGGCGTTGTGGTTGCTCGCACCCGCGCGGTGGTGGTCGCAGATCGACACAGCCCCGCGCCCCTGGAATACGGGCGCTTCGCGCCCCATCCAGGCCAGGTCCCGCACATCCCCACGGTGTGCGGGGCCTGTCATATCGTGAGCGCATGTCTGATGGTGGAGGTCGCGGCGCGCGGGTGCGGCGGTGGGTCGTCGCGGTGTGGGCCGCCCTCGTCGTCGTCGGCGGCGGGGTGACCCTCTGGCTGCAGGACTCCGCCCGGCCGCCCGCGCCGCGCGGCTGGTACGAGGCGCCGTCCTCCCTGCCGACGCCCCCGACGGCGTCGTACTCGTGCCCGCCCGGCGCGATGTGTCCCTACGCCGTTTACGCGGGCCGCTAGCTCTGCGGGCGGGTGCCTGTTTCCGCGTCGCGGCCTGTGAGGCAGTAGAGGCCGTCGTCGGGGTCCTTCATGACGGTCCAGTGGGGGAACTCGGCGATCAGGCGGGCGCCCGACTGCTCGTGTCGGGCGCGGACTTCGGGGAGGTTCGGGGCTGTCGCCAGGTCGATGTGGGCGGAGGTCGGTTGTTCCTGGGTCGTGCGTTGGAGGAGGAGACGGGTGGGGAGGCCGGGGGGTGGGGTGAGGACGTGGAACTCGGGGAGGGGGCTGGGCGTTGAGGTCCATGTGGGGAGCAGTGCGGTGAAGAAGGAGATGTCGGCCGAGTAGGCGGAAGGAGGGAGGTCTATGCACACCTGGTCCAGGCGGGCGCCGGCGTGGACGGGCGGGCGGACCGACTCGCCCTGCCAGGGCACCGCGCAGAAGGGCTGGCCCGCGGGGGAGGCGAGGACGGCCCAGTCGGTGTGGTCGGCGACGAGCCGCGCGCCCAGCTTCAGCGCCCGTGCCACGAAACCGGGCACGTCCGTCACCGAGAAGTCGATGTGGGCGCCGCCGGGTCCCTCGGCGACGGTCTGGAACTTCACGCAGGGGGCGTGGCCGTCGGACGGCAGGAGCGTCCGGAACTCGGCCCGCTCGCCCCGGGGTTCGGACAGGGTCGTGCCCGTGACCGTCGCCCAGAAGGGGGCGGAAGCGGGGGAGGGGCGGTCGATGAAGGCGTAGGTCCAGCGGACGTCCGTCACAGGGGGCGCTCCATGAAGCGGATGAGGTTGCCGGCGGGGTCGCGCAGCGCGCAGTCGCGGACGCCGTACGGCTGGTCGGTGGGTTCCTGGAGAAGGTCGTACCCGGCCTCACGGACGCGCTCCGCGAGGGCGTCGCAGTCGGGCGTCGCGAAGATCGCCCCGCGCAGCAGGCCCTTGGCCAGCAGCCGGTTCAGGGCCTCGCGGTCGGCCGGGGACGCGTCGGGGCTCGCGTCCGGCGGCTCCAGGACGACGGAGACGCCCGGCTGGAGCGGCGAGCCGACGGTCACCCAGCGCATGTCCTCGTAGCTGACGTCGTTCCGGACTTCCAGACCGAGGACGTCGACGTAGAAGTGCAGGGCCTTGTCGTGGTCGTCCACGGCGATGAAGCACTGGTGGAGTGTGAGGTCCATGCCGGTCAGCTTAGGTAGGGCGGCGGCGTTTCGGCCGGGTGTACGTGCGCAGCACGCACGGCGGGATCACCGCGCTCTCCTCGTGCGACCGCGCCCGGTAGGCGCTCGGCGTCTCCCCGACGAGTTCGGTGAACCGGGAGCTGAACGAGCCGAGGGAGGTGCAGCCGACGGCCATGCAGACCTCGGTCACCGACAGGTCCCCGCGCCGCAGCAGCGCCTTCGCGCGCTCGACCCGCCGGGTCATCAGATAGGCGTACGGCGTCTCCCCGTACTCCGCGCGAAAGCTGCGCTGGAAGTGGCCCGGCGACATCAGCGCGGTCGCGGCGAGCGCGGCGATGTCGAGGGGTTCGGCGTACTCGCGGTCCATCCGGTCCCGGGCCTGCCGCAGTCGCACCACGTCCTCGACGCTCACCATGCCTGCCAGCATGCCAGGTATTCCGTTCACTCTCCTGGCCCGCCCTTTGCCTGGGGTTCGCCCGGGATTGGCCCACGCTTGTTTGCATGGGGGAATGGATCACATCACGTTCCTGGTGGCGGTGGTCATCGTCACGGCGCTGGCCTTCGACTTCACCAACGGATTTCATGACACGGCCAACGCGATGGCGACGTCCATCGCGACGGGCGCGCTCGCGCCGCGCACGGCCGTACTCATCAGCGGGGTGCTGAACGTCGTCGGGGCGTTCCTCTCGACCGAGGTCGCGAAGACGATCTCCGGGGGGATCGTCGACGACACGCTCGTCACCCCGGGGATGATCTTCGCGGGGCTGGTCGGGGCCATCCTCTGGAACCTCATGACCTGGCTGGTCGGGCTGCCGTCCAGCTCCTCGCACGCCCTGTTCGGCGGGCTGATCGGCGCCGTGTGGGTAGGGGCCGGGGAGCACGGGGTGCACTTCGACAAGGTCGTCGAGAAGGTGCTCATTCCCGCGGTGGCCTCGCCGGTCGTCGCCGGGGTCGCGGCGCTCGCGGCGACCTACCTCGCGTACAAGCTCACCGAGCGGGCCCGGAAGAAGCCCGTGGAGAAGGGGTTCAGGTACGGGCAGATCGCGTCCGCCTCGCTGGTCTCCCTCGCGCACGGCACCAACGACGCGCAGAAGACGATGGGCGTGATCACGCTGACGCTGATCTCGGCGGGCGCGCTCGGGCACGACGCCGGCCCGCCGGTGTGGGTCGTCGCCTCCGCCGGGCTCGCGATCGGGCTCGGCACGTACCTCGGCGGCTGGCGGATCATCCGGACGATGGGCAAGGGGCTCACGGAGATCCAGTCGCCGCAGGGCTTCGCGGCGGAGACCGCCTCCACGACCGTCATCCTCACCTCCGCGCACCTCGGCTTCGCGCTGTCCACCACGCAGGTCGCCTCCGGGTCCATCCTCGGCGCGGGGCTCGGCCGCCGGCTCGCGGAGGTCCGCTGGAGCGTCGCGGGCAAGATGGTCGTGGCGTGGCTGGTCACACTGCCGGCCGCCGCGCTCGTCGGGGCCGTCGCGGCGTACGCGGTCAAGCACGGGGGGAACACCGGGACGACGGTCGTCGCGCTGATCGGCGTCGCCGTCGCGGGCGGCGTCTTCTTCGTCTCCCGGCGCAATCCCGTTCACGCGAGCAACGTCAACGAAGGCCACGAGGTCACCCTCCGGACCGAGCCGCCGGCGCGTGTCGGCACGGCCGCCTGAACCCCGTCAGGAGAACGAGCTATGCATCTCGACTGGAGTGCCCTCGGGCAGGTCGCCGCGGTCAGCCTCGGCGTCACCGTCGCCGTGGTCGTCGTCTTCAGCCTCGGCGTTCTGGGGCTTGCGCGGGGAGGCGACGACGACGTCCCCGACAGCGGGCCGGTGACGGCTGTGGGCCGTGTGCAGGCGGGCGTCTGCTTCCTCGCCTGCGCGGCGGTGGTGGTGTACGGGATCTATCTGATCGTGCCGCAGTTCCACTGAGCGGTGTTCACGGGCCGGTGGCCGTCCGGGCGTTCCCGGTCGCCGCCGGCCTCACTCATCGCCGGTGGACAGGGGGCCGGGGCGTGCGGATGATCAGGGCATGATCAGGAACGCCCGTCCGGAGGACGTCGCCGGGATTCTCGCGATGGTCCGTGAACTCGCCGCCTACGAGAAGGCACTTGAGCAGGTCAAGGCCACCGAGGAGCAGTTGCGGGAGGCCCTGTTCGGCACCCCCGCCGCCGCGCACGCGCTGATCGCCGAGGAGGACGGGCAGGCCGTCGGGTACGCACTCTGGTTCCCGACGTTCTCCACCTGGACCGGGACTCGGGGGCTGCACCTCGAAGACCTCTACGTCCGCCCCACCGCCCGCGGCGCCGGACACGGCAAACAACTGCTCTCCGCCCTCGCCGCGGTCTGCGTCCGCGAGGGGTACGAGCGGTTCGAGTGGTGGGTGCTCGACTGGAACACGCCCGCGATCGGTGTCTACGAGTCGCTGGGGGCGGAGTTCCTGGACGAGTGGCGCATCTGCCGGCTGACGGGGGAACGGCTGGAGGAGCTGGCCGGGGGTGTGTGAGATCGGCGACTCCACGCGAAGTCCGTCAAGTCCCCGCGCAGAACCCGAAGTTGAAGTGAAACAGCCCGCCCCCGACCACTCAGGGGCCGGGTGCGGGCTGCGGAGAAAGCAGAAGACCGGGTCAGGCCTTCTTGGTCTCCTAGTAATGGGCCGGGTCGGTGACCTGCGGCGATGAGTGCCGCAGGTCGCTGACCTGGCCTTTTGGTGTTGAGTGGCGATGGGGTGCGATGGTCTCGATCGGGTGTCCTGCGGACTGTGTGCGGACTGCTCGGACAGTCGAAGATCCGCTCCGGATGAGGCTTCCTGTCGCCGGACGCTGAGAGGCCAGAAAGCGAAGTCCTGCTGGGGCACTAGCGAGCGCGGCGCTTAGATCTCTTGCCGTGCCGAGTTTGTGCTGCAGCCCATGCTGTCAGCTGGTGGATGGTCACGACTGGTACGTCCGATGCCAGGACGCGTGACGAAATCAGGTCGCGACTGGTGACCACGACGGGGGCGACAGTCCAACCTCGCGTGTCGGTGCTGTCGATGAAGTGGTTCAGCGTGGGGGCCAGGTGGGTGCGGACCCATTGGGCTCGTCTTGCGATCTTGAAGACGGCGCTCTTGCCTCCTCGCAAGAGTGCATCAGCTTCGTTGGCCAGCTCAGAGGGGTTCCGGGCCATCTCGAAGTCCTTGGATTCCACGATGAAGATGATCCTCTGATCGAGGTTGATTCCCAGGGCGTCGATGTCGCCGAGGTCGTCTCCCTGGGGTGACATGAGGCGCCGCCCTGAGATCTTGCCCACGCTGTGGGCCGTGATGGAACAGCCTGCGTCAGCCAGGGCTCTTTCGGATTCCTTCTCAAACTCCTTGTTGTGGTCCTGCCGGATGGACCCCATGAGCTTCTTCATCGTCGCCGAGGTGGCTTTGAGCCTGCCGGAATACACGAGGTCGATCCAGTAGGGGCCCGCGCTCCCAACGTGCCTGGGCGCCCACGTCAGCACATCGCCGTCCACGCCAGTCAAGCGGACCAGCGGACGTCGTGTGTAGGACCATTCACGGTTATAGCGCCAGGGCCACGCGTCGGCGCCCACGGACAGGAACTTGGCGCGTGGGCGCAGACTGAGGCGATCGAGGAAGTCATGTGCTTTGTCGTCGGCCCAACCGAGGGCAGAGCTAAGGTGCTGTTGGACGCGGGTGATAGGGAGGGTGAATGGTTCGCTCTCGCATGCTTCGTCGCCCAAAGTGATGATCTCGCCCATGCCGTGAGCGAGTTCGGTCAGGGTGAACCCGAATTCGGCAACCATGGCTTCTTCAACCTTCGTAGAAGGTGCTGCGGCCGTGCGGGGCGCCGAAGGGGTGGAAATCTGGTCAGCTGTTGTCATGGCTGCGCGGGCTCGGTCCAATGCCAAGGCATCGGTTCCTGTTTCGTACTGATCACCGCGAGAGACACCGAGCCGGCCCGACTCCAGTAGGGACAGCTGTGCGGTGGAGAAGTCGTGCCGGATGGCATCGGACAGCGTGGCTCGAGAGATCAGGTCAGCGGCGATCGCCAAGAGTGTGTCGTAGGTGTCCAGGGTCAGGGGCTGGTCGCCCGAAGGTGGGGTAGCGGCCGCGTACTCGATGAGGAAACGGCTTGCCTGTGAGGCGGCCACTCGTTTTCTGCTGGCCTTGGCGATCTGCGTGGCAGGCTGGCTGGAATTTCCGAAACAGGCGAGTCTGGACCGCAGGACCTGATCATTGTGAGCCTCTGCGCGGATGAGCGCTTCGTGTCGTGCCATGAGCTGGTTCATCAGCCCCTCGGGGGCCAAGTTAGCGATTAGGTCCTGAATGCTCTGGAAGTAGTGCTGGACTGCCTTGTTGAGCACATCAAGGCGTTTGTCTTCTGAGACGATCCCCTGCGGGATTCCTTCAGCGGTGAGCCATTCACCCAGTTTGTCCAACACGACTGCGGAGACAGCTGGCTGCACAAGTCGGGCGGCAGGCAGCCGCCCTGGGCGCAACAGCATCGGTCGGGCTTGTGCGTGCAGCATCTTCTTGCGACCGACAGGAGCGAGACGTTCGACAAGGTCGCTGACTACGAGGTCGCTGCCGTTGCCAACCATGGCTTCAGCCAGGGCCTGGACGATCACGCGGTCGGCGCTGTTGTCCTCCATCAGGAGGGAAGCTACGCCTGCGGCCAGCAGCTCAAGGTGAATGAGTCCTGCGCTACGCGCTTTCCACGCGATCCAGGAGGTTCCCTTCCTGGGCTGGGTGACATGTCCTGTCAGAGCCTTCAACCAGGCGTCCGCGTCGTCGAAGGACACCGTGATCCGCACACGACCCAGGTCATCAGCCATTTCGATTAGCTCGTTGGGCGCCGCGAGCGAGACCTGCCAGACCCAGTAGGCGACAGCTTCAATGACCATCTCTTGGAAGGATTCCAGGGCACCTGCTGTGTCCTGACTAGGTCCGATCCAGACCTGAAGGCCAGCGGATTCCACAAGCATTTCGTCTTCCGGGACAGTGGGATGTGTCCGGTAGATCGGTGCGGTGTCCACTCCGTAGAGGGCGAGAACCGGAATTAGAGTAGGGCGGTGAGGGCTGGCGACCACGTGGTGGTCGTACCGACGGTGGGCCTCGACTCGCAGCGCCTGGCTGAAGTCGGAGTTGACCATAACGGCGTTCGGCCTGCGCCCATCCGTCAGGTAATAGCTGTACTCGTGGTCACGGTACATGCCGTAGTTGTCGAGTGTACCGAAGGACTGGACCATGGCGTCGGCGTGCAGCTTCTCGTCTGCTTGGGCGAAGCGCCACAGAAACAGTGGGTCCGTGCCGTCGAGCTCCGCCATAACGCGGAGGTCGTCGACGGTGGTGGCGAGACGAGGGCCGACTCGTGACGATTTGCGAAGGCCGAAGAACGAAGAGCGCCCCAGGCCTTGGTTGATGATGAGCCGCAGGCAATGCGCGTCATCCTGTAGCGGATGGGCTGGTGTTTCGTGCAGTTTATGCAGCTGTTGCATGACTCCGGCAGCATGCCAGTGCCCGTAGGGGGTCTGGGCATCGTAGTCAGACAGGTCATCGGTCACGACTGCCAGGTCGAGGCGCTTGTCATCGGCGAAGGCGAACTGGCGGCGGCTGATCTGCGGATCATTATCGAATTGTGCCGCCGGGGGTAGCGGCGTTGCCCCGCAGTCGATCAGGATTTCGGTGGCTTCGTTCAGGACGCATGCGCGTACGAGCTGGACGAGTTGGTGGCCGCAGCCATGTTCTGTGGCGAGAACGAGGAGACGATGGCGCAGGGTTGCGGACAGTTCACCTGGATTTGCGATGATCACGGTCGGACCGACGGTCAGCAGCGGGGTGAGAATCATTCCGTCGTCAGGGCCGAGCTCCGCTGTGAAAGTGTGCGTGCCTGGTCGGACACTCAGGCTGTCCAAAACCTGCAACGTCTGCGGCGACGTGATCCGGGACAAGGAGGCCGCGTCGAAGGTGACGGCTTCGCATAGCGCGCTCAGCGCATGCTCTCCTGGTACGAATACCTCCTCCCTGGTCGCTGTAGGTGGGATGACACCACGAGCGAGCCCTGCACGGAGAAGCGCCGTGTGGCTCAGGCGCAGTACCACCTGGACCAGCCGGCTTGCCTCGCGCCGGAAGGTGGCGGGAAGCGTCTTGCCCTCCGGCCCGAAGGCGCTGCGCAGGATCAGGCCGAGTGTGTACGCCGACCTTTCGGTCAGCCCCTGGGCGACTAGGTAGGGACCGCCGTGGAATGGCACTTCTGCTGTGTACAGGTCGTTGTATGGATCTTCCTGAGATCGGACCGCTGCACTGCCGATCACCGGATCCTTCAGCAGTGACCGTATCCTGCTCGGCGACAGGCGAGGGGCTTCAGGACGGCTTGGCAGGCAGGCGCCGACAGCAGCAAGCCGCTGCAGCCTGACCAGGCAAGGGATGTTCTCGGGAATCAGCTGCAACGCGGCGGCCGATCGCACCAGGGAAGGACCGTCCACCGTATTCCACGGCTTTGCGTCAGAAACGAACTTTGTCACGGCCGCTCCTCTTCCAGTGCCCGGCACGCTCCTGTTGCCGAGGCCGCATGGGTGACGTTACCGGCCTTCACTGACAGAGCCCGTCAGACGGAAGGAGGGCACTACGGCTGGCTGGCGAAGAAGCCCTTGCGCCCTCCTGCTCGGTGCGCCTTGGTCGCCGGCGGTGAGGCCGGCGAGGTGGGTAGTTGACCCGCACCTCGACGGTTCTGGTGCCTGCGGCGACGAGCTCGAAGTGCTGGCGGTAGAGGCTGAGCTCGCGGAGGCGGGGTGTGGGCTCGGTCATCAGGAGGAAACGCTCCTGGAGGACGGTGCGGCTGTCAGGCGGTCGCCTATGAACTCGAGGGGTGGTTGATCCGAAGCAGGCTTCCTTGGGAGGCGATCCGCTGGCTCAGTTGTGCCTCTGAGGCGTCGGCACGAGTAGGCGTGGAACATCGGCTGAAGCGTCGGAACCGGACGTGCGGACCTCACTGTCCGGCGCGGGCTCGGGGATGGGCGCTTCGAGGCGTGGAAGGTGCCGCAAGGCGGTGGGGATTCTGCCTGTTGCCAAGTAGGGAATCTGCACTACGAGGTAGATCAGCGGAGCGAGGAGAAGTAGGTACTCGGCGCTGAGCCCAAGGGCCTTGAATCCCGCGATTAGCCCGACTCCGGTCAGGAAGGCCAGGAGGTGGCCCAGAACCATACGCCACGGGAGTGACCCTCCTACGGGCACGGACTCTGGAGGAGCAGATTCTGCCGCAGGGACCATGTTCAGGGGCTCCTGACGCCCAAGGGCGTCGATCAGGTACACGATGTGTTCGGCGAGCACCCTTACCTGGGAACGATCACGAAGGCTGGTCTCGAATGCGTTTTCCAGTCGCTGGGACATGGCGACGCACTGCGTCAGCAAGGCTGCGCGAGGTCCTGACTTGCGGGAGACACCGAACTGGGCGTACGTGATGAGTGCGTCGTTGAGTCTGTCTACGTTCCTACTGAGCTGTGCCGTGGTCACGGAGGTTGCTTGGTTCTCGTCTGCCTGGGTCTGGCAGGCCACAAGAGTGCTCACGGCAGCCCACTGGACGTAGGCAGGGGATCGTCCTCGTTTGACGGCTATCAGGTCGAGTTGGACGAAGAACGCTGTGAGTAGGAGGAACGCATACGACGGCAGCCACATTTCCATGGCCATGGCCCGCCGGTGCTCCACGAGCATGGTGAGCAACGCGCCGGTGCTGATGGTGATGAGGCACAGGAGAAGGAGAGAAACGGAAACCATTTGGCGCCCTCGCCCAGCCAGGTCCCAGATCTTCAGTTCGGCCTCGCCCCACTGCTCTGGGTGTTGGATCCCCAGGCCGTCCAGCGCGCCTTCGGCTTCGTGAATCAGAGCCCGCACCCGTGTGTGCGTCCGGCCCCGCAGGAAGGAAGCTCGGTTGAGTACGCGTCCTGGCTTTCTGACGGGGCGGGCGACAAAAACGAAACCGGACAGAACTGCGATGGGGGGGCAAGACAGTGGTCAGAGCCGACATGACTGCATAGAAATGAATGAGGAGATTCAACACCGATCCCTTCAGCCCCTACGGGGTACGGACTCTCCCTTACCTCCAGCCGTTGAGGGAAATCTCCGGGCCTCCCGCGAGGTACTGGTGGAGGGCGCTTGAAGTGGTATCCACGAAGGGCTCAGGGATGGCGTCGGCGTCGACCCACCGGACCTGGGAGTGCTTGCGTGGCTCACGGTTCTCGGGCTCACCGGTCCATTCGGCGGCGGTGAAGACGACCGTGAGGAATCCGTTGGGGGCTTCGACGCCCCAGGCGCCGTGGATGATGTGGGCGACCTTGAGGGAATTGGGTTTCACGGTGAGGCCGGTCTCCTCGTAGAGCTCGCGGACCGCGGTTTCGGTGATGGGTTCGCCCGGTTCGCTCTTGCCGACGGGGAGGTCCCACATGCCCTGGGCGAACTTGGCGTTCTCGCCGCGTTGGAGAAGGAGCACGCGGTTGGTGGCCATGTCGTGGACGATGACGGCGGCGACCAGCAGGGTCATCGATTCGAGCGCCGGCTTGAGGGCCTTCGGCTGGTCGTCGGTCTGCTGGATCACGGTGTTCCCTTCGTCGGGTGGGTTGTCGGGCATGTTAGGTGAGGGCTTCGCGGGCGCGGCGGGCGAGATCGGCGGCGCCGGGGACACGGCGGCGCTGGTAGACCGCGAGGGTTGAGCGGATCGAGGTGATCGCCTTGTGGGTGCGGTCGGAGGTCATGCCCTCCATGAGGACCAGGGCCTGGCTCCAGGCGGCGACGGCCTCGTCTGCGCGGGCCTGGGCGGCGAGGCTGTCGCCGAGGTCGGCGTGGGTGAGGGCGTGGACGCGCTTGTACTTCTCGGGATCCCAGCGCACCAGAGCATCGCGGTGCTGTTGTTCGGTGCCGATGTGGTCGGCGAGGTCGGTCAGGGTGCGGGCGGTGTGGCTGGCCACGGTGCCGGCGGCGGGGCCGCTGACGCGGGAGTAGCTGGGCTGGGGAGCGTCGTCGCGGAGGAGGGCGTCTTCGGCGGCGAGTAGGGCGCGTGCGGCCGACGGGTTCTCATCAGTGGCGGCGTAGGCGCGGGCGTGGGTGATGTGGAGGAGCGCTTCGGTCTGGCCGTCGACGTGGCCGAGCCCTGTGCGGAGGGCGCCTTCGACGAGGTCGACGCAGTGGTGGGGCTGTTTGAGGCTGAGGGCCTGGTGGGCGAGGGCGCGCATCATCCAGGCGGCGTGGCCGTGGGGGTCGGCTTCGCAGGCGAGCTTGTAGCCGACCTGGTAGTAGCGCTGGGCGGCGCCTTCCTGACCGAGGTCGTGGTGCTTCCATCCTGCGAGGTAGGCGAGTTCGGCGACGGCACCGAAGGCGGCCCGACGTAAGGCTTCGCTGGGGAAGCGTCCGCGCAGCATGGGGGCGGCTGTGTCGGCGAGGTACGCGGTGACGGTGGTCAGGCCGTGCCCGCCGCCGAGGCGCTCGTCGGCCGCACTGAAGGCCGCGGTGATCTGCCGTACGACGTCCACGTCCTCCGCGCCTACCAGGGATTTGCCGGTGCGGGCGCGGAGCATGCGGGCTGTGGCTTCGTGGTCGTAGCCGAGCGGCATGGCGACGCCGGCGGTGGTGAAGGCCGCGATGGCGAGGAAGCGGCGGCGCTCGACGTCGGCGCGGCCCAGGTCGGTGACCGCGAGGACGGGGTCGGACTCCGCCGGTTCTTCGTCATCACCGACCTGGAGGCCGATCTCGGCCTGGGTGACCGTGTGCCCCGCTCGGCGGGACAGCGCCTCGGCCAGGTACTGGCCCACCCGGCCCGACGGGGCGCGGGTGCCGTTCACCCAGTGCGAGACGGCCGACTTGTTGGTCTGGAGGATCTCGCCGTTCTCGGCGGCGGCGCGCCGCACGTCTCGGGCAAGGGCCTCGTAGGTGCAGCCGGCCGCGTCGATGACGTCGCGCAGACGGGAGTTGGGTTCTCGCTGCGCCGCCACGATCGCCTCCACCCCGGAGCTGTAAACCGCGTATACCGCTTCAACCGCCTTCCACCGTACCCACTGAGCGTGACCACCGGTTCACTTATCAGCAACCGCCCGGAACGGCGCGACCGTGATGTCCGAGCGGCCCCCGAAGTTCCGTACGCCCACACCGGGTTCGGGCATTCCTGTGCCCGAACCCGGCCGATCAGAGACGGAGGCACGGTGACCACCATCGACACCAAGGCCATCACGGTCGAGCTGCCCGAGGCGTTCGACCCGCGCTGGAGCCGCCTGCCCGGCATCCAGGTCGACGGCCCGCGCATCACGATCGACCCGGCCGAGTACTTCTTCCGCTTCGAGTCGAACACCTGGCTCGTCGCCGACTGGGAGCTGGTCAAGTCCCAGCTCCTGGACGCGGACGAGACGACCGAGAGCGCGGTCGAACAGCTCGCTCTCGACTTCATCAAGCGGCACAGCGAGTCGACCTCCGACGCCGCCCGTGTCCTGGCCACCGCGTACGAGGTGTACGCGTACCTCTTCCGCGAGGAGCATCTGGCCGGCCTCGGCCTGCCGCAGATCACCGCCGACCACCTGCGGATGCTCCGCGAGGCCGCCACGCTCATGGCGCTCAACAAGGTCGAGCTGGACGGGCACATCTCCAACGTCGGCCCGTGCTGGTTCTTCCCCGCCGCCACCTCCGTCGTCTTCGACCTGGACGACGAGACGGGCGGGATGCTCGACGAGGTCTACCACGGCGGCTGGTTCAACGAGCACCGCCGGATCGAGTCCATCAAGGCCCACGCCGCGCTCGGCGGCCGGCTCGTGCACGGCTGCCAGTCCGTGCCGGACCAGTCCGGCGGCGTGGTCGCGCCCTACGGTGCCTCGATGGCGAACTTCCGCGACGACCTCGCCGCGTTCAAGGCGGGCTGGATCGAGCAGGTCTACGCCCACCGCGTGAACCCCGCCGCGTAACCCACCCGATCAGGCTCCGGGGCGGGCCGGCATCCCTCGCCCGCCCCGGACGCCACCATCTCCCCGGAGCCCTCCCGTGACCACGAACCCCAGCGCCGAACTCCTCGACAACCTGCTCACCGCGACCGGCCAGACCACCGCCGTACGGGAGGAGGTGCGCGTGTGGTCCATGTCCGGCGTCGAGCGCGTGACCTTCCCCGACGGCACCACGGCCGTCTTCAAGTACGCCAAGAAGCCCTTCGACAGCGAGGACCAGGCCCTCCGCCTGGCCCATACCCTCGGTGTACCCGTCCCCCAGGTCCACGCCTCCGCCGTCCTGGACGGCTGGCTCGGCATGCTCATGGAGGACCTCGGACCGTCCGTCCGCGAGGCCGACGACCTCGACGGCGTCGCCGCGGCCGTGGTCCTGCACGGAACCCGTACGGCTCCGCCCTTGCCCGTCCTCGACCAGGAGCGACTGCGGGCGCTCCCGGCCCGGGCGCTGGAACACTTCGAACGGCTACGCAAGGCCGACCGGTGGCAGGACGCCGACGACGTCGAGGACGCCCTCGGCCGGATCGCCCGGGCCGCCGAGGCCCGCTCGGCCGGAGCGACGCTGGAGCCGTTCGGCTGGGTGCACTCCGAGTTCCACCCCACCAGCCTCCACATCGGCGAGCGCGGCTGGAGGCTGCTCGACTTCGCCCGCGCCTTCACGGGCCCCGGCCTGCTCGACCTCGCCAGCTGGCACGGCACCATCGAGCCCCCGCACCCCGTACGCCTGCGTGTCTTCCTGGAGCAGTACGTCACCGCCGGCGGCACCCCGGATGCCCTCGCCCCACGCGGCGGACTCACCGCCGAGAACTGGGCCCTGGGCTGGCATCGCATGTGGGCCGTCGAGTGGTTCATGGAGCAGGCCGTCCGCTGGATCAACGACCCGGCCACCGACCCCGCCTACCTCAAGACCGTCCGCCGCCACCTCACCGATGTCCTCCGCCTCCTGGACATCTGACGTGCTCGCCCAGGCATCCCCCTGGCACGCCCACGCCGTTCAGCGCACCGCCGCCGGACTCACCGGTCCCTTGTCCGTACCTGCACGGATGGAATGGACCACGAGACCCGGCCAAGGTCCCGGCGCCGACGCCCTCGGCCCCGACCTGCGCGGCAAGCGACTCCTGGAACTAGGCTGCGGCCCCGGCCACAACGCCGCCCACCTCGCCGCCTGTCACGGCGCCCACGTCACCGGCGTCGACCTGATCGGCCTTCAGGTCCGCCGTGCTCGCTCCCACTACGGACGGCTGAACAACCTCACCTTCGTCACCGGCCACGCCCTGCACCAACTGCACGCCTCCGACGAGCAGTTCGACGCGATCTACTCCGTCTTCGGCGCCGTCGGGCTCGTCGCCCCCGAGCTTCTGCTCCCGGCCATCGCCCAACGCCTCACGCCCGGCCGAGTGCTGGCCTTCTCCGTCCCCCACCCACAGCGCGGCGGCAGCAGCCCCTCCGGCGACGACCGGCCCCGCCGCGATCACGTCACCCTCCCCGACCGCACCCGGCTCCCCCTCGCCCGCTGGGAGTTCGACACCGGCCGCTGGGAAAGGCACCTCAGCCGGGCCGGCTTCCGGCTCACCTCTGCCCAGGAGTTCAACGACCCCCGCACGGGCCACTGGCCCACCACCCTGCTGATCCGCGCCCGCAAGCTCTGACATCCATCCGGCCGCTGGAGGACCCGATGCGCCCGCCCTACCTGCTCCTCGACATCGACGGCGTCCTCATACCCTTCCCCGACGCGGACGGCTCGACCCCGGCCACCCACACCCGCCACGATGTCGTCCCCGCCGGTCGCAGCGCCGACAATCCGGTCACCGTCTGGCTCAACTCCGACCACGGACCCATGCTCATGGACGTCATCCGCACCGGCCTGATCACCCCCATCTGGTGCACCAGTTGGCGCCAGGACGCGACCACCCTGATCGGACCGCTCCTCGGCCTCCCAGACCTGCCGTACATCGACCTGCCACGTCCGCAGATCACCACCAGCCACCCCAACGGCTACCTTTGGAAGCGCGACCACGTCGACGCCTGGCTGGGCGACGCCCCCGCCGTCTGGATCGACGACGACTTCACCAGGCTCGACCACGACTGGGCCGCAGCGCGCACCGCCAAGGGAGCGGGAACCATCCTCGTGCAGCCCGCCCCGCGCCTCGGGCTGCACCCCGAGCATCTGACCGAGGTCATGACGTGGGCCTCGCGGTTGCCCGGTGCCCGCACCGCCTGACGAACTCGGGCACCGTTGCGTCTCGGAGCACGCCGCGCATCTGCGCCCCACTGTGGTCGCGCACAGAAGACCGCACCCGGCCGCTCAGGGGCCGGGTGCGGGCTGTGGAGAGAAAGCAGAAGGCTGGTTCAGCCCTTCTTCGTCTCCCAGAAGATCCGGTCGATCTCGGCGATGAGTTCGAGGGCCTTTTCGCCGGTCTTGGGGTCCGTGGACGCCTTGGCGGCGGAGAGGGCCTTGAGGGTGTCGTTGACCAGGACGTGCAGCTCGGGGTACTTCTCGAAGTGCGGGGGCTTGAAGTAGTCGCTCCAGAGGACCGACACGTGGTGCTTGGCCAGTTCGGCGCGCTGCTCCTTGATGACAACGGCGCGGGCCTGGAAGTGCGGGTCGTCGTTGGCGGCCATCTTCTCCTGCACGGCCTTCACCGACTCCGCCTCGATGCGGGCCTGGGCCGGGTCGTACACGCCGCAGGGCAGGTCGCAGTGGGCGCTGACCTTGACCTTGGGGGCAAACAGGCGGGAAAGCATGGAGCGTTCCTTCCTCGTGATCGTCTTCTCAGGTGGGACATTACTCCCTGAGCGACGGGTTTTCGCGGGCGCCCCCGGGGGCTTAGGACCAAAGTACGGGGTGACACTGGACCCGCGGAGGACTTATCCAGGGGAGGTGCCGGCGATGCCGGAGCTGTCGCAGGAGGCGGACCGTGAGAGGGGCAGGGCGGTGACGCCGTTCGGGCTGGCCGAGGTCACGGGGCCGTCCATGGTGCCCACGCTGCGCCACGGGGACCAGTTGGTCGTGCGGTACGGCGCGCGATTGCGGGCCGGGGACGTCGTCGTCCTGCGCCATCCCTTCCAGCAGGATCTGCTCGTCGTGAAACGGGCTGCCGAGCGCCGGGACGGGGGGTGGTGGGTGCTCGGGGACAACGCGTTCGCGGGCGGCGACTCCACCGACTACGGCACCGTCCCGGACGAACTCGTGCTCGGGAAGGTCCTGCTGCGGTACCGGGCGCGCGAGGCGGGTCAGCGGTCGCCGCTGGCGGTCGTGCGCTGGGCGCTGACGGCCGTGCGGCCGGTGCTGTCGGACCGGTCGGCCTCCAGGCGCTTGCGGGCGCGGTAGGCGGCGACGTTGGCGCGGGTGGCGCAGCGGTCGGAGCAGTAGCGCCGGGAGCGGTTCGTCGAGGTGTCCAGGTAGGCGTTGCGGCAGGGCGCCGCCTCGCACAGGCCCAGGCGGTCCACGCCGTGCTCGGTGAGGTGGAAGGCCAGGCCCATCGCCGCGATCGCCGCGTAGCCGGCGGTGGCGTTGGACGGGTGGTCCGCGAGGTGCATGTGCCACAGCGGGTTGCCGTCGTCGTCGCGGAAGTCGTGGCCCGAGATCTGGGGGCTGACCGGGAACTCCAGCAGGAGCGAGTTCAGCAGGTTCACCGCGAGGGTTTCGTCGCCGCCGTCCGCCGCGTCGAACACCGCGCGCAGGCGGGCGCGGACGGCGCGGAAGCGGGTGACGTCCGCGTCGGTGACCCGGCGCGCGGCCTCCTGGCTGCCTCCGAACAGGTCGCGTACCGCGTCGACCGAGGTCAGCGTGTCCTTGTTGCGCGCCGGTTCCTCGGTGTTGACGAGGCGCACGGCGTAGTCCGAGTAATAGGCCAGTTCCACTTGTAGTCCTTACGGGGGCGTTCTATCGTCGTCGTGGGCTCGGTCGGTAATGGCCGGGTGCCCCTACAGGGTATTACGCGCGCTGGGAGGGTTCATGAGTACCGTCGACATCACGGACTGGGCCGGGTGGCAGCAGAGCTGGGACCGGCAGCAGGAGTGGTACATGCCGGACCGCGAGGAACGTTTCCGCGTCATGCTCGACATGGTGGAGGCGTTCGCCGGGACCGCTCCCCGCGTCCTCGACCTCGCCTGCGGCACCGGCTCCATCACCGCCCGCCTCCTCGACCGCTTCCCGGACGCCGTCTCCACCGGCGTCGACCTCGACCCCGCCCTGCTCGCCATCGCGCACGGCACCTTCGACGGCGACGACCGCGTCACCCTCGTCGAGGCCGACCTCACCGACCCCGCCTGGCCCGCGCTGCTGCCCCACGGCGGCTACGACGCCGTCCTCACCGCGACCGCGCTGCACTGGCTGCGCAAGGGGCCGCTGGAGACGCTGTACGGGCAGCTCGCCGGGCTCGTCCGCGACGGCGGGGTCTTCCTCAACGCCGACCACATGATCGACGAGTCGACGCCCCGCATCAACGCCGCCGAGCGGGTGCGGCGGCACGCCCGGCAGGAGGCGGGGAAAGCGGCCGGGGCCCTCGACTGGGCCGAGTGGTGGCAGCTCGCCGCCGCCGACCCGGTGCTGGCGGGGCCCACCGCCCGGCGGTTCGAGATCTACGGGGAGCACGCGGAGGGGGACACGCCGTCCGTGCGGTGGCACGCGGACGCGCTCAGGGCGGGCGGGTTCGAGGAGGTGCGGCCGGTGTGGTGCTCCCCGGCCGACACACTGCTGCTGGCTCTCAAGTAGGGGGCGGGTGAGGAAGGGCGGCACGGGGACCCCGTACCGCCCTTCGCCGTCGTCCGCCCCTTACAGGACCTTCGACAGGAACGCCTGCGTGCGTTCGTGCCGCGGGTTCGTCAGGACCTCCCGCGGGTCGCCCGACTCGACCACCACGCCGCCGTCCATGAAGACCAGGCTGTCGCCGACCTCCCGGGCGAAGCCCATCTCGTGGGTGACGACGACCATCGTCATGCCGGACTCCGCGAGGTCGCGCATGACGTCGAGGACGTCGCCGACCAGCTCGGGGTCGAGAGCCGAGGTGGGCTCGTCGAAGAGCATCAGCTTCGGCTCCATCGCCAGCGCGCGGGCGATGGCGACACGCTGCTGCTGGCCGCCGGAGAGCTGGGAGGGGTAGTTGCCGGCCTTGTCGGCGAGCCCGACCCGCTCAAGCAGCTGCATCGCGCGCTCGCGCGCCTCCGACTTGGCGACGCCCCTGACCTGCACCGGCGCCTCGATGATGTTCTCGACGGCCGTCATGTGCGGGAACAGGTTGAAGCGCTGGAACACCATGCCGATGTCCCGCCGCTTCAGCGCGACCTCGCTGTCCTTCAGCTCGTACAGCTTGTCGCCCTTCTGGCGGTAGCCGACCAGCTCGCCGTCGACGTACAGCCGCCCGGCGTTGATCTTCTCCAGGTGGTTGATGCACCGCAGGAAGGTCGACTTGCCGGAGCCGGAGGGGCCGATGAGGCAGAACACCTCGCCGGACTTCACCTCCAGGTCGATGCCCTTCAGGACCTCGACGGGGCCGTACGACTTGTGCACGCCCTCGGACTTGACCATGGCGGTCATGCCGTGACCCCCTTCCGGTTGAACACGGGCGCCAGATTGGTCCTGACCCGCTGCCACGGGGTGGGCGGCAGGGTGCGGGAGGAGCCACGCGCGTAGTACCGCTCGATGTAGTACTGGCCGACGCTCAGGACCGACGTCATGACCAGGTACCAGGCGGCGGCGAGGAAGTACATCTCCACCGGCGCGCCCGAGGTCTGCCCGATGTCCTGGGCGTACCGGAACAGTTCGTAGAACTGCACGGCCGACACCAGCGAGGTCGTCTTCAGCATGTTGATGACCTCGTTGCCCGTGGGGGGCACGATCACGCGCATCGCCTGCGGGATCACGATCCGGCGCAGCGTCTTGCCGTGGCTGATGCCGAGCGCGTGGGCCGCCTCGGTCTGGCCCTCGTCGACCGCGAGGAGGCCCGCGCGGCAGATCTCCGCCATGTAGGCGGCCTCGTTGAGGCCCAGGCCGAGCAGCGCCGTCAGGAACGGCGTCATGAAGTCGGACCAGTAGTCCTTGTAGATCGGCCCGAGGTTGATGTACTCGAAGACCAGACCCAGGTTGAACCAGACGAACAGCTGGACCAGGACCGGGGTGCCCCGGAAGAACCAGATGTAGAACCAGGCGATCGACGACGTCACCGGGTTGCGCGACAGCCGCATCACGGCCAGCGTGATCCCGCCCACGATGCCGATCGCCATGGACAGCAGCGTCAGCAGCAGGGTCTGCCCGACGCCCTTGAGGATCCGGTCGTCGAAGAAGTAGTCCGGGATCGCGCCCCAGTTGATCTTGCCCTGGGAGAAGGCGTAGACGATGCTGCCCAGCAGCCCCAGGGCGACCACGGCCGCCACGTAGCGGCCGTAGTGACGGACCGGGACGGCCTTGATGGCCTCGGGGCCGGCCGGCGGGGTGTCCGCCGGGCCGCCGTCCGTCTTGTCGATGTCAACAGTCACGGGTGTTGCCTCTCAGTGCCCGTTCCGCCGGGTCACTTGCCGCCGTTGACGGCCGCCTGGGTGACGGCGCCGGCCGTGACGCCCCACTTCGTGAGGACCTTGGTGTACTCGCCGTTCTTGATGATCGCGTCCATCGCCGCCTGGAGGGCGTCGCGCAGCTGGGTGTTCGTCTTGGCGACGGCGATGCCGTACGGGGCCGCCTCGACCTGCTCGCCGACGAGCTGGAAGTCGTTGCCGCCGCCCGAGGTCTTCACGGCGTACGCGGCGACGGGGAAGTCCGAGGAGCCGGCGTCCGCGCCGCCCGCGCGCAGGCGGGTCTGGGCCAGCTGGTCGTTGTCGAAGGACTCCATGGCGATCGTCTTGCCCTTGGGACACTTCTTCGCCTCGGACTTCGCCAGGTCCTCGGAGACGGTGCCGCGCTGGACGACGATCTTCTTGCCGCACAGGTCCGCCCAGGTCTTGATGCCCTGGTCCTTGCCCTTGGGGGTGTAGATCGAGACGCCGGCGGTGAAGTAGTCGACGAAGTCGACGCCCTCGCCGACCTTCTTGCCGGTGTCGGAGTCGATGCCGTTCTGGCGGTTCTTCGTGTCGGTCATCGCGGACATCGCGATGTCGTACCGCTTCGAGCGCAGGCCCGTGATCAGGGTGTCGAACGTGCCGTTCTCGAACTCGAACTTCACGCCGAGCTGCTTGCCCAGCGCGTCCGCGAGGTCGGGGTCGATGCCGACGGTCTTGCCGGAGGCGTCCTTGAACTCGACCGGCGGGTACGCGATGTCCGAGCCGACCTTGATGACGCCCTTGGAGCGGATGTCCGCGGGGAGCTTGGCGGCGAGCGGGGCGTCCGCGACGGAGGCGCCGGCCGAGGACGCGCCGGCGTCCTTGTCCTTGTCCTTGGTCTGGTCACCGCAGCCGGTGAGGATCAGGGCGCCCGCGACCGCGAGGGAGCCGACCGCGGCCAGGCGGGAGCGCGCGGCGGTCGTACGGCGGGTGGAGCGTGCGGTCATCGTGGGTTCCTCCGGCGGATGGATGGAGTTGCCGATCGTGCGGGCACGGCCGACGGCGTCGGCCGTACTCCAGGACGGTGGGCGCTGCCGATGGGTTCGGCGGAGCCTGGTCGCGTCTACACACACCATCGAGTGTCGCGACCTTGTGTGATTACGGCATCTTGCCATTCGGACCAGCGCGTGTACGCGGGATCCGATGTCAAAATCGGATAACGGGCGCCCGGTAAGAAGTACGGGTCCGAGGGGCTTGAGGCAGTCCCGGCCGGATCATCTGCGGGAATCGCCCGTTCCGCCCGGAAGATCTTCTCGCGCGGGGTCGTTGTTCGAGGTTGTCAAGAGTCGCCCTTGAGCTTGTCCGTATATCGGTGCATGAGTCATGTCACTGGGATATGACGTCCGGGACGGGATGTAGGGCGTCGACAGATCGGGGGATGTGACCTTGCACGGATCTGACTCGTGCACGGCGCGGTCCGTCGAGTAAAAAGGTTGTTCAACACCCCTCATCCGGGGCTCAAGAGCGCGTGTGCGGCGCGCTCGTCGCGCATCCGCCTCATCAGCAGGCGTCACCGCGTGGGCGGTGCGCGGTCCCGCCCGCTCCTCAATCAGGGGCGGCCACCCTCAACCATGAACGAGTAAGGGGTACGACACAGTGGCAGCGGAGATCGTCAATCCTCGCAGTGACAGCACGGACGACGCGTTCGATCCGGTGTTCGCGCTGCACCGGGGCGGGAAAATGGCTGTGCAGGCCACCGTTCCGATCCGTGACAAGGACGACCTGTCCCTGGCCTACACGCCCGGCGTCGCGCGGGTGTGCACCGCCATCGCCGAGCAGCCAGAACTCGTCGACGACTACACCTGGAAGTCGTCCGTCGTCGCCGTCGTCACCGACGGCACCGCCGTCCTCGGGCTCGGTGACATCGGGCCCGAGGCGTCCCTCCCCGTGATGGAGGGCAAGGCCATCCTCTTCAAGCAGTTCGGCGGGGTCGACGCGGTGCCGATCGCGCTGGCCTGCACGGACGTCGACGAGATCGTCGAGACCGTGGTGCGGCTCGCGCCCTCCTTCGGGGGCGTCAACCTGGAGGACATCTCGGCGCCGCGCTGCTTCGAGATCGAGCGGCGGCTGCAGGACGCGCTCGACATCCCCGTCTTCCACGACGACCAGCACGGGACGGCCGTCGTCACGCTGGCGGCGTTGCGCAACGCGGCGCGGCTCAGCGGGCGGGGGCTCGCGGAGCTGCGGGCCGTCATCTCCGGCGCCGGGGCCGCGGGCGTCGCGATCGCCAAGATGCTCGTCGAGGCCGGGATCGGGGACGTCGCCGTCACCGACCGCAAGGGGGTCGTCTCCGCGGACCGGGGTGACCTCACGGACGTCAAGCGCGAGTTGGCGGGGTTCACCAACAAGGCGGGGCTGACCGGGTCGCTCGAGAGCGCGCTCGCCGGGGCCGACGTCTTCATCGGGGTCTCCGGGGGGACCGTGCCGGAGGAGGCCGTCGCGTCCATGGCGTCCGGGGCTTTCGTGTTCGCGATGGCCAATCCGAATCCCGAGGTGCATCCCGAGGTCGCCCACAAATACGCGGCCGTCGTCGCGACCGGGCGGTCGGATTTCCCCAACCAGATCAACAATGTGCTGGCGTTTCCGGGGATTTTCGCGGGGGCGTTGCAGGTGCGGGCCTCCCGGATCACCGAGGGGATGAAGATCGCGGCGGCCGAGGCGCTGGCCGGGGTGGTGGGTGACGATCTCGCCGCCGACTATGTGATTCCGTCGCCGTTCGACGAGCGGGTGGCGCCGGCGGTGACCGCGGCGGTGGCCGCGGCCGCTCGGGCCGAGGGTGTTGCTCGCCGGTGAGTTGTGATGGCCCCGTCGCTTTGGCGGGGCCATTTCTTTCCCGCCCGCCCGTGCGGGTTTGTTGAGGGGTGGGCGTCGGGCCGGGTTCGTTGTGGTGGGTGCTGTTCGTTGCGGGCGTGCTGTCCGCGGTGGGTGTGCTGTCCGTCGTGGGGGGTTCTGTTCAGGGCCGGGTGCGGGTTTGTCGTGGAGGGTTCTGTTCCGGGCCCCTGGGCGGCGTTGGTCTCGCGCCGTTATCGTCTGACTCATGTTTGCTGCCTACGCCGCCCGCATCGACCGTGATCAGCCGCTCGACGGGCTGGAGTTGGGGGAGCGGCCGGCTCCTGTGGCGCCGCCGGGGTGGAGTGTGGTCGAGGTGCGGGCCGCCTCGTTGAACCATCACGACCTGTGGTCCCTGCGGGGGGTCGGGCTGACCGAGGACAAGCTGCCGATGATTCTCGGGTGCGACGCCGCGGGGGTCGACGAGGACGGGAACGAGGTGGTCCTGCATTCCGTCATCGGGCAGAGCGGGCACGGGGTGGGGCCCCGGGAGCCCCGGTCGATCCTGACCGAGCGGTATCAGGGGACGTTCGCGGAGCGGGTCGCCGTGCCCACCTGGAATCTGCTGCCGAAGCCGAAGGAACTGTCGTTCGCGGAGGCCGCCTGTCTGCCCACCGCGTGGCTGACCGCGTACCGGATGCTGTTCACCAACGCCGGTGTGCGGCCCGGGGATTCGGTGCTCGTGCAGGGCGCCGGTGGCGGGGTCGCCACCGCGGCGATCGTGCTCGGGAAGGCCGCCGGGCTGCGGGTGTTCGCGACCAGCCGGGACGAGGCGAAGCGCAAGCGGGCGGTGGAGCTGGGGGCCGTGGAGGCGGTGGAGCCGGGTGCCCGGCTGTCGCAGCGGGTGGACGCCGTGATCGAGACGGTGGGAGCGGCCACCTGGTCGCACTCGGTGAAGTCGCTGAAGCCCGGGGGGACGCTGGTCATCTCGGGTGCCACGAGCGGGGACCGGCCCTCGCACGCCGAACTCACGCGGATCTTCTTCCTGGAGCTGAGGGTCGTCGGGTCGACGATGGGGACGAAGGACGAGCTGGAGGATCTACTGGCGTTCTGTGCGGCGACGGGGGTGCGGCCGGTGATCGACGAGGAGTTGCCGTTGGACCGGGCTCGGGAGGGGTTCGAGCGGCTGGCGTCGGGGGAGCAGTTCGGGAAGATCGTGCTGACTCGGGGCTGAGGGGCGGGGGCTGAGGGGCGGGAGTGGGAGGGCGGGTCCGGTGGGCCCGCCCTTTTTCGCGGCCGGTTGTGTCAACTCTGGTTGACGTCGGGAGGGTGTCAATGTAGGTTGACACGCATGACCGAAGCTACGGATCTCGCGGCGCGGGCCGGGGATCGTGATCCCAGGGTCGGACTGCGCGCCGTCGCCGCCCTGCGCAGGCTCCTCGAACAGCTGGAGGCGGTGCAGGTGCGCAGCGCGCGGGTGCAGGGGTGGTCGTGGCAGGAGATCGCCACGGAACTCGGAGTCAGCAGGCAGGCCGTGCACAAGAAGTACGGGAGGCAGTGATGTTCGAACGCTTCACCAAGGACGCCCGGGACGTGGTCCGGGGGGCCGTCACACACTGCGAGGGCAGTGGCGCGCGCGTCGTCGGCGTCGAGCATCTGCTGCTCGCGCTGCTGGAGCGGGAGGCGAGCCGGGGCGCCTTCGCGCTCGCCGCGCTGGGGGCGGACCGGTGGCGGGAGTCCGTCCGTGAGGAACTGGCCGCCGCGCGACGCCGGGCCGGTCTCTCCCGCGCCGAAGCCGACGCCCTCGCCGGGCTCGGCATCGACGTCACCGAGATCGTCTCCCGGGTGGAGGAGGCGCACGGAGTGGGGGCGCTGTCGGGGGACGTGAAGGACCGGGAGCGGTGGGGCGGTCGGCGCTCCTTCAGCCGCGAGGCCAAGGGGGCGCTGGAACGGTCCCTCCGCATCGCCCTCGACCGCCGCGAACGGCACATCGGGGACGAGCACATCCTCCTCGCCGTGACCGTCCTGCCGGGGGTGCCGGCGGAGGTCCTGGCGGATCACGGGGTGACGTTCGAGACGGTGACGCGGGTGCTGTACGGCGGGGGTGAGTTGCGGGCGGGGTGAGGGGTGGGGATCGGGGGCGGCTGCTCGCCGCGTTGGGGCCGGGTTGCGGGGGAGCCCGGCCCCAGGTGTGCGCGGGCCGGGGTTGGTGGGGGTCGGTGTCGGGGGCTGCGGGGGCCGGGAGCGGGCGAGGGTGTGGTGGAGGGCCGGCGGGAGGTGGTGCGGCCGCCTGCTGGGGTACGGGGCCGGAGCGGATCTGCGGCTCCGCCGCGCGGGCGTGACAAGCCGCGACGAATCCGCGCGGCCCCCTTGTCGAGGGCTGGGGGTGGGTGATGCCGGGTTCACCGGGGCCGTGGCGGGGGCCCGTTCGGGGTGTGGGCCCCCTCTGCTCATGGCTTCGGCTGTTTCAGGATCGCCGCGATGTGGGCCGCCGCTGTGGAGAGGTGGAGGCGGGTGTCGCGGAGTTGGTCGGGGGTGATGCCGTGGTCGCGGGCGGCGTCGCGGATGTCGTCGCGGAAGCGGTCGAGGAGGCGGTCGAGGTCGCGGGCGGGGTTGTCGGTGGGGGGTTCGTGGGACCAGGAGGGTTCGTAGGTCAGGAAGTCCTCGGGGGTGTCGGGGGCCGTGCTCTTGGGGGAGCGGGTGGTCGTGCCGAAGGAGAAGCCCAGGTCCTTGCCGAACTCCTTCCCGAAGTCCTTGCCGAAGTCGCCGAACTCCTTGGCCAGTTCGGTCAGGCCCTCGCGGACGCCGGTCGGCCAGTCGCCGCGTGAGAAGTGGTCCTGGACCTGTTCCTGGACGCGCCGCGCGATGCGCTGCACCTCCTCCTGGGCCTGGGCGCGGGCGTGCTCCTGGGCCTCCTTGGCGAGGCGGCGGGCGCGCTGGGCCTCCTCGCGGGCGCGGCGGCTCTCGTCCTTCGCGCGGCGGGCCTGCTCCTTCCAGCCCTGCTTGACCCGGCGCATCTCCTCCTTCGCGGCCTGCCACGACTCGCTGTCGGCGCCGGCCGCGTCGTACGCGTCGGCGCCGGTGCCCTCGCGGGCCTGGTTCGCCGCCGCGCGCATCTCGCGGCGCAGGTCGCCGGCCGCGCCCCTGACGTCGGCCTGGATCTCCGCCGCCAGTTCCGCCACCGACTCCCGGATCTCCAGTTCGAGGTCGGCCAACTCGCCGCTGCGGTCGGCGAGTTCGGCGCGGCCCGCGTCGGTGATCGCGTACACCTTGCGGCCGCCCTCGGTGGTGTGCGTGACCAGTCCCTCGGCCTCCAGCTTCGACAGGCGGGGGTAGACCGTGCCCGCCGAGGGGGCGTACAGACCCTGGAAGCGCTCCTCCAGGAGGCGGATCACCTCGTAGCCGTGGCGCGGGGCCTCGTCCAGCAGCTTGAGCAGGTAGAGGCGCAGGCGGCCGTGGGCGAAGACGGGGGGCATGTCAGAGCACCTTCTTGGGGGTCGGGCCGTCGGGGGAGTCGCCGGGGTCGGCTGCGGTGTCTGTGGGGGCGTCGGTGTTCTCGGGGGTCGGGGGCGCCGGTGTCCATGGGGTGTCGTCGTCCTGCGTCGGGGGGCGGCGCAGGAGGGCGATGGCGCCGGAGAGCGTCGTGGCCTTGAGGCGGCCGTTGCCGGGGCCGAGGCGGCCGGTGATGCGTTTGGTGCCCCACTGGCCGCTGACGCGCAGGTCCTCGAAGGCGTTGGAGAGGGTGCCGCTGGTGGTGTTGGCCTCCACCACGGTGTCGGCCGGGTGGGGGAGGCGGATGGCGATCTCGCCCGAGACGTTGCTGAGGGCGATGTCCGTCGGGCCCGCCGTCGGGTCCAGGTCGACGATCATCGATCCGCTCACGGACTCCGCCTTGACGGAGGAGCCGGCCTCCACGACCGTGAGGTCGCCGGAGACCGAGGTGAAGCGCAGGTCGCCCGTGAGGGCCTGGGCCTCGACGTCACCGGAGACCGTCTCCGCGCGGACCCGGCCCGAGAGCCCCACCAGCGTCGTCTCCCCGGAGACGCCCTGCACGCTCGCGTGGCCCTCGATGCCGGAGACCATCGCGGACGCGTTCACCGCGCCGACCGAGACGCGGGCGTCGGCCGGGACTGCGAGCGTCACCACCGCGTGGCGCCGCCAGCCCTTGCGGTCGAGCCACTTGAGGAAGCCCTTCCAGGGCAGGTCCTCGTAGGTCACCGTCAGGACGCCGTCCCGATGGGTGACGATCAGGGGCGGGCCGTCGATCTCGGAGATCTCCAGGCGGGCGGAACCTTCGTCGGTCCCCACCACGTTCACCGCTCCGGAGACGATGCGTACGTTCAGCTCGCGCACCGGCTCGTCGAAGGAGAACTTCCTGGCTTCGGACACGGACCACTCGGGCATGACGCTGGACCTCCTCCTTCGACGACACGCCATATCGCGTCTTCTCCTCTTCACGATATATCGCGCTTCCGAGGAGTCAAGACACATCACGACACTCTTTCCGGTGACCCACACCGCCCAAAGGTGACGAATTGTCCTACCGTGTGAGCATGTCGCCGACCGAACAGCCCGGCGCGCTGCTGCTGTGCCGGGCCGCCCCCGACGCCGTCGCCCCCGCCGCCCACCTGCTGCGCGAACGCATGCTGCTGACCCGCGCCGGGGTCGAGTGGAGCGTGCTGGTGCCCGAGGGGAAGCCCTGGCAGGACGGGGGCGAACCGGTCGACCGCGTCCTCACCGGCTGGGCCACCGCCCTCGCCGTCGGCGCGCCCTGGCCCGTCCTCGCGCTGTGGTGGGACGCCGACCGCTCCGGCTGCGCGCTCGCCTCGGGGTTCCGGCGGCCCGTCGGCTACGACTGGCTCGCCGACGGCACCCCGGCCGGGGAGGACGAGGCGATGCGGACGTTCGCCTCGCGGCTCGGGCTCGACCCCGTCTTCGACACGCAGTCCCTGGAGGAGCTGACCCGGGCCGATCCCGAGGCCGACGCACGCGGGCGGCTGCGGGGGCTGCTCGCCGTCCTCACCCGCGCGGGCGTCGCGCTGCCCGCCGGCATCGTCCCCGGCGAGAGCGCGGACCGGCTGCGCCGTGCCGCCCTCGACCGGGCCGACGTCCAGCGCGTCGAGTGGGGCGGCTGGCGGGAGACCGTGCGCGCGGAGATCGACGCCGTCGAGCGCAGTCCCCTCGGGCCCTGGCTCCCCTGGACCGGCAGTCCACGCGCGCGTGCCCTCGCGCTCGCCCAGGTGGGCGTGGGGCTGCCGCTCGCCCTGTGGGGCGTACGGCACCGCAGCGCCGGATGGGCCCTCGCCGGAGGGCTGCTGCTCGGGCACGGGGCCCTGGGACTCGTCCACGACGCGGGCGGAGTCCGGGACTGAGGTGTTTCGCGAGATGCGGGAACCGGTGGGAGGAGCCGGTCGTTACGAGGGGAACCGGGCGAGGCGGACTACTCGTCGTCCTCGTCGTCGAGGCGGGCCAGCCACGTCGCGAGACGTTCCACCGGCACCTCGAAGTCCGGGTTGAGGTCGACGAAGGTGCGGAGCTGTTCGGCGAGCCACTCGAAGGTGACTTCCTCCTCGCCGCGCCGCTTCTCCAGTTCCTCGATGCCGCGGTCGGTGAAGTACATGGATCGTGCTCCGTGGGTGGTTCGTCGGGGTTGGGAAGTGCCACCGTGGGAATGAGCTTGTTTCCCACGTGCGGCCCGCGAGGGAGCCGTGGGGGCACAGGGCAAGGATAGGCCGCCGGGCCGGGCGCCGGGCGGGCATGAGCAGGGGGAACACGGCAGCGGGGGGAGCGCCATGAGTCAGGAGACCGAACGGGCGGCACAGGACGTGACGCGCGTCGCACGCGTCGCCCTGCCGGACGGCACGCCCGTGTGGGCACGTATCTCGGGCACCGGGGAGTTGCGCGCGCCCGCGGGGCAACTCTCGTACAGCGACACGGGGTTCACCGAGCGGATCGAAGCGGGCGTCGAGAGTCTGCACGCCCTCGTCACCGGCGTCGCCCGCTCCCTCGCGGAGCCGCTGCGCGCGGTCCGTCCCGACGAGGTCAGCGTCGAATTCGGCATCGAGCTCACCGCCAAGGCCGGCAAGGTCGTCGGCCTCCTCGCCGACGGCGAGGCCAAGGCGGCGATCAACGTCACGCTCACGTGGAGCCATGGGGGGCCGCCGGATCTTGCGGGTGCGGAGGCTGAGGGGGGTGCGCCGGGCGGGGGCGCGCCTGCGGGGGACGCGCCTGCTGGTGGCTCGCTGGGTGGGGGCTCAGCGGGCGGTGGTGCGCCTGCGGGTGGCTCGCCGGAGGGCGGTAGGTCGGCTGGGGACGCGCCTGCTGGTGGCTCGCCGGCCGGGGGTTCACCGGGCGGTGGCGCGCCTGTTGGTGGCCTGCCGGAGGGTAGCCCGCCGGAGGGTGGGACGTCGGCTGGGGGCGCGCCTGTCGGTGCCTTACCCGCTGGGCATGCGCCCGCCGATGGCTCACCGGTTGGGCATGCGCCTGCCGGTGGCGCTCCCCCCGGCCGAGGGGCCGGCCCCGGTGGCGGGGCGCCCCCGACGCCGGGTGACGGCTCGTCGCCCTCGCCGGAGGGCGGGTCGTCCCCGCCTGCGGGGCGATTCGCCGGCACGCCCTCGCCGTCGGCTTCGGCCGCTCCTTCCAGCCGGGGCTCCGCGAGCGGAGGCGGCGTTTCCGCTCTGCACGCGCGCGGTGGAACTGGGGGCCGGGAGGAGCGCGCGCTCGCGCGGGGGCGGGCCTCGGGAGGCGGGAACACTGCCTCGGAGCGGGGCGGCAGGCGTGCCGGACGGAGGCTCGTGGTGGTGCCGCCGGGATCCGCAGGGCGCTCAGGGGCACCGGGCCGGGGCGGGGTGGCGGGGGCCGCGGCCGGGGTGCGGCGGGTTTCCGGGCCGGAGGTCGTGGCTCGGGCAGGGGGCGTGCGGGGTGGCTCGTCCAGGGGCGGGCGTGGGGGCAGGGGACGGGAGGGGCTGGGGCGAACGGGGGTGGCACAGGGGCGCGTTCTTTCCGTGGTGGAGGGGTGGCAGGGGCTCGCGCGTGGGGGTGCCGCCCGCTCGGCGGCGGGACCCGCGTCCGTGCTCGCCGGTTTCCCGGCCCTCGTCTTCCCGGTACCCGTCGGCACAGCCCCGGCGCCCGCTCCTTCCGGACTCCCGGGATCCGCGCCGGGCGGCCCGTCGCCCGTCCTCCCCGGTCGGCTGTTCTCCGTGGGAGTGCAGGATGCCCGGCGGCGCGGGGGCTCACCCCCGGAGGGTGGTGCACGGGGCGGCGCTCCGGGGCATGGGGGCGGTGGGGACGGGGGTGGTGAGGGGTGGATGTGAACGGGGGGCGCGCCGGGGGCGCGTCGAACGTGGGGGATGCGGCCCGGCGTGCACTGCGTGGGCTCGTTGTGGCGGCGACCGTGCGCATTCACCGGGGTGGGGGAGGGTATGCCCTGGATGAGGTCGACACCTTCCTCGGGAGTGGGTTCTTCGTCGCTCCCAACTGGGTTCTGACCTGCGCACACGTTGCCTGCGGCGGGGAGGGGGGCGAGGTCGCGGTGGTCTATCGGAACTCGCCCGGCGACGACGTCCGCACGGTACGCGGCCGGGTCGTCGCGACCGTCCCGGAGCGCCCCGGGCGGATGCCCGCCTCGGGGAACTGGCCCGCCCCGGACCTCGCGCTCGTGCAGCTCACCGAGCCCGCCGACGACCACGAGTGCGTGTACGTCTCCGAACGCCCCGCCGCCTACTTCGGCGAGGGCCGGGTGCTGTACGCCGGGTGGACGTTCAGCGAGGACCGCCTCCAGGTGCTCGACGGCACGCTGTCCGTCCAGGGCACGATCGGCGGCTGGTCGTCCGACGTGCAGATGCGGCTCGGCGACAACGACCTCCCGTACGGGGTGTCCGGCGGGCCCGTGATCGACCTCGCGCGCGGGGAGGTCATCGGCGTCCTCAAGGCCCGCTCGGACCACCGTCCCGGCGGGACCTCCACCGGCATCGAGCAACTGCGGACGCTGCGGGTGCCGGCCGGGGAGATCACCGCCGAGCACGACGACCTGTACCAGGCGGTGTTCCACGCGCACGACCGCTACCACCGGGACCGGCAGCGGCGCCCCGCCGCCCGCGCGCAGACCTGGACGGAGGTGCAGAGCCTCCTCGGCGCGCGCCCCGGCCGCACGCTCGGCCCCGACGAGCGCGTGAAGCTCCTCGGCCGGCTCGCCGACCTGCCGCCGCCCGCCAGCACACGCGCGCTGCTCGACATCCTCGACTCGCTGCCGGGCCTCCAGGGGCCGACGCCGCTGCCCGCGCCGCGCGGCTGGCGCGACGGACTCGGCACGCTGTACGAGAGCGCCCGCGACGACGGCGCGCTCGAACTCGTCCTCGACTACGTGATGCACGTGCTCGCCGCCGACCGGCCCTTCACCTCGGCGACCACCCCCGAGGCCGAGGAAGCCCTCTGGCACTGGGTCTGGCAGACCGCCGACCCCCTCCCCGCCCGCTACCGCGTGGCCCTCACCGAACGCCGCATGGCCCGCCTGCGCGACAAGGCCGCCCCCACCCCGCCGAGCCCCGGCCCCTGGCCCCCGCCGCCCCGCGACACGAACGGCCCGACGGTCACCGGCGAAGGAGCCGGCACCGTGTTCGGCACCGCGCCGGAGACCGGGCCCGACGCCGTCGGGGCGCTCGGCGGCACGGGAGCCGCCGCGGACCCGGACGCCTGGGCCGCGACGGGTGAAGGCGGTGTCGGAGTGGTCCCCCGGGCGCCGGACGTGCCCGGTATCGACCCCCGCGCGCTCAACGGGACCAGCGCCGAGACCGTCCTCGGCGGACTCGGAGAAGCGGTGGTCTTCCCGGCCCCGGACACCGTCGCCGAGCCCTCGCGCAGGAACGGCGGCCACCCCGACACCCCGGGCGCGCACCTCTCAAGTCCCGTGAAGACTCCCGGCGTTCAGGGCGAGCACGCCGCGACCCCCGCCGTCCTCCTGGAAATCCTCCCCCGCCCCTGGGAACCCGACCGCTGCGACTGGTCCGTGTCCGTGCTGCACGCGGGCGGAGGGGCCGAACCGCTGCCGGGCGAGGAGCGGGTGCGGATGGCGGAGCTGGCGGGACGGCTGGCGGAGCCGCTGGGGGAGGCGTTCCGGCGGTGCGACGAGCCGGGACGGCCCGCGGTGCTGCAGGTGGCCGTGCCGCACGCGCTGCTGGGCGTGGACGTCGACACGTGGCGGATCGGGACGGACACCGAGCCGCTGGGGGCGCTGCGCCCGGTCGTCGTACGCGTCACGGACCGCGACCAGCTCGCGGACGACGCGGCCGACGAGGAGTGGTTCGACGCGGACGAGGAGCGCAGGGCGCGCTGGAAGTGGCTGCACACGCACCGCGCGCGGGCCGAACTCCTGGACTGCGCCGACGGATTGCGGGTACCGGTCCCGACGGTGGAAAGGCTGCGCTCCCTCGCGCACGCCACCGTCCCCGTCCTGTGCCGCTACGGCGACCAGCGGTACGAGGACGACGCGGCGGCGCTCGCGCGGATCGTGCACGGCGGGTACGGCGTCGCCCTGTGGCGGCGCGGGAAGGCCCGGCCGGAGTCGGTGTGCGGCGAGTTCCACCGGGGCAGCGTCGAGGAGATCGCCCGCCCGCGCAGCGCCGCCCGGCTCCCGCAGGCCGTCCACGACCTCAGGGCCGGGCTGCGCGAGGGCCGGGCGGAGACGTTCTGGGCGGACGGCGTGGCGCTGCTGTACGACGACCCGCACCACCCCCTGCCGGGGAGCGGCGACTTGCTGGAGGCGCCGTGACGCGCCCCCTACCAGCGCCCCCCAGGCATCGATACCGTGAGCACGTTCGTGCGCGCGCGGTGAGTGGACGAGTGACGAGGACCGGATCATGACCGAATCCAGTGAGTGGCTCATCTACCGGGGCGCCGGCGAACCGCACGACGGCGTCGAGCGGCTGCCCGCGCCGCCCCCGTGGCGCGACTTCGCGGGCCGGGACACACCGGGCGAGGGCTCCGAGGACCGCAGGCTGGGCGCGCACCGGCACCTCGCGGAGCTGCACCGGCCCGGCGCCGAGGAGCTGGAGATGATCAACGCGGCGCTGTACCTGCGCCGCCCGCTGCTGGTCACCGGCAGCCCCGGCGCGGGCAAGAGCACGCTCGCGCACTCGGTCGCCTACGAACTCGGCCTCGGCGGCGTGCTGCGCTGGTCCATCGTCAGCCGTTCCGCCCTCCAGGACGGGCTGTACCACTACGACGCCATCGCGCGCCTCCAGGACGTGCAGATCGCCGCGCAAGGCGGGTTCGGGGCGGCGGCCGGGTCGCCGGGGGCCGTCGAGGGGATCGGGTCCTACATCCGGCTCGGGCCGCTCGGGACGGCGCTGCTGCCGTCCGACACCCCGCGCGTGCTGCTCATCGACGAGCTCGACAAGAGCGACATCGACCTCCCCAACGACCTCCTGAACGTCCTGGAGGAAGGCGAGTTCGCGATCCCCGAGCTGGAGCGGATCGCCGACCGGCTGCCCGACGGGGAGGCCGAGGTGCTGACGGCGGACGGGGTGAAGGTCCGCGTCAAGGACGGGCGCGTGCGCTGCCGGGCGTTCCCGTTCGTGGTGCTGACCAGCAACGGCGAGCGGGACTTCCCGGCCCCGCTGATGCGCCGCTGCATCCACCTGGAGCTGGGCCGACCCGACCACAACCGGCTCGCCACCTTCGTCCGCGCCCACCTCGGCGACGAGGCGGCGCGCGCGGGCGACGACCTGATCACCCGCTTCCTGGAACGCTCCCGCAGCGAACTCCTGGCCGCCGACCAACTGCTCAACGCGATCTACCTCACCGACGCCGCCGCCCCACCCAGCCGCGACCGCCTCGCCGACCTGCTCATCCAACGCCTCGACCGCCCGAGGTGACCCGCCGATGCCAGACGCGCGCCCCCGCCCCGGCCCCGACGAAGCCCCCACCCCGGACACCCCTCACCCGCCCAACTCCGCCACACCGGGCCCCGGCGACAGCCGCGAGCACCTGACCCCGCCCGCCCCCGGCGACGCCTCGCTCCCTCCCTTCCCTGGCACCCCCCGGCCCGCCTCTGGCCCCCGGCCGGTCCGGGCTGAAGCATCGCCCCCGCCCGGCCCTGCCGCGCCGGGGTCCGCCTCCGGCGGCGGCTCCGCCGCGCCCGGCTCCGGGCCCGCCCCCGGCGACGGCCGCGAGGACTCGCCCCCGCCCGCCCCCGGCGACGCCTCGCTCCCGCCGTTCCCTGGCACCCCCCGGCCCGCCTCCGGCCCTCGGCCGGTCCGGGCTGAAGCATCGCCCCCGCCCGGCCCTGCCGCGCCGGGGTCCGCCTCCGGCGGCGGCTCTACCGCGCCCGGCTCCGGGCCCGCCCCCGGCGACGGCCGCGAGGACTCGCCCCCGCCCGCCCCCGGCGACGCCTCGCCCCCGCCGTTCCCTGGCACCCCCCGGCCCGCCCCCGGCCCCCGGCCGGTCCGGGCTGAAGCATCGCCCCCGGCCGGCCCTGCCGCGCCGGGGTCTGCCTCCGGCGGCGGCTCCGCCGCGCCCGGCTCCGGACCCGCCCCCGGCGACGGCCGCGAGGACTCGACCTCGCCCTTCCGGACCGCGTCCGGCCCTCAGCCGGTTCCGGTCGAAGCACCGCCCCCGCCTGCCCTCACCCCCGAAGCCCCCGCCCCCGACCCCCTCGCCGAGCTGATCTCCCGTCTGCGTGTCGCCGGACTCGACCCCGATCACCGGCAGTTGAGCGACGCCCTGTGGCTGGCGCAGTGGACGCGTAGGGCCGGGCCGGAGGTTGTGGAGGAGACCGGGGGCGAGGTTCCGGGGCCGGTGGGGGAGGTGCGGCCGGAGGCGCCGCGGGAGGAGGTGGCCGGGCCCGCCGAGGCGCCTCAGCCGCCGCCCAAGCGGCCTGTGCTGGATGGGCAGGTGAGTTTGTACCCTCTGCCGCAGGCCGGGAGTGGTCGGGGCGGGGCGTTGCCGATCGGGGTGCCTGCCGCGCCGGTGCTGCCCGCGCCGTTGGAACTTCAGCGGGCCTTGCGGAGGTTGCAGGGGTACCGCAGCCCGGCGCCGCCGCTGCGGACCCGGCTGGACGAGCCGGGGACGGCCGAACTCAGCGCGCAGGCGGGCGGGTTGATCCTGCCGGTGTACCGGGCGGTGACCCGGCGGGACGCGCGCCTGCAGCTCGTGCTGGACGCTTCGTCGTCGATGCGCGTGTGGCACCGGATGTTCGACGAACTGGAGCAGGTCTTCGGCCAGTTGGGGGCGTTCGCCGACATCCAGGTGAGCTTCCTGCACCAGGGCCCCGACGGGGAACCGGTGGTCAGCCGCAGCCCCGAGGAGCGCGCGGCGCCGCTGCACTCGGCGGACCGGCTGAGCGACCCGACGGGACGGCGGATCGTGGTCCTGGTGAGCGACTGCGCGGGCCCCCTGTGGCACAGCGGACAGGCCCACCGGCTCCTGCACCACCTGTCGAAACAGGGCCCGGTCGCGGTGCTCCAGCCGCTGCCGCAGCGCATGTGGGCCCGCACCCGGCTCCCGGTCACCTTCGGCGAGCTGAGCCGCGCGGAGACCTTCGGCGGCGCCCTGCGCATCCGCACCTCCGGCGAGGTCCGCAAGACCGGCGCGCTGCCGGTGCCGGTGCTGCCGCCGGAACCGGTCGCGCTCGGCGCGTGGGCGCGGCTGCTGTCCGGCGCGGGAGCCGGCCCCGTCCCCGGCGCCGTCGGCTGGGTGCGCGCCGACCAGCCGCCCGCCCCGCCCGCGCGCGCCGGCCGGACGCGCACGGCGCTGGAGCGGGTCAGCCGCTTCAGCGCGAGCGCGTCGCAGACGGCCGGACGCCTGGCCGTCTACCTCGCCGCCGCCCCCCTGTGCCTGCCGGTGATGCAGCTCGTGCAGCGCACGATGCTCCCCGGCTCCGGCCCCGCCGACCTCGCGGAAGTGCTGGTCGGCGGCCTGGTCGGCAAGGCCGGCGAGGACCACGACGGCGACGGCGCCCAGTGGTACGAGATGGAGCCGGACGTCCGAGACGCCCTGCTGTCCCGGCTCGGCCGCGACGAGGCGATGCTCGTCCTCAAGCACACCTCCGAGTACATCGAGCAGCGCTTCGGCAAGGGCGGCCCCAACTTCCCGGCCCTCGCGCTCGCCCAGCTCGGCGACGGCGGCGCCGGACGTCCGTACGCGCGCGGCGGCGACGACGGCGCCGCCCCGCCCGTGCCCCAGCCGTTCGCCGAGGTCGCCGCGCGCGTCCTGCGAAGGTTCATGCCGCTGCCGCCCCACTACGAGCAACTGGGCGCCACGGCCGCCGTCGTGGAGCGCCACACGCACCCGGTGGTGGTGCGCGCCCGCCAGCTCATCGGACGCTTCGGCCGCGAGGGCATGATCCAGGACGCCATCGACGCCGTGCAGTTGCTGCGCGGCGCCGCCGAACGCGACGAACAGGCCGCGAACGACCCCGAGCTGTGGGCCGAGTACGCGCACTGCACGCTGCGCCTGTGGGAGGTGCAGGGCGGCGACGACCTGCTGCGCGAGGCCGAGGCGGCCGCCGAACGCGCCGTCGCCCACCCGCGCGCCCTGCACGAACGCGCCGTCCTCGCCCGGGTCCTGCACGCCGCCGCCGGCGACCGCAGGCGGCGCGGCGACCTCACCGGCGCCCTCGGCCTGCTCAGCCGCGCCGACCGCGAGTACGCCGTCGCCTGCGCCGCCCCCGGCCTCGACGAGAACGAAGCCCTCGCCCTCACCCTGGAGCGCGTCCGCGCCCTGGAGGAGCAGTGGCGCCTCGGCGGCGACAGCGCCCTCCTCCAGGTCTCCGTCGGCATGCTGGAGGCGTTCGCCGACGTCTGGCCCGACCGGCGCACCCGCCCGCCCGAACTGCCCCTCGTGCACGGCCGGATCCTCCTCCTGCTGTCCGGCGCCACGCCCGACCCCGACCAGGCCCGCCGCTACGCCGACCAGGCCGCCCACTCCCTGACCGCCGCCCTGGAGACCGCCCCCGACCCGGACACCCCGGACGAGGTCCGCGCGCGGGTGCGCGTCCTGCTCGACCTGATCGACGCGCTGCTCGGCGCGCACGGCCCCCTGGACGACGTCCAGACCCGCATCGACGACGCGCTGGGCGTCGCCCGCGAACAGGCGCAGCGCGCCGCGCTCTCCGTGCGCGCGGGGCGGGTCGCGGTCGCGCGGTACGGGGAGTCCGGGCAGCCCGGGGACCTGGAGCGGGCCGCCGGGCACTTCGAGCGGGCCGCGCGGCGCGTGCCCCGCGACGCGCCCGCGTACGCCGATGTCCTCGCCGAATGGGGCGAGACCCTGCTGCGGCTGGCCGCCACCGGCGAGCGGTACGCGCTCTCGCGCGCCATCCGCGTGCTGCGCGACTGCCGCATGGAGACCTCGGCGGGCAGCCACCGCCTCGCCGGCCGGCTTCTGCTGCTGGGCCGCGCCCTGATGCTGCGCTACCACGCGCGCGGCGACCGCGTCGACCTGCGCGAGGCCGAGCACCTGCTCGGGCTCGCCGCCGACGAGGCCGACGACCCGCTGCTCGCCGCGCACTGCCTGCTCGACCTCGGACAGGTCCAGTACGAGGCGTACCGCAGCCTGCGCCGCCCCGCCCGCCTCGACCTCGCCGTGGACGCCTTCCGCGACGCGGCGCGGGCGGCCCGCGAGGCGGAGGACGCCGCCGCCACCGGGCGCCGCCGCCAGGAAGCCGTCAGGACCCATGCGCAGGCGCACCACTGGCGGGGTATGTCCTATGAAGCGGCCACCCGGCCCCGGGCCGCCCGCGAGGCGTACCGCGCGGCGCGGGGCGAGTGGGCGCGACTGCCCGAGGACAGCGTCGTCCCGGACAGGCCGACACCGCAGGAGACGGCCGAACGGCTGGCCGCGCTGGAGTGACCGAGGGACGGACATGGACGTCACACACGAGACACGCGAGGAACTGCCCGATCTGCTCACCCTCGACCTGGAGGAGCTGAGGAACGTCGACCACCCGGTGCTGCGCGAACTGGTGGACGACCTCACGGACCGCGCGAAGCGGCCCAGCGAACTGCTGTGGGTGTTCAACAGCGCGCTGTGACCGCGTCCGGCCGCACCGGCGCGCCGTGACGTGAACCTTTCGGTCGATCCGCCCGCGCGAATCGGCCACATCCGCACGGCCCGCGGTGTGCGTGGCCGGATCGCGGGAACACGAAGTGGTGTGCTGCCGCGCACGCATGGGGGGTGGCGAGTGACCGGACGCACGGCTGCCCCGCCGCGACTCGCGGCCCCCTTCCGGCAGTTCATCGTCAAACTGCACGGCCGCTGCAACCTCGCCTGCACGTACTGCTACCTGTACGCGGGCCCCGACGCGACCTGGCGCGAGCGGCCCGCGCGCGCCTCCGACGCCGTCCTGGACCGCACCGCGTCCCGCATCGCCGAACACGCCCGCAGCCATCGACTCCCCGAACTCTCCCTGGTGCTGCACGGCGGCGAACCCCTCCTCGCCGGCGTGGACACCCTCGCGCGGTTCACCGGCCTCGTCCGCGCGCGCGTGCCGGACGGCTGCGCGGTGCGCGCCGTCGTCCAGACCAACGCGACCCTCCTCACCGCGCCCCGGCTCACCGTCCTCGCCGACGCCGGGATCCGCGTCGGCGTCAGCCTCGACGGCGGCACCGCCGCGCACAACGCGCGCCGTGTCGACCACGCCGGACGGCCCTCCTGGCCCGCCGCCGTCCGCGGCACCCGGCTCCTCGCCGGGCGCTTCCCGCAGACGTACGGGGGGATCCTGACGGTCGTCGATCCGACGCTCGACCCGGTCCGCACGTACGAATCCCTCGTCGCCCTCGGGCCGCCCGCCCTCGACCTGCTCCTCCCGCACGGCAACTGGACCTCACCGCCGGACCACCTCGGCCGGTACGGGGGCTGGCTCGCGGCCGTCTTCGACCGCTGGTGGGACGCCGGGCGGCGCGAGACCCGCGTCCGGCTCTTCGAGGCGTGCCTCGCGCTGCTGCTCGGGCACGGTGCCCGCACCGAGTCGCTGGGCCTCGCCCCCTTCGACGCCGTCGTCGTCGAGACCGACGGCAGCATCGAGCAGGTCGACGCGCTCAAGTCCGCGTACGACGGGGCCGCGCGCACCGGGCTCGACGTCTTCCGGCACCCCTTCGACGACGCCCTGCGCCACCCCGCGGTCGCCGACCGGCAGGCCGGGGCCGCGGCCCTGTCGGCCACCTGCCGGGCCTGCCCCCTCCTGCGCGTCTGCGGCGGCGGCCACTACGCGCACCGCTACCGCGCCGGCCACGGCTTCCGCAACCCCTCCGTCTACTGCGCCGACCTCCAGCACCTCATCCGCCACGCCGCCCACCGCCTCACCACCACCGCCGGGAGGACACCATGACCCTCCCCGCCCCCGCGATCACGTCCCTCGGCCGTACCGAGTCCGACCCCGCCACCCTCCGCACCCTCACCCACGACCAGCACACCCGCCAACTCGCGGTCGTCCGCGCGGTCTTGGAGGCGGCGGGGGACGACCCAGCGGTACGGGAGGCGTGGGGGCTGCTGACGGATGCGGACAGGGCGGGCGCCGGGGCCGGAGGCGGGGTGGCCGGGGGCAGGACGGGCGGGGCCGGCGGAGGGACGGGCGGGGCCGTGCGGTCGCCAGGCGGACCCGGAGAGTGGGACGCGGCGCGTGGCGGCCGGGGTGCCGGATTGGCGGAGCCGGGGGCCGCATGGCCGGGGCAGGCCCACCGAACTCACGGCCGCCGCGACGACGTCGGCGAGCCGGCCCGCCAAGTCCCCCCGGGCGGCGGGGACGCGCACGATCTACGCGGCCAAGTCACCTCAGACGCCGGGGACATACGCGATCTGCCTCGCCAAGTCCCCCAAGAACCCAGCCCTCTTCACACCCCGCACCCCCCAACCCCCCTCACCCCCACCCGTGCCCTCCTCCTCCACCCCCTCACCGGATCCTGGGCCTGGCACACCCTCCGGGCTCTCAACTCGCCGCAGGGAAACGGAAGTCGGCGTGATCTCGGGTATCTCGGGGCGCTGGCCGCCGCCGGGGCCGCGCGGGCCGGCGTTGATTTCTCCCTCAGGCTCGCGGCGTCCGACGGGCTGCTCGTGCTGCCCTCGCTGGGGGCTTTGAGGTCCGAGGGGGGTGTTGAAGTCAGGTACCGCCGGGGCGCGTTGGTGCTCGCGGCGGATGGCGAGCTGGACGTCGTCGTCCATCCGGAACCCGGCGTCGGGGCCTGGTCCGCGTCGCCGGCGTGGCTACCCGCGCACGCGTTGCCCGGTCTCGTGGCGGGCGCGCCGATCGTCCCGTTGGAGGACCTGGACCCGTACCGGACGGCGCGGTCGCCGCGCAGGGGCGGGGGGTTGGGGGAGCCGGTGGTGCTGGACGACGCCGGGCGCAAGCAGTGGGCGCAGGTGTGGTCGGGGACGGCGGCGGCGCTGCGGGCGGGCGGCGAGGGCAGGGTGCGCGAGACGCCGGCCCTGCTGCGCTGCCTCGTGCCGCTCGCCCTGCCGCCCGGCGTCCCGGCGGGGCAGGGAGGGTGCAGCGCGACCCGCCGCGAGGCGTTCGGCGCGCTCCTGTCCAGCAGGCCCACGGACCCGGTCGCGTTCGCCTCGACCCTCGTCCACGAACTGCACCACGCCAAACTCGCCGCACTCTCCACCCTCCTGACACTCCATCAAGCAGGCCCCGAGGAACGGTACTTCGCGCCCTGGCGCCAGGACCCCCGCCCCTTCGACGGCCTCCTCCAGGGCGCCTACTCCCACCTCGCGCTCGCCGACTACCACCAGCGCCTCGCCCTCGCCGACCCCGCGCACGCCGAACGCGCCTGGACCGAGCACGCCCGCTGCCACGCGATGGTCGGCGCCACCCTCCCCGCCCTCGTCGGCTCACCCGATCTCACCGTCGCGGGACGGCTGTTCGCCGACGCGATGGCCGGCGCCTGGGAGCGCATGCGTGACCACCCCGCCCCCCGCGGCCAGCGGGCCCGCGCCCAGGCGTACGTGCGCGCCGCACGCACCCTGTGGAACCAGCGGCACGCCGGCGCGCACCCGAACGAGTGAGGGGAGGGGACAAGCTTGAGGAAAGGCCCGCGTGAGCACCGGCCCCTGAGCGAAGATCGGCGTGCCTCGACACCTGCTCCCCCCTTCCCGGGGCCTTACGGGCGGCGCGCCGAGGTCCTACGATTTTTTCCGGAACGACGCGTTGGAGGCCGCCTTGTCTGGAGCCCGCACACCGGTCAGGTCCGCCGAGAGGGGGACCGCACGGCCGACCGTCACGATCAGCTTCGCGGGCTTCAACCGGGCCTGGGCCGCCTGGATGGGCGACCGTCTGGAACGTAACGGCGTCCGGGTCGTCTACCTCCGCTGGGACGCCCCGCCCGAGGTATCACTGCCCCGGCTCCTGCGCGACCTCATGCTCTCCGAGGGCCGCGTCCTGATCCTGGTCAGCGAGTGGTACTTCCAGCTCGGCCCGCGCAGCCACGAGGAGTGGAACGCCGCGCTGCGCGAGGTCGTCGCGCCCGACCCGACCCGCTTCGCCGCCGTCTCCGTCACCAACGCCCCGCTCCCGCAGGCCGTCAGCGTGCTGTCCCCGGCGAACCTCACCAACCTCGGCGCCGACGAGGCCGAACGGCGGCTCTTCGACCGGCTCGACCTGCCCTACGACCCGCACGCGAACGGCGTCGACGGGCGGCGCGGGCCGCGCTTCCCCGCCTCGATGCCCGAGGTGTGGGGCGGGGTGCCGCGCCGCAACACCCGCTTCACCGGCCGCGAGCCGATCCTCAGCGACATCCACCACGTCCTGCAGAGCGCCGAGCCCGGCGCGGGCGTCGTCAGCCTGCACGGCATGTCCGGGGTCGGCAAGACGCAGCTCGCCACCGAGTACGTGTACCGCTTCGGCTCCGAGTACGACGTCGTCTGGTGGGTCAACGCCGAGAAACGCGTCACCTACCGGCGCTTCCTCGCCGAACTCGCCCCGAAACTCGGGCTCCAGACCGGCCAGGAGTACGGCGAGCGGCTGCGCGCGGTGCGTGACGCGCTGCGCCGGGGCGAGCCGTTCTCGCGCTGGCTGCTGGTCCTCGACGGCGCCGACGAGCCCGAGCAGATCTGGGACCTCGTGCCGACCGGCCCCGGACACGTGCTGATCACCTCCCGCAACCCCGAGTGGTCCGAGCACAACAGCCGGCTCCTGGAGATCCCCGTCTACTCGCGGGACGAGTCCGTCGCGTTCGTGCGGCGGCGCGCGCCCCGGCTCACCGAGACCGAGGCCGACCAGCTCGCCGAGGCGCTGGAGGACCTGCCGCTGCTTCTCGACCAGACCGCGGGCTGGCTCAACGACTCCGACCTCTCCGTGCGCGAGTACATCGCGCTCCTGGAGGGCGGGATCGACTCCGACGTGGTGAAGGTGTCCGCGGACTTCCCCGTCGCCTTCCAGACCGCGTGGTCGATACTGCTGAACAAACTCCGCGAGACCGTCCCCGAGTCCGTCGACCTGCTGCGGCTGTGCACGTTCTTCGCGCCCGGCTTCATCCCCGTCCGGCTCCTGCGGGACCTGCCCGGGGACGAGCTGCCCGAGCAGGTCGCCGGTCTGGTCAACGACCCGCTGCTGTGGAACAAGGCGATCAACCAGCTCCGGCAGTACTCCGTCGTCCGGCTGGAGTCCCACGAGGCCAGCCTCGACGAGGCCGCCACCGGCGACTCCCTCTACCTGCACCGGATGGTCCACCAGATCGTCCACAAGGACATGCCCGAGCCGGAGCGCACGGAGTTCATCGACGTCGTCCGGCGCGCCCTCGCGGCCGCCGACCCGCGCCGGCCCACCGACACACGGCTGTGGCCGACGTACGCGGAGATCGTGCCGCACCTCAAGTACGCGGACGTCCTGCACACCCCGAGCGCCGAGGTGCAGCAGCTCGTCCTCAACTGCCTGCGCTACATGTTCCTCTCCGGGGAGTACCGGGCGGGCACCAAGCTCGGGCAGCGGGCGCTCGAAGCGTGGCGCGAACTGCTCGGCGAGACCCATCCGCGGATCTGGGACCTGACGTACCACTACTGCAACCTGCTGCGGGCGAACGGCGACTACGCGGGCAGCGAGCGGCTGAACCGGCACGCCACCGACTACCTGCGCGAGGAGCGCGGAACGCAGGACCTCGAACACCTGCGGGCCGCCAACGGCCTCGGCGGGGACCTGCGCGGGCTCGCCCGGTACGAGGAGGCGCTGGAACTGTCCCAGTGGGTGCTCGTCGCCTACCGCGACCAGCTCGGCGACCAGGACTCGCGCACCCTCAACGCCCTCAACAACCTCGCCGTGTCGCTGCGGCTGCTCGGCCGGTACGAGGAGGCGCTGGACACCGACCGCAGGACGTGGGAGGCACGGCGCAACCTGCTGCGCGCCCGCCATCCCTGGACGCTGACGACAGAGTTCGCGTACGCGCTCGACCTGCGGCTGCTCGGCCGGTACACCGAGGCGGAGTCCGTGCAGGCGCGCAACGTCGACGAGCACCGGATCGTCATGGGCGCCGACAACCCGCAGACCCTGTACGCCGAGCACAACTACGCGATGTGCCTGTACCGGTCCGGGAACCGGGACGCCGCCGGGCCGATGTTCGCGAGCATCCTCGAACGCGGCGAGCGGGTCCTCGGCGAGGTCTCCCCGACGACCCTCGTCTTCGCGACGTCCCAGAGCTGCTTCATCCGCGAGCACGGCGACATCGACCTCGCGCGGGAACTCAGCGAGTCCGTCGTCGCCCGCTACGAGGTCGCCCGCGCCGACAACCACCCCTTCCTCGCCGGTGCCCGCGCCAACCAGGCGCTCATCCTGCGCAACGTGGGCGAACGCGAGCACGCGCACGCCCTCCTGGAGCAGGCCCTCACCGACATGACCGCGGCCCTCGGCCCCACCCACCCCTGGACGGTGGGCACGGCCCTGAACGCGGCGGCCCTGCGCAACCTCACGGGTGACCCGGAGTCGGCGGAACTCCTGAGCCGGGCCACCGTCGTCAACGCCACCGAATCCCTCGGCCGCACCCACCCCCTCACCCTCTCCACCCGCATCGCCCACGCCGCCGACCTCCGCAACCTCCGCGACCGCCGCCAGGCGGAGAAGGTCGAACAAGAAGCCCTCTCCGACTTCGAATCCACCCTCGGCCGCCAACACCCCCACACCATCTCCGCCCGCTCCCGCATCCGCCCGTACTGGGACTTCGAGCCCTTGCTGACGTAAGAGCCCGCCAGAGGGCTAAGAGCCCGCCAGAGGGCGAAGGGGCCGCCTGAGGGCGAGGAGGCCGCCCGAGGACGAAGAGGCCGTCCGAGGGCGAACCGAAGCCGGCTGCCTCGGAGTTGAGGCGGACCGGCACGGCACGGCCCCGGACGGCCCGGTGTGGCCCGGCCCGGCGCTGAGGGCCGCTCGGGCAGCGGGGGCGGCGGCTTCAGGGGCCGGAGGGTCGTGCAGGCGACGCGCCTGCCCCGGGGCCGGTCTTTCCGGCGGGGCCCGGGTGACTGTTCGCCGGCACGGGAGCCAGCGGCTCCGGCGCCGGGACGGGATCGGGGCCGCCGGACAGGCACCCCGGCTTGGGTCCGAGGCGTTTCCTCGGCCCGGCAGCCAGGTGTCCCCGGGCTCGGGTGGCAGGCCGGCGGAAGCGAGAGCTTCGGATGCGGGGGGCGATCCGAGCTGCGGGGGCGTCTGCCAGGCGGTCCCGGCCGCTGAAGTGGCGTCGGTCGTCTCCCGGCTCTGGCGATTCTGGGCCCCTGCTCCGGTAACTGCGGGCCTCTCACCCCCCCCGTACGCGTCAAAGAGCCCGGCCCCGAGAGATTCGCTCTCTCGGGGCCGGGCTCTTTCAGGCTGTCACCGGGACGCGGTGGTCACGTCACGCCTCGAAGACCTCGCGGACCAGCTGCTCCTGCTCCGCCTGGTGGCGCTTCGCCGAGCCGACGGCAGGCGACGAGCTGTGCGGACGCGAGATCCGCCGCAGCCGCTCCCCGTGCGGGACGTCCGCGCCGACCGCCAGGTCCAGGTGGTCGATGAGGTTGAGGGCGATGAAGGGCCAGGCGCCCTGGTTCGCCGGCTCTTCCTGGGCCCAGAGGTACTTCTCGGCGTTGGGGTACTTGGCGATCTCCGCCTGGAGCTCGGCACCCGCCAGCGGGTACAGCCGCTCGATCCGGATGATCGCCGTGTCCGTGATGCCGCGCTTCTGCCGCTCGGCGTCGAGGTCGTAGTAGACCTTGCCGGCGGTGAAGACGACCTTGCGGACGGCGTTCGGGTCGACCGAGGTGTCCCCGATGACCGGACGGAACTGCCCGGACGTGAACTCCTCCGCCTTCGACGCCGCCGCCTTGAGGCGCAGCATCGACTTCGGCGTGAAGACGACCAGCGGCTTGTGGTGCGGGTTGTGCACCTGCCACCGCAGGAGGTGGAAGTAGTTCGACGGCAGCGTCGGCATGGCGACCGTCATGTTGTTCTGCGCGCACATCTGGAGGAACCGCTCCGGGCGCGCGGACGAGTGGTCCGGGCCCTGGCCCTCGTAGCCGTGCGGCAGCAGCAGCGTGACGCCGGACGTCTGCGCCCACTTCTGCTCGGCGGAGGAGATGAACTCGTCGACGACGGTCTGCGCGCCGTTGACGAAGTCACCGAACTGCGCCTCCCACATGACGAGCGCGTCCGGGCGGGCCAGCGAGTAGCCGTACTCGAAGCCCATGGCCGCGTACTCGGAGAGCAGCGAGTTGTAGACGTTGAGCCGGGCCTGGTCCTCCGAGAGGTAGTTCAGCGGCGTGAACTCCTCGGCGGTCTCACGGTCGATGATGACCGCGTGGCGCTGGCCGAACGTACCGCGCTGCGAGTCCTGCCCGGCGAGCCGCACCGGCACGCCTTCGAGCAGCAGCGACCCGATGGCAAGGGTCTCGCCCATGCCCCAGTCGATCGTCCCGTCCTCGACCATGGCCGCCCGGCGCTGGAGCTGCGGCAGCAGGCGGGGGTGGGCCGTGATGTGGTCCGGGATGTTGACCTGCGACTCGGCGATCCGCTTGACCGCCTCGGTGGAGATCGCGGTCGGCGTGGCGACCGGGAACCCGTCCTGCGGGTCGGCGGACGCGCCGGCGGGGCCCTGCGCGGTGGCCTCGCGGACCTCCGTGAAGACCTTCTCCAGCTGCCCCTGGTAGTCCTGGAGCGCCTGCTCGGCCTCTTCCAGCGTGATGTCGCCGCGCCCGATCAGCGACTCGGTGTAGAGCTTGCGCACCGAGCGCTTCTTGTCGATCAGATCGTACATCAGCGGCTGCGTGAACGCCGGGTTGTCCGACTCGTTGTGGCCGCGGCGGCGGTAGCACAGCAGGTCGATGACGACGTCCTTGTTGAACGCCTGCCGGAACTCGAACGCGAGCCGCGCGACGCGCACGACGGCCTCGGGGTCGTCGCCGTTCACGTGGAAGATCGGCGCCTCGATCATGCGGGCCACGTCGGTGGCGTACATCGAGGAGCGCGAGGACTCCGGCGCGGCGGTGAAGCCGACCTGGTTGTTGATGACGACGTGGACCGTGCCGCCGGTGCGGTAGCCGCGCAGCTGCGACATGTTCAGCGTCTCGGCGACCACGCCCTGGCCCGCGAAGGCCGCGTCGCCGTGGATCGCGACGGGCAGGACGGTGAAGTCCGTGCCGCCCTTGTTGATGATGTCCTGCTTGGCGCGCGCGACACCTTCGAGGACCGGGTCGACGGCCTCCAGGTGCGAGGGGTTCGCGACCAGGCTGACGGTGATCTCCTCGCCGTCCAGACCGGTGAACGTGCCCTGCGCGCCCAGGTGGTACTTGACGTCGCCGGAGCCGTGCATCGACTTCGGGTCGAGGTTGCCCTCGAACTCGCGGAAGATCTGCGCGTACGACTTGCCGACGATGTTCGCCAGCACGTTGAGCCGGCCGCGGTGGGCCATGCCGATGACGACCTCGTCGAGCCGGGATTCGGCGGCGGAGTCGATGACCGCGTCGAGCAGCGGGATGACGGACTCGCCGCCCTCCAGCGAGAACCGCTTCTGGCCGACGTACTTGGTCTGCAGGAACGTCTCGAAGGCTTCCGCCGCGTTCAGGCGGCGCAGGATCCGCAGCTGCTCCTCGCGCTCCGGCTTGGAGTGCGGGCGCTCGATGCGGTCCTGGATCCACTTGCGCTGCTTCGGGTCCTGGATGTGCATGAACTCGACGCCGGTGGTGCGGCAGTACGAGTCGCGCAGCACGCCGAGGATGTCGCGCAGCTTCATCAGGGACTTGCCGGCGAACCCGCCGACCGCGAACTCCCGCTCCAGGTCCCACAGGGTGAGGCCGTGCTCGGTGATGTCCAGGTCGGGGTGCTTGCGCTGCTGGTACTCCAGCGGGTCGGTGTCGGCCATCACGTGACCGCGCACCCGGTAGGAGTGGATCAGCTCGAAGACGCGGGCGGCCTTCGTGACGTCATTGTCGTGCGAGGCGTCGATGTCCTTGAGCCAGCGGATCGGCTCGTAGGGGATCCGCAGCGACTTGAAGACGTCGTCGTAGAAGCCGTTCTCGCCGAGCAGCAGGTTCGCGACGATCCGCAGGAACTCGCCGGAGGCGGCGCCCTGGATGACCCGGTGGTCGTAGGTCGACGTGAGCGTCATGACCTTCGAGATGCCGAGCTTGTTCAGGGTGTCCTGCGAGGTGCCCTGGAACTCCGCCGGGTAGTCCATGGAGCCGACGCCCATGATGACCGACTGACCGGGCATCAGCCGCGGCACGGAGTGGACGGTGCCGAGCCCGCCGGGGTTGGTGAGGGAGACGGTGACGCCGGTGAAGTCGTCCATCGTCAGCTTGCCGTCGCGGGCGCGGCGGACGATGTCCTCGTACGCCTGCCAGAACTCGAAGAAGCCGAGCGTCTCGGCCTTCTTGATGCCGGCGACGACGAGCTGGCGGTCGCCGTTGGCCTTCACCAGGTCGATCGCGAGACCGAAGTTCACGTGGGCCGGCTTGACCAGCGTCGGCTTGCCGTCCTTCTCCGCGAAGGAGTAGTTCATCGACGGCATGGCCTTGATGGCCTGCACCATCGCGTACCCGATGAGGTGCGTGAAGGAGATCTTCCCGCCCCGGGCGCGCTTGAGGTGGTTGTTGATGACGATGCGGTTGTCGAAGAGCAGCTTCACCGGGACCGCGCGCACGGACGTCGCCGTGGGGACCTCGATGGAGGCGTTCATGTTCTTCGCGACGGCGGCGGCCGGACCGCGCAGGGTGACCAGCTCGGGGCCCTCGGGGGCTTCCTTCGAGGGGGCGGGCGTCGACACGGGAGCGGCCTTCGGCTTGGGTGCGGGTGCGGGGGCGGGCGCGGCGGCGGCCGGCTGGGGAGCCGGGGTCGCCGCCGGGGCCGCGGGAGCCGCGGGAACGGGAGCGGGTGTGGCAGGCGCCGTGGGGGTGGTCGCTGCGGCCCCCGCGGCCGCAGTACCCGCCGCAGCCGGAGCGGCCGGCTCGGCAGCCCCCGGCTTGTAGTCGGCGAAGAAGTCCCACCAGGCCCGGTCCACGGAATTCGGGTCCTGGAGGTACTGCTGATAGATCTCGTCGACAAGCCACTCGTTCGGTCCGAACGCGGCCGCGGGATTGGTACCCGTTTGGTCCGCTTCGGTCGAGGTGCTCGATCCGTTACTGGGGGACTGTGACGACACGGCGGCAACCGCCCTCTTCCGCTTCACAAGGTGATGGACAGCGGGAATAAAGGCTACGCCTCCAAGACCGAGAAGGAGAGGCCAGGCCGCCGCATCGTCGTGTAAGTCACATCTGACGCCGTGTTTCGCTGCCGGAATTGGCGGGAAACAAGCGGGGTTCCGCCCGAAACGGCTGCACTTCGCCCACGACGATGCAGGTCCGGCACCTTTACTGCCCGACGATGATCGAACTCTACGTCAACCGCTGACCGGAGACTCCCCCGGAAGGGTGACGAGAATTCGGCATCCGCGCTCCGATTCGGCCACCCCGATCCGGCCGCCGTGCAGATCCACCGCCCAGCGCGCGATCGCGAGCCCGAGCCCCGTCCCGCCGTCGCTCCCCGGACCGTGCGGACGGCGCACGGAACCCCGGTTGAAGCGCTCGAAGACGCGGTGCCACTCGGAGCGCGGGATGCCCGGACCCTCGTCAAGCACCTCAAGCTCCAGCGAGTCCGGATACGCGCCCGGCCGCGCCTTCAGCGTGACCCGGCCGTGCGGCGGGCTGTGCTTGACGGCGTTGTCGATCAGGTTGGCGACGACCTGGTGGATGCGTTCGGGGTCCGCGTGCGCGGTCAGCTCGGGCGGTGAGACGTCGAGGTGCAGATGGACGTCGGAGCGGGTGTGGCTGCCGGAGCCCGACGCCATGCCCGCGCGCGCCGAGGCGACCATGTTGGCCTCCTTCAGCACGCCCGACAGATACGGCCACACCTCGAACCGCCGCTTGCGCAGCGGGACGACGCCGTTGTCCAGCCGGGACAGGTCGAGCAGCGTCTCCACCAGCCGGCCCAGGCGCTCGGTCTGTTTCAGCGCCGTCCGCATGGTCTCGGTGTCGGCCTCGGCGATGCCGTCCACGACGTTCTCCAGGACGGCGCGCAGGCCCGCGATCGGGGTGCGCAGCTCGTGTGAGACGTTCGCGACCAGCTCCTTGCGGTGCTGGTCCTGCGCCTCCAGCTCGTCGGCCATGACGTTGATCGTCTCGGCCAGGTCGCCCAGCTCGTCGCGCCGGTTCTCGCGGACCCGGCGCGTGTAGTCGCCGTGCGAGATGGACCGGGCGACCAGGTTCATCTCGTCCAGCGGGGCGGTCAGCGAGTGGGCCACGAACTGGGTGATCAGCAGCGTCGCGATCATCGAGAAGACCATGATGAACCGCAGCTCGGTCTTCGTGTGCACGGCGATCATCGACAGCCCGGTCGTGATCAGCACCGAGATGACGACCAGGGCCCCGAGCTTGGTCTTGATCGAGAACGGCCGCATACCCGCCCAGGGCTCCCCTCTCGGCCCGCCGTCCGGCCCGGCGCTCATGGCGTCGGGGTCTCCAGCGCGTACCCGACACCGTGCACGGTGCGGATGCGTTCGGCGCCGATCTTCCGGCGCAGCGCCTTGATGTGACTGTCGACGGTACGGGTGCCGGAGGCGTCCGCCCAGTCCCAGACCTCGGCGAGCAACTGCTCGCGGGAGAGGACCGCGCGCGGCGTGTTCGCCAGGCACACCAGGAGGTCGAACTCGGTGGGCGTCAGGTGCACGTCCTCCGAGCGGACCCGCACCCGGCGCTGCGCGTGGTCGATCTCCAGTTCGCCCAGGCGCAGGATGCCCGAGCGCGGGGTCGCGGCGGCGATGGCGGCCCGCTCGACCCGGCGCAGCAGGACGTGCACGCGCGCCGCCAGCTCCCGCATGGAGAACGGCTTGGTCATGTAGTCGTCGGCGCCCACGCCGAGCCCGACCAGCATGTCGGTCTCGTCGTCGCGCGCGGTGAGCATCAGCACCGGGACGGGCCGCTGGGCCTGCACGCGGCGGCAGACCTCCAGGCCGTCGAAGCCCGGCAGCATGATGTCGAGGATCAGCAGGTCCGGCTGCCATGCCTCGGCCGTGTCGACCGCGGCCGGGCCGTCGCCCGCCGTTTGCACGAGGAATCCCTCGGCGCGCAGGCGGGCAGCGATGGCGTCGACGATCGTCGGGTCGTCCTCGACGACCAGGACGCGGCGCTGCGCGCCCGGGGTAGCTGTCGTCGTGCCGCTCTGCGAGGTGTGTGTCTGGTCCATCGCCCGCCCCTGGGGTGCTTTCCGGAATCAGTGGGGTGATCCCATGTCTGCGCATGACTGCGACCGGCGCTCGAATGATCGGCGCCAGGTGAGCAGCGTACGGGGAGTCACCATCGCTTTGCTATCCAGGCCGGACGGCGAGATGCACCACGTCCGGAACGCCTCGGGCAACCGGTACCTCTTCGGTACGCACCCGCTGGAAACCGGCATTCCGTAGGGATCCCTCGAAGTCGGGCGAGGGTTGCGCGGACCACACGGCGAGCACCCCGCCCGGTCTCAACACCCGCGCGCAGCTTGCGAGTCCGGCCGGCCCGTACAGCCCGTCGTTGCCCTCGGTGACGGTCCAGCCGGGGCCGTTGTCGATGTCCAGACACAGCGCGTCGAACGTGTCCGATGTCTCACGCAGGAAATCGAGGAGATCGGTGACGACGACGCCGGCGCGCGGATCCTCCAGCGCCGCCCCCGACACGGCGCCCAGCGGGCCGTCCGTGTGCCAGTCGACGACCGCGCGCTCGCGCTCCACGACCGTGATCCGCGACCAGGCCGGGTCGGCGGCGGCGTGTGCGAGCGAGAATCCGACGCCCAGACCGCCGATGAGCAGGGCGGGGGCCGGGCGGGGGGTGCCCTGGGCGCTCTCGTCGAGCGCCTGCCGGGCCGCGTCGATCAACAGGCGTTCCGAGCGGCCGTCCGAGGTGTCCATCAGGAAGCAGCCGTTCGCGATGATCTGGAGGAGGGGGCCGTGTCTGCGCAGGACGACCTCTCCGTACGGGCCGTCGCGGCGGTCGAGGACTTCCGGGGTGTCGTAGGGAGCGTCGTGCACGGAGGGCATCTCGTCATCCTGGCACCCCGGGGCCACGGCGGGGACGGAATTTCACCGGTCGCGGTCGCGTTCGGGGTGTGCGTGAGATTGAGAGGTTGCTGAGAATCCGCTCAGACGTGGCCTGGATCACAGACAGCGCGGGTGCGAGGCGCGAAAGGTGGGGCCGGAACGGAAGGAGCACGTCACGGTGGAACGTACCGAGACGGCTGAGGCCGGTGGAGCGGTGGAGCCTGGCGCGCTGCTGGACGGGGCGCTGTCGGACGGGGCGCTGTCGGACGGGGTGCTGCTGGACGGGATGCCGAGACAGCGGACGCCCGTTGCCGCGGTGACGCCGGTCCAGGTGGCCGCCGAGCCGGCCGGTGAGCTCTTCCGGCCGATCCCCCGCGTGTGGCGGCTGCTGCCGACGCCCACCGGGACGCCGTTCACCTTCTGGTACGCCGTCCTGCTCGGCGTCACCTCGTACGTCGCCGACACCGCGGACCCCTCCTGGGTGGACGAGGTGCTTCAGGCGTCCAGCACCGACGTCACCCATCTGGCTCAGGCGCCGGCGCTGGTGCTCGTCGCGAGCGCGCTGTGGGTCGCGGGCGGGCTCGCGTCGCCCTTCGTCGCCGTCTTCCTGCTGGTGCTGACCGCGCTGGAGCGGCGGATCGGGGGCGTGCGGACCGTCGTCGTCTTCCTCGTCGGGCACGTCGTCGCGACGCTCGCGACCGAGGTGCCGGTCGGGTTCGCCGTCCTCTTCGACCGGCTGCCCGACAGTTCGCTGCACCGGCTCGACTACGGGATCAGCTTCGGGGTCGCCGCGAGTGTGGGGGCGCTCGCCGGGTTGTTGCGGCCGTGGGCGCGGTGGCCGGTGCTGGTGGTGTTCGGGGGGCTGCTCCTCCAGGACCTCGTGAACATGACGGATCCGATCAGCAACTGGGGGCATCTGATCGCGTTGGCCGTGGGGGTGGGGATGTGGCACTGGGTGCGGCGGTGGGACGCGGAGGGGATGGAGAAGGTGGCGCCGGGGCGTGCTTGACGGGCGTTTTTGAGGGGCGGCGTTCTTGAGGGGTGCGGTCAGTCGTCGTGGACGACCGTGCCGTCCTCCAGCAGGGTCGGGTGCATCTTCGACGGGCCGTACTGGTCGACGTCCGAGGGGCGTGGGGGCTCGGGGCCGTCCGGGCCCATGCGGACGACCCTCTCGACGCGGCAGATCCGGAAGTGCCGGCCGGCGACGGTCGCCTCGTCGGCCCGGCCCGCCGCGCGGAACTCCTCGGCGGCCTCGCGGTAGTCGGACCGCAGCGCCTCGTTCTCGCCGAGGAGGAGCGGGAAGTCCTGGGTCATCGACTGGTAGAGCCAGCGCCGCGCCCCGTGCGGGGTCGCCTGGGGCGAACTGCACGACAGCCAGCCCTTGTCGTCGCGCTCGACGACCGCGAAGCCGACGGGGAGGCGGACGAGGTCGGGGTGCGTGCGCACGGCGCGGCGGGAGTCCTCCTGCGCGGCGGCGGCGAACCGGGTGCCGACGTAGGTGAACTCGCGCATGCCCAGCCGCAGCGCGCCCGCCATCGGGCCGTCGTCGCGGGTCGGGTCCAGTGCGAAGCCGAGGTCGGGGGAGGAGTGGTCCCAGCCGTCCCAGTCCAGCTCGGCGAGGTCCGGGTCGGTCGGCCTCGGGGGTTCCAGGCCGTACTCGCCGCTCCACGCGTACTCGTCGCCCCGCACGATCCGGTAGCGGACGCCGAGCGCTTCGACCTCGTTCGCGGGCTCCTTCTCCAGGACGGCGACGGCGGCCAGCAGCGCGCGGCGCTCCAGGGGGTCGTCCGTGCGGTCCTTCGCGGTGAACCACAGGTGCGAGTGGAGTTCGTCCCTGGCCATCTGCGGCATGCCGTTCACCAGTGCCGTCTGGATCCGCCAGCCGCCCTCGGCGTCCGACATCGCCACCCCGAACACCGGGCCCCTCAGCGCCATCCGGGGGTACCGCCGCGACGCCTCGACCGCGTCCGCCTCCATCACCCACGCCACGGGGTCGTCCCGCCGGACCAGCTCCGCGTGCAGTTCGTCGATACGTCGCTTCCAGTCATCGGTCATGAGCGCATTGTGGTCAGGATCGGGCGGCGGTTCGGGGGGAATGGGGAAAGTGGGAGGCAACGTCCGGCGGGGTTGGATTGCCGGGCGGGGGCGTCGGGTCGAGGGCGGAGTGTTGGGGTGAGGGGCGGGGCGTTGGGGTGAGCGGCGGGGTGTTGGGGTGAGGGGTGGCGCCTCAGGTCTTCTTCGCGCTCGTCAGGGTCGCCGTGGTCCGCCAGCCCAGCGTCTCGTACAGGGCCCGGCCGACGGGGGTTCCCACGAGGACGCCGGTGCGGGCGCCCTGGGTCGCGGCGGCGGACTGGAGCGCGCGCATGACGGTCGTGCCGAGTCCCCGGCGGCGGTGGGCGGGGCTGGTCTCTATCTGGTCGAAGACGGCCTCCTCGCCGGTGACGGCGGTCTGTCCGCCGGCCGCGAAGGAGCCGTCCGGCGCGGCGACGAGGACACGGGTGACGCCCGCGCGGGTCCAACTCCGCAGGGTGTACCCCTCCGGGGCGGCGGCTTCCGGCGCCGGGGCGAGGGATGTGGGCACGGTCGGGGTGAGGGGCGTGGTCATCAGCCAGCCGGGTTCGGGGTCCACCCACCATCCCGGGCCCAGCCAGGGCTCCACGACCGAGGGGTCCCGGAAGACCTTCAGCCACACCCCGCTGCCGGTCACCTCGCCCGCGACCTTCCGCACGGTGGCCTCGTCGGCGGCCTCCCCGAACACGTGCCGGTGGACGTGGTCGGGCCTCCCCACGTCGATCGTGAACCCCCAGGTCTCCCGCACGGGAGGGGCAGCGCCCCGCGAGACGGTCCAGCCCTCGACCCAGGCCCCCACAATGTCGTTCACGGCAACTCCGTAAGGCTCTCCACCGGCTGTGAACCCTTACCTTGATGGATCGTGATCCCCAGGTCAAGCATGATGTCCCCTCCATCACGCCCACCTCAGGGGGAACCATGGGTTTCATCAACAACGCCAAGGCCAACGAGGCGGTCCGCGTCGCCGCACAGGCATACGCCGAAGGCCGCCAAGTCCTCGTCTTCAAAATCATCGAAGCCGGCACCTCCTCCCGCTCCACCGGCCTCATGGCCGGCGTCGGCGAACAGATCGAAGCCATCGAGAGCCAGGGCTGGACCCTCTCGGACATGTCGGCGACCGAGAGCAAGACCCTCACGGGTGAGCGAGCGGCACTGGTCTGCTTGTTCCGCCGCCGCTGAGCCGGGGTTTACGGGGCGGGTTGGCCCACCGGGGCCGGCTGAGGTTCGGTCCGCCTGGGCTGTCGCCGGCGACGGCGTAACGGGCCGACCCGCGGAGTCGCGGGGCCCACGCCGGTGCACCACCCAACGGGACGCGACCGGCCGCGGTAGCGGCCTCGGCTCCAGTGGCGTCCCGCCCGGTGGTGCGCCGCTCGGCCGTCGCGGCCCCGCGGGTCGCGGCCGAGTTCCGCCTGCCGACCCAGGGTCGGGCGGCCCTCGCCGACGATCGCAGCGCTCGGACGGGTGCGGTCCGGAGGGCTCTGCACCACCCGGCGGGGCGCCGCTCCCCGCCGTGTTGGCGGGTTCACCGGAATCTCCCCGCTGGGCGCCACCGAAATCGGTCGTCGTGTTGTTGTCGTAGGTGTCGGTTGTCCGTGATCCCATCCGCGCCTCCCCCTCGTCTCGCTGGTCTCCACCGTCGCATCCGGCACTGACAACGGCTCTGGCCTGCGTGTTCTTGGTGATCGCTCACGGCGAACACGGGGTGGGGAACATTTGGGGGCTCAGGTGCATTGAGTCGGCATAGCTCAACTTGACTGCCGAAGGGGAGATCATGGCTTCGTCGTCCTCAACGCTCACTCTGCCCGTGCTGCCGCTCGACGGCGAGGTCGTTCTGCCGGGCATGGTGGTTCCGCTGGATCTGAATGACGCCGATGTGCGGGCCGCGGTGGAGGCGGCGCAGGCCGCGGCGCGGAGTGAACCGGGCAAGCCGAGGGTGCTGTTGGTGCCGCGGGTGGACGGGAATTACGCCGGGACGGGTGTGCTCGGGACCGTGGAGCAGGTCGGGCGGCTCGCGGACGGGGATCCGGGGGCGCTCATTCGTGCGCGGGCGCGTGTGAAGATCGGCGCCGGGACCACCGGACCGGGCGCCGCGCTGTGGGTCGAGGGCAACAGGGTCGACGAGACGCTGCCCGACCCGCTGCCGGGCAGCGTCGGCGAACTCGTCAAGGAGTACAAGGCGCTGGCCACCGCGTGGCTGCGCAAGCGCGGCGCCTGGCAGGTCGTCGACCGCGTCCAGGCCATCGACGACGTCTCCGCGCTGGCCGACAACTCCGGCTACTCCCCGTTCCTGACCCTCGACCAGAAGATCGAGCTGCTGGAGACGGCCGACCCGATCGCCCGCCTGAAGCTGGCCACCGCCCAGCTCCGCGACCACCTCGCCGAGCAGGACGTCGCCGAGACGATCGCCAAGGACGTCCAGGAGGGCGTCGACAAGCAGCAGCGCGAGTTCCTGCTCAGGCGCCAGCTCGACGCCGTCCGCAAGGAGCTGCGTGAGCTGAACGGCGAGACCGGCAAGGACTCGGCCGAGGAGTCCGACGACTACCGCGCCCGCGTGGAGGCCGCCGACCTGCCCGAGAAGGTCCGCGAGGCGGCCCTCAAGGAGGTCGACAAGCTGGAGCGGTCCAGCGACCAGTCCCCGGAGGGCTCCTGGATCCGCACCTGGCTCGACACGGTCCTCGAACTCCCGTGGAACGAACGCACCGAGGACGCCTACGACATCCAGGGCGCCAAGTCCGTCCTGGACGCCGAGCACGCGGGCCTGGAGGACGTGAAGGAGCGCATCACCGAGTACCTGGCCGTGCGCAAGCGGCGCGGCGACCGCGGCCTCGGTGTCATCGGCGGCCGGCGCGGGGGCGCCGTCCTCGCCCTCGTCGGCCCGCCCGGCGTCGGCAAGACGAGCCTCGGCGAGAGCGTCGCGCACGCGATGGGCCGTAAGTTCGTCCGCGTCGCCCTCGGCGGCGTCCGCGACGAGGCCGAGATCAGGGGCCACCGGCGCACGTACGTCGGCGCGCTGCCCGGCCGGATCGTGCGGGCGATCAAGGAGGCCGGCTCGATGAACCCGGTCGTCCTGCTCGACGAGATCGACAAGGTCGGCTCCGACTTCCGGGGCGACCCGGCCGCCGCCCTCCTCGAAGTCCTCGACCCGGCGCAGAACCACACCTTCCGCGACCACTACCTGGAGGTCGAACTCGACCTGTCGGACGTGGTGTTCCTCGCCACGGCCAACGTCCTGGAGGCCATCCCGGAGGCCCTGCTCGACCGCATGGAGCTGGTCCGCCTCGACGGCTACACCGAGGACGAGAAGGTCGTCATCGCCCGCGACCACCTGCTCCCGCGCCAACTGGAGCGCGCGGGCCTGAGCGCGGACGAGGTCACCCTCGACGAGAGCGCCCTGCGCAAGCTCGCCGGGGAGTACACGCGCGAGGCGGGCGTACGCACCCTGGAGCGGTCCATCGCGCGCCTGCTGCGCAAGGTCGCCGCCCAGCACGAACTGGGCGAGCGGGAACTGCCGTTCACCGTCACCGACGAGGAGCTGCGCGGCCTCATCGGGCGCCCGCACCACGTGCCCGAGTCCGCCCAGGACCCCGCCGAGCGCCGCACGGCCGTCCCGGGCGTCGCGACCGGCCTCGCGGTGACCGGCGCGGGCGGCGACGTCCTGTTCGTCGAGGCGTCCCTGGCCGACCCGGAGACGGGCGCGGCGGGGCTCACCCTGACCGGGCAGCTCGGCGACGTCATGAAGGAGTCCGCGCAGATCGCGCTCAGCTTCCTGCGCTCGCGCGGCGCCGAGCTGGAACTGCCGGTCGGTGACCTCAAGGACCGGGGCGTGCACATCCACTTCCCGGCGGGCGCGGTCCCCAAGGACGGCCCGAGCGCCGGCATCACCATGACGACCGCGCTGGCCTCGCTGCTCTCCGGGCGGCTGGTCCGCACGGACGTCGCGATGACCGGCGAGGTGTCCCTGACCGGGCGCGTCCTGCCCATCGGCGGCGTCAAGCAGAAGCTGCTCGCCGCGCACCGGGCCGGGGTGCGGACCGTCATCATCCCCAAGCGCAACGAGGCCGACCTGGACGACGTCCCGGCGGAGGTGCTGGACAAGCTCGACGTCCACGCCGTCACGGACGTCCGGCAGGTGCTGGAGCTGGCGCTGACGCCGGTGACGGTAGAGGTTCCGATGGCGGCGGTGGGGGCACCTCCCAGGCGTTAAGCACTGGGGGAGGGCGCTGTCGGATGGGCGGAGGCTCGGGTTTCCCTCGAGGAAGCCCGGCCTCCGTGTCCGTCTTGAGGGTCTTCGCGGAATCTGCACGCCGTCGCCGTCCCCTCGGAACAACTGGGGCCGTCCTCTGACAAGCCCCCTACGCCGACCTGCGAAATACTGTCCGAACTGCGGCGATGTGCCGGTGGACGACAGGGAGCACCGAAGTGAGTGACGACGGGAACGGCGGCGTGGTGGGAGGGGCCGACCGGGAGTTCCTCTCGCTGGAGCGGGAGCTGACCGTGTTGCTGCGGCGGGCTCGCGCGAACCAGGGCGAGATGGCCCGCGAGGTGCACCCGGACCTGGAGCCGGCCGCGTACGGGCTGCTCGTGCGGCTGGAGGAGAGCGGGCGGCGCCGGGCCACCGAACTCGCCGCGTACATCGGCGTCGGCAAGGCGACGATGTCCCGGCAGTTGCGGGCGCTGGAGGAGCTGGGGCTGATCGGCCGCGAGCCCGACCCCGCCGACGGCCGGGCCTGGCTCGTCGAGCTGACCGAGGAGGGGCGGCGCAGGGTGAGCCGGGTCCGCGAGGCGCGCCGCGCGATCTACGTCAGCCAGCTCGCCCACTGGGACCGCAAGGAGGTCGCCGAACTGGCGCGGCTGCTGGCCGAGTTGAACCAGGTGATGGAGAAGTAGGGCGCGGTGGACGGGGGTTACGGCTCCACGTAGACGGCCGTCGCGTCGTCGTGCGTCTTGGCGCGGCCCAGGAACATCCGCGCCTCGGCGTCGGACGTCTCCAACTCCCGCACCCGGCGCACGAGTCCGCCGGGGCCCGCCTTGCGGACGTACGCGGGCAGGTCGGCCCAGTCGCCCTCGTGGAACGTCTCGACCCACCGGCCGGCCCCGTCCGTCAGCCCGAGCAGGGAGTGGACGTCCGCGCGCGCCACGCGCCCCGTCACCGCGCGGGCGGCCACGGACGGGTCGGCGGCGGCGGTGAAGAAGCCGCCCTCCTTGTTGCGGGCGCGCGCGTCGGCGACCTCGTCGGAGACGAGCAGTGCGCGGGGCAGGCGGGCGAGGCGGTCGTCGAGGACCGGGGTGACCGTGCCGTCGGGGGACTCCAGGAGGAGCGCCGCGTCGGAGAGGACGAGATGGTCCACGTGCCGCTCGTCCCACCGGGCCAGGGCGACCGTCGCCTGCGGTGTGCGTGGGTGAGAAAGGTCACAGGTTTGTGAATGGGAGGTCGCGGTTCGGTCGATCGCCAGGGACAGCGCCTCGGCCAGCGGAACATCCCGGCGAGAAGCGGTCAGTTCGGTCAGCGCTCCGCCGAGCCGCGCGGTGTACCAGGGGACCGTGTGCACGCAGCCGGTCGGGCCGCGTGGCGGCGTCACGCCGTCCAGCACGACGAGCACGCCCCCCTGTCCGGCTGCGGGAACGGCGAGCGCGGCGAAGTCCTCGTTGGGGCGGGCCGGATCGCCCGGCTCGGACACAAGTTCCGTACGCATCCCGCCAGTCTGCACATGCGCGCGCATACAGCGGGTGAACGGCTCGCCGTGATCGTCCCGTTGGCGCTTCTTTGCAGGTCAGCGGGGTGATTTGGGTGGGAATCGGGTGCTCGGGGAAGGCGTGGCGGCGAATGGTGTCAAAGCCCGGCGCCCGCGTCCAACCGGCCCGCTGCGCGACGCGCCCGCGCGCGACGGCGGAACTTGCCCGCCAACTCCCCTCCGATGTTCACTCCTTCGGGTGGCGGGTCAGGTGATGAGCGCTTCCCGCCCACCGGCACTGGGAGGGTCGGGGACCGTACCGGTTGTGCGCTGTTGTTGACCGAGCGTCATCCGGTCCCATGGGTACACGAGTCAGGAATGCGAGCACCGGTGCAGAAGACGCGGCCTCGGCGCACAGAACAGTCGGCCTCCGGGGCCTCGGGTGCGGCGGGCACTTCAGGTGCTTCGGGCGTGCAGCCGCAGCCGCCCGTCGGCAAGGGCCGTCCGACCCATGTGCGCAACCGGCTGATCATCGCCGTCGCCGTGGTCGCCGCCGCGATCGGCGCGGCCGGTACGCCGTCCGTGCTCGCGCTCTCCGCCGAACTCAAGGACTCCCAGGACCTGGTGACGCTCGCCGAGCGGACCCAGGACGCGCTGGTCCTCGCGCACTCCCTCGCCGACGAACGCGACCAGGTCACCGCCTACCTCGCCACCGGACGCGACAAGGAACACGCCCCGGACACCCAGATCACCGCGCGCGTCGACCGCCAGATCACCGACCTGCGCGCCGCCGGCAACCTCCCGCCCGCCGTCGCCGGCATCGCGGCCGTCCGCAAGAACGCGCTCGACGGGAAGAGCACCCCGCTCCAGGCCCACGACGCCTACAGCGAGACCGTCACCGAACTGCACCGCCTCGCCGAACGGCTCGCCCAGCAGACCCCGCCGCGCGCGGGTGAGGGTGCCTACGCCCTCGCCGAACTCGACTCCGCCGTCCAGCAGGCCGCCGCCGCACGGGGGTTGCTGGTCGCCGCGCTCGACGTCCCGGCCGGCGACGGCTACGACACCTCCGGCTCCGTCGAGTTGCGCGACGCCCTCAGCGCCGCCGCCCAACAGGCCCGCGTCCGCTCGGACTCGGCGCTCGCCGACTTCCGGGAGACGGCACCCGAGCGGATGGTCGACGCGTACGAGTCGACGGTCACCGGGGGCGAAGCGGACACCGCCGAGCGGTACTTGGCCCAGCTCACCGACCAACCCTCCCTCAGTGAACGGGACTTGACGGCCGCTCCCGACGAGGTGGACGCCGCCCTGTCCGCCCGCATCGAACTGATGCGCGGCGTCGAGGCGTCCCTCTTCGACCGGCGCACCAAGGAATTGGCCGCCCTCCGCGACGACGACGTCACCTCGCTCGAACTGCGCGTCGCGCTGCTCGGCGCGCTGATGCTGGTCGCCGTCGGCGTCGCCACCGGCATGGCCCGCAGCCTCACCCGCCCGCTGTCCGCCGTCCGCCGGGGCGCCGCACGGCTCGCCGACGCGGACGACCCCGGCGCCGAGGAACCCGTCAAGTTCACCGGCCGCAACGACGAGTTCGCGCAGGTCGTCCGGTCCGTCAACGCCCTCCACGCGCACGCCGCCGGGCTGTACGAGCGGATCGGGACCCTGGAGGCCGACCGCAAACACCTCGTCGGGCAGCGGCAGAAGATGGCCGACGCGCGCGAGGAGCTGCGGGCCGAACTCGACGCCGTCACCGGGCAGTTGGAGCGGCTGCGGGCGTCCATCGGATCGACCTTCGTCAACCTCTCGCTGCGCACGCTCGCCCTCGTCGAGCGTCAACTCGCCGTCATCGAGGGGCTGGAGGAGCGCGAGCAGGACCCCGAGCGGCTGGCCACGCTCTTCAAGCTCGACCACTTCGCCACCGTCATGCGGCGCCACAGCGAGAACCTGCTCGTCCTCGCCGGGGCCGAGCACGAGCAGCAACACCCCGGCCCGGTACCGCTGGTGGACGTCGTGCGGGCCGCCGTCTCCGAGATCGAGCGCTACGACCGGGTGCGGATCTCGTCCCTCCCGGCGCACGCCCACATCGCCGGGTTCGCCGCCGACGATCTCTCGCATCTGCTCGCGGAGTTGATGGAGAACGCGACGTCCTTCTCGCCGGCCGAGCTGCCCGTCGAGGTCTCCGGCTGGCTCCTGGAGAACGGCGACGTCATGCTCTCCGTCCAGGACGAGGGTGACGGTATCGAGGCCGGCCGTCTCGACGCGCTCAACGCGCGGCTCGCCGAGTCCGACCCCGAGGTGCCCTTCGAGGGCGAGGAAGGGCTCGGTCTCTTCGTCGTCTCCCGGCTCGCCGGGCGGCACGCCGTGCGCGTCCGGTTGAGGGTGCGGAAGAAGTCCGCCGGGACCGCGGCCGTCGTCGTCGTGCCGACGGGGGTGCTGTCGCCGGCGCCGTCGGGGGGTGGGACGGCTTCCTCGCCGGGGGCTGTCGCCGCGAAGGCCGTTTCTCTGCCGGGGGCCGATGCCGAGGTCAACTCCCATGTCATCGGGGTGCGTTCGCGGGGTGGGGATCTCGCGGTCGAGCTGGCGGAGCGGGCGATCCGTGCGGCGGGGGGCGGGGTTCCGGCTGACGCCGGTGAGGACGCCGGTGCTGTCGAAGTCGAGGACGTCGTCGGGGGTGTTGACGAGGGCGTCGATGAACACGCCGCGTCCGCGGAGGCCGACGGGGACGAGTCCGATGTCGTCGCCGAACGTCCCGTGGCCGAACCTTCCGTCGTCGCTGAAGCTCCCGTCGTCGCCGAGTCTCCCGTCTCCTCCGAGACGACCATGGCCCTCCTGCTGCCGTCGGCGCCGCGCGGCGAAGTCGACCCCGAACCGGAGCCCGAGCCCGAGTCCGAGCCCGCTGAGCAGGTCACCTCGAAGGGGCTGCCCAAGCGGACGCCGAAGGTGACGGCTCCGGAGGAGACCGTGCGGCCGAAGGTGGGCGGTGTCGACGCCGAGGCGCTGCGGAAGAAGCTCGGGGGGTTTAGGCGGGGGGTCGCGGCCGGATACCGGGACGCCGAGACGGAGTCCGGCGGGGGACCGGCCGAGGGTGAAGTGCCCAGGCAGCGCGAGGCAGTTCGGCGTCACAGTCATGGCGTTGCCGGGGAAGCCACGGGGGGCCCAGCCGAGGAGGCAAGTAGTTGACCGCGCCCAGTACCTTCGGACTGAGCAGTGAGGCCCGTAACCTGCACTGGCTGTTGAACAACCTGGTGGAGGAGGTGCCCGGCATCCAGTCGGTGGCCGTCGTCTCCTCCGACGGCCTGCTGCTGCTCTCCTCCGATCCCGGCCTCAACGCCCAGGCGAAACAGGAGAGTTCACGCAAACCCGGCGGCCCCAGAGGCTCCGCCGCCGACCTCGCGACGATCGTGTCCGGCATCGGCAGCCTGACCCTGGGCGCCGCCCGCCTGATGGACTTCGGCGGCGTGAAGAACACCATGGTCGCGATGGACGACGGCAGCCTGTGCGTGATGTCGATCAGCGACGGCTCCCTGCTCGGCGTCCACGGCAACGCGGAGTGCGACATGAGTATCGTCGCGTACCACATGGCCCTGTTCGTGGGGCGCGTCGGCCACGTCCTGACGCCCGAACTCCGCACGGAACTACGGAAGTCGCTGGAGGCGGAAGGGAGCGTCCGGTGACCAGGAACCAGCTCCCGGTGCGCGGCGCAGGGCTCCCCCAAGTTCTCGGCTCCGCTCGAACAGGGAGGTACCCCCATCCCGCCCGGGTCCGCCCCTACTCCCTGACCGGCGGACGCACCCGCTTCGGCCACGTCCTGCTCGTCGAGACCTTCGTCGCCGCCCTCGAAGCACCCGAGGAACACAAGGAGTTGACGAGCCGTCAAGACCCCAGGGTCCTCCCGGAGTTGGCGGCCATCGTCGAACTGTGCCGCCGCATGCGCACCGTGGCCGAGATCGCCGCGCTGCTGCGCATGCCGCTCGGTGTGGTCCGCGTCCTGCTCAGCGACCTCGCCGACCAGGGAAAGATCCGTGTGCACGGCACCGGTACCGCTCACGGTACGGGCCGTCCCGACCGCGCTCTGCTGGAAAGGGTGCTGAGTGGACTCCGTCGTCTCTGATCACATATCCGCCGGGGAAACCTGGGGAGTTGATCCCGACGAGAACCTGAAATCCTGGCAGACGGACCGCACCCGCGCCCCCGTCGCGACGAAGATCGTGGTGGCCGGCGGCTTCGGCGTCGGCAAGACGACCCTCGTCACCGCCGTCTCGGAGATCACGCCCCTCCAGACGGAGGCGCTGATGACCCAGGCGTCCGCCGCCACCGACGACCTGAGCGCCACCCCGGACAAGCTCACGACCACGGTCGCCATGGACTTCGGCCGCCTCACGCTGGACGACGACCTGGTGCTGTACCTCTTCGGCACCCCCGGCCAGCAGCGGTTCTGGTTCATGTGGGACGACCTGGTGCGCGGCGCGATCGGCGCCGTCGTCCTCGCCGACACCCGCCGCCTGAAGGACTGCTTCCCCGCGCTGGACTACTTCGAGAGCTACGGACTGCCGTACGTCGTCGCCGTGAACCACTTCGACGGCACCGAACGCTACGAACCCGAGGACGTCCGCGAGGCTCTGACGATCCCTCAGAAGGTCCCGGTCGTCGTCATGGACGCCCGCCGCCGGAACACGGTCATCGAGACCCTGCTCACCCTGGTGGCCCACGCGCTCGACGAAACACCCGAATAGGAGCCCGAGTTCAGCATGCGGAAGATACTCGTCGTGGGGGCCGGCCAGTCCGGCCTCCAGCTCGCCCTCGGCCTGCAGAAGCACGGCTACGAGGTCACCCTGATGTCCAACCGGACGGCGGACGAGATCCGTTCGGGCCGCGTGATGTCCACGCAGTGCATGTTCCACACGGCCCTCCAGCACGAACGCGACCTCGGGATCAACTTCTGGGAGAGCCAGGCACCCAGGATCGAAGGGCTCGGAGTCTCCGTCGCGGGCCCGTCCGGCGAGCGCCTGATCGACTGGCTCGGCCACCTCGACGGCCACGCCCAGTCCGTCGACCAGCGCCTCAAGATGGCGGGCTGGATGGAGACGTTCGCCCAGCGCGGCGGCCAACTCGTCATCCACGGCGCGGCGGTCGGGGACCTCGACTACTTCTCCCGCACCTACGACCTCGTCCTCGTCGCCGCCGGCAAGGGCGAGTTGGTGTCGATGTTCGCCCGCGACCCCGAGCGCTCCCCGTACGACACCCCGCAGCGCGCCCTCGCCGTCGCCTACGTCCACGGCCTGGGCCCGCGCCCCGAGCACCCGGACACCGAGGCCGTGCGCTGCAACCTGGTACCGGGAGTGGGGGAGTTGTTCGTCATGCCGACGCTGACGACCTCCGGCCGCGCGGACATCCTCTTCTGGGAGGGCGTGCCCGGCGGCCCCCTCGACGTCTTCACCGGCGTCCAGGACCCCGCCGAACACCTCAACCTCACCCTGGAGTTGATGAAGACGTTCCTGCCCTGGGAGTACGACCGGGCCAAGGACGCCGAACTCACCGACGCGGGCGCCACGTTGGCCGGCCGCTACGCCCCCACCGTCCGCAACCCCGTCGGACACCTGCCCGGCGGCGGGCTGGTCCTGGGTGTCGCCGACGTCGTCGTCGCGAACGACCCCATCACCGGCCAGGGCTCCAACTCCGCCTCGAAATGCGCCGCTTCGTACCTCTCCGCGATCCTCGACCACGGGGAGAAGGAGTTCGACGAGGAGTGGATGCGGGCGACGTTCGAGCGGTACTGGGACACCGCCCGGCACGTCACCAAGTGGACCAACGCGATGCTCGCGCCGCCGCCGGAGCACGTCGTCGACCTCCTCGGCGCGGCAGGGCAGTTGCAGCCGGCCGCCGACCGGTTCGCCAACGCCTTCGACAACCCCGCCGACTTCGAGGACTTCTTCTACGAGCCGGAGCTGACGGCGGCGTACCTCGCGTCGCTGGCCTGAGCCAGCGTCGGGTAGTCGAGGTAGCCCCGCTCGCCGCCCGTGTACATCATCAGGGCGCCTTGCACCTCGTTGAGCGGGGCGCCCGTGCGCAGGCGGGCGACGAGGTCCGGGTTGGCGAGGAACGCGCGGCCGAGGGCCACCAAGTCGGCGCCGTGCGCGAGGAGTTGTTCGGCCGCCGCCCGGCCGCCGTCGGCGGGGAGCGCCGGCCCGAGCGCCGGGTTCCCGACGAGGGTGCCTGGCCACAGGGCACGCAGGCGTGGGAAGAGGGGGTGGTCGTGGTTCATCGTGACCAGGTGCAGATAGGCGAGGCCGTCACCGGCGAGCGTCGCGAGCAGGGCCGGGTAGAGGGTGTCGGTGTCGGTCTCCTCGATGCCGTTGACGGTGTTGCCCGGTGAGACGCGCAGGCCCACCCGCTCGGGGCCGATCGCCTCGGCGACCGCGCGCGTGACCTCCACGGTGAAGCGGACGCGGCGCTCGGCCGGGCCGCCGTACTCGTCCGTGCGGTGGTTGGTGTTCGCGGCGAGGAACTGGTGCAGGAGGTGGCCGTTGGCGGAGTGCACCTCGACGCCGTCGAAGCCGGCTTGTCGCGCGTTGCGGGCGGCCTGAGCGAAGTCGGCGACCGTCGCCCTGATGCCGGCCTTCGTCAACTCCCGTGGGGTGACCGAGGGTTGGCGGCCGGTGGAGGTGTGGATCGACTCCGGGAGGGGGACCGGGGACGGGGCCACGGGGACGTGCCCGCTGTTCGCCGGGTGGCCCACCCTTCCGCCGTGCTGGAGCTGGAGGAACATGTGTCCGCCGGCCGCGTGGACCGCGTCCGTGATCCGCCGCCAGCCCTCGATCTGGGGGCGGGTGTGGATGCCGGGGATGTTCGGGTACGTCTGGCCCACCGTGTTCGGGGTCGTCGCCTCCGCGATGATCAGGCCGGCGGAGGCGCGCTGCGTGTAGTACGTCTCCATCAACTTCGAGGGGACGCCGTCTGGTTGGGCTCTGTTGCGGGTCAGAGGGGCCATCACCAGGCGGTGAGGGAGGGGGAGTTGACCGAGGTGGGTGGGGGCGAGGAGTGGGGTGGTCGGCGTCATGCCGGTACCGTAGAAGTTGACACTGGTGTCAGATTCAAGCGTGCCGGTTCATGGGTTCCTGTTCTGGCGCGGGGAGGTGAACGTCGGGTGCGGATCGGGGAGTTGGCTCGGCGCAGCGGGGTGAGCGAGCGGTCGTTGCGGTACTACGAGCAGCAGGGACTGCTGGTCGCCGCGCGGACGCCGGGCGGGCACCGGGAGTTCGGCGAGTGGGCCGTGGACCGGGTGATCCGGGTGCAGGCGCTGTACGCGGCCGGGTTGAACAGTGCCACCATCGCGCGGCTGCTGCCCTGTATGCGGGACGCGGACGGGGGGCCCAGTGCGGCGGCGGACGGGAAACTGGTGGAGGAACTGGTCGCCGAGCGGGCGCGGATCGATCGGCTGATCGCTGAACTCGCCCTGTCGCGTGAGGTGTTGGACGAGGCGATCGGGGCGGCTTCGGGGGAGTGAGGGGGTGAGGGGGGATGAGGGATCGGAGCGGGTGCAGGCGGCTGGGCCGGGTGCAGGGGGTCAGGTCGGACGTACTGCTCCCAGTACCGGGTCCGTGGCGATGGGGGTGATCCTCACCCGGCCTCCCGGGCCCGGTGCCTGGACGACCCTGCCCTTGCCGACGTACACCGCGACGTGCGTCGCCTCCGGGTGGTACACCACGAGGTCTCCCGGGCGCAGTTCCTTCAGGGGGACCCTCGGCAGTCTCGTCCACTGCTCCTTCGCCGTGCGCGGGATCCGGGCGCCCGCGCGGCTCCAGCTCCCCGCCGCCAGACCGGAGTTGTCGTACGAGTCCGGCCCCGCCGAACCCGTCTCGTAGGGCTTGCCCACCTGGTCCAGCGCGTGGCGCACCGCCTGCCGGGCCCTGGGGGGAGCGGGTGTGTCGGTCTCGGGGAGCCCGGTGGCGGACATGAACTCCTTTTGCCGCTGGTCGACTTGGGTTTGTTCCAGCCGGGCCAGGCGGGTGAGCTGTTCGGGGGTGAGGGAGACGAGGAGCTTCTGGACGTCGTCCAGGCGCTTGCGGACGTCGTCGCGGGCCTTCTTCTTGGCCGCGGTGAGGGCGAGTTGGGCGTCCAGGGCGGTGCGGGCGGCGCGGGAGAGGGCGGCGCGGCGGTGTTCGTCCTGGGCGAGACGGGTGGTCGCCGAGGCGCGGTCGCGGGCCAGCTGGCCGATGATGTGGCCCTCGTCCAGGGCGTGTTGGGGGTCCTTGGCGAGCAGGAGGCGGACGTACGGGGAGATGTCCGTGCGGGACTGGTACTGCTGGCGGGCGAGACGGCCGGCGGTGTCCCGGCTGTCGTCCAACGCGAGGCGGGCGCGCACGAGTTCGCCGTCGAGGCGGCTCAGCTCCGTCTGTCTCGCCTTGAGCCGCACCTCCGTCGCGTTGTACGCCTCCGTCGCCGACTCCGCTTCCCGGTACAGCCGCTGAAGCTCCGTCAGCAACTCGGCGACGGGCCGCTCGGCGGGCTCCGGCACACCCACCGCGGCCGACGGGGTGAGGACGACCTGCGTCGCCAGCACCGTCGTGCACACCAGGCGCAGCACGCGTCCTGACATCTCATCACCTCCGCCGGGGACGGCGCGTCCGTCCCGCAGGCCGAGCATCGGCGGTGCGGCGGGACGGCGCGCGCCGAGCGTGCGCGGTTCGGCGGAACGGGGTCACTCGTGCGCGTCATCGGGGGGGTGGGGGCGGCGTGGCGGGTGGCCAGGGGGTCCGTGTTGACCTTCGAGTCGGTCGAAGGGTCACGATGGCGGGGTGCCGGACAGTGAACTGATGCCGATCGGGGTGTTCGCCCGCCGTACCGGGCTGACACCGAGTGCCCTGCGTTTTTACGACGACTCCGGGGTGCTGACTCCCTCCGAGGTAGCCCCTGACACCGGCTACCGGTACTACGGGGCGGACCAGGTGGAGCGGGCGAGAGCGGTGCGCCGGCTGCGGGAGCTGGGGATGCCGCTGACGGAGGTCGCGGCGGTGCTCGACGCGGGTGAGGGGGACGGCGTCCGGCTGATCGACGAGCACGTGGCGCGGGTCCTCGGGGACGCGGCGGAGGTGCGGCGCAGGGCCGTCTCGGTCAAGGCGTCGCTCGCGGGGGCACTGAGCGCGGGGGTGCCGAGCGCGGGGGTGCCGAGTCTGCCGGTCGCCGTGCTGAAGGGGCCGGTGCTGGCCGACGCCGTCGAGCAGGTGCTGACGGCGACCGTGCGGGAGCCTGGGCTGCCGGTGCTCGGCGGGGTGCGCGTCGAGGCGACGGCGGAGGCGTTCATCCTGACCGCCACCGACCGGTACCGGCTCGCCACCCGGACCCTGGCCCCCACCGAGGGGGCGGCCACGGACTGGGCGGCCACGGTCGACGGGGACGAGCTGCGGGCCGTCGTCGCGGAGATCCGGCGCAGTGCCGTCGTCCGGGTGGAGGCGGGGCCCCACGGGGTGCGGCTGCGGATGGCCGGGCGGGAGGACCGGTACTGCGCCGTGCTGGCGGCGGAGTTTCCCGACCACAGGCTGATGCTCGCGTCGCTGCCGGAGGTGGTGACGCGGGTGACGGTGGCGAAGGGGGAGCTGCTGGGGGCGTTGGGGGAGCAGGCGGGGGAGCGGGTGGTGCTGGGGGTCGGTTCGCGGGGCGTGGGGGAGCCGGGGGTGGGGGACGTGGGAGTTACCCCGCACGTCCTACGGGTCCTCCCGCCCGGGGACTACGGGTCCGGCGTACCGCTCCCGGCACACGTGACGGGCCCGGCCCTGCGAATCACCTTCGACGTCACCACCCTCTACCCGGCCGTCAGCACCGCGATCGGCCCGGATGTGCTGCTCGACCTGCGGGGACCAGACCTGCCCGTCACGATCCGGTCGGCCGACCGGGGCGACCTCACCACCCTCGCCATGCCCGTACGACCCTGAGGAGCACCCCGTGACCACCCCCGACCCGACCATGGAGGCCATCGGCCGAGCCGTGACCGAGGGCCGCGCCGGCGACACCGAGGCCGCCCGCCGCACCCTCCTGACCCTGTGGCCGACGCTCACCGACCCCCTGCACCGCTGCACCCTCGCCCACCACCTGGCCGACCTGTACGAGGACCCCGCACAGGCCCTGACCTGGGACATCCGCGCCCTGGACGCGGCGGCGGACCTGACCGACCGGCGCCTCCAGGACCACCACGCCGGCCTGCGCCTCGCCGCGTTCCAGCCGTCCCTGCACCTGAACCTCGCCGACGACCACCGCCGCCTGGGCTCCTTCGACGCCGCCGCCGAACACATCGACGCGGCCAGGGCACACGTCCGCGAACTGGCCGAGGACGCCTACGGCGACCTGCTGCGGACCGCGATCGAGGAGGTCGCCGAGGCGATCTCGCGCCGGGACACGGCGAAGCGGGGGCAGGCCGGCTGACCGGCCGCGTCGTTGAACCGGAGCCCAAAAAATCGGTGGAGCGGTGTTGCCGTGCGCCGTTACCGTGCCGCCTGACCGAGTCGTCTGCTGAAAGGCGGGCCGTTGTACACCGCGTGAGACACCCCGAGCGCTGATCTGTCGCGCGTCGCACCTGTGCGCCGCGCTCCTTCTTGCTGCGGATTTCTCACGGAACCGGTGTACTTCTGTGCTCACCAGCTGGGCGGTCATGCCCACCTGCCTTCCCGCCGTCCTTCGCCGATGCCACGCCTGCGCGGGCGAACGCTTCCACGCGGACGGCCGTTTTCGCGTCAACGCCAACCACAAACTCCTCGACGTCTGGCTCCTCCTGCTGTGCGACGGCTGCGGCGACACCGCGAAGCTGACGGTCCTGGAGCGGACGAACGTGCGCTCCGTACCGCCCGAGCTGCTGGACCGGGCGCACGCCAACGACCCTGGCCTGGCAGCCGAGTTGCTGTGCGACCCGGTCGTCCGGCGGCGCAACCGCGTCGCTCTCGACTGGGCGGGCGCCTGGCGTCTCGACACCGGGGGCTCGGACCACCTCGGCCAGGAGACGGCCGACGTCGAGGTCCGGTTCGCCGCCCGCATCCCGGTCCGGCCCGTCCGGCTGATCGCCGAGGGGTTCGGGCTCACCCGGGGTGAGGTCGAGCGGCTGATCGAGGAGGGGAAGATCGTCTCGACGGTCCGGCTGAGCGGCCGGCTCTCGGACGACTTCACGTTCACGCTGAAACGCTGAGCCTTGACAGGGCCGGCCTGACCCCTGACAGGGCCGGCCCTCAGGGGTCGGCCTCCAGGGAGCGGCTTCCAAGGAGCGGCCCCTAGGGGGTGGCCCCAGCTCTCCTCAGCTCTCCTCCTCGCGGCCCTGCTTCTCCGGCTTCGACCAGGGCCAGCGCGGCTTCGACGGTCCACCCCTGCCGTCCGGGTCGTACGTGTACTTCCAGCCCGTCGGGACGCCGAGGCGCTTGCTGTGGCCCCGGGGGACGCGGCGGTAGACCAGGACCGTCGGGGGGCCGCCTGCCGCGTCGGGGACCGGGATGCGGTACGTCTTCGGGGGGTGCCCGGTGGGGCCGAGGAGGACAGGGAGGCTACGGCCGTCCATGGGGCCGCCCTCGAAGGGGGTCTGCTGGCTCTTCACGGGATCAGTCTCAGGTACCAGGGGTGAACGCCGCGAGGAGGGCGGCCGTCTGGGGGTCGCGGCCCGCGGTGACCGTGAGGACGGCCACGAACTGCTCGACCAGCCAGTCCCGTAGCTCTCCGGAGGGAGGCTGCTTCTCCTCGTCCAGCCAGATCAGCGACGACGCCTCGACGGCCGTGATCCACATCCGGACCGTCATCCGCAGGCGCGGGCCGGGGTCGGTGACCCCGAGGTGGCTGTAGATGTGGTCGGCGGCGGCCCGCCGGACCCCGTCGACGATGGCCGTCGTCCGGGACGTCTCGACGACACTGCCGCCCTGGAGCAGCGCGCTGAAACCGGTGGCGTGCTCGTCGACGAAGCCGAGGTAGCGGTCCAGGGCCCGGCCGAGGCGGGTGAGGAGGGGGCCGTCGTGGGGTTCGTCGAAGCAGTGCCGCAGCTCCTCGGCGGCCGAGCGCAGCGCCGCCTCGTACAGTTGCTGCTTCCCGCCCGGGAAGTACCGGTACACGAGCGGCCGGGAGACCCCCGCCGCCTCCGCGACGTCGTCGAGCGAGACGTCCTCGGGGGCGCGGTGCGCGAACAGGGTGAGCGCGGAGTCGAGGAGCTGGCTGCGGCGCTCCTCGACACTGAGACGGCGGTAGGCGGGCACTGCGGGGGGCGGCATGTCTCGCAGCGTAGCCGGTACTACGGGGAAACCCTCAGGCCAGCAGCCCGGAGGAGCGCCACAGCCGGCGCCCTACGCCCCGTAGTACCCCGATGTCGTCGAGGAAGTCGGTGAGCCGGCGCGCGCCGTTCTGCATGACCTCCCGGCGGTGCCCGCTCAGCCGGACCTGCTCCATCGCCGCACGCCGGTCGAGCCCGACGTTCGTGTAGACCTCGGGGTTGATGAAGGCGACGGAGAACACCCGCGCGAACTCCCCGGACGTCACCCGTGTGAACTCCTGCGACCAGCGGGGCGCGGTGAGCATCTGCCGGCGCAACTCCTCGCGGGCGTACCGGACATGGCGGGCCTCCTCGACCACGTGGATCCGCGTCACGCCCCGGATCAGCGGCTGGACGCGCTCGTCCGGGAAGGTGAGGCGCTGCATCCAGTCGAGGACTTCCTCGCCGAGCAGCGTCGCCGTGAACGAACCCGGCGTCGTCGAGATGGTCTTGAAGACCCGGCCCAGGGTGTGGTGGGCGCGGCTGACCGGGTAGTAGGGGGTGTCGCCGCGCGTGATGAGGCGGGCGAACATCTTCGAGTGCCGGCACTCGTCCTCGATCTCGGTGAGCGCGTACCGCACGTGCGCGCTGGTCGCGGCCTTGTCGTAGATGTGCCGGACCAGCAGCTGCATGAGGATCAGCTCGAACCAGATGCCGAGCGAGGCGAGCGCGGCGGCCTCGTGCCGGGAGAGCAGGATGCGCTGCTCCTCGCTCATCCGCCGCCACATCGGGGTGTCGTACAGCGACACCAGCTCCGGCGGCCAGAACCACTTGCCCTCCTCGAAGGGCGCGTCCCAGTCGAGTTCCTTGTCCGGGTCGAACGAATGCTTCGCGGAGGAGGCGAGCAGCCGCTCGGCCACCTGCTCCCGGTCCTTGAGCAGCCCGAGCGCGTCCCGCAGACCGTCGACGGCGTCGGTCTCAGTGAGGGTCGTCATGGCACTTATGAGACTGCCTGTCAGCAAGGGCGTCAATCCCTCGTACGGCACTTGTTGGCGCTCAGGTATGACAGGGGCGCCCCCTAGCCCGGACGGGGTTGTCCGCTCAGCCCGGACGGGGCTGTCCCCTACGCCCGGTATGGGGGCGTCCCCCGGCTGGAGTACGGTTCTGGCGTGTCCACGCCTCCGCCGCCCCAAGGCCCCTACGGTCCGCCCCAGCACAACCCCTACGGGCAGCCGCCGCCCGCCGCGCCGGGGCCGTCCGCGCCGGGGCCGTACGGACAGCCCGCGTACGGCACCCCCTACGGGCAGCCCCCGCAGGCCCCCTACGGGCAGGCCCCTTACGGACAAGCCCCCTACGGGCAGGCCCCCTGGGGTGCGCCGGCCCCGCCGCCGGCCCCGCCCAAGCGGCGACTCGGCCTGATCCTCGCGATCATCGGATCCGTGCTGGCCCTGCTCGCCGTGGCCGTCGTCTCCCTGGTCGTCGTCACCGGCTCCGACAAGGGGTTCCCCGAGGCCAAGTACCGGCTGACGCTGCCGAAGACGCTGCTCGACGGCAAGTACCGGTTCACCAAGGACATGTCCGACACCCTCGGGCAGCGCATCGAGGCCGAGAGCGGCGCCTGGAACGCGCGCGACATCACGGCGGTCGTCGGCCAGTACGACGTCGACGGCGACCAGACCAAGGGCACCCTCGTCCTCTCCGGGATGTACGGGCGTTTCAAGGACACCGCGAGTTCCCGGCGGAGCATGATGAAGGGTGCCGGCGAGGCCGACAGCGCGACCGTCGCCGTCCCTCCCAAGGACTACGACCTCGCCGGCGCCGACACCACCGTGACCTGCGAGGTCATCGTCCAGAACCAGCTCGGCACCAAGCTGACCTACCCCGTCTGCGCCTGGGTCGACGGCAACACCGGCGCGACGGTCGCCGAGGTGTCGGCGGCGACGGCGACCCAGTCCCCCGAGGACGTCGACATGGAGGCCGCGGCCAAGGCGACCCTCCAGGTCCGCGAGGAGACCCGGCAACCGATCTGACCGACCCGAGCACGCCCCCTCACACCCCGCACCCCAACCCCTCCGGCACCTCCCCCAAGCTCTTCGAGCAGGGGGGACCCCCAGGGCGCCGCTGCGACAACTCCCGGTGCCGCCCTAGCCGCCACACGAACCCCCGCGCCGAGTCGGCGTCCGCGTTGACCGGTTCGAGGGCGTCGATGAAGTCCTTCAACTCCGGTGAGTCGAGCGGGAACTTGAGGCGGGAGATGTTCACCTGGGCGAGTTGGTAGGAGGTCATGACGGGACGTTAGGCGGGCATCCGCGACCGGACCACCCCCCCGTCTCACGAAGTGAGCACCGCCTCCATCACGCCGCGCGCGATCGGGGCCGCGACGTCGCCGCCGGTGATGTCGCCGCGGTCGAGGGAGCTGTCCTCGACGACGACCGCGACGGCGACGCGTGGTTCGATGTCGCGTTCGCCCTGCGCCCAGGAGATGAACCAGGCGTACGGGGTACCGGAGTTGCCGACGCCGTGCTGCGCGGTGCCGGTCTTGCCGCCGACGACGGCGCCGGGGATGGCGGCGTTGGTCCCGGTGCCCTCGCGGACGACGTCCCGCATGAGTTCCTTGAGGCGCAGGGCAGTTGAGGGGTGCATGGCCTGCCGGGCCGGTCGGGACCCGGCGGTCGAGACGGTCATGCCGCCCCGCCGCGTCGTCCGCTCGACCAGGTACGGCGTCCGCACCTGCCCCCCGTTCGCGACGGCCGCCGCGACCATGGCCATCTGGAGCGGCGTGGCCCGCGTGTTGTACTGCCCGATGGCGGACAGCGCCAACTGCGCCTGGTCCACGGCCTTGTCGAAGGTGCTCGGCACCACCGCGAACGGGATCCGCACACCGGGGTCGTTGAACCCGAACGCCTCCGCGCTCGCCACCATGTTCCGCACCCCCACCCGCACCCCGAGCTTCGCGAACACGGTGTTGCACGACCACTCGAACGCGGCCCGCAGCGGCGCGTCCTCGCACCCGGACCCCTCGTTGGTGAGACTCGTCGTCGTCCCCGGCAGCGTGTACGGCGCGGGCGAATCCGTGGGCGCGTCAAGGTCGTTGACGATCCCGGCGTCCAACGCGGCGGCGGCGGTCACCACTTTGAAGGTCGACCCCGGCGGATACGTCTGCCGCACAGCCCTGTTGAGCATCGGCTGATCGGGGTCCGTGTTGAGCCGCGCCCACGCCCGCCGCACAGCGCCCCCGTTCCCCGACAGCGCGGCCGGGTCGTACGAGGGAGTCGACACCAGCGCCAACACCCGCCCCGTGGACGGCTCGACGGCCGCGACCGCCCCCTTGCGCCCACCGAGCCCTTCGTAAGCCGCCCGCTGCGCCCGGCGGTTGACGGTCGTCACGACCTGCCCGCCGGGCGGCCGGGCCCGCGTCACCCCGTCGATGAGCGGGAACGCCGACAGCGCCGGGTCGGCGCCGGACAGGACGCCGTCCTCGCTGTGCTCCAGCAGCGTCGTCCCGTACCGCTGCGAGGAGAACCCCGTCACCGGCGCGTACAACGGCCCGTCCCGGTACGTCCGTTCGTAGCGCAACTGCTCCCCGGTGTCGCGCGAGCCGGTGACCGGGGCGCCGTCGACCAGGATGTCGCCGCGCGGCGCCCCGTAACGGGCGATGTCCGCACGGCGGTTGGCGGGGTTGTCGTCGTACGCGGGGGACTGGACGACCTGGACGCGGGCCGCGTTGACGAGGAGGGCGAGCAGCAGGAGGCAGGAGAAGACGGCGGCGTGCCGGATGTGCCGGGTCATCCGGAGGTCGCCGGACGCCGAACTCCCTTGTCCTGATGGCCTGTTCACCGTTCCCCCGTCCGTGCCGCGTGGCTCAGCCGGATCAGCAGCGCGACGATCGCCCAGTTGGTCACCACCGAGGAGCCGCCCTGCGCGAGGAACGGCATCGCCATGCCCGTCAGCGGAATCAGCCCGGTCACACCGCCCGAGATGACGAACACCTGGAGCGCGACGATCGACGCGAGCCCGACCGCGAGCAGCCGCCCGAACGGGTCGCGCAGGGCGAGGCCGGCGCGGTAACCCCGCTCCACCAGCAGGCCGTAGAGGATGAACAGCGCCGACAGCCCCGCGAGGCCCAGTTCCTCGCCGGCCGTCGCGAGGATGAAGTCGGACTTCGCGGCGAAGCCGATGAGGACGGAGTGGCCGAGCCCGAGCCCCGTGCCGAGGACGCCGCCGGCCGAGAACGCGAAGAGGGACTGGGCGAGTTGGCCCGGACCGAGGCCCGCGTCGATCGACGCGAACGGGTGCAGCCAGTCCTCGACCCGGCTGTGCACGTGCGGCTCCAGCGCGCTGACGGCCACCGCGCCCAGCATCGCGAGCAGCAGCCCGACGGCGATCCACCCGGTGCGTCCGGTGGCGACGTACAGCATCACGACGAACAGCCCGAAGAACAACAGCGAGGTACCCAGGTCGCGTTCGAGCACCAGCACCCCGACGCTGATCAGCCAGACGGCGACAATGGGCCCCAGGACACGGCCTGTTGGGAGCTGCATGAACCAGATCCGGCGGCCCGCGTACGCGAGCGCGGTGCGGTTGTCCGCGAGGTAGGCCGCGAAGAACACCGCCAGCAGCACCTTCGCGAACTCCCCCGGCTGGATGGAGAATCCGGCGATCCTGATCCAGATCCGGGCCCCGTTGACGGCCGGGAACAGCACCGGCAGCGTCAGTAGCGCGAGGGCGGCGGCGACGCTGACGTACGCGTACCGCTTCAGGACCCGGTGGTCGCGCAGCGCCAGGACCACGCACGTGAACAGCCCGACTCCCAAGGCGGACCAGACGAGTTGGGCCGGCGCCGCGCGCTCGCCCGGGGTCTCCAGGTCGAGCCGGTGGATGAGGACCAGGCCGACGCCGTTGAGCAGGACGCCGATCGGCAGCAGCAGCGGATCGGCGTACGGGGCGCGCAGCCGCACCGCGAGGTGCGCGCACAGCGCGAGCGCCCCGAGCCCGGCACCGTAACCGGCGGCACCGGGCGGGACACCGCCGTTCCTCGCGAGCCCGACGGCGCAGTAGCCGGACACGCAGAGCAGGACGGCGACGACGAGCAGGGCGAGTTCGACGCCACGGCGCCGGGGGAGCCGTACGGTCGCGGCGATCCCGATACCGGCGCTCGTCATGTCCGGAACCTACCCAAAAGTCGCTCCTCGTGAGCCCGGCGCTAGCACCAGCGCGGCGCCGGACCGATGTTGTCGATGTACCGCGCGGCTCCCCAGGCCCAGGTGCCGTCGGTCAGCAGGTACCACAGCGGGTTGCCCTGGACGGTCTGGCCCGCGGTCTTGCAGAAGATCGTCACGACCTCACCCTGGGGAGCCACCCGGATGACCTGGCTGCCCCGGTTCGGCGCGCTGCGCAGCACCAGCCCGCCGTTCGCCGTCACCACGCCCTTGTAGAGGCGGGGGTTGTCGTGGTGATGGTGGTGGTGTCCCCAGTCGTCGTTCGCGGTGGCGGGCACGGTGGCCGCGGCGAGGGCGAGGGCGGCGCCGGCCCCGGATATGCAGAGACGGGTGAGAGTGGAGCGCATGACGGTTCCTCCGGGAAGGGAGTGAAGCTGGGCAATCGTCACATTAGGGGTCGTACGGGGTGGGTGCGCGTCAGACTGCGCCAAGCGGAGACGCCCCCGACGGCAGCGTCAGGGTCGCCACCGCCCCGCCGCCGTCCGCGTTGCCGAACGCCAGCCGCGCGCCCAGCACCTCCGCCTGCCCCACCGCGATCGTCAGCCCCAGCCCGTGCCCCCGCGCCCCGCCCTCGGTACGGAACCGCTGCGGCCCGTGCAGCACCAGGTACTCCGGGTATCCCCCACCGTGGTCCCGGACGGTCACCACTGGCCCGTCCACCGTCACGATCACCGGCTCCGCACCGTGCCGGTGCGCGTTCGACACCAGGTTCCCGAGCACCCGCTCCAGCCGCCGCCGGTCCGTCTCGACGACCCGGTCCCGCACGACGACGACGTCCGCCGCCGCGCCCGACGCCGCCACGACCCGGTGCGCCAGCGCGCCCAACTCCACGGCACCGATGTCGAGTTGTTCCTTGCCGGTGTCCAGGCGGGAGATCTCCAGCAGGTCCTCCGTGAGCGTCCGCAGGGCCGCCACCCGGTCGCGGACCAGCTCCGTCGGACGCCCCGGGGGCAGTAGTTCCGCCGCCGCGTGCAGACCCGTCAGGGGGGTGCGCAGCTCGTGCGCGACGTCCGCAGTGAAGCGCTGCTCGCTCAGCAGCTTGCCCTGGAGCGACGTCGCCATCCGGTCCAGCGCCGCCGCCACCGCCGCGACCTCGTCCTCGCGCGACTTCCTGGCCAGCGGGTCGTCCACGCGCGCGTCCAGGTCGCCCGCGCTGATCCGCCGGGCGACCTGCGCCGTCGCCTGGAGCCGCCGGGTCACCCTGGCCACCGCCACCGCGCCGACCAGCAGCGTCACGCCGATCGCGAGGCCCGACGACCACAGGATCGCGTTGTCCAGCGCCTCGATCGTCCGCGCCTGCTGGCCGTACTCGACGGCGACGGCCAGCGCCCGTCCGCCGGCCGCCGGGCCCGCCGCCCACATCAGCGGGCGGCCCCGGTAGTCCGCGACCATCGTGCCCCGCTCGCCCGCCGCCGCCAGCGCCTTCAGCTCCCTGGGCAGGCCGTCCGGGTCCACACTCGCGTTCGGCGCGAGCGCGTCGCCGGCCTCGTACGCGTCCGTCGCCTCCGCGAGCTTCGACAGGGCGACGTCCCTCGACTGGCCGACCGTCTGGTTGGTGACCTGGACGTGCACGAGGACGCCGAGCATCGTCGCGAGCGCGCAGCACATCACCGTGATGAACGCCGCGGCCTTGAAGGCGAGGGTGCGGGTCCAGCGGGGGTTGCGGATGAGGCGCGAGGGGCGGCTCATGCGGGGACCGCCCCAGCGGCGTACCTCTCAGGTATCCCGTACCTCTCAGGTATCCCGTACGCCTCGGGTATCCCGTACGCGGACCCGGTGACGGGCGGCGGCGTCCCCGTCGCGGACGGCAACGGCTGCGGGGTCGTGGACGGGCGGACGGGCGACATCGAGCGGTGCTTCCCGCTCGGCTCGCGTTTGCCGTCGGTGCGCAGCATCTCGTCGTGCGTGAGGAGCATCGCCTTCTGCTCCGGGTCCCAGGTCCACTGGAGGCGGTACTCGTAGTCCGCGAGGTCCGAGGGCGAACGGATGATCACCGACCGCCCGGCCAGCTCCACCGCGCTCACCGCGTCCTCCCAGGCCATGACCTGCACGAGCCGGTCCGACTCGACGGTGTAGACGCGGACGGCGGTGAGGTCGCCGGGGCGCAGCCGGAACCCGAGTGTCAGCTCGGGCCGCCCGTCCCCCGTGAGGTCCCGGTAGTACGGCTGGAGTACGGGGCACGTGCCCTTCCCGGCCGTCCCGCACGTGTCCATCAGCCGGTTGGTGTCCCGGTACGGCGCCCGCGTGCCCGCGTAGCTGCTCGCGTCGGTGGCGATCTCGGCGCGGACGACGGCCACCGGGTCCACCTTGCGTATGTCACCCCCGGGTACGAAGACCCCGCGTACGACCTCGGTCTCCGCCTCGTCCAGATCCCACGCCGGGCTCGACGCGGGCTTGATCTGCGGCCACAGCCGCTCCGGGCTGTTCGCGGTCGACGTCGGCCCCGCGCCCCGCAGCCCACCGGCGTCACCGCACCCCACGCCGGCCGCCGCCACCAGGGCGACGACAGCCGCGAGACGAAGACGCCGGGCGAGACTCAAGGGACTCCTGCATGCCGCACTGAACACTGACGCCGTTCACCTTATTCGGCCGGAAGTCCTTTTTGCGTACCGGAGTGGACCAAGGGTTGGGCAAGAGGCTGAGGTGAGAGGGGCGAGCGGCGGGGCAGGCGGGGGCAGGCGGGGGTGGCGCATACCCGGTCACCGTGCCGCGGGACATCGCCGAAGCCGGGCACGGCTCGATCGCCGACGCCGGATCGAACGCCTTCCGCGCCCCGGCGCCCGGCGAAGTCCCGGCGCCCGGCGAAGCCCCTGCACCCGGCGAAGCCCCGTACACGCTTGCCACGCCACCGCCCGGCGATTCCAGGAGTCCCCGGAACAACACTCCGGGCCGCTGCCCTCCCGAAGGTCCCGGCTGCCGAGAGGCGAAACGATTACTCACCTCGTCATTCCGTCAGCTCCTCCAGCAATCGGGCGGTCGACAACCCCGCCCGCAGGTACTCGACGAACAGCTCGTTGTGCAGCGCCCACGGCGACCGCCGGGACCGGATCAGCCGGATCGCCTCCTCCGCCCCGTACCCCCGCCGCTCCAGCGCGTGGGCGACGACGAGCCCGGACCGGTTGTAGCCGTGGTAGCAGCGGACGAGCACCCGCCGCCCCCCGTCGAGCGCGTCGCTCGCGGCCCGCGCGAGCCGGATGACACCGGCGAGCTGGGTCCCGTCCAGCGGCCCGTCGGGGATGTCCCAGACATGGTGCTCGACACCGGCGTCGGGACCGTACCCCGGCAGCCTCAGCAACGTCTGCACCAGGTCGAACTGATCGCGTACGACGGCCCGTTCCACATGCCCGGAACGGCCCCGGAACTCGTGGCCGCCCATCCACAGTCCGGGCACGACCTCGTTCCACGGACTGTCGGGGGCGGGTACGTCGGGCTGTTTCCTGCGGCTCCGCAACGACGCCTCCCCAACGCGCGCTCACCGGGATCTACCTCGGAAGTACTACGGGACGTGTGCAAGGGATCTGCCAGTGGCCTGCCCAACTCGCGCCAAAGGTAACCGCCTTCTTGCCCCTGGCGTACCCCTCCTGTTCCCATGGTCCGAGGGGTGATGGTGCATGACGGGACTGCGCGTCGTACCGACCTGGCGCCACGGCCAGGAACGGCTCTACGTCTGTATGACCGACGGACGGAACATCGCCTGGTACGACCGCGAGGCGGCCAGGGTCAACCTGCTGAGCGACGACACCAGAGCCGACGTCATGACCGCGCTGGCCCCCTTCCTCACCGGCCCGGTGACGATCGGCCCGCCCCCCGTCCCCACCCCCGCCGAACTGGCGCTCCTCTCCCTCCACCCCGACGACGACCTGGCCCCCAACCGCCCCGGCGAGGCCCTGCTCGTCGCCCTCGACCGCACCCCGCCGGCCGGCCCCCGGCTGCGCCCCGACCCCCGCCGCAAGGCGCTCGCCGCCGAGCAGGCGGTCGGTGACGCGCTCGACGCCCTCGACGGCGCCGGCTGGCACACCCTGCACTCGGTCCCCCTCCCCGGCGGCGACCGCATCCACCACCTCGCGATCGGGCCCGGCGGGCTGTTCGCTGTCCACACCCTGTACGCCCGCAGGCAGCGCGTCCTCGTCGCCGATCCCCAGGTCACCCTGGGGCGCCGGGACCCCCAGCCCCTGCTGCGCCGGGTCCGCGCCGACGCCGCGCGGGCGACGTACGCCCTGACCGCAGAGGTACGCCCGGTCCTCGCGGTCGTCGGCGCCACGGACGTCCGCGTCACGGCACCCTTACGGGAGGTGCGGGTACTAGGGGACGACGCGGTGCCCGAGCTGGGGCGGCAGGGCGGGGTGCTGAAACCGGCGGACGTGGAGGCGCTGCACGCGATGGCACGGGACCGGGGGACGTGGGGGAGGGTGTGAGGGGCGGGGTACCTGAGGGGTACGGGTCCCTACCCTGGCCCCCTCACCCCCCGTCCACGTCACCCCCGTACACCCCCTAGGGAACCCGCCCCGCTCGCCCCGTCTCGAACAGCGGCGCCAGCAGGTCCCCGTGCTCCGCGACCCGCCGCACGACCTCCCCCGCCCGGAACGAGAGATCACCCTGGCCCTCGGCCGCCCCCGCCACCTCCTCCCAGCTCACCGGCGTCGAGACCGTCGCCTCGGGACGGGCGCGGAGGGTGTAGGGGGCGGCGGTCGTCTTGCGGGCGGCGTTCTGACTCCAGTCGACGAAGACCTTGCCGGGCCGCAGGCCCCGGTTCATGCGGTGGACGACGAGACCGGGCAGCGCCGCCTCCGCCGCGACGGCGAGCCGCTTGGCGTACGCGCTCACCCGTCCGGGCGACGCGTCGCGGACGGCGGCGAGGAGGTGCAGCCCCTTCGCGCCGGACGTCTTGACGTGCGCCTCGATCCCGTCCGCCGCAAGCCGCTCGCGCAGCCACAGCGCGACCCGGCAGCACTCGGCGACGCCGGCGGGCGGGCCGGGATCGAGGTCGAGGACGAGCCGGTCGGCGAGGGCGGGCCGGACGACCGTCCACTGATGCGTGTGGAACTCGGCGACGAGGTTCGCCGCCCACATCAGGCTCGCCAGATCCTGCACGAGCACCATCCGCGCCGGGCCCTCCGCCCGCGCGACCTCGGCCGTCGCGACCCACTCGGGCGTCCCCGGCGGCACGTTCTTGGTGAAGAACACCTGGCCCGCAGCCCCGTCCGGGTACCGCAGGAACGACACGGCGCGGTCGCGCAGGTGCGGCAGCAAAGCGTCCGCGACGGTCGCGTAGTAGTGCAGCACCTCGCCCTTGGTGAACCCGTCCGCCGGGTACAGCACCTTCTCCAGATTGCTGAGCGCGAGCCGCCGGCCGTCCACGGAGGTGAGAGGCGTCATACGATAAGCATCACGCAAACCGGTGTGTAACGGGCGGAAAGGATGCCAACCGTGCGATCCATCTGGAACGGCGCCATCTCCTTCGGTCTGGTGAGCATCCCGATCAAGCTCGTGAACGCCACCGAGAGCCATTCCGTCTCGTTCCGCCAGATCCACACCGAGGACGGCGGCCGCATTCGCTACCGCAAGGTCTGCGAACTGGAGGACCGCGAGGTGACGACGGCCGAGATCGGCAAGGGGTACGAGGAGGCCGACGGCACGATCGTCCCGATCACCGACGACGACCTCGCCCACCTCCCCATCCCCACCGCGCGCACGATCGAGATCGTCGCGTTCGTCCCCGCCGACCGCATCGACCCCCTCCAGATGGACACGGCGTACTACCTCGCCGCGTCCGGCGTTCCCGCGGCGAAGCCGTACACGCTGCTGCGCGAGGCGCTGAAGCGCAGCAACCGGGTCGCCGTCGCCAAGTACGCCCTGCGGGGCCGCGAACGCCTCGGCATGCTCCGCGTGGTCGGCGACGCCATCGCCATGCACGGCCTGCTGTGGCCCGACGAGGTCCGCGTCCCCGAGGGCGTCGCCCCCGAGACCGAAGTCACCATCCGCAAAGAGGAGTTGGACCTCGCGGACGTCCTCATGGACACCCTCGGCGAAGTCGACCTCGCCGACCTCCACGACGAATACCGGGAAGCCCTGGAGGAGTTGATCGCCACGAAGTCCTCCGGCGAGCCCCCCTCCGACACCGCACCCCCGTCCCCCTCCGGCAAGGTCCTCGACCTCATGGCCGCCCTGGAGAAAAGCGTCAACGCCGCGAAGGCGTCCCGCGGCGAGGAAGCGGAAGTCCGCCAACTCCCCGACCGGGGGCCGAAGAAGACACCCCCGAAGAAAAAGACCACGGCAAAGAAAACAACCCCCCGCAAACGAACAGCCTGACCACCGACCCTTACACCCGCCCCCGCACCTTCTTCCGCCCCCACACCACACACCCCCACCGCACCACCGCCCCCACCCCCAACGACACAACCACCGCACCCCAGTCGATGACATGAGGCAGCCCCGGAAAAAACCCAAAAAACGCGAGCCCACCCACAACTCCCGCCACGAACCCGCCGACTCCGACCCGCCGCACCCACGCCTCCCATCGCGATCCCGGCGACGGCACGCATGACGCGTTTCCCGCCCGGTCGTCCAGGACAACCCGACCGGGCGGAAGAGGGTTACCGGGTGATCGGGGAATCACCGTGACGAGCGAGCGCGGGTGCATGAACTACGCGCCCCTGGAATGGAGTTCGCGGAAATGGAAAGGGCCCGGCTGCGTCTCCCTCCCAGGAAGCAGCCGGGCCCGGTTCGTGTGTGGCCGGCGTCAGCCGATCGCGCGTACCGATCTCCAGTCCGCCGACAGCACCACCTTGACCGCGGAGTTCGTGTTGGTGCGGGACGGAAGGTAGAGCCGTATCTGCCCGTCGGTGGCGGAGCGTGCCCAGATGTCGGGGACGCCGTCGTCGTTGACGTCGGGGATGCCGATGGCGGTGGAGACGGCGGACTCGGCCCAGCCGGTGCCGTAGGCGACGTCCTGGCCGCTGAGGGAGCTGGAGCCGAGCTTGAGGGAATCGAGGTCGGCGCTGCCGGCGACGGGGCCGGGCTTGCCGTGGCGGACGGACATGGAGCCGTTGTCGAGGTTGCGCCAGAGCATGTCGGGGGTCTTGTCGCCGTTGACGTCGGCGACGTTGACGATGTCGCGGCGCGCCCAGGAGTCGGGGTTCATCATCGTGGCCGTCCGGAACTTCCCGCCGGTGTAGCCGGAGAGGACCCAGAAGGAGGTGCCGGAGCGCAGGAAGAGGTCGGGCAGCCGGTCGCCGGTGATGTCGCCGACGGCCTTGATCTGGGTCCAGGTCGAGGGCGCGGGGGCGTCCGCGGGCAGGATGATCCGGATCCGGTCGTCCACGCCGAAGCTGCCGTACCCGTCGCCGGGGTAGAGCCAGAACGTGCCGTCGGGGGAGACGGCGAACAGGTCGGTGATGCCGTCGCCGGGGTAGGCGTCCGTGTGGTGGGTGATCAGCGCGGCCCGGTTCGTCGCCGGGTCGTACCAGTGGCCGGCGGGGTGCAGCGTCCCGTCCGAGGTGTACGAGGCGGGCATGCAGCCCTGGAGTTCGCCGGCCGGCAGGCCGACGCAGGTGAAGAGCTGGCCGTCGCCGTTCACGTGGAGGACGTCGGCCAGCTTGTCGCCGCTGACGTCACCGGGCAGGTCCCCCGAGTCACGGGGTGGCACGTAGAAGCCGTAGTTCGTGACCACGCTCTGGTTGCCCGCGGTGTCGAGGGCGTACACGTTCAGCCAGTTGGGGCCGGTGTGCTGGGGGTTCAGCGCCTGGTCGGTGAACGAGCCGCCGACCGCGTCCACCGTCTTCCACCACAGGCCCTCGATGCCGTACCGGAACCTCGCCGCGCCCGGCGAGGTGAAGGTGACGGCCCCGGATTCCCCGAACTTCTTCTTCGCCCAGGTCTGCCCGTCGTCGGTGATCTCGGGGAACACCTCGCTCTCGACCGTCGGCGGCGGCGGGGCCGACCCGTCGATGGTCACCGTGCACCGGTTCCCGCTGGTCGGGTAGTACGCGGACACCCGCCCGCCGGAGTCCTCCGCGCGGACGTCCCAGTGGTAGACGCCCTTGTCGACGAGGTTGGCGGCGGCGATGGTGATCGTCGCCTTGCCGCTGGACAGGCTGGTGACGAGGGTGCCCGCAGGGACGGCGGCGCCCGACTTCCACATCCGGAAGCGCAGGCCCCGGAGGTTGCCGTCCGGGTCGGAGGACTTCGCCGACAGGATGACGTTGGTCTTGCCGATCGTCGTCCCCGCCGTGGCGGTGTTGCAGGTGCCGCCGGGGGCGCTCGTCACGCCGCTCGGGGTGGCCGGCGGGCGGTTGTAGTCGACCCGCAGGACCGCCGTGTCCGCCTTGAACTTGCGCCAGGTCTGGGTGTCGCGCTCGCTGGTCGCGCGCATCCCGAGGGTGATGCTCGACCAGCCGGCGTCCGCGCCCTTCTGCGCGGCGGCCTTGATGTCGAACTCCTCGTACGCGTCGGGGCAGTTGCCGGACTTCCAGCCGTGCGCGAACGACTTCCGGTCGAGTTCGGTCGTCCAGGCCGGCTGTTTCCGCCATGTCGTGCCCGACGAGATCGCGCCCGTCATCCAGAACTGGAACTCCCGTTTGTCGCACGACCAGGAGTGGTTGTTGAGGACCTTGAAGCTCGCGGCGCTGATCGTCGCGCCCTTCAGACCGCTGCTGTAGTTCATCCGCCAGAAGGAACGGGCGGTGCCGCCGGTGTCCTTCTCGTGGCCCACCCGCGCCTCGGGCGTGCCGTCGTTGTAGTTGGTGCCGTTCCAGAAACTGGCGTTGGGGTGCGGCTCGTAGGCCACGGCCCAGCCCGATGTGCCCGGATTGATCGTCGGGTCGACGAACACGGGGAAGCGGGCCTCCGGGTCGCTGAGCAGCCCCGTCCGACCGGCCTTCACCTCGATCCGCGCCGTCCCCGTGCCCTCCCCGGTCAGTGTCATGGGCGCGGGGGCCTGCCGCGAACCCGGCTCGATGCCGTTCAGCCCGGACAGGGCCAGCACCTCCTCCGGGGTCGCGACCGAGTCGGCCGGCGCGTCCGGGTCCTCGGGCAGCTCGGGGTCGCGCCCGCTGGAGTCCCACGCGAACGGCGTCGGCACGGATCCGATCTCCGCGCCGGAGCCGTCCGCGATCAGCACCCGCTGCGCCGTCGCGTCGTACCGGAAGACGGCTGTGGACGACTTCAGTCCGTACGACAGCGTCGCCAGCGCCGGATTCGCCGCCGCCTCGCGGGTCTTGACGATGAGGAGCTGGGCGAACCCGCCTTCCGCGCGGGCGACCAGCAGGAGGTCGACGCCGGGCAGCGCCTCGGAGTACAGGGCGCGCTGACCGCTCAGCACCGGCTCGGGCAACTCGCCCGGCCAGGTGTAGGAGATGACGTGGCCACGGATGACCGTCTGGGCCAACACGCTCTCCGTGGGCGTGTCCTGATCTGCCGTCAGAATGCCGCGCGCGTAGGAACGGTCGGCCCGGTCCTGCCGCGTCCCGGCGGAGAACGTCAGCGGCACCACCGGGTTGGCGGGGCGTATGCCGTCGGCGGTCCGGTGGAGCCGGTTGTCGATCGGCGCCCAGCGTCCCTCGGCGTTCTTCGCGCGCCGGGGCAGCGCCGCGATCTCCGTGCGCATCCGCCCGTCAGGCAGGGCCCACGTCATCTCGGTGCCCGTGGTCGCGGTGTCGACGGTCACCGCCTTGCCGGTCCGCCGCGACTCGGCCACGGCAGCGGGCTCGTCCCGCGGGCCGACCTCGGCCTTTCGGGCGTCGACCGGCTTGCGTGCGACGGGAGTTGACGCATCGTCACCACTCCACCAGGGCAGCAGAGCGGCGATCACGGCGGCCAGGACCAGGCCGAGGGCAAGGGTCAGCCGGGTGCGGGTGCGCACGAAGGGGCTGAGAAAGCGAGGCGGCGCGGGCACGGCGGTCTACTCCCCGTAGGAACCAGGCGGATGGAGACATGGGCGCGGACACGATCACACGGTTCTCACGGCTCGTCCACAAATGAAAGTTTTATAAATCCGTGATGGAGGCTTGGTGATGGCTTTACGGAACGGTTTTGTGTCCGATCGATGACCTTCCGTGATGAATTTGCCTGTGGTGCACATCTCAAAAGGACGATTCCCTTCCAGATCAAGACACTTGAACCCTGCGGTGGACATGCCACAGGGTGCTGGTCATCTCTGTTGTCTGCATCGCCTGGGTGGGGTTCGACGCGTATGCGTGCTCAAGGTCCTGTGACATGGCTGCGGCGCCGCCACGGCCGCGTGGCGACCGTCCTGCTGCTGTCCTCGGTACTCACCGTGACCAGCCTGAACTCCCAGGCGTGGGCGATACCGGCGCCCGGCATGACGCGGACGATCGACCTGCCCGAGCTGCCGAAGACCGCCCCGCTCGACGGCGACGAGGAGGCGGAGAAGAACCTCACCACCGCCCCCGAGGTCCCCGTCGAGCCGTACGTGCCGAAGGCCGTCACCCCGTGGACCGAGGACAGCGGCGTCGCGACGCTCAAGACGGACACCGCGCCCGGCACCACCGTCCCCGTCGAGGACCTGCCGATCGCGGTCGGCGTACCCGAGGGCACCGCACCGGCGGCCGTCGCCGGTGACTGGAAGGTCGACCTCGCCTCACCGGCCGCCTCCCAGGAGGCCGGCGCCGCGGGCCTGATCATGCGCGTCACCCCGCCCGCGACGGCCGACCCCGCCGCCCAGGTCGCCATCGCCGTCGACACCACCGCCTTCGCCGACCTCTACGGACCGCAGGCCGCCGAGCGCTTCGGCCTCCTGCTGCTCCCCGACTGCGTGCTGGACTCCCCGGGCACGGGCGACTGCGCGGCCGAGAGCGGCGTGACGACCATGTCGGGCACGGCCGAGGCGCGGCCCGAGCGGCTGTCCAGCTCGGTCGAGGAGGTCCCGGCGGCCGACGCCCCGGCCAGGATCACCGCCGCGAAGCAGGAGAAGACCCGCACGATCCTGACGGGTTCCGTGCCGGTCGCAGCCCTGCTGGCCGACGACGCCGGAGCCCCGGTCACCTCCGGTGCCTCGGTGCGCACGGCCGCCGCCACCGCCGTCCTCCCCGCCGTCGCCGCCGCCGGCTCCCGCGTGGTCGGCGCCCTCGACACCGGCTCCTCCACCTCCGGCGACTTCACCGCGACCCCGCTGCTCTCCTCCGGCTCCTGGTCGGCGGGCTCCTCCTCGGGCGCCTTCACCTACGGCTACCAGGTCCAGGTCCCGGAGTCTGCGGGCGGCCTCACACCGAAGGTCAGCCTCGGCTACTCCTCCCAGTCGGTCGACGGCCGCACCTCCGCGACCAACAACCAGGCGTCCTGGATCGGCGACGGCTGGGACTACAACCCCGGCTCCATCACCCGCTCGTACGCCACCTGCCGCGAGGACTCCAAGAAGGCGGGGTCGAACAACAAGACCCACCGCACCTCCGACCTGTGCTGGGGCTCGAACAACGCCACCCTCTCCCTCGGCGGCACGACCACCGAACTCGTGTGGGACCAGGGCAAGTGGACGACCGCCAACGGTGACGGCGCCGTCGTCCAGCAGATCCGCGACGACTCCACCGGCAACGGCGCCCACAAGGGCGAGTACTGGATCGTCACCACCCGCGACGGCACCAAGTACCACTTCGGCCTGCACAAGCTGCCGGGCGCCCCGAGCGGCACGGTCACCGACTCCGTCCTGACGGTCCCGGTGTACGGCAACCACGACGGCGAGGACTGCTACCAGTCCGAGTGGAAGAACTCCGCCTGCACCCAGGGCTGGCGCTGGAACCTCGACTACGTCGAGGACGTCCACGGCAACGCCATGTCCCTGTGGTGGAAGAAGGAACAGAACTTCTACGCCCGCAACTTCAACTTCAAGGCCCCGGTCGAGTACGACCGCGGCGCCTGGCTCGACCGCATCGAGTACGGCCAGCGCAACGTCGAGAAGAGCATCTTCCGCACCCCCGCGACCTCCCGCGTCCTGTTCCACGTCGAGGAGCGCTGTCTCCCGAAGTACGGCGTCTGCTCCGAGGCCGACTTCACCGACAAGGACCCCGGCAAGTACCGCATCTGGTACGACACCCCGGCCGATCTGCGCTGCGCGTCCGGCAAGAAGTGCTGGAACGCGGGCCCGTCCTTCTGGACCCGCAAGCGCCTGACGACGATCACCACCGAGACCCAGCGCGTCGCGGGCTCCACCGACCGCCGGCCGGTCGACAAGTACACGCTCACCCACGACTTCCCGACCCTCCTGACCGGCCCGAACACGGCCCTGTGGCTGGAGTCGGTACAGCGCACCGGCTACGAACCGGGCGGCGCGAGCATCACCCTCAACGCGGTCCGCTTCGAGCACAACCAGGAGGACATGCCGAACCGCGTGAAGACGGACGCCGCCCCCGGCTTCTCCCGTCTGCGCATCGGCCGTGTCATCAACGAGTACGGCGGCGAGACTGTCGTCACCTACAAGACGCCCGAGGGCGACTGCAAGACCGGCACCGGCCTGCCCGGCAAGGACGACAAGGCCGCGCTGAAGGCCAACACCCGTCTCTGCTACCCGACTTACTGGCACCCGGACCCCGAGGTCGAGGACATCGACTGGTTCCACAAGTACGTCGTGGACACCATCGAGGAACTGCCCAACGTGGACGGCGCGTTCGCCACGCGGACGGCCTACGCGTACAAGAACGCGGGCTGGCGCCTGGCCGAGGCGGAGTTCACGAAGAAGGCCACGCGCACGTACTCCCAGTTCGCGGGCTTCGAGCAGACCACCGTCATCACCGGCACCGACGCCCCGTCCATCGGCAGCAAGCGCTCCAAGGCCGTCACCCGCTTCTTCCGGGGCTTGGGCGACGACGTCCCGGTGAAGGACATCACCGGTGCCGAAATAGCCAAGGACCGCGAGCCGTTCGCGGGCCGCATCGCCGAGGAGCTGACGTACTCCGAGGCCACCGACGCGGACACCGACTGGCTCTCGCGCAGCGTCACCGTCCCCGAGGCCACCGTCCTCGCCACCCGTCAACGCGACGACGGCCTCAGCCCGTTGAGGGCCTGGCGGGTCACCGAGCCCGAGGAGATCGCCTACACCCGCTCCTCCGGCACCGGCGACGACAAGCGCACGCTGCGCGTCGTCAGGTCCACGACGACGTACGAGCCGACGCACGGTCTGCCCACCCTCGTCGAATCCCTCGGAGACACCGGCAAGCCGGACGACGAGTCCTGCACCAAGCTGGAGTACGTCCACCAGACCGGCAAGAACCTGATCGGCCTCACCAAACAGGTCCTGATCTCCCCAACGACCTGTGCCGCGGCGGACTTCGCCGACCTCTCCACCCTCAGCGGCGCCACCCGCACCGCCTACGACGGCCAGTCCTACGGCGCCGCCCTCCTCGCGGACACCCTCGGCGAGGCGAGCCAGACCTGGTCCCTCAAGGGCGACGGCACCGGCTTCCAGCCGAACGGCCGCACCGAGTTCGACGCGATCGGCCGCGTCGTCAAGCAGACGGATCCGGACGGCAATGCGGGCACGATCCGCTACGAGCCGCCCACCGGCCAGGTCTTCAAGGTCACCGAGACCAACGCCGTGGGGCACACCCAGGTACAGGAGTTGGAGCCGGGCCGGGGCACCTCCCTGCGCACCACCGACGCCAACGGCCATACCAGCGAGGCGAAGTACGACGCGCTCGGCCGCCTCGTCGAGGCGTGGGGCGCCGGCCGCACCCCGTCCGCGTCGGCCGTCCCCGACTTCAGGGCCGTCTACACGATCCCCGTGCCCAACGCGCAGCGCGAGGAGACCAAGCCGCCGTACGTCACCGCCTACACGCGCGGCCACGAGAACCGCGTCGAGAAGTCCGTCACCCTCTACGACGGCCTCGGCCGCGAACGCCAGACGCAGGAAGAGGCCGACGGCGGCGGCCACTTGATCACCGACACGCTCTACAACTCCTCCGGTGAGATCTGGCAGACCAACAACGCCTACTTCACGCTCGAAGCCAAGCCCGGCGAACTCTTCACCCCGCTCGCCGACACCGTCGTCCCCAACATCACCCGCTACACGTACGACGGCCTCGGCCGCGTCCTCGCGGAGACGCCGGTCCTGAAGGTGAAGTCCAAGTCGGGCGAGGCGACTTCGGAGCCGGTGCCGGAGCGGGCCACCCGCTACAAGTACGGCGAGGACTGGTCGGAGGTCGTCAACCCGCAGGGCACCTCGTCCTACCGCGTCTTCACCGACGCGCTGGGCCGTACGTCCCGCCTCGACACCTTCAACCCCCAGGCGCCGCAGGGCTTCACGTCCACGAAGTACACGTATGACCGCCACGGCCGCCTGTCGAGTGCGTCCAACTCGGCGGAATCCACGCAGGCTTGGACCTGGACGTACGACCACCGGGGCCGCCGGATCACGGCGACCGACCCCGACACGGGTACCACGCGGACCGAGTACGACCACCTCGACCGGCCGCTGAAGACGATCACCCAGCGGGCCACCGTCTGGAACGGCTACGACGTCCTCTCCCGCCCCACCGAACAGCGCCTGAACGACGACAAGGGCACGCTCCTGGCGTCCTTCGACTATGACAAGGCGCCCGGCGGCAAGGGCATGCCGTACTCGGCGACCCGGTACACCGGCGGTGAGGCGTACACGCAGAAGGTCGAGGGCTACACCAAGGACTACCAGCCGACGGCCACGACGCTGACCCTCCCACAGTCCCTCAAGGACGCCTGGGGCCTGGACACCACGTACAAGTACGACTACACGTACACCGACACCGGCGCGCTGGAGCAGTCCACCCTCCCCAAGGCGGGCCGCTTCGACGCCGAGACGCTGGTCGTCCGCTACAACGAGAACGGCAAGCCGCTCTCCGTCAGCGGCAAGGACTGGTACGGCGCGGAGACCGTCTACGACGTCCACGGCCAGGTCCTGCGCTCCACCCTCGGCGCCCAGCCCTACCGGGTCTGGACGAGCGCCCTGTACGACGAGGGCAGCGGCGAGCTGACCGAGCAGTCGGTCCACCGCGAGAAGTCGGACGACAAGGCGATCGTCGGCGGCACCCTGGTCTCCCGCCGGACGTACGCCTACGACCCCTCGGGCAACGTCACGGCCATCCGCGAGAACGCCGTGGGCAAGGCGGCCGAGCGGCAGTGCTTCACGTACGACCCGCTGGGCCAGCTGAAGACGGCGTGGACGGCAGCGGATCACGACTCCTGCGTCGGCCCCAAGAAGCCCGACGGCTCCCTCAACGTGGCCGCCGGCGCGGACAGTTCGGGCTACTGGCAGGAGTACGAGTACGACCTCGTCGGCAACCGCACCAAGCTCACGGAGAAGAACCTCGCGGGCACCTCGGAGCTGGACGCGGTCACCTCGTACGCGTACGGCAAGGCCGACGGCAGCCAGCCGCACACCCTCACGACGGTCGCGAAGAAGTACCGGACGTCGTTGTCCGGGCCGGAGGTCACGGCCGAGGCGACGCGCCTGTACGAGCTGACCGGCGAGACGAAGTCGATCACGTCCGTCCAGAACGGCGACAAGCAGGAGCTGTCCTGGACGTACGACGGCAAGGTCGAGCGGATCACCGGCCAGGGGACGCGCGGCAGGACCCCGTACGTGGGCCTCGCGGACAAGTGCGTCGACCTCAGGAGCAGCGTCACGGCTCCGGGCCAGCCGCTCCAGCTGTACTCCTGCAACGGCACCCCGGCCCAGCGCTGGAGCTTCGCCGTCACTCCCGGGCAGGCGGACGCCGACGCGGGCACGCTGACCATCTACGACGACTGGTGCGCCCAGCCGGCTTCCGGTACGGCGGGTTCCGCCGTCCAGCTCCAGAAGTGCGCGTCCGGCGCGGCGGGGCAGCAGCTGAAGCGGACGGCGGCAGGTCAACTGGTGCACGCCGCCTCGGGGTTGTGCTTCGCGGTGAGGGACGCGTCGTCGGTGAACTCCACGGCGATCGTGCTGGCCGCGTGTGACGCGTCGAAGGTCGAGCAGTTGTGGGCGCCGCAGAACGACACGCGGTATGTGTACGGGCCCGACGGTTCGCAGTTGCTGGCGCTCAAGGGCAAGCAGGCGACGCTGTTCCTGGGTGACACGGAGGTGACGGTCGCCGCTGGTGGTGCGCTGATCAACTCCCAGCGTACGTACGCCGTTCCGGGTGGCGCGGTGATGCGGTACGCGCAGGGCGCGGGCACGGAGTACCTTGTCGCGCTCGCCGGTGACCATCAGGGCAGTACGTACGTCGAGGTCGGGCTCGGCGATGCGATGCCGGTGCGGATGCGTAAGCAGGATCCCTTCGGGAACCAGCGGGGTACCGGGACCGTCGGTGTCGACTTCCAGTCCAACAAGGGGTTCCTGGGGGCGACTCGGGACGACGCGTCGGGGTTCCAGCCGTTGGGGGCGCGGTTGTACGACCCGGTGGTGGGGCGTTTCCTGTCGGCGGACCCGGTCCTGGACCTGAACGACGTGTTGCAGTCCAACGGTTACTCCTACGCCCACAACAACCCGGTGACGATGTCCGATCCGACGGGGTTGGCGATCTCGCTGACGGCGTCTGAGCGGGCGGCTGCGCTGGCGGGGGCGGGCCTCTCGGCGGCACAGGTCGCGCAGGCGCAGGCGACGATGGGGAAGTCGCTGACGTCGGTGATCCTTTCGGTCGCCTGGGACACGCTGAAGGACTTCGTCGGCATCAACGACGCGATGGCCTGTTTCGGCGGGGACATGTGGTCCTGCGGCAGCTTGATCATCGGCGCGATCCCCTGGCTCAAGGCTCACAAGATCCCGGGGGTCCTGAAGGCCGTCAACCGCACGATCAAGGCGATCGAGTCGTTCCGTGCGGCGAAGAAGGCGGCGGAGCTGGTGCTGAAGGCGGCGAAGGCTGCCGAGACGGCCGCGCTGAACGCCAAGAAGGCGGCGATCGAGAAGGCGAAACGGGAGGCTGCTCAGCGGGCGAAGAAGAAGGCTGCGGAACAGGCGAAACGTACTGCTGACGCGGCTGCGGCGCAGAAGCGGAAGACCGGGAATCCGGTTCAGAAGCAGGCCCAGGCGAAGGCCGCGCCCAAGGTTTCCACGGCGAAGAGCGCCGGCGGGGGCGGGGGTTCCGGCAAGAGCGGCGGCTCCAAGCCGGGCGGCAACTCCGGGGGGTCCTCACGCTCCGGCGGCGGGTCGAGCGGGGGCGGGGGTTCCGGGAAGGCCGAGAGCGGTGGCACCTGCAACAGCTTCGTCCCCGGCACCAAGGTCCTGATGGCCGACGGCTCCACCAAGCCGATCGAGAAGGTCAAGGCCGGCGACAAGGTCCTCGCCACCGACGAACAGTCCGGCGAGACCCGCGCTCAGACCGTCACAGCCGAGATCAAGGGGCGGGGGCTCAAGCACCTCGTCAAGGTGACGGTCGACGTCGACGGCAAGAGGGGCACCAAGACCGCCTCGGTCACCGCCACCGACGGGCACCCCTTCTGGGTTCCCGAGCTGCGGGAGTGGGTGGACGCTACCGACCTGCGGGGCGGGGAGTGGCTGCGGACCAGTGCGGGGACGTTGGTCCAGGTTGCGAGGGTTGAGCGGTGGACGGCACGGGCGTCGGCTGTTCACAACCTGACGGTCAGTGACGTTCATACGTACTATGTGCTGGCGGGGGCTACGCCGGTCCTCGTTCACAACTGCGACGTGGCATTGGGGCAGAAAGCAGAAGGAACCTATTCATGGGCGGACAACAATGGGTTCAAGCACTTTGGTGACTACGCCCCCGACGCGTGGCAGGGCCCAGTGGAGAATGCGATCCGGGATTCATCGGTGACGCTTCACGTAAATCTCCGAGGGCTGGGAAACTTCACCGATTCGGCAAGGGATGGGCTCCAGCCTGGAGCGTACGCCACTGATATGGAGATGGGCTGGATCGCCAGAGCTGTCGCTAATGGCGAACGATCATGGTCTTCTGTCCACTTCTATCGTCCGAACGCGAAGGGGGTTCTTGAAAGAGTCGATGTCGCGGAACCGGATTGGGCGAGCTTTGGTCGACTTCGACCCTTCATATCAGATTCGACAAGGTTCTGTGGTTGCTAGCAAAAGAATCGAAAGGGATTCGCGAGCATGAATGCGCTCGACTCTGCTCTCTACCCAGACCTATTCGCCGCAGGCGGTCTTATCGCGGCGATGGAGCTAGCTTCGGAGAAGAAGAATCTCGATCTAGGTCGGCTCTACAGTCACTACGCATCGGAACCCGGTCGGCTAGTCACGGCTGGACTGGATTCGAGTCGCGGAAGGGCTTCTGTTCAGCTCGGTAGTCAAAGCAGGACCTTCTACGTGGCTATTCGGGGAGATGGATTCACGTGGGCCGAGGGTGCCACTGATGATCTAGGAGATCTGATCGAAGCATTGGCTGCCTGGCGGGATGGTATTTCGATTGGTGACTTTGTCGAAAAATTCCATTTTATGACGCCGGGGCGGCTGGCGAGGATCCGCGAGTCGGGAGACCCGGTACCCGCTCAGTGGAATTGGTTGCGGACTGCTGAGGAGTTTCACGATGAGCGTTCGCTGGTGGAGGCATTCTATGCAGATGGTCGATTTAACCGCTTCTTCCCAATTCTCAGCCATGGGGCGCTGCGGCTTAGATCGGTGGGGCTACAGCAAAAGGCCAGGGAAGTGAGTGTCACTCCACTTTCTGGAGGCTCTTATCGTGTAGAGAATCTTCGGTTGCTTGACTCGGCTTTTCCGGAATCTCTGAAGAAGGCCCTTGACGTGGCTTCCGAAGTTCTGGTGAGTGATGAATGATACGCCTTTAGAGGTTGTCTCGCGTGGTGATCTTCGTGAGTTTCTTGTAGCAGGTCAGGGCGGCGGCCAGGCCGAGGAAGGCGAGGAAGTGGGAGCCCTTTCGCTCGTATCGGACGGTGAGACGTCGGTAGCCGAAGAGTCAGGCGATGGACCGCTCGATCTTCCAGCGGTGCCGGCCGAGCCGTTCGCCGGACTCGATGCCGGGCCGGGCGATGTGCGGGACCAGTCCCCGTTCCCGCAGCCAGGAGAGATGGTCGGTGGAGAAGTACGCCTTGTCGGCACGGAGTTTGACCGGCCGGCGCCGACAGGGCCCGCGCCGGGAGCGGATGGCGGGGATGCCGCGGACCAGCGGCTTGAGGGCGAGGCTGTCGTGCATGTTCGCGCCGGACACGGCGACGGCGAGCGGGAGGCCCTGGGCCTCGGACAGCACGTGCAGCTTGCTGCCCTTCTTCCCGCGGTCGACCGGGTTCGGCCCGGTCAGCGAACCCCCCTTTTCGCCCGCACCGACGCGGCATCCACGATCGCCGAGGTCCAGTCGATCTCACCCCGGGCGCCGAGTTCGTCCAGCACTGCCCGGTGCAGTCGCCGCCACAGCCCCGCCTCCGTCCACGCGGTGAACCGGCGGTGCGCCGTCGCGGGCGATACCCCGAACGTCTCCGGCAGATGCCTCCAGGCACACCCGCTGGTCAGCACGTACACCACCGCCGTGAACACGGCACGCTCGTCCAGGGGAGCGGTACCGCCTCCCTGCGGACGGGAGTTGAACGACGGCAGCAACGGGGCGACCAGTTCCCACAGACCGCTAGGAACCAGCCGCTGCGACAGATCGGCACTCACGAAGAGACACCATGCCGCAGCTCGCACCATCACCACATGAGGCAACCTCTTATAAACTCAAGGGATTCGTCGGGGTGCTTTCGGTGGGTCTTCTAGGGTGTCTGACGGAAAGGCTTCGGTGTGGCGGACCAGCGGGGCGCCGGCTTCCTTTCTGTTGAATCACCACTTCAGCTTGGTATCGCCTGACCACCCCGGCTACTACGACAGCCCTGGCTGCCGATCATCTCCGGAGCTACTGGCGGGAGAGTGTGGCGGGGTCGATCTCGATGGGGAACGGGGTGTCCAGGCGGGTCGTTGCGCCTGCCAGGGCTGTCGTTCGCTCTACGTACCGACCGCCTTCGAGTTCGTAGACCGCGAGCATCGGGGCCGGATCGAACTCCAGACGCCAGAAGTGCGGGACCGCGGCCTCCGCGTACAGCAGGGGCTTGATCTTGCGGTCCATGGTGCGGTTGCCGGGGGAGACGAGTTCGACGACGAGCTGGACCGCGTCGATGTCGACGGTGACGGGGTCGTCGGCGGTCGCGCCCGCGTCGGCTACGACCAGGTCGGGCACGACCAGCCCGGACGGTAGGACGACGTTGACACCCTCCAGGATCTCCACCGGCGCGCCGTCGGCCCGGGCGGCCGTGTCAAGGGCGACGTGGAGACGGAACGAGGCCCGCTGGTGGCGGACGCCGGGCGTGGGGGAGACGATGAGGGAATCCGCCAGCAACTCGTAACGGGCGGTGCGGTCTTCGGGCAGATCCAGGACATCGACGACGGTCCAGGGGGCAGTGGGGTCGATGGTGATGCTCGTTCCTGTCCGCTGCCGGTCAGATGCCTTGGACGTGCTCCGACTTGACGGCGTTCACGAAGGTCAGCCAGGCGGGGACGGGGAAGATGAAGGCCCCGTGGGAGGGGGCCTTCGAGTCGCGGATGGCGACCTCGCCGGCGGGGAGGGGGAGGTATTCGACGCAGTCGGCGTCGGCTCCGTCGCTGTAGCTGCTCTTCGTCCAGCCACCTGCCGGGAGGTCCTTGCGCATCATCGGCTCTCGTCAGCTCCCTCGAAGTCCTTCATCACCCGCCTGATCAAGTCGGCGGTCTGTCGTGACGATAGGGCGGATGCTCGAATGTCGTCAAAGAGCTTCCGGTAGACCTCCACATCAGCGGCGTCCTGCATGTAGAGGGCCTTGGCTCTGGTGCTGACTTCCACGACGTCGAGGGTGGTGGCGTCATCGTTGATGATCGTCCGGAAGGCTCCGTGGAGTCCGGCGTAGACCGCCTGTTCGAACGGGACGACCTGGATGGTGAGGTAGGACTCGTTGGTCAGCTCAAGGAGGTGGCCGAGTTGCTTCCTCATGACGGCGGGACCGCCTACCGGCCTGCGGATGGCGCCTTCGTCGAGGACACACACCACCTGCGGCGGCTTCTCCTGCTTGAAGATCTTCTGCCGGGCCATGCGGAGGTCGACGTAGTGCTGCACATTCTCCGGGGTGCGCCATGGATCGAACCCGTAGATCATGGCGTGCGCGTACTCCGGTATCTGGAGCAGTCCCGTCAGGTGCATGGCCGAGAACGCCTCGATGCGTGTGCACTCGGCTTCCAGCTCCACGATCTCGCGCAGGTTCACACCGAGGTTGTACTCGGGGAAGTACTGCCGCTGCCCGCTCTCCCGTAGCAGTGTGATCAGGTCCGTGCGAACCCGTTCGTCCTTCACGCCGTACAGGTCGAGCAGTGCTTGGAGCTCCAGTCGGCGGAGACGGAGTCTGCCGGTCTCGATCTTGGACATCTTGCTCTGCTGGGCGTCGAGTTCGGCGGCGGCTTCCTTCTGTCCGATGCCTGCGGCCTCGCGCAGTCGCTTGAGATCGGCTCCGAGTTTGCGCTGCCTGAGCGTTGGACCTTGCCGACTTGCCACTTTCCCTCCTTGATCGGGACCAAGTCTGTCGTACGGCGTAAGCCGTGGGGAGGCTTTCTCTCGTCTCGACATATGCCAGAGTCTCATGGGACTTCACCCGTTGGGACTTATTCCGCGAAGTATGTTGCGGAGCGGCTTCGAGCTACCCCACTCTGGTGCCCCGGCAGCCCGGCCCAACTCGGCGGCATCAACTGCCCTGACCTGGGCCGACCTTGGCTGCCATCTCCCCAGCTGGAGGCGATATGGCCCAACAAGCCCAACAGGTGCACCACGAGTTCCGGTTGCCCCTGTTAGTCGAACCGGAGGAGCTGCGCTGGGTGCGGAGGGTCGTCGGAACTCACGTTCGGGCGTGGGGGATTGACGCCGTTCTGGACGACGTCCTCGAAGTCGTCACCGAGCTGCTGACCAACGTCCACCGGTACGCCGGCGGCCTCGCTCTCCTCGTACTGCGCGTCACCGCACACGAGTTGCGCATCACCGTCAGCGACCGCTCCCGCGCCCTCCCGACCGTGCGGGAGCCGGACTGGGAGGCGCAGTCGGGACGCGGCATGCAACTGGTCGCCGGGTTGACGGAGTGGTGGCGGGCAGAGCCGACGGAGACAGGCAAGGACGTGCGCTGCGGGCTGCGCGTCCCGAACGCCGAGGGGACGGCGTCGTGATCGTCCCGTACATCACTTGCCGTGAAGGCGAGGTGCCCGTCAAACAGAGGGAACTGCGCGCCAGTTGGGGCCCGGACGGACGTCCCCGGCTCGCCTACCGCACCGAACTCCCCGGCGACAGAGACCTCCAGGACGTCCTCTGGGCCCGCTGCCCCCAGCGGCGCGGCCCCGACGGCCTCCCCACCGGTGACCCCCAGTGGCGCGACGTCCACCCGGCCCGCCAACGCGAGTGCATGCAACGCCTGTTGTGCCAGGTGTGCGCCCAACCGGCGCGCACGCCAAAGGGATTCGTCTTCCTGATCGCCCCCGGCGAGCTGAAGCCAGGAGAGACCACCCTCCTCACCGCCCAACCCCCGGTCTGCCGCAGGCACACCCGCACCGCCGCTGCCCTCTGCCCCTACCTCCGCGAGGACCCGACCGTCCTCCTCGTCCCCGCACCCCGCCTACACGGAGTGGTCGGCGCCCTCTACGAACCCGCCGGCCCCCGAATCCGCCCTGCCCCGGTCGACCTCGGCTCCCTCCCGTACGGCCACCCCTTCCTGCGCTGGTACCTCGCCTCCCAGATGGTCCGCCGGTTGCACTCCTTCGAGGTCATCGAGCTGAAGGAACTGGCCGACGGACGGTAAAACGGGGCCCGTTCGCGCGACGTCTCCGGCCAGACAGTGAGAGGTGCACTGTGAGTCCCCTCATTCCCGTACGTCGTGGACGCCTGAGGGAGGCGGCGGGGCGTATCGAACAACTCGCAGGTGTGAGCGTGGAGATCATCGGCGGGACGCTCGTGATCCCCCCGAACCCGAGCGGCAGGCACGCCGGGATCGTCATCGGCCTGCGCGACGCCAACCGCCCTCAACTCCCGCGCCAGAACGAGGCGTTCGAGAACGTGTCCGTCCCCATGCCCGGCGACCCCGACGACTACGCGACCCTCGACCTCACCATCGGCCCTCGCGCGTTCCGCGACGACGACGGCTGGCTCCTGGACGCCGACGCGGTCGAGCTGGCCGTAGAGGTCATCTCCCCGAACGAACGCCTGAAGGGGATCAACGAGAAGACCGCCTGGTACGCGGCAGCGGGCGTCCCCCTGCTGCTGCAGATCGACCCCCGCACGGGCACATGGTCCCTGTTCGGCAGACCGGCGGAGGGCCAGTACAACAGCGTCACCCATGGCAAGTACGGCGAGGACGTGCCCTTGCCCGCCCAGCTCGGCGGCGACCTGCGAACGGCCGGCCTCAGCCTGTACGGCACCCGCCCGAGCATCTGACGACGGCGGCCTAACCCCGCAGTACCAGGACGCGCGAACCGGCGGAGCCGGATCCCCCGCCGGGCTGCGGGCAAGCGCGGCGACAGCGGTTTCGCCGTCACTCCCAGGTATGACCTGAGGCGGGACCCCCTCCGTCCAGCCCCTCCGTCCACCCCTTCCGAAAACCCCCGTATAAACCCTGTTGACGTCAGAGATGTTACCGGTAACATCGGCCGCGTCGGAGGTTGTGAGACCCGTCCCCACGCCGATGTGGGCCGTCGTTGGAGGCTGTGTGCCCGATCGTGTCGCGGTGCGGAGTGCTGCCGGCGGTGTGCCCTCGTGGACGGCCGTTCCCCTCGCTCAAGCATCCCCCTCAGCTCCGAAAGGACCCCCATGTCCGCCCTGACCACTACCCGTACATCTTTCGAGCTAGACGGCGAGCCCTTCCGGATCATCTCCGGGGCGCTGCACTACTTCCGGGTGCACCCGGACCTGTGGGCGGACCGCCTGCGCAAGGCGAGGCTGATGGGGCTCAACACCGTCGAGACGTACGTCCCCTGGAACCTGCACCAGCCGGAACCGGGGACGCTGGTGCTGGACGGCCTGCTCGACCTGCCGAGGTTCCTGCGGCTGGCGCAGGCCGAGGGCCTGAAGGTGCTGCTGCGGCCGGGCCCCTACATCTGCGCGGAGTGGGACGGCGGCGGCCTCCCGCACTGGCTCATGTCGGAGTCGGACGTCCAACTCCGCAGCAGCGACCCGAAGTTCACGGCGATCATCGACCGCTACCTCGACCTGCTCCTGCCCCCGCTCCTGCCGCACATGGCCGCGTCCGGCGGCCCGGTCATCGCCGTGCAGGTCGAGAACGAGTACGGCGCGTACGGCAACGACACCGCCTACCTCAAGCACCTCGTCGAGGCGTTCCGCTCGCGCGGCATCGAAGAACTCCTCTTCACCTGCGACCAGGTCAACCCCGAACACCAGGAGGCCGGCGGCATCCCCGGCGTCCTCGCCACCGGCACCTTCGGCGGAAAGATCGACACCGCGCTCGCCACACTCCGCGCCCACCAGCCCGAAGGCCCCCTGATGTGCGCCGAGTTCTGGATCGGCTGGTTCGACCACTGGGGCGGCCCGCACCACACCCGCGACACCGCCGACGTCGCCGCCGACCTCGACAAACTCCTCGCCGCCGGCGCCTCCGTCAACATCTACATGTTCCACGGCGGCACCAACTTCGGCCTCACCAACGGCGCCAACCACCACCACACCTACGCCCCCACCGTCACCTCGTACGACTACGACGCCCCCCTCACCGAGAACGGCGACCCGGGACCCAAGTACCACGCCTTCCGCGAGGTCATCGCCAAGTACGCACCCGTCCCGGACGAGTTGCCCGCCCCGTCCTCCAAACTCCCGGCCACCGACGTCGAGTTGACCGAGCGCGCCCTGCTGCTCCCGTACGTCTCCGAACTGTCCGGGCGCACCGTACGGTCCGAAGACCCCGTCACCGCCGACGAGTTGGGGACACGCGCCGGATACGTGCTCTACCGGACCAGCCTGTCGAACGTCGGTCTCGGCGTCCTGCACTTCTCGGGCGGCGTCGGGGACCGGGCCCAGGTGTATATCGACGGAGCACCGGTCGGCGTCCTGGAGAACGAACGGCAGGAGACCAGCCTGCCCGTCCAAGTCCTCCGCAGGGGCGCCGTGTTGGAAGTGCTCGTCGAGAACATGGGACGGGTCAACTACGGCCCCCGCATCGGCGCACCCAAGGGCCTGCTCGGCCCGGTCACCTTCGACGGGACACCCGTCACCGGCTGGGAGTGCCGCCCCCTCCCGCTGGAAGAACCCCTCGGCGCCGCCCTGTTCGCCGAGTCGGACGGCGCCGCCTGCGCCGAACCCGCCTTCCACCGGGGGACGTTCGAGGTCACCGACCCCGCCGACACCTTCCTCTCCCTGCCCGGCTGGACGAAGGGACAGGCGTGGATCAACGGCTTCTCGCTCGGCCGGTACTGGAACCGGGGCCCGCAGCACACCCTCTACGTCCCGGCCCCGGTCCTGCGCCCCGGCACCAACACCCTGATCGTCCTGGAACTCCAGGCGACCACCGGCAACCACGCCCGCCTCGTCGACACCCCCGACCTGGGCCCGAAAGGCCAGTGACCGTTGAAGCACCACCTGCGCCTCCCCGCCCCGCCCGCCCCACCCCGCACCGGACACCTCCCCTTCCGTGACGCCCCCGGCGTCCCCGACCCCGTCGAGGTCACCAGCCGCTGGCTCACACGGGGCGGGCGGCCCTGGTTCCCCGTATCCGGCGAGTTCCACTACTCCCGCTACCCGAACGGGAGTTGGGAGGAAGAACTCCTCAAGATGAAGGCGGCGGGAGTCACCGCCGTCGCCTCGTACGTCATCTGGATCCACCACCAGCGGACCGAGGCCGAGCCCCGCTTCGACGGCGACCTCGACCTGCGCCGCTTCGCCGAACTCTGCGCCCGCCACGGCCTCGACTTCATCCCCCGCATCGGCCCCTGGTCCCACGCCGAGGTACGCAACGGCGGCCTGCCCGACTGGGTCCTCGCCCGCACCGACGCCACCCGCACCGACGACCCCGCCTATCTCGCCGCCGTCCAGCCCTGGTTCGAGGCCATCGCCACCCAACTCGCCGGACTCGACCGGGCGTCGGGCGGACCGATCGTCGCGATCCAGATCGAGAACGAGCTGTACGACCAGCCGGACCACCTGCTCACTCTCAAGCGGACGGCCCAACAGGCGGGCCTGGACGCCCCGTTGTGGACCTCCACCGCCTGGGGCGGCGTTCAGCTTCCCGGCGACGAACTCATGCCGCTCTACGGCGGCTACCCCGAGACCTTCTGGACCGAGGCCGACGGCGGCTGGCCCGACACCTGCCGCAAGCACTTCTTCTTCACCCACCAGCGCGACGACGAAGGCATCGGCGCCGACCTCCGCCCCACCACCGTGCGCGGCGTCGACTCCGCCGCCTACGCCGAGCGATTCCCCTGGGCCACCTGCGAGTTGGGCGGTGGCATGGCCGTCGCCTACCACCGCAGGCCGCGCGTCGACGCCGCCGACGTCGGGGCGCTCGGGCTCACGAAGATCGGCTGCGGATCCGTGTGGCAGGGCTACTACATGTTCCACGGCGGCACCAACCCGGGCCCCGGCCTCCAGGAGTCCCACGCCACCGGCTACCCCAACGACCTCCCCGCCCTCACCTACGACTTCCAGGCACCGCTCGGCGAGTACGGCCAGTACCGCGACTCCTACGACGAACTCCGGCTCCAACACCTGATGTTGGCCGACTTCGGAGACCGCCTCGCACCGATGGACTCCGTCCTGCCGGACGCGGCGCCGACGGGACAGCACGACCTGACCACACTCCGGTGGGCCGTGCGGACCGACGGGGAGGCCGGGTTCCTGTTCGTCAACAACCACCAACCGCACGAGGAGTTGACCGCCCACCCCGACACGACGTTCACCGTCGACGGGCTGACCCTCCCCAGCCGGCCCGTCACCATCCCCCAAGGCGCCTACTTCTGCTGGCCGTTGAGAATGCCGTTCGCCGGACTGCGGATCGACTGGGCAACTGCCCAGCCGGTGTGCACCGTTCAGGACGGCGGCCGCACGGTCCTCGTGCTCGCCGCGACCGACGGCGTGCCGGTCGAGGTCGCCCTCGGAGGCGGCGCCGGGCTGCTCGCCGCGCCGGAAGGCGCCGAGGCCGGACCGGCGCACGAGGACGGGAACGGCGTACTGATCACCGGCATCCGCCCCGGCACCGACGCCTGGATCGAGGCGGAGAACCCCGACGAGGAGCGCGTCGCCGTCCTCGTCCTCGACGCCGCCACCGCCCGCACCGCCTACAAGGGGCACGCCTGGGGCGCCGAACGCCTGATCCTCTCCGCCGAGGGCGTCGTCCTCGACGCACACCGCGACGAGGTGCGGCTGCACGGGCGCACCCCGCACAGCGCCGAGACCGTCTCCCTCGCCGTCTTCCCCGCGCCGGAGCGGACGCCCGAGGGACACGGGGTCACGGCGGCGCCGGACGGGGTCCTCACGCGGTACACCCTGACCGGCACCACTGACCCCGTACCCGTACCCCTGCCGGTCGTCGAACCCGTACGACCCGCGGGGGACGCGCCCCGGCCCGAGACCGGCGTCCTCCGACGGGCCAGCGCGCCCGGCGACCACGCGTACGCCGACTCGGCCGCCGTCCACCGCGTCCACGTCCCGCCCACCGGCCGGCCCGGCGTCCTGCGCCTCCACTGGCGCGGCGACGTGGCACGGGCGTACGCGGGGGAGCGGCTGATCGCCGACCAGTTCTACTCCGGCCGACCCTGGGACATCGGCCTCGACCTGCTCCCCGAGGACGAGCCGCTGACGGTACGGATACTGCCCGCGGACCCGTCCGCCCGGGTGTCCCTGCCGGTCGAGCGCGCGGAGACGGCCGAGATCCACGACGCGGAGATCGTCACGTCCAGGGTCTGGACTCTCCGCTGACCGACCGACCCAGCCCCCGCCTCGCCCCTGACCTGTCCGGGGGCGAGGCGGGGCGGGTTGGGGTGGGGGTGAGGTTGTGGGCCGGGGTGAGGTGGGGCGCGCGGTGGCCAGGGCCGAGGCCGCGCCTGACTCCTACGACCCGTAGTACTCCGGGGTGCCCTTGGCCGACCCGTACGACCCGTAGTACTTCAGGGCCGAGGCTCGCCGACCCGTACGCCCCGTAATACTTCGGAGCCACGGCCCGCTTCCCCGTACGACCCGTAGTACTTCGGAGCCAGGGCCCGCCGGCCCGTACACCCCGTAGTACTCCAGAGCTACGGCCCGTCGCCCCGTACGACCCGTAGTCCCCCGGGACTACTCCCCACCGTCCCGTACGACCCGTAGCCCCCCGGAGCTCCCCCGACCGCCCCCTACACCCCGTAGCACCCCCGACCCCCGCCCCACCCCACCCGTACGCCCCGTACCCCCTCAGAGCCACCCACCCCCGTCCTATCCTGTGAATCCGTCGGCCACCCCAGCGCCGGCGGCCCAGGGGTCCCGGGACGGACGGGGCCGGGGGACGGCCGAGGGAAGAAGCACCCACCATGACGAGAGGCGCTGCCGGGAACCCGGGGACGAAGGGAGCCGGGCGTAGTCGGCGGAACTTCGCGGGGAACCGGCCGGTGATGGAGGACGTGGCCCGGCTGGCGGGGGTCAGCAAGCAGACCGTGTCCCGCGTGCTGAACGAGAACCCGGCGGTCAGGGCGGAGACCCGCGAAGCGGTGCGCGCGGCGATGCGGACCCTCGGCTACCGGCCCAGCCGCAGCGCGCGCTCGCTGGCCAGCGGCCGGACCCGGATGCTCGGCGCCATCTCCTTCGACGCCGCCCGCTACGGCCCCGCCTCCACCCTCACCGCCGTCAACACGGCCGCGCAGGAAGCCGGTTACCTCGTCAGCTCGATCGCGCTGGACACCGCCGACCCCGACACCGTCGTCGAAGCGGTCGAGCGGCTGTCGGCCGAGGGCGCGGACGGCATCATCGCGATCGCCCCCCAGCTGTGGATGGCCGCCGCCCTCGCCGAGGCCCACCTCGACCTGCCGCTCGTCATGATGGACAACGACCTCGGCGACGGCACCCCCATGGTCACCGCCGACGCGCACACCGGCGCCCGCAAGGCCACCGAGTACCTGCTCTCCCTCGGCCACCCCACCGTCCACCACGTCGCCGGCCCCACCGGCTGGACCTCCGCCAGCCGCCGCGCCGAGAGCTGGGCACAGACCCTGAAGGCGGCCGGCGCGCCGGTCCCCGAACCCCTCGTCGGCGACTGGAGCGCGGACTCCGGGTACGACCTCGGCCGACGGCTCGCCGAGAACCCCGAGGTCACGGCCGTCTTCGCGTCCAACGACCAGATGGCCCTCGGCGTGCTGCGCGCCCTGCACGAGGCGGGCCGCCGGGTGCCGGAGGACGTCAGCATCGTCGGGTACGACGACGTCCCCGAGGCCGCGCACTACCTCCCGCCGCTCACCACGATCCGCACGGACTTCCAGGAGATCGGCACGCGCTCCCTGCACGCCCTCCTCCACCGCATCGAAACGGGCCCCGACCCCGAGACGCCCCCGACGGTCATCCCGGTCGACCTGATCGTCCGCGCGAGCACGGCACCGTACCGCCCGTGAGCCGGGGCACCCGTACACCCCGTAGTACTCCAGAGCTACGGCCCACCACCCCGTACACCCCGTAATACCCCCGCCCTCCCACCCAGCGTTCCCACCCCTCTCACCCCACCCACCCAGGACCCCACCCCCATGCCCCCAACCCCCCGCCGAGTCCTCCTCATCGCCTACGACGACGCCCAGATCCTCGACATCGCCTGCCCCAGCGGCGCCCTCGACCTGGCCAACCGCTTCGGCGCCGAACCCCCGTACACGATCGAACTCGCCACCACCGGCCCACCCGTGACCCGCACCTCCGCCGGCATCCTCCTCACCGCCGCGCACAACCTGACGACGGTCACCGGCCCCGTGGACACCCTGATGGTCGTAGGGGGCGCGGGCTGCGAGGAAGCGGCGGCGGACGACCGTCTCCTCGCCCAGTTACGCAGGCTCGCCCCGCACACCCGCCGCCTCGCCTCGGTCTGCACCGGCGCCTACGTCCTCGCGGCGGCGGGCCTCCTGGACGGCAGACGGGCGACGACCCACTGGGCGTGGGGCGAGCGGCTGGCCCGCAGACACCCGGAGGTCGCCGTGGACGCCCGCCCGCTCTACATCCGCGACGGCGACGTCTACACCTCGGCCGGCGTCACCAGCGCGCTCGACCTGACCCTCTCCCTCATCGAGGACGACCACGGCCCCACCCTCGCCCGCCAGGTCGCCCGCGAACTGGTCACCCACCTGCACCGCCCGGCGGACCAGGCGCAGATATCGACGTTCCTGGCGGCCCCGCCCCCGGAGGACCGCCTCGTGCGCGACCTCGCCGCCCACATCAACGCGCACCTCGCGGACGACCTCACCCCGCCCGCCCTCGCGGCCCGAGCCGGCGTCAGCACCCGCCACCTCACCCGCCTGTTCGCCGCGCACCTCGGCACGACCCCCGCGCGAGCGGTCCGCCGGGCCCGCGCCGAGGCCGCCGCGCACCTCGCCCGCACCAGCTCCCTCCCGCTCGCGGCGATCGCCCTGCGCTGCGGATTCCGCACGCCGGAGACCCTGAGGCAGGCGTTCCTCGACCACTACGGGGTCACGGGGGACACCCTTCGCAGGATCCCGGACATGCCGGCCCCGCTCCCGGCCCCACCACGCCAGACTCCGGCCCCATGACAAACGATCACGCCACGAACGCGCACCCCGCCCAGAGCACCTTCGCCCGCCGCACCCTCTTCGGCGCGACCGCCGCCGCAGCCCTCACCGCCACCACCGTCGGCCGAGCCCAGGCAACCCCTAGTACCCGTACAACCCCTCATACCCGTACGACCCCCACCACCTCTACCACCCGCGCCACCCCCACCCTCCGCATCGGCGTCTACCTCTACGACGGCTTCAGCCTCCTCGACCCCACCGGCCCCACCGAGGTCCTGTCCCGCCTCCCCGGCGCCGAGGTCACGATGATCGCCGACCGCCGCCGCCCCATCAGCACGGACACCCTCGCCACCACCGTCCTCGCGGACCGCGCGTTCACCGAGGTCGACCACCTCGACGTCCTCCTGATCCCCGGCGGAGACGAACGCGGCACGATCGGCGCGATGACCGACCCCGCCCTCCAGAACTGGATCCGCGCGATCCACCGCCGCACCCGCTGGACGACATCCGTCTGCACCGGCAGCGTCATCCTCGCGGCGACGGGCATCCTCGACGGCCGTGAGGCGACGACGCACTGGTCGGCGGCGGAGTACCTGGAGACGCACTACGACGTCACGTACCTGCCCCGGCGGTACGTCGAGTCGGGCCGCATCATCACCGCCGCCGGCGTCTCGGCCGGCATCGACATGGCCCTGTACCTCGCCGCCCGCCTCACCGACGAACACACCGCGCGCGCCATCCAGTTGGGCATCGAGTACGACCCCCAGCCGCCCTTCGACGCCGGTGACGCGACCAAGGCGGACGCCGCGCTCAAGGCACGCGCGGCCGAGCTGATACTCGCCTCCCAGAAACGGTAGGCCCCCCATCAACCCGTAGACTCCTTACGGCCGTTGATCCGAGTTCCGTACAGGAAGGCACCGCAGATGCGCCGCACCGCGATCACCACGACCGTCCTCACCCTCGCCCTCTTCGCCGCCCCGGTGACAGCCCAGGCCAACACGGAGTGGCCGTCGGCCGCCCGGACGGACACCAACGCCCCGGTCAAGGTCAAGCTGACCGTGCGGGGCCCGGACGGCACCCTGTTCAAGGGCAAGGTGAAGACGAAGGGTCACGACGTCACCCCCGCGACCGGCGGCACCCACACCTGCGACGGCACGAACGCCGGCGCCAACCCCTCGCCCGTCCCCACCCCCACGGCCGCCCTGGACGACGCCGCGAAGCTCAACGGCTTCACCTGGGACGGCACTTGGTACCCGTCGTTCGACGACTACCTCGTGGAGTCCGTCAAGGGCGTCCCCGCGAGCACCACCGCCTACTGGAGCATCTCGGTCAACGGCGTCCAAACCCCCGTGGGCGGCTGCCAGTTCAAGCTGAACGCGGGCGACTCGGTGGCGTTCACCTGGACGGCCCTCTGACCGCCCCCGCCACAACGGGAACGACCCGGGAAGCGACGGGGAACGCCGCCCCCGACCATCGGTGACACAGGAACACGGCGACACAGCGACATCGCGACACAGGGGGACCCCGATGCGGACGACCACGCAGCGCACCAAGCCGACCCACACGGACGACCGGGGCCCCGGCAACGTGGAGTCCTGAACGCCCACACGGACGGAAACGAAGGCGGGCCCCCTCACCAAGGCGGCCCGCCTTCACCACGAACGCCCCCTCACCGCCCCGGCGTTCACCACACCCCCAAACGCCCCCGCCCCGAACTCCCCACCCCCATCCCCTCGAACAACACCTCAGCCGCCCCCCGATACCCCGCGGCAGCCTCCGCGTCCCCCAACACCCCCACCGCCTCCCCCATCCCCCACAACGCCCGCGCCGCCTCGATCTGATACCCCACCGTCGAGGCCAGCTGATGCGCCCGCCGATGCAGCTCCAACGCCCCCGAAGCATCACCCTGGAGCCGCCGCACCACCCCCACCACGTTCCCAACGGCGGCCTGCCGCACGGACGTTCCCCGCGATGACACCAACTCCAGCGCCTGCTCGGCGAATTCGGCGGCCTCCCGCTCCCGTCCCCGCCGCTGGCACAGCAACGCCCAGTACGCGTGCACCAGCGCCACGTTCCCCGGCCGCAGCCCCTCGTCGCACAGTTCGAGCGCCTGCGCGAGACACACCCGCGCCCGCTCGTCCTCACCGAGCCCGAGATGGGCGAGTGCCAGCCAGGTCAGCGAGGTGATCTCGTTGCCCCGCTCCCCGAGCCGCCGGTTCAGTTCGACGGCCCGCGCGGCGTGCCCGGCGGCCTGCGCGTGCCGCCCGCTCCAGGTCAGCACGGAGCTGAGGTTGGCCAGCGCCTCCGCCTCCATCCGCGCCGCCCCGAGCGAGCGGTGCAGCGCGATCCCCTGCTCCAGATGGGCCCGCGCCCGCTCGAAGTTCCCGAACGCGCCGTGCAGCAGCCCGAGGACGTCGAGACAGAACGCCTCGGTCGACGGGTCCCCGGCGTCCACCGCGAGCGCTTCCTCGGCGGCGTCGATCCCCTCCTGGAACGCCCCGAGCCACCAGTGCGCGATCCCCAGGTTCCCGAGGCTGACCCGCAGCAGCAGCGGATCCCCGAGCGCCCGCGCCGACGCCACCGCGAGCCGCGCCCCCGCCCCGAACTCCTCATGCCGGCCAAGGAGGTTGAGGTAGAACATGAGATTCCGGGCGAGGACGACGGTGTCACGGTGCAACCCCGCCGCGGCCGCCCGCTCGGTGACCGCCCGCAACGCGTCGTGCTCCCGCCGCAGCCACTCCAACGCCCGCTCCCCACACGCGAACTCCGGTACCGGCCAAGCCTGTTGACCCGAGTCGGCCGCATACCGCGTCCGCCCGGGGAACAGCGCGTCGCAGGCCGCCTCCGTCGCGCGCACGTAGTACGACACGAGCCGGCGCATCGCGCCGAGCGGATCGTCCTCGGCGCCGCGCAGCCCCAACGCGTAGGTGCGCACGAGGTCGTGGAAGCTGTAGAGCCCCATCTCCGGCTGGTCCAGGAGGTGGCTGTCGAGGAGGTGTTCCAGCGTGTCCTCGGCCGTGCGGACGTCGCCGCCGAGCAGCGCGGCGACGGAGTACACGTCGAGCGTGGACCCGGGATGCTCGGCGAGCAGCCGGAACGCGGCCCGCCGGGGCTCCTCCATCGCCTGGTACGACAGCCGCAGCGTCGCCTCCACACTCCGCTGCCCGGCGCTGAGTTCGGACAGCCGGCGCGTCTCGTCCGCGAGCCGGTCGACGAGGTACTGGAGGGTCCAGCGGGGCCGGTTGCGCAGCCGCGCGGCGGTGATCCGCAGTGCCAGCGGGAGCCCCCCGCACAACTGGACGAGCCGCTGGGCCGCTTGAGGCTCGGCGGCCACCCGCTCGGCGCCCAGCGTGCGTTCCAGGAGGGCGAAACTGTCGGCGGGGGAGAGGAGTTCGAGGGACAGCCACTCCGCGCCGTCGAGGTCGAGCATCCGGATCCGGCTCGTGAGCAGCACCAGGCAGCCGCCCGACGAGTCCGCCGCCGGCAGCAACGGCCGTATCTGCGCGGCGTCCACGGCGTTGTCCAGGACCAGCAGCAGCCGCCGCCCGGCGCACAGCCGCTGCCAGAGGGCGAGCCTGCGCTCCGGCCCCTCGGGCATCCGGTCGTCCGTCACACCCAGGCTGCGCAGCAGCGAGTCGACGACAGGGCCCGCCTCCTGCGGCTTCTCGCCGGGGCTGAACCCCCGAAGGTCCACGAAGAGTTGGCCGTCCGGATACTCCTCGGCGAGCCGGTGCGCGGTGTGCACGGCGAGCGCGGTCTTGCCGCTGCCGCCCATGCCGTCCACCCCGACGATCCGCGCCGCTCCCCGGCCCGGCGTCCGTCCGGCGGCGACGATCCGCGCCAACTCGCCCTGCCTGCCGGTGAAGTCGGGCAGGTCATAGGGCAACGTCCGGGGCGGCTCGGCCGGTTTGGGCTCCGGCGCCGGGTGGACGGCCGCCGGACGCGGGGCGACCTCGGGGCCGTCGCGCAGGATCGCCTCGTACAGGCGGGTCAGTTCGGTGCCCGGGTCGATCCCCAGCTCCTCGACGAGCAGTTCACGGACCCGGGTGAACTCCTCCAACGCCTCGGCCTGGCGCCCCGACCGGTACAGGGCCAGCATCAACTGGCCGCGCAGCGCCTCCCGTAGCGGATGCGAGGCGATCAACTCGCGGAGCGGGCCGACGAGTTCGGCGGCCTCGCCGAGTTCGAGGCGCAGCCCGTGGTACTGCTCGGCGGCGGCCATGTGCCGCTCCTCCAGGGCGGCGGACGCGGCGGCGAGCACCGGCCCGCCCGCGCCCGCGAGGACCGGGCCCCGCCACAGTCCGACGGCAGCCCGCAACTCCTCGACGGCCACCTGGAGTTGCCCGGCCGCCGACGCCTCGCGGGCCAGCCGGGTGTGCCGGTTGAACTCGTGCAGGTCGAGCTGGTCGTCGGCGAGGACGGCACGGTAGCCGGTGCCGTCGGTGGCGATCAGGCCCGCGCCGCCCGGGATCCGGGTGCGCAGGGCCGCGACCGCCTTGCGGACCTGGTGAGCCGCCGTCTGCGGTGGCTCGTCGTCCCAGGCGGCGGCCACCAGCCGGGAGACCGGGATCATCCGGCCGGGTTCCAGGAGCAGGGTGACGAGCACCCGCTCCTGGGTGGGACTGCCGAGTTTCAGCCGCCGGTCACCGTGCCAGCCTTCGAGCGAACCAAGGATGTTGAAGCGGACGTCTGCTGGTTTCCCATACGCCACGTACCCTCTCCCAGCCCCCGTGCCCCGCTCCGAGTGCGAGCGGGGATGACCGAATCAGCGTGGTTCCGCACCGCTGTTTCGAGCGATTGTGGGGCAGGGCGGGGCTGGTGCGTTCAACGAGGCGAATACTTTGCGAGGTTCGGACCCGAAACATTTTCCCGGGTCACCGAATCAAATGCGGACCGAATCAGATTCGGTGACCCGGCCTCACGGCGTCTCCGCCAGCCGGAACCCGATCGCGTAGATGGCCTTGTCGTACCACCCGTGCCGCCGCGCACACCGCGTGAGATCCCCGTACCGCGTGAAGCTCCCGCCCCGCGCGACCCGGTACGACCCCCGCGTCAGCAGCAGGTCGTCCGGCTCCGGAGCACCCCCCGGATACGCCCGGTAGTCGTCCGCGACGAACTCCTCGACGTTCCCGGCGACATCGTCCAGCCCGAACGGACTGCGCCCCGCCGGGTGGATCCCGACCGGCGTGGTCGTCAGCGGCCCCGCCTCGACGGTGTTGGCGCACTCCGCCCGGAACCCCTCGCCCCACGGATACTCCCGCCCGTCCCCGCCGGACGCCGCGTACTCCCACTCGGCCTCCGTCGGCAGCCGGAACAGCCGCCCGGTGCGCCGCGCCAGCCAGGCGGCGTACGCGTCCCCGGCCTCGGCCGGCACACCCCACACGGGATGGTTGGCCAACTCCCGTGGAAACACGCCGAATCGCCACGAGGTGGGCAGCCAGGTCGCCCGCGTCTCCTCCAGGAACACCCGGTACTCGGCGTTGGTCACCGGGTACCGGCCGATCCTGAACTCCGCGATGTCGACGTCGTGTTGGGGAGCCTCCTTCGCGATCCACTCCTCCAGCACGCCGACGTGCGACCACCGCCGGGCCACCTCGGCGACCCGCTCCGACGGGATCCCGATGGTCACCTTCGCCGCCGGCACCGCCACCAACTCCGGTTCGAACACCCGGATCCGGGGGTCACCGAGGAGCGCGAGCAGGGTCCCGGCGGCGAGCCTGCGCCCGAACGGCTCGTGCGCGGACGACGCCACCGAGGCCAGCACCTGCGGCGACGCCCCCAGCAACTCCGCGTCGAACTCCGGCTCGGGACCGCGCCGCACGAAGGACTCCGGAAGCCCCATCGCCGCCCGGTCCCCGACCTCGTTCGGATTCACCACGACCGCGCTCACGGCGAACTCCCCGCTCCACAAAGGGAGTTCACGCCTCCGCCCCCGGCACCTCGTACACCCGTCCGTCGTACGCCCCCGCCAGGAACACATCCCGCCCGGCGTCGAACGTCAGCGACGAGATCCCCGAGGTGGTGGGCCGCCGGACCGCCGACCACACCCCGCCCACCACGTCGAACACCGCGACCACCCCGTTGTACGACCCGGTTGCGACATACCGCCCGTCCTCCGAAGCCGTCACGCACTTGATGGAGTGATCGTGCGGAGTGTCGTGCGCGACCGCCGAACTCCCGTCCCACAGCCGGAGTTTCAGATCCCGGCTGACACTCGCGAACCGCCCGCCCGGCAACCCCGCGCACCCGTTGGCGATCCGGTCGTGCGCCGCGTCGGCTCGCCCGGTCTCGGTGAAGTCGTCGACGGAGAACCAGGACGCGGCGGCGTCGGCGCACACCGAGAAGATCCGCCCGCCGGAGACCGCGACCCCCTTCACCGCGCCCGTGTGCAGCGGCAGCGTCGCCTCGTGCTTGACGGCCCCGTCGGCCGCCACCGAGAAGACCAGGCCCTCGCCGGTGTAGGCGCCGAGGACGACGTGCGGCACACCGTCCCGCTCGAACGCCGCGCCGCAGTTGAGCGGCGAGCGGTGCTGGTGCAGCACCTCGCCGGTCAGCGCGTCGAAGACGGTCCCCATCTGGCCGCCGCTGAACACCCGCCCGCCGGCCGGCGTGAGGAAGTTGCAGAGGCTGCCGGTCTCGGCCGTCACCACCCCGTCCGTCCGCAGAATTCCCGCGTCACCTATGGTCAGTTGGTGACCCTCGTGGACGGCGACCGCGTTCACGCCGTGCGTCGGCTCGACGTGGTCGAGGTCCCAACTCCCGCTGCCGATGCGGTGGATGGCGTACGAGGACCCGAACGTCGCGAAGACCAGGGTGTCTTCGTCGAGGAACGCGCACGATCGCGGCCACACGTCCGCCGGGAACGTCGAGGCGGCGACCGGCCGCAGCCCGTCGGTGACGTCCCACACGCGCATCGTGCGGTCGTAACTCAGGCTCACCATACGGCCGTGCGCGGCGTCCAGGACGAGCCGCTTGATACCGGCCTCGTGCGCGTGGTGCGTGGCCGTGCCGTCCGCGCCGAGGACGACGATCTCGCCCTCGTCGTTGCCCGCGAAGACCGTGCCGCCGGGCGTGACCGCGAGCGTGTCCGTCTCGACCTCCCCGAGGTCCGTGTCGGACACCAGCGCGCCGGTCTCCGCCGACCAGCGCTTGATCGTCCCGTCGTCGCTGGAGGACACCAACTCGTCGCTCCCGGCGACCCATTCGACCGAGATGACGTCGGCGGTGTGCCCGGTGAAGGTGTGCAGCAGGGCGCCCGAGAAGTCGTACACGCGCACCCGGTGATCGCGCGACGCCGTCGCGATGAGCGGCTTGACCGGGTGGAACGCCGACATCTCGACGTCGTCCTCCTGGTCGGAGAGGACCGCGAGGAGCTTCAGGTCGGGAACCGACCACAGGCGGGCCGTGTAGTCGCTCGACGACGACACCAGGTGCCGGCCGTCGGGGCTGAACGCGACCTGGTTGGCGAGGTGGTCGTGGAAGGCGCGGGCCAGCGCCCGGCGCGTCGAGACGTCCCACAGCACGAGCTGGTTGTCGTAGCCGGCGGTCGCCACGAACCTCCCGTCGTGGGCCGCGATTCCGCTGATCGGACCGTGGTGGCGGATCACAGGACAGACACCTCCAGGGAGTCGGGGTTCGGTACGGGCAGGGTGTGGCCGGCGTGCCGCGCCTTCGCGTCGAGGTAGCGGCCGTTCTCCCCGGTCAGGAAGACCCCGGTCGGCACCCGCTCCACGACCTCGATGCCCAGCTCCGTCAACTGCTCAGCTTTGTCAGGGTTGTTGGACAGAAGCCGGATCCGGGTCAGGCCCAGCGCGCGCAGCATCTCGGCCGCCGACGTGTAGTCGCGCTCGTCCTCGCCCCGGCCCAGCAGCCGGTTCGCCTCGAAGGTGTCGCTGCCGCCGTCCTGGAGGACGTACGCGTCGAGCTTGTTGTAGAGCCCGATCCCGCGCCCCTCCTGGCGCAGGTACAGCACGGCCCCGCCGTCGCGCGCGACGAGCCGCAGCGACTCCTCCAACTGCGGTCCGCAGTCGCAGCGTTCAGAGCCGAACACGTCACCGGTCAGGCACTCGCTGTGCAGCCGCACCAGCGGGACGGCCTGCTGCTCGGCCGCCACCACCACGGCCACATGCTCCTGACGGTCCGTCAGGCCGTGGAAGGTGACCAACTCGGCCGCCGCGCCCGCCCTGTTGAGGGTGACGGGCACCCGGGCGCGAACACCTGTGCCAGGACCGGAACTCGTGCCGTCGCTCACGCCATTGCCGTCGCTCATGCCGGGACGGCCTCCTCTCGGGACGAGGTGTGCGGGGAAGGCGCCCACTGCCGCCAGGTCCGCCACAGCCACAGCAGGCCGGCGAGCTGTACGGCGCCGAAGGCGAGGAAGACGGCGGACGAGCCGAGCAGATCGGCGAGCGCGGGCACGACCAGCGGCCCGGCCAGGATCGGCAGCCCCAGCACCAGGTCGACGATCCCGCCGACCCGGCCCAGCGCGTCCGCCGGGACGAACTTGAACACCATCAGGTCGCTCGCCACGCTGAGCGCCGCCTGGAAACCGAACATCACGACCATCGCGGCCACGAACACGTGCACCGACCCGGACGCCATCAGCAGCAGCGCCGCGCCCATGCCGACCGTCCCGACCAGCGTGATCGCGCGGAACGGGAACGTCTTGCGCTCCGAGACGACGATCGTCCCGAGCACCCCGGCGATCCGGACGGCCACCAGCACCAGACCCACCGCGCGCGGCGACAGATCCCAGTCGTGCTGGAGCCGGAACAGCGACAGCGTCATCGTGCCGGTCGTGCCGACGACCAGCATCGGGACGAAGACGAGGATGGCGTGCAGCAGCACCGGCGCCCGCCGCATCACCCGCACCCCGTCCAACAGCCCCTTGACCAGCCCGACTTGACCCTTCCCGCCGGGCTCCACCCGCGGCGGGTGGACGCCGACCAGCCACACCACGATCGGCGCGAAGAACGTCAGCACGTTGAACCAGAGGAGCCCCGTGTACCCGACCCACAGCAGCGCGGCGCTGACCAGCAGCGGCCCCACCACGTTGGTCACCGTGTAGAGGCTCCCGAGGCTCGCCCGCGAACGCACCGGGTTGTCCGGGAACATGTGCGCGACCCCGGTCATCCACCCCATCCGGTACCCGGCCCCGCCGATCTGCACCAGCGCGCCGAACACGAACAGCGGCCACACCGGCGCGTCGTCGGCGAGCCCCGTCAGGTTCAGCGCGATCGCCGCCGCGGCCTGCACCAGCAGCCCCGGCACCACCAACACCCGTGCCCCGTACCGGTCCACGACCGCGCCGAGCACCGGCGCCAGCAGCAGCGTCGCCGGCGTCAGCACCGCGAGCAGCGACATGATCGCGAGCGAGCCGGTGCGCTCGTACACGAACAGCGGGAGGGCGACGGTGTAGACGGCCTCACCGATGTTGTTGACGACGTTCCCGGTGGCGAAGATCTGGAACCGCCGGTCCAGCCAGGGCGACGGCTTGGCCTCGTCCGGGTCGCTCAAGGGCGCGGGCCCGTCCTGCGGCGTGTCCACGCCCTCGCCCCCACCCGCATCGGTCTTGCTCACGGCCTGGCCTCCTGTGGTTCCGGTTCGCTCACGGCATCGTCTTCTGCCGGGGCACGATCAGATCGCGTACGCGCGTCAGAGGAGCCTTGCGGTCCTCGGCGGCCGTCAGGAAGATCCGGATCCAGCCACCGCGCCCCCCGGCCAGCAGGACATGCCGCCCCTGCTCGCCGAACGGCACCGCCGCGAGCGCCTTCGCGAAGTCCGGCAGATCCTCCACCAGCGCCGTGATCTCCGTCGACTCCCGCTCGTACGCGGAGAGTTGGGCACCGTAGGACACCGCGTACACCGTGTCGCCGAGGAACGCCCCGTTCTCGACGGTGTTGTCCAGCAACTCCGTCCAGCGGTGCGTCACTTCACCCGTCAGCAGCGACAGGCGCTTCACGCCGTTCTCGCCGGTGATGATCAGGTGGTCGGCGTCCTCGGCCCACATCCGCTTCGGGTACTCCTCGGTGTCGAACTCCCGCAGCACGGCGTCGCCTTCGGCCGCGTACACGGTGACGAGGCCGGTGCTGGAGGCGATCACCCGCTCACCGCCGGGCAGATAGCAGCCCGCCCACGCGGAGGCCCGGCCGATGTCGATCCGGGCGATCAACTCGCCGGTCGCCGCGTCGAGTTCGTCGACACCGTCGTTGTGGCAGGCCAGCAGCCGCGCGTGATCCGGCGAGCCCGACACGGTGTGCGCGAGCGCGGGCACCTGGTGACGCCACACCTGCGTGCCGTCGCGGTCTGTCCGCAGCACCCACTGGTCACGGGTGACGCCGGCGTACCCGCCCGGCAGCGGCACGACCCGCCGGGTGAAGCCCATGCCGTGGACGTGGTGGTCGCGGGTCACGAGGTAGGGCTCGCCCAGGTTGTCGGCGAGGACGGCCATGACGGCGACACCGTCGTCCGTCGCGACGTACAACTCCTCGGACTCCAGGGCCGGTTGGATGTCCCACACGCACTGGCGGCGGAACGGGGCGCGGGCCAGCGTCGTCGTGCCGTCGGCGGTGAGCCGGCGCAGGTCGCCGTCCTGGGTCAGCGTGTAGATCGAACCGTCGTCGTGCACCGCGAAGTCCGTGAGCTGGTGCGCGAACCCGGTGACCGTCGAGCCGACCTTCAGCTCCGGCGTGCTGTTGTCCAGCAGGTGCAGGACGCCGTCGAAGCCGCCGACGTACACCGTCCGGTGGTCCGGCGAGAACGCCAGGAACTCCACGTCGTCGCGGGCCAGCAGGAGTTGACCGGTGACGTTGCCCCGCGCGTCCAGGGTGAGGACGCCGTTGGCGATGTTGTTGTTCTCGTCGACGCCGTCGTCCTGCGTCGCCCAGAACCGGTCGTGCAGCGGGTCGTACAGGATGCGGTGGATGTTGCCGCCGTCCGCCTGCACGACCGTCGGGAAGTCCAGGGTCTCCAGGTCGCCGAGGAAGACCCGGCCGGCCTTGTCCGAGGCGGCGTCGATGCTCGGGTGGTCCTGGCAGAACCACTCCAGCGGCACATGCCCGGCGAAGTTCGGCTCGATCCGGTCGACCGCGAACGTCTCCAGGTCGAGCACGGCCATCTGGCGGTACCCGTTGTTCATGTAGACCTTGCCCTTGTGCACCGTGATGCCCCGGCTCATCACCGGCGACGGCTCCTCGCCGTCCAGCAACTCCCCACGATTGGCGGTCCGGTCGGCGTCGAGCACGTCGACGAGCTCCAGCGTGTCAAGTCGCCACCGCAGCAGCGTGCCCCGCTTGTCGCGGCCCACCACCCAGTCGCCGGACGCGGTCACCGTGTACACGGGCGCGTGCCCGGCGGCGACGCTGCCCGTCGGCGCGGGGGAGGAGCGCAGGATGCGCAGATCGTCGTCCAACAGGTGGAGACGGCCCGTCACATCGGCCGCCAGCAGTCCGGCTCCCGGCACGTGCACGATCCGTACGACGCGGTCGGTCAACTCCATCTCAGGCTCCTTCAAAGGGTGTTCGGCAGTACGGGAGGAGGCCGGGGGGCCCGGAACAGCGGTGGCGGGCACCGCGCCAAGGCGCCGTGCCCGCCACGCGGAAGGGGCCTCGCCTTAGGCGGCGACGGCCTTGCGGGAGCTGACGCCCCGGCGAACCGGCTTGCGGATCATGGCAGTACCTCCTTCACGCAGCTCGTAGGGACGGGGGAGTGCGACCTCAGGCGGACACGGCCTTACGGGCGCTCACACCACGGCGAACCGGCTTGCGGATCATGGCTGTTCCTCCTTCCCTGCCTCGAAGAAACGGAGGACGTTCCTCAGAACGCGGACTTCCGGGCGCTGACGCCCCGACGAACGGGCTTGCGGATCATGGCAGTACCTCCTCCCGCCAAGTCGTCCCCGCCGCCGTCTCCCGGCGACACCCCGAAGACTGCCGCCCACCCTTCCCGAACGGATCCCGATGCGTTCCCGCCGACAGGGAGGCGACGCCCTCAGCACACGCCGCTGCCCGCCAACTCCCTGATAAACCCCGCGAGTTCGACCACCAGATCCACCGACTCCGCACCCACCACGGCGTATCCGCCCACGACCTCCCGCACGTACGGCAACTCCCGCACCCGCTCCCCGAGTAGCCCCCCGACCGCGATCGCCACCGCGAACCCCCGCGCCCGCACCGGCACCACGTCCCGCCCGGCCAGCGCCCCGAACGCGTCCCCCACCACGTCCCGCCCCGCCGCCACCCGCACCAGCCCCGCCACCGGCTCCTCCGCGACGACGGTCCGGCACCCCGTCGTCACCGGCCCGCGCGCCGTCAGCACGACGGACGTGCACGCCGGCCCGTACTGGTACCCGGCGAGATCCAGCAGCGAGGCGACGGCGGACCGCAGCGCCGCCGCGACCCCCGCGGTCACCGGCGCCGGGTACAACACCCCGTACGGCGTCTCGACGGTGATCCCCACGGTGTGGTGCATGCCGTGCACGCTCAACGTGTCCACTCGGAACCGCGCCCCGCCGACCGCCCCCGAACTCCCCGTTGCCACAAGCCCGTTGACCTCACCGACCCGCCGCACCGCCTCCTTGTCCGCCAACAGCCGCACCGCGCCAGGGGGGTTGACGCACAACCCGGCCTCCGCGGCGGCGCCGGTCGCGTCCGCGAGCCCCGCCTCGTCCGCGAAGTCCGCGAGCAGTAACCGCTCGGACACGACCGCGAGTCGAGCGTCCGGACAGCGGCGCGCATCCCACAACGACCACACCCCGAACCCCGCCGCGCCGGCCGCCCGCACGACCTCCACGGACGGTCCGACCAGCAGGATCCGGGGCTGCCGGGACAGTTCACTCATGGCGACGAACGCTTTCCGGAAGGGGACGGGAGAAGTCCGCAACGACGGCAAAGCCGGGCGCGGACGACGGGGGGCCGTCCGTGCCCGGCGGTGGACCGGTGGGGGAGGGGTGGGGCGGTGTTCTCGGTGCGCGTGGGGGTGTTGGTGTGTACGGGGTGTAGGGGCTGGGGCGTGCCGAGGGGCGTCCCGGGGTGTTCCGGGGTGTTCCGGGGGTGCCCCGGCGTGTGTCAGACGGCGAGCGAGGCCGAGCCTTGCTCTGCCGAGCCCTGCCCGGCCGCGTCCTGCCCAGCCGCCCCCCACCCGGCCGCGTCCAGCGCGGCCCGCACCAGACTCTCCAACTCGGCCAGCACCCGAGGGTCCTCGAACTCCCCCTGCGTGGTGATCAGTTCCTCCGCGTGGGCGACGGCCACCGGCGGATGCTCGACGACCAGCGCCCCCGCGTGCCCGAGCACTTCCACGAGCCCCGCCTGAGCGTCAACGGCCCCACGGGGCCCGGGAGATGCGCTGGTCACGACGGTGATCCTGTCGTCGAGTGCACTCTCACCGTACGGCCGCGACAGCCAGTCCACGGCGTTCTTGAGCACCCCGGAAGCGGCCCCGTTGTAGGACGGCGTACTGAGCAGCACGACGTCCGCCGCCCGCACCCGCTCCCGCATGCGCACGACCGCCTCGGACCCGTCCACGGCGTCCAAGTCCTCGTCGTAGAACGGCAGTTCCCCGGCGTCCAAGACCTCAGTCCACACCCCGCCGAACCGCTCCGCCACGATCCGCCGCACCGTCGCGACGACCGCCGAGTTGTACGACCCGCCCCGCACGCTCCCCGACATCAGCACGATCCCGCTCACGTCGCCCTCCCTCACGCCGTCCCAGCAATTCCCCCGACCCTAAGAACCCCCGTTTCCGATCCGTTCCCGTTCCGCTACCGCCGCGGCCCGGAAACCAAAAGAAGAGGCCGGGAGTCAGTGACTCCCGGCCTCTTCAAGAACGGCATCCGCTGCGATCAGCGAGTGCCCCCGGCGGGGGACCCGGAACATGGGGGCGGGGGGAACCGGCGGTCGGGGGTGGTGATCTTGCGATTGAGACGGTCGTGGGGCTCAAGAGGTAGGCGCTTGCCCCTTGGCCGCAGGTCCGAGCTCTCGACAGGAGCCGGGGGAAGGGTCTGAGTGTGGCACATCGGGTGTGACCTGTGCTGTCTTCCTTGTCGTGACTGCGGTTGGGCACCTTCCAAAGGCGCGGGTCGGCTGAGGGGGCTGTCGTGTACGACGACGGGGCACCCGAAGGAGCGCTGTCATGGCGGTGTTCATCAGACGGCCCTCGGGCACCCCACCGTTTGAACCACGCTGGGCCGGGTGGTGTCCCGCCGAGTGGTGTAGCGGCGCAGGGTTCTTGACTCCGCAGGTCAATTGGCCGACGTGTTCGCCTCGGCGCCGGATCGGGTGCTTACGCACGCGAGCAGCACGCGTTGCGGCCGCATGAGCCGGCCGGTCGGCGCCGTCTCGCCCCTGGGCGGAGCCACACGGCTGGCATGGCTACATCACTCGGCGGGACGCCACCCTGGGCCGCGGACCCTCGGGCGTTCGTGCACTACTGGGAGGGCAGTACGTGGCAGTGGACGTTGGCCCTGTGGGATGTCCGCTGTCTCGCGCCGAACTCGTTCGTGTCGTCGACTCGGTGCCCGAGGGTTGACGGCAAGGAGGTCCGGTCTGGGCCGGGTGTCCTGGGCTTGATCGTTTCCCCGGCGGGGTCGCGTCCCGCCCGAGAGCGATCCGCCATCTGACGTGACCTTCATCACTGGACCGGGGTTCGGTCCATGGATCTGGGCGGGGGATTTTCCGGGAGCGACCCACAGCTTCTGAGGCTTGGGCGCCTCTCCTCCCGTCCCGCCCTTCCGAACTGTCTTGATTCGCACGCGAGTTCGATGAGGTCAAGGCCGCCCGGGGTGCCCGAGTGGCTCTTGCTGTCGCCTCCTCTTGTGGAGTGTCGCCGCGTCGCGCTTCCCAAGGCGTGGCGGTCGACCGCCCTTGCGGACGGTAGAGATTCCTTGACTGCAAGTAAGGGTGTGGTTTGAATGTGCTTACTTTTTGTGAATCTTGTTGATTCTGGGGGGCGGAGCTTCATGCGGTTCGGGTGGGGAGACAGAGGTACGGTCGGACGTCTGAGACGTGGGCGGCGAAGGGGGGCGGGTGCTGCGGTCGTCCTTGGCATGGCCCTGACTGTCGTGGCGTTTCCTGTGCCGCAGGCGTCCGCGTCCGGCACGGACTCCGAGCCGGCTCCGCTGAGCGAGGGGCAGGAGGCGCTGGCCAAGGCGCAGGAGTCCGGCCGACGTGTCGAGGTCACCGGTGAACGCACCGAGCAGACGACGGTCTTCGCGAACCCGGACGGATACACGTTCACGCTGGAACAGTCGATCGTCCCGGTCCGGGTGGCCAAGCCGGGCGGCGGCTGGCAGGCACCCGACGCGACGTTGGTGAAGGCGTCGGACGGCACGCTGTCACCCAAAGCGGCGGCGGTGCGGATCGACCTTTCAGCGGGCGGGGACACGACACCCCTGGCCCGGATCGAGGATCAGGGCAGATCGCTGGAGCTCAGCTGGCCCGGCACGCTTCCGACGCCCACGCTGGACGGCCCCAGCGCCCTGTATGCCGAGGTGCTGCCGGGTATCGACCTGAAGGTGACCGCGACCCCCGAGAGCTTCCAGCCGGTGTTCGTCGTCAAGACGCCCGAAGCCGCGGCGGCCGAGGAGCTGAAGAAGCTCACCTTCGGGCTCAAGGCCGAGGGACTGGACGTACACGAGGGCCCGGCCGAGAACCTGATAGCCGTGGACGGCAACGGCCAGACCGTGTTCAAGGCGCCGCCCGCCCGCATGTGGGACTCCGCGGGCTCGACGACCGAGACCCGGACGCAGTTGGTGAGGACGACAGCCGCCGAGACCGAGGCGTCAGCCGACGCCACCGAACTCGACGCCCCTGCAGCCAAGGCCCTCTCCAGCAAGAGTCTGGAGCCCGCCCAGGGCGATGCCGTTGCCCGCATGAACGTCGAGGTGACCGAGGATTCCCTCTCGGTCATCCCGGACGGCGACATGCTGACCAGGACCGACAAAGCGTCGTTCCCGGTCTTCATCGACCCGGTCGTCTCCTGGGGCGAGTCGGAGCGCACGCTCCTGCGCAGCGACGGCTACGAGTCGTACGGGTGGGACAACGGCGACGACAACCAGGGCAAGGGTGCCGGCAAGTGCGGTACCTGGAGCGGGTACTACTGCGGCCCGGGGTATGTGCAGAAGCTGTACTTCGAGTTCGCGCCGGACAGCCTGAAGGGCAAGAAGGTCCTGGACGCCACGTTCCGGATCACCGAGCCGTGGGCGTTCCAGTGCTCCCCGCGCGTGGTGGACCTGGTTCGTACCGACAACATCTCGTCCGCCACCACCTGGGCGACGCGTCCCAAGGAACGGGACTGGATGGTGGACGTGAACGTGTCCGCCGGGCGCGGTTCCCTGTGCGATCCGGATTCTCCCAACGCCCAGATCGAGTTCAACGACGATCCGAAGCAGTCGTGGGAGAACCTGACGCCCACGGTCGCGGACTTCGCGGCGGGGAAGTTCTCCCGGCTGACGCTGGAGGTCCGGGCGCACGACGAGTCGGACCCGTCGGCGTGGAAGCGGTTCAAGAACGACGCGACGCTCGCCGTCGACTTCGTGGGACTCCCGGACCGGCCGACCGGCGTGGGCCTGGCCACGGGGTCGGGCACGGCGTGCGAGAAGGACATCACGAAGCCGGCGGTCGTCTCCGACCCCGAACCGACGCTGCGGGCCGTGGCACAGACCAAACCGGGCGGCGAGAAGGACGCGCAGCTGCGGATCTACTTCGACCTGGACCACCGCAACACCGACGGCACCTGGTCGGACACCACGGCGGGCAACGGTTCGCTGCGCCCCTCGACGGGCTACGCGGCCGACAACGCCGCCGTCGCGCTGAAGTGGTCGAAGCTGACCGACGGCACGCTGTACCGCTACCACGCCTGGAGCTGGTCGTACTACAACAACGGCGCCAGCTACCTGATGAGCCCCGAGACGACCGCGTACTGCTACTTCAAGGTCGATTCGACGGCGCCGAAGGCCCCGCGGATCACGATCGGCAGTCCGTACTCCGAGTGCCTGCCCAACTCCTGTGTGGCCGCCGGCCGTCCGGACCAGGCGGTGACGTTCTCGCTGGCGCCGAACACGGCGGACACGAACGTCGTCTCCTACGAGTACAAGCTCTCCACGGCGAGCACGTGGTCCGCGGTGAGCGGTTCGACGGCCAAGGTGAGCCTGGTGCCGAAGCGTTCGGGGACGTTCACCTTTCAGGTGCGGGCCAAGGACAACGTGGGCAGCGGGCGCATCGGCGCGACCAACCAGGTCGACTTCCTGGTCAGCAACGACGACCAGCGGACGGGCCGCTGGAACTTCGGCGAGGCGAGCGGGGCGGCGGTCGACGCGGTCACCGCGGACGGCGGTGCCCAGAACGCGACGCTCGCCGGAGGCGCGGCGCGGGACGACCGGGGGCGGCGCGGGACTCTGACGCGTGACGCATCGGGTACTGCGCTGACGGCTCCGGTGACCGACAAGGGCCTGGCCCTGGACGGTTCCGCGGGTCACGCGGCGACCAGTGCCCCGGTCGTCGACACGCGTGCCTCGTACACGGTGTCGGCCTGGGCGCGGCTGAACGGTCTGCCTGACGGCAACAAGACCGTGCTCGCGCAGGAAGGCGCCTACTACAGCGGTTTCTACCTCTCCTACCAGAGCGCGGTGGGCACGTGGACGGTCCGTACGTCGCCGACCGACGACGCGAACGGCAACATCAGCCAGCAGACGGTGGTGGCCAAGCAGCCGGCGGTCGCCGGGGCGTGGACCCATCTGGCGATGGTCTACGACGCGTCGGTCAAGGAGATCAGGCTGTACGTCAACGGCAAGCTGCAGGGCAGCGATCCGGTGGCACCGTCCTGGGCCGCGAGCGGGCCGCTGCAGATCGGCCGGGCGCTGTGGCGTGACACCTACACCGACTACTTCCCCGGTTCCGTCGACGAGGCCGCGACCTGGCAGTCCGCGCTGACGGACGAGCAGATCGCGGACGAGGCGCTGCTGAAGACCAGCGCGGACTTCAACGGGGCCGAGCTGGTGGCGGACTGGTCGGCGGAGCGGGGCAGCGGCACGACCGTCGCGGACACGACGTCGGGCTACGGCAGGTCGCTGACGCTGAGCGGCGGCGCGAAGCTGGAAGGCGAGTCCGTCGTCCTCAACGGCACCGACGCGGCGGCGACGACGGCCGGTCCGGTGGTCGACGACTCCGGTTCGTTCACCGCGACGACCCTGGTCGCGCTGGACGGCGACGCACTCCTGGCGAAGGGCGTCGGTTACAAGGGCCAGGTGCTCGGACAGCGCACCGCGGACGGATCGTCCTGGGGCTTCTGGTACGAGCTGACCGGCAAGGAAACCGTGTGGAACGAGGAAGCGGCGGCGGAGAAGACCGTCCCCGTCGGCTTCTGGCGCTTCGGCCGCCTCGGCGCGGACGGCAAGACGTTCACCACGGTCGACTCGACGGAGAGCGCCGTCCTGGACAGCAGGGTCCGGCTGACCGGCGTCCACAACGCCTCCGACGGCACGATCAGCCTCTACCTCGGCGCTGTCCAGAACGACGACGCCAAGGCGTTCACCGCCCAGGTCGGCTCCGGCGACTTCGCGGTCGGCAAGGGGTTCACGGGCGGCACGTGGCAGCACTACGTGCCCGGTCACATCGCCGAGGTGAGGCTGTGGGCCGGGGCGATGGGCGGCTTCGAACAGATCGAAGAGACCGTGGGCGACTGACCGTATGCCGGTGGGGACAGCCCTTCTGAGGCTGCCCCCACCGGCGGACGCGGCAGACACAACCACGTTGACGACTTTTCAGCACAACTGGGTGGGGACAAGAACTATGAGCTTTGGCATAGGCACTTCAAGAAGACGGGGTGGGGGGAGACGCCGCACCGGCCGGCTGCTCGGGCAGTCGCTGGCTCTGGCGCTCGTCGTGCCCCTGGGTGTGGCGCAGGTCGCGCAGGCGGCCGGTCCGCAGGGTCTGGGGCGCCCGGACGTGCCCAAGACCAGGCAGGGCAAGTTCAAGGACTTCGACGGCCCCGGTGCGAAGGAGGCCCGCCGCAAGGTCGCGGAGGACGTCAAGGCCAACGCCGCGCAGGCGGAGCGTGCCCGCTCCGGTCACAAGGCCACCTGGCCGGGTGAGGGAGAGTCGACGCTCACCCTTACCCGGGGCAAGGAGACCGCCGTCGAGCCGAGCGGTCTCCCGGTCACCCTGGCCCCGTCGGCCGACGGCAAGGCCCGTGTGACGGTCCTCGACCAGAAGGCCGCCCGTGACGCGGGGATCATCGGCGTTGTGCTGACCGCCGAGTCCGACACCGCCTCGAACACCGAGGTCAGCGTCGACTACGGCGACTTCGCCTCGGCCGTCGGCGGCAACTGGTCGCAGCGCCTGCGCATGGTGCAGCTGCCGGCCTGTGTCCTGACGACGCCGCTGAAGCCCGAGTGCCGCACCCAGACTCCGCTCCCCTCCGACAACGACACCGCCGACCGGACGGTCTCGGCGAAGGTACGCCTCGCCGCTGCTCCGGGTGGGACGTCCACCCAGCTGGCGAGTGGTTCCACCGCCACCGTCCTCGCGGTCACCGCCGCCTCGGCCGGGGCCGGCGAGTCGCCCAAGGGCGGCGGCGACTACTCGGCCACCCCGCTGTCGGAGTCCTCGTCCTGGCAGGCCGGCGGCAACTCGGGGGCCTTCACCTGGTCGTACGGCTTCACCTTGCCGCCCGCCGCCGCGGGCCCGGTGCCTCCGCTGTCGCTGTCGTACGACTCGGGGAGTGTGGACGGCCGCACGGCGACCACCAACAACCAGGGCACCTCGGTCGGTGAGGGCTTCAACCTCACCGAGTCCTACATCGAGCGCACCTACGGCTCCTGCGACGAAGACGGCCACGACGACGTCCACGACCTGTGCTGGAAGTACGACAACGCCCGCCTGGTCCTGAACGGCAAGTCCAGCCGGCTGGTCAAGGTCTCCGACGACGACAAGACCAGCGTCTGGCGCCTGGAGGACGACGACGCCTCCAAGGTGACGCGCACCCTTGGCGCGGACAACGACGACAACGACGGCGAGCACTGGACCGTCGTCACCGGCGACGGCACCACCTACGAGTTCGGCCTCAACAAGCTGTCCGGTGCCGGCGCCCAGCGCACCAACTCGGTCGCCACGGTCGCGGTGTTCGGTGACGACGAGAAGGAGCCCGGCTACGACCAGGGGAGCGCCTTCGCGGACCGGGCGCTGACGCAGGCGTGGCGCTGGAACCTCGACTACGTCGAGGACCCGCGCGGCAACGCGGCCACGTACTGGTACACGAAGGAGTCGAACTACTACAAGAAGAACAAGTCGACGACGGCCAACTCCCTCTACACCCGCGGCGGTTACCTCGACCGCATCGAGTACGGCCTGCGCGCCGACGCGCTGTTCACCGACAAGGCCGACGCCAAGGTCGACTTCGACTACGCCGAGCGCTGCACGGACGCGGACTGCTCCAGCCTGACCAAGGACACCGCCGACAGGTGGCCGGACGTCCCCTTCGACGCGATCTGCTCGAAGGACGACGACGAGTGCAACTCCGCCGGTCCGTCCTTCTTCTCCCGCAAGCGCCTCACCGGCATCAACACGTTCTCGTACAACGCCACCTCGGCCGGCTACGACGCCGTGGACTCCTGGGCCTTCACCGGCAAGTACCTGCAGTCCGGCGACCTGGCCGACCCCTCCGACCGGGTCCTCACCCTGACGTCCCTGAAGCGGACCGGTAGGGCAGGCGACAGCGCCATCGGGCTCAACCCGATCAGCTTCACGTACGGAATGCTGCCCAACCGGGTCGACGCCACCGACAACATCCTGCCGCTGTCCCTGCCGCGCATCTCCACCATCACCTCGGAGACCGGCGCGATCACCCGCGTCACCCTCTCGGGCCAGGAGTGCGTCCGCAGCGAGGTCCTGAACGCCGCCCCGGACACCAACACCCGCTCCTGCTACCCCCAGTTCTGGCACATCAACGGAGCCGAGAACGCCTCGATCGACTGGTTCCACAAGTACCGGGTCCTGGCCGTCACGGTCTCTGACCCGGCCGCCAACAACGAGGCCGTCGAGCACGCCTACTCCTACAGCGGCGCCGCCTGGCACCACAGCGACGACCCGTTCACCCCGAAGGACGAGCGGACCTGGTCGGACTGGCGCGGCTACCGCCAGGTCACCGCCTGGACCGGCGCGACCGACGTCACCCGCTCCCGCACCGTCTCCCTCTACTTCCAGGGCATGGACGGAGACAAGAACAAGGACGGCACAACCAAGTCCGTCTCCCTCGCCCCGCTGCCGGCACCCGCCCTGGGCGTGCCCACGGTCACCGACACGAACGAGTTCGCCGGCCAGCTGCGCCAGCAGGTCACCTACGACGGCAACACCGCCGTCTCCGCATCGGCGAACGACCCGTGGTCGAAGCAGACCGCCACCCAGACCGCCCCCGACGCGACGGCCCACGTCGCCCGCTATGTCCGTACCGAAAAGGCGTACTCCTACACGTACTTGACGGTCCCCCAGACGTGGCGGAAGCGCCAGACGACCACGACGTTCGACAGCTACGGCATGCCGGTCACCGCCGAGGACTCCGGCGACGCCGCCAAGGACGGCGACGAGACCTGCACCCGCACCTGGTACGCACGCGGCGGGAGCTTCACGTCCCTCGTCTCCCGGGCGCGCACGGTCGGCCGTACCTGCGCGACGGCGGACAGCGCGTTGAGCCTCCCGACGTCCATGAGCCCGACCGCCCCCGCGCGCGGTGACGTCCTGTCGGACGTCGCCACCGTCTACGACACGGCGAACGCGGCCACCTGGTCCGCCGACCAGACCCCGACCAAGGGCCTGCCGACCTGGACCGGCCGCGCCACCGGCTACGCCGCAACGGGCGACCGTGCCCCCTCCGGCTGGCAGAAGCTCTCCACCACCACGTACGACACCCTGGGCCGCCCCCTCACCGTCAGCGATGCATCCGGCACCGTGGCCAACACCACCACGTACACCCCCGCCGACGCGGGCCCGCTGACCCGGACGGTCACGGCCAACGCGAAGCAGTACAAGACCACCAGCTTCCTCGACCCGCGCCGCGGCCTCACCCTGCGCGTGTACGACCCCAACTCGAAGAAGACGGAGAGCTCTTACGACGCTCTCGGCCGCCTTACCCAGGTGTGGCTGCCCAACCGGGTCAGCAGCAGCCAGGTCCCGAGCTACAAGTTCGACTACAAGCTCAACACCGGCACCCCCTCCTGGGTCTCCACGTCGACCCTGAAGCGGGACGGCGACACCTACAACACCAGCTACGCCCTCTACGACGCCCTCCTGCGCCCCCTGCAGACCCAGTCGCCCACCCCGCAGGGCGGCCGGATGCTGACGGACACGCGCTACGACACACGCGGCCTCGCCTACGAGTCGTACGCGGAAGCCTTCGAATCCACCGCCACACCCGACGGCATCTACAAGCGGGTCGAGTACGGCGGGTCGCCCGTCCAGACCCGAACCGTCTTCGACGGCGCGGGCCGTGCCACCACCAGCACGCTGTACGTCTTCGGCGTCCAGAAGTGGTCCACCGCGACGAGCTACACCGGTGACTCGGTCGCCACGACCGCGCTCGAAGGCGGCTCCGCCAAGCGTGTGATCACCGACGTACGCGGTCAGACGACGGAGACCCGCACGTACGCCGGCACGAGCCCGGCCGACGCGGCGTACGGATCCGGCCCGGGAGCCGCGTTCACCACGACGAAGTCGACCTACGAACTCGACGGCAAGCAGAAGACACTCACTGGTCCCGACAACACGACCTGGACGTACACCTACGACCTGTTCGGCCGCCAGGCCAAGGCATCCGACCCGGACAAGGGCACATCCAGCGTCGAGTTCGACGTCCTCGACCGCCCCACGAAGGCGACGGACTCCACGAACACGTCGATCCTCACGGGCTACGACGAACTGGGCCGCGTCACCGGCACCTGGAAGGGCACCCGGACCGACGCCAACCAGCTCACCGGCTACACCTACGACACCCTCCTCAAGGGCCAGCCCACCTCCTCCACCCGCTACGTCGGCGGCAAGACGGGCGCCGCGTACAGCCAGACGGTCACGGCCTACGACACCCTCGGCCGCGCCACCAGCACAGATCTCCAACTCCCGGCCACGGACCCGTTTGTGACGGCGAAGCAGCCTGCCAAGCTGACCTTCGAGTCGTACTACAACCTCGACGGCACCCTCCAGCAGACCCGGGAACCCGCCCTCGGCGGCCTGCCGTCCGAGATCATCGGCTACGGCTACGACGACCTGGGCAACGTCAAGTCCGTCGGCGGCGCCACCGGCTACCTCCGGGACGTCTCCTACTCGGCGACCGCCCAGCCCCAGCAGGTCACCCTGGGCACCGGCTCCCCCGACCTGAAGAACACCTACGTCACCAACGTCTACGAGGAAGGCACCGGTCGCCTGACCCGCAGCAACGTTACGGACCAGACCCACCCGTACATGCTGCAGGACCTCAACTACACCTACGACCAGACCGGCAACGTCACCAAGATCAGCGACCCGACCCTCCTGGGCGGCTCCAGCACCGCCGACACCCAGTGCTTCGCCTACGACGGCTACCAGCGCCTCACCGAGGCATGGACCCCGACCTCGCAGAACTGCGCGGACACCCGCAGCGCCGCCAACCTGTCGGGCCCGGCCCCGTACTGGTCGAGCTACACCTACAACACCGCCGGCCAGCGCACCAGCGAGACCGTCCACAAGAGCACCGGCGACACCAAAACCACCTACTGCTACACCAAGACGGCCCAGCCCCACACCCTCACCGGCACCACGACGGGCACCGACTGCGCCACCCCGCAGAAGACGTACACGTACGACGCGGCGGGCAACACCCTCAAGCGTCCCGGCGTGAGCAAGCCCCAGGACCTGACCTGGACCCCCGAGGGCAAGCTCAACAAGCTCACCGAGAACGGCGTCTCGACGGACTACCTCTACTCCGCCGACAACACCCTCCTCATCCGCGCCACCCAGAACGGCGAACGCGTCCTCTACACCGGCGCCACGGAACTCCACCTCCGCGCCGACGGCACCGTCTGGGCCCAGCGCACCTACTCCGCGGGCTCGGTGACCGCGGCCCTGCGCTCGAACGAGTCCGGCACCGACAAACTCACCTACCTCACCGCCGACCACCACGGCACCTCGTCCCTCGTCCTCAACCCCGACACTGCCCAGACCTTCACCAAGCGGTACACCAACCCCTTCGGCGCTGACCGCGGCACTCCCGTCTTCGGCCCCTGGCCCAACGACAAGGGCTTCCTCGGCAAAACCCGCGATGTGACGACGGGCCTGACCCACATCGGCGCCCGCCAATACGACCCGATCACCGGCCAGTTCCTCAGCGTCGACCCCGTCCTCGACCCGGCCAACCCCCAGACCCTCAACGGCTACAGCTACGCAGGCAACAACCCCGTCACCTTCAGCGACCCCACCGGCCTGAAGATCGACAACTGCTCCTACTACATCGACTGCACTGCCAACGGCGGCAATATCGACGAGGTCAAGCAGAACCACCCGCCCCGACCAACCCCCGCCAAGGGCAACGGAAGGGGAAAGATTGGAACAGGCGGCGGAGGCCAGGGCGGTACAGCCAGCAGTGGTTCAAGAACTTCCTCCGGGAGTAACGCACCAAGCGGGACGAGCTGCGTTCCGAGAATCCAGTGCGGTGTGACGTCGCCCGGACCTGTCGTTGGACCAGCTCCCATGTATCTTCCCTATATTCCGCCGGGTGTTGCGCATCCTGATTATCTACAGGCTCGCAAGTGTGCCGGACAGCCCGTGCTGCTGGAATGTAATCCGGGTGATGCGATTCTCGGAGGAGGGAGTGACGATCTTCGAGTGATCGGATTTAAGTGGGCGGCTGGACTCTTGGAGGGAAGTGCCACTTACGGGGAAGATAGTCGTGTGGCCGAGCAGGTAATGAAGACTGACATATCGGCTGCCCAGCGAGAAGAAATAGTTCAACTGTGGCGCCAAGGGAAGCTTGAAGGATCTCTTGAACCGTACTCAATCGGAGGTAAGTCTTTCACTGGAAAGGTGCGGCAATACGCCTCCGATCAGTGGGCTATTTTGACAGGGAATGAGAATGCGGCAACGGGCGTTCTTGGTTCCTATACGGCCGACTATAAAATTATTCGGGCTAACAGCACAGGGGTGCAGGCTCGAATTACCATAGATAACAACATGACCATATCCTCCTTCATGCACTATGCGACTGGATATGGGACTTCAAGGGATAGGTTCGTCCAGAGGTTCGATCATGACGGCCTGGTGGCGGCTGGAAATGCGGGCGTTTCGCACAACATGAACATTACGTTCCGTGTCATGATCCCCTTCTGATTTGAAAGGGTTGACCTGGCAGGTGGGTCGCGAGTGCCGTGAAGGGGGCCCGCGACCCACCCTTGCGTAAATGCTGATACTCTTATTCTGAATATCTTTACTCGAATCTCTCGAGTTCCGTGCAGATATGGACTGATCTAGCATTCGGGATTCCCTTTCGTGGCCGTCGTAAAATTCTTTAACCAGTTCACTTAATTGGAGATTTGTGTGAAACTCGGAAAGTTTAAGATGGGGGTGTGGGGATGAATTCTCGTGCACTTCGCACCATTGCGAGCGCTTTCGTGATTGCTTTTAGTGTCTCCGGGTGCTATGTAGATGGTGGGCATGGGGGGTATCCTAAGGGGAGGAAGGTGTCGGGTGAGTCTATTGTCAAGCGGTGGAGGGGGGAGGGGGGTCTCGAACTTAACTTGGATGGTTCATTTTCTGCCGAAAGGCTAAATCTTCAGTATTTTGAATGTTCTCTGGATGGATTTTCCAGAAAGACTGGTTCTGGTTCTTGGGAGGTGGGGGATGGGCGTGATGCTACGAGGGTTGATTTGCGTTTTCTGGATGGATGTTCCGCTTCGCTCTGGGTGGGGGAAGTTGATGGAGATTTGGTTCTTTGGGGTGTGGATACGAAAAGCGATCAAGTCTCTATTTTTGAATCGTGATTCTGTACGATCATCTCCGTGACCGTCTCACGATTTGAAATTGAGGAAGTCGCGTACGACGTAGTAGGTGCTGTGGCCTCTGGTCGGCCACTGGTCGAGGTCGTTCCACTGTCCGTGCAACGTGGAGTGCGCCAATGGCAGGAGCCACAGGAAAAGGCTGGTCATGTCACACCTGCTGTGACCGGTAGGGATTTACGCCTTGCCGCCATGTCGGTGCATCTACCGAAGACGCGTGGCACCTGGCATAGGTGATCGCGCTTCTTGGGGCATCTCGGCTCGGCGTTCAGCCCCAACAAGAAACGATCTTGTTGGGGCTGAACGCCGAGAATAGGCTCCCGACCATGACTGACTACGTGCAGGTGTCCACGGCAACCGAGACGCGTCAGCAGGCGATCGACCTTGCGGGGAGGGCAGTTCAGCGGCGGCTCGCCGCGGGCGCCCAGGTCGTCGGGCCTGTGACCAGTGTGTTCTGGCACTTGGGCGAGTACGGCACGGGTGAGGAGTGGCAGCTCCTCCTCAAGACGACGGCGGACCGTTACCCCGAGCTGGAGGCGCACCTTCTGGAACATCATCCGTGGGACAACCCGGAGGTGTGTGCCGTGCTGATCGTCATGGGTGCCGAGAGGTGCAAGCAGTGGATCGCCGACTCGGTGGAGCCGTCCTAACCGGCTCCGTGTTCCAGTATGTCCCGGACGGCGCCGAGGTCGGCGTGGGGGCGTAGCCGGTCGAGCAGTGGGGCGATGCGTTGTCGGGGCCGGATCGAGGCGACGCCTGTGGCGAGGGTGAGCGCACGCCCTGTCGTCGCGGCGGTCTGTTCGATCTCGCCGGCGGTGAGGTAGGCGTCGGCGAGCCAGGAGAGGTAGAGGGCTTTGTCGCGGGCGTGGTCGTCGGAGTACCGGCTGAGCGCGTCGGTGAGAGCAGGTACGGCGCGCAGGGGGCGGTGGAGTTCGGTCCAGCAGCGGCCGGTCATGATGTCGAGTTCGGTGGCGTCGACCCAGGCGGACCAGTTGGGTTGCGGTTCTCGTCCTGTGCGCCGGCCAGTGCCTCGCGGGCGGCGGCGAGGGCTCTTTCCGTGGCTTCGGGCTGGTTGTCGACGGCGCAGGCCCAGGCGAGCCGTTCGTAGGGCAGTGCGCGGACGGAGGACGGCGTCCGGGCGGTGATCGTGGCGCAGGAGCTTTCGGCGAACGCGACGGCGGTGCGCCGGTCGTCCGTGAGGGTCTTGTAGGCGAGGAACGCCAGGCTGTTGCCGTAGAGGTCGGTGTCCTGGGCGTCGCGTGCGTAGTCGCGGCTCTCTGTATAGAGGGATTCGGCGTCCTGGGTGCGCCCGCAGCCGAAGGCGGCCCATCCTGCCTGCTGGGCCTGCTCTGCGAGGAGCGCGGTGAGGCGGCGGCGGGAGCGGTCGGTGAAGGAGCCGCGTCGTAGGAGGCCCTTGGTGAACTGGACCTCGCCGAGGTACACGCGGTAGGTGTTGCCTCCGCCGAGGACTTCGTCCAGGCGTCGCAGTCGGGCGGTGCGTGTGCGGAGCGAGTCGACGTAGGTGTCGGTGATGCGGCGTGGCGGGTCGGGGCGGTGGAGGGCGGGCAGGGCGACAGCGAGGCCTGTGCTGGTGACGGCCTGGAAGACGGTTCGGCGACGCATGTGCGGTGATCCGTTCTCTGCGCTGGCGATTCGGGCAGGAGAATCGCTGGCTTCCCAGGACCGGGGAGCGAGGCCGAGCAGGTGCCCGGGGATGCGCAGGGCATCCGCGATCTCCACGATCTTCTCGAAGGTAGTGATGCGCCCCTGCCCCCGTGCGAGTGTTCCCACTCGGTCCGGCTTGATGTCGCACTCGGCGGCGATCTTCGAGTAACTGATCCCGGCCCGGTCGCGTGCGAGCCGGAAAACGGTCCCGAAGTCGTGGCTGTCCAGCGCGTGTCGCAGGTCCTCGTCGTCGAGGAGATCACGGGGCAGGGCTGTGGGTGGCTGGTATGCCATCCGGCGCTCTTCCTGCTTGCCCGAGTCCGCTCGGGGTGTCCGCGGGGTGTACCCATGATGGGTATACCCCGCGCAGGGAGGCGGGGCTTTCGCGGGAACAGCACCCTGATACGCCAAAGCCCCGGGGCTCGGCACTGCCCGCCAACCCCCGAGGCATGGACGACTGATGAGGAGTCGCCATGCTTGAGCGTACCCAACTCGCCTTCCTCAAAGGCGAGTTCAGGGTGGACGTGCCGTGCGCCGCTGTGGAGGTGGCGCGATGACACAAGACGACGGTGCCGGAATCATCGCCTCGGAGGGCGCGCAGGAGGAAGAGCCGGTCGGGTCGCAGCGCGGCGACCCGTTCCTGTACTCCGGGCGCTGGCTGCTCTCGGCGGCACCGGTACCGGCGCAGGCGCGGATGGAGTGGGGGAGAACGGGGCTGCCTGGCTGAGGCCTGGAGTCCTGTTCACGGCGGTGGTGATCCCGGCCGGCGTCTTTCACGCGGCTGTGGGGCTGCACACCCCGCAGGAGTGCGCCGGGCCCCTTGGCGAGGTGTTGCGGCACGGCCCGCTGTTCTACAGCCCCCAGGGCTTCGGCGACGAGGGCTCGTACACCGCCCTGCTCCCGGCGCGAGTCGCCCGACTGGAGCCGCTTCCCGCCGTGGTGACGCACCCGCAGGACGCGCTCCTGCTGGTCCCGGCGCCGTACGCCACCAGGCCCGTTGGCGGAGGCGGTCCCTGGTGGGTGTTGCCGTGCGACGGCCCGTCCTGGCTGTGTCCCCCGGAACTCGTCGCCACCCTGGCGGTACTCGGCCGCGACGTCCTCTCCGGTCCGGAGGGGATCTGAGGTGCCTGAAACCTCCTGTCTCACTCCGTCGGCGACCCGGCCGAGGGCCGTCGGCACCCCTACCCGGTTCGTAAGGATTGGCTTGCACGTCATGGTCGAGACCGGAACGGGCACACTGCCCTCCTACGCCCAGACGCTGCCGAGAATCCCGGAATCCGTGCGCAGGGCACGCCACTTGGTACGTCTGGCCTTGGCCGCCTGGGATCTGGACGGACTCCGGGACGCCGTTGAAGTCGTCGTCAGCGAGCTGATGACGAACGCCGTCCTGCACGCGCGGCGGGATGCGGTCCGGGTGACCGTGACGCGGCTCGGCAGCGAACGGGTCCACATCGCGGTGGTGGACCTGGCACGGAAGAGCCCTCAGACCCGGCCCGCCGCCGCGGACGAGGAGTCCGGGCGAGGTCTGGAGAGCGTGGAGAAGCTGAGCGGCGGGAACTGGGGCGTCGACCCGCTGCCCTGGGGCAAGCGGGTCTGGGCCGAGTGCGCCCTGAAGGACGTGCCCGATGAGTGAGCGCGCTCACCAGATCCTCTACGTGCTGTCCGTCGCCGCCCTGCTCGGAGCCCTGTTCCTCGGCGTCAAAAGCGGCTGACCGCCGCTCCTGATCGAACCCTCGTCCTGGCGGCCCTGTGTGTGCCGTCAGGACTGGTCAACCGTACCCGTCTACCCGTGGAGGTCTTTGTGACCGCACGACCGATCATCACCGGTGAACAGGCGGCATCGTGCTACTTCCGCACGACCGTCGACTACCCTCACCGCAAGGCCCTGATCCAAATCTGCGAGCCGTGCAACGAGACGTGCAAGCACTGCTTCGTCTCGGCGACGAAACGCGGCGCGTACATGCCGCTCGACGCGATCCGGACGCAGCTCGTCCCCAGCTCGCGGCGGCCCGCGTGAACCGGGTGACGCTGACCGGCGGCGAGCCGTTCATGCACGCCGACCTCATCCCGATCGTCGAGGAGTTCCGGTCGGTCGGGATGGGCGTCGGCGTCTGCACGAACGCGACGATGGTCACGCCCCACCAGATCGAGCGCCTGGCCGGACTCGGTGCCCACATGAACGTCTCGCTCGACGGCTTCTCGCCCGACTCGCACGGCGTGTTCCGGGGCCGCCGCGAAGGCTTCCAGGAGACGGTCGACAACGTGAAGCTGTTCGCGAAGGCGGGCATCCTGCAAGGGCTGCTGTGCACGCCGAACAACCTCGCCCAGGACGAGGAGTACGGGCAGCTCTGCGCGTTCGCCAAGGAGCAGGGCGCGACGTACGTACTGATGAACCCGCTCGGCTCGATGGGCCGCGGCGCCTCGCGCAGCTCCCAGAAGCTCCGTCGGCCCGACGACCACATGCGGCACATCCGCGACCTGGCGCTGCCGTTCGCCGACGACGGCCTGGACCTCACGCTCATCCGCTTCCCCAACGACGACAAGCCGCTCGCGGGCTGCGAGGCCGGAACCATCATCTACGTCTTCACCGACGGCGGCGTCGCGATCTGCCCGTACCTGGTATTCGCCGCCCGGACGAAGGTCTCCCCGCACCCGGACACGGACTTCCTCGTCGGCAACGTCTAGGAGCACCCGGACATCGCCGAACGCCTCGACGCCTACGGCCGGTTCAGCGACCGGTGGGACCTCGGAGCGAACCCGACCTGCGGCAGCTGCACGATGTCGGACGCGTGCGGGAAGGGCTGCCCGGCGGCCGTCATCGCGTCCGGCGAACGGATCGGCGCCGTCGACACCGAGCAGTGCCCCGTGGTGCCCGAGCACTCCCGCATGCTCCCGGTGGTGGGGATGTCGTGACCGGACTGTTCGTCACGATCGACGGCCCCGGCGGCGTCGGCAAGTCGACCGTCACCACAGCGGTCGCCGCCGAACTGCGCTCCGCCGGTGTAGCGGTGTGCCAGACGCGGGAGCCCAGCGACACGCCGCTCGGCAGGCTCGCCCGCCAAGGTACGGAGACCTACCGGGGCATGGCGATGGCGTGCCTGATCGCCGCCGACCGGTACGTGCACCTGGACGAGGTGATCCGCCCGGCCCTCGCCCAGGGCACGACGGTCGTGTGCGACCGCTACATCGCCTCGTCCCTCGTGCTCCAGGTCCTCGACGGCGTCGACCGCGACGTGGTGTGGGAGCTGAACCGGCATGCCGACATGCCCGACCTCGCGGTCATCGTCAACGCCCGTACCGAGGTGATCGAGAAGCGGCTCACCAGCAGGGGAGCGCACAGCCGCTACGAGCGCGAACCAGGCAACGCCGCCCGGGAATGCACGGCCTACCGCGAGACCGCTAGGTTCCTGATGGCCGCCGGCGTCCGCGTCCTCCAGCTCGACGCGTCCGCCGCGAGCCCGGACGAGATCGCCCGAGCCGTCGCGGTGGCCATCCAGGAACTGTGGACAAGGGGTAGCGCATGACCGGCCGCACGGACGTGCTGACGTTCAACCTCAACAACCCGAGCCGGGAACGAGCCGAGCGACAGCTCGCCTACCTCGCGGCACGCCCCGAGCAGGTCCTGGTCCTCACGGAGACGGCGGACAGCGCCGGCTGCGTCTTCCTGGCCGAGCGCTTCACCGCCGCCGGGTACGCGGTGACCTTCCCCCGGCCCGAGCCGCGCGGGGCGTGATGATCGTCAGCCGCCTCGCCGCCCGCCCGGCTCCGTTCACGCTCGCCTACCTGCCGCACCGGGCGGTCGCGATCACCGTCGACACCACCGAAGGGCCACTCGACGTGATCGGCCTCCACGTACCGTCGCGCGACGCCTCACCGGCGAAGAAGGAGCGGAAGCAGCGCTGGCTCGCGGAGTGCGCCGCGGCGCTCCCCGATGGCCAGGCCGGGGCCCGGATCGTGTTGGGCGACTTCAATGTCCTGGAGCCGTCGCACTCCCCGCGCTACCGGTTCTTCGCCCCCTTCGAGTACGCCTTCTACGAATCGTTCGGCAAGACCGGGTACGAGGACGCGTTCCGCGCACTGCACCCGGACGCGCTGGAGTACTCGTGGGTCGGCAAGACCGGCGACGGCTACCGGTACGACCACGCACACGTCTCGGTGGGCCTGGCCACCGTGCTGGACGGCTGCTTCTACATCCATGAACCCCGCACCGGCGACGACCGGCTGACCGACCACTCGGCGCTGTCCGTGCACCTTGCCGTCGCTCCTGCGGCGCCGCTCCCCGTGACCGACCCTACACAGGGCCAAGAGCCCGCCCTCGCCCTGTTCTGATGCCCTGACCTGGAGAGAGACCTGATGGACGCGAAGACCTCGAAGCAGATCACCCAACTCAAGGAGTGGCTGGACGACAATGCTGAGGACCAGAACGAGACGGAGCGCCGTCTCCTGCGCGTACTCAAGATCGGCGAGGAGTTCGGAGAGGTCTCCGAAGCCCTGCACGGCGCGCTCGGCGGCAACCCCAGGAAGGGGCGGTCACACGACTGGGGAGACGTCGAGAAGGAACTCGTGGACGTCGTGGTCACGGCGTTCGTCGCACTCGCGACGCTCAATCCCGACTGGCCGGAGAAGTTCGATGCCCGGCTCCAGCACCTCGTGGACCGTGTGATCCCGTCCTGAACCTCCGCGCCTTCGATACCGCCTCTTCCCCACCAAAGGGAGGGGCGGTCTGCGTAGTGAGTTCGCATCCAAGGGCTGCTCAGAGGTCGTTTTCGTCAGTAAAGCCTGTTTCATCCCAACAAGTGCTCGTGGCGGAGCGACCCTTGAGAGCCTTGAGGAGTTGGCGCGATCGACGGGGCCCGAGGGAGGCCCGCATTACCCGTCTCATCCTAGGAAGTCCGTCTCGTTCCAAGGGGAGTTGATATCCCCGATTACTCCCGCCGCCCTGTACAGGAACCCGATACACGAGAGGCGTGAGTAACCATCTGTGGCGCATGAAGCGACGCAAAATAGCTGAAAACGACCTCTCAGGGAAGAAGTGGACTGACACGGGGGAGCGGCACGACAGGCGGGGACTGAAGATGCGCGACCCCGAAGAGGACCGCCCGGTCCCGATCCCGCCGGTTCTGGTCGCACTGCTCCGCGCTCACCTGAAGGAGTTCGGCGCGGCCAAGGACGGCCGCGTCTTCCACAACGAGCGCGGTGGGTTGGTGGGTTCGACGTCCTACTACCGGGTCTGGAGGGAGGCGAGGCTGTACGCCTTCCCCGAACCCAAGCAGCACACCCCGCTGGCAAAGAAGCCGTACGACGGCCGTGCGTTCGCCATCACCATGTGGCTCAGGGCAGGCGTCGCGGTCGCCGAAGTAGCGCGCCGCGCGGGCACCTCCCCAGAGGTCATCAACCGCCACTATGCGGGCCTGGTCGACAACAGCGAGGAAGAGGACAACCAGAAGATCGAGAGAAGCATGGAGGTAGGAGAAGTGGACTGCGACGCAGCCTGAAAACTGTGTCGGAGGTGTGTCGCGAACACTGAGAGACAGTGAGAAAGGGCGGGAGTCAGTGAGACTGACTCCCGCCCTTTGCTCGCGGCATCCGCCCTGGTCAGACCCTGGCTTCAGGTCTCTGACCGGCGAGTGCCCCCGGCAGGATTCGAACCTGCGCACACGGCTCCGGAGGCCGTTGCTCTATCCCCTGAGCTACGGGGGCTTTGTCGGCGAGGTGTTGCTCGCGGCGACGGGTAGAACACTACCAGCTCGGTTGGGGTGGTCCCGAACGGGTTTGAGGGGCGGGGGTCGCACGTAGGGGGTGGAAGTGGGGAAAAGCCGGACGCGGTGGCCGGTGCGGACCTACTCTCGAGGTGTGCCAGGCGCGTCGGGGCGGGTGCTTGTTGTGGACGACAACAAGGTCATCCGGCAGCTGATCAGGGTCAATCTCGAACTTGAGGGTTTCGAGGTCGTGACCGCGTGCGACGGTGCCGAGTGTCTGGAAGTCGTGCATGAGGTACGGCCCGACGCGATCACCCTCGACGTCGTGATGCCCCGTCTCGACGGCTTCCGGACGGCCGCGCAGCTCCGTGCGGATCCGCGGACGCGGGAGCTGCCGCTGGCGATCGTCAGCGCGTGCACCCCGTACGAGGTCGAGGCCGGGCTCGACGCCGGCGTCGACGCGTTCGTGCCCAAGCCGTTCGAGCCCGTCGAGCTGGTCGACGTCGTCCGCAGGCTGGTGCGACAGGGCCGACGGCAACGCGACGACGTCCCCCCGCCCCCGCCCGCCACGAGCGGCACCGGCGAGGAAGAGGAACAGGACGAGAAACGCACGGCCCAGAGCGGAAGCTGAACGCCAAGAGCAGCAGGGCACAGCGCGCCCGGCGCTCAGGAGACCACACCCCGCGAGCCCCGGCCCACCAGCCGACCGGCCGACCGGCGTCGAGCACATCCCCGCCTCCGCGAGCCCGGAGCACACCTCGCCCCCCCCCGTGAGCCCAGAGCACAGGCCGCCCGGCGTCCCCATCGCAGCCTCACCCCCAGCTCCGGCCCCCTTCCCCCCGCCTCACCTCCCCAGCTCCGACCCCCTTCTTACCCGCCCCACTTCCCCAGCTCCGCCCCCCTCTCACCCGCCCCACCTGTCCACATCCCGGAACCCCGCGTATTCCGACTCGCCTCCCCACCCCCCTCCTCCCCTACGCTTGCCCCGTGACCCCCGCCGAGCTCTCCCGCACCGTCCTGCGCGCCGTCCGGCGTGCGGTCGACGGTGGTGAGCTGAGGGTGGAGGTCCCGGCGAGGGCGGTGGTGACGCCGCCGGGGCCGGGCGGCGTGGGGGACTACGCGACGCCCATCGCCCTGAAGCTCGCGCGCCCCGCGGGCCGCCCCCCGATGAGCGTGGCCGAGATCCTGCGCACGCACCTCGCACAGGCGCCCGGCGTCAGGGACGTCGCCGTCACGCCCCCCGGATTCCTGAACATCACCCTCGCGGACACCTCCCCGGTCGCGGAGATCCTGCGGACGGGCCCCCGGTACGGCCACGCGGACGCCCCCACCGGCGAGACGGTCCACCTCCACGCCCCCCACGAACTCCGCGCGGTCGTCGTGATGGACGCCCTCGCCCGCGTCCTGCGTTCCCAGGGTGCCCGGGTCCGCACGTCGTGCGAGTCCCGCCCCGCCCCCGAGTGGACGTCCCTCGGCGTGGAGATCGACGAGTACGGAGCAGTCGGCGAGGTGAACGTCCGCCCGGTCCCCGCGCCGCTCCCGCACCTGGACCTCGGCCGTGACGCCACCCGCTGGGCCCTCCTCCACCCGGCCCTCCACGACCACCCCCGCCTCACCCCCGACCACCTGGCCCAACGCGAGACGAACCCCCTCTTCCGCGTCCGCTACGCCCACGCCCGCACCCGAGCCCTGACCCGCAACGCGGCGGCCCTGGGCTTCACGTCGTCCCCGGCCCACCCCGACCCACGGCCCCCCGGCGTCGAAGGCCCGCCCCCCGGCGTCCCCGCGACTCCCGCCCCCGAGGCCCCGCTCGCCGCCCCCCTCGCTACCCACGCCCCCGGCGTCGAAGGCCCGCCCCCCGGCGCCCTCGCCACCTCCGCCCTCGGGTCCCCGCTCGCCGCCCCCCTCGCCCCCAAGGCCCCCGGCGTCGAAGGCCCGCGCCCTGGCGCCCCCGCCACCTCCATCCCCGGGGCCCCGCTCGCCGCCAGCGCCCCCGAGGCCGCGCTCGCCACCCCCCTCGCAGCCAGCGCCCCCGGCGCCGAAGCCCACCCCGCCGGCCCTCCCGGCACCCCCACCCCCCCAACCCCCCACCCCCTCGAAACCCTCCTCGCCGACCACCCCCGCATCCTCACCACCACCGCCACCCACCACACCCCCCACCGCCTCACCCACCACCTCCTGGCGATCGCGGACACCCTCCTCCCCCTCCTCCCGTACACCCTCCCGACAGGGGAGGAGAAACCCGAGGCCACCCACCGCACCCGGCTCGCGCTCGCCGAAGCCGCCGGGGCGGTGCTGGCCGGTGGCCTGACCCTGCTCGGCATCGACGCACCAGAACACCTCTAGAAAGCCCCGAAGAGACATGAGCCGTTCCGCACACCCCGCCGGGCCCCGTCACGCCGATGTCCTGCCGGAGGGCCACTACAGCGCCCCGCCCGCCGACCTGAACGTCCTGGACAAGAAGGTGTGGTCCGAGACGGTCACCAGGGACGAGACGGGCACGCTGACCGTCGGCGGCATCCCGGCGACCCGCATCGCCGAGGAGTTCGGCACCCCGGTGTACGTCATGGACGAGACCGACTTCCGCGCCCGCGCCCGCGCCTGGCGCACGGCGTTCGGCCCCGACGCGGACGTCTTCTACGCCGGCAAGGCGTTCCTGTCGAGGGCGGTCGTGCGCTGGCTGCACGAGGAGGGCCTGAACCTCGACGTCTGCTCCGGCGGTGAGCTGGCCACCGCCCTCTCCGCCGGCATGCCCGCCGACCGCATCGCCCTGCACGGCAACAACAAGTCCCCGCGGGAGATCCGCAGGGCGATCGAGGCCGGCGTCGGCCGGATCGTGCTGGACTCCTTCCAGGAGATCGTCCGCGTCGCCCACATCGCGCGCGAACTCGGCACGCGCCAGAAGGTGCAGATCAGGATCACGGTCGGCGTCGAGGCCCACACGCACGAGTTCATCGCGACGGCCCACGAGGACCAGAAGTTCGGCATCCCGCTGGCCGGCGGCCAGGCCGCCGAGGCCGTCCGCCGCGCGCTCCAGCTCGACAGCCTGGAACTGATCGGCGTCCACTCCCACATCGGCTCGCAGATCTTCGACATGTCCGGCTTCGAGGTCGCCGCCCGCCGGGTCGTCGGCCTGCTGAAGAGCATCCGCGACGAGCACGGCGTCGAACTCCCCGAGATCGACCTCGGCGGCGGCCTCGGCATCGCCTACACCAGCGACGACGACCCCCGCGAGCCCCACGAGATCGCGAAGGCGCTGAACGAGATCGTCACCCGCGAGTGCGAGGCCGCCCGGCTGCGCACCCCGCGCATCTCCGTCGAGCCGGGCCGCGCGATCGTCGGCCCGACCGCGTTCACGCTGTACGAGGTCGGCACGCTCAAGCCCCTGGAGGGCCTGCGCACCTACGTCTCCGTCGACGGCGGCATGTCGGACAACATCCGCACCGCGCTGTACGACGCCGAGTACAGCGTTTCCCTCGTCTCGCGCACCTCCGACGCCGAGCCGATGCTCTGCCGCGTGGTCGGCAAGCACTGTGAGAGCGGGGACATCGTGGTCAGGGACGCGTTCCTGCCGGCCGACCTGGCACCGGGTGACCTCCTCGGTGTCCCCGCGACGGGCGCCTACTGCCGGTCGATGGCGAGCAACTACAACCACGTCCCGAGGCCCCCGGTGGTCGCCGTGCGCGACGGCGAGGCGCGGCTGATCGTGCGCCGGGAGACCGAGGAGGACCTGCTCCGGCTCGACGTCGGCTGACCGGAGGATTTCCTGTACCCGACCCCCGCGCAAATGAAATAAACGTCTCACGATCCGGACCTCGGGGCAGAAACCGCGGTCCGGTGGGTGAGACTGGTCAAACCGTAGACCGTATGAGGAAACGAGGTCGGATGATGCGTACGCGTCCGCTGAAGGTGGCGCTGCTGGGCTGTGGGGTTGTCGGCTCAGAGGTGGCGCGCATCATGACGACGCACGCCGACGACCTCGCCGCGAGGATCGGCGCCCCGGTCGAACTGGCCGGCGTCGCCGTCCGCCGCCCGAGCAGGGTCCGCGACGGCATCGACCCGAGCCTCGTCACCACCGACGCGACCGCGCTGGTCAAACGCGGGGACATCGACGTCGTCGTCGAGGTCATCGGCGGTATCGAGCCCGCCCGCACGCTGATCACCACCGCGTTCGAGCACGGCGCCTCCGTCGTCTCCGCGAACAAGGCGCTGCTCGCGCAGGACGGCGCGGCGCTGCACGCGGCGGCGCACGAGCACGGCCGGGACCTCTACTACGAGGCCGCCGTCGCCGGCGCGATCCCCCTGATCCGCCCGCTGCGCGAGTCGCTGGCCGGCGACAAGGTCAACCGCGTGCTCGGGATCGTCAACGGCACGACGAACTTCATCCTCGACAAGATGGACTCGACCGGCGCCGGCTACCAGGAAGCGCTCGACGAGGCCACCGCCCTCGGCTACGCCGAGGCCGACCCGACCGCCGACGTCGAGGGCTTCGACGCCGCCGCCAAGGCCGCGATCCTCGCCGGCATCGCCTTCCACACCCGCGTGCGCCTCGACGACGTCTACCGCGAGGGCATGTCCGAGGTGACGGCCGCGGACTTCGCGTCGGCGAAGAACATGGGCTGCACGATCAAGCTGCTCGCGATCTGCGAGCGCGCCGCGGACGGCGGTTCGGTCACCGCGCGCGTCCACCCCGCGATGATCCCGCTCAGCCACCCGCTCGCCTCCGTGCGCGGCGCCTACAACGCCGTCTTCGTCGAGTCCGACGCGGCCGGCCAGCTCATGTTCTACGGCCCCGGCGCGGGCGGCGCGCCCACCGCCTCGGCCGTGCTCGGCGACCTCGTCGCCGTGTGCCGCAACCGGCTCAGCGGGGCGACGGGGCCCGGCGAGTCGGCGTACGCGGCCCTGCCGGTGTCGCCGATGGGCGATGTCGTGACGCGGTACCACATCAGCCTCGACGTGGCGGACAAACCGGGTGTTCTCGCCCAGGTTGCCACGGTGTTCGCCGAGCACGGGGTTTCTATCGATACCGTGCGCCAGCAGGGCAAGGACGGGGAGGCATCCCTCGTCGTCGTCACCCATCGCGCGTCCGACGCCGCCCTTTCCGGGACCGTCGAGGCGCTGCGCAAGCTCGACACCGTCCGCGGTGTCGCCAGCATCATGCGGGTTGAAGGAGAGTAACCAGCAATGACCCACCAGTGGCGCGGAATCATCGAGGAGTACCGGGACCGGCTGCCCGTCTCCGACAGCACGCCGGTCGTGACGCTCCGCGAGGGCGGCACGCCCCTCGTTCCCGCGCAGGTGCTCTCCGAGCGCACCGGCTGCGAGGTCCACCTCAAGGTCGAGGGCGCGAACCCGACCGGGTCCTTCAAGGACCGCGGCATGACCATGGCCATCTCCAAGGCCAAGGAGGAGGGCGCGCAGGCCGTCATCTGCGCCTCCACCGGCAACACCTCCGCCTCCGCCGCCGCCTACGCCGTGCGCGCCGGGATGGTCTGCGCCGTCCTCGTGCCGCGCGGCAAGATCGCGCTCGGCAAGATGGGCCAGGCCCTCGTGCACGGCGCGAAGATCCTCCAGGTCGACGGCAACTTCGACGACTGCCTCACGCTCGCCCGCGGCCTGAGCGACAACTACCCCGTCGCGCTGGTCAATTCGGTCAACCCGGTGCGTATCGAGGGCCAGAAGACGGCCGCCTTCGAGATCGTCGACATGCTCGGCGACGCCCCCGACATCCACGTCCTCCCGGTCGGCAACGCGGGCAACATCACCGCCTACTGGAAGGGCTACCAGGAGTACGCCGCCGACGGCATCGCCGCGCGGACGCCCCGCATGTGGGGCTTCCAGGCGTCCGGCTCCGCGCCGCTGGTGCGCGGCGAGGTCGTCAAGGACCCGTCGACCATCGCGACGGCCATCCGCATCGGCAACCCGGCCTCCTGGGACCACGCGATCGCCGCGCGCGACGAGTCCGGCGGGTTCATCGACGAGGTGACGGACCGTGAGATCCTGCGCGCCTACCGGCTGTTGGCCGCACAGGAGGGCGTCTTCGTCGAGCCCGCCTCCGCCGCGTCCGTCGCAGGTCTCCTGAAGGCGGCCGAGCAGGGCAAGGTCGACCCCGGCCAGCGCATCGTCTGCACCGTCACCGGCAACGGCCTCAAGGACCCGGACTGGGCGGTCGCCGGAGCACCGCAGCCGGTCACGGTCCCGGTCGACGCGGTGGCGGCGGCGGAGAAGCTGGGTCTCGCCTAGGGACAACCCCATCAGGGGTGCACAGGGGGCTTACGACACGCATCGTGCGCCTCCTGTGCGCCCTATGTCGCCACAGAACCTTCCTTCGATAAGCTGTCTCGAACCCGCCTGCTGCATATGCACCGCAGATGCCGGGCTGCCGCGCCGTCGCCGCAGCCCCGGGGGGTCTCACGTACGTCAGTCATCGAATGTCATTCGACAGTTCCGCAGCTCAAGGAGTTCATCGAGCGATGGCCGGTCCAGCCTTCCGCGCCGCCGCCGTCCGGGTGCGCGTCCCCGCCACCAGCGCCAACCTCGGGCCGGGCTTCGACGCCTTCGGCCTCGCGCTGGGGCTCTACGACGACGTCGTCGTCCGGGTCGCCGACTCCGGGCTGCACATCGACATCGCCGGCGAGGGCAGCGAAACCCTCCCGCGCGACGAGAGCCACCTCCTCGTACGGGCGATGCGCACCGCCTTCGACGCCCTGGGCGGACAGCCGCGCGGCCTGGAGATCGTCTGCGCCAACCGCATCCCGCACGGCCGCGGCCTCGGCTCCTCGTCCGCCGCGATCTGCGCCGGCATCGTCGCCGCGCGCGCCGTCACCATAGGCGGCGAATCCCGGCTCGACACGGCCGCGCTCCTCGAACTCGCCACCGAGATCGAGGGCCACCCCGACAACGTCGCGGCCTGCCTGCTCGGCGGCTTCACGCTCTCCTGGATGGACGGCGGCGCCGCCCGCGCGATCAGGATGAAGCCCGCCGATTCCATCGTTCCGGTGGTTTTCGTGCCCGGGAAGCCGGTCCTCACCGAGACCGCGCGCGGCCTGCTCCCGCGCACCGTCCCGCACGTCGACGCCGCCGCCAACGCGGGCCGTGCCGCCCTGCTCGTCGAGGCCCTGACCCGGCGCCCCGAGCTGCTGCTGCCCGCCACCGAGGACCGGCTGCACCAGGAGTACCGCGCCCCCGCCATGCCGGAGAGCGCGGCCCTCGTGGAACGGCTGCGCGCCGACGGGATCCCCGCGGTGATCTCCGGCGCCGGACCCACCGTGATGGCGCTCGCCGACGCGGAATCGGCCGACAAGGTCGAGGCGTCGGCCGGCGTGGACTGGGCCGCCAACCGGCTGGACCTGGACCTTCAGGGGGCGAGCGTCCTGCCGCTCGCGCCCGCCGGCGACCTCCACGCGTAAGGCAGCGCGTGAATCGACGCCGGATTTCGAGAGGGGGAATGTTTGTTGGATCCGGTAGTGTTAACCTCAAGTCTGCACCCGACCCCACCATGGCGAGGTGCTTCACGTCCCCGTCCGGGACAGACATTCTTCCGGGAGCTCCCCAAGCCGCACCGCGTTCCGTACGACGCATCTGGGCACTGCGCTGTACGCCGACGCTGAGTGGCCCACGGGGCACGCTCCGGAACCGGTGCGATTCCGCCACGTGACACTGACACCGGGTGCCACGGGTGGTCGGGGGAGCGCCATCACCAGAAATCTCATCCGCCGCACAGGCGGATTACCGCCCCGGGTCCGTCCACACCAAAGGGACAGGAACCGGACAGCACAACCGGTCGCCGAGCCAGACAGGCCGACGTCCGCTCCAGGGAAGGACCCTTCGTGAGCGACACCACCGATCTGATGGGCGCACGTGTCGAGGAGACCGCTGCCGCGCCCGCCACGGACGCCTCCGCGCCTGCCGCCGGTGCCGGCTCCCGGCGGCGCCGCGGTACCGGCCTCGAGGGCATGGTGCTGGCCGAGCTGCAGCAGGTCGCATCCGGCCTCGGCATCAGGGGCACCGCGCGTATGCGCAAGAGCCAGCTGATCGAGGTCATCAAGGAGGCGCAGGCCGGGGGCGGTGCCGCCCCGCAGGCGGAGGCCGCCGAGACCAAGCCCAAGCGCCGCGCCACCTCGCGCGCCCGCACCGCCGACGAGGCCCCCAAGGCCGAGGCGCCGGCCGCCGCCGAACAGGCCACGGCCCAGCAGCAGATCGAGATCCCCGGCCAGCCGGCCGGTGACGCCCCCGTCGAGCGCCGTGGCCGCCGCCGCGCCACCGCCGAGGCCGGCGCCCCCGCCGCCACCGTCGTCGAGACGGTCGCCGCCGAGGCGAAGACCGAGCCCAAGGCCGAGCAGGCCGTCCAGACCGCGCAGCCGCAGGCCGACGCGGGCGAGGGCGAGGGCCGCCGTCAGGGCCGCCGCGAGCGCGGCCGGGACCGCGACCGCGGTGAGCGCGGCGAGCGCGGTGACCGTCGCGGCAAGAGCGACGACCAGCAGGGCCAGGGCCGCCAGCAGCGCCAGGACCGCCAGGAGCAGCAGGGCGGCCGCCAGGACCGCCAGCAGCGCGACAACGGCCCGCGTGACGAGGACGACGAGTTCGGCGACGGCCGCCGTGGCCGCCGTGGCCGCTACCGGGACCGCCGTGGCCGCCGTGGCCGTGACGAACTGGGCTCCCCCGAGCCGCAGCTCGCCGACGACGACGTCCTGATCCCCGTCGCGGGCATCCTCGACATCCTCGACAACTACGCGTTCATCCGGACCTCGGGCTACCTGCCCGGTCCGAACGACGTGTACGTCTCCCTCGCCCAGGTCCGCAAGAACGGCCTGCGCAAGGGTGACCACGTCACCGGCGCGGTCCGCCAGCCCAAGGAAGGCGAGCGGCGCGAGAAGTTCAACGCGCTCGTGCGGCTCGACTCCACCAACGGCATGGCGCCCGAACACGGCCGCGGCCGCCCGGAGTTCAACAAGCTGACCCCGCTGTACCCGCAGGACCGGCTCCGCCTGGAGACCGACCCGGGTGTGCTGACCACGCGGATCATCGACCTCGTGTCGCCGATCGGCAAGGGCCAGCGCGGTCTGATCGTGGCCCCGCCGAAGACCGGCAAGACCATGATCATGCAGGCCATCGCCAACGCGATCACGCACAACAACCCCGAGTGCCACCTGATGGTCGTCCTCGTCGACGAGCGTCCGGAAGAGGTCACCGACATGCAGCGGTCGGTGAAGGGCGAGGTCATCTCCTCGACCTTCGACCGGCCCGCCGAGGACCACACCACGGTCGCCGAGCTCGCCATCGAGCGCGCCAAGCGGCTCGTGGAGCTGGGCCACGACGTCGTCGTCCTGCTCGACTCGATCACCCGTCTGGGCCGCGCGTACAACCTCGCCGCCCCGGCCTCCGGCCGCATCCTGTCCGGTGGTGTCGACTCGACGGCCCTCTACCCCCCGAAGCGCTTCTTCGGCGCCGCGCGCAACATCGAGGACGGCGGCTCGCTGACCATCCTCGCGACGGCGCTCGTCGACACCGGGTCCCGGATGGACGAGGTGATCTTCGAGGAGTTCAAGGGCACCGGCAACATGGAGCTCAAGCTCGACCGGAAGCTCGCCGACAAGCGGATCTTCCCGGCCGTCGACGTCGACGCGTCCGGTACCCGCAAGGAGGAGATCCTGCTCGGCAGCGAGGAGCTGGCCATCGTCTGGAAGCTGCGCCGGGTGCTGCACGCGCTCGACCAGCAGCAGGCGATCGAGCTGCTGCTCGACAAGATGAAGCAGACGAAGTCGAACGCCGAGTTCCTGATGCAGATCCAGAAGACGACGCCGACGTCCGGCAACGGCGACTGACGTCACGGGCTCAGCCTGAAACGGTCATCCCTCGTTCACGGGGGGTGACCGTTTTTCTGTGTTTTTGATCGGCTCTGGCGACTTGTGCAACCCTGTCCGGAGTTTCCCCGTCTGACCTGGCGGAGTGACGATGAGACCGGGGACGCAGAGACGAGGGAAGCATGTCCGCCGAGAGCACACCCGGCATACCGGGCACGGGGAAGGGTCACCGCAGGCCGAAGAAGCGGCGCGGGCTGCTGGTCGCGGCCTGGGTGGCGGGCGGGATCCTCGTCCTCGGCGGGACCGGGGCGGGGTACCTGTACGTCAAGCTCAACGGCAACATCAAGAGCGTCGACATCGACCAGGCGCTCGGCACGGACCGGCCCGCCAAGGTCGACAACGGCTCCGAGAACATCCTCGTCCTCGGGTCGGACTCGCGGTCCGGGGCCAACAAACGGCTCGGCGGAGGGGCCGACGACGGCAGCGCGCGGTCGGACACGGCGATGATCGTCCACGTCTACGAGGGGCACAAGAAGGCGAGCGTCGTCTCCATACCCCGTGACACCCTCGTCGACCGGCCGTCCTGCACGGACGCGGGCGGGGTCGTGCACGATCCCGCGCGCGGGGTGATGTTCAACTCCGCGTACACCACCGGTGGGGCGGCGTGTGCGGTCAAGACGGTCGAGGCGATCACGAATCTGCGGATGGACCACTACCTCGAAGTCGACTTCTCCGGGTTCCAGAAGCTGATCGACGAGCTGGGGGGCGTGCGGATCACGACGACCAAGGCCATCGACGACAAGGACAGTCACCTCGATCTCGCCGCCGGCACCCACACGCTGAACGGGCAGCAGGCCCTCGGGCTCGTCCGTACCCGGCACGGTGTCGGTGACGGTTCCGATCTCGGGCGGATCCAGCTCCAGCAGGCGTTCGTCAAGGCCCTCGTCAACCAGGTCAAGTCCATCGGGCTCTTCACCAGCCCCACCAAGCTGTACGGGCTCGCCGACACCGCGACGAAAGCCGTGACGACCGACTCCGACCTCGGCTCCGTCAACTCCCTCATGTCCTTCGCGGGTGGCCTCAAGGGCATCAGCTCCGCCGACATGACGATGGTCACCATGCCCGTCCAGTACGACCCCGCGAACCCCAACCGGGTGGTGATCGCCGAGACCCAGGCCCAGCAGGTCTGGACAGCCCTCAAGACCGACCAGCCGATCCCCAGGACGGCTACCGAGGGCACGGCGACGGGGGAGGCCAATGGGGTGGTGACTCCCTCGTAGCGGCCGGCTTTTCCAGGGGCGCGGGGAACTGCGCGACAAGCCACGACGTGCCCGCGGTCGCCCACCGGGAATAGTTCACCCCCACCCCCGGTTTGGGCGTATGGCACCAGTCCTGGCAGACTGGTTCGTCGGCCCCGGTTCACGCTTCGCATCCCGCGGAAGCGACCCGGTGCCCTCCGTACCTCTAGGAGACACCTTGAAGCGCGACATCCACCCCGCGTACGTCGAGACGCAGGTCAGCTGCACCTGCGGCGCGTCGTTCACGACTCGCAGCACGATCGAGTCCGGAGCCATCCGTGCCGACGTCTGCTCCGAGTGCCACCCGTTCTACACGGGCAAGCAGAAGATCCTCGACACCGGTGGCCGCGTGGCCCGCTTCGAGGCCCGCTTCGGCAAGGCCGCCGGCTCCAAGAAGTAGCGAGCCCCTTTCCGCCGGTCCACGGCCGTGTCCCCGACCAGGGACATGCCGGGACCGGCGTTTTTGGTCGCCGCCCACTTCACCGTCGTAAAACACAGGAGCACCGAGATGTTCGAGGCCGTCGAGGAACTGGTCACGGAACACGCCGATCTGGAGAAGACGCTCGCCGACCCGGCGGTCTTCGCCGACCAGGCGAACGCGCGCAAGCTGAACAAGCGCTACGCCGAACTGACCCCGATCGTCGCGACGTACCGCTCCTGGAAGCAGACGGGCGACGACATCGGCACCGCGAAGGAGCTGGCCGCCGACGACCCCGACTTCGCGGCCGAGGTCAAGGAGCTGGAGAAGCAGCGCGAGGAGCTGACCGAGAAGCTGCGCCTGCTGCTCGTCCCCCGGGACCCGTCCGACGACAAGGACGTCATCCTGGAGATCAAGGCGGGCGCGGGCGGCGACGAGTCCGCGCTGTTCGCCGGCGACCTGCTGCGCATGTACCTGCGGTACGCGGAGCGCGTCGGCTGGAAGACCGAGATCATCGACGCCACCGAGTCGGAGCTGGGCGGCTACAAGGACGTCCAGGTCGCGGTGAAGACCAAGGGCGGCAACGGCGCCACCGAGCCCGGACAGGGCGTGTGGGCGCGGCTGAAGTACGAGGGCGGTGTGCACCGCGTGCAGCGCGTGCCGGCCACCGAGTCGCAGGGCCGTATCCACACCTCCGCGGCCGGCGTGCTGGTGACGCCCGAGGCCGAGGAGGTCGACGTCGAGATCAACCCGAACGACCTGCGCATCGACGTCTACCGCTCCTCGGGCCCCGGCGGGCAGTCCGTCAACACCACCGACTCCGCCGTGCGCATCACGCACATCCCGACCGGCGTCGTGGCCTCCTGCCAGAACGAGAAGAGCCAGTTGCAGAACAAGGAGCAGGCGATGCGTATCCTGCGCTCCAGGCTCCTCGCGGCGGCTCAGGAAGAGGCGGAGCGGGAGGCCGCGGACGCCCGGCGCAGCCAGGTGCGGACCGTCGACCGCTCCGAGAAGATCCGTACGTACAACTTCCCGGAGAACCGCATCTCCGACCACCGCGTCGGCTTCAAGTCGTACAACCTGGACCAGGTCCTGGACGGCGACCTCGACGCGGTGATCCAGGCGTGCGTCGACGCGGACTCGGCGGCGAAGCTCGCGGCCGCGTAAGACCCTGACGAACATCGGAGGACTCGCGTGAACTTGCTGCTCGCCGAGGTGGCCCAGGCCACCCAGCGGCTGGCCGACGCCGGCGTGCCCTCGCCGCGCACCGACGCGGAGGAGCTGGCCGCGTTCGTGCACGGGGTCAAGCGCGGCGAACTGCACTCCGTGAAGGACTCCGACTTCGACGCCCGCTACTGGGAGGCCATCGCCCGGCGCGAGCAGCGGGAGCCGCTGCAGCACATCACCGGGCGCGCCTACTTCCGGTACCTGGAGCTCCAGGTCGGGCCCGGGGTGTTCGTGCCCCGCCCCGAGACCGAGTCGGTCGTCGGGTGGGCGATAGACGCCGTGCGCGCGATGGACGTCGTCGAGCCGACCATCGTCGACCTGTGCACCGGCTCCGGCGCGATCGCCCTCGCCCTCGCGCAGGAGGTCCCGCGCTCCAAGGTGCACGCCGTGGAGCTGTCCGAGGACGCGCTCGTGTGGACCCGCAAGAACATGGCCGGCTCCCGGGTGGACCTGCGGCAGGGCAACGCGCTCGACGCGTTCCCCGACCTCGACGGGCAGGTCGACCTCGTCATCACCAACCCGCCGTACATCCCGCTCACCGAGTGGGAGTACGTCGCCCCCGAGGCCCGTGACTACGACCCCGAGCTCGCCCTGTTCTCCGGCGAGGACGGCCTCACGCTGATCCGGGGCCTGGAACGCACCGCGCACCGGCTGCTGCGGCCCGGTGGCGTCGTCGTCGTCGAGCACGCGGACACGCAGGGCGGGCAGGTGCCGTGGATCTTCACCGAGGAACGCGGCTGGGCGGACGCGGCGGATCATCCGGACCTGAACAACCGGCCCAGGTTCGCCACGGCCCGCAGGGCGATGCCGTGATGACTGTTCCTGCCGTGATGACTGTTTCTGACGCATTCGAGCTGGAGGCTTGCTAGATGGCACGGCGCTACGACACCAACGACGCGACCGACCGTACGACCGGTCTGCGTGAGGCCGCGTCCGCCGTCCGCCGGGGTGAGCTGGTCGTGCTGCCCACGGACACGGTGTACGGCATCGGCGCCGACGCGTTCTCCTCGGAGGCCGTGTCGGATCTCCTCGACGCGAAGGGGCGGGGCCGCAACATGCCCACGCCCGTCCTCATCGGCTCGCCCAACACCCTGCACGGGCTCGTCACCGACTTCTCCGAGCTGGCCTGGGAACTCGTCGACGCGTTCTGGCCGGGCGCGCTGACGCTGGTCGCCAAGCACCAGCCGTCGCTCCAGTGGGACCTCGGTGACACGCGGGGCACCGTCGCCATCCGGATGCCCCTGCACCCCGTCGCCATCGAGCTGCTCACCGAGGTCGGGCCGATGGCCGTGTCCTCCGCGAACCTGACCGGGCACCCCGCGCCGGAGAACTGTGACGAGGCGCAGGGCATGCTCGGCGACTCCGTCTCCGTCTACCTCGACGGCGGGCCCACGCCCGGGAACGTGCCCTCCTCCATCGTCGACGTCACGCGTGAGGTGCCCGTGCTGCTGCGTGAGGGCGCGATCTCGGCGGAGGAGCTGCGGAAGGTCGTACCCGATCTCGAGGTGGCGAATTGACGGGCCCCGGGTACGTCGTCGGCGCCGGGCGGGGGGTCACCCCATGCCCGGCATAGGCGGCGTGGAGTCGGCCGCCGAGATCACGACGACGTTCGGGTTTCCGCGCGACAGCTTTCGGATCCTGCACGTCAGTACCGGGAACGTGTGCCGCTCGCCCATCACCGAGCGGCTGACCCGGCACTTCGTCGCGCAGCGGCTCGGGCTGCTCGGGGGCGGGCTGATCGTCGAGAGCGCGGGGACGTGGGGGCACGAAGGGGCGCCGATGGAGGCGAACGCGGAGGCCGTGCTCGCCGACTTCGGGGCGGACTTCTCCGGGTTCACCGGGCGTGAGCTGCTGGACGAGCACGTCATCCGGGCGGACCTCGTGCTGACCGCCACCCGGGATCACCGGGCGCAGGTCATCTCGATGGGGCACTCCGCCGGGCTGCGGACCTTCACGCTCAAGGAGTTCACGCGGCTCGTCAAGGCCATCGACCCCGCCACGCTGCCGCCCCTCGACGAAGGGGTCGTCATGCGGGCTCGGGCGCTTGTGCGGGCTGCCGCTGCGCTTCGGGGGTGGCTTCTCGCGCCTACCGCCGAGGCGGACGAGGTGCATGATCCGTACGGGGCGCCGTTGCCGTTCTTCCGGTCCATCGGGGACGAGATACATCAGGCGCTCGATCCTGTGGTGACCGCTCTTACCGGGGTGCCTGCGCGGATGTAGGGGGTGGGTCGGGGGGCCGGGGGGTGCGGCGAGCCCGTCGCGGGCCTGTCTCCCCAGGGTTTTTGACCGACGCGGTGCCTTCGGTGTGGGTAAGCGACGGGCTGCGCCGCACCCCCCGGCCCCCGCTCCCCGCCGTTCGCGGCTTTCCCGCCGTGTGGGTTTCCGCTGTGCGGCCTACATTGGGGATACGCCCGCTTCGAGTGCCCGGAGCCTGTTATGCGCGTCTCCTCCTTGTCCTTGCCGGTGGCTGAGGTTCTGTTGCGACAGGACCCTGAGATGGCCGAGGTGCTGGCCGGGGAGGGGCGGCGGCAGGCTTCCGGGCTTCAGTTGGTGGCGGCTGAGAATTTTTGTTCGCCCGCGGTGTTGGCGGCGCTGGGGTCGGTGCTGGCCAACAAGTACGCGGAGGGGTATCCGGGGGCTCGGCATCACGGGGGGTGCGAGATTGTTGATGTCGCTGAGCGGGTTGCTGTGGAGCGGGCCAAGGGGTTGTTCGGGGCGGGGCATGCGAATGTGCAGCCGCATTCGGGGTCGTCGGCGGTGTTGGCGGCGTATGCGGCGTTGTTGAGGCCGGGGGACACGGTGTTGGCGTTGGGGTTGCCGGACGGGGGGCATCTGACGCATGGGTCGCCGGCGAATTTCTCGGGGCGGTGGTTCGAGTTCGTGTCGTACGGGGTGGACGCGGAGAGTGGGTTGGTCGATTACGACGCTGTGCGGGAGTTGGCGCGGGCGCGGCGGCCCAAGGCGATCGTGTGTGGGTCGATCGCTTATCCGCGTCATCTCGACTACGGGTTCTTTCGGGAGGTCGCCGATGAGGTGGGGGCGTACTTGATCGCTGATGCCTCGCATCCGATCGGGCTCGTGGCGGGGGGTGCGGCGCCTAGTCCGGTGCCGTACGCGGACGTGGTGTGCGCGACGACGCACAAGGTGCTGCGGGGGCCGCGGGGCGGGATGGTGCTGTGCGGGGAGGAGCTGGCGGAACGGGTCGACCGGGCTGTTTTCCCGTTCACGCAGGGCGGGGCGCAGATGCACACCGTGGCGGCCAAGGCGGTCGCCTTCGGGGAGGCGGCGACGCCCGGGTTCGCGGTGTACGCGCACCAGGTGGTCGCCAACGCGCGGGTGCTGGCGGCGGGGCTCGCGGCGGAGGGGCTGCGGGTGGTGACCGGGGGGACGGACACGCATCTGATCGTCGTCGACACGGCGCCGGCGGGGGTCGACGCGAGGGTCGCGCGGGGCCGGCTGGCGGCTGTTGGAGTGGTTCTCGACTGCTGTGTGCTGCCCGGCACCGGCGGGCGCGGGCTGCGGCTCGGGACGGCCGCGGTGACCACGCAGGGGATGGACGAGGCCGCGATGGCACGGGTCGCCGTGCTGCTCGCGGGGGTGATGAGGGGTGAGGTGACGGCGAGGAGAGGTCGTGAGGAAGTCGAGGAGCTGGTCCGGGATTGTCCGCCGTATCCCGACTGAACGGGCCGTGCGGGGCATCCGTACAGGAAGACGCACAGCCGGACGTGCAACCATCGTGGCTACCCGGATGTCTCCACACGTATGCGCCCGTCGCTAGGGTGTGGGGCTGAGATGGCCAGCGAGACCTGTGGGGAAGCCCGTGCGTGAATACCTGCTGACGCTCTGCATCACGGCCGCGGTGACGTATCTGCTGACCGGGCCGGTGCGGAAGTTCGCGATCGTGGCCGGGGCGATGCCGGAGATCCGGGCGCGTGACGTGCACCGGGAACCGACTCCGCGGCTCGGTGGGATCGCGATGTTCTTCGGGCTGTGCGCGGGGCTGCTGGTCGCGGACCACCTGACCAACCTCAACGAGGTCTTCGAGAAGTCGAACGAGCCCCGGGCGCTGCTGTCGGGGGCCGCGCTGATCTGGCTGATCGGGGTGCTCGACGACAAGTTCGAGATCGACGCGCTGATCAAGCTGGGCGCGCAGATGATCGCCGCGGGCGTCATGGTCGTTCAGGGGCTGACGATCCTGTGGCTGCCGATCCCGTTCGTGGGAACCGTCGCGTTGACGCAGTGGCAGGGGACCCTGCTGACGGTCGCGCTGGTCGTCATCACCATCAACGCCGTCAACTTCGTGGACGGGCTGGACGGGCTCGCGGCCGGCATGGTGTGCATCGCCGCCGCCGCGTTCTTCATGTACGCCTACCGGATCTGGTACTCGTACGGCATCGAGGCCGCCGCCCCGGCGACGCTGTTCTCGGCGATCCTGATGGGGATGTGCCTCGGGTTCCTGCCGCACAACATGCACCCGGCGCGGATCTTCATGGGCGACTCGGGGTCGATGCTGATCGGGCTGATCCTGGCGGCCGGGGCGATCTCGATCACGGGGCAGGTCGACCCGGACGCGATGAAGCTGTACGTCGGCTCCGAGCGCGACGCCGTCCACCAGATGGTGCCCGTCTACATCCCGCTGCTGATGCCGCTGACCATCATCGCGATCCCGGCGGCGGACCTGATCCTGGCGATCGTGCGGCGCACCTGGCGCGGGCAGTCGCCGTTCGCGGCGGACCGGGGTCATCTGCACCACCGGCTCCTGGAGGTCGGCCACTCGCACAGCCGGGCGGTGCTGATCATGTACTTCTGGTCGGCGCTGATCGGGTTCGGGGCGCTGGCGTACTCGGTCAACTCGGCGTCGATGTGGATCGTCCTCGGCGTCGCGGCGCTCAGCGCGGTCGGCCTGGTCCTGCTGTTGCTGCCCCGCTTCACCCCGCGCGCCCCGAGGTGGGCCCAGTCGTTCCTCCCGCCGCGCTACCGCCGCCGCAAGGCCCTGACGGCGCCGGCCTCGCCGGTGGCGGCACCCCAGGAGACCGAGGAGCGCACGCCCGTGGGGGCGGGGGCGGGCGTCAACGGGGCGACCGCTGTGGGGGGTCGTACGCGGTTCCCCCGAAGGTGAGAACGTTCCGGGGCGCCGGAGCTTCAAGGTAAGAATCTGACTAGAGCATTGCCAACTCATTGGGGAAGCTAGAGGGGGCGAAGGGTGCAATACCAGACAAGCCCCCTCGGTTTTCGCTCAGACGCGCACGTTCACTCTCATGTGTGACAGCTGGCACACCTTCGAGGTAAAGACCTCATCAAATAGTTTGTGATACGGTTCACGAGAACCCCGGACAGAGCCGAAGGACCGCGCTACGACGGTCCGAAGGTCTGAGGTCTCACCCCCCTCGAACCGGGACTACGCTCGTCCATGACGACACCCCTGCCCCCTTGAAACGCGGAGTTGCCGCCATGCCGTCCAACGACGTCCGGATCTTGGCCCAGGCCGCCGTACCCACACTCGCCGCCGGCGCGATCGCCGCCGTCGTGAGCGGTGTGGTCGCGGGCGGCAAGGGTGCCATCGGTGCGGTCGTCGCGACGGTCGTCGTCACCCTGTTCATGGGGATCGGGCTCTACGTGCTCCAGCGCACGGCCAAAACGCTTCCGCATCTCTTCCAGTCCATGGGACTGATGCTCTACGCGGCGCAGATCCTGCTGCTCTTCATCTTCATGGCCGTGTTCAAGAACACCACCCTGTTCAACCCCCGGGCCTTCGCCATCACGCTCGTCGTCGCCACGCTCGCGTGGATCGCGGCTCAGACGCGTGCCCACATGAAGGCCAAGATCCTCTACGTCGAGCCCGAAAAATCGGGGCACTCGTCGTGAGAGGTAGGGGCGGGATAAGGACGCACGACAGATCCTGCTATCGTCCGGTGCCAACTGCGGCATCGCGGGCGCGGGCATTCGAGCTGACGCCTGTCCCATCGCGAGGCGAGATGCCCCTGAGCCGCCCCCACATCCGTAACACCAGTCCCGTGCCGAACGGCGGCCCCGTGCCGCGCCGACACAACGAGGTTGCCGTACCTATGCGCCACGACGAAGGAGCCCGCGGTGAGTGCTGACCCGACGCAGACGCTCGCTTTCGACACGAGCTGTCACCTGTTCGACGGGTGTGGCTTCGACACGGTCGCTCCGGGCCTGCACTCGTTCCTGTTCCAGCCGCTCTTCGGCGACGCGGACAGCAACCTGTACTTCAACAAGACGATGCTGCTGGCGCTCCTCGGCTCGATCATCGTCGTCGGCTTCTTCTGGGCCGCCTTCGCCAAGCCGAAGGTCGTCCCCGGCAAGCTGCAGATGGTTGCCGAGGCCGGTTACGACTTCATCCGGCGCGGCGTCGTCTACGAGACGATCGGCAAGAAGGAGGGCGAGAAGTACGTACCTCTCATCGTCTCCCTCTTCTTCTTCATCTGGATCATGAACCTGTGGTCGATCATCCCGGTCGCCCAGTTCCCGGTCACCGCGATCATCTCGTACCCCGCGATCCTCGCCGGGATCGTCTACGTCCTCTGGGTCTCGCTGACCTTCAAGCGGCACGGCTTCGTCGGCGCCTTCAAGAACTTCAGCGGCTACGACAAGTCCCTCGGCGCGGTCCTGCCGCTGTCGATGTCCATCGAGCTCCTCTCGAACTTGATCGTCCGCCCCTTCACGCACGCGGTCCGGCTCTTCGCGAACATGTTCGCCGGCCACACGCTGCTGCTCCTCTTCACGATCGCCAGCTGGTACATGCTCAACGGCATCGGTATCGCCTACTCCGGCGTGTCGTTCGTGATGGTCATCGTGATGACGGCCTTCGAGCTCTTCATCCAGGCGGTCCAGGCGTACGTGTTCGTCCTGCTGACCTGCACCTTCATCCAGGGCGCGCTCGCCGAGCACCACTGAGCACACGCCCGCCAGACCAACCCCCCTGCATCCGGTGGCCAACCCCCACCGGTCATTGAAAGAGAAGGAAGAACCGGACATGTCCGCTCTCCAGACCCTCGCCGAAGTCAAGATCCAGGGCAACCTCGGCTCCATCGGTTACGGTCTCGCCGCGATCGGCCCCGGCGTCGGCGTCGGCATCATCTTCGGTAACGGCACCCAGGCGCTCGCCCGTCAGCCCGAAGCTGCCGGTCTGATCCGCGCCAACCAGATCCTCGGCTTCGCCTTCTGTGAGGCGCTGGCCCTCATCGGTCTGGTCATGCCGTTCGTTTACCCGGCCTCCTGACCTGATCCGTCGGACCGCCCCTTTCGACGAAAGGCACTGATATGAGCCCCCTGGTTCAGTTGGCGGCTGAGGAGGCGGAAAACCCCCTCATCCCGCCGATCCCCGAGCTCGTCATCGGCCTCATCGCCTTCGTCATCGTCTTCGGCTTCCTCGCCAAGAAGCTCCTCCCGAACATCAACAAGGTTCTGGAAGAGCGTCGCGAGGCCATCGAGGGCGGTATCGAAGACGCGCAGGCCATGCAGCAGGAGGCCCAGAGCGTCCTGGAGCAGTACAAGGCCCAGCTCGCCGAGGCCCGGCACGAGGCCGCCCGTCTGCGCCAGGAGGCGCAGGAGCAGGGCGCCACGCTGATCGCCGAGATGCGTGCGGAAGGCCAGCGGCAGCGCGAGGAGATCGTCGCCGCCGGTCACGCGCAGATCGAGGCCGACCGCAAGGCCGCCTCCTCCGCGCTGCGCCAGGACGTCGGCAAGCTCGCCACCGACCTGGCCGGCAAGCTCGTCGGCGAGTCCCTCGAGGACCACGCCCGGCAGAGCCGCGTCATCGACCGCTTCCTCGACGACCTTGAGGAGAAGGCCGAGGCCACGCGATGAACGGAGCCAGCCGCGAGGCCCTGGCCGCCGCACGGGAGCGCCTGGACGCGCTGACCGACGCCACGTCGGTCGACGCCGGTGCGCTCGCCGGTGAGCTGGCGTCCGTGACCGCACTGCTCGACCGCGAGGTCAGCCTGCGTCGGGTCCTGACCGACCCGGCGCAGTCCGGCGAGGCCAAGGCCCAGCTCGCCGCGCGCGTCCTCGGTGACCGGATCAGCGGCCCCGCCGCCGACCTGGTGGCCGGACTCGTCCGCGCCCGCTGGTCCCGGTCCCGTGACCTGGTGGACGCGCTGGAGGAGCTGGCGGACATCGCCGACCTCACCAGCGCCCAGAAGGCCGGCACGCTCGACAGCGTCGAGGACGAGCTGTTCCGCTTCGGACGGATCGTCTCCTCCTCCACCGAGCTGCGCGCCGCGCTGACCGATCGGAAGGCCACCGCCTCGGCCAAGGGCGAGCTGCTGCGCAGCCTGCTCGCGGGCCGTGCGGACGCGGCCACCGAACGGCTGGTGACCCGCCTGGTGACCGCGCCGCGTGGACGTAGCCTGGAATCGGGCCTTGAGGCCCTGTCCAAGCTCGCCGCCGACCGCCGCGACCGGGTGGTGGCCACGGTCACCTCGGCGGTGCCGCTGAGCGACGTCCAGAAGCAGCGCCTCGGCGCCGCCCTCGGCAAGCTCTACGGCCACACCATGCACCTCAACCTCGACGTGGACCCCGAGGTCCTGGGCGGGATCCGGGTGCAGGTCGGCGACGAGGTCATCAACGGCTCCATCGCGGACCGCATCGAGGACGCCGCCCGCCGCCTGGCGAGCTAAGCAGTACACAAGACGTAGAGATACGGCCCGAGTTGGGCCGTGCAGAGGATTCACCTCGTTCAGGGGGGAGTCCGGAGTGCTAGACATCCCCCCAAAGTGAAACTTCGGGCCCAACAAGGAGAGCAGGGAACCCAGATGGCGGAGCTCACGATCCGGCCGGAGGAGATCCGGGACGCGCTGGAGAACTTCGTCCAGTCGTACCAGCCGGACGCGGCCTCGCGCGAGGAGGTCGGTACGGTCACCCTTGCCGGCGACGGCATCGCGAAGGTCGAGGGTCTTCCCTCGGCCATGGCCAACGAACTGCTGAAGTTCGAGGACGGCACTCTCGGCCTCGCGCTGAACCTGGAAGAGCGCGAGATCGGCGCCATCGTCCTCGGTGAGTTCAGCGGCATCGAGGAGGGTCAGCCGGTGCAGCGCACCGGTGAGGTCCTTTCCGTCGCGGTCGGCGAGGGCTACCTCGGCCGCGTCGTCGACCCCCTCGGCAACCCGATCGACGGCCTCGGCGAGATCGAGACGTCCGGCCGCCGCGCCCTGGAGCTCCAGGCTCCCGGCGTCATGGCCCGTAAGTCGGTCCACGAGCCGATGGAGACCGGCTACAAGGCCGTCGACACCATGACCCCGATCGGCCGCGGCCAGCGCCAGCTGATCATCGGCGACCGCCAGACCGGCAAGACCGCCCTGGCCGTCGACACGATCATCAACCAGCGCGACAACTGGCGCACCGGCGACCCGAACAAGCAGGTCCGCTGCGTGTACGTCGCCATCGGCCAGAAGGGCTCGACCATCGCCTCCGTGCGTGGCGCCCTCGAAGAGGCCGGCGCGCTGGAGTACACGACCATCGTCGCCGCCCCCGCGTCCGACCCGGCCGGCTTCAAGTACCTCGCGCCGTACACCGGTTCCGCCATCGGCCAGCAGTGGATGTACGAGGGCAAGCACGTCCTCATCGTCTTCGACGACCTGTCGAAGCAGGCCGACGCCTACCGTGCCGTCTCCCTCCTGCTGCGCCGCCCGCCGGGCCGCGAGGCGTACCCGGGCGACGTCTTCTACCTGCACTCCCGGCTCCTGGAGCGCTGCGCCAAGCTCTCCGACGAGCTGGGCGCCGGCTCGATGACCGGTCTGCCGATCGTCGAGACCAAGGCCAACGACGTCTCGGCGTTCATCCCGACCAACGTCATCTCCATCACCGACGGCCAGTGCTTCCTGGAGTCGGACCTGTTCAACGCCGGTCAGCGCCCCGCGCTGAACGTCGGTATCTCCGTCTCCCGAGTCGGTGGTTCCGCGCAGCACAAGGCGATCCGCCAGGTCTCCGGCCGACTCCGCGTCGACCTCGCCCAGTTCCGTGAGCTGGAGGCGTTCGCCGCCTTCGGTTCCGACCTGGACGCCGCGTCGAAGTCGCAGCTGGAGCGTGGTTCGCGCCTCGTCGAGCTGCTGAAGCAGGCCCAGTACCAGCCGATGGCCACCGAGGACCAGGTCGTCTCCATCTGGACCGGTACCACCGGCCGTATGGACGAGGTGCCGGTCGCCGACATCCGCCGCTTCGAGAAGGAGCTCCTGGAGTACCTGCACCGCAAGGAGCAGGGCCTCATGACCTCCATCAAGGAGGGCGGCAAGATGTCGGACGACACCATCCAGGCGATGTCCGACGCGGTCGCGGAGTTCAAGAAGCAGTTCGAGACCTCGGACGGCAAGCTGCTCGGCGAAGACTCCGCCGCCAAGTGACGTAAGGAAGGGACCTGACTCATGGGAGCCCAGCTCCGGGTCTACAAGCGTCGCATCCGATCCGTCACCGCGACCAAGAAGATCACCAAGGCGATGGAGATGATCGCCGCCTCGCGCGTCGTCAAGGCGCAGCGCAAGGTGGCGGCCTCCACGCCGTACGCGCAGGAACTGACCCGCGCGGTCACGGCGGTCGGCACCGGCTCGAACACCAAGCACCCGCTGACCACGCAGGCCGAGACGGTCACGCGGTCCGCGGTCCTGCTCCTGACGAGCGACCGCGGTCTCGCGGGCGCCTTCAACTCCAACGCCATCAAGGCCGCCGAGCAGCTGACGGCGCGCCTCGAGGCCGAGGGCAAGCAGGTCGACACGTACATCGTCGGCCGGCGTGGTGTCGCGCACTACAACTTCCGCGAGCGGAAGATCGCGGACTCGTGGGCGGGCTTCACGGACGAGCCGTCGTACGCGGACGCCAAGCAGGTCGCGGCGCCGCTGATCGAGGCGATCGAGAAGGACACGGCGGACGGCGGGGTGGACGAACTCCACATCGTGTTCACCGAGTTCGTCTCGATGATGACGCAGACCGCCATCGGCGACCGGCTGCTGCCGCTGAGCCTCGACGAGGTGGCGGCCAAGGAGTCCAAGCAGGGCGAGATCCTTCCCCTGTACGACTTCGAGCCCTCGGCGGAGGACGTCCTCGACGCCCTGCTGCCGCGCTATGTGGAGAGCCGCGTCTACAACGCGCTGCTCCAGTCGGCGGCCTCCAAGCACGCCGCCACGCGTCGCGCGATGAAGTCGGCGACCGACAACGCGGGAGAGCTGATCACCACGCTCTCCCGACTTGCCAACGCGGCCCGCCAGGCCGAAATCACCCAGGAAATCAGCGAGATCGTCGGTGGCACCGCAGCCCTGGCCGACGCGACCGCGGGGAGTGACAGGTAATGACGACGACAGTTGAGACGGCCGTTGCCACGGGCCGCGTCGCCCGGGTCATCGGCCCGGTCGTCGACGTGGAGTTCCCCGTCGACGCGATGCCGGAGATCTACAACGCTCTGCACGTCGAGGTCTCCGACCCGGCGAACGAGGGCGAGAAGAAGACGCTGACCCTGGAGGTCGCCCAGCACCTGGGTGACGGCCTGGTCCGCACCATCTCGATGCAGCCCACCGACGGTCTGGTCCGCCAGGCCGCGGTGACCGACACGGGCACGGGCATCTCCGTCCCCGTCGGTGACTTCACCAAGGGCAAGGTGTTCAACACCCTCGGCGAGGTCCTGAACGTCGACGAGTCCTACGACGGCGAGCGCTGGTCCATCCACCGCAAGGCGCCGGCGTTCGACCAGCTCGAGTCCAAGACCGAGATGTTCGAGACGGGTCTGAAGGTCGTCGACCTCCTCACCCCGTACGTCAAGGGCGGCAAGATCGGTCTGTTCGGTGGTGCCGGTGTCGGCAAGACCGTGCTGATCCAGGAAATGATCATGCGTGTCGCCAACCTCCACGAGGGCGTCTCCGTCTTCGCGGGCGTCGGCGAGCGCACCCGTGAGGGCAACGACCTCATCCAGGAGATGGAAGAGAGCGGCGTTCTCGACAAGACCGCCCTCGTCTTCGGTCAGATGGACGAGCCCCCGGGCACCCGTCTGCGCGTCGCGCTGGCCGGCCTCACCATGGCCGAGTACTTCCGTGACGTCCAGAAGCAGGACGTGCTGTTCTTCATCGACAACATCTTCCGCTTCACGCAGGCCGGTTCCGAGGTCTCCACGCTGCTCGGCCGTATGCCGTCCGCGGTGGGTTACCAGCCGAACCTGGCCGACGAGATGGGTCTCCTCCAGGAGCGCATCACCTCGACCCGCGGTCACTCGATCACCTCGATGCAGGCGATCTACGTCCCCGCGGACGACCTGACCGACCCGGCCCCGGCCACCACCTTCGCCCACCTCGACGCGACGACGGTGCTCTCCCGTCCGATCTCCGAGAAGGGCATCTACCCGGCCGTGGACCCGCTGGACTCCACGTCCCGGATCCTGGACCCGCGCTACATCGAGCAGGACCACTACGACGCCGCCATGCGCGTCAAGACGATCCTGCAGAAGTACAAGGACCTCCAGGACATCATCGCGATCCTCGGTATCGACGAACTCGGCGAGGAGGACAAGCTCGTCGTCCACCGTGCCCGTCGCGTGGAGCGCTTCCTGTCCCAGAACACCCACGCCGCCAAGCAGTTCACCGGCGTCGACGGGTCGGACGTTCCGCTGGACGAGTCGATCGCGGCCTTCAACGCGATCTGCGACGGCGACTACGACCACTTCCCCGAGCAGGCGTTCTTCATGTGCGGTGGGCTTGAGGACCTCAAGAACAACGCCAAGGAGCTGGGCGTCTCCTGAGCCTGACGCTCTGAGGAGGGGCGGGTGTGTCCCGCCCCTCTTCGTACGCCCACTAGACTTGTAACCAACACCCGGCAGGACCGCCGGGTGGTGACCCGAGGAGCCAACCTTGGCTGCTGAGCTGCACGTCGCGCTGGTCGCGGCCGACCGAGAGGTCTGGTCGGGCGACGCGACTCTCGTCGTCGCGCGCACCACGTCCGGCGACATCGGCGTCATGCCCGGTCACCAGCCGCTGCTCGGTGTGCTGGAGTCGGGCCCGGTGACCATCCGTACGAGTGACGGCGGGACCGTCGTCGCCGCGGTGCACGGCGGATTCATCTCGTTCGCCGACAACAAGCTGTCGCTGCTGGCCGAGATCGCCGAGCTGTCGGACGAGATCGACGTCCAGCGCGTCGAGCGCGAGCTGGAGAAGGCGAAGGCCGAGGGTGACGCCGCCGCCGAGCGGCGTGCCGACGTCCGACTGCGGGCGGCGGCCGCGCATTGATCGCAGCGCCCATGTGATGCCTATCACTCAGCCGCGGCCGGCCCGGAGCGATCCGGTGCCGGTCGCGGCTGTGGCAGATCTGGATGTTTTTTCCGTTCCGTTACCAATTGCCGAACCCCATTTCGGTACGTAGGAGACGAGGAGGTCGGTGTCGATGGTCCTCGCTCTGACTGTGTGCGGAATCGTCGTGGCCCTCGTGGTGCTGGGCCTGTTCGTCTTCGGCCTGCGCCGCAGACTGATCCAGCGTTCGGGGGGCACGTTCGACTGCTCCCTGCGCTGGGACGTTCCCGAGAAACCCGACCCCAGCGGCAAGGGCTGGTCCTACGGCGTCGCCCGCTACAGCGGTGACACCGTCGAGTGGTACCGCGTCTTCTCCTACGCCTACCGTCCCCGCCGCGTCCTGGAGCGCTCCTCCATCGAGGTCTCCGGCCGCCGCCTCCCCGAGGGCGAGGAGGAACTGGCACTCCTGTCGGACGCGGTCGTCCTCGCCTGCACACATCGCGGGACACGGCTGGAACTGGCGATGAGCGAGGACGCGCTGACCGGGTTCCTGGCGTGGCTGGAGGCGGCGCCTCCAGGTCAGCGCGTCAACGTGGCCTGAGGCTTCAGGCGGTTCGCGCGGTCATATCGTCAGCGGGCAGATCGGGTTCACCGGCGTCTGCTGCTCCTGCGCGGCCGGGTGCCGCTGCGCCGGCGCGTGGGCGGAGAGGTCCACCGTCACGGTGACCGGGCCGAGGACCGCGAGCAGGGCCGCCGAAGTGGTCGCGCCGAAGGCGGCGAGCTGCGTTGCCGAGGGCTTGAGACCGGTGCGCTTGGTGCCGGTGCGGCGCTTCATGGTTCCCCCTGAGTGGTGCGTTCCGCTTCGTTGCGGAGAATCACTTTCTGCCCGGTGGCGGGCACTTCTCACGGGCCGTTCGGTCCATGGGGGATGGGCCGAACGGCCCGCGTCGGGGCGGGGGTTACGCGAGGCCGTTGCTGATCGCGGTGACCAGTTCGCCGCCTGCGGTGTCGCCGCTGAACTCCCAGAAGAAGGCGCCCCTCAGGCCCTGGAGCTTGGCCCAGGCCATTTTTCCGGCGATGGTCTGGGGGGTGTCGTAGGACCACCAGGTGGTGCCGCAGTGGGCGTAGGCGGTGCCGCCGACGAGGCCGGTGGGCGGGCAGGTTGTTTTGAGGACCTTGTAGTCCTCGACGCCGGCGTCGTAGGTGCCGGGGGCGGGGCCGGTTGCCGTGCCGCCGGGGGTGGGCTGGGTGACGCCGGTCCAGCCCCGGCCGTAGAAGCCGACGCCGACAAGGAGTTTGTTCGCGGGGACGCCCTTCGCGCGGTACTTGGCGATGGCGTCGGCCGTGGTGAAGCCCTGCTGGGGGATGCCGGGGTAGGGGTACAGGGGGGAGTGGGGGGCCGTGGGGCCCTGGGCGGTGAAGGCGCCGAAGAAGTCGTACGTCATGATGTTGAACCAGTCGAGGTACGGGGCGGCGCCCGCGTAGTCGGTGGCGTCGATCTTGCCGCCGGGGGTGGCGTCGGCGGTGGTGGCGGCCGTGACGAGGTACTTGGGGCCGAACTCGGCGCGCAGCGCGGACATCAGGTTCTTGAACGCGGCCGGGCCCGAGGCGTCGCAGGAGTCACCGCAGGCGTTCGGGTACTCCCAGTCCATGTCGATGCCGTCGAAGACGTCGGCCCAGCGCGGGTCCTCGACGAGGTCGTGGCAGGAGCGGGCGAACGCGGCCGGGTTCTTCGCGGCCTCGCCGAAGCCGCCGGACAGGGTCCAGCCGCCGAACGACCAGAGGACCTTGATGTGCGGGTACTTCGCCTTCAGCTGGCGGAGCTGGTTGAAGTTGCCGCGCAGCGGCTGGTCCCAGGTGTCGGCGACGCCGCTGACGGACTGCTCGGCGGTGAACGCCTTGTCGTGGTCGGCCCAGGCGTCGGTGAGCGCGCACTTGCCGCCGGTGACGTTGCCGAAGGCGTAGTTGATGTGGGTGATCTTCGCGGCGGTGCCGGAGGTGACCAGGTTCTTGACGTTGTAGCCCCGGCCGTAGATGCCCCACTGGGCGAAGTAGCCGAGTTTCACCGGGGGTTCGGCCCGGTGGTGCGCGGCGATGGGGGCGGGGGAGTACGCGGACGCCGGGGTCGCGAGAGCGGCCAGGGGAAGCAGCGCCGCCGCGACCAGGGACGCCAGCCCGCGGACGGGGTGTCTGCCGAGTGCGAAGCGCATGGGGCGCCTCCTCGATGTGGGGGTGGGTTGACCGGTGCGGGGAGCGTAGGAGTGGTCTGGACCAACCGTCAATAGGTCTGTACCAATACCGTTCCGCTCCTTCGTGATCCGCTCCTCCGTGATCAGCCTAGATCCCCAACTCCTGCGCCAGCACCGCCGCTTGGACCCTGCTGCGCAGCTCGAGCTTGGCCAGCAGCCGACTCACGTGGGTCTTCACCGTGGCCTCGGCCATGTCCAGCCGCTCCGCGATCGCCGCGTTGGACAGACCCTCGCCGACACAGGCCAGCACCTCGCGCTCACGCCGGGTGAGGGTGTCCAGGACGGCGGGATCGGCCCTGGGCTCGCGGGGGCCGGCGACGGCGAACTCGGCGATCAGACGGCGGGTGACGGCCGGGGCGATCAGCCCCTCACCCCGGGCCACCGTCCGTACGGCGTCCAGGAGTTGGCCCGCCTCCGCGTTCTTCAGCAGGAAACCGGACGCGCCCGCCCTGAGGGCACCGAAGACGTACTCGTCCAGGTCGAACGTCGTCAGCACGAGGACGTCCGCCAGGCCCTCCGCGACGACCCTCCGCGTCGCCGACACGCCGTCCAGGCGCGGCATCTGAACGTCCATCAGGACCAGATCCGGCCTCAACTCCCGGGCCAGCGCCACCGCTTGCTCCCCGTCCGCGGCCTCGCCCACGACCTCGATGTCCGGCGCGCTGCGCAGGATCAGGACGAGGCCCGAGCGGACGGCCGACTGGTCCTCGGCGACCAGGACGCGGATCATGCGGAGTCCCTAAGAATGTCGGCGGTCCGGGAGGACCGGGTGTGGCTGATGCGGTGTTGCTGTTGATGGCTCAAGGAGAATGGCCGCCCGGTCCTCCGGGACGCCGCACCGGCAACTACCACCGGCCCAAACGCTACAACCGCCGCCTGCGGCACATCTCCTACATGTCGGCCCGGACCGCGATGATGCGCCCCGGCCCCTCCCGGGACTACTGCCTCAAGAAGCGATCCGAGGGCCTGCTGCACACCCAGGCCCTGCTCGCCCTCGCTCGGCGCCGGGTCGACGTCCTGTGGGCAATGCTGCGCGACAAGAGGCTGTTCACCTCCGCCCCGCCGGTCACGCAGGCGGCTTGACACGATCATTGAGATTCTCCTTCGGTGAGGGGGAGGACGGCGCGTACCGTCCAACTGCCGTGGGCGGGGCCCGCGTCGAAGGTGCCGCCGACCAGGGTGGCGCGTTCGCGCATGCCGATCAGGCCGGCGCCGGAGCCCGGGGCGCGCGGGGGTTCGGGGGCGCCGTAGGGGCTGGTCACCGTGACCTCCAGGTGGGCGTCGCGGTGGTGCAGGGTGACGGTGACCGGGCCCGGGGCGGCGTGCTTCAGGGCGTTGGTCAGGGACTCCTGGACGATGCGGTAGGCGGCCAGGCCGATGGGGGCGGGGAGGGTCGCGGGCGGGGGCGCGGTGAGGGCGACGTCGAGGCCGTTCGCCTTCGCGGTGTCGATCAGGGACGTCAGGGAGTCCAGGGTGGGGGCCGGTTCGACGTCGTCGGTGTCCTTGCGGAGGATGCCGATCAGGCGGCGCATCTCGGACAGGCCCTCCACGCTGTTCTCCCTGATCACCGACAGGGCCTGTTTCGAGGTGTCCGGGTCGTCGATCGACAGGGCGGCCGTCGAGTGGATCGCGATCGCCGAGAGGTGGTTGGCGACCAGGTCGTGCAACTCCCGTGCCATGCGGGCGCGTTCGGCCGTCACCGCCTGCGTGCGGTCGAACTCGGCCAGCAGCGCGGTCTGTTCGGCACGCAGGCGGGCCGTCTCCGCCGCCGCGCGGTGGTTGCGGACGATGGCTCCGGTCGTCGCCGGGGTCAGGGTGACCAGGCCGATCGCGAAGCCGATCAGGAGGGCTTCGGGGCGGCGCAGCAGGGCGAGCGGGACGATCGTCGCCAGGAGCGTCAGGTACGCGGTGAGCGGGGGGATGCGGCGGGCGGCGGCGGGGGTGCCGTACAGGACGGACGCGTAGACCAGGTCCGTGTAGAGCAGGACCGTGACGACGCTGCCCCTGGTGACCGTGTCCAGGATCAGCATCGCCGTGCCGGTCAGGACGGCCGTTCCCGGGTGGTTCCGGCGCAGGAGGGCGCAGGACGACATCGCCGCGAGCGGGAGGAGGGGGGCCCAGACGCCGTCCCACAGGACGATGGTGTTGTCGCCTCCCGGGCGGGCGAACAGGCCGGCCGTCCATAGGAGCAGGCCGCCGGCCATGCCTGCGGCTGCGATGCGGACGTCGTCGCGGTGGGGGCGCATGGGTCCATCCAACAGGGGGGACGGGGGCCGCGCCTGATTCCCGGGGTGGGTCCGTGGCTGCATCTTTCGATGTACGCCGATCTCGTCTCGGGCGACGAGGTGAGCGGGCGGGCGGGCCGGGAGGCTGGATGCGGGAACTCTCGAAAGGAGCGTGCCGACATGGTCGTCGGACTGATCATCGCCTGTGAAGTGGCGTTCTGGGTGCTGCTGGCGGCGGGCCTCACCTTCCGGTACGCCCTCAAGATGCCGCGCACCGGGCTGGCCTTCCTGCTGTGCGAGCCCCTGCTGGAGGTCGTGCTCTTCCTGGTGACGGCCATGGATCTGCGCGACGGGGCCGAGCCGAGCTGGCATCACGGCGTCGCCGCGGTCTACATCGGCTTCACCGTCGGGCTCGGGCACTCCACGATCAAGTGGGCCGACGCGAAGGTCTCCCACCGCTACTTCGGCGGCCCCCCGCCCGTGAAGCCCCCCAAGTACGGCCGCGCCCGCGCCCTCCACGAGTGGAAGGTCGCCGCCCGCTGGATCACCGCCGCCTCCGTCGCCGCCGGCCTCCTCCAGGCCGCCATCTGGTACGTCGGCGACACCGGCGACACCGGCTCCCTGCGCGGCTGGCAGTCCCGCATGTTCTTCGTCATCGGCATCAACGTGATCATCGCGGCGGCCTACACGGTGTTCCCGAAGCGGGCACCGGAGGGGGTGGAGGAGCGAGCGAAGGAGAAGGCGCAGTGGTGATGCCCGACGCGGGGGCGTGCGGGAAGCGGTGGGGTGCGTCGAGCCGGGGTGTACACGAAAGTGGGTACACTGGAGTCATGGACGACTCCATCTCTGTACGCGAGCTTCGAGCCAACCTTGCGCGGCTGCTTGATCAGGCGGAGGAAGGGGAGCCGACGGTCATCACGCGGGGCGGCACGCCTGTGGCGGCCCTTGTTCCGATAGAGGAGTACAGCGCGCTGGAGGAAGCGGCTGACGAATTGCTGGCACGTGAGGCCCTTCAGACGCTCGCGGAAGAAGGCGACGCTCCGCGCGCCACGCTGGCGGACGTACTGGCGGACATCTTCGGACCCCCGGCGAACGTCTCAGAGGAAGGCGCCGCGTGAAGTACGCCTTCGAGTTCACGGCTGCCGCCCGGCGTCAGTTGAGAACTCTGGACCAGACGACCGCACTGCGCGTCTTGCATGCGCTGAGTCGCCTGGGGGACGACCCTTATCGTGACGACGCGGACGTGAAGAAGCTGTCCGGGGCCGACGACCTCTACCGGCTGCGTGTCGGGATGTACCGGATCGCCTATCGGATCGACGACGGCAAGCTCATCATCCTCGTCGTCCGGGTCGGTCACCGCAGGGATGTCTATCGGCGCCCCTGACTCCGCTCAGCGTTCGCCGCCCGGGACCCACAGGACGTCGCCGGTCTCCTTGTTGGCCGTGCGGGCCAGGATGAAGAGGAGGTCGGAGAGGCGGTTGAGGTAGGTGGCGGTGAGGGGGTTCATGGTGGGGGCGTGGGCTTCGAGGGCGGCCCAGGTGGAGCGTTCGGCTCGGCGGACGACGGTGCAGGAGTGGTGGAGGAGGGCGGCGCCGGGGGTTCCGCCCGGGAGGATGAAGGAGCGGAGTTTTTCGAGGCGGGCGTTGTAGTGGTCGCAGTCCTGTTCCAGGCGGTCGATGTAGGACTGTTCCACGCGGAGTGGGGGGAATTCGGGGTTCTCCACTACGGGGCAGGAGAGGTCCGCGCCCACGTCGAAGAGGTCGTTCTGGACGCGGGTGAGGACCTTCACCACGTCGTCGGGGAGGGCGCCCAGGGCGATCGCGGTGCCCAGTGTCGCGTTGGCCTCGTTCGCGTCGGCGTAGGCCGCGATGCGGAGGTCGGTTTTGGGGACGCGGCTCAGGTCGCCGAGGTTGGTGGTGCCCTGGTCGCCGGTGCGGGTGTAGATGCGCGTCAGATTGACCATGGGGCCAGGGTAGTTGTGACCGGGCGGGGGCTGTTTGTGTGATGTCCGCCAGAACACACGTGACGCGCGTTACTAAGCCGTCACAGAGCGCCCCGATCCCGCTAAGGTCCGGGCCAAGGGTCGGCGGACCGGGGTGGGTTCGCCGTGTCGGGGTGGTCAGTGGCGGCAGGGAACGCGAACCGCACACGTCCCACCAGCCTCACCCCTGCGAGTGAATTCGGTATCGGTTCGCTCACAGACGGCAACCTCCGGCCACCCGGGGCAGTCAGACGATGCGATACCGACGCAGGGGAGCGCATATGCACATCAGGGGCGACCACACCGAGGTGGTCGTCGGGGGTCGGCTGGACGTGCACAGCGCGGCGGACGCCCGTACGGTCCTGCACGCCGCCGTCGACGACGGAGTCGGCGATCTGGTGCTGGACCTGTCCGAACTGGACTTCTGGGACGCCACCGGACTCGGCGTGATCATGGGCGTGCACCGCAGGGCGGGCCGGGAGGGCCGGCGCCTGGTCCTGCGCGGCGTCCCCCCGCAACTGCAACGCCTGCTGGTCGCCACCCGCCTCCACCGCATCCTCGCCATCGAGGGCGGCCTCGCGGCCGAGTCCCTGCCCAGGGTCTGACACCGGCGGGGCCCGGCACCAGCGTCGGGCCTGACACCAGCGGGTTCTGACACCGGCAGGTCACCCGCGCAATCCTCACCGGACCGTGACGTCTCGGGCGGCGCGGTACCCCCGGGCTGTCGGAGATACTGTGCGAAGGTTTACGGTTCGTCTGCCCGCCGCCCTCAGCCCTCTGGCGGGCACCGGACCAGAAGCGACAGCGCAGTGTGCGACAAGGCCGGGAAGGGCCACACCACCACACGACGCTTTTGGGGGGCTTGACCGATGGACCCGAACACCCGGGAGCCCGAGGACACCGGACAGGACGGCCGCGCGCCGCGCCCGCGTCCCACCAGGGACCCCCTCGCGCCGGACTTCGGCCAGCACGCGCCGACCCCGGCGCGCACCGTCGAGATCGTCGCCGGCGAGCACCTGCTCACCGTCAACCCGGTCGACGGCAGCGAGATAGAGCTGTGCCCGCCGACCGAGCGCCCCGACACCCCCGTCCGCCGCACCGCCGAGGCCCGCGCCGAGGCGGACCGCGCCGCCAGACCCCCGGTGCCCGCGGGGCACGTCCCGGCGCCGCCCCCGCTGCTCGGCCGCCAGGAGGAGCGCGAGCAACTGGTCCGGCTCATCGCGCGCGGCCGCTCCGTACGCCTCACCGGCCCCGCCGGCTCCGGCCGCACCCGCCTCCTCGACCTCGTCGCCGAGGACTGCGCGGACCTCGCCCCCGACGGCGTCGTCCGCCTCAGCGGGTACGGGCGCGGCGCGGACGAGCTGCTGCACGAGCTGTTCCACGCCGTGTACGACGCCCCCTTGCACCGCCCGCTGCACGGCGAACTCCTCGTGCTGGTGCGTGAGATCGGCGCCGTCGTCGTCGTGGACGACCTGGAGTTCGGCGGCGCCGAGCTGGACGGGCTGCTCGCGGCGACCCCCGAGTGCGCGTTCCTGTTCGGCGCGACCGGCGAGACGCCGCTGCCGTCGGCGGGCTCGGCCGTCGAGGAGGTCACGCTCGGCGGGCTCGACCGGGCGGGCGGCATCGACCTCATCGAACGCGCCGTCGGCCGTGTCCTCACCGAGGAGGAGGCCAACTGGGCCGGCGACCTGTGGTTCGAGTCCGAGGGGCTGCCCCTCAGGTTCGTGCAGGCCGGCGCCCTGCTCCAGCAGCGCGACCAGGTCCGGGCCACCGCCGACGCCGTCGACGAGTACGGCGTCTTCGAGGACGCCCGCCCGGCCGGCCCGCAGGACACCGAACCCGAGGAGGAGATACCGCTCCCCTCCCTCGGCCAGGCCGCAGGCCCCGCCGCGCTGCTCGCCGCCCGGCTCAGCCCCGCCGCCCGCGCCGCCCTGCGCTTCGCCATCGCCCTCGGCGGCGAGGTCCCGCACCAGGCTCATCTGCCCGCGCTGGTCGGTGACACCCACGCGGACGCGGCCCTCGGTGAACTCGTCACCTGCGGTCTCGTCACCCCCGTCGGCCCCCGCTACCGGCTCGCCGCCGGCATCCAGGGCCAGCTCGAAGCCGCCGGGTACGCCGACGAGCCGCGCGCCCTCGCGCAGGCCGCCGCCGCGCACTACGCCTGGTGGACCGGGCACCCCTCCGTCACGCCGGAGCGGGTCCGCGCCGAGGCCGACGCGATCCTCGCCGCGCTGACCGTCGTCGCGCCGCTCGCCACGCCGCCCGCCGAGGGCGAGCAGTCCACGGCCGTCCAGCTCGCCCGCACCGCCGTCCCCGCGCTCGCCGCCGGGCTGCACTTCGCCGCCTGGGAACGCGCCCTGCGCGCCGGCGCCGAGGCCGCGCGGCTGTCCGGCGAGGTCGCCGACCAGGCGTACTTCCACCACGAACTCGGCGTGTACGCGATCCTCGCCGGGCAGCTCGACCGGGCCCGCTCCGAGCTGGAGACGTCCATCGGGCTGCGGGGGGCTCTCGCGGACAAGCGGGGGACGGTCGCGGGGCGCCGCGCGCTGGCGCTGGTCGCGGACCGGTCGGGGGATGTGCCGGGGGTGGTGTTGCCGGGGGCCGGATCGCCGGGGGCGGGGCTGCCGGGGGCGGGGATGTCGGGGACGGGGATGTCGGGGGCGGGGTTCGGCGCGGCGAGCGGGGCCGGCTCACCGGTGGGTTCCGCCGGGGGGTTCCCGGCCGGGACTCCGGCGGGGGGCACGCCCGCTGCCGGAACCGGCTTTGTGCCGGGAGCTACGGCCGCATCCGGGTTCGGGGCAGGGGCCACGGCGGCTTCTGGTGCCGGGTACGGGTCAGGATCCACGGCTGCTTCCGGTGCCGGGTACGCGTCGGGGGCCACGGCTGGATTCGCGGCCGGTTCGGGCCGGGGGTTCACCGGGACTGCGGCGACGCAGCAGCAGCGGGCCGTGGGGGCGGCGCCCGCCCAGCACCGGCGCACCCTGCGCGGTATCGCCCGCCGCAACCTCGTCGCGGCCGGCGCGGGTGCGCTTCTCGTCGCCGTGCTCGGGACGGTCGTCGGGCTCGGGGCGACGTCTGACAAGGGGGCGGACGACCCGTCGCGGCAGGTCACGCCCTCCACCAGCGCCGGGCTCGACGACGGGGGGCTCGACGACGGCAACCCCGGCGCGTCCGGCGGTGGCTCGGGGGCCGGCGGGGCCGGCTCCGGTGCCGGGACCGGCGGTGTCGGCGACCCCACCAGCAGGCCCAGCCCCACCGACCCCGGCCCCGACGGGACCATGGGCACCTCCGACGACCCGACCCCCACCGAGTCGGCGCCCACGACGAACGGCGGTACGACCGGTGGCTCGCCGGGGTCGACGGGCGGGACCACGGGGGGTACGTCGCCGAAGCCGACGCCGAGCACGACACCACCGTCGCCCACGCCGAGCCAGTCGCCGTCGCCGACCCCGTCCGACTCCCCGCCCCCGGCGTCGGAGTCCCCGTCCAGCAGTCCCACCACCCCCGACGGCACCCCGTCCACGTCGACCTCGGCGAGCGGCCCCGCGCCCAGCGCGCCGGGGTCCCCGAGCGCGGCCGACTCGGCGTCGGCGTCGGTGATCTGAGCAGCGGCGCGCCCGGTGCCCACGGGCCGGGGCGCGGGCCGCGCAGCCGTATGCGGCACGCGGCCGTACCAGGGCGGGCAGCCGTACCGCGGCAGCCGTACCGGGGGCGCGCTGCCTCGCCGAGTCGCGCTGCTACGGCGGTCTGCGCTGCCGCGCCGAGTCGCGTCGCCACGGCGGTCTGCGCTGCCGCGCCGAGTCGCGTTGCCACGGCATTCCGCGCTGCCGCGCCGAGTCGCGCTGCCACGGCGGTCTGCGCTGCCGCGCCGAGTCGCGTCGCCACGGCGGTCTGCGCCGCCGTACCGAGTCGCGCTGCCACGAAATTCCGCGCCGCCATGGCAGTCCGAGCTGCTACGGCGGTCCGCGTCCCCGCGCCGGGACGGCTGGGTGAGCCGTGTGCCCCGCGCGGCTGTCGGGGCGTGGGGCTGGGCCGGGGGCAGGGTGTGCCGGGCGGTGGGCGGTGGGGGCTTCGCTCAGCTGTTATCGGGCGTTCGTCTTTTCCGGTGGCAACGGCGTGGTCGGCCCCCTAGCGTGGGGCGCATGATCGAGCTTGAGGGGCTGACCAAGCGGTACGGGGAGAAGGTGGCGGTGAACAACCTCACCTTCGCCGTCCGGCCGGGGATCGTGACGGGGTTTCTGGGGCCCAACGGGGCCGGGAAGTCCACGACCATGCGGATGATGCTGGGTCTCGACCGGCCCACGTCGGGGGACGTGCGGATCGACGGGCAGCATTACGACGCGCTCAAGGAACCCCTCAAGTACATCGGCGCGCTCCTCGACGCGAAGGCGACGCACGGCGGCCGGAGCGCCTTCAACCACCTCCTGTTCCTCGCGCAGAGCAACGGCATCCCGCGCCGCAGGGTGGACGAGGTTCTGGACACCGTCGGCCTGACGTCCGTCGCGAAGAAGAAGGCGAAGGGGTTCTCGCTGGGCATGGGCCAGCGGCTCGGCATCGCGGCGGCGCTGCTCGGCGACCCCCGCATCCTGATGTTCGACGAGCCGGTGAACGGCCTCGACCCCGAGGGCATCCACTGGATCCGCAACCTGATGAAATCCCTCGCGGCCCAGGGCCGCACGGTGTTCGTCTCCTCGCACCTGATGAGCGAGATGGCGCTGACGGCGGACCACCTGGTCGTCATCGGCCAGGGCCGCCTCCTCGCGGACACCTCCATGGCGGACTTCATCGCCCGCAACTCCCGCTCCTACGTCCGCATCCGCACCCCGCAGCGCGAGCGGATGCTCGACGTGCTGCACCAGGCGGGCGTGACGGTCGTCGAGAGCGGCAGCGGCGTCCTGGAGGTCGACGGCAGCAAGGCCGAGCAGATCGGTGAGCTGGCCGCCCAGCACCAGCTCGTGCTGCACGAACTGAGCCCGCAGCAGGCGTCGCTGGAAGAGGCGTTCATGCAGCTGACCGCCGAGTCGGTCGAATACCACGCGCACACGGACGAGCCCGCGCCGCAGGAGTGGGGCGACGGCTGGAGGAAGGACTGAGATGGCCGTCACCCAGGTCACGCAGGTCGTGCAGTCGGAGTGGACGAAGATCCGGTCCGTCGCGTCGACCGTCTGGACGCTCTCGCTCGCGGCCGTCGTCTCGATCGGGCTCGGCATGACGTTCTCGGCCCTGTCGAAGAGCCAGTTCGACGACCTCAGCCGCGACGACAAGCTCTCCTTCGACCCCACGAACATCAGCTTCGTCGGGATGTCGCTCGGGCAGCTCGCGATGATCGTGTTCGGGGTGCTGGTGGTGTCGAACGAGTACAGCACCGGCATGATCCGCACCTCGCTCGCGGCCGTACCGCAGCGGGGCACCTTCTACCTGAGCAAGATCGCCGTCGCCGCCGGGCTCGCGCTGGCCGTCGGGATGGTCACCAGCTTCGCCGCGTTCTTCCTCGGGCAGTCGCTGCTCGGCTCGCTGCGCGCGGACATCGGGGACCCCGGGGTGCTGCGGGCCGTCATCGGCGGTGGGCTCTACATGGCGCTGATCACGCTGTTCTCGATGGGCATCGCGACGATGCTGCGCTCGCCGATGCTCTCCCTCGGCATCCTCATGCCGTTCTTCTTCCTCGTCTCGGGCATCCTCGGGAACGTCTCCGCGACGAAGAAGGTCGGGCAGTACCTGCCGGACCAGGCGGGGAGCAAGATCATGCGGGTGGTGACGCCGATCGACGACGACACCCCGTACGGGCCGTGGGGCGGGCTCGCGATCATGGTGGTGTGGGTGGTCGTGGCACTGCTCGGGGGGTATCTGCTGCTCAAGCGGCGGGACGCGTAGCGCTGCGCGGGCCGGGCGGGGGGCTTTACTCGGTCTTGGCCGGAACCGTCAGCTCCCCGATAAGCTCCTAACTCTTACGGGGGGCGTGCGCCCCGCTGTCCTGAACCTTGCGATGGGTGCGGAGCATGATCGAGGCAGTCGGCCTGACCAAGCGCTACGGCGACAAGACCGCTGTGCACAATCTGTCCTTCCGGGTGCGTCCGGGCGCCGTCACCGGGTTCCTCGGGCCGAACGGCTCCGGCAAGTCGACGACGATGCGGATGATCCTCGGGCTCGACAATCCGACGGCCGGTTCGGTCACGATCAGCGGGCACCCGTACCGGCAGCTGCCGAACGCCGCGCGGCACGTGGGGGCGCTGCTCGACGCGAAGGCCGTGCACGGGGGGCGGTCGGCGCGCAATCACCTCCTGTGCCTCGCGCAGCTCTCCGGGATCCCCGCGCGGCGGGTGGACGAGGTGCTGGGCGTCGTCGGGCTCCAAGGCGTCGCCGGGAAGCGGTCCAAGGGGTTCTCGCTCGGCATGGGGCAGCGGCTCGGGATCGCGGCGGCGCTGCTCGGTGACCCCCAGGTGCTGCTCTTCGACGAACCCGTCAACGGGCTCGACCCCGAGGGGATCCTCTGGGTGCGCAACTTGATGAAGTCGCTGGCCGCCGAGGGGCGGACGGTGTTCGTCTCCTCCCACCTCATGAGCGAGATGGCGCTCACCGCCGATCACCTCATCGTCATCGGGCGCGGGCAGCTCCTCGCGGACATGAGCGTGCGTGACTTCATCGAGGCGAACTCCGCCGGGTTCGCGCGGATCCGGACGCCGGACGCGCAGCCGCAGCTCCGCGAGAAACTGACGTCCGCGCTGACGGAGGCGGGCGGCCACGTCCTCCCGGAGTCCGACGGCGCCCTCCGCGTCACCGGGCTGCCCCTGCCCCGCATCAGCGACCTCGCCCACAGCGCGGACGTCCGCCTCTGGGAACTCTCGCCCCACCAGGCGTCCCTGGAGGAGGCGTACATGCGGATGACCCAGGCCGCCGTCGACTACCGCTCCACCACCGACCAGAAGTCCGGCCTCCAACAGCCCCTCCCCCCGGGCGCCCTCCCCCCGATGCCGGTAGCCGGCCAGGGCCAGCCGGGCTGGTACGCCCCGCCGCCACCCCAGCAGGCCCCGGGCGGCCCGGCAGCGCAGGGCACCTTCGGACCGGCGCCGCAGGTGAGTCCGCCGGGTCCGGGAGCCCCTGCGGGGCAGGCTCCGGCGACCGGCGGGGGCTTCGGGCTGCCGCCGGTGGCGCAGGGCGGGGTGTCGGGTGCGCGGAGTGGGCAGGGTGCGGCGGGGTCGGGGGGTTCCGTCGGGCAGGCATCGGCGGCCGGGCAGGGTTTCGGGGCTGTGGCGCAGGACGGGGGGCCGGGTGCGCGGCCCGAGGGCGGTGCACCGGGGGCCGCTGCGGCTGCGACTGCGGTGCCCGGGGCTTCGGCTCGGGCGGGGAGTGAGCAGGAAGGCGTGACCGGGGGTGGGTTCGGGCCCGCGCCGGTGGTTCCTGCCGAGGCCGCGGCTCAGGCTGCCGGGGCGGGTGGTCAGGCGGAGGCCGGGGTGGGCGGTCCGGCTGGGGCCGGGGCTTCGGGGGCCGGCTCCGCGCCGGGGGAGGCGGGCACGCGGACGCTCACGAAGGCTCCGGCGGCTCCCGCTGCTCCGGTGGCTTCCTCGGCTCCGGCGGTGTCTCCGGCTCCGGTGGCGTCTCCGGCTCCGGTGTCTTCCCCCGCTCCGGGTGCGTCTCCGGCTTCGGCTGCTTCCCCAGGTTCGGGTGTGCGGGCCGAAGGGGAGCCGAGCACGTTGTTGTTGGCGGCGGCTGCTGAGGGGGACGCCGGGGCCGCTGCCCCCGTCTCCGACAAGAAGATCGATTCCGAGGACGTTCGATGAGTGGTGGATACACGTCGCCGATTCCGGTGGTGCGTACGCATTTTGGGCATGCCGTGGCGTCGGAGTGGACGAAGATCCGGTCCGTGCGGTCGACGATGTGGACGCTCGGGGTGTTTGTGGTGCTGGTGATGGGGGTGGGGTTGTTGACGGCGGTGTTGGTGTCGGCCAATGCCGGGCCCTATGACCTGGAGGGCGACAATCCGTTGTCGTACGGGGTGTTCGGGCTGTTGCTCGGGAGCATGTGCGTGATCACGCTGGGCGTGCTGACGACGGCGTCCGAGTACGGCACGGGCATGATCCGGACGACGATGGTGGCGTGCCCCTCGCGGGGGCGGGTGCTGGCGGCGAAGGCGTTGGTGTTCTTCGCCGTCGCGTTCGCGTTCACGTTCGTGGCGACGCTGATCGTGGCCCTCGCGGACGTCGCGCTGCTGGACGGGGCGAAGACGCCGACGACCGGCGACTGGGTGAAGGGCACGTTCGGGGTGTCGCTGTTCATCGCGCTGCTCGGCCTGCTGTCGCTGGCCGTCGGCTCGATCGTCCGGCACTCCGCGGGCGCCATCACCATCATGATCGGGCTCGTGCTGGCGCCGCTGGTGCTGGCGCTGTTCATGTTCACGGACGCCCTGTCGGGCCTGCGTGACTTCCTGATCGAGTACTCGATCCCCAACCTGCTGAGCACGTTCTACGCCGAGACCCTGACCGAGGCCGGCCCCTCCGCGTGGGACGCGGTCCTGGTCGCCGTCCTCGTCACGGGCGCGGCGTTCGGCATGGCGTTCGCGTTGTTGGAGAAGCGGGACGTGTGAGCCGTCAGAAGCGGGGCGCGTTGCGGGACCGTCGGACCCCTGGGGTGCGGCGGTCCCGCGCGTTCCAGCAGGACTTGTGCCAGTGGCGGCGATCGTCGACGCCGGCGTACTCGGGCCAGGCGACGACGTGCGGGACGCCGTCCGGGATGAGCTGGTCGCAGCCGGGGCAGCGGTACGACTTGCCCTGGCTGCTGGACCCCGCGACGTGCCGCACGCTCCACTCCTCGCCGGCCCAGTCGGTGGACGACTGCCAGCCGCCGTAGCGGCTCGCGCGGTCGTCCCCGGCGCTGGGGCCGGACAGGTCGGTGCCCTTGGGGCGGTTGCGGCGCGGGGACACGGGACACCTCACGGGGCGGGACGGGAAGCGTGGCTTCCGTCCAGCCTACGCGGCGGGATGCGGGGTAGGCGAAGAACGGCCAATGCCCACAAGTCCCCCCGGGGCGGGTGGGTCGGTCGGCGGCTCCGAGCCGTTCTCCAGACAATCCGCAAATCTCTTCGCCAGGCCGTGTCCTCGGCACGTGTCAGACGGTTATGCCGGGTGGGGGAGCTCCGCGTCGGAGCCAAGGAAGCAGGAAAGTGCCATGCGCGTTGGAAGTTTCGTGTTGGCGGCCCAGTTCCCGGGTCAGGGTCAGGGTGAGGCGCTGCACCGGGCGGTCCGCTCCGCCGAGGTCGCCGAGGAGGCCGGGCTCGACTCCGTCTGGCTGGCCGAGCACCACTTCGTGCCGTACGGGACGTGCCCGTCGGCCGTCACCCTCGCGGCGCTGCTGCTCGGGCGGACGCGGCGGATCCGGGTCGGGACGGCGGTCAGTGTGCTGCCGACCGTGCATCCCGTCGCGCTCGGGGAGCAGGCGGCGCTGCTGCACCTCACGAGCGGGGGGCGGTTCTCGCTCGGGGTCGGGCGGGGCGGTCCCTGGGTCGACCTCGAAGTGTTCGGGGGCGGGATCGAGGCGTACGAGAAGGGGTTCCCGGAGTCGCTCGACCTGTTGCTGCGGTGGCTCCGGGAGCCGGCTGTGGGGGCGGCGGGGGAGCGGTACCGGTTCCGGGACGTCGCGGTCGTGCCCCGGCCGGCCGAGTCGCTGTGCGACGCGGAGGGGCCCGAGGTCGTGGTCGCCTGTACCTCGCCGGCGAGTGTGCGGCTCGCCGCGGAGCGGGGGTTGCCCATGCTGCTCGGGATGCACATCGGGGACGAGGAGAAGGCCGAGATGGTGGCCCTCTGGCGGCGGCACGCCCGTGAGTCCGGTCGGGGGCGGGAGGAGATCGCGCTCGCCGCGCACGTGTCCGCCGGGGTGTGCCAGATCGCCGACCGGCGCAGTGACGCCGTCGAGACGCTGGTGAAGTCCATGCCGGGGTGGTTGCGGCAGGGGCTCGGTGCGCATGTCACCGTCGACGGGCGGGAGCGGGCCATGCGGGATCCCGTCGCCTACACGGAACTCCTCTGCGGGCTGCACCCGGTGGGCACGCCCCGGCTCTGCGCGGACCGCCTCTCCGCCACCTCCGAACGCACCGGCATCACCCGCTTCGCCCTGCTCGTCGAGGGCTCGGGGGACCTGGCGGCCACGGAGGAGAACGTCCGGCGGCTGGGGGCGGAGGTGGTGGGGCGGTTGGGGTGAGGGGGTGGGGGTGTCGGTGGGGGCTGGGGTGTGGGTCGGTGCGGCTTGGTGAGGGCTGGGGTGGGGGGTGTTTCGCTCGCCCGCGCCGGCGGGGGGCCGCTGCGCCCACCCGTGCCGCCTGGGGGTACCCCCTGCTCGAAGAGCTTGGGGGAGGCACGACTGCCCGCAGCTGGGGCGGGGAGGGGTGTCGGGTGCGGATAGGGGGTGGGGCGACTGCCCGCGACCGGACGGGGGTGTGCGCGTGGTGGTGTTCCGCTGGGGGCGTGGCCGTGCGGGGGTGTCGGGCTGGTCGTTCAGGTGCGATGTGTGCTGTTCGAGGTGTCGGCGTTTCGATGCGGTCTGCCGGCTTCGTGTCGTACGCCGGTCTGCGGGGCATCAGCCGTGAGCGTGGTTGGTGTGCCGGTCGCCTGCCGGTCCTGGATTTTGGTTGTGCTCCCGCGAGTGGAGCGGCAGGCGAACGGGGTTGGGGTCAGCAGTCCCGGAGTTCGGGGGACTGGTTCAGGAGTTGGCCTCGGATGGAGGTGAAGCGGGCCAGACGGTCGTCTGCCGAGGGGTCGAGGGGGAAGACCGCGACCCGGTGGCAGTTCTGGAAGGCCAGCCGTACTCCGAAGTGCCGTTGCAGCGCACCGCGTATCGCGTCACTGGCGAGCGCGCGGAGCAGTTGTCCGCGGGCCTGTTCGTTCGGCGGCGGCGTCTGGTTGTCGGCGAACTCTCCGCCGTCCACCTTCAGTTGAGCCACCAGGGAGCTGATCATCTCCCACGCGTAAGGCAGGGAGGTCCGGACGCAGTCGACGAATTCGGCTTCGTCGACCTCGCCTCGCTCGGCCTGTTCCAACAGGGCCGGTGAGACGTCGAGCGACATGAGTACTCCTCTCGCACCCCCGATTGCGGCAGGGGTTGCCGGGCAGGGAAAGGGGAGCCCGCCGCGCCGGTCTCCCGCAACACTGAGTACACGCACGACGACCTCCCGGTCACTACCGTAGGCAACCGGTGGTGGCCGCACCAGGAGAATGGCCACTTAGGGCCCCGCAGACAGGGAGACAATCAGCCAGGGCGCGAATGACCGGAATCCCGAGGGATTCGGGAGGAAAGGGCGACGGCTGATCGGTGCCTGGACGGTTCGTGACCGGAGGTGTCCGTGTTCCGGTCCGCTTGTGACGGGCGATTCACACCGGCGCCTGAGTGTCGAGTAGCGTTGCTGCCCATGCGTCTCGTCATCGCCCGCTGCTCCGTCGACTACGCGGGCCGCCTCACCGCCCACCTGCCCTCCGCGCCCCGTCTGATCCTGGTCAAGGCCGACGGCAGCGTCTCGATCCACGCGGACGACCGGGCGTACAAGCCGCTCAACTGGATGTCTCCGCCGTGTACGTTGAAAGAGGGAGCCGGGGACGACGAAGGTGTCTGGACCGTCGTCAACAAAGCGGGCGAGAAGCTCATCATCACGATGGAGGAGGTCCTGCACGACTCCTCGCACGAACTCGGCGTCGATCCCGGGCTGATCAAGGACGGCGTGGAAGCGCACCTCCAGGAACTCCTCGCCGACCGGATCGAGACGCTGGGCGAGGGGTACACGCTCATCCGGCGTGAGTACATGACCGCCATCGGGCCCGTCGACATCCTCTGCCGCGATGCCTCCGGGCAGACCGTCGCCATCGAGATCAAACGCCGGGGAGAGATCGACGGCGTCGAGCAACTGACCCGCTACCTGGAACTCCTCAACCGCGATCCCCACCTCGCCCCGGTCCGCGGCATCTTCGCGGCCCAGGAGATCAAGCCCCAGGCGCGCGTGCTGGCCACGGATCGCGGCATCGGGTGCCAGGTCCTCGACTACGACGCGCTGCGGGGCATCGAGGACGACAAGCTGCGCTTGTTCTAGGGGAGTTGGGGGAGGGGTGAGGCGGGGCGTGGCGGCGGCCGGTTACGGGGGCCGTTGCGCGCCTCTGCGGGGATTGCTGTGCGTCTCTGCGAGGGCTGCTGTGCGTCTCTGCGGGGGCCGTGGGGGCCTGTCGACACGTCGGCCGCCCCGCTGCCTCGGCCGCCCGCCGGCCCTCGACCCCTCGTCGGCCCTCGGTCCCTCGCCGCACGCCTCGGTGGCGTCCCGCCCGGTGGTGCAGCGCCATCCGGGCCGGGCCCGTCCGGGCGCCCTGTGATCGCCGGTTCGGCCGAAGCCCGTGCTGCCGCGTGAGCCGGTCGGCTCTGGGCTGACGGGTGGAGGGTGTCCCGCCGGGTGGTGTGGCGATGCGGGGACGTCGGTCTTCGCCCGGAGTCGAAGCGACGCCTGCCGGCCCGCCCGGCCACGGCGTGGGCTGCTCACCGGCGTTGGCCCAGCGGGCCGACCTGTCGAGTCGTCGGCTTCACGCCGGTGCACCACCCAGCGGGACGTGACCGGCGGGTGGCACTCGGCCGCGACCTGCGGGGCATCGAGGCCGACAAGTTGCGCTTGTGCCAAGGGGGTTGGGGGCGGGCCGGCGGTCGGCTGCGGGAGCCGCTGAACGCCCCTGCGGGGGGGCCTGTCGGCATCTCGGCCTCTGCCACGCGCCTCGGCCCCTGCCGCACGCTTCGGCTTCCGCCGACGTCTCGGCCTTCGTGGCGCGCCTCGGGTCCCGCTGGATGCCTCCGTTTTCTCCCCGCCGCCGCATGTCGCCGTCTCCGCGCCGTGTGGCGTCCCGTCCAGTGGTGTGCCGCTCGGCCGTCGCGGCTCCGCAGGACGCGGCCGAGTTCCGCCGGTCAGCCCCGGGGCTGGGCGGTCTCGCCGCGCTGACCGGCTCACGCAGCGGCGAGGCTTCGGTCGAGCAGGCGATCGCGGTGCTCGGACGGGCGCGCGGTCCGGGCGGCTCTGCACCACTCGGCGGGACGCCGCCCCGCGCCGTCATGCCTCAGCCTCCGCCATACGCCTCGGCCCCTGCGCTGCATGCCTCGGCCTCCGCGCCGTCATGCCCCAGCCCCCGCGCTGCACGCCTCGGCCCCCCGCACCACACGCCTCAGCCCCCGTCGCACGCCTCAGCCCTCACCGCACGCGATGGCGTCCCGCCGAGTGGTGTAGCCGATCAAGCTGGCGGAATCCGCAGGTCGCGGCCCGAATCGCCCTCGCCGGCGGCCCTGTTGAGGGCTCACCGAGCCGGGACCAGTGGTGATCGCACGACGGACCGCAGCGGCACGTACCGGACGGCTCCCAAGCGGAAGCGACGGACCGTGATCGGCTACACCACGACGGAGGACACGACCCGACTGGGTGGCGTCCCGCCAAGTGGTGCAGCCGCTCGACTGTCGCGGCTTCGCAGGTCGCGGCCGAGTTCCGCCCGTCGGTCCAGGGCCGGGCGGCCCCCGCTGCGCCGACCGGCTCACGCGGCGGCGCGGGCTTCGGCTGAGCCGGCGATCGCGGGGCGCTCGGCGAGCGCGGTCCGGAGGGCTCTACACCGCTCGGCGGGACGCCACCCTCCCCGCATCGGTCCGGGAAACGGCTTGATCGTGGTGGGGTACTCAGTGCGGGGTGAGTAGGGGAGCGGAGGTGTGGGGGTGGGGTGGGGTGGAGGCTGGGGGGATGGACATGGTTACGGGGAGTGCGGTGCGGCGAGGGCTCGCGTATGTGGTGCTGGGTGGGATCGCTCTTGGTCTGTGGGCCGGGTGGCTCGGGTGGGATCAGGAGCGGGATGTGCATCCGGATGGGAGCAGTACGGGGCCTTATGAGGCGTGGCAGGTGGTGGGGCTGGTGGGCTGTTTGGTGGGGGTTGTGGTGGGGGCGGTGGTCCGGGGGTGGGGGAGGGAAGCGGTGGTGGGGGTCAGTGGGGGGATGGTCCTGGCCGCTTACTGGGACTGGTCCGACGATGCCAGTGGGTTGTTCATGGTGGGGGTGTTGATGGTGGGGGGAGGGTGCCTTGCCGGGGCGGCTCTCGTCTCGGCGGTCGTCAGGAACCTCATGGCCGTCAGGAGCAACTTTTCGGACCGGGATTGTTGATTTCCGGACGAAATACGGGGTCCGGGTTACGGAATTGGTCCGGACCGATCGAGAATGGTCGGAGGTAGGGGCTCCGGTTACGGCGTCGTACGGGTGAGCACACCACTGACATTCAGGACTTCGTAGCACCCCGAGGCACGCTGGCCGCTGGCCGGTGTGCCGGGCTTCGCGCAGGTCACCTCGATCGTCACGGTGTCGTTCGCGGGGATCTGGATGGGGGTGACCCAGTGGTAGTCCTGGTTGCGGAAGGTCTCCAGCGCGATCGTGGTGATCTTCCGGTCGCCGAAGGAGAAGGTCAGCGTCCCCTCGTCCCCCTGGAAGTTCGCGAGGACGACGTCCGTGACGCCGAACACCATGCCCGCCGGGACGGTGTAGACGCCGCGCGCGGGCTGGCCGGCCGCCGCCTTCACCTCGATGGTCTGCGAACTCTGCTGTCCGCCCCCGCTGCCGCCGACGGTCCCGGGACCGACGCCGGTGCCCTGGCCGCTCTCGTTGCCCTGTCCGGTCGTCGTCCCGCCCTGCCCGGCGCCACCGGGGCCCGTCGGGGAACTCCCGGTGCCCGTACCGCCCGGCGTCTGTGCCCCGGACGGCGCGGGACGCGGCTGGACGGCCTCCTTCGCGGCGTCCTTGGCCGCGCTGCGCACCGCGGGACGGACCAGTGCGAACCAGGCCAGCAGCAGCGCGAGCAGGATGGCGAGCAGGATCAGCAGCCACCGGGGGAAGATCGGGATCTGCACGAACTCGGCGTCCAGCGGCGCCCGGGGCGCGCTCTCCTCGGGACGGGGCTGCTCCGCACCCTCCTCCGGCGCGACCTCCGTCGTCGTGAGGGTGAACGGCCACACCACCGGCGTCCCGAACCACACCGGCTTGCCGGTGCGGACCCGCAGGCCGACCTCGGTCGACTCGCCCGGCTCCAGCTTGGGCCGCTCCTGGGTGAACGCGAAGCCCAGCTCCTCGCCCGGCTGGCCCGGCGTGAACTCCACCTGCACGGGCGTGTTGCCGAGGTTGCGCACGGCCAGCCGGTACCGTCCCCGCAGCCAGCCCCGGCGGCGCCTGGGCGCCAGCTCGGTCTCCAGCTCGTGGAACGCCTCGATCCGCACGGTGCCCTCGGGCACCCGCACCGACTCGGGGTGCTCGGCGGGCAACACCCGTACCGCGAACGGCCGTTCACCCGCCCGGACCTCCGGGGAACGCGGCGGCGACAGGGTGATCGTCACCGTCTCGGACGTCCCCGGATACAGGGAGACCCGGGCCGGCTCCACGGAGCTCCAGGCCGCGCACTCCCCGACGACCTCCAGGCTGTACGCCTCGACGATGTCGCTGTCGTTGCGGACGGTCAGGGTGGTCGTGGCGACGGAGCCGGGAGCCACCGTGACGACCGGGATGTCGAGGCCCGGCGCGCCGGGACCGGAAGAGGCTGGGGAAGGGGTCACACCAGCACGCTAGAGACGTGTACGCGAGAGCCGCGAGGGGCACGAGGGCAGTGTCCGGGCAGTCGTGGTGCCCGCGAAGTGACCGCCGACGCTCCTGCCGGCGGGAGGTGCCGACGTCTCCCGCCGATCCCCGTACGCCGCACGGCACCACTTACCCCACGCAGCACTCTTCCCCCCACGGAACCGGTGAACGCGTCCCTGCAATTCGCTCGGTGCTAAGGAGATCAGCACTGTCATGCCTGCAGCTACACCCAACGAACCGGTCTCGCGGGCAGGTCGCCCCGAGCCGGTGACGGTGGCCGTCTACGCCGCCGACCCCGTCCTGCGCGTCGGCGTCGTCCAGCAGTTGCGCCAACGGCCCGAGGCGGCGGTCCTCGACGACGCGGACGCCGACCGCGCGCATGTCTCCCTGGTCGTCGTGGACAACGTCGACGACGATGTCGCCGCGCTGCTCCAGCGGCTGCGCCACAACACCGCCACCCGGACCGGCCTCGTCGTCGGCACCCTCGGCTCGGGCGCGCTCCAGCGTGTCGTCGAGTGCGGGGTCACGGCGGTGCTGCGCCGCACCGAGGCCGACCAGGACCGGCTCGTCCACCTCGTCCTCGCGCTCGCCAAGGGGGAGGGCGTGCTGCCCGGTGACCTCCTCGGCGAACTCCTCACCCACGTCGGCAGCCTCCAGCGTGCCGCGCTCGATCCCCGGGGGGTCTCCCTCTCCACCCTCACCACCCGCGAGGCGGACATGCTCCGCCTCGTCTCGGAGGGCCTGGACACCGCCGAGATAGCCCGCAAGACCTCGTACTCCGAACGCACCGTCAAAAACGTCCTCCACGAGGTGACAACCCGCCTCCAACTCCGCAACCGCGCCCACGCGGTGGGCTACGCCCTACGCAACGGCCTGATCTGAGGCCCCACACGACGCTCAGGGCCGGGGGGATCCACCCTCGGCCCTGAGCAGCGAATCGCATCGGGGCGCCGGCATCCATGAGCGGCACGCGTCGCGGCCGGACGGGCAGGGCTCGCGGCAGCCACGCCGACTCCGGACGGAGCCCGACGGCACCACAGGGCCACACCACCCGGCGCGCCACCACCTCCGCCCGGCCCTCCGGCGACCTCGCACCGGCCTCCGGCGACTCCTGTCCGGTGCTCAGCCGATGTCGTGGGTCGTGCAGGCCCTCGGACACGCACGCCAGGCCCTCAGCTTGCCGGGCCCCGGCCTTCGGCCCCTGCGCCGGCCTGCGGATACGCCCCGCCCGTCCGGCAGTTGGCCTCGCGCCGACCCTTAGCCGGCCCGGCCTCGGCCCTTGGACGCGCCCGCTCGGGTGGCGTCTCGCCGGGTGGTGTGGAGCGCTCCGGACCGGGCTCGTCCGAGCGCCCCGCGATCGCCGGCTCGGCCGAAGCCCGCGCCGCCGCGTGAGCCGGTCGGCGCGGCGGGGGCCGTCCGGCCCTGGACCGACGGGCGGAACTCGGCCGCGAGCTGCGAAGCCGCGACAGTCGAGCGGCTGCACCACTGGGCGGGACCGCCACCGCCGCTCGGCTGGACGCGTCCGCTCGACTCTCCGGCGACCCTGCGCTGACCCCGAGCCGGCCCCTTGGATGCGCCTGCCCGGCCCTGAGATCCGGGTCGTGTCCTCCGTCGTGGTGTAGCCGATCACGGTCCGTCGCTTCCGCTTGGGAGCCGGCCGGTACGTGCCGCTGCGGTCCGTCGTGCGATCACCACTGGTCCCGGCTCGGTGAGCCCTCAACAGGGCCGCCGGCGAGGGCGATTCGGGCCGCGACCTGCGGATTCCGCCAGCTTGATCGGCTACACCACTCGGCGGGACGCCATCGAGATCCGCCCGTCCGGCCCTACGCCGATCCCGCCCCGGCCTTCGGACTTGCCCGCCCGGCCTTCAACCGGCTCCGCGCCGGCCTGCGGATCCGCCCGGCCCTATGCCAGCCCCGACCGGCCCCGAGACCCGCCTGCCCTGGCGGTCACTTGGCTCGGGCTCGGCTCTTGGCTCCGCTCGACGGCGCCTGGTCTTCGGTCGCCCTTGCTCGGCTCTCCGTCGACCCTGCCTGGCCCGCGAAGACGTCCGTCCGGCCCCGGGATTCGCCTGCCCTGGCGGTCACTTGGCTCGGGCTCGGCCCTTGGATGCGCTCGACGGCGCCTGGTCTTCGGTCGCCCTTGCTCGGCTCTCCGTCGACCCTGCCTGGCCCGCGAAGACGTCCGTCCGGCCCCGGGATTCGCCCGCCCTGGCGGTCACTTGGCCCGGCCTCGGCCCTTGGATGCGCTCGACGGCGCATGGTCTTCGGTCGTCTCTGTCCGGCTCTCCGCAGACCCTGCCCGGGACCTCGGCCAGCTCCACACCGGCTCACCGGACTTGCCCGTGGGGCCTTCGGATGCGTCCGCTCGGCCTTCAGGCGACTCCGCGCCGCCCTTCGGATCCGCCCGCCCGGACCCCCGTCGACCCCGCCCGGCTCGCGAAGACGTCTGTCCTGCCCCGGGATCCGCTCGCTCGGCTCTCGGATCCGTCCGCTCGGCTCTCCGTCGACTCTGCCCGGCTCGCGAAGACGTCTGTCCGGCCCCGGGATCCGCTCGCTCGGCTCTCGGATGCGTCCGCTCGGCTCTCCGTCGACTTTGCCCGGCCCGCGAAGATGCCGGCCCTGCCCCGGGAACCGCTCGTCCTGCCCCCGGATCCCTCCGTTCGGTCCCCCGGTACCCTCCGCTGCCCTAAAGCGCAGCCCCGGTTTCCCTTGGGTACGGTCTGGGGGGACTGGTGGATCGAGGGGGAGGGGAGGGAGGGTGGTGGGGGGAGGTAGCGAACTGTGAGGTGGACTGTGGGGCGTGCCGCTGGGTTGGGGCGGTATCGGCTGGGTGGGCTGGGGGTGGCGTTGCTGTTGTTGGCGTCGCTGCTTGCCGTGACGGCGGGGTCGGGGGAGGGGACGGCGGAGCCTCGGGTGAGGGTCACGGATGCGGGGGACACGCGGATCGCCTTCGCGGGGACGCGGCATCGGAGTCTTGGGCGGGTTGTCAGTACGACGTCCAGTGTGCCGTTGTCCGGGGCGGGGGCTGTTCATTACGACACCCAGCCTTTCGCGCTGGACGACCAGTTGGTGTTCGCGAGCCTGCGGGACGAGAAGACGCCGCAGATCTATCTGCGGGCCGCCGACGGCAGCGTCAGCCGTCTCACCAACGGCATGGACGCCGCCCATCCCAGACTCACCCCGGACGGCAAGAGGGTCGTGTTCGACGCGGGGACGACGCAGCGCGACCTGTGGAGCATCCGCACGGACGGCACCGGACTGAAGCAGCTGACCGACACGCCCGCGAACGAGACGTCCCCGACGGTCTCCCCGGACGGCACGCGCATCGCGTACGTCAGCGACGCGGGCGCCGTCGGCGCGCAGATCTACGTCCGTGGCCTGAACGGCGGCGAGGCGAGGCGGGTGACGTCGCCGGTGAACGGGACGGCGGGCGAGCCCGCGTGGAACCCCGTGGACGACGACGCGAACCGGGACTGGATCGCGTACACGGCGAACACGTACGCCGGGCCCCGGCTGCGGGTCGTCAACGCGAACGGCGGCGGCGACGAGACGCTGCTCGCCGGGGGCCCGGCGCAGTGGCGGGCGCACTCCGTGGCCTGGAAGCCCGACGGGGACGGTGTGGTGTTCCTCAGCCCCGAGATCACCTGCGAGTGCGAGGGCGACTGGGACCACGTCTTCACCTCCGAGGCGCACTCCAGCCAGGTGCCCTCCCTGGTGCTGAACGAGGACCGCGAGGTCCGCTCGCCGACCTGGTCCGGCTCCCTGACCGGCGGCGGCGTCATCGTCGAGCGCACCTCGGCGGCCGGCCCGCACGTCGTGACCCTCCAGGACATCCGCTCGGACGGCGCCGACCCCCGCGACCTCGGGCTGAGCATCCTCAACGAGGACCCGGCCGCCGACACCAACACCGACCCCACCAAGGACCCCCTCTTCCAGCCCGGCCCCAACGCCGACCCCTGGACCGAGCGGCAGAACTACACCCCGGACGGCCGCCGGATCGTCGTCACCCGCTTCGAGAACACCGACGCCGGACGCGTCGAGCGGATCTGGACGGCCGAGGCGGACGGCAGCAAGCCGCAGCCCATGAACCTCGGCGGGCGCCAACCCGGCGACTGGGACACCGACCCGACGTTCTCGCCGGACGGCCGGTTCCTCGCGTTCACGCGGACCTCCCCCGGCGGGGTCGGACAGCCCAGCCGCATCCTCATCGCGAACGCCACGGACGGGACGATCACCGGCGAGATCACGCCCCCGGAAGGGGAGGAGACCGGCGGGGACGCCCAGCCGACCTGGTCGTCCGACGGAAAGATCCTCGCCTTCACCCGCAACGAGGAGATCGACGGGGCCGGCGGCAACAAGCACATCTGGACGGTGCCGGTCGGCAGCCTCGGCGAGCAGAAGGACCTGAGCGAGGCCATCTGCCCCGGGAGCTGCGAGGTCATCGACGACAGCCCCGCGTTCTCACCGGACGGGCTCTCGATCGCCTTCAACCGCAAGAGCGGCGGCGGCGACGTCGACGAGCGCAACGGCATCCTGCTGACCTCCCTCGACGGCGGGACCTGCCGGGTGCTGATGCCCGCCGGGGCCGGCAACTGCCGTACGCGGCTGCCCGACACGACGCTCAGCGGCCCGCACCAGCCGAGGGACGCCGCCTGGACCGCCGACGGAAAGGGCCTGGTGTTCTCCTCGCGGGAGAAGGTCGACGCCAACAGCCCCGAGAAACTGCGCATGTTCGACATCGCGACCGGTGACGTCACGCCGCTCACCGCGCAGTTGGACGGGCGGCAGAAGGAGCCCAGCGTCCAGCAGTCCGTGGACCTCACGGTGCGGGCACCGGGCAGCGTGCCGACGGTGACCGTCGGGGAGTCGACGACCGTGCGGGTCGACCTCGTGAACAACGGCCCCGCCGCCTCACCGGGCACGACACTGACCGTGACACCGCCGACGGGCGTACAGATCACGGGACTTACGTTCCCGGGCGGGAGCTGCACCGCGTCCTCGCTCCAGTGCGACGTAGGGGTCGTGCAGCCCGGAGAGACCGTGACCGTGACCGTCACCGTCACCGGGGTCACCGTCGGGGACGCGCCCATCGACTGGTCGGTCACCGGGACCGTCCTCGACCCCCGGCCCACCGACAACACGGGACGGACCGTGGTGCCGGTCGGCGAGGTGCCGCCGTCGCCCACACCGACGCCGACCCCGCCGACATCGCCCACCCCCCGGCCCACGCCCCGGCCGACCCCGCCGCCCAGCGCGCCGCCGGTGCCGCCCGCGCCGCCCGCGCCTCAGGCCGGACCCGGACTGACGCTCACCGCCCAGCCCAACCCCGGGTACGTCGGCGGGCGGGTCGTCGTGACCTACACCGTGCGCAACGGGCGCAACGCCCTCGCCACCGGGCTCAGGCTGCGGATCGGACTGCCCGCCGGGATCCCCAACAACGGGCCGCCGGCCGGGTGCGACGCGAACTGGGTGTGCGCGCTGCCCGATCTGACGCCGGGCGCCAGCACCGTCGTCCGCGTCGTGCTCAGCCCGAACCGGGCGCTCACCGCGCAGGTGACGGGGACGCTGACGACCACCGGGACCGATGCGAACCTGCGGGACAACACCGCGCGGCAGCGGCTGCGGATCCTGCAGCCGCGGATCGTGGCGGTGCCGGAGATCGGGAAGCCGGGGTTCGTGACGTCCGTGCGGGGCAGGGACTTCCCGCCGGGGGTGCCGGTGAAGTTCACCTGGAAGCCGGGGATCACGGCCGCCGCCGCGCCGACCGTGCCGCTCGCGAACGGGACGTTCATCGGGCAGTTGCTGATCCTCGCCAAGGACCAGACCGGACCCCGGATCATCACCGCCAGCGGGCCCGGGTTCTCGCCGGTCACCACCGACTTCCTCGTCGTCCTCGGAACGGTCCAGCCGCCGGACGAGGTGACGCGCCGGTGATCCACGAAGTCGACGAAGGACTACGGCGGTTGCTCGCGGAGTCCGGGCTCGAAGCGTCCGGCGTGGAGGTCGTGTTCGACGCGCCCACCCGGGACTGGGCCGCCCGCCGCAGCGCCCCGACCGTGTGCGTGTTCCTCTACGACATCCGTGAGGACGCGACCCGGCGGGGCAGCGGGGCGGGCGAGGTCTACGACGAGGACGGACACCTCGTCGCCCGGCGGTCGCCGCCCCGCTGGTTCGACCTGACGTACCTGGTCACCGCGTGGGCGAACCGGCCGCAGGACGAACACCGGCTGCTCTCCCAGGTGTTGACGACCCTGGTGGCGACGGACGTGCTGCCCGCACGGCTGTTGACCGGGTCGCTCGCCGAACTCGGCCTGACCGTAGGGCTGGACACGGCCGGGACGGGGCTGGACGGGCCCGCCGCATCCGACGTCTGGTCGGCGCTCGGCGGTGAGCTGAAGGCGTCGCTGGGGCTGCGGGTCCGGGCACCGCTGGCGGGGGCGACGAAGGCTTCCGCGCCGCCGGTGACTGAGGGACTGGTCGTACGGGCCAAGGGAGTTGGAGAGGACCCGGCTTCTTTTTCGGACTCGGACTCCGCCTCGCGGCGGCTGCGGTACCGGGAAGTGGACGATCCGGGAAGCGAGGGGTTCTCGGGGCCCCGGGACCGTAGGACGGCGCCGGCTCGGCGCAAGAGAGGGGAACGGCAGCCGTGACGGGTGGCGAAATCGGCGCCGGGGAACGGGAGTTGTGGGAGCGGCTGGAGGTCGTCGAGCAGCGGGTGCGGGCCGCCGTCGCCGCGCGGCGGGCCGTCGACCCCGAACCCGACGACCCGTACCGGGGCCAGTACCTCACGGACGACGCCGTCGTGCGGATCCTCGACGACACCGGCGGGCTCGACGTGCCGCCGCACGCGCCCTGGCGGCCCGGCGAGGGGTCCGTACTCGGGGCGCTCGCCGGGCGGTTCGGGCTGACGGCGCTGGATCTCGACCTGCTGCTGGTCGCCGTCGCGCCCGATCTGGACGCGCGGTTCGAGCGGCTGTACGGCTACCTCAACGACGATCTGACGCGGCGCCGGCCGACCGTCGGGCTAGCGCTCGAACTGTGCGGGCTCGCGGGGGCGTCGGCGGCGCGGTTCCGGCTGGCGCCGGGGGCACCGCTGGTCGACGGGGGGCTCGTCGAGGTCGGGGAGGGGGAACGGCCGCCGCTGTCACGGGTGTTGGTGGTGCCGGACCGGGTCGCCGGGCATCTGCTCGGGTCCGCGCGGCCTGATGCGCGGCTGGGTGGGGTGCTGGGAGTTGTGCCCGAAGACGTCGTCGCCGAGGGGGAGTTGGTGCGGCGGGTGGCGGACGCCGCTCGGGGTGGGCTGGTGTATCTGCGGAGTCGGGGCGGGGACGCGGAGGGGGTGGCGGTGGCTGCCCTGCGGGGCGGTGGGGTGCGGCCGGTCGTGCTGGACGCGGGAGTGATCGGGCGGCGGGGAACGGAAGTCGGGGCGCTCGCGGGGCTGGCTGCCCGGGAGGCTCGGCTCGTCGGGGCGGGAGTGGTGGTGGGGCCGGTCGAGGCGTTGCCGGGGGAGCCCGGTGAACGGGCGCGGGTGCTGCGGGAGTTGACGGGGACGCTGCGGGGGGTGCCGGTGGTGGTGCACGGGAGCGGGGGGTGGGATCCGGGGTGGGGGGAGCGGGCGCCGGTGGTGCTGGGGGTGCCGGTGCTGTCGGGGGAGCGGCAGGCCGAGCGGTGGCGGTACGCGCTCAAGGAGGCCGGGGGAGCGGGGGCGGCCGACGTCGAGAGCCTTGCGCGTGCAGTGGCCGCGCACCGGCTCGACTCCGGGCAGGTGCGGCGGGCGGCCGAAGTGGCCGTGCGGACGGCGGCGTTGGAGGGGCGGGCCGTCGGGGTGGACGATCTGCGGGCCGCCGTGCGGGCGCAGAACGGGGCCGGGCTCGAACGGCTGGCGCGGCGCATCGAGCCGGGGGTGGGGTGGGACGACCTCGTGCTGCCGCCGGCCACGCACCGGCGGCTGCGGGAGCTGGCGTTGCGGGCGCGGCACCGGGAACAGGTGCTGGGGGAGTGGGGGATGCGGCCCGGGGGCGGGCGGGGGCGGGGCGTGATCGCCCTGTTCGCGGGGGAGTCGGGGACCGGGAAGACGATGTCGGCGGAGGTGGTCGCGGCGGATCTGGGGATGGATCTGTACGTCGTCGACCTGTCGACCGTCGTCGACAAATACATCGGGGAGACCGAGAAGAACCTGGAGCGGATCTTCACGGAGGCGTCCGCCGTGAACGCGGTGCTGCTGTTCGACGAGGCCGACGCGATCTTCGGGAAGCGGTCGGAGGTGAAGGACGCGCACGACCGGCACGCCAACATCGAGTCCGCGTACCTCCTCCAGCGGATGGAGTCCTTCGACGGGATCGCCGTCCTCACCACCAACCTCCGTGCCAACCTCGACGAGGCGTTCACCCGACGCCTCGACGTCATCGCCGACTTCCCCGTCCCCGACGCGCCCCACCGCCTCGCCCTCTGGGACCGCTCCCTCGGCCCCCACCTTCCGCGTGCCGCCGACCTCGACCTCCCCTTCTGCGCGGACCACTTCGAACTCGCGGGGGGTTCCATCCGGGCCTGCGTGGTGACCGCGGCATACCTCGCGGCGGAGTCGGGCGGGCCCCTCACCATGACCCTCCTCATCACCGCGATCGCCCAGGAGTACCGGAAGCTGGGGCGGTTGGTACTGGCGGGGGAGTTCGGACCGTATTTGGGGGAGGCGTTGGGGGCCTGAGGGGGCGGCGGGATCGGGGGCGCGGGAACTGGCCTGCGGGCGGGTAGGCGTCGGCGGGCGAGGGCTCGTGCCGGTGCGGCTGGGCGGGGCTGTGCTGCCCGGGGTGCCTGGAGTTGGGCGGTGAGCGATAGCGGTGGGGCGGCGGGGTGAGGCGGTGTCCCGCCAAGGGGCGTGGCCGTCAAGCGGCGTGATCGCCCGGACCGTTCGTCCCCGGCCGGAGTCGAGGCGGCGGCCGGCTTGCCCGCCGGGGCGCGGGAACTGGCTTGAGGGCGGACGGGCGTCGGCGGGCGAGGGCTCGTGCCGGGTGGTTGGGCGGGGCTGTGCTGCCCGGGGTGCGCGGAGTGGGGCGGCGCCGGGGCGAGTGGGGGGTGGCGTCCTGCCAAGTGGCGTGATCGTGCGGGACGTTCGTCCCCGGCCGGGGGCTGGGCGGCGGCCGGCTTGCTCGCCGGGGTGTGGCGCGTGCAGCTTGCGAGCGGAAGTACCCCGACGCGGGCCACGCGGGCCGGCGGTACCTCGGCTCGGCGGCACCCCGATGTGACCCGGTGTGTCCGCAGCCGTCGGCTGCCCCGCTGAGGGCCACGTCTCGCCGGGGGTGTACCGGCGTGGAGCGAGTGGGTCGGCTGGCCAGCGCGTCGGGTACCGGTGTTTGCGGGCGGACCACGCTGCGGGCGGGTGGGCTGGTCGGTGGCCGCCGCTTCGGCTCGGGGCGAAGGGCGGCGGCCCCGCATGGTTCCGCCGTCTGACGGGACGCCACTCCTCCCGGTTCACGGATTTCGTGGCGCCTCCCCCGACGTGGCTTTCGGTTGGCCGGTTCTCCGCCGAGCGCCTGGGGGTGTGCGCGTCGCCCCTTCCGTCTCTCCCTCCCTCCCCGTCCCCGTTCCCACCAGGTCGTTTGGGTGAGGGGTGTTCGGGAGTGGGGTGGGCACCGGGAGGGCAAGTGTGGGGGGCGGGTGGGCAGGGGGGGTTGCCCCTGGGGGTGGCTGATGGGGCCTGGTGTGAAGAGTGGGGGGTGCGGAGACTCGGCCTGGACACAGGTGCCTGTCAGGAACGTGAAGGAGCGAGCATGCCGACGTACCTCACACCAGGTGTGTATGTGGAGGAGGTGCAGTCCGGTGCTCGGCCGATCGAGGGGGTCGGGACCGCGGTTGCCGCGTTTGTCGGGTTCGCCGGGCAAGGGCCTTTTCACGCGCCCACGTTGGTGACCAGCTGGGACCAGTACACGCGGGTGTTCGGCGGGTTCGTCGAGGGGACGTACCTCGCGCACGCTGTCTACGGCTACTTCTCCAACGGGGGCGGGGCCGCGTACATCGTGCGGATCGGCGGCTCCGCGGACGAGCCCGCCGGGACGACGTCCGCTCCGCCCAAGGCCGTTGAGCCCGTCGAACTCGGCGGGTTCCTGGTCGCCGCGCGGCCCGGCGTCAGCGGAATCTCCGTGGAGATCGCGGACGCCGACGGGGAGAACCCGCCGGAGGACCGGTTCAAGCTGCTGGTCAAGCGGGGCGACCAGGTCGTGGAGACGTACGAGACGTCGTCGCGGAAGAACGTCAAGGGGTACGTGGTCACGCAGACCCGCGCCTCGAAGCTGATCGAGGTCACCGAGCAGCGCGGCGCCCAGCAGACCCGCCCGGCGAGCCAGACGTTGGCGGTCCCGGACGCCCCGGCCACGCCCGCGGCGAACGGCGCCGGCGAGGTCGTCCGCATCGACGCGGCGGAGTACGTCGGCGACGCGGGCGCGCGGACCGGCTTCGGCGGCCTGGAGACGATCGACGAGATCACGATGGTCGCCGTCCCGGACCTGATGAGCGCGTTCCAGCGCGGGGACATCGACGCCGAGGGCGTACGGACCGTGCAGCTCGCGGTGATCTCGCACTGTGAGCAGATGGGCGACCGGGTCGCCGTCCTGGACACCCCGCCCGGACTGAACGCCCAGCAGGTGCGGGCCTGGCGCAACGACGAGGCCGGGTACGACTCCCGGTACGCGACCCTGTACTACCCCTGGGTGCGGGTCTTCGACCCGGCGGCCGGGCACAACACGACCGTCCCGCCGAGCGGCCACGTCGCCGGCGTGTGGGCGCGCAGCGACGCCGAGCGCGGGGTGCACAAGGCGCCCGCGAACGAGGTGATCCGGGGCGCGGTCGACCTCGAACTGCGGCTCAGCAAGGGCGAACAGGACCTGCTGAACCCGATCGGCGTCAACTGCGTCCGCGCCTTCCCGGGCCGGGGCATCCGGATCTGGGGCGCCCGCACCCTCTCCTCGGACCCGGCGTGGCGCTACCTGAACGTCCGCCGCCTCTTCAACTACCTCGAAGAGTCCATCCTGTTGGGCACCCAGTGGGTCGTCTTCGAGCCGAACGACGACCGCCTGTGGTCCAGCATCCGGCGCAACGTCACCGCGTTCCTCACCGAGGAGTGGCGCCGGGGCGCCCTGTTCGGCCGGACCGCCGAAGAGGCGTTCTACGTGAAGTGCGACCGCGACAACAACCCGCAGGAGTCCATCGACCAGGGCCGGGTCGTCTGCGAGATCGGCGTCTCGCCGGTCAAGCCCGCGGAGTTCGTGGTGTTCCGGCTGGCCCAGTTCTCCGACAGCACCAGCCTCGTCGACGAGTAACTCGCGGGTTGAACAGGAAGGTTGAAAGACAGTCATGGCAACAGGGGACGCGCTTTCCACCCACGTCTTCGGCGTACAGCTCGGCGGCTACCTCGTGGAGTCGATCCAGGAGATCAGCGGGCTGACCGTCGAGGAAGAGGTCGTCGAGGTCCGCCAGGTCAGCGCCGAGGGCAAGCAGATCATCCGCAAGCAGCCGGGTGCCCGGCAGGCCGGCGAGATCACGATCACCCGAGGACTCGACCAGAGCAGCGAGTTCACCGAGTGGATCAAGGAGACCCTGAACAACGGGGCCGTCAACTCCGCCCGGCAGAACCTCACCATCGAGATCAAGGACACCGAGGGCAACACCGTGCGCCGCATCCAGCTCATGCAGGGCTGGGCCTCCAAGTGGGAGGGCCCCTCCCTCAAGGCGGGCGAGTCGGCCGCGGCCACGGAGACGGTGACGATCGTGTTCGAGGAGATCATCGTCGAATGAGGCGACGCACGGTCACGGCGGGCAACCTGGAGGAGATCCTCCAGGCGACCGAGCCGACGCAGGAACGGGCCGCCGCACCCGCGGCGCCCGCCGCCGCGCCCGTCCAGGACAACGGCCTGCGCACCGAGTTCGAGTTCGAACTGCCGCGCGGGTACGTCGACGAGAACGGCACGGTCCACCGGCACGGCGTCATGCGCCTCGCCACCGCCCGCGACGAACTGCGCCCGCAGATCGACCTGCGGGTCAAGGAGAACCCCGCGTACCTCAGCGTCGTGCTGCTCAGCCAGGTCATCACCCGGCTGGGCAGCATCAGCGACGTCCACGCGGGGGTCGTCGAGCGGATGTACGCCACCGACGTCGCCTTCCTCCAGGACTTCTACCGCCGCATCAACAGCGAGGGGCACACCCGCGCGGCGGTCACCTGTCCGCACTGCGAAGGCGGCTTCGAGGTCGACCTCTCCGGTGGGCGCCTGGGGGAATCGTGACGTACGCGCCCGCCCGGCTGCGGGAGGAGGTCGCGTACGTCGCCTATCACTTCCACTGGCAGCGCGAGGAGATCCTTGACCTCACGCACGAGGAGCGGCGGCAGTGGGTGGCTGAGATCGCACGGATCAACACCCGTGTGAACGAAGGGGGTTGAGGGATGGGGTGGTGGGGGCGGGTGTTCCGCGGGGGAGTCGGCTCCCCGGGCGAGGCCGGTGGCTCCGCCGGTCGGCCGGACGAGGGTTCGTCGTCCGCCGGGGCTGACGGCGACGCGTCCGCCGCTGCTCCCTCCGGCGTTGCCGGTTCCGCCGTTCCCGCTGACTGGGACGGCGGCTGGCGTCGTACCTCGCCGCCTCCGCTGACCGTGTCCCGGGCGCCTCTCGGCGTCAGCGACGGGCTGACGTTCCGCGCCGGGCTGGCCGCCTGGCAGAACCCGTCCTTCGAATCCGGGCTGGGGCATGCGGTGTTGCCTTCGGCGCCGGCGGGGGTGGTGCGGGGGGTTGCCCGTGCTGGTGTGGCTCGGGCCGGGGCTGTGGACGGGGGGCCGTTGCTGCTTCGGGCTGTGCGGAGGGAGGGGGGTGCGGAGGAGGTTGAGGGGGATGTGGTTCAGCGGGTGGTGGAGGCTGGGGGGAGTGGGTCTCGGGGACGGGGTTCTCGTGAGCGGGGTTCCGGGGAGCGGGCTTCTGAGGGACAGGCTTCTGGTGAGCGGGGTTCCGGGGGACGGGTTTCTGGTGAGCGAGGCTCCGGGGGGCGGGCTGCTGGCGGGAGAGGTTCTGGTGAGCGGGGTTCCGGGGGACGGGTTTCTGGTGAGCGAGGCTTCGAGGGGCGGGCTGCTGCTTCTGGAGCGAAGGCTTCTGGGGGACCGGCTTCTGGTTCCGGGGGGAAGGCTTCTGGGGCGCGGACTCCTGTTGCGGGGGCGGGTGTTCCAGGGGCGGGTGTTCCGGGGACGGCTGTTCAGCGGGTGGAGGCTGCCGGTGCCGGTGCCGGTGCCGGTGTTGGTGTTGGTGTTGGGGAGGGGGCGCGGCCTGTCGTCCAGCCGCGTTCTGTGCGGGGGAAGTTGACTGTGGCTCGGCGGACTGCCGTGCCGGTGCGGCGAGTTGCCGTGGTGCGGAGTGCGGGTGGGACGGGTGAGGTGCCGGGGTCTGGTGCTCCTGTGCGGCGGGTGGCCGGGAGTCGTGAGGGGAGCCCGCTCGGGGCGCCGATGACGGAACTGCCGTCCACTGCGCGGATGTTGGCCTCGGACGGGGTGACGTCCGGTGCTGGGGGCGTGATTTCGGGTGGGCCCGCGTTGCCTGTTGTGCATCGGGAGGGGGAGGGGGCCGGTGTCTCCGGTGGCTCCCCTGGGTCTGGCTCCGTCGCGTCTGGCTCACCTGCGGCTGGGGCGTCCGCGTCTGCTTCGCCTGCGTCGGGCTCGCCCGCGTCGCGGGAGAGTTCGCGCGCGCGGGCGCGGGGTGGACTGGGCGCACCGATGGCCGCGCTGCCCGCGAGCGCCCAGGTGCCGGGGGCTCGCGAGGGGCGAACGGGGCCGAGTGCGCCGGTGCTGGGGACGGCGGGTGCGGTGCAGAGGCGTCTCGTGGAGGGGGGCGGCGAGGTCGGGTCTGGGCAAGTGACGGGGGAGAAGGGGCCGTTGGTGGCTCCGTTGCGGAGGTCGGTGAGCGAGGGGGGTAGCGCGGGAGCGGGCGAGGCGGGCCGACCGCAGGTACAGCGGGCGGCGACTACGGCACCCTCGTCGGCATCGGCGACTCCGGCAACGCCTTCGACCCCGGCGACTTTGGCAACCCCGTCGGCATCGGCGACTCCGGCAATGCCTTCGCCCTCGGCGACTCGGGTAGCCCCATCGACCTCGGCGACTCGGACCGCCCCGTCGGCCTCGGCGACTCCAGCATCCCCATCGACCTCGGCAACTCCGGCGGCCCCTTCAGCCCCGGCGACTTCTGCAACTCCGGCAGCCCAGAGAACTCCGGCAGCTCCGACAACTCCGACACCCCCTTCACCCCCGGCGCCCCTCACGACTCCGGCAGCCCCGGCGACGCCTACAACTCCGCCGACCCCCCTGGCATCAACGCCCCCGACAACTCCGACAACTCCGGCAACCCCCGGAACCAAGGCAAGCCCCTCAACCCCCACGACACCACCAACTCCGGTACTCCGGGCCCCCCGGACAACACCCACGCCCCCAACAACCTCAACCGCACCGACGGCCCACCCGACACCGACGCGACCGACACCACCCACAGCTCCCCCAACCCCGGCGAACTCACCAACTCCGCCCTCCCGGGGACCCCTTGATGCTCACGCTTTTCCTGTTCGAACGCAGGCAGCCAACTCCGACAAGCCTCCAGTCGTCGTAGTCCGCTCCTCGGCCGAAGAAACCAAGGGCACCCCTCGAACCACCACCGGCACCACCCCCCTGGTCATCGCCCGAGCCCTGACCACCACTGGCACCACCCGCACCACCCCCACCCCACCCCACCCAACTCACCGCGCCCTCCCCCTCCTCCCCGCCCGCCCCCTCACCCTCAACACCCACACAGCACAGGGCATGGCCCCCTCCGCCGCCCCCGTCTCCGCCCGCCCCCCGGTGGTGACACCCCGCTGGCCCGGCACCCAAACCACCGCACCACCCCCACCGAACACCGACCCGGCGCCCACGCAACGGCTCACCCAGCACAACACCCCCGTGCAACGCCACGCCCAAAACCCCCCGGCACCCACACCCGCCACCCCCGCACACCCCCACCCCCGAAGCACCCCAACCCCCGCCTCAACCCCCGCTCCCACCCCCACAGTTCAACGAGTCCCCGTGGTCCGCCCCACCCCACCCCACCACCCGCACCCCCCACGGGTAGTCCCCGCCCGCCCCCTCCCCGTGACCAACTCCCAAGCCGCCCCGCTGAATCAACCCCCACCGCCCCAGGCACCCACCCCCCAGATCCAGCGGACCACCCCCCAGCAACCCCCCGTGCAACGAACCCCCGCCCCGCGAACCCCCGCACACCACACGGCCGTTCAACGGAACCCGGCGCCCCAGGCGACCTCGGCGAACCCGGCAACCCCGGCCGCCCGCAAAACGCCCGACACCCCGCCCTCGCCCCCCACCCCCCAGGACTCCGACCTGGACGACCTCGCCCGCCGCCTGATCGACCCCGTCGCCCGGCTGCTGCGAACGGAACTGCGGCGAGGCCGGGACAGAACAGGCCGCCCCTACGACGGCCGCCGCTGACAGCGAGGCGCGGCAAGGACGACGGCACGGAACGGATGACGGACGAATGACGGACAACATTTTCGCGACCAGCGTGCACTTCAGGCTGGCGATCGGCGGCAACGACCTGGGCGCGTTCCACACCTGCTCAGGCATGGGCGCCGAGGTGGAGATGGAAACGTACGCCGAGGGCGGCAACAACGACTTCACGTGGCAACTGCCGGGCCGGGTCACATGGACGAACATCACCCTGACCAGGCCGGTCACGGAGGACACGGCGAAGATCTCACGCTGGCTCGACGAAACCCTCCGCAGGGTGGAACCGAAGGACGGCGAGATCGTGGCCCTGCGCCCGGACTTCAGCCCGATCATCAGCTGGCAGGTCTTCGGCATCGTCCCCGTCCGCTGGCAGGGCCCGTCCTTCGACCCGGCCAACTCGGCGGCGGCGGTGGAAACCCTGGAAATCGCCCACCAGGGCCTGCGCCCGTCCTGACACAACCAGCAACAACCGAGACCGACCAGCAACAACCGTAGAAAGAAAGGAGGTTCGGCATGTCACCGTCCCGATCGAGCCGGGTGAGAGCCCAGTTGACCCTGAAGGAACCGCCACCGTCCGTCGGCGCGAAACCCGGCGGGACGATCGCGCGCCTCAACCTCCAGTTCAACCCCTCGACACTGCAACTGAGCAAGTCCACGGAATGGCGGCGAACCCCTTCACGGATGGCCGGCCAGTCCGCGCTGCCCGAGTTCGTGGGCAGCGGCCCCCGCACGCTCAGCCTCGAAGTGTTCCTGGACGCCACCGCCACCCACGACAAGTCCGTGGAGCAGGCGGTGGAGAAGCTGATGAAGGCGTGCGTACCGACCCCGACGAGCCTGGGCCGCAAGAAACCCGCGAGCCCGTGGGTGCGGTTCGAGTGGGGGACGGCGCGCACGACGTCGTTCGACGGGGTGCTGTCCAGCCTGTCGGTGACGTACACGCTGTTCGACGTCGACGGCACGCCCCTGCGGGCGACGTGCTCCCTCACCATCGAGGAGGCGACCGTCGACCCGGCGGGCCAGAACCCGACGTCCGGCGCGCGCACCGCCCGCAGCACGCACACCGTCGTCGCGGGTGACAGCCTCGCGATGCTGGCGTGGCGGGAGTACGGCGACGCGACGGCCTGGCGGGTCATCGCGGAGGCGAACGGGATCGACGACCCGATGGCGCTCGTCCCCGGCACCGAACTCGTGGTGCCGGGGCTGCGGGACGCGGGTGCGGAGGAGGAGCGGTGGGATCAGTGAGCGAACGGGGCGGACGGGCCTTCGCCGCCGACCCCGTCATCGAGGCGCCCGGTGAACTGCCGCCCAGCTGGGCCGCGCAGGTGGTGAGTTGTGTCGTCGACGAGAACGTGGGTCTTCCGGACGCCGCCGTCGTCACCTTCCGCGATCCCGACCACGAGTTCCTTGCCGCGACCGGCATCACCATCGGCACCCCGCTGAAGGTGTCCGTCGTGACCGCCTCCGGGCAGTCCCGCGAGCGGCTGTTCAGCGGCGAGGTGACGGCCCTGGAGATCGACCGGGACCGCACGGGGTCGTTCACCGTCGTGCGCGCCTACTCCAAGGCGCACCGCCTCCAGCGGGGCCGCAAGGTCGTCGCCTACCGGAACATGACCGCCTCCGCGATCGTCCGGAAGGTCGCCGCAGGGGCGGGACTCGCCGTCGGGAAGGTCGAGGCCGCGCCGATCACCTACAAGCAGCTCTCCCAGGCGAACGTCTCCGACTGGGACTTCCTCCAGTTCCTGGCCGGCGAGAGCGGGGCCCAAGTCCGGGTGGATGACAAGGGGTTGCTCCAGTTCGTCAAGCCGAAGAAGGCGTCCGGCGCGCCCGCACCCTCGACCTCGGCCGTCCGCAGCCCGCTGGTCCTGGAGTACGGGCGCAACCTGATCGCGCTGAACGCCTCCCTGTCGGCCGCCGACGGCGCTTCCCAGGTGGAGGTGCGGGGGTGGGACGTCGCCAACAAGAAGCCCCTCAAGTCGCCGAAGCCCTCGGTCGTCAGCGACACCGTGGTCCCGGGCCTCGCGCCGCAGGCCGCCGCCCGGTTCGGCAAGTCCAAGCTGACCGTCACCGACACCCCCTACCGCACGCTCGCCGAGACGAACGCCGTCGCCGATGCCGTCGCCGACCATGTCAGCGCCGGATTCGCCGAGTTGGAGATCCTGGCCGAGGGCAACCCGCTGCTGCGGGCGGGCAAACCCGTCGCGCTCGGCAACGTCGGCAAGGCGTTCTCCGGCAAGTACACGGCCACCGCCGTGCAGCACGTCCTGGAACCCCAGGGCGGCTACCGCACCCGCGTCTGGGTCAGCGCCAGCCCCGACCGTTCCGTCACCGGCCTGGTCACCGGCGCCAACGCGCCCTCGCGGGGCCCCCGGATGCCGGGGCTCGCCATCGGTGTCGTCACCGACGTGCGCGACCCGGCCGGCGGTGAGCGAGGTGCCGTCCGCCTCAAGTTCCCCTGGCTGGACGACACGTACGTCACCGACTGGGTCCGGACCGTGCAGTGGGGCGGCAAGGGCGGCGGAGGCGTGGTCAGTCCCGAGGTCAACGACGAAGTGCTCGTCGGCTTCGAACAGGGCCTGCTGGACAGCCCGTACGTCATCGGCGGCCTCTACAACGGGGTCGACCAGCCCTCCCAGCACGACGTCCCGCTCATCGACAAGACGACCGGGAAGGTCAACCGGCGTTCCGTGGTGTCCCGTTCGGGACACCGCGTCGAACTCCTCGACGCACGGGCCCCGGGGCCGTCCGGCGTGCGGCTGCGGACCGCCGACGAACGGCTCGAAGTCTTCCTCGACGAACGGCGCGGCCGCATCGAACTCACCGTCTACGCACGGGGGAAGCAGGCGCTGACGTCCGTCGTCCTCGACCGCGAGGGCATCACCCTCGACGCCGGGCGCGGCGACGTGAACGTGTCCGGGCGGAACGTGGACATCCAAGGGCAGCTCGGCGTGAAGATCGGCGGCCGGAACGTGAGCGTCGACGGCACCACGGGCGTCACCATCGACGGCGGACTGCTCGGCGTCCTCAAGGCCAAGCTGATCCGGATCAACTGACCCCGCACGAAGGAGAGTTCCATGCCGGCCGCAGCCCGCACCGGTGACCCCACCGACCACGGCGGGGTGATCGCCACGCCCCCGCCCGCCGCCGCGCGCGCCGTCGTGACCGTCCTCATCGGCGGCCGTCCGGCGGCCGTCGTCGGCAGCCTCCACACCTGCGCGATGCCCCCGCACCTGGCCCTCGGCCCCGCCAACGTGGTCATACCGAACCCGGCGGGCCTCGCCTCCGGCACCGTCCTGATCGGCGGACTGCCCGCCGCGAAGGCCCGCGACAAGACGGCGTGCGGGGCGACGATCCTGACGGGGGCGATGAACGTGCTGATCGGGGGCGTGTGATGAACGAGCGTTTCATAGGCCGGGGTTGGGCCTTCCCCCTGCGGGTCGGGCCCACCGGTGGCATCGGCATGGTCGAGAAGGAGCGGGAGATCGAGGAGGCCATCCGCCTCGTCCTCGGCACCGCGCCCGGCGAACGCCCCATGCGCCCCGAGTTCGGCTGCGGCATCCACGACTACGTCTTCGCCCCCGGCGACGGCGCCACCGCCGGCCGCGTCGCGCAGCAGGTGCGCGAGGCGCTGGAGCGGTGGGAGCCGAGGATCGCCGTCGACGAGGTCGTCGTCGCCTTCGACTCCGTCGACGCCGGGACCCTCTACATCGACGTGCACTACACCGTGCGCTCCACCAACGACCGGCGCAACCTGGTCTTTCCCTTCTACACGATCCCCTCCGAGGACGGGGTCGAGGAAATGGTCGCGGACTGATGGCCCTGCCCTCCCCGAACCTGGACGACCGCCGCTTCCAGCAACTCGTCGACGAGGCGAAGCGGTACGTCCAGCAGCGCGCACCCGAGTGGACGGACCACAACGTCTCCGACCCGGGCGTCACCCTCATCGAGACGTTCGCCTACCTCGTGGACCAGTTGCTGTACCGGCTGAACCGGGTCCCGGACAAGAACTACACGGCGTTCCTCGACCTGTTGGGCATCCAGCTCTTCCCGCCGACGGCGGCCGGCGCCGAGGTCGACTTCTGGCTCTCCGCCCCGCAGCCCGACACGGTGACCCTGCCGCCGGGCACCGAGGTGAGCACGGCCGGCGGCGAGGGCGACGACGCCGTCGTCTTCGCCACCGTCGACGAACTCCGCGTCATCCCCAGTGAGTTGGTGCGGCTCGTCGCCGCGCCCCGGGGCGGTGAGCAGACCGACCGGACCCGTACCCTCGCCGAGGGCGGCGACGTCCCCGCGTTCCAGGCGGCGCCGGAACCCGGTGACGCGCTCCTCTTCGGGCTGCCGACCGCCGTGCCGCGCTGCATCGTCGCCGTCAATCTGGACAGCCGCGTCGAAGGCATCGGTGTCGACCCGCGGCAGCCGCCGCTGGTCTGGGAGGCGTGGGACGGGGCGCGTTGGCAGGAGTGCGAGACCGGCTCCGACACAACTGGCGGGCTGAACAGGCCCGGTGAGGTCGTGCTGTACGTGCCGGCCGGGCACACCGCGTCCGTCATCGGGGGGACGCGGGCGGGGTGGCTGCGGTGCCGGGTCACCGAACCCGAGCCGGGGCAGCCGTTCTACTCCGAGTCGCCGACCGTCCGCGAGGCCGAGGTGATCACCGTCGGCGGGACCATGTCCGTCGAGCACGCCGAGACCGTTCTCGACGTGCCGCTCGGGGAATCCGAAGGCGTCGCCGGGCAGTCGTTCCGGCTCGCCCGCCCGCCCGTGCTGCTCGACGGGGAGCCGCCCGTGGTCGAGGTGTCGTCGGCGGACGGGTGGGAGCGCTGGGAGGTCGTCGAGCACTTCGGCCGGTCCGGCCCCGCCGACCGGCATGTCCGAGTCGACGCCACCACAGGGGAGTTCACCTTCCCGCCGGTCCTCAGGGAACCGGACGGGACGCTGCGGCAGTGCGGCGCAGTGCCGCCCAAGGGGGCGCAGATCAGGGTGGCCCGGTACCGGACGGGCGGCGGCCCCGCGGGCAACGTCGCGCGGGGCGCGATCTCCGTGCTGCGCAGCTCCGTTCCGTACGTCGCCCGGGTCGTCAACCGCGAGGCCGCGCTCGGCGGGGTCGCCGGCGAAACCCTCGACAACGCCAAGTTGCGGGCCCCGCAGGCACTTCGGCTCCAGGAGCGGGCCGTCACCGCCGAGGACCACGAGATCATCGCGCGGGAAGCGGCGCCCTCCGTGCGGCGGGTGCGGTGCCTGCCGGTCGAGGCCGGCGCCGTGCGCGTCCTCGTCGTCCCCGACGCCGTCGCCGACGAAGGCGACGACCGGCTGCGGTTCGAACAACTCATCCCGTCCGACCAGGTGTTGACGGCCATCACCGCCCGGCTCGACGAACGCCGCCTGATCGGGACCCGGTTGGTCGTCGAACCGCCGGTCTACCAGGGCGTCACCGTCGTCGCGCGCTTCACCGCGCCGGGCGCCGACGCGGACCGCGTGCGCGAGTCCGCGCTCGCCGCGCTCTTCCGCTACCTCAACCCCCTCACCGGCGGCCCCGACGGCACCGGCTGGCCGTTCGGGCGTCCCGTCCAGTACGGCGAGATCTTCGGCCTCCTCCAACGGGCCACCGGCAACGCCCTCGTGGAGGACGTCCGCCTCTTCGCGGCCGACCCCATCACCGGCCGGCGCGGGACACCGACCGAGCGCATCGACGTGGGGGAGGGGGCGCTGGTGTTCTCGTACCAGCACCAGGTGGTGGTCTCGGACGGCGGTGAAGTGCGGTGACGCATCAGCGAGTTGACGCCGCCCGTCACGGGGAGGTGCCGGCATGAGCCGTGCCGCCGTCCCCGGTCTGCCCAGCCGCTACCCGATCGGCGGGCAACTCCCCGCCCTCTACGCCGACGACGACCTCGCGCAGCGCTTCACCGCCGGGCTCGACACCGTCCTCGCGCCGGTCTTCGCGACGCTCGACAACCTGCCCTCCTACCTCGACCCCCGGGTCGCCCCCAGCGACTTCGTGGACTGGCTCGCGGGCTGGGTGGGCGCGTCGGCCGACCCCCGCTGGACGGTCGAACTCCGCCGCGAGGCGGTGGCCCGCGCGGTCGAGCTCCACCGCTGGCGCGGCACCCGGCGCGGCCTCACCGACGCGCTGCGCCTCGCGCTCGGTGTCCACGTCGAGATCGTCGACGACGGTGCCGCGATCTGGTCGTCCACCCCGGGCGCCGACCTGCCGCCCGCCTCCGACGCCGGGCCGCTGATCCGCGTCCGTCCCGACCGGGACCCCCACGTCGACGCCGGCCGCGTCCACTCCATCGTCCGGGCCATGTGCCCGGCACACACCCCCTGCCGGGTCGAACTCGTCCCCGGCCCGCCCACCGACGAAGGGAGGTGACGCCGTGCGCGCGTGTCCTGCCTGCGGGGCGTCCAATGGGCCGACGGATGATTTCTGCGGCAACTGTGGGACGTATCTGGGGTGGTCGGACGGCGGGGGGAGGGAGTCGAGGCCGGATCCGGTGACGCCGGAGCCGGAGCCGACGCCTGCGGAGACACCGGCGTCTGCGGAGACGCGGCCGGCTTCGGTGACGCGGTCAGCTCCGGAGACCCCGGCAGCCCCGGAGACGCGATCAGTCCCGGAGACACCGGCAGCTCCGGCGACCCCGCCGGCCTCGGCGACCCCGCCGGTTCCGGAATCCCCGGCGCCGAGGGCGACCCCGGCTTCGAGCACGCCGGTCCAGGCGGAGACGCCGGCCGCCGGCACGCCGCCCCGGGAGGCGACGCCGGTTTCAGACGCCCCGGCCCGGGAAGAGACGCCGGCTACCGGCAGGCCGGCCTCGAAACGCACACCGCCCTGGAAGCGCACGCCGCCTCCACCCCCGTCCGCGCCGAGCACCCCCACTCCCACCCCGCCCCCCGCTGAACCCACCCCGGCGCCGAGCACCCCGCCCCCGACCACCCCCGCCCCGAGGCCCGCCGCCCCGCGCACGCCCCCGCCCGTCCCCCCGTCCCCAGCTCCCCGCACCCCCACGGCCCCCGCGCCCGATTCCCCCGCCCCCATCCAGCCCGTCCTCCCCGCGAAGGCCGCCACCCCCCGCCCCACCGCACGCCCCACGCCACCCCCGGACGACATCACCGGCCCCCCGTGCCCGGTCTGCGGCACCCCCAACCCCCCGGGCCGCCGTTTCTGCCGGCGCTGTGCCGCTCCGCTGACCGCGACGGAGGCCCCGGCGCCGCTGCCCTGGTGGCGCACGGTGTGGCCGTTCCGCCGCAAGGTGCGGGCGAGTTCGGGGCGGCTGACGCGGCTGCTGGTGATCCTGGCCGTGATCCTCGCCCTGTGCGCCGCCGGGTTCTTCCTGCTGCCCGCGGGCCGGGCCCTGTTCGAGGACACGAGGGACAAGCTGGGCAAGCCGGTGCCGATCACTCCGGTGACGACGACGGCGACGACCGAGAGCGCCCGCCATCCCGCGACGAACACCACGGACGGCGTCCGCAACAGCTACTGGGGCACCAGCCCCGGCGCGTCCGTCACCTACACCTTCCGCACGCCCTTCCGCCTGGTGGACGTCATCATCACCAACGGCGCCGGCTTCACCCCGAAGGAGTACGCGACCCAGGGCCGGGCCCTGGAGATGGACCTCGAAGTCACCACGTCCTCCGGCGAGAAGAAGACCAAGAAAATCACCCTCGCCGACAAGGCGGGCACACATACCATCGTCACCGCCTTCAGCGACGTGAAAACGGTCCGCCTCACCCTGAACTCCCCGGCCGGCCTCACCCAGGGCCGCCAACTCGCCCTGGCGGAGGTGGAGTTCTTCAAACGGTCCTGACGCGGAGACCGGTTCAGGCCGCGAGGGCCGCGAGGTCGATGTCCAGGGTGAAGGGAACGGAGAGCTTCAGCCGGTCGCGGTGGATGCCTGTGGGGACGTAGGTGCCGGTCGCGGTGTCGAGTTCGTAGACGTGGACGACGAGGCCGCCGTCCTCGTCCTCGATACGCCAGAAATGAGGGATTCCAGCGTGTGAATACTTCGGCGGCTTCATGAAACGATCCCGATCTGCTGACTCCTCCGAGACGACCTCGACAACCAGGGCAAGGTCCTCGGGGGCGTACCAGGTGCGATCGGGTTCGTAGGGCGCGGTGTAGATGAGGACGTCGGGCTCGGGCCGGTTCTTCTTGTCGATACGCACGGTCATCTCTTGATCGGCATTGAAGCCGGTGGGAGCGGCTTGCTCCAGAGCGAGAGTCAGCCTTCGAATGACCCTGGCGTGCCAGGAACGTTGCGGTGACATCATGAAGATCAAGGCTCCGTCGATGAGTTCGGTGTGCCGTGGGGCCTGCGGCAGGTGGTCGAGATCGTCCGCCTCCCAGCCGCTCGGCCGAGGCGCCATCATCCAGTCGGGGAGTTCTGCGGTCATGCCTTCCTCCAAAGATCAGGGGCTTCGGGCCGCGCGAACGCTGTCAGGTTAGCTGACACGGCTCATTGTTCTCATGGTCGTCGGCCCTCCCAGCGCACGCCGAAGAGGCGGTAGGACCACGAGTCCTACCGCCTCTCAGGTGAGGTGTGCCAACCCGGGGTTACCGGGACTGCTGGGCCGGGACCCCGCGGGAGATCGGCTCGTCGTCGACGACCGGCGCGCCCGCGGCGGCGACGGCGGCACCCGTGAGGGTGGCCAGCATCTCGCGGACGTTGGTGAGCTGGGCGTTGATCGAGTCGCGGCGGTTGGTGAGGGCCGCCAGCTCGCGCTCGGACTCGGAACGGATGCGGTCCGCCTTGGCGTTGGCGTCCGCGACGATGTCCTCGGACTGCCGCTGGGCCGTCTCGACGGTCTGGCGGGCCCGGCGCTCGGCGTCGGTGCGCAGCTTCTCGGCCTCGAGACGCAGCTGCTCGGCGCGGTGCTCGATCTCCGCGAGCCGCTTCTCCGCCTTCTGCTGACGCGCCGCGAGGTCACGCTCCGACTGCTCACGCCGCTTCGCGAGGTTCGTCTCGAAGTCGGCGGCGGCCTGCGCGGCCTTCGCACGGGTCTCCTCGAAGAGCGCGTCGGCCTCCTCACGCTTGGACTGCGCGTCCTTCTGGGCCTCGGAGCGCAGCTGGGAGGCGTCGCTCTTGGCCTTCTCGACGATCCGGACGCCCTCGTCCTCGGACTTGGCCTTGCGCTCCGCGGCGAACGACTCGGCGTCGTTGCGGACCTGCTGCGCCGCCGACTCCGCGAGCTCGCGGTGCTGCTCGGCCGCCCGGCGGGCCTCCTCGCGCAGATCCTTGGCCTCTTCCTCGGCGAGGCGCAGGATCTTCTCGACCCGCGCGCCGAGACCGGCGTACGACGGCTCGGCGTCGGAGACCTGCGCCTGCGCGTTCTGCGTCTCGAGGTGCAGTTCCTCGATGCGCTTCTCGAGGGCGGTGATCCGGGCCAGAGCGCTGTCACGGTCGGAGACGAGCTTCGAGATGCGTTCGTCCACCTGAGCGCGGTCGTACCCACGCCGCACAAGCTCGAAGCCGTAGGGGGAAGTGTCGCTCATGGGGTTCCTGTCGAATGAGACCGGTGAGGTGATAGGTGGAATCCTAGGGGCCGAGGCGGTGTGTCATCGAGCGGATGCGTGTTTGATCTGGAGAATGACACCCGTTTTGAGTGGCCGGTCGGAGACCGGAATATCAGAGAGCGGGGCAAAGTTCTCCAACCTCCTGCCATCAACCGGTCAAATCCACCGGATGTTCTCCGAAGCTGCACACTTCATCAGCTCTCCGTGGACTTACCACCCGAACGAGGGGACCCTACCGCCGCTCCCGCTTTGACGCCCCCGTCCTTCGCGGACGACGGGGCCTCGAAAGACTCCAACGCTTCGAGGACGTCCTGGACACGGGAGATCTCCGCCTGGATGTCCTCGCGCCGCCGGACCAGCACCTCCAGCTCGCGCTTGCCCTCCTCGACACTGCGCATCGCCTCGCGGATCGCCTCGGCCTTCAACTCCTCGGCCTCGCGCACCAGCTGGGCCTTCTTCTGCTCGGCCTCCTTGAGCAGCCCCTCCGCCTTCTTGACCGCGGCGATCCGGACCTTGCCCGCCTCGGAGTTGGCCTCCGACACCAGCTCCTTCGCCTTGGCCTGCGCCTTGTTCAGCTGCTCCTCGGCCGCCGTGATGAGCGCGTCGCAGCGGTCGCCCGTCGCCTTCATCGTCTCGGCGGCCTCACGCCGCGCCCGCTCGTGCAACTCCTCGATCTCGGACGTGATCCGGTCGCGCAGCTCCTCCGCGCGCTCCCTTATCGCCGTCGCGTCCCGGCGCGCGCCGACCAGCAGCTCGTCCGCGTCCGTCCGGGCCTTCTCCACCCGGGAGTTGCCCTCGACCGTCGCCTCGCCGATCAGCCGCTCGGCCTCCGCGCGGGCCGCGCCGACCATCGAGTCGGCCCGCTCCTCCGCGTCCGCCGTCGTCTTCAGCGCCTGCTCCTGCGCCTCCGACAAAAGCTTGTCGACCTCGGCCGTCGTCTCCGTGATGAGCGTGTCGACCTGCTCGGCCGCCTCGGAGCGCCGCTTGTTGGCCTCCCGGCGCACCTCGTCCAGCGTCCGGTCGGCCTCCTCGCGCGCCGAGCTGACGAGCCGTTCGGCCTCCGCCTCCGCCTCGGCCCGCTGCCGCGCCGACTCCGCACGCATCCGCTCCGCGTGCTGCTGGGCGGAGCCGACCGTCTCCGACGCCTCGGCCCGCATCCGCTCCGCGTCCGCGTGCGCGTCGCCGCGCACCCGGTCGACCTCGGCCGCCGTCTCCATCTGAAGGCGCTCGGCCTCCGCCAGGGTCTCGCTCTGCAGCCGTTCCGCCTCGCTGCGCGCCTCGGTGATCAGGGTGTCGGCCTGCGTCGCCGCGTCCGAGCGGATCCGGTTCGCGTCCTCCCGGGCGTCCGCCCGCGTGCGCGCCGCGTCCTGCTCGGCCTGCGCGATCGTGTCCGACGCCTCCGTACGCACCCGCTGGGCGTGCGCCGAGGACTCCGAGCGCAGCCGCTCCGCCTCCGCGATCGCGTCGCCGACCGTCCGCTCGGCCAGCGCCTGCGCGGCCTCCGACTCGTCCCGCGACTGCTGACGCACCCGCGCGGCGTCCTCCGCCGCGCGCTCCCGCTCGGCGTAGGCGTCGGCGCGGACCCGGTCCGCCTCCTCCTCGGCCTCCCGGCGCGTACGCTCCGCCGCGTGCTCGGCGGCCGACCGCAGCCCGGTGATCTCCTCCTGCGCCTGCTCGTGCAGCCCGGCCACAGAGTCCCGCACCTGCTGCGCGTGCTGCTCGGCCGCCGCGACCATCTCCGAGGCCCGCCGGTCCGCCTCCTCGACCAGCCGGACGGCCTCGGCCTGCGCGTCCTCGACCCGCTTGCGCGCCGACGCGAGCAGTTCCTCGCTCTGCTCGCGGGCCCGCTCCCGCTCCTGGTCGGCCTCCGCGCGCGCCGCGCCCAGCGTCTCCTCGGCCTCGCGCCGACGCCGGACGGCCTCCTCCTGGGCCGCCGCCAGCGCGTCCGACGCCTCCTCGGCCAGCCGCTCGGCCGCGGCCTGCGCCTCCGCGCGGACCCGGTTCGCGGTCTCCTGGGCCTCCGTCTTCAGCCGCTCGGCCTCCGCCGCGGCGTCCGACCGCAGCCGCACCGCCAGGGCCTCGCCCTCGGCGCGGGACGCGGACGCGTCGGCCGCGGCCTCGGTGCGCAGCCGGTCCGCCTCGTCGGCGGCCTGCTGCTGGAGCGCACGGATCCGCTCGGCGGACTCCGCGCGCAGCCGGTCCGTCTCCTCGGCGGTCTCGCGGCGCAACTGCGCCGCCTCCTCGCGGGCCTGCGTCAGCGCCTGCTCGGCCGACGCGAGCCGCGTCTCGGCCTCCGCGTGCAGCCGGGCCAGCTCCTCGGCGGCCTCCGACTGCCGGGCCGCTATGGCGCGCTCGGCGTCCTCGCGCAGCTCGCGCGCCGCGTCCTCCGCGTTCGCGGTGATCGTCTCGGCGAGCCCGACCGCCTCGTCCCGCTGGCGCTCCGCCTCCGCGCGGGTGCGCTCCAGCGTCTCCTCGGCCTGCCGGCGCAGCGACGTCGCCCGCTCGATCGCCTCGGTGCGGACCTTCTCGCTGTCCGCCGTCGCCTTCTGGCGCAGCTCGTCCGCGTCGGCCTTCGCCTTGGCCAGCAGCTCCTCGGCGCTCTTCGCGGCCTCCTCGATCTGCTGGACGGCCTCCTTGCGGGCCTCCGCGCGGATCTTCTCGCCCTCGGCGACCGCGTCCGAGCGCAACTGCTCGGCCTCGCCGCGCAGCCGCCGCGCCTCCTCCTGGAGTTCGACGGTCTTGGCGCGGTACTCCTTCGTGTCGTCCTTCGCGGAGCCCTTCAGCTGCTCGGCGATGTCGTGCGCCTCGGAGCGCAGCCGGTCCGCCTCGGCCTCCGCCTCACCCCGGACCCGCTCGGCCTCCTCGGACGCCGCCTTCAGCGTGGAACGGGCGTCCTCCTGCGCCTTGTTGAGGACGTCCTCGGCGGTCTTGGCCGCCTTCGACAGCTGGGTCGCGCTCTCCTCGGCGGTGATCGTGCGGGCCTTCTCGGCCGCCTCCGCGACGATCTTCTCGGCCTCGGCACGGGCGTCCGCGACGATCTGCTCGGCGTCCGACCTGGTGGCCTCGGCCTCCTTCGTCGCCTCGCTGACCAGCCGCGCCACCTGCTCCTTCGCGGTGCGCGTGCGCTGCTCGTTGGCCGACTCGGCGGTGGACAGCGCCTTCTCGGCGGCCGTCTGCGCCTCCGCGACCAGCTTCTCCGCCTCGGCCTGCGCCTTGCGCAGCGCCTCCTCGGCCTCCGTCATCCGCTGCTCGGCCGCCCGCGACAGCTCGGCCGCCTGCCGGCGCGCCGCGTCCGACTCGGACGCCGTCGAGGTGCGCAACTGCTCCGCGTGGTCCGTGGCCTCCTGGGCCTGCGCGCCCGCCGCGTTCAGCAGGCGCTCCGCGTCCGCGCGGGCCCGCAGCATGATCTGCTCGGCCTCGGTCCGGGCCGTCTCCGCGTCGCTGGTGAGCCGCTGCCGGGCCTCGTTGGTCAGCCGCTCCGCCTCGGCGCGGGCCGTCGCCAGCGCCTGCTCGGCCTCCGCGCGCGACTCGTCGAGGAGCCGGCGCGCCTGCGCCTCGGAGCGGGCCCGCAACTGCTCGGCCCACGCGACGTTCTCGTTGACGTGCGACTCGACGGTCTGACGGCGCTCCGCCAGCTCCTGGTCGAGCTGCTGGCGCCGGGTGACCGCCTCCTGGTGCAGCTCCGCCTGGAGCCGGGCCGCCTGCTCCGCGTGCTCCTGGAGGATGCGCTGGGTCTGCGCACGGGCCTGGCTCAGCTCGCGCTCGGCGTCCTGGCGCAACTGGTCGGCCTGCATCTGCGCGTTCCGCAGCAGTTGCTCGGCCTGGTAGTTGAGGTCGCCGCCGTCGAAGGCGGGCCGGGTCATGATGGTGCGCCGCGCCTCGTGCAGCTTGGCGCGCAGCACCTCGACCTGGTAGCCGAGGTCCTCGGCGTGCTGGATCGCCTTTTCCCGCTCGGTCTTCAGCCGTTTCATCTCGGCTTCGAACCGAGTGAGGTGGTCGACGTCAGCCGCCGGCTCTCGCTCCTGGCTCTCGTAGCCCCGCACTGCGCGGTCCCATCCGTCCCCTGGTCGCAAGCTTTTCCAACGAGCTCCCGTCCATTCGCCGGACGGGGCCCCCGGGGAATGGTGTCAGATCGTCGGCGGAACACGGGCTGCGCCCGCCGCTCCTACCCCCGAAACCCGGACCCCGGCATAGCGGTTGCCCCACCCTGCGGCGGGCAACCGCCCCCAACCCTACCGGCCCTTATGTACGTGGGTCAGTGCTCGTCGGACTCAACAGGGGCCGATGTGACCAGTTCTGTGAGGACACCGTGGCAATCCTTGGGGTGCAGAAAGGTGATCCGTGACCCCATGGAACCGCGCCGGGGCTCTTCGTAGAGCACCCGGACGCCCTTGTCCCTGATGGCCTCCGAGTCCGCGTCGACGTCGGCGGTGCCGAAGGCGATGTGGTGGACGCCCTCGCCGTTCTTGGCCATCCACTTGCCCACCGCGGAGTCCTCGCGGATCGGCTGGAGGAGCTGGAGGTAGGAAGAACCCCCGTCCGACGTATCGTTGATCTTGAGCATGGCCTCGCGTACGCCCTGCTCCTCGTTGACCTCGGTGTGGAAGACCTCGAAACCGTAGGTCGCGCGGTAGAACTCGACGGTCGCGTCGAGGTCATGACAGGCGATCCCGATGTGGTCGATTCGCGTCAGCATGGATTCAGTGCAGCGCTGAAAGGGTGGTGGCGCAACGTGCGGGCGATCACACCGACGGCCGGGTGACGTCATGACCTACTCCTCAGTACTTTGTGAGTAAACCCTCGTTCACTTCCTCGGGCCCGTGCGGGGCCGGTAAGGGGATCGCAGCTCATGACCACATCGGTGATCGTCGCAGGCGCGCGCACTCCCATGGGACGCCTCCTCGGCTCCCTCAAGTCGTTCTCCGGGGCCGACCTCGGCGGCTTCGCGATCAAGGCCGCGCTCGACCGGGCCGGGATCTCCGGCGACCAGGTCCAGTACGTGATCATGGGCCAGGTCCTCCAGGCCGGCGCGGGCCAGATCCCCGCCCGCCAGGCCGCCGTCAAGGCCGGCATCCCCATGAACGTCCCGGCCCTGACGATCAACAAGGTCTGTCTCTCCGGGCTCGACGCGATCGCCCTCGCCGACCAGCTGATCCGCGCCGGTGAGTTCGACGTCGTCGTCGCCGGCGGCCAGGAGTCCATGACCAACGCGCCCCACCTGCTGCCCAAGTCCCGCGAGGGCCACAAGTACGGCGCGATCGAGATGCTGGACGCGATGGCCTTCGACGGGCTCACCGACTCCTTCGAGAACATCGCGATGGGGGAGTCGACCGAGAAGCACAACACCCGGCTCGGCCTGAAGCGCGAGGAGCAGGACGAGATCGCCGCGCTCTCCCACCAGCGGGCCGCCGCCGCCCAGAAGAACGGGCTGTTCGAGGCCGAGATCACCCCGGTCGAGATCCCGCAGCGCAAGGGCGACCCCGTCCTGTTCAGCCAGGACGAGGGCATCCGCGCCGAGACGACCACCGAGTCCCTGGCCAGGCTGCGCCCGGCGTTCACCAAGGACGGCACGATCACCGCCGGGTCCTCCTCCCAGATCTCCGACGGTGCCGCCGCCGTCGTCGTCATGAGCAAGGCGAAGGCGCGGGAGCTGGGGCTCGACTGGATCGCGGAGATCGGGGCGCACGGGAACGTCGCCGGGCCGGACAACAGCCTCCAGTCGCAGCCGTCCAACGCGATCCGGCACGCGCTGGGCAAGGAGGGGCTGGGGGTGGACGACCTCGATCTCATCGAGATCAACGAGGCGTTCGCGGCCGTCGCCGTGCAGTCCATGAAGGACCTGGGCGTGTCGCCGGAAAAGGTGAACGTCAACGGCGGGGCGATCGCGCTGGGGCACCCGATCGGGATGTCCGGGGCGCGGCTGGTGCTGCACCTGGCGCTGGAGCTGAAGCGGCGCGGCGGCGGGGTCGGGGCGGCGGCGCTGTGCGGGGGCGGCGGGCAGGGGGACGCGCTGATCGTGCGCGTGCCGAAGGCGTGAGTTCATCTGAGGTGATGATCTGATCGTCAGATCATCAGGTCACCGGATCGGCTGAGCGGAGCTGTGATGCAGGACGTCCCCTCCCTGATCGCCCAGGCGCGAGAGGGCCGGCCGCGTGCCGTGGCCCGGCTGATCTCGCTGGTCGAGGGGGCGTCCCCGCAGCTCAGAGAGGTGATGGCGGCGCTCGCCCCGCTGACCGGGGGCGCGTACGTCGTCGGGCTCACCGGATCGCCGGGGGTCGGCAAGTCGACGTCGACGTCCGCACTGGTCAGCGCGTACCGGCGGGAGGGGAAACGGGTCGGTGTCCTCGCCGTCGACCCGTCGTCCCCGTTCTCCGGCGGCGCGCTCCTCGGGGACCGGGTCCGGATGTCCGACCACGCCTCCGACCCCGGCGTCTACATCCGGTCCATGGCGACGCGCGGGCACCTCGGCGGGCTCGCCTGGGCCGCGCCGCAGGCGATCCGGGTGCTCGACGCGGCCGGCTGCGACGTCGTCCTCGTCGAGACCGTCGGGGTCGGGCAGTCCGAGGTGGAGATCGCGGCGCAGGCCGACACGTCCGTCGTGCTGCTCGCGCCCGGCATGGGCGACGGCATCCAGGCCGCCAAGGCCGGGATCCTGGAGATCGGTGACGTCTACGTCGTCAACAAGGCCGACCGCGACGGCGCCGACGCGACCGCGCGCGAGCTGAACCACATGCTCGGGCTCGGGGAGTCCCGCGCGCCGGGCGACTGGCGGCCCCCGATCGTCAAGACCGTCGCCTCCCGGGGCGAGGGGGTCGACGAGGTCGTCGCCGCGCTGGAGAAACACCGGGGGTGGATGGCGGAGCGGGGCGTGCTGGCCGAGCGGCGGCGGGAGCGGGCCGCCCACGAGATCGAGACGATCGCGGTGACGGCGCTGCGGGAGCGGATCGGGGATCTGCGGGGGGACCGGCGGGTGGGGGTGCTGGCGGAGCGGGTGGTGGCGGGGGAGCTGGACGTGTACCGGGCGGCGGACGAGCTGGTGGCGGGCGTCACTCGGGAGTAGGTGTTCAGCAACTCCCGGTGTTCGCTGCTAGGTTGGCGTTCATGTTCCTCCCCTGTGTGTAGAGCGGCGTCCCCACGGTCCCTGTGGACCGTGGCTTCGACGACCCCTCTTCCACCTCTCCTCGTGAGGAACTTCCGCGTGTCCACGTCCGTTTCGCGGCCGTCCTATCGGGCTGTGCTGCAACTCCCCCACGCCCTCCGCACGTTCGGCTCGGCGCTGTTCGCCCGGCTGTCCTACGGGCTCGTCCCCCTCGCCGTCCTCCTCACGACCGTCGACGCGACCGGCTCCTACGCGGTGTCCGGTGTCGTCATGGCGGTCTTCGGCGGGACGATGGTCGTCCTGACGCCCTTCCGCGCGACCCTCGTCGACCGGTACGGGCCGCGCCGCGCGTTGCCGCCGATGGCGCTGGCGTACGCGGTGTTCCTCTGCGCGTTCGCCTTGACGGCCGTCCGGTCCGGGCCGTCCCCGCTGGTCCTGTGCGGTCTGATCGGCCTGACCGGTGCCTGTGCGCCGCCACTTGGGCCCACCATGCGCGCGGTGTGGTCCGAACTGGCGCCCGACAAACGGCTGTTGCAGCGCGCGTACAGTCTCGACGGGGTCGCGGAGGAACTGCTGTTCGTCACGGGGCCTGTGGTGGTGGGGGTGTTGGTGGGGGTTGCCCCGCCGGTGACTGCGGTGCTGGTGAGTGCCGGGGTGATGGTGGTGGGGACGTGGGGGTTCGTACGGTCGCCGGGGGTGCGGGAGTTCGGGGCTGGGGCTGGGGCCGAGGGCGGGGTCGAGGTCGAGGTCGGGGGAGGGGATGTGGGGCGTGATGCCGGGGCGGGCTGTGCTGCCGGGGCGGACTCTGTCGCTGGGGCGGACTCCGGTGCCGGGGCCGGGGCGTGCTCGCCGGGCGGACGGTCCGCGCAGCGCCGGGTGTTGCTCATCCCCCTCGCCGTCACCGCCGCGACCGGGTTGGCCCTCAGCGCGGCCGACCTCCTGGTCACCGCGTTCGCGGACCAGCACGGGTACACCACCGGCGCGGCGGCCTGGACCCTGGCAGCGCTCTCGGTGGGCAGCGCGGCGGGCGGCCTCCTGAACGGCGCGGTCAACTGGCGCACCCCGGCCCGCACCCGCCTCCCCCGCTTCGCGGCAGCGCTGGGCCTCCTCCTGATCGTGGCGGGCGCGTCCCCCGGCATCCTCACCCTCGCCGCCCTGCTGACCCTCGCGGGCGCCTTCATCACGCCCGTCATCACCACGGCCTACCTGATCGCCGAGGAGACCGCCACCCCGGCCAACCGCACACGCGCGGGCGCGTGGATCAACACGGCCGTGAACGCGGGCAGTTCAGCAGGCGCGGCGGGAGCGGGCCTCCTCCTCGCCAGGGCCCCGCTGGGCGTGTGCTTCGCGGTGGCGGGACTGGTGGCGCTGGTGACGGGGGCGGGAGGGGTGTGGGGGGAGCGGCGGTGAGGTGAGGCGCCGGGGGCTCGGGGGCGGACGATCAGCTCTGGGCGGTACCGGCATCGGCATCGGCTGACGTGGTGGATGTGGACGCCTTTCGCGGAGACGCCCGGCGTCGGGGTGGGCGGCCGGCATCGCGGCCGACGGAGTCGAGGCGCGCCCCGCCTCCGGCGCCGGCCCGCCCCTCGGCGTTCAGTGCCCCCACCTCGCGGCCTGTCCTCAGTCCTCCCGGTCCGCCGTGACCTTGCCGGTCTTCGTGTCGACGTCCCAGTCGTGCTCCTTGCCCTGGGTGTCGCGGGTCTCGACCTCCCAGACGCCGCCGTGGTCCTCGTCGAAGTCGACGGAGACGACCGTGCCCTTGGGGGCGGCGGATTCGGCGGCCTGTTGGGCGGTGAGGCCGTGGGGGGCGCGGTGGGTGTCGGGGTCGGTGTGGGTGGTGAGGATCTTGCCGGTGGCGGGGTCGAGGCGGATCTCGTAGGTCTTGGTGTCCGAGGCGAGGATCTCGACCTCCCAGCCCCGGTCGCCGTCATCGTCGTCGGTGTCGAGGTCGGCGGAGAGGACCGTGCCGGGGCGGGACTTGAGGGCCGCGTCGATGGCCTGGGCGACGGTGAGGTGGGAGGCGGTGACCTTGGGCTCGTCCGCACGGTCGTCCAGGTCCGTGTCGTCCGCCCGGTTCGCGATCTGAACCTGCTTCGCCTCGCCGGTGCGGGGCTCGTCGTCCGCGAAGGCGAGGGCCGTGCCGCCCGCGAGGACCGCGCTCACGGCGACGGCGGCGATGGCGATGCTGCGCTTCATGGGTTCCTCCTGGGGTGCGTTGCGACGGGTTCGTTGCGACGTGATCCACAGTGGCGGAGAGACCCTGAACGCAAGCTGAAGTCACCTGAAGGGATCTTCAGGTTCGGTTTGTCACCCTGGAGACATGCGCCTGCTGATCGTCGAGGACGAGAAACGCCTCGCCCTGTCCCTCGCGAAGGGACTCACCGCCGAGGGCTACGCCGTGGACGTCGTGCACGACGGCCGGGACGGCCTGCACCGGGCCACGGAGGGCACGTACGACCTGGTGATCCTCGACATCATGCTGCCCGGCATGAACGGCTACCGCGTCTGCGCGGCGCTGCGCGCGGCGGGCCACGACGTCCCGATCCTGATGCTGACCGCGAAGGACGGCGAGTACGACGAGGCGGAGGGCCTGGACACGGGCGCGGACGACTACCTGACGAAGCCGTTCAGCTATGTCGTCCTGGTCGCCCGCGTGAAGGCGCTGCTGCGCCGCAGGGGCCAGGCGGGCCCCTCGCCGGTGCACGTCCTCGGGGACCTGAGGGTCGACACGGCCGCCCGGCGCGTCCACCTGCGGGACACCGAAGTCACCCTGACCGCGAAGGAGTTCGCCGTCCTGGAACACCTCGTGCTGCGCCCCGGCGAGGTCGTCTCCAAGGCCGACATCCTGGAGCACGTGTGGGACTTCGCCTACGACGGCGACCCCAACATCGTGGAGGTGTACGTCAGTTCACTGCGCCGCAAGCTCGACCCGGCGCTCATCAGGACGGTACGCGGCGCCGGTTACCGTCTGGAGGCCGGCCGATGAGACCCCGTTCCGTCCGCGCCCGCACCACCCTCGCCGCGACCCTCGTCGTCGCCGTGGCCCTGGCGGCGGCCGGCGCCGTCGTCGTCCTGTCCCTGTGGACCAGCCTGCGCGGCCAGGCCGACGACGAGGCGCAGAACACGGCCCGCACGGTCGCCACGAGGCTCGCCGCCGGAACGGCGTACGCGAAGCTGGACCTGGACGACGACGTCCCGATCCTGGTTCAGACGGCGGACGGCGCGACGGTCGCGCGCAGCGACGAACTCGGGTACGTCACCTCGGTGTTCGGCGCCCCGGAGGACGACGTCGACGCCGGGGAGATCGGCGACGTCGACTACTCCACCGGCACGGCCACGCTCGACGGCGACACCGAGGACTACCGGTTCGCGAGCCTGGCCGTCGGCACCGCCGACCGGGGCACGCTCACCGTCCACGCGGGCGCCTCCCTCTCCGCCGAACAGTCCGCCGTCCGCACGGCGTTGACGGTCCTGCTGATCGTCCTGCCGCTGCTGCTCGCGGTCGTCGCGGCGGTCACCTGGCTGGTCACCCGGCGTGCGCTGCGCCCCGTCGAGGGCATCCGGCGGGAGATGGCGGCGATCACCGCGTCGCAGGACCTGGCGCGCCGGGTCCCGGAGCCGGACGCCCGGGACGAGGTGGCCCGGCTCGCGCGGACCACGAACGAGACGCTGGCCGCGCTGGAGGCGTCCGTCGAGCGCCAGCGGCGGTTCGTCGCCGACGCCTCGCACGAACTGCGCAGCCCCATCGCCTCGTTGCGCACCCAGCTCGAAGTGGCCGCCGCGCACCCGGAGTTGCTTGACCTGGACGGCGCCGTCGAGGACACCGTCCGCCTCCAGCACCTCGCCGCCGACCTGCTGTTACTGGCCCGCCTGGACGCCGGTGAGAAGCCCCGGTCCGCGCCGGTCGACCTCGCGGCGCTGGCCCGCGAGACGGCGGCGGGCCGGGCGGGCGTCCGTGTCGAAGCGCCGCCCGGCGTCGAAGTCGCCGGTTCCCGGGGCCAGTTGGCGCGCGTGCTGGCCAACCTCCTGGACAACGCGGCCCGGCACACCCGGACGTCGGTGGAGGTGACCGTCCGCCGCTCCGGCGCCGAGGCCGTCCTCACCGTCGCGGACGACGGGCCGGGGGTGCCGGTGGCCGAGCGGGAGCGGATCTTCGAGCGGTTCGTGCGGCTCGACGACGCCCGCGGCCGTGACGACGGCGGCGCCGGGCTCGGCCTCGCGATCGCCCGTGACATCGCCGTCCGGCACGGCGGGAGCCTCACGGCCGGCGAGGGGCCGAAGGGCGGTGCGGCGTTCGAACTGCGGCTCCGGCGGCCGGAGACTAGACGCGGCCCCGGCTCTCGCGGAGGTGCGTGGAGACCGGGCCCAGCGCCTTGCTGAGCTGTTCCATCGCCTCGGGGGAGAGGAGGTCGATGAAGTGGCGGCGGACGGAGGCGACGTGGTGCGGGGCGACCTGGCGCATCACGTCGAGCCCGTGGTCGGTGAGGACCGCGTACAGGCCGCGCCGGTCGGACTCGCAGTTCTCCCGGCGGACCAGGTCCGCGTTCTCCATGCGGGTGATCTGGTGGGAGAGTCTGCTCTTGGACTGGAGAGTGGCGGCGGCGAGGTCGCTCATCCGCAGGCGGACGTCCGGGGACTCGGAGAGATTGACCAGGATCTCGTAGTCGTTCATCGTCAGCCCGAACGGCTGGAGATCCTTCTCCAACTGGTGCATCAGCAGCCGGTTGACCTCCAGCTGGGTGCGCCAGGCGCACTGCTCCGCTTCGGTCAGCCAACGAGTGGCCGTCTCGGTCTCCATAGAAGAAGTCTACCTAAAAAGTTGAAATGTTAATGAGAAGAGTGTAACGGCGCGCACCCGTTCGACGTCACACTCCGCAGACTACCGCTCACAGCCCGAAGCGCCGCTGGAGATCGCCGAGCTGGCCGGGAAGGCGCTGCGACCCCTGCGGCCCCCCGTGCCCGTGCGCCCCGCCGCCCGGAACGCCCGGCTCACCCGGCACCACGCCCGTCGCCTGCTCGGCCATGAGCGCTTCCGACGACTGCAACAGGACCGTCCCCGCGCCCACGAACTCGAACTGGTGCTCCTCGCCCGAGGCGCCGCCCAGGCCCGTCATCGCACGTAGACCGCCCAACAGGCCCGTCATGTAGCCGTGGTCGTAGTGGTGGCACGGCGACGGACAGTCCGCCCAGCCGACCAGCGCCTGCGGGTCCACCCGGATCGGCGGCTCCATGAACACCACCGGACCGTTGGACGCGGCGACGAACTTCCCCGTCCCGATCAGCGTCAGGAACCCCGGCACGATCGACTGCTTGAGCGCCAAACTTGGCTGAAACGCGAGGAGGTTGCCGGAGCGAATGGTGAGGTTGCCGTCCTCCAGGTCGAACGAGTTGACGTCGAAGGCCCGGTCGGCGAGGAGCATCTTGCCCGAGCCCTCCGCCACCACCCAGTCGCTCGCGTGCAGAGGCGAATGGAACGACGTCCGCACCAGCCGGTCCAGCCTGCCGTGCCCGATGCCGTTGAAGTCGATCGACCCGTAGTAGGCGACCATCTTCCCCTTCTGCAGGAACCACTGGCTGCCCTTCAGCTCCACACAGAAGGTGTAGCTGTTCACGTTGTCGTCCGACGGCAACGTCATCGGGTCGTAGACCACCGGGCCCGCGCCCGCGTAGTGGTTCACAGCTTCTCCTCCGATGCCTGGACGTACACCGCGCCGTTGCCGCTCAGTTCGAGTTGGAACGCCTCGCCGGAGCCGCGGCCCACCATGTCGCGCCAGCCGAGGGCGGTCGAGAGCTTGTTGCGGACGTCGCCGTGGTGGGCGACGTACGCCTGCGGGTCGACGTGGACCGAGTGGCCCGGGGTGATGGGGACCTCGAAGACGCCGCCGTGGGCCATGACCGCCACCGCGCCGTGCCCCTTCAGCGTCGTCGTGAACAGGCCCTGGCCGCTGATCTGCCCGCGGACCATGCCCATGACGCCGCCCTGCGAGCCCATGAACATCGTCCCCTGCTGGAGCGTGCCCTCGAAGGCGAGGAGGCGGTCCGCCTCCACGTACAGGGTGTCGCCGGCGAGGTTGATCACCTGGACGTGGTGGCCGCCGTGCCCGAACAGGACCGTGCCGCTGCCCTCGACCGTCATCAGCGGGGTGTCCTCATTGGCCATCCTGCGGCCGATCATCGACATCACACCGCCCTGGCCGCCCTGGATGTTCGGCGTGAACGACACCTCGCCCTTGTAGGCGAGCATCGCGCCGCGCTGGCTGAACAGGCGCTGGCCGGGCGCGACCGTCGCCTCGACCATCTTGGAGTTGATCTCACGGAAGGTCATTTCACACGTCCCCCGCGATCGTGTTGCGCTCACTGGGCTGGATGTAGACCAGGCCGTCCCCCTCGAAGCGGATCTGGAACGCCTCGCCGCCGCCCTCTCCTATGAACGTGCGGAACGTCACACCGGCCTGGAAGGACTGACGGAGGTTCCCCTGGTGGGCGACGTACGCGCCCGGGTCGACGGTCAGCGGGTACTGCGGGGTGACCCGCAGGACGACCGCGGGGCCGTCGGACATGATGGCCGCCTGGCCGTGTCCCTCGACGGTCGTCGTGAACAGGCCGTTGCCCTGCGAGGCGCCGCGCAGACCGGTGAACGTCGTCCCGGTCCTGAGGCCGGCGTCCGTCGCGAGCAGGTTGCTCGACTCGACGTACAGCTTGTCGCCCTGGAGTGCCACGAGGTTGATCTCCGAGGCGCGGTCCGCGAACCAGCACGTGCCGTGCCCCTTCACCTCCATCACCGTCATCTGTTCGCCGGTCAGCCGGCGCGTCACCATCCCGCGCAGGCCCTCACCGCCGCCGCTGAGCTTCTTGAACGCCACCTGTCCGTCGTACGCGACCATCGAGCCGTTCTTGGCCTTCACGGCGTCACCGGTCATGTCGACGGCCAGCACCTTGCTGTCTTGCAGTCGGAACATCGCCACGTCGCCGAAGGTATCCGCTCAGGGGGTGGAGAGAACAGCACCCACGGGTGGATACCTACCCTGAAGGGACCCCTAGGGGACGCGTTTGTCACAATGGACGAACGCTTGTGCGTGCGTTCACAAGGCGCGCGGCAGGTGTGCGCCGCAAACCGCCAGCTCAGCACCCGTGACGACCCCCTCCGTGAAGGTGACCCCCGTGGACCTGAAGACAGCCTCCGCCCTCCGCCGCCTGCGCCTGGTCTCCGCGCCCGAGGCGATCTCGTTCCTGCTCCTGCTCGTGTGCTCCGTCCTCAAGCGCACCACGGACTTCAACGCGGTACCGGTCATGGGCATGGTCCACGGCGTGCTGTTCATCCTCTACGTGGTCTTCTGGGCGGACGCCTGGAACCGCACGAAGTGGTCCCTCAAGACCGCCGCCCTCTACTTCGTCCTCTCCGTCCTGCCCCTCGGCGGCTTCTTCGCCGAGCGCAAGCTGCGCCGTGAGGCCGAGGACGCCGTCATCGCCTCCCGCGCCCGCCAGGAAGGTGCCGTGAGCGCATGATCGTCGCCTTCTCCGTCACGCCCCTCGGTGTGGGCGAGGAGGTCGGCGAGTACGTCGCCGACGCCGTCCGCGTCGTCCGCGAGTCCGGCCTCCCCCACCGCACCGACGCCATGTTCACGTCCATCGAAGGCGAGTGGGACGAGGTCATGGACGTCGTCAAGCGCGCCGTCGCCGCCGTCGAGGAGCGCGCCCCTCGCGTCTCCCTCGTCCTCAAGGCCGACATCCGCCCTGGCGTCACCGACGGGCTGACGTCCAAGGTGGAGACGGTCGAGCGGTACCTGGCCCAGTAGCCGTACTCAAGCCGCACTCACCGCTCTGGCCGTTCCTGTCGCGACGAGCGCCGCAGGTACTGGCGCACCGCCCGCTGGGAGATCGGCCCCAGTTCCTCCAGCGCCCCCACCAGCAGCCCCAGTTGTTCGAGGGCGGCCAGCGCGGAGGTGGCCCCCTCGGCGTCGACGCCCTCGTACAGCTCGATGCCCACGAAGGAGGCGGCGACGGCGCGGGCGAGGCCGGCGGGGTCGGTGAACTCGCCGAAGGGGGTGGTGCCCAGGACCCGGCGCAGCACCTTCTCGATCTCGGTGATCCACAGGTCGAGGCCGGCGGCGGTGGCGGGGCCGAGGGCGGGGTGGGTCTGGGCGCCGGCCAGGAGCTGGCCCAGCCGGGCGACGTGGCCGAAGCCCTGCTCGGCGGCGTGGATCTCCCGCCCCAGGGCGAGGAGTCCGGAGAGCGAGCGCACCTCATCGAACCGTTCCCGGTAGCGGGAGACGGACTGCTCGGCGCCGTAGCGGCAGGCCGCCGCGAGGAGTTCGTCCACGGAGCCGAAGTGGTAGAAGACCAGGGCCTGGTTGACGCCGGCGGCGGCGGCGACCGAGCGGGCCGAGGTCTTGGCTATGCCCTGCTCGGTGAGGGTGCGCAGCGCCCCCTCAAGCAGCTTGGTCCGGGTCTCCTGCGAAGGACTCATGCGCGCGCTTCCTCTCTCACCGGCCGCAGCCCGGCCCGTACCCCGCAGTGTCGTACGTCGGCGTACTCCGCGCGGAACGCCCCCTCGTACCCGAAGAGCGGCCCGAACCACCGGTTGACGACCCGGACCTGGATCCGGAACCGCGCGGACGACTCGCAGTACGACTCCCGCACCTCGGCGCTCGCGCCGATCAGTTCGGGCACCCGCACGTCCAACGGCCCCTCGCGGAACCGGTGTTCACCGGACCGGACGAGCAACGACCCGTCGGGCTCGGCGTGGAAGGTGAGGTCGGTGGCGAGGTGCTGGTGCGTGCCGAGGTAGTCGAGGACGGTCCCGCCGGGCCCGAGCACCATCTGCGCGTCGAACCGCCGCTGCCGCCCGGGAAAGTCGAACGTCCGCACGAAACTGACGGTCTCCCGCCCGTAGGAGTCGAGATAGGGGACGTTCTCGATCACGAACGGCACATCGCGCCCGGCTTGGGGCACGAGGATGTTGCGGGTGGAGCCCAGCGCGAGGAACGGCTTCACGAAGCAAGGTCCGTGCCAGATACGGGACATGACGCCCCGTCCGACGCACGCCTCCCCGCTCGCGAGCCCCACGGAGAACCGCCGGCGCAGCGCGGGATGGAGCCGGCCGAAGGCGTCGTCGCCCATCGCCGTACGGAAGATGGAGCTCATCGCGGACTCTCCAGAGCTCGCAGGACACGCGGCGCACGCGCCCGCGCGGGCGCCCGGCGGACGCAGCGGCGCGCGGCCGGCACGCACGGCAGGGGCGCCTTGAACAGGGCCAGGCAGGCGGCGACCAGCAGGAGTTGGGGGATCACGAACATCAAGGGCGCCGAGTGGCCCCCGAGTTCGGGCCCCGTGCCGATGCCGACGCAGGCGACCGTCAACACGACGGCCCTGACGGCGAGTTCCGCCAGCCAGTTCCACAGCGCCCGCTCCGGCGTGATCCCCCGCTCCAGCCACAGCCGCAGCCGGTCGAACGACCACGCCGTCGCCCACACCATCAGCGGACGCACCAGCGCGCGGTCGACGGCCCTGCCGAACGCGCCCCAGCGCGGCCGGTAGTCGTACCCCGTGAGGAACCGGACGCCGTCCTCCTCCGGGACGTAACGCCAGTACCCGCTGCCCTCCTCGATGAGCGACAGCGGATGCGGCGAGGCGAACCGCAGCGCGGACGTCCGTGTCCCGTCCGGGCGTTCGGCCTCGCCGACGGCGGTCCCCGTGCCGGAGACGGTCAGGAACGGCAGGACGCGGGTGGCGTACCGGAAGCGCTGCGGCTCGCCCTGCGCGCGCGGGAGGTAGTCGATTGTGGTGAACCGGAGGTCCCAGCGCTGATGCCGCGCCGGGTCCTGTGTGCGGGCCCACAGCTCGTCCAACTCGGCGCGGATCCGCGCCTCTATGTAGAGCCCCATGGTCATTCCCCCAGGTAGAGGCGGTACTTGAGCGATCGCTCAAAGACTCTGTCCGTGACGGTACACGTGTTTGAGCGATCGCTCAACGCCGGGTTCCGGGTGAACTGGCATAGCTATGAGCGCCGTTAGGCTCTGCGCGTTCACGCAAGGGCGGTATCAGGGGAGGCGCGCGGTGCTGGGGCTGCTGGGCAGGGTGGGGGCGGTTGTCGTGCTGCTGGGATCGCTGGTGGCGAGCCGGCCGGCGCCGTACGGAGAGGTGGTCGCCGAGGCCGACGGGCTGAGTGGGGGTGCGGCCCCGGCCGCCGGCAGTCCCGCGCGCGCGGCCTGCGTCGACACCGCGTACTCCACTGCCGGGCACAAGGAGTACGGGACGTATCTCTGGCATGTCGGTGACGGGGCGATGCCGGGCGGGTTGTCGCGGGACGAGGCGCGCAAGGTGTTCGAGGAGGCGATCAGTGCGATCACGGCGGTGCGCAACGACTGCGGGATCGCCTCCGGGGGCGGGCCCCGGGCGCGGTTCCTGTCCGTGACGGACCGGGAGGCCGGGATCGACCGTGCGGGGCGCTGCGCGGGGCGGGACGGGGTGAGTGTGTGGGACGCCGGGGAGCTGCCCCGGGACGTCGTCGCCGTGACCTGTTCGTGGGCCGTGACGATGCCGGACGGGGGGCCGAACGACCTCATCGAGGCGGACGTCCGGTTCAACACGCGGCATCACCGGTTCACGGACGCGCCGGGGTCGGGGCGGTGCGCTGACGCGTATGACGTGCGGGCCGTGGGGACGCATGAGGCCGGGCACGTGTTCGGGCTCGGGCACGTGGGGGCTGGGCACGAGAATCTGACCATGTACACGAACTCGTTCGCGTGTTCCTCGCGGGCGCGGACGTTGGGGCGGGGGGATGTTCTCGGGCTGCGGGCCCTGTATCGGTGAGGGGCGCCTGACGGGGTGCCGGGATCTGCCGGTCGGCGGGTGCGGCTTGTCGGTGGCTGGTCGCGCCCACGCGGCGGTAGCCGCAAATCGATACAGCCCCGCGCCCCTGAATGCGCCTGCGGCGCATCAGGGTCCCCCGCCGGAAAGCGGTCCCTCGCCCCATAACCCCTCCGTCGGGTCAACCCGCCACCCTCCTGGGTGCTCCCCGTTCGACAGTGTCCGATATGTCCATTTTTGTGTGGGTATCACTCCTCACTCACTGGAGGGCGTTGTGCGGCCTGAGGGCTACGACTACGACACCCACGCAAGATTGGCCGGGCCGCTCACGGAGCCGGCCGGAGCGTCGTACCGGGTGCAGTACATATCGCTGCTCTCCCGCGAGCCCCACCGAATACGCGCCGTCCTGCTGATGAGCCTCGCGCCGGTGCTGACGGGGCTGCTGCTGGTGTATCTCGTGTGGCCCAGCCACTGGGTGGAGCGCGAGGGCGGCGACGAGTGGATGGTCGGCCTCGACATCGCGATGCTCATAGCCATCGGCCTGATCGAACTGTTCATGGTCGTCAACGTCGCCTCCGTGGCGCACGCGACCCTGGTCGCCCGCGACCCCGTACCCGTAGTACCCGAGAGCGGCACCCGCGTCGCGTTCCTCACGACGTACGTCCCCGGCCGGGAACCCCTCGCGATGGTCCGCGCGACCCTCGAAGGCGCCGTCCGCATCCACCACCGGGGCCACCTGGACGTCTGGCTCCTCGACGAGGGCGACGACGAACAGGCCAAGGCGCTCTGCGCGGAACTCGGCGTCCGGCACTTCACCCGGCACGGCGTCCCGGAGTGGAACCGCCCCAAGGGCCCGCACAAGGCCCGCACCAAGCACGGCAACTACAACGCCTGGATCGCCGCGCATGGCGACGACTACGACCTCTTCGCCTCCGTCGACACCGACCACGTGCCCCACCCCGACTTCCTGGAGCGGATGACCGGGTACTTCAGGGACCCGGACGTCGCCTTCGTCGTAGGACCCCAGGTGTACGGGAACTACCACAATCCGGTGACCAAGGCCGCCGAGTCGCAGCAGTTCCTCTTCCACGCCCTGATCCAGCGCGCCGGCAACCGCTACCGCGCCCCCATGTTCGTCGGCACCAACAACGTCGTCCGCATCGCCGCCGTCAAACAGATCGGCGGGCTGTACGACTCGATCACCGAGGACATGGCCACCGGCTTCGAACTGCACCGGCGCAAGAACCCCGTGACCGGGCGGAAGTGGCGGTCGGTGTACACGCCGGACGTGCTCGCCGTCGGCGAGGGGCCCGCCTCCTGGACGGACTTCTTCACCCAGCAGCTCAGATGGTCGCGCGGCACCTACGAGACCCTGTTCAAGCAGTACTGGAAGGCGCCGTTCACGATGCCTCCCGGACGGCTGTTCTCGTACACGATGATGCTCGTCTACTACCCGATGACGGCCGTCAACTGGTTCCTCGGCATCGTCAGCTGCGTCCTGTTCCTCTGGTTCGGGGCCTCCGGCACCCAGGTCGCCGCCTCCGTCTGGCTCATGCTCTACAGCGACGCCGCCGCCCTCCAGATCGGCCTCTACCTCTGGAACCGGCGCCACAACGTCTCCCCGCACGAGCCCGAGGGCTCCGGAGGGCTGGCCGGCATGGGGATGTCCGCGCTGTCCGCGCCGATCTACCTCAAGTCGTTCGGCGCGGCCCTGCTGCGCCGGCCCAGCCGGTTCATCGTCACCCCCAAGGGCGGCGACGCCAGCGCCGACCGGCTCATGACCTTCCGCGTCCATGTCTTCTGGGCCGCCGTCCTCATCGCGTCCCTCGCCGCCTCCGTCGTCCTCGACCACACCCACGCCGCGATGCGCACCTGGGCCGTCCTCGCCACGGCGATCTCGCTCGCGCCGCTCGCCGTCTGGCTCGGCACCCTCGTCAGGGAACGGCGCGAGCGGCGCGCGCTCGTCAAGAGCGCCCCGCACCCGGCCGCCGTCGAACCCGCCCTCGCCCCCGTCTCCGGCACCCCGACAGGAGGCAACTAGCCGTGGCCTTCCAGCAGAAGAGCACACAGAAGAGCGCTCAGAAGACCAAGAAGACCGTCCTCGGCATCGGCGGCATCGCCATCCTCGCGAGCCTCAACGCCCCCGCCGCGCTGGACTTCGCCGGCGAGCAGTACCACGCCTACAAGATCGCCCAGCCCGAGTACAAGGCGAAGTACGGCAGTTGGGACCAGGTCGACATCCCCGAGCAGTACCGCACCAACGCCATCCACGCCGCGCTGCTGCACACCGGGAAGGTCCTCATCGTCGCCGGCTCCGGCAACGAACAGAAGAAATTCGACGCCGGCTCCTTCGACACCGTCCTGTGGAACCCGAAGGACAACACCTTCAAGAAGATCCCCACCCCCGAGGACTTCTTCTGCTCCGGACACGCCCAACTCCCCGACGGACGGCTCCTGGTGGCCGGCGGCACCGCCCGCTACGAACTCCTCGACGGCGAGGTCGAACGGGCCGCAGGCGGCATGCGCGTCAAGAACGAGAACCCCGACAAACCCATGGTCCTCAAGAAGGGCACCCGGTTCCGCTCACCCGCCGGCGTCGAGTACGTCAGCAAGTTCGACGTCACCGTCCCCAAGGCCAAACGCAGCTTCAAGGTCACCTACAACCGGCGCGGCGTCATGCAGCCCTGGCAGACCCAGGTCACCGCCAGCGAGGTCCGCGTCTTCGTCGAGGCCGCCGAGAGCGGACCCATGTCCGCCACCGAGAAGCAGGCCCAGTACGAGATCGTCGGGCTCACCGGCAAGGACGCCGACAACACCTACGGCCTCAGCGAGAAGATCACCCTCGACAAGCAGGACTTCCAGGGCATCCGCGCCGCCTACGAGTTCGACCCCCTCGCCGAGCGCTACATCCCCGTCGACCCGATGGCGAAGGCCCGCTGGTACCCGACCCTCGTCGGCCTCGACGACGGCCGCGTCCTCGCCGTCTCCGGACTCGACGACGTCGGCGTCGTCGACCCCGGCGACAACGAGATCTACGACCCGCGCACCAAGAAGTGGACGCCGGGCCCCAAACGCTACTTCCCCACCTACCCGGCGCTGTTCCTCACCAAGGGCGGCAAACTCTTCTACCCCGCCTCCAACGCCGGGTACGGGCCCGCCGACCAGGGGCGCGAACCCGGCCTCTGGGACCTCAAGACCAACACGTTCCAGAAGGTGCCCGGCCTCAAGGACGCGGACGCCACCGAGACCTCGGCGTCCGTGCTGCTGCCGCCCGCGCAGGACCAGAAGGTGATGATCCTCGGCGGCGGGGGAGTGGGCGAGTCGAGGAAGTCCACGCCGCGCACGGCCGTCGTCGACCTCAAGGAGGCCAACCCCTCCTTCAAGGACGGGCCCGACCTCCCCCAGGGCACCCGGTACCTGAACTCCGTGATCATGCCGGACGACACCGTCTTCACCTCCAACGGCTCCTCCGACTACCGGGGCCGCAGCGCCAGCAACATCCTCAAGGCGCAGTTCTACGACCCCAAGGGCAATGTCTTCCGCGAGGCCGCCGAACCCGTCGTCGGCCGCAACTACCACTCCGAGGCGCTGCTGCTGCCCGACGGACGCGTCGCCACCTTCGGCTCCGACCCCCTCTACGACGACCAGCAGAACACCAAACTCGGCCGCTTCGAGCAGCGCATGGAGATCTTCACCCCGCCCGCGCTGCACAAGAACCGCGACGACCGGCCGGTCCTCGACGACGGTCCCGGGCTCCTGCCCGACGACCGCCGCATCACCTACCGCACCGACCACCCCGAGCGGATCGCCGCCGCCCGGCTGATGCGGCCCAGCGCCGTCACCCACACCACCGACGTCGAACAGCGCTCCATCGCGCTGGAGCTGACGAAGGAGGGACGGGCCGTCACGTTCACCGTGCCGGACGACCCCGCGCTCGTGCCGCCCGGCTGGTACATGCTCTTCGCGACGGACGCGGCGGGGACACCGTCGGAGGCGAAGTGGATCCAGGTCACATGAGCGCCGCTCACTTCGAGTTGCGCGCCAGCTCCAGCGCGTACGCGGGCCACCACCGGCCCGCGTCGGGACCGCCCTCACAGGTGCCGTCCGACTCGCCGGGGCGCTTGATCCACAGGTAGGCATCCAGAGCGGGTTCCCCGGTTTCGGTGGTCGGCCGGGTGCCCAGGGCCCGCCCCGGAGGGTTGCACCACACCCCCGGGAGCGGGCCATTGCCGTTGCGGCTGGTGTCGACGACGAAGTGCTTGCCGCCCAACTGGCCCGACAGGGCGAGGCCGTAGCGCTTCACCGCGTCGTCCGGCTGGAAGTTGGAGACGTTCAGGGCGAAGCCGTCGGCCGCGTCGATGCCGGAGCGCTTCAGCGGGCCGACCAGCTTCGACGGCTCGCGGATCCAGGACGGGTTGCCCGCGTCCAGGTACACCGTCGTGCCGGGCTGCTGCTTCAGCCGGGTGATCGCCGCGCTCAGCAACTGCTCACGCTCGCCGTGATATTCACCCGGCGTACAACCGTCCACGATGTGCGCGACCGCGTCCGGCTCCAGGACCACCAGCGCCTTCGCCGTCCCGATCGCCGAGGCGAACTGGCCGATCCAGGCGAGGTAGGCGGCGCCGTCCGCCGCACCGCCCGCCGAGTGCTGGCCACAGTCGCGGTGCGGGATGTCGTAGGCGACGAACAGCGCGGTCCGGCCCGCCCTGCTCGCGGCCGTCGCCGCCGCCGACACCGCCGGGCCCGGGTCGATCTCACCCGCCGGCCACAGCGCCACGGGCTGCTCCGCGATCCGGCGCAGCAGTTCGGCGTCCGAGTTGCGGCCCTCCCGCTGCCACAGCTGCATCTGACGCGCGGCATTGCTGTCCGGGTCGACCCAGAACGAGACCGCCCGCGCGGCCGCCTTCGGCGGTTTCACGACCGCCGCCTCCCCTGTCTCGCTGGAAGGGGCCGAGCAGGCGGCGCCGAGCGCCAGGGCGAGCAGTGCGGTGAGGACGTGAACTGGGCGAGGCATGCCGCTCCCTGTGACGGAGGGGGGAACCGGGGCGACTCGTGCATAACCCGTACGAAGCGGCGCACCAAGCCAAATCGCCGCCCGGCGGGAAAACAACGCACAGGAAATCGCTCAGGAAGCGGGGCGAAACGGGGGAGGCTGGGTCACTTTCCCGGGCGGGGAAGCGAGACCGGCGCTGAGGGCCCGGGCAGAGGCGCGGGACCGGAGGTGGGGGCTGGGTCGGAGAGGCGGGGCAGGTGGTGGGGGTTCGGGCGGGCCCCCCGCGACGTGGTGGAGGGGGCAGGTGTGGACGGGCACCGCAGGTCACGGCTCGTCCCGAGAGCGTGTCTCGGCAGAGGCTCGCCGCACCGTGCCGAACCGCGCGGCGGCGGTCGCGAAACCCCTGACGGCATTCATCACAGCGCCGGCCGCAGGGGTGCCGCACCCCGGGCTCCTCCACCACGCCGCGGGACACGGTCCTCGGGCGGGGAAGTGGGGTGATGTCCCGCTGGGTGGTGTACCGGCGCGGAGCCGGTGGCTCGGCGCGCTGGCGCCCGTGTGCGGTACGCGTTGCGGCTGGGCAGGCGGGCCTGCGGCAGCCGCCTCGGCTCCGGGTGGAGACCGACGGCCCCGCATGGTCACACCACCCGGCGGGGCGCCACCGGGAGTGGGAATGGCGGCGGGGCCCGGCCGGAGAGGTGGGGCAGGTGGTGGGGGCTTGGGCGGGGGAGTGGGAACGGCGGTGAGGGCCCGGGTGGGGAAGGGGGAACGGCGGTGAGGGCCCGGGTAGGGAAGGGAGAACGGCGGTGGGCGCCCCCGGCCGGGGAAGCGGTGACGGCGGCGGGTGCCCCCGGCAGGAGAAGCGGGGCAGTGCTTCGAGGTGGCCGGTTGTGGCCCGATGGGCGAGACGTGGGTGAGGGGGATGTGACCGGCGGGTAGGGTCTGGTGGCGTGCCGAAGCCCCTCAGTCTCCCCTTCGACCCCATCGCCCGCGCGGACGAGCTCTGGAAGCAGCGCTGGGGAAACGTGCCGTCCATGGCCGCGATCACCTCGATCATGCGGGCCCAGCAGATCCTGCTCGCCGAGGTCGACGCGGCCGTCAAGCCGTACGGGCTGACGTTCGCCCGGTACGAGGCGCTCGTGCTGCTCAACTTCGCCAAGTCCGGCGAGCTGCCCATGTCGAAGATCGGTGAGCGGCTGATGGTCCACCCGACCTCGGTCACCAACACCGTCGACCGCCTCGTCAGATCCGGCCTCGTCGCCAAGCGTCCCAACCCCAACGACGGACGCGGCACCCTCGCCTCCATCACCGCCAAGGGCCGCGAGGTCGTCGAGGCCGCCACCCGCGACCTCATGTCCATGGACTTCGGCCTCGGCGTCTACGACGCGGAGGAGTGCGCGGAGATCTTCGCGATGCTCAGGCCCCTGCGGGTGGCGGCGGGGGACTTCGAGGAGGAGTGACCCGGGACGAGGCCGGGCGGTCCGGCTGGTTACGCTCGACCTCATGAAAAAGTCTGTGCTGACCCGCTACCGCGTCATGGCCTACGTCACCGGTGTCCTGCTGGTCCTGCTGACCCTCGGTGTGATCGGCAAGTACCTGCTCGACATGGACGGCGCCGACGGCTTCACGTCGGTCGTCGGGATCGCGCACGGCTGGCTCTACATCGTCTACCTGGTGTTCGCCTTCGACCTGGGCTCCAAGGCGAAGTGGCCGGTCAAGAAGCAGCTCTGGGTGCTGCTGGCGGGGACGATCCCGACGGCGGCCTTCGTGGTCGAGCGGAAGATCTCTCGCGAGCTGGAGTCGCAGCTCACGGACACTGCGAAGGTGCCGACCAGGGCCTGAAGGATCACGGCGTCGCGGCCGCCGGCAGCCCGCCCAACAGGAGGCGGGTGAAGTCGCGCACCCACACCTCGTCCGCCGGTTCCGCGCTGACGAGCGTGCGGTGGACGACCGCGCCGGCGACGACGTCGAAGATGAGGTCGACGGTGCGGGCGGACTCGGCGGGGTCGGACTCCGGGGGGAGTTCGCCCCGCGACTGGGCACGGGAGCGCCCCTCCAGGACGAGGCGTTTCTGCCGGTCCACGATGGAGTCCCGGATGCGCTCGCGCAGCGCGTCGTCGCGGGTGGACTCGGCGACGACGGCCATGAGACCGCTGCGCGCCTCGGGGCGGGCGAGGATCGCGGCGAACTGGAGGACGACGCCCTCGATGTCGGCGGTGAGGCTGCCCCGGTCGGGCAGCCGCAGCTCGTCGAAGAGCTCGGCGACGGCGTCCACGACGAGTTCGTTCTTGCCGGTCCAGCGGCGGTAGAGGGTCGTCTTGGCGACGCCCGCCCGGCTCGCGACGTCCCCCATGCTCAGTTTCGACCAGCCCAGCTCCACCAGCGCCTGCCGTGTCGCCGCCAGGATCGCGGCGTCCGCGGCGGCGCTGCGCGGACGGCCCGGACGGGGGGCTGGGGTGCCGGAGGTGCCGGGGGTGCGACTCTGCATCGGACGACCATAGCGGCCGGTCCTGGGGGCGCCGCCCCGTCCGTACGGATATTCGGTGGAGCCCTGTGAGTACGGCCGCGAAGATTGTGGAGTCGTGAGGGAGATCACCGGGAAGGACTCCCGGGGGACCCGGGGCAGGCATTACGCTACGGGTCGTAGCGAAAGCTCGGCACGCGGCCGTCACGACCCGCTCAGGACGTGACGCGGGGGCGTGGGGTGGGGACCCGGCGCCGTGAGGGCGGCCGTGCGGGCTTTCGGAGCGAGCAGGACGGGTGGGACGGGGCGACGACGGGGGACAGCGGGGGTGATAACCCCGGCGGCCCCGCAGCGAGGCCCGCAGCGAGGCCCACGGACAGGCGCACGGACGGGCTTACGAACAGGCTCGCAGACAGGCTCACGGACCGCTTTTCGCGGACGCGCGGGATCGGGGGAGGATAGACGCATGCAGCCACGGAACATGTCCATGAGCGGAGTCGTCGACCTCGCCGCGGTGAAGGCGGCCCAGGAGGCCAAGGCGAAGGCGGAGCAGGCGCGCGCGGAAGCGGCCCGCCAGGGCGGCACGGGGGCGATCTCCCCGGCCGACCTCGTGATCGACGTCGACGAGGCCGGGTTCGAGACCCAGGTCCTCCAGCGGTCCGCCGAGGTGGCCGTCGTCATCGACTTCTGGGCGGAGTGGTGCCAGCCCTGCAAGCAGCTGAGCCCGGTCCTGGAGCGGCTGACGGTCGAGTACGGCGGACGCGTCCTGCTCGCCAAGATCGACGTCGACGCCAACCAGATGCTGATGCAGCAGTTCGGCATCCAGGGCATCCCGGCCGTCTTCGCGGTCGTCGCCGGGCAGGCGCTGCCCCTCTTCCAGGGCGCCGCTCCCGAGTCCCAGATCCGTCAGACCCTCGACCAGCTCGTCCAGGTCGCCGAGGAGCGCTTCGGCATCACCGGCCTGGCGGTCGACCCGGAGGCCGAGCCCGGCGCCGGGCAGGCCGCCGCGCAGGAGGCCGTGCCGGCGGGCCCGCACGACGCGCTGCTCGCCGCCGCCGTGGAGGCCCTGGACGCCGGGGACCTGGGCGGCGCGGTGCGGGCGTACCAGAACGTGCTGGCCGACGACCCGGCCAACGAGGAGGCCAAACTCGGGCTCGCGCAGGCCGAGTTGCTTCAGCGTGTCCAGGGGCTCGACCCGCAGGCCGTGCGCCGGGACGCCGCCGACAAGCCGGCCGACGTCGAGGCGCAACTCGCCGCCGCCGACCTGGACTTGGTGGGCGGTCACGTCGAGGACGCGTTCGGGCGTCTGATCGAGACGGTCCGTCGCACGGTGGGTGACGACCGGGACGCCGTCCGCGTCCGGCTGCTCGACCTGTTCGAGGTGATCGGGCCGGACGATCCCCGGGTGGCGGCGGCGCGGCGGGCGCTGGCGCGGGCGTTGTTCTGACCAGTCGTTAAACCTTCCGGTGCCACGGGACCGGAGTGAAAGTTCGGCCGCCTGAACGCTTTTGCGGCCACGCTTTGCCAAATCTTGGTAAACGTGGCCGCTGTTACTTCAAGTAAGTCGAGGCTGTGGGTCTGCCGGATTCTGTCCCGGTGTCCAGTGATTTGTCCTGGGCAGGGATGTCGCCCTCAGTCGCCGGTCGAGACCTGTGGGTCGTCGGACGGTTATCCGGCCGTTACTAGCCAGTAACGAACCCCCTTGTGCGGGCGGCCAGAATGCACCACGATCGGCGACGCTCGGTCCATTCCCGTTCCCCGGCAGCCGGTCGGGCGACGGGTCTGATGGGTCCCCACCGGGCAGAGCCGACGGCGGTGTCGCCGGCTCTTCAGGACAGGGGGGTCTTCGCCCGAGGGCGGAGCCTGTCCGACAAGGTTGTGCGTGATGCGTGTCAGGCACGGCCAGTGGTAGTCGCTCGGGGGTGATCGTCGGTGATTTCAGGCGCGGTTCGCGCTTCCGAGCACAGGCGCTCCCCTTCCCGAGGACGTAGCACTTCTCCCATCCCCGCATGGCTCGGGCCGCCGTTCCAGGGGCGAGTCACGGCGGGCGATGTACGTCCGAGAAGGAGGAAATGATGGAGTCCCAGGTGCGTGGCGGGACCAGATGGAAGCGGTTCGCTGTGGTCATGGTGCCCAGCGTCGCCGCGACGGCGTGCATAGGCGTGGCCCTCGCACAGGGCGCGCTCGCGGCGTCGTTCAGCGTTTCGGGGCAGTCGTTCAAGGTCACGGCTGACCAGCTGGAGGGCTACGGTTTCACCCAGTACGGTGCGCTCGACTCGGGCTACACCCTCGCTGGTGAGAAGGTCAACCACCCGGTGGCGGTCTCGTCGTTCGACACTGCGACGATCAAGAACCTGTGCCAGTCGGTCGTGACCCCGAACATCCCGATCATCGGGTCGGTCACCCTGACGCTCACGGCCGGCAACAGCGATGACAAGAGTCAGCAGGTCTCTGCCGACAACCTGTACATCGACATCGCCGACCTGGAGACCACGGGCGAGAAGGGCGGCGCGACCTTCGAGGACATCGACATCGGTGTTGCCGCCGGTGACACCGGCAACCCTGACAAGGGTGGCAAGGGCATCGGCATGAAGGGTGGCAAGGAACAGGCCAACCCGTACGGCTTCGCTCAGCAGGCCAAGAAGGCCACGCTGACGGGCGTGAAGCAGACGGCGTGGGCGACCACCGCCGGCACCTTCACGCTGCCCCACCTGAAGATGAAGCTGTCCGCGGGCAGCAAGGAGTGCTACTAGGCACGAGGTGACGGGCGGGAGTGCCATCTGGCCTCCCGCCTGTCTCGCTCTCCCGCCGAATTCACACTCCCCTCGCAAACGCGACACCACGTTCACCACAGCAAAGCCGCACCAGGGAGCTGTTTTCCATGAGCGCCATCTCTGCCGACCCCGGCCTTTTCGCCCGAGGGAGGTCGCGGTTCAAGGCATGGCGGGGCACGAGGCCGTTCTGGGCCGGCCTGTACGTCATGATCAGCGGTTTCCCGATCATGTACTTCCCGTACGCGCACGTGCAGATCGGTCATCTGACATTCGCGATGGCCACCACCGCGGGCGCCGGCTCCCTGATCATCGGGGTGCTGCTCATCACCCTGGGGATCAGTCTCTGGTTCCAGCAGCACATTCGTACCTTCGCGGGCGTCGCCGCGATCCTGCTGGCCCTGGTCTCCCTGCCGGTCTCGAACTTCGGCGGCTTCGTCGTCGGGTTCCTGTTCGCGCTGTTCGGTGGCGCGATGGCCGTCTCGTGGGCGCCGGGCAAGCCGCCGGAGGGGGCGGTCGCCGAGGACGAGCCGAAGGACCTGTCAGGAACGAGCCCGTCCAACGGGGCGAACGGGAGGCGCAGTGCCGACTGACGAGGGCACCCACGGGGTGGACGCCGACGCGTCCCGGGAGAGAACCGGACCGCGTCACGCGGCCCCCAGGAAGCCGTTGCTCGCGCGGCTGCACGTGCCGGCGGGCAAGGCGATAGCCCTGGCCGCGATGCCGACGGTCCTCGTGGGGATGGGGCTGTCGGCCACGCTCGCCCGTGCCGAGGGGCAGCAGCAGGTCGCGAAGAGCATGACGGCCGAGGAGTACCAGGCGTGCGTCGAGGCCATGGCGAAGGGGCCGTCCGCGTCGCCGTCGCCGTCCGCGTCGGAGGACTCCGCCGAGTCCGGCAAGGATGACGCGAAGAAGGACGACGCGAAGAAGGACGCGGCGTCCGGTGCCAAGGACGGTTCCTCGTCGGATTCAGGTTCCGACGAGAAGGGCGGCGACACGGGCTCGGGTTCCGGGGGCAAGGTCACCTCGCCGGCACCGTCGCCATCGCCGTCCGCCGACGACGGCAAGACCGAGGAGTCGGGCGGGTCCGGCGGGGGCACCGGCGCTTCGCCGAGCCCGTCGCCGTCGCCGTCCGAGGAGTCCAAGGGGCTGCTGGAGACCATCGGGGACACGCTCACGGACGTGTTCACGGGCGGCGGGGACAAGGACGCCTCGACGCCGTCCGCGAGCCCGAGCCCGTCGGCTCCGTCGCCCGCCGGGGACTCGGCGGACGCGAAGAAGGAGACGGCCGGGAAGGACGCCGCGAAGGAGACTCCGGCGGCGGACGACACCCCCGCGGCCGAGACGTCCCCGTCCCCTTCGCCGTCCCCGTCCTCGGACTCCTCCGACGACTCCGGCGACGACAAGGAGGCCGACGCGTCCCCGTCCCCCTCGCCCAGTGCGAGCACGGACGTGGACGACTGCCCGGAGGCCGCGACCGATGAGGAGGGCGGCATCGACAACAAGATGCGGCTGCCCGACGACCCCTGGTACCTGAACGCGAGCGGGCTCACCCTCAAGGGCGCCGACTACCAGGGCATCGTCAAGGTCAAGACGGCCAACGGGACCGTCAAGGAGGTGCTGAAGTACGTCATCTCCGACGGGACCGACATCGACGACCTGCACCAGACGGTCATCGACAAGCAGGCCGGCAAGACGTACCACGTCAAAGGCGCCAAGGGCTCCAAGTCCACCATCACCGGCGGCAAGACGGTCATGTACACCGAGAGCATCTCCGGCAACCTCCTCGGGCTGATCCCCGTCACCTTCAGCCCCAAGAGCCCGCCGCCCCTGAACATCCCCTGGATCTACTTCAGCAACGTCAAGGTCGTCCAGGCCGGCCAGTTCGGCGGCACCCTGCACATCCCGGGCATGTCCCAGTCGATCACCTGATCCCCTGAACCCTTCCGGGAGCCGCACACAAGTGATGGCCCGGTTCCCCTCGATTTTCCCGAGGGAACCGGGCCATCACTCTTTGTCGGGCTCATGATCATTATGTAGAGGACTGTTCACCTTACGGGCGGCGCCCCGAGGTTCCGCCTGCCGGGCGAGACGTCGCTCTCCTAATTCTGTTTACATCCTTCACGTCTCATCCATATGCTCACTCTTGTCGCGGACATGACTACTCTGCGGTGCGGGGAGAGCACGGGGCGTGACCAGCCTTGTGCTGAGCGCACGCGCGAACCCCCGCCATAGCGACGAGGGGGGCCTCGCACGTCATGTTCACGTTTTTCGACCGGCCGTTACGCAAGGCGGCCGGAGTCATGGCCGTTCTTGCCGTGACCGCGACCATCGCACTCACCACCACCGCCCGGACAGGGCCCGCCGAAGGCACGGTCGGCGCACCACTGCTCCAGCAGGCCGCCGGAGAGACAGGCGGACTGTCCCCGCTGTTCGCGCGGGACAGGGACGGTCGCCTGTGGGACTTCGAACCCACCGGAACCGGAGGTTTCGCCGCCCGCGTCGATCTCGGCGGCGGCTACGCCGAGGCGACCGCCATGGCCCAGGCCCGCATCTCGCGGAACGGCACCGGCACCGACCTCTACGCCGTACTCGACGACCGCCTGTACTACACCGCCGAGCGCGGCACCGACACCCGAGTCGTCGGCTCCGGCTGGGGCGCCTACGACCTGATCGTGTCTGTCGGCAACATGGCCGGCACCACCCACCCCGACCTGCTGGGCCGGGGCAAGGACGGCCAGCTCTGGCTCCACCAGGGCAAGGCCGACGGCACGTTCCTGCCCCGGATCCGGGTCGGCACCGGCTGGCACGGCATGGACGAGCTGACCGGACGCGGCGACTTCACGGGTGACGGCAAGGCCGACCTCGTCGCCCGCTCCACCACCGGCGTGCTCTCCATCTACCCAGGTACCGGCAGTGCCACGGCCGACGCCGTCGTCGGTGCCCGCATCACCGTTCCCGGCTCGGGGTGGAAGGACTACTCCGCGCTCGTCTCCGTCGGCGACAACACCGGCGACGGCAAACCGGACCTCCTCGGCGTCAACAGAGCGGGCGCACTTCAGCTCTTCAAGGGCACCGGTGAACCCACGGCACCCTTCGTCGCGTACGCGCGACTCGCCGCGAGCGGCTGGACGTCGTACAACCTGCTCTTCTGAGCCGCCTCCACCTTCCTTCTCATCGGCAGATCGGCTGACACCCACCGATGCGTACGCGCAGATGGTCGCGTCTCGCGACCACGATCGCCCTGGCGACCGCCACTGCTGTCGCTGTGACGAGCGGTCAACTTCCCGACACCGCACGCCAGAAGACCATGGCCACCGCCGCCGACGTCCCCACCGCCCCCTTCGATCTCGCGGGTGCCGCGCGGATCCGCCAGGAGCAGTGCCTGCTCGGCAGAGTGCTCCGCAAGGGCGGACCGGAGATGAAAGGGGTTGCCCGTGCGGGCCTCGGCGGCACCGTGGAGCAACTGCACACGGCCGCCAACGACGACTACTGGACCGACACCCCGCTCTCCACGGCCTTCGACAAGGACAAGGCCGCCGCCGACACCAAGATGGACGAGCTGTGGAACCGCCGCCCCGTGTGGCAGGAATCCCTGCGCGTCGAGACTCCGCCCGACGGATACAGCTACACCGGTTTCCAGTGGGTGGAGGACGACGCCAATCCCTTCTCCGCCATCAAGCTGAGCAGTTGGGTCGCCGATCGGTTCTGGCAGTCCGAGAGCGACTTCTACGAGGACCCGCACCCCACTGCGAACAAGGAGTCGGTCGACGCGGCGACCGCGATCCACCACGCCCGCTACGACGAGAACGACCACGAGGCCAACTCGGCGTGGAAGGACATGCAGTTCATGCATGCCGTCTACGCCGACGACGCGCGCCTCTTTCTCCAGTACGGAGGCTTCCCCACCAGCGCGCCGGAGCCGGATTCGATGGAGTTCCGGATCGACGTCGAGAACCTCAAGGCGCGGTTCGCGTCCTGCGCCTACCCCAACCCGCCGGACCCGTACAAGGCGCTGAGCACCGAACTCGCTGTGGCCGCCACCGAGTGGCAGAACGAACTGGCGGGTCAGAGGACCCAGCGGGACACCATCTTGAGGGCCGAATCGCAGGCGAATGCCGACCTCGCCGTGGCCTCCCAGGCGCTTGGCGAGGCCCTGGCCCAGTCGCTCATCGCCGCGCGGCTCACCGACTGGCAGGCGTACTGGACCAGGCAGAAGCCGGCCGACCACCCCACCTCCTATCCGGAGGCGGCCGAGTTCACCAAGGTCAAGACGTGGATCGCGGATGCCCGAGGCCGCGCCTCGGGTCGTCTCTTCGTCGCTTCCCGCGCGGCGATGTCCGCGAAGACCCAGGCGGACCTCGTCACCGAGGCGCAGAACGAGGCGTACGCCGTCGCCGACCGGGCCGGGCTGCCGCGCGGCCGGGGCCTCCTCCACGGCCAGCAGGCCGCGCAGGTCACCAAGGCGACGGCCGCCGCGGCCCAGGCGGCGACGAAGGCGACGGAGACCGCTTACCACGCCACCCGCGCCTCCGTCGCCGACAGCAAGACCCTCAACGCCCTCGCCAACACCCAGGCCCACGCCGCCAAGGCCGAGTTCCGCCGCAAGGCCGCCGAGGAGGCCCAGGCCCAGTCGAAGGCCGCCGCGGAGGGCGCCGCCGCCCAGGCCGCCGCGGCCGCGCAGCGCGCCTCCGAGGCCAAGGCCGCGGAGAACAGGGCGAAGGCCGCCGAGCAGACCGCCAAGTCCGCCGCCGATGACGCGAAGGCGAAGCGGCACAAGGCCGAGGCGGAGCGGGATTACGCACAGGCGCAGAAGGATCTGGCGGCCGCCGAGCGGAAGAAGGCGGGTGACGCGGAGGCCCGCGCCCAGTCTCAGCGTGCCGTCGCGGGCGACAGGCTCGCCGACGCGCAGAGCGCGGGCCGGACCGCGGCCGACAAGAAGAACGCCGCCCTCACCCAGGAGACCAGGGCCAAGCAGGCCCGGGACGCCGCGCTGACCGCCGAGAACCGTCGCGACACCCTGGCCGCGAAGGCCGAGGCCGCCGAGGCGCTGCTCGCCGCCGTCGACGGCACCGCCGACGCCATCGAGGCCCGGCAGGCGGCGACCAAGGCCCGGACCGCCGCCGATCAGGCGACCGCTGCCGCCACCGCCGCTCGCGGTGCGGCGGACGACGCCACCGAGGCCGCCACCGAGGCGCGGGCCGCCGCGACCCGGGCCGAGGGCGCGCACCGGCGGGCTCAGTCCGCGGCCGACGGGGCGAAGGCCGACGTCGCTGTCACTGAGGCCGCCGTGGGCAAGGCGCACGCTGCCGCAGCCGACGCCATCGACGCCGCCGAGGCCGCCAAGTGGAACGCGACCGCCGCGCGGGCACAGGCGCAGACCGCGCAGAAGGCGGCCGAGAAGGCCAGGGCCGATGCCGTCGTGGCCCGTTCCGAGGCGCTGCTCGCGGGCGCCGACGCCGTACGCGCGGCCGGTCACGCGTACGCCACCGCGCAGGCCGCGTCGGCCGCGCGCGACTCGGCGGCGCAGGTCGTGAAACCGGCCAACGACGCCGTCGAACTCGGCTCCCCCTACGCGGAGACCGATCCCTCGGCGGGGCTCGCCGTGCTGACCGGGCAGGCCGCGAAGACGGCCGCCGAGCAGCAGCAGGCGCTGGCCCAGGCGAAAGCCGCCCAGGCGGCCAGGGCCGCGGCCGACGCCAAGGCGCTCGCCGCCAAGGCCGACGCCGATGCCAAGGCGGCGGCCCAGGCAGCGGCGGGCGCGGCCGAGTACGCCGCGAACGCGGCCAGGTCGGCCACCTCGGCGCAGGCTTCGGCCGGTGCGGCGGACGCTTCCGCGAAGGCCGCCAAGAAGGCCGAGGCAGCCACCGTCGGCTATCACGAGCGGGCCACCGCGGACGCCGCGGCCGCGCAGCAGGCGGCGGATTCGGCCGGGGACCACGCCTTTCAGGCCGATGCGTCCGCCACGGAGGCCGAACGGGACGCGTCGAGTGCCCGGAGCGCCGCCGACGCGGCCGAGCGGGACGCCTCCACCGCACGGGGTGTCGCCGATCAGGCGGAGCGGGACGCGACTGCCGCCGAGGCCGCCCATGCCGCCGTCCGCGCGCAGCAGGTGGACTTCGAGGCCGCGCAGGAGCAGCGGCGCACCGGTGGCGGTGGCGGTACCGGGGTCGACGGCGTCGTCATGAAACCCAGTGACGAGACCCGGGTCGACATCGATCCCAAGAGCGACTGTGTCGGTACGCACTCCGGCTCCGGCATCGGCTGCGAGATCGACCTCGAATTCCACATCTACGGCGAGATGGACTTCTACCTGGAGTCCTGCCCGCTGCCGGGAGTGGAGCGGGCCAAGTGCGGCAAGGCGATCCAGCGCGACTACCTGATGAGTTCCCCGCTGGACGTCACCTTCCGTGAGAACGACGTCCACGTCGACGGTCTCGAACTCACCGCCTCCGTCCTCAAGGCCATCGCCACCGGCGCCGTCGCCGACATCGTCGGCTGCTGGAACCGCAAGCTCAGCAGCTGCTTGTGGCTGGCGGGGAGCATCGTTCTGCCGGGGGTGCTGGTGAAGGCCGCGCAAGCGGCGTTCACCATGAGGGTCGCGATTCGCTCCGGCAGCGGGATCGGCGCGGCCATCTGGGGTCTGCGCGGCTCCGGCCTCAGCGCGTCGGCCATGGCGAATCTGGAGCGCATCGGCCGACAGGCCCTGAACGCCATGTGTTTCCCGGCCGGTACCAAAATCGCGACGGAACACGGGACCAGACCGATCGAGGAGATCGGCCCGGGTGACCGGGTCTGGGCCGAGGACCCGGTGACGGGAAAACGGCACCTGCGCAAGGTCACCGGCGTGATGCGGCGCACGGCTGACTCGCTCGTGTCGGTCGGCATCGGACAGGAGACCGTTCGAGCAACGCCCGAGCATCCGTTCTGGGTGCTGGGGAAGGGGTGGACCAGCGCCCAGTCGCTGCGTCCCGGAGACCGACTGCGCACCCTGGACGGTGCGGACACGCGGGTGAGCGCGGTGCGGACGACCGTTGCCCGGACGCAGGTGTTCAACTTCGAAGTAGAGGGAGACCACACCTACTTTGTGGGCGATACGCGGGTGCTGGTGCACAACACTTGCCGGATCTTCCCGAACCGGATGCCTGCGACGCTTTCTGAGGAACTTTCGCTGGCGGAGCGGCTGGGCGTCCGTCCTGCGAAGCCGGGATCGGCAGACTGGGAGAGGTACATCGATTTCGACGGTGAGCCCGTGAAATGGGCTGTGCTGGAGGACGGACAATTGCTCATCATGCCCAAGACGGTCAACGGTCGGGAGCTCTCCCACCCTGTACTCAGTGGCGGTGGGCCCGTTCGAGCGGCGGGGGAGGCTGAGATCGCGGGCGGCGGTGGCCAGTACTTCGGCTTGCGTATCGACAGCCACACCGGCCACTACTTCGTCGAGGGCGACCCGTTCTGGGCGCCCGGTGGTGGGGCGGAGCATGTGGGCAAGGAAGCCTTCGCCGCAGCGGGGGTGCTGTTCTGATGAGTGAGCTGTTCCACGGTCTCGACCGACTGGATCTGCGGGGCCAGGTACTGCGCTGGTCGGCGCTGGAGCCGGAGGGGGCGGGGGGCGAGATGAACGAGTGGCTGGCCGCTGCTCAGCAGTTCGCGGCGCGGCTTCAAGAGGACGCGGTGCGGGTTCCGGAGGAGGAATGGCCCGAAGTCGCGCGCGCCTGGGGACAGTTGCTGGAGGGCGCCCGACAGGCGACGGGGGAGCAGCGCAACGAGTGGCTGCTGCGGGATCTGTGGCTCAGGGCCTCACTGGTGCGTACGGCGGGCCCGCGGCTGGATCGGCCGTTGCACGATCCGGGGGAAGTGGTCGAGCGAGCCTTGGCCGCCATGCCGATGAGCCTGCGGGAGGCCGCCTCCCGCGCGCCGCGCTGGCGCGAGTTGGAGCGCGAGCAGATTCTTTCGCTCCGGATGATCCGACGGCTTCTGGGTCCGGTGACCTTTCTCGGCGGCTTGCCGGCCGAGCATCCACGTAGGGACGAGTGCCGGATGTGGGAACGGCTCCTGCCGGATCTTCCCTGAGTGACAGTGGGGGCACCCCCGGTGACCCGGGGGTGCCCCCACTGCTGTGCGTGCCGGACGTCAGTCCGTCGTGTCGCCCGCGATGTGGTGGACGCGGAGCATGTTGGTGGTGCCGGGGACGCCGGGCGGGGAGCCGGCGGTGATGATGACCGTGTCGCCGGGGGTGAAGCGGTTGATCTTGGCGATCTCCTGGTCGACCATCTCGACCATTTCGTCGGTGGTGTTGACGAAGGGGACGACGTGGGACTCGACGCCCCAGCTCAGGGTGAGCTGGTTGCGGGTGTTCTCGTCGGTGGTGAAGGCGATGATCGGCTGCTGGGCCCGGTAGCGGGAGAGACGGCGGGCCGTGTCGCCGGACTGCGTGAAGGCGACGAGGCCGCGCCCGCCGAGGAAGTCGGCGATCTCGCAGGCCGCACGGGCGACGGAGCCGCCCTGCGTGCGGGGCTTCTTGCCGGGGACGAGGGGCTGAAGTCCCTTGGAGAGGAGTTCCTGCTCGGCCGCCGAGACGATCTTCGACATCGTCTTGACCGTCTCGATCGGATAGGCGCCGACGCTCGACTCCGCCGACAGCATCACCGCGTCCGCCCCGTCGAGGATCGCGTTCGCGACGTCAGACGCCTCGGCGCGGGTCGGGCGGGAGTTGGTGATCATGGACTCCATCATCTGGGTCGCGACGATCACCGGCTTGGCGTTGCGGCGGCACAGCTCGATGAGCCGCTTCTGCACCATGGGGACCTTTTCGAGCGGGTACTCGACGGCGAGGTCACCACGGGCGACCATCACACCGTCGAACGCCATCACGACGTCCTCCATGTTCTCCACCGCCTGCGGCTTCTCCACCTTGGCGATGACGGGGACCCGGCGGCCCTCCTCGTCCATCACGCGGTGGACGTCGGCCACGTCCTTGGCGTCGCGGACGAAGGACAGGGCGACCATGTCGCAGCCCATGCGGAGCGCGAACCGCAGGTCCTCGATGTCCTTCTCGGACAGCGCGGGGACGTTCACCGCCGCGCCCGGCAGGTTGATGCCCTTGTGGTCGGAGATGACGCCGCCCTCGACGACGGTCGTACGGACCGCGGGCCCGTCCACCGAGAGGACCCGCAGCTCGACGTTGCCGTCGTTGATGAGGATCTGGTCGCCCGGGGCGACGTCACCCGGGAGGCCCTTGTACGTCGTGCCGCAGATCGTCTTGTCGCCCGGGACGTCCTCGGCGGTGATGGTGAACTCGTCACCGCGCACCAGCTCGACGGGGCCCTCGGCGAAGGTCTCCAGGCGGATCTTGGGGCCCTGGAGGTCGGCGAGGACGCCGATCGCCCGGCCGGCCACCTTGGCGGCGGCCCGGACCCGGTCGTACCGGCCCTGGTGCTCGGCGTGCGAACCGTGGCTGAAGTTGAAACGGGCCACGTTCATGCCGGCCTCGATCAGCGACACCAGCTGGTCGTGGGAGTCGACCGCGGGGCCGAGAGTACAGACGATTTTCGAACGGCGCATGAGTCGATCCTATCGGTTTGTTTCGCTTCGGAATATTCCGTCTGGCGGAATCTACAAATGGGCGGGTTAGCGCTCAGTTGCCGACCAGGGCATATGCCTGCCTCGCGATTTCCAGCTCCTCGTCCGTCGGGACGACCGCCACCGCGACCCGCGACCCCGCCGGCGAGATCAGCCGCGCCCCGTCGCCCCGCACGGCGTTCAGCGCCGGGTCCACGGCGAGGCCCATCCCCTCCAGGCCGGCCAGCGCCGCCGCCCGCACCTCCGCCGCGTTCTCCCCGACCCCGGCCGTGAACGCGACCGCGTCGACCTTTCCGAGCACCGCGTAATACGCCCCGACGTATTTCCGCAGCCGGTGGACATAGATCTCGAAGGCGAGTTCCGCCGCCCCGTCCCCCGCGTCGATACGCCGCCGGATCTCCCGCATGTCGTTGTCGCCGCAGAGACCGATCAGCCCGCTCCGCTTGTTGAGGAGAGTGTCGACGTCGTCCGTGGACATCCCGCCAACCCGCGCCAAATGGAAGATGACGGCCGGGTCCAGGTCACCGGAACGCGTACCCATCACCAGCCCCTCCAAAGGCGTCAGCCCCATCGAGGTGTCCACACACCGCCCCGCGCGCACCGCCGACGCCGACGCGCCGTTGCCCAGGTGCAGCACGATCACGTTGACCTCCTCCGGCGCCCGGCCCAGCAGCTCGGCCGTCGCCCGGGACACGTACGCGTGCGAGGTGCCGTGGAAGCCGTAGCGGCGGATGCTGTGCTCGTCGGCCGTCGCGACGTCGATCGCGTAGCGCGCCGCCGACTCCGGCATCGTCGTGTGGAACGCCGTGTCGAAGACGGCGACCTGGGGGAGGTCGGGGCGCAGCGCCTGGGCCGTGCGGATGCCCGTCAGGTTCGCCGGGTTGTGCAGCGGGGCGAGCGGCACCAGGCGCTCGATCTCCGCGAGGACCGCGTCGTCGATCACCGTGGGGCGGGTGAAGGTCTGGCCGCCGTGCACCACGCGGTGGCCTATCGCCGCCAGCTCGGGGGAGTCCAGGCCCCGGCCGTCGAGCGCCAGTTCCTCCGCGACGGACTTCAGGGCGGCCCCGTGGTCGGCGATCGGCGCCGTGCGCTCGCGGGTGGCGCCGCTCACCAGGTCCGTGTGCTTCAGCCGGGACGTCTCCTCCCCGATCCGCTCGACGAGGCCCGTCGCCAGCCGGCTGCCGTCGGCCATGTCGAGGAGCTGGTACTTCACCGACGACGAGCCGGAGTTGAGGACGAGGACACGGGACGCGGTCACTGGACGGGAGCCTTCTTCTCGGAGGGGACGGGGACTTGCTCGGCGGGCGCCGGCGTCTGCGCCTGGATCGCGGTGATGGCGACGGTGTTGACGATGTCCTGCACCAGCGCGCCCCGCGACAGGTCGTTCACCGGCTTGCGCAGACCCTGCAGGACCGGGCCCACCGCGATCGCGCCGGCCGACCGCTGCACCGCCTTGTACGTGTTGTTGCCGGTGTTGAGGTCCGGGAAGATCAGCACCGTCGCCTGCCCGGCCACCTCCGAGCCCGGCAGCTTGGTCGCCGCGACCGACGGCTCCACCGCCGCGTCGTACTGGATCGGCCCCTCGATCTTCAGGTCCGGACGGCGCGCGCGCACCAGCTCGGTCGCCTCGCGCACCTTGTCGACGTCCGCGCCCGAACCCGACGTCCCCGTCGAGTACGACAGCATCGCGATCCTCGGCTCCACACCGAACCGCGCCGCCGTCGCCGCCGACTGGACCGCGATGTCCGCCAGCTGCTCGGCGTCCGGGTCGGGGTTGACCGCGCAGTCGCCGTACACCAGGACCTTGTCCGCGAGGCACATGAAGAACACCGAGGAGACGATCGAGGAGTCCGGCCTGGTCTTGATGATCTCGAAGGACGGGCGGATCGTCGCCGCCGTGGAGTGCACCGAGCCCGACACCATGCCGTCGGCCAGGCCCTCCTTCACCATCAGCGTGCCGAAGTAGTTGACGTCCGAGACGACGTCGTGGGCCAGCTCCACCGTGACGCCCTTGTGGGCGCGCAGGGACGCGTACGTCTCGGCGAAGGTGTCGCGCAGCTCGCTCGTCGCCGGGTCGATCAGCTGGGCGTCGCCCAGGTCGATGCCCAGGTCGGCGGCCTTCTTGCGGATCTGGTCGACCGGGCCCAGCAGGGTCAGGTCGCACACCGCGCGGCGCAGCAGGACCTCCGCCGCGTGCAGCACGCGCTCCTCCGTGCCCTCCGGGAGGACGACGCGGCGGCGGTCCGAGCGGGCCTGCTCCAGGAGCTTGTGCTCGAACATCATCGGCGTGACCCGGTCGCTGCTCGGGGCGCTCACCCGGGTCAGCAGGTCCGCCGTGTCGACGTACCGCTCGAACAGGCCCAGCGCCGTCTCCGCCTTGCGCGGGGTCGCCGCGCCCAGCTTGCCCTCCAGGGAGAACAGCTGCTCGGCGGTCGGGAAGCTGGTCCCCGGCACCGACAGCACCGGCGTCCCCGGCGCGAGGCGCGCGGCCAGCGTCAGGACGTTGTCGCCCGGCACCTCGTCCAGCGTCAGCAGCACGCCCGCGATCGGCGGGGTCCCGGCGCTGTGCGCGGCCAGCGCGCCCACCACCAGGTCCGCGCGGTCCCCCGGCGTCACCACCAGGCACCCCGGCGTCAGCGCCGACAGGAAGTTCGGCAGCATCGCCCCGCCGAACACGAACCCCAGCGCGTCCCGGGCGAGCCCCGAGTCGTCGCCCAGCAGGACGCGCGCCCCCAGCGCGTGCCGCACCTGCGCGACCGTCGGCGCCGAGAGGGCCGGCTCGTCCGGGACGACGAAGCAGGGCACCGGGAGCCGGTTCGCGAGGCGGCCGGCTATCTCGTCGCGGTCCTCGCGGGCGACCCGGTTGACGACCATCGCCAGCACGTCGCACCCCAGGCCGTCGTAGGCGCGGAACGCGTTGTGGGTCTCCGCGCGGACCGACTCCGCCGTCTGCCTGCGGCCCCCGACCACTGGGATCACCGACGCCCCGAACTCGTTGGCCAGGCGGGCGTTGAGCGACAGCTCGTCCGGGAACTGGGTGTCCGCGTAGTCCGTGCCGAGGACCAGGACGACGTCGTACTCCCGGGCGACCCGGTGGAAGCGGTCGACCAGCGTCGACACCAGCTCGTCCGTGCCCCGTTCCGCCTGGAGCGTCGACGCCTCGTGGTAGTCCATGCCGTACACCGACGACGGTTCCTGGGCCAGGCGGTAGCGGGCGCGCAGGAGCTCGAAGAGGCGGTCCGGGCCGTCGTGGACCAGGGGGCGGAAGACGCCCACGCGGTCGACCTGGCGGGTCAGCAGCTCCATGACCCCCAGCTCGACGACCTGGCGGCCGTCGCCGCGGTCGATCCCGGTCACGTACACGCTGCGCGTCACCCGTCGTCTCCATTTCGTCAACCTGGCAGAACCCTCTTGACAATACCTCCGGGCCTGGATAAGGCGCCCGTCAGTCCCGGTGCGCGGTGGCATGCGGGAGGCTCACAGAGGCATGAAAGAATCGAAGGAAAGCTCACAAACACCGACAGCGAGCAGGAGACACAGCACGATGCGCATCGGAGTTCTCACAGCGGGCGGCGACTGCCCCGGCCTGAACGCAGTGATCCGGTCGGTCGTGCACCGGGCGATCGACAACTACGGCGACGAGGTCATCGGCTTCGAGGACGGCTACTCCGGCCTCCTCGACGGCCGTTACCGCCCTCTCGACCTGGAGTCCGTCAGCGGCATCCTCGCCCTCGGCGGCACCATCCTCGGCTCCTCCCGCCTGGAGCGCGACCGGCTGCGCGAGGCGTGCGAGAACGCCTCCGACATGATCCACGAGTTCGGCATCGACGCCCTCATCCCGATCGGCGGCGAGGGCACCCTCACCGCCGCGCGGATGCTCAGCGACGCCGGGCTGCCCGTCGTCGGCGTCCCCAAGACGATCGACAACGACATCTCCTCCACCGACCGCACCTTCGGCTTCGACACGGCCGTCGGCGTCGCCACCGAGGCGATGGACCGGCTCAAGACCACCGCCGAGTCCCACCAGCGCGTCATGGTCGTCGAGGTCATGGGGCGGCACGCCGGGTGGATCGCCCTGGAGTCCGGCATGGCCGCCGGCGCGCACGGCATCTGCCTGCCCGAACGCCCCTTCGACCCCGCCGACCTGGTCAAGATGGTCGAGGAGCGTTTCGCGCGCGGCAAGAAGTTCGCCGTCATCTGCGTCGCCGAGGGCGCGCACCCCGCCGACAACACCATGGACTACGGCAAGGGCGCCATCGACCAGTTCGGCCACGAGCGCTTCCAGGGCATCGGGACGGCGCTCGCGCGCGAGCTGGAACGCCGCCTCGGCAAGGAGGCCCGCCCGGTCATCCTCGGCCACGTCCAGCGCGGCGGCACCCCCACCGCGTACGACCGCGTCCTCGCCACCCGCTTCGGCTGGCACGCCGTCGAGGCCGCCCACCAGGGCGAGTTCGGCCGCATGACCGCACTGCGCGGCACGGACGTCGTCATGGTCCCGCTGGCCGAGGCGGTCACCGAACTGAAGCGCGTGCCCGTCGACCGCATGGACGAGGCCGAGTCGGTCTTCTGAGGGCGGTTTCCGGGCAGACTCCGTCCATGGACGCTCTGTACGAAACCGGCGCCACCCTCGATGCCCACGCCCGCGCGCGCCTTCTGGCCCCCAACTTCTGGCACCTCGCCACGGTCGGGCCGGAGGGCGCGCCTCAAGTCTCGCCGATGTGGGCGGACTTGGAGGGGGACCAGGTGGTCGTCAACACGTCCGTCGGACGGGTGAAGGAACGCAACCTCCGCCGCAATCCCTGGGTTTCGCTCTCCCACCACGACCCCCAGAACCCCTACGACCGGGTCGAGATCCGGGGGCGGGTGGTGCGGTTCGTGGAGGGGGAGGAGGCGGAGCGGGGGATGGACCGGCTGACCCAGAAGTATCTGGGGGTGGAGCGGTATCCGTGGCTGATGGAGGGGGAGCGGCGGGTGATGCTGTTCATCGAGCCCGTGCGGGTGCGGCGGGTCGTGGGGGTGGAGCCGTTTCCGGGGGCGGGAGGCTAGGGCCTGCTCTGTTTGCCGATGACCGGGCCGTGGAAGGTGCCGCCGCTGAAGTCGATGTGGTCGCCGGTGTAGATGGGGCCGGGGGTTTCCTCAGGGGCGGGCTGGTGTTTGCGTAGGACGGCGATGGCGACCTTCGCCGCCTGGCCGGCCGCGAGTTCCTGGGAGCCGGAGGAGTCGGCGGCGGACTTGCCGGGGTCGGCGAAGTCGCTGATGCCGCGGATGACCAGGGCGTCCAACTGCCTGCTGAGGTGGGCCGCGTGGGCGACGCCGGAGCCTTCCATCTCGATGGCGTGGGCGTCGTTGTAGGAGCGCTTCAGGCGGGCGGCGAAGTCGGAGTCCGGGTCGGTGAGGACGACGTCGCCGCAGGCGATGGGCTTGCGGTGGCCGCGTACGTCGGGGCGCAGCTCGCGCAGGGCGGAGCGGGCCGCCTGGACGAGGCGGTGGGAACCGTGCCAGGACTCCGGGCGTTCCTGGTGGCCCTCGGGGGTGAGCTTGCCGCCCTGGACGGCGTACACCTTGGTGGCGACGACGACGTCCCCGAGCTGGAGGTCGTCCTTGAGGCCGCCCGCGACGCCCACGAACAGCAGGGCCTCGGGGGCGAGTTCGTTGATGATCTGCTTCGCCAGGATCGCCGTCGTCAGCGCGCCCTCGCCGAGTTCCGCGAGGGCGACCGTCCAGGGCGTGCCCTCAAGTGGCCCCCGTTCCAGGCGTGTTCCGTCGGAGAGGGTGATCTCCTCGGGGGCGGTGAGGTACGGCCGCACGGCGTCGTACTCGACGGGCAGGGCGGTGAGGATCACGGCGACGGGCGACACCCCCTTAAGGTACTGCCAAGTCGCCGGGGGGAGAGGGCAGGACGGGAATGCCGGAACAAGACGTCACCGTGGGGCAGTTGCTGCTCGCGGAGTACGAGAGCGTCAAGGACGAGCAGAAGGCGCGGATCGGGTTCCGGGACAACCTGCTGTACGTCACGCTCACCGTCGTCGCCGCCGTCATCGCCGCGGCGGCGCAGGCCAAGCGTGCGGAGATGCTGCTCGCGCTGCCGCCGGTGTGCGTGGTGCTGGGGTGGACCTATCTCGTCAACGACGAGAAGATCTCCGCGATCGGACGGTACGTCCGCGAGGAGTTGGGACCCCGCCTCGCCGAACTCGCTTCACCCGGGGGCGGGTTGACCGCGTTCGGCTGGGAGACGGCCCATCGCGGCGACGCCCGCCGCACCTCCCGCAAACGCCTCCAACTCGCCGTCGACCTCCTCGCGTTCTGCGTCGTCCCCCTCGCCGCCCTCGCCGTCTTCTGGGCGGACCCGGGCGGCCAGGTGGCCCTCGTGGTGCTCTCGGGGGTGGAGGCGTTGACGGTCGTGGGGCTGGGGGCGCAGATCGTGGCGTACGCGCGGTGAGGGGTGCGGAACTCCCTTACGTTCAGGGTGACTTCGTCCGCGTCGACGCCCGGCTCACCTGCCTCCCCGCACCCACCGGTACACCAACTCCGGCCGCCCCACCTGCCCGTACAGCGGTTGACGTTCCGCCCGCCCCGCCTCCACCAGGTGCTCCAGGTACCGCCGGGCGGTGATGCGCGAGATGCCCACCGCCTCGGCGAGCCCGGCGGCGGTCAGCCCCTCCGCGGCGTCGCGCAGGGCGCCCGTCACCCGTTCCAGCGTCGGACCGCTCAGCCCCTTGGGCAGCGCGGCCGGGCTCGGCGCGCGCAGGGCCGCGAGCGCGCGGTCCACCTCGTCCTGCCCGCTCGCCTCCCCGGCGGCCCCCCGGAACTCGGCGTACCGCACCAGCCGGTCCCGCAGGGTCGCGAACGTGAACGGCTTCAGCACGTACTGGACGACCCCCAGCGACACCCCTTCGCGGACGACCGTGAGGTCCCGCGCGGAGGTCACCGCGATGACGTCGGCGTGGTACCCGGCGGCGCGCAGGGAACGGGCGAGCTGCAACCCGTGCCCGTCGGGCAGATGCAGGTCGAGCAGCAGCAGGTCCACCGGCGTACGGTCCAACTGCCGCCGCGCCTCCGCACCGGTGTGCGCCTTGCCGACGGCGACGAACCCCGGCACCCGCCCGACGTACAGGACATGCGCGTCCGCCGCGACGGGGTCGTCCTCGACGACGAGAACCCGGATCGGCGCAGCACCCGCACCCGCACCCGCACCCGCGCCCACCCCCGGACCGGCACCGGAGCCAGTACCTGTGCCAGCACCCGCGCCCGCGCCAGAGCTGGTGCCCGCGCCGGTACGCATGCCTGTTCCCCCGCCTGACCCGGTTCCTGTACCGGGGCCCGTGCCTGTCCCCGGGCCGGCGCTGGAGCCAGTACCCGCGCCGGTGCCAGGGCTGGTGCCCGCGCTGGTACGCATGCCTGTTCCCCCGCCTGACCCGGTTCCCGCACCGGGGCCCGTGCCTGTCCCCGGGCCGGCACCGGAGCCAGTACCCGCGCCGGTGCCAGGGCTGGTGCCCGCGCCGGTACGCATGCCTGTTCCCCCGCCTGACCCGGATCCCGCACCCGCACCCAGTCCGGCACCGGAGCCAGTACCCGCGCCGGTGCCAGGGCTGGTGCCCGCGCCGGTACGCATGCCTGTTCCCCCGCCTGACCCGGATCCCGCACCCGCACCCAGTCCGGCACCGGAGCCAGTACCTGTGCCCGTACCGGCGACCGTGCCCGCGCCGGTGCCTGTGTTGACGCGCACGCCTGACCCCCCGCCCGATCCGCCCGCCGCACTGGAACCCGTGCCCGCACCCAGCCCGGACCCCCCGCCCGCGCCGACCCTCGTCCCCGGCCCTCCGCCTGCACGCGGACCGGCCTCCGGCCCCGAACCGACTCCCGGCCCTCCGCCCGTACCCAGACCGACCCCCGACCCCGAGCCCGCGCCGACCCTCGTCCCCGGCCCTCCGCCCGCACGCGAACCAGCCTCCGGCCCCGAACCGACTCCCGGCCCTCCGCCCGTACCCAGACCGACCCCCGACCCCGAGCCCGCGCCGACCCTCGTCCCCGGCCCTCCGCCCGCACGCGAACCAGCCTCCGGCCCCGAACCGGCCCCCGGCCCTTCGCCCGCGCCCGCCCTCGGGCCCACACCCGAGCCGGACTCCGATCCGGACCCCGGCCCCCCGCCCGTGCCGGCTCCCGTGCCCGTGTTCATGCTCCGCCTCCAGAAACCGGCGCGCTCGTCCGCAAGGGCAGGCGTGCCACGAACTCCGCGCCGCCCCCCTCGGCGGCGGACACCGACAGGGTCCCGTCGTGTCGGTGTACGGCTTGTCGTACCAGAGCGAGGCCGAGTCCGCGCCCCCCGGGACCGGCGGGCTTGGTGGTGAAGCCGCGTTCGAAGACGCGTTCCGTGTCGGAGGGGGCGACGCCGGTGCCGGTGTCGGAGACGGAGAGGGTCAGCTCGGCGTCCGTGGTGTACGCCGTCACCGAGACGCGCGCGCCGACGCTGCCCTGCGCCGCGTCGACCGCGTTGTCGATGAGGTTGCCGAGGATCGTGACGAGGTCGCGCGCGGGGAGGGAGTCGGGCAGGACGCCGTCGTCGAGGCGGCTCGCGGCGGAGACCTCCAGTTCGACGCCCCGCTCGTTCGCCTGGGCCGTCTTGCCCAACAGCAGGGCGGCGAGGACGGGTTCGCTGACGGCGGCCACCACCTGGTCGGTCAGCGCCTGGGCCAACTCCAGTTCGGCGGTGGCGAATTCGACGGCCTCCTCGGCGCGGCCCAGCTCGATCAGGGAAACGACCGTGTGGAGCCGGTTCGCCGCTTCGTGGGCCTGCGAGCGCAGCGCCTGCGTGAAGCCGCGCTCGGAGTTCAACTCGCCCATGAGGGACTGGAGTTCGGTGACGTCCCGGAGCGTGACGACCGTCCCCCGGCGCTCGCCCCCGGAGACGGGGGAGGTGTTGACGACGAGGACCCGGTCCGCCGTCAGATGCACCTCGTCGACGCGCGGCTCGGAGGCGAGGAGCGCGCCGGTCAGCGGGGCGGGCAGACCGAGGCCGGCCACCGAGTCGCCGACGATCCCGGACGGCCCGACGCCCAGCAGTTCCCGCGCCCCGTCGTTGATCAGCGCCACCCTGTACTGCCCGTCGAGCATGAGCAGCCCCTCGCGCACGGCGTGCAGGGCGGCCTGGTGGTAGTCGTGCATCCGGCTCAGCTCGCCGGCGTTCATGCCGTGGGTGTGGCGGCGCAGCCGGGCGTTGATGACGTACGTGCCGATGCCGCCGAGCGCGAGGGCGCCGCCGGCGACGCCGAGGAGGGCGGTGACCTGCTCCTGCACGCGCCGGCTGATCACCTCGATCTTGATGCCGGCACTCACCAGTCCGATGATCTGATCGTCGGACCGGGAAGCCTCCGCCGCGTCGCTCGCCCAGATCGGTGTCACCGCCCGCACCGACTCCCCGAGCGTCCCCGTGTACTTCTCCGTGAACGACTCCCCCCGCAGCGCCCGCTCGATGTGCCCGAGGAACCGCTGCCCGATCTGCGTCCGGTCCGGGTGCGTCCACCGGATCCCCCGGGGATTCATGATCGTGACGAAGTCGACCTCGGTGTCCCGCATGACCTTGACCGCGTACGGCTGGAGCGTGGCCGTCGGATCGCTCGTCCCGATCGCCTCCCGCACCGACGGTGAATCGGCCACCGAACGGGCGACGGCCATGGCCTGGCGGCGTGCCGCGTCCTCGGCCTGGCGCTCGTCGCTGATGTAGCTGAACAGCGCGTACCCCGCCACGACCACCGCTATCAGCACCGCCTGCATGCCGAAGAGCTGGCCGGCGAGGCTGCGGGGACGGGGGACACGGAGGTGCATATGGCCAGTCTGCCTTCCGTCCATGGCGTGAACTAAATGAACGGAAGGGTGACCGCCCTCACAGGGCGGGAGATAGTCACCGCATTCCCCTTATCCCCCGGACGTGAGCCGCACGCCGGTGAGATGCCGACGAAGACGTCAAGGAGGGCAGCCGTGGCCGCCAGCACCCCCGATACGGCACCTGCCGCTCCCGCTGTGAAGCGGGACCGCACCCACTATCTCTACATCGCCGTGATCGCCGCGGTCGCCCTCGGTATCACGGTCGGCCTGGTCGCCCCCGACTTCGCCGTCGAGCTCAAGCCCATCGGCACCGGCTTCGTCAACCTGATCAAGATGATGATCTCGCCGATCATCTTCTGCACGATCGTGCTCGGCATCGGCTCCGTCAGGAAGGCCGCGAAGGTCGGCGCCGTCGGCGGTATCGCGCTCGGCTACTTCGTCGTCATGTCGTTCGTCGCGCTGGCCATCGGTCTGGTCGTCGGCAACATCCTGGAGCCCGGCAGCGGCCTGCACATCACCGAGGCGGTCAAGGAGTCCGGTCAGGCGCAGGTCTCGGCCGAGGCCAAGGACACCACGGAGTTCCTGCTCGGGATCATCCCGCACACGATCGTCTCGGCGTTCACCGAGGGTGAGGTCCTGCAGACCCTGTTCGTCGCCCTGCTGTGCGGCTTCGCGCTCCAGGCCATGGGCAAGGCCGGACGGCCGGTGCTGCGCGGTATCGAGCACATCCAGCGGCTCGTGTTCCGCGTCCTCGCGATGATCATGTGGGCGGCTCCGGTCGGCGCGTTCGGCGCGATGGCCGCCGTCACCGGTTCGGCCGGTGTCGACGCGCTGAAGAGCCTCGCCGTCCTGATGATCGGCTTCTACATCACCTGCTTCCTCTTCGTCTTCATCGTCCTCGGCGCGATGCTGAAGATCGTCACCGGGCTCAACATCTTCACCTTCTTCAAGTACCTGGGCCGTGAGTTCCTGCTGATCCTGTCGACCTCCTCCTCCGAGTCCGCGCTGCCGCGGCTCATCGCGAAGATGGAGCACCTGGGTGTCAGCAAGCCTGTCGTCGGCATCACCGTCCCGACCGGTTACTCCTTCAACCTCGACGGCACCATGATCTACATGACCATGGCGTCCCTGTTCATCGCCGACGCCATGGGCACGCCGATGGCCGTCAGCGAGCAGATCCCGTTGCTGCTCTTCCTGCTGGTCGCCTCCAAGGGCGCCGCGGGCGTCACCGGCGCCGGTCTCGCCACCCTCGCGGGCGGCCTCCAGTCCCACAAGCCGGCGCTGGTCGACGGCATGGGCCTGATCGTCGGCATCGACCGATTCATGAGCGAGGCCCGCGCCCTCACCAACTTCGCGGGCAACGCCGTCGCCACCCTCCTCATCGGCACCTGGACCAAGGAGGTCGACAAGGAGCGCGTCCAGCGAGTCCTCGCGGGCGAGTTCCCGTTCGACGAGAAGACGCTGGTGGACGACCACGGCGCGGTCTATGAGGACGACGACGATGAGGCGGCCGAGCGGCGCGCGGACGGCGAGAAGGAGCTGGCGAAGGCGTGAGCGCCGCCCACTGAGCCCGTCCCCACGGACTCCGGATGTCCGGCCCCGCCTGAACCGGGGCCGGACATCCGGCAGAGAGAAGACGGAAACCCCGGACCACCTGTGGTCCGGGGTTTCCGCATGCGCGTGGCGTCGCGCTATGCCCCGGCCCGCCGGCGGACGCATGCCTCGTCCCGTCCGAAGTCCGGGGACGCCCGATCGCACAGCCTCCACGGGGCGACGATGAAGACCCAGTCCTGGGCGGTGTCCCGAGGCGGGGACTCGGTGTGGAGGCGCAGGGGTTCGCCCTCGGCGTTCTTCAGCTGGACCCACCCCTCCTTCTGGTAGGCGTCGGTGTACCTGACCTTGACACCCCACGTGCAGGACATCCCCGGCCGCCCGATCGCCTGCACCCGGAAGCCGGCCGAGGGCTGACCGCCGCCTATCTCGACGTAGCGGGTGTCGAAGTACGGCTCGCCCTGTCCCTCGGTGTCGTCGGCCAGCACGGGCTCGCCGGCGAGCGGCGGGATGTGGAGCTGGAGACCTTCGTAGGCGGCGCCACCCTGCGGGGGGATCGAGACCGTGGCCCGCACGGTGCTCTTCCGGCACGTGATGTCGGTGACCTGCCACTCGTGGAGGACGACCGAGGCCGAGCGGGTGCTCATGATGTTCATCTGGAACACACCGGCGAGGTCCCCGCCGCCGCTCGACCGCATCTGTTCCCTGTACCGCTCGGGGGCGTACTCCATCGTGGCCGTGGGCACGAGTGGGCGGGCGCCCAGTTCCTTGAGGTAGGCGAACGCCCCCGAGCGGTCGTTCTCGCGGGCCACCAGCTTCCGCGTCGGAGTCGTTCTCCTCGGCCACGCTGGTACTGATCATGAGGTAGTCGACCAGCGTGTCCCGGAAGACGGCCGTGAACGCGATCACCACTGCCCCCAGCAAGGTCACCGCTCTTCGCCGCCGGGACGAGCCGGGCGCAAGACCCAGTGCCTCGGCGGCGACCGACCCGAAACCCTCACGAGGCACGCCGCCGGACTCCCTGCCCGGCCCCGGCTGTGCATTGGCAGTTCGGCTCGGTCGCGCCATGCGTCGAATCCCGCCATACATGGCGGCCGGCATTCATGTCTTCTTCTCACCTGACCCCGTTAGCGTCCGCAACCGGAAGTTCCTGAAGCGGACGAAGGCACGGGGGACGGGTATGAAGATCGACTGGGATCGGCGGACGTGTGCGCGGAAGGGGCATGTGACCTACGCGCCCGACGAGACGCGGTTCGCGGAGCGGCTGCGTGCGGTGACCGCGTTGGGGGACGCCTGGCGGTGTCTGCGGTGCGGGGACTTCGCGTTGGGGGAGCCGCATGGGGCGGGGCCGGCGGCGGGGGCGCCGCTCGTGGCGCGGGGGAAGGTGCTGCGGGACCTGTTCGTCCTGCGGTTCCTGGCGGTGGAACGGGCTGTGCGGGGCGTGTTCATCGTCCTCGTAGCCGTCGCCGTGTGGAAGTTCAGCAACAGCCAGGACTCGGTGCGCAGGCTCTTCGACGAGTATCTGGACGTCTTCCGGCCCGTGTTCCGGCACTTCCACTACGACCTGGACCACTCACCGGTCGTCGGCTCGGTGCAGAAGGTCTTCGGGTACCAGCACAGCACGCTCGTCCTCGTCGCCGCCCTCCTCCTCGCCTACGCGCTGATCGAACTCGTCGAGGCGGCCGGCCTCTGGTACGCCAAACGCTGGGCCGAGTACCTGACGGTCGTCGCCACCGCCGCGTTCCTCCCACTGGAGATCTACGAACTCACCGAGCGAGTCAGCTGGTTGAAGATCGCCACCCTCGTCCTCAACCTCCTCGCCGTGCTCTACATCGCCGTCACCAAGCGGCTGTTCGGGCTGCGCGGCGGGCGCCCGGCGTTTGAGGAGGAGCGGCGCAGCGCGTCGCTGATGGAGGTGGGGGAGTCGGCGGGGGTGGCCGTCTAGGGCTGGGGGCTTCAGGGGGCGAGGACGCAGAACGCGTGGCCCTCCGGGTCCGTCAGGCAGGTCCAGGGGGCGTCGCCCTGGCCGGTGTCGAGGGGGACGGCGCCCAGGGCGAGCACGCGGGCGACCTCCGCCTGCTGGTCGTCGGGGAGCAGGTCGAGGTGGACGCGGTCCGGGGTGGGCCGCGTGCCGGGGACGCGCAGGAACTCCAGGAAGGGGCCCGTGCCCTCCGGGGAGCGCAACGTCGCCTGGGCGTCGGTGAGTTCGAGGAGGGTCCAGTCCAGGGCCCCGCCCCAGAAGCGGGCCATGGCGCGCGGATCGGCGCAGTCGACGACGACCGCGGCGACCGGCCCGGCGTCCCGGTACACCTCCCGGGGCTCCAGCACGCACAGTTCGTTGTCCTCGGGGTCGGCGAGGACGGTCCACGGGACGTCGTCCCCCTGCCCGACGTCGACGGGCGTCGCGCCGAGTCGACGGAGGCGGTCGGTCAACTCCCGTTGGTGCGCGGGGGAGTTGGTGGCGAGGTCGAGGTGGACCCGGTTCTTCGCCGTCCCCTTGCGGTCCGGTACGGGGACGACGTCGATGCCGAGGAGGACGGGGTCCGGCCACACGAGCCCTCCGGCGGGGCCGACGTACACGCTTTCGCCGGCGCGGTACGCCTCCCACCCCAGGGCCTCCGCCCAGAACCGGCCCACCGCCGGTGCGTCGAGGGCCTTGATGTTCACGTGTGCGGGGCGCAGGGACATGCCGGTGATCCTATGAGCCTCCATCGCCGCTCTTGCCTTGACGCCCGCGTCAACCCCTACGTTCGTGGACATGCGCATCGGTGAGCTGGCCGCCCGCACGGGCACCACGACACGGACACTCCGGTACTACGAGGCGCGCGGTCTGCTCTCCGCGCGCCGGGACCCGCACGGTCACCGCGCCTACGACGAGGACGACGTCCGCCTGCTCGAACAGATCCGCACGCTGCGGGACTTCGGGTTCGGGCTGGAGGAGACGCGGCCGTTCGTGGAGTGCCTGCGGGCGGGCCACCCCGAAGGGGACTCGTGTCCGGCCTCGCTCGCGGTGTACCGGCGCAAGCTCGCCGAACTCGACGCGCTGATCGAGGAATTGGGGGCGGTCCGGCAGAAGGTCGCCGGACAGCTCGACCGCGCCGAGCGGGCCAGGGACGCCCTCGCCGTGGAGACGGCACCACCGGAATGCGAACTGGGAGGAAAGCAATGGTGACGGACGTAGCCGATGTGACGGACGTGAATTTCGCGGAACAGGTGATCGGGGCCGACGTGCCGGTGCTGGTGGAGTTCACGGCCGACTGGTGTCCGCCGTGCCGCCAGATGAAGCCGGTGCTGAAGGCGCTGGCGGCGGAGGCGGGCGACCGGCTGAAGGTCGTCCGACTGGACGTGGACAGCAACCCGTTGACGACGAACGCGTACCAGGTCCGCTCGATGCCGACGTTCCTCGTGTTCCGGGGCGGCGAGCCGGTGAAGGCGATGGTGGGGGCGCGCCCGAAGAGGCGCCTTGTTGCAGAACTGGAAGAGGTGGCCGGGGAATTTTCCTCCCTCCACTGAAATGCTACTGAAAAGTAGCCGCTCCATTACGCGGCGCCGGAATCGAATGCCGTCTGATTTCGGGTTTTCCTTTACCCCTTTTTACCCCCCACTCGGTTAAGGTCATAAAGTGAAGCTGACCGGCGTGCAGAGCGCGAGCGCGGAACCGGATCAGACGGAGTACTCGACCGTCACCATCCACACCCGCCCGGTGTCCCGCTCCGAGCGGGCCTCGTTCTGCCCGAACGGCCCGGCGGACGACATCGAGCCGGCTCCGGCGGAGGCCACCACGCAGGGCGCAGACCTGACCGCCACCCCGAAGCACGCCGACGACTGATCCGACCCGGATCGCCGGGTGTCACCGGTAACGAGAAAAGCCCCCGAGCGTTTGTGCTCGGGGGCTTTTCTCGCGTATATTCATTGATTCGCGACTTCCTCAGAGGGGTCGCATGAGAAGTTCGATGAGCACAGTATATCCGGCCGGGAGTGGAATTGTCAAACACCGACTTTCAAGACGGTGAAATGCGCACGGAGCAGGAATTCATCGACGACCTGTACGCACGCGTCGACGCCCTGCGCGGCGACACCGAGACCTCCGTCACCGCCGCCCTCGCCCAGGGCAACACCCCGATGCAGGCACGCCTGGAGCGGGACATCCTGGTCGCCGAGCGCTCGGGCCTGCTGGCCGCGCTGAACGCGGTGGACGGCTCGCTCTGCTTCGGCCGGATCGACCTCGCGAAGGGCGACGTCCACCACATCGGCCGCATCGGGCTGCGCCTGGACGACGCCGAGCGCACCCCCGTCCTCATCGACTGGCGTGCGGACGTCGCCCGCCCCTTCTACCTCGCCACCGGCCACACCCCGATGGGCCTGCGCCGACGGCGGCACATCACGACCGACGGCCGGACCGTCACCGCCCTGCACGACGAGATCCTGGACCTCGGCGACCACGAGCGCACCGGCCACGAGGACCCGACCGGCGACGCCGTCCTCCTCGCCGCCCTCAACTCCGCGCGCACGGGCCGGATGAACGACATCGTGCAGACCATCCAGGCCGAGCAGGACGAGATCATCCGCGCCCCGCACAAGGGGGTCCTGGTCGTCGAGGGCGGTCCCGGTACCGGCAAGACGGCCGTGGCACTGCACCGTGCGGCCTATCTCCTGTACGAGCACCGGGAGTTGCTGGCGAAGCGGGCTGTCCTCATCGTCGGCCCCAACCCCGCCTTCCTCGGCTACATCGGGGAGGTCCTTCCGGCGCTCGGCGAGACCGGCGTGCTCCTCGCGACGGTCGGCGAGCTGTACCCGGGCGTGCGGGCGACGGCCACCGACACCCCCGAGGCGGCGGCCGTGAAGGGGAGCGCCGCCATGGCCGACGTCCTCGCCGCCGTCGTCCGCGACCGCCAGGCGCTGCCCGACCCGGTGCTCACGATCGAGCACGACCGCGAGGTCCTGATGCTGGACGACGGACTGGTGAAGGTCGCGCGCGAGCGCACCCGGGCCGCCCGGCTCCAGCACAACGTGGCCCGCGAGCACTTCGAGGGCCACATCCTCAACACCCTGACCGAGCTGTACGCCGAACGCGTCGGCACCGACCCCTACGACGGCGGCAGCCTCCTCGACGCCAGCGACATCACCCAGATCCGCGACGAACTCGCCGAGAACCCCGAAGTCTGGTCCGCCGTCGACCGGTTGTGGCCGCACCTCACCCCCCGCCGGGTGCTGGCCGACTTCCTCGCCGAGCCCGACGCGTACGTCGGCGACGAGGACGCCGCCGCGATCCGCCGCCCGGTCACCCGCGCCTGGACCGTCGCCGACGTGCCCCTCCTCGACGAACTCGCCGAGATCCTGGGCGTGGACGAACGCCGGGCCAGGGAACGGGCCGAACAGGAACGCGACGAGCAAGTCGCGTACGCACAGGGCGTGTTGGACGTCTCGTACGCCTCGCGTACCTACGAGTTCGACGACAAGGACGACGAGGACTCCGAGGTGCTGTCGGCGCACGACATCATCGACGCCGAGCGGTTCGCCGAGCGGCAGGAGGAGGGGGACGCCCGCAGCGCGGCCGAGCGGGCGGCGGCCGACCGGACCTGGGCGTTCGGACACATCATCGTCGACGAGGCGCAGGAACTCTCGCCGATGGCCTGGCGGTTGCTCATGCGGCGCAGCCCCACCCGGTCGATGACCCTGGTCGGCGACCCCGCGCAGACCGCCGAGGCGGCCGGGGTCGGCTCCTGGCAGGGCATCCTCGGCCCGTACGTCGAGGACCGCTGGGAACACACCCGCCTCGGCGTCAACTACCGCACACCCGCCGAGATCATGGACGTCGCCGCCGCCGTCGTCCGCGCCGAACGGCCCGACTTCGAACCCCCGAAGTCCGTACGGACGACGGGAGTCCGGCCCTGGTCGTGGCTCGCCGACGACCTGACGGCCGTGGTGGAGAAGGCGGTCGCCGAACTCACCCCGGACGAAGGCAGGTTGGCGGTCATCGCGCCGCGCGCCCTGCACCGGGCGGTCGCCGCGCGCCTCGACGGGGTCACGGCCGGTACGGAACCCGACCTCACCCAGCGCGTCGTCCTGCTCGACCCCCGGCAGTCCAAGGGGCTGGAGTTCGACTCCGTCCTCGTCGTCGAACCCGGCGAGTACGGCACGAGCGACCTGTACGTGGCGCTCACGCGGGCCACCCAGCGGCTCGGTGTGGTCCATACCAAGGCGCTGTCGGAAGCGCTCGCGGGGACGCTCGCGCCGCGTGGGATCACACCGGCGTAACAGTTCCCGTGAGCGTCACCGCGCGTGCACGGCCGGTGCGGTAAGCGTGTGCAGTATGGACAACCCCGCACACCCCACCCCACCGGCCGACAATCCCGCCCTCGGCGCCCTGCCCGTGGAGCCGTTGCTCACCCCCGGGTTCGACGCCGACCCGGCCGCCGTCTACACCCGGCTGCGCGCCGCGCACGGCTCCGTCGCGCCCGTCGGGCTCATGGGGGTGCGGTGTGGCTGGTCCTCGACTACCGGGACGTCCTCGAAGTCCTGCGCGACGAGAACCAGTGGCGCCGCGACGTCCGCTACTGGCGTGCCCGCGCGCACGGCGAACTCCCGCACGACTGGCCCCTGCTGGCCGGGTACGAGGTCCGCCAGACGATGTTCATGGACGGCGAGGAGCACCAGCGCGCCCGGACCGTCCTGCACACCGCCCTCGGCCCCTTCCAGAACGCGCGCGGCCCCGAGGGCTGGGAACTGCGCTCGGCCGTCGCCAAGTACGCCGACGAACTGGTGTCGTTGCTCGCCGCCGAGTCCGGCCAGGCCGGACACGCGGACCTCGGCGCCCAGTACACCCGGCCACTGCTGCTCATGGTCACCACCAAGCTCTTCGGCTGCCCGGTCGACCTCGGCGACGAACTCGTCATGGACCTGTGGCGGATGCTCGACGGCGGCCCCGACGCGGGGGTCGCCACCGCGCGGGCCCTCGGCGCCTTCACCCGGCTCGCCGCGCACCGCCGGGCCCGGCCCGGGGACGACCTCACCTCCTATCTCCTGCTCGCCGACCCGGAGTTGAGCGACGAACAGCTCGGACGTGAGCTGTTCATGCACGCCGTCTACCTCAACGACATCACCGGCAACATGGTCCTCAACACGCTCCTCGAAGTGCTCCGGGGCAACGCGACCGTCCGACGCAGCCTGTCCGCCGGGCAGTTGGGCGAGACCGTGAACCGTGCCGCGCTCGCCAACCCGCCGGTCGCCAACATGTGCTTCCGGTTCGCGGCGCGCGACGCACAGCTCGGGAACTACCTGATCCGGGCCGGTGACGTGGTGTGCGCCTCGGCCGCCGCCGCGCACCAGGACCTGCTGGCGCTCAGCGCCTCGCACATGGACGGCTCGACCGTCTCGACCCGGGCGCACCTCGGGTGGGGCGCCGGTCCCCACCAATGCCCCACCGCCGCCCGCGAGTTGGGCATGCTGATCGTCACGACGGCGGTGGGCAAGCTCTTCGACCACTTCTCGCAGGTCGAACTCACCCTCCCGGACGACCGGTTGCCCTGGCGGGCGGGGCCGGTCGTGCGGGGGCTGCGGGTGCTGCCCGTGCGGTACGAGCTGGCGCCCGGGGTGGCAGTGCGGCGGGCGGAGCCGGTGCGGGAGGCGGGGACCGAGGGGAAGGGGCTGCTGGCGGTGTTGCGGAGGGTGATGTTCGGGACGAAGAAGGAGAGTTGACGCTCGCTCAGATGCGCCGGCTTCGGTCACGCCGGCCTTCGGTCACGCCGGGCGCAGCCACACCGTCCCCAGCGGGGGCAGCGTCAGGGTCAGGGACGCCGGGCGGCCGTGCCACGGTGTCGCCTCCGGCTTCACCGCGTCGGCGTGGGTGACGCCGCTGCCGCCGTACCCGGGCGCGTCGGTGTTCAGGACCTCCTGCCAGGCCGGGACCGAGTCGGGGACGCCGAGGCGGTAGTCGTGGCGGACGGCGGGGGAGAGGTGGGTGACCGCGAGGAGCGGGGTGCCGTCGGCGGCCCTGCGCAGGAAGGCGAAGACGTTGTCGTCGGCCGCGTCGCCCACGATCCACTCGAAGCCGTCCGGGGTCGTGTCGCGCTGCCACAGCGCCGGACTCGACCGGTACAGCGCGTTGAGGTCGCGGACCAGGTCCCGCACACCCCGGTGGTCCGACTCCGCGCCGTACGCCGGATCCAGCAGCCACCAGTCCGGGCCGTGCGCCTCCGACCACTCCGCGCCCTGCGCGAACTCCTGCCCCATGAACAGGAGTTGCTTGCCGGGGTGGGCCCACATGAAGGCGAGGTAGGCGCGCAGGTTGGCCCGCTGCTGCCACCAGTCGCCCGGCATCTTCGACACCAACGACCGCTTGCCGTGCACCACTTCGTCGTGCGAGATCGGCAACACGTAGTTCTCGCTGTACGCGTACACCATCGAGAACGTCATCTCGCCGTGGTGGTAGGAGCGGTGGACCGGGTCGTGGGCCATGTAGCCCAGCGAGTCGTGCATCCAGCCCATGTTCCACTTCAGGCCGAAACCCAGGCCCCCGGAGTCCGTCGCCCGCGTCACGCCGTCCCACGCGGTCGACTCCTCGGCGACCGTCACGACCCCCGGACACCGCCGGTACACCGTCGCGTTCATCTCCTGGAGGAACGCCACCGCGTCCAGGTTCTCCCGGCCGCCGTACGCGTTCGGCGACCACTGGCCCGGCTCGCGCGAGTAGTCCAGGTACAGCATCGAGGCGACCGCGTCCACGCGCAGCCCGTCGATGTGGAACTCCTCGCACCAGTAGACGGCGTTCGCCACCAGGAAGTTGCGCACCTCGCGGCGGCCGTAGTCGAACTCCAGCGTCCCCCAGTCGGGATGCGCCGCGCGCTGCGGGTCCTCGTGCTCGTACAGCGGACGCCCGTCAAACTCGGCCAACGCCCAGTCGTCGCGCGGGAAATGGGCCGGGACCCAGTCCATGAGGACGCCGATGCCGGACCGGTGCAGGGCGTCCACCAGGTGCCGGAAGTCGTCCGGGGTGCCCAGGCGGGCCGTGGGCGCGTAGAAGCCGGTGACCTGGTAGCCCCACGAGCCGCCGAACGGGTGCTCGGCGACGGGCAGGAACTCGACGTGCGTGAAGCCCAGGTCCTTCACGTACCCCGGAAGCTGGTCGGCGAGTTGACGGTACGTCAACCCCGGTCGCCAGGACGGGAGATGGACCTCGTACACCGAGAACGGGGCCTCGTGGACGGGGGTGTCCGCGCGGTGCGCCATCCAGTCGTCGTCGCCCCAGGCGTAGGTGGACGCCGTGACGACCGACGCCGTGTCCGGCGGGGTCTGGGTGCGGCGGGCCATCGGGTCGGCGCGCAGCGTCCTCGAACCGTCGGGGCGGGTGATCTCGAACTTGTACAGCTCGCCCTCGCCGATGCCGGGCACGAACAGCTCCCACACGCCGGTCGAGCCCAGTGAGCGCATCGGGAAGCCGGTGCCGTCCCAGAAGTTGAAGGTGCCGGCGACGCGGACGCCCCGCGCGTTCGGGGCCCACACCGCGAAGCGGGTGCCGGTGACGCCGTCCCTGGTCACCGGGTGCGCGCCGAGCGCCGTCCACAACTGCTCGTGCCGGCCCTCGCCGATCAGGTGCAGGTCCAACTCGCCCAGCGTGGGCGGGAAACGGTACGCGTCGTGCGTCTCGTGCGTCGTCCCCTCGTACTCGACCGTCAGGCGGTACGCGGTCGTCGCCGGTGGCGGTGTCGCGCTCGGCAGGAGCACCGAGAAGAAGCCGTCGCCGTCGTCCTTCAGGGGGTGGCGCAGGCCGTCGTCCGTGACGGCCGTGACCGCGCGGGCGAAGGGGCGGAAGGCGCGCAGGGCCGTCTCGCCGGTGGGGGTGGGGTGCGGGCCCAGGACCGAGTGGGGGTCGTGGTGGGTGCCGGTGAGGAGACGATCGCGGTCGGGGGAGGGGGCGGCGGGGTCGAAGGGGGGTTGGGGCGGGGCTGGGGTTGGGGCGGCCGGTGTGGCGGGGGGCTGCTGGGCGGGCTGCTTCCGCGACGGCGTGCTCTTCTCCGCCGTGCTCTTCTTCGCGGCGGTCTTCTTCGCGCGGGGCTGCTCCGTGGCCGCCTTCTTCGCCGTCGCCGTCTTCTTCGCGACCGCCTTCTTCTTCGGGTTCGGTACGGGGTTCGGCGCGCCGGACGTCACGGGCGGGGCCTCCTGGGGGTGAGCGGGGAATCGTGGGCGGCGAGCCTGCGGATCGCCGAGAGGGGGACCGGGAGCCAGTCGGGGCGGTTACGGGCCTCGTACACCACCTCGTAGACGGCCTTGTCGGTCTCGTACGCGCGCAGCAGGACGGGATCGGTGCGCGGGTCGGCGCCGCCCGCCTCCGCGTACCCGGAGCAGTAGGCCGCCCGGCAGGCCGCCGCCCAGTCCGGGGCGGGGGGTTCCGCCGTGTACGCGGCGTAGTCGAACGACCGGAGCATCCCGGCGACGTCCCGGACCGCCGGCTGGGGCATCCGGCGTTCCGCGAGCGGGCGTGCGGGCTCGCCCTCGAAGTCGATCAGCAGCCACTTCCCGGCGGGCGTGCGCAGGCACTGGCCGAGGTGCAGGTCGCCGTGGATGCGCTGGGCGGTCCAGGTGTGGCCCTCGGCGGCGAGTTCCCCGAGCGCCGCGAACGCCGTGCGCAGGCCCTCCTCGTACGGCCGCAGCGACGGCACCGCCTGCACGGCCGCCGCCAGCCGCGCGGTCATCCCCGCGACCAGCGGCTCCAGTTGGACGTGCCCGAGGGTGACGGTCGGGAGGGCACGGGCAAGTGCTCGGTGCACCTCGGCCGTGGCCCGCCCGAGGGCGCGGGCGTCCTCGACGAAGGGGACGGGACGGGGGTGACGGGGGCGGCGGGGGCTGAACTCGTGGCGGTGGGCGGGGTCTTGGCGTCCGCTGAACGCACCGGGTTCGCTGAACGCGCCGGGTTCGCCGAACCCGTCGGCCTCTGGTCCCTCGTCGAACCCCCACTCCTCGGCCGCCCACCCCTCGCTCTCCCACTCCCCGTTCTCCCCCGACTCCTTCCCCACCCCTTGGAGTGCCAGTTCCCACCCGTCCACGGCCCCCGCCACGTACTGCTGGACGACCCCCAGCACCCACCCCTCCCCGGACACCTCGGCGCCGAGCCAGCCGACGGGGCCCGGTACCCGGTCGCAGTTCTCGCGGGCCAGCGCGAGGGGGAGCTCGAGGTCGGGGTTGACGCCGGGGACGACGCGCCGCAGGACCTTGAGGATGAACGTATCTCCGTAGATCACCGAGGAGTTGGACTGCTCGGCGGTGACCACGCGGGGGACGAGCCCCGGGCGGATCTGGGCGCCCGGCACCCGGGAGAACCGCAGCGCGCCCACCCGGGCGTCGGCGCGGACCGCTTCGAGCAGGATCTCGGCGGGCCAGGGGTCGTGGAGGGCGTCGTAGTAGGTGCGGCCGTCGACCTCGCCGATCCGGGCGGGCCCGAGGTGCGGCGGCAGCGTCTCGCGCGCGGCGATGAGGAGTTGGTAGCAGTCGCCGGGCCCGTCGCCCTGCTGCGCGCGGGCGAGGACGTGGTGGAGGGACAACCGGCCGCCCGCGGGCAGGAGTTCGGTCACCGAGACCGGCGTGAAACCGGTCACCGGGAGGCCCTTCCCGGCGAACCACCGCTGCCGGGGCAGCCATTCGCGTAGGAGGGGGCCCAGCGACGTGAGCAGGTCGGGGCCGGGACGCAGAGCCGTGTCCGCCATGACGTCGTCCTTTCCCCGGAGAACCGGACGGGGAACCGAACGGGCCCAGGGGGTAGGGGTGTTACTGATGCGTGCCCCGGGCGGGACGGCGGAAACCGCCCCGCCCGGAGTTCCGGGGCCTCTCGGCCACAGGCTCTAACCGGCGTTCTGGCGCAGCCGGAACCAGTAGAAGCCGTGGCCCGCGAGGGTGAGCAGGTAGGGCAGTTCACCGACCGCGGGGAACCGCACCCCGCCGAACAGCTCCACCGGATGGCGTCCGTTGAAGCGGCTGAGGTCCAACTCGGTGGGCTGCGCGAACCGCGAGAAGTTGTGGACGCACAGCACGAGATCGTCCTCGTACTCGCGTAGGAACGCGAGCACCGCCGCGTTGCTGGACGGGAGTTCCGTGAACGAGCCGAGCCCGAACGCCGGGTTCTGCTTGCGGATCTCGATCATCCGGCGCGTCCAGTGCAGCAGCGACGACGGCGTCGACATGGACGCCTCGACGTTGGTGACCTGGTAGCCGTAGACGGGATCCATGATCGTGGGCAGGTACAGCCGCCCCGGATCGCAGGACGAGAAACCGGCGTTGCGGTCCGGTGTCCACTGCATCGGCGTCCGGACGGCGTCCCGGTCGCCGAGCCAGATGTTGTCGCCCATGCCGATCTCGTCGCCGTAGTAGAGGATCGGCGAGCCCGGCAGGGAGAGCAACAGGGCGGTGAACAGCTCGATCTGGTTGCGGTCGTTGTCGAGGAGGGGCGAAAGCCTGCGCCGGATACCGATGTTGGCGCGCATCCGCGGGTCCTTCGCGTACTCCGCGTACATGTAGTCGCGTTCCTCGTCGGTGACCATCTCCAGCGTCAACTCGTCGTGGTTGCGCAGGAAGATGCCCCACTGGCAGTGCGAGGGGATCGCCGGGGTCTTGGACAGGATCTCCGAGACGGGGTAGCGCGACTCGCGGCGCACGGCCATGAAGATGCGCGGCATGACGGGGAAGTGGAACGCCATGTGGCACTCGTCGCCGCCGGAGGAGTAGTCGCCGAAGTAGTCGACGACGTCCTCGGGCCACTGGTTGGCCTCGGCGAGCAGCACGGTGTCCGGGTACTGCGCGTCGATCTCCTTGCGGACCCGCTTCAGGAACTCGTGGGTCGCAGGAAGGTTTTCGCAGTTCGTTCCCTCGGCCGCGTACAGATACGGCACGGCGTCGAGGCGGAACCCGTCGATGCCGAGGTCGAGCCAGAACTTCAGCGCCGAGATCATCTCGTCCTGCACGGCCGGGTTCTCGTAGTTGAGGTCCGGCTGGTGGGAGAAGAACCGGTGGAAGAAGTACTGCTTGCGGACCGGGTCGAAGGTCCAGTTGGAGACCTCGGTGTCGACGAAGATGATCCGCGCGTCACCGTACTGCTTGTCGTCGTCGGCCCACATGTAGTAGTCGCCGTAGGGGCCTTCGGGGTCCTTGCGGGACTCCTGGAACCACGGGTGCTGGTCGCTCGTGTGGTTCATGACGACGTCGATGATGACGCGCATCCCGCGCTGGTGGGCGGCGTCCACGAACTCCACGAAGTCGGCGAGGTCACCGAACTCCGGGAGCACCGAGGTGTAGTCGGAGACGTCGTAACCGCCGTCCTTCAGCGGCGACTTGAAGAACGGCGGCAGCCACAGGCAGTCCACGCCGAGCCACTGGAGGTAGTCCAGTCTGGAGGTCAGCCCCTTCAGGTCGCCGACGCCGTCGCCGTTGGAGTCCTGGAAGGAGCGGACCAGTACCTCGTAGAACACGGCGCGTTTGAACCACTCGGGGTCGCGGTCCTTCGCGGGGGTGTCCTCGAAGGTGTCCTGTACGGGCTCGTTGACGATCATCGGGTGGCTGACCCTCCGTTCTGCGGGTGGGACGGTCGCAGGACCGTCAGCACATGCGCCGGCCGGGAACCCGGTTCCAGGCGTACGTAGTTGGCCCTGCCCCAGTGATAGGTCTCGCCGGTCAGCTCGTCGCGCACCGGCACCGGCTCGTGCCAGTCCAGGCCGAGGGCCGGCATGTCCAACGAGACCGTGGCCTCCTGGGTGTGGTGGGGGTCGAGGTTGACGACCGTCACCACCGTGTTCGGGCCCGACGTCTTCGAGTAGGCGATCACCGCGTCCTGGTCGGCGTGGTGGAAGCGCAGGTTCCGCAGCTGCCGCAGGGCCGGGCTCGCCCGCCGGATCTCGTTCAGGCGGGTGAGCAGCGGCGCGATGCTCGGCGCCGACTCCCAGTCACGCGGCCTGAGTTGGTACTTCTCCGAGTCCAGGTACTCCTCGCTGCCCGGCCGCACCGGTGTGTTCTCGCACAGTTCGTAGCCGCTGTAGACGCCCCACGACGGCGAGAGCGTCGCCGCCAGCACCGCCCGCGCCTCGAACGCCGGACGCCCGCCGTGCTGGAGGTATTCGTGCAGGATGTCCGGGGTGTTGACGAAGAAGTTCGGCCGCATCGAGGCCGCCGTCTCCCGCGACAACTCGGTGAGATAGTCGGTGAGTTCGGCCTTCGTGTTGCGCCAGGTGAAATAGGTGTACGACTGCTGGAAGCCGATCTCGCCGAGCGTGCGCATCATCGCGGGCCGGGTGAACGCCTCCGCGAGGAAGATCACGTCCGGGTCGGTGCGGGCGATCTCGCCGAGCACCCGCTCCCAGAACACCACCGGTTTCGTGTGGGGGTTGTCGACGCGGAAGATCCGCACGCCGTACCCCATCCAGTGCCGCAGTATCCGCAGGGTCTCCGCGACCAGGCCGTCCATGTCCGCGTCGAACGCGATGGGGTAGATGTCCTGGTACTTCTTCGGCGGGTTCTCGGCGTACGCGATCGTGCCGTCAGGGCGGTGGTGGAACCACTCCGGGTGCTTCTGGACCCACGGATGGTCCGGCGAGCACTGGAGCGCGAAGTCGAGCGCGACCTCAAGGCCCAGCTCACCGGCCCTGTTCACGAACCACGCGAAGTCGTCGAGCGTGCCCAGCGCCGGGTGCACGGCGTCGTGGCCGCCCTCCGGGGAACCGATCGCCCACGGCACGCCGACGTCGTCCGGTGTGGGCGTGAGGGAGTTGTTGCGGCCCTTGCGGAACGTCGTCCCGATGGGGTGGACCGGGGGCAGGTAGACGACGTCGAAGCCCATCGCGGCGATGGCCGGGAGCCTGCGTGCCGCCGTGCGGAACGTGCCGTGCGGTTCCTCGGGCGTGCCCTCCGAGCGCGGGAAGAACTCGTACCAGGAGCCGAACAGGGCCCGCTCCCGCTCCACGAGCAGCGGCAACTCCTCGGAGGAGGTGACCAGTTCGCGCAGGGGATGGGCGGCGAGGACCGCGTCGACCTCGGGGGTGAGGGCGGCGCGCAGTCGTTCGGCGGGGGTGAGGGTGTCGTCCCTGAGAGCCACGACGGCGGCGTCCAGGACGGCCGAGGAGACCGGCGCGCGCTCGTACAGGCGCGCCCCCTCCTCAAGGACCAGGTCGACGTCCATCCCGGCCGGGATCTTGATCCGGGCGTGGTGCCGCCAGGTCGACACCGGGTCGCTCCACGCCTCGACGGCGTAGCTCCACAGGCCGGGCGCGTCCGGGGTGACCTCGGCGCCCCACCGGTCGGTGCCGGGGGCGAGTTCCCGCATCGGGGTGAAGGGACCGGGATTGCCCTCCTGGTCCTTGAGTACGACATTGGCGGCCACGGCGTCGTGGCCCTCGCGGAAGACGGTCGCCGAGACCTCGAAGGTCTCGCCGGCGACCGCCTTGGCGGGCCTGCGGCCCCGCTGGACGACCGGACGGACGTCCAGCACGGGTATCCGGCCGGTCACCGGGGGCGGTGTGCCCGGTGACCGGGGGGCTGTTTCGGAGCCGGAGGATCGCTCCGGCGCGGGACGGGGTGTCGGGGGTGCCGACGGGCGTTGTGTGGCGGGCATGACCGCTCCTGTCCGCGTCAACGAAGGGTGGGCGGAAGTGTGTGGGGAGGTGAGCCTGCGGGGTGATGCGAGTCGGGTACCTGAGGATGACCGGGGTAATACCGAAGGAGCCTTCCCACCCTATTCGGGTGAGCAATCCGGCGCGCAGCTAACTACTCGCGCGTACTTCGATACCCCGGAGTGCCGCCGTTCGGGGGAACGGCGACGGCCGCGTCACTCCTTCATCAAGGCGCCGGAACCTGGAGGAGTTTGTCCGGCGAACCCGCTCCACGGCCGGAAACCTTCCCGTTCACCGCGTTCCGCGCGAGTTCCCCGGCGACCTCGGCGGGCGCGGCTTCCGGGTGATCCGCCAGATACAGCGCCGCCGCGCCCGCCGCGTACGGCGCCGCCATCGACGTGCCCGAGTACACCGCCCGCCCGGTGTCGCTCGCGTGCGACGCGGACACGATCGAACCGCCCGGCGCGAACAGGTCGAGCGGCGGCCCGTGGTTCGACCGGGCGAGCCGCGTGTCCCCGCGGTCGGTCGCCCCGACCGTCACCGCCTCCCGCACCCGCCCCGGCGAGTACGCCCCGGCCGGCCGCCCCTCGTTGCCCGCCGCGACCGTGTACGTCACCCCGGCCCGGATCGAGGTGCGGACGGCCGCGTCGAGCGCCGCGTTCGCCGGCCCGCCCAGGCTCAGGTTGGCGACGGCGGGCTTCCTCGCGTGCCGGGTCACCCAGTCGATCCCGGCGATCGTCCGCGCGATGGTCCCGCCGCCGGAGTCGTCCAGGACGCGCACCGAGACGACCCGCGCCCTGCGCGCGACCCCGAGCGAGGACCCCGCGACCGTCGCGGCGACATGCGTCCCGTGCCCGTTGCCGTCCCCCGCGTCCCCGTCGCCCCCGACGAAGTCCCAGCCGTGCCGCGCGCGCCCCGCGAACTCCTGGTGGCTGATCCGGACGCCCGTGTCGAGCACGTACACCGTGACCCCCGCCCCCTGCGACGCGGGCGCGCGGTAGGTGCCGTCCAGCGGGAGCGACGGCTGGTCGACGCGGTCGAGCCCCCAACTCGACGTCGAGCCCTCGGCTCTGACGCGGGTGTCCTGGACGACCGACGCGACCCCCGGATCGGCCGCGAGCCGCCGGGCCGCGCGGGCGTCGGCGTGCACGGCGAAGCCGTCGAGGACCGTGCCGTACGCGTGGGTCACGCGCGCGCCGTACCGGGCGGCGATCGCGCGGCCCGCCTCGACGGTGGTGCCCGGTCTGAGCTGGACCAGATAACTCCCGTCCACCGCACCGGCGTCACCGGCGCCCATGACGACGCCCTCCGGCACGGCCGGCCCGGCGTGCGCGGGGACCGCCGTCGCCACCGTCACCGCCAGCACCGCCGCCGCGAGGACCCCGCCCCGCCTCAGAGCCTGTGTCACATCCCCGGCCGGGCGCCCGCCGCCTGGCACGCACGCTCGCGGCGTTGCCGGACCGCCCACGTGACTCCTCCCCCAAGCTCTCGACTTCGCTCGACCAGGGGGCACCCCCATCGCGGGCGGTCCGGCGCCTTGCGATCGCACGCACCAGACGACGCGCGCTGATCCGACCAGGGATGTGACACAGGCTCTGAGTCCCGTCAACTCCCGCCCCCTCCAAGCCCGGCGCCCGGACGCGCCTCCTTGCCCGCACCCTCTCGTGCGCCGCGAGGAGTCACAAGGTGGCCTGCGGTGAGGGAATCGGCCATATCGGTCGGAGCGGTTCCGGTGAACGATCGCGGTGTTTTTCGGACGTGCCGCCGGGGAGCCATTACCGTCGAGGAAGAGCATGACGAAGAGACGCACATCGCGGTGTGTCCCCCTCCGTACGCGCGACGAGGTGGAATTGTGAAGGCGATCCGTCGGTTCACCGTCCGGCCCGTACTCCCCGAAACCCTGCGTCCGTTGACCGAGCTGGCGAGAAACCTCAGGTGGTCGTGGCACCCCGGGACACGCGAACTGTTCCGGTCGGTGGACCCCGGACGCTGGGACGCGACGGCCGACCCCGTGCGCCTGCTCGGCGGAGTGCGCGCCGAACGCTTCACCGAACTCGCCGGCGACGAAGAGTTCGTGCGCCGCCTCGACGAGGCCGCCCGCGACCTCGACGCCTATGTCAGCGACGGGCGTTGGTACCAGCAACAGCGGACGGCCGGTGAACTCCCGTCCGCCGTCGCCTACTTCTCACCCGAGTTCGGGATCACCGCCGCACTCCCGCAGTACTCCGGCGGCCTCGGCATCCTCGCCGGCGACCACCTCAAGGCGGCCAGCGACCTCGGCGTCCCGCTGATCGGGGTCGGACTCCTGTACCGGCACGGCTACTTCAGGCAGACCCTCTCCCGGGACGGCTGGCAGCAGGAGCACTACCCGGTCCTCGACCCGCACGAACTCCCGCTCGCCCCGCTCCAGGAGGACGACGGCACCCCGGCGCACGTCAGCCTCGCCCTGCCCGGCGGACGGCTGCTGCGCGCGAGGGTCTGGGTCGCGCGGGTCGGCCGCGTCCCGCTGCTGCTGCTCGACTCCGACGTCGAGGAGAACGACCCCGGCGAACGCGGCGTCACCGACCGGCTCTACGGGGGCGGCAGCGAACACCGGCTGCTCCAGGAGATGCTGCTCGGCATCGGCGGGGTGCGCGCGGTGCGCGCCTACTGCCGGATCACCGGGCACCCCGAGCCGGAGGTGTTCCACACCAACGAGGGGCACGCCGGGTTCCTCGGCCTGGAACGCATCGCCGAACTGCGCGCCGAGGGCCTTGAGTTCGCCGCCGGCCTTGAAGCCGTCCGGGCGGGCACGGTGTTCACGACCCACACGCCGGTCCCGGCCGGCATCGACCGGTTCGACCGGGAGCTGGTCGCCCACCACTTCGGCCCCGGCGCCGAGTTGCCCGCGATCGACGTGCAGGACGTGCTGAGCCTGGGCATGGAGACCTACCCCGGCGGCGAACCCAACCTCTTCAACATGGCCGTGATGGGGCTGAGGCTGGCCGGGCGGGCCAACGGGGTGTCCCTGCTGCACGGCAACGTCAGCCGGGAGATGTTCGCCGGTCTGTGGCCGGGCTTCGACGCGGACGAGGTGCCGATCACGTCCGTCACCAACGGCGTCCACGCGCCGACCTGGGTGGCGCCGGAGGTCCTGGAACTGGGCGACGCCGCCGGTGCCTCGGACGAACAACTCTGGGCCCTGCGCCGCGAGTTGCGCGGCCAACTGGTCACCGAGGTCCGGACCAGGCTGCGCGCGTCCTGGCGCCAGCGCGGCGCCGGCGACGCCGAACTCGGCTGGGTCGACAAGGTGTTGGACCCCGACGTCCTGACCATCGGGTTCGCCCGCCGCGTCCCCTCCTACAAGCGCCTCACACTGATGCTGCGCGACCGCGACCGCCTGATGGAACTCCTGCTGCACCCCGAGCACCCGGTGCAGATCGTCGTCGCGGGCAAGGCGCACCCGGCGGACGACGGCGGGAAACGCCTCGTCCAGGAGCTGGTGCGGTTCGCCGACGACCCGCGCGTGCGCCACCGCATCGTGTTCCTGCCCGACTACGGCATGGCGATGGCCCGCAAGCTCTACCCCGGCTGTGACATCTGGCTCAACAACCCGCTGCGCCCACTGGAGGCGTGCGGCACCAGCGGCATGAAGGCCGCGCTGAACGGCTGCCTCAACCTGTCGGTCCTGGACGGCTGGTGGGACGAATGGTTCGAGCCCGACTTCGGCTGGGCGATCCCGACGGCCGACGGTGATGCCATGGAGCAGGACCGGCGCGACGACATCGAGGCGGCGGCCCTCTACGACCTCCTCGAACAGCGCATCGCGCCCCGCTTCTACGAGCGCGGCCCCGCCGGACTCCCGGACCGCTGGACGGAGATGGTCCGCCGCACGCTCACGAAACTCGGCCCGAAGCTCCTCGCCGACCGGATGGTCCGCGAGTACGTCGACCGCCTCTACACCCCCGCCGCCCTCGCCCACCGCGCGCTCACCCGGGACGAGGCCCGTGAACTCGCCGACTGGAAGGGGAGGTTGCGCGCGTCCTGGCACCGGGTCGCCGTCGACCACGTCGAGACCTCCACCACCTCCGCCACCCCCGAGCTGGGCTCCACCCTCGCCCTGCGCGTCCGCGTCCGCCTCGGCGACCTGCGTCCCGACGACGTCCAGGTCCAGGCGCTGTCCGGCCGCGTCGACCCCGAGGACCGCATCACCGACGCGACACCCGTCCCCCTCAAACCGGTCAACGGGCCCGACGGCGAAGGGGGTTGGTCGTACGAGGGGCCGCTCTCCCTGGACCGCACGGGGCCCTTCGGGTACACGGTCCGGGTGCTGCCGTCGCACCGGCTCCTCGCGTCCGGCGCCGAGTTGGGGCTCGTCGCGGTGCCGTCGGACGAACTGGTCGAAGCGGGCGGGGTGTTGATGCGCTGAACCCCCATGCCGTGCTGGGCTCTATTCGGACACCGGTCCGCACAGCGTCTTGAGCACCTTCCCGCACCGCCGCGCGTACGCGTGCTGCATGCCCCGGACGGCCGGACCGCCCGCCTTCGCGTACCACTTGGCGGCGCGGCTGAAGGCCGTCACGGTCAGCCACACCGTGCCGTCCCCGGTGCGCTCCACGAGGAAGGACTCCTCGCCGCACTCGGGATGGCCGGCCAGCGTGCCGTACGCCCAGCCCGCGCGCCGGGGTTCCTCGGCGGTCCACACGATCCGGCAGGGCGCCTTGATGATCCCGGCGAGCGTGACGGTGACGTCGACGTCGACGGCGGCGCGTTCGGCGGAGGCGTGGATGCCGACGCCGAGGGCGCGGTGCATCTCCCAGGTGAGCACCGCCTCGGCGGCCCGCCGGAAGACGGCCTCGCCCTCGCCGAGCCGGGTGCGCTCGCGCAGGTGGTGGAAGCCCGGAGGGCAGAAGTGGGGGTCGCGGGTCGCGCCCACGTCGTCGTACGAGAAAGGCCGTTCGGACATGGGCGCAAGCGTAGAGCGGCACCCGGGGATGCCTTCGTCCCGGGTGCCGCCCTGTTCACACGCCTGTGACCAACGCTGTCACTAGTTGACGTTCACTGCCGACCAGGCGGCGGCGACCGTCGCGTACTCGGTGGAGCTCGCGCCGTACAGGGCCGACGCCGCGCTCAGGGTCGCGGTGCGGGCGCCCTTGTAGTTGGTCGTCGAGGTCATGTACGAGGTCAGCGCCTTGTACCAGATCTGGACGGCCTTGGCGCGGCCGATGCCGGTGATCGTGGAGCCGTTGGACGTCGGCGAGTTGTAGCTGACGCCGTTGATCGTCTTCGCGCCGCTGCCCTCGGACAGCAGGTAGAAGAAGTGGTTCGCCGGGCCGGACGAGTAGTGCACGTCCAGGTTGCCGAGGGTCGAGGACCAGCTGTCCTTGGACGAGCCGTCCTTGCTGGGCTTGTCCTGGTAGCGCAGCGGGGTGCCGTCGCCGTTGATGTCGATCTTCTCGCCGATGAGGTAGTCACCGGGGTCCGAGGCGTTGTTGGCGTAGAACTCGACGGCGGTGCCGAAGATGTCCGAGGTCGCCTCGTTCAGGCCGCCGGACTCGCCGGAGTAGTTGAGGCCCGCGGTGTTGGAGGTGACGCCGTGCGTCATCTCGTGGCCGGCGACGTCGAGCGAGGTCAGCGGGTCGGTGTTGCCCGCGCCGTCGCCGTAGGTCATGCAGAAGCAGGAGTCGTCCCAGAACGCGTTGACGTACGCGTTGCCGTAGTGGACGCGGGAGTACGCGGCGACGCCGTCGTTCTTGATGCCGCTGCGGCCGAACGTGTTCTTGTAGAAGTCCCAGGTGACCTGGGCGCCGTAGGCGGCGTCGACGGCGGCCGTCTGGTCGCTGGAGGAGCTGGACGCGGTGCCGGTGCCCCACGTGTCGTCGGCGTCCGTGAACAGCGTGCCGGCCGAGGAGCTGGTCGAGCGGGCCTTGTTGTACGTCTTGTGGCCGCCGCGGGTGCCGTCGGTCAGGTTGTAGGTCGAACCCGACTTGGTGGAGCCGATGGTGACGGTGCCGGAGTACAGGCTCTTGCCGGTGCCCGTCTCGATGCCCTGCCACTCGTAGAGCTTCTTGCCGGTGGCCGCGTCGGTGATGACGTGCAGCTCGTTGGGGGTGCCGTCGTCCTGGAGGCCGCCGACGACGGTCTCGAAGGCGAGGGTCGGCGCGGAGCCGTTGCCCGCCCAGATCACCTTGCGGGGCGCGCCGTCCGCGGCGGTCTCGGCGGAACCGGCGGCCTTCGCGAGGCCGACGGCCTGCTTCGCGGCGACGGACGGGGTGACCTTCGGGGTCAGCGAGGCGACCTTGATGGTCGCGGACGTGGCCTTGGTGACGCCCTTGTTGGCGCCGGCGGCGGTCTGGTGGACGAGGAGGTCGCCGCCGAGGACCGGCAGACCGGCGTAGGTCCGCTCGTAGCGGGTGTGCGTGGTGCCGTCGACGTCCTTGACGACGTCACGGACGACCAGCGCCTCCTTGGCGCCGAGACCTATCTGCCGCGCGGTCTCGGCCGCGTCCGCCTGCTGGTCCTGGATCAGGGCCGCGCGGGCGGGCGCCGAGAGCTGGAGCGGGGCCGCGGAGAGGGTCCGGGCGGCCTTGTTCGCGTCGACCTTGGTGTCGGTCGCGTTGGCCGTGGTCAGCCCGGTGGTCAGCAGCGCTCCGGCGGCCACGGCGGTCGCGATGGCCAGGGTGGCGCGCTTGTGACGCGTGTAGACGGGGGTCACACAAGCTCCTTCGTGGGGGAGTCCGGTCCGGCGTGGGGACTGCCGGCCGGAGTAGTCGTGAAGTTGTGCGGCGGGTGGGGGAAGAGTGACACCGGGGACGCGTACATGTCAGGACCCTGAATCGATGTTGGCCGAAAAGCGCCTGTTCGGTAAATGTTTCTGCCGCGTAAATCAGGCTGACCTCGGCAAAGGAGCCACCGATTATGAGTAAGGGGTCGGCAAAAACGGGGCCTCGTGGGGGAGTTGGTCAACCCCGGGCAAGTGCCTCTAGGACGGCCCTTACGGTGTCCTTACGGTGGGCTGTGTGCCGGAACGTCGGATTCCGGCCGGTCGCGCGGGACTTCGACGTACGAGGGGTACTGATCGGTTCCCCGGCCCCGGGAGCGTTGACCGGAAACGATCGGGCGCCGCCCCCTGGGGGAGCGGCGCCCGACGTTCAGTGGATCACCGGCTTACGGGAAGGTGACCTTCCAGCTGTTGATCTGCCCGGTGTCGCGCGCCGCCTGGTCCTGGACCCGCAGCTGCCAGGTGCCGTTGGCGGTCTCCGTCGACGCGTTGACGGTGTACGTCGCCACGACGTTGTCCGCCGAGTCCGACGAGCTGAACGCCTTCAGCAGGTACGACGTCCCGCTCGGCCCCACCAGGTTGATCGCCAGGTCGCCCCGGAAGGTGTGCGTGATGTCCACGGAGACCTGGAGGTTGGCCGGCGCGTTGCCGGTCCGCCCGGTCACCGCGATCGACGAGGTGACCGCCGCCCCGTTGTCCGGGATCGGCACGGCCGTCGTGTTCTCGAACGAGGTGCCGCCGCCGGTGCCGCCGCCCGTCGAGCGCGCGCCGACCGCGATGGCCGCCCACGCGTCCTGCACGGCGCGGTACTCCGCCGACGTCGTCCCGTACAGCTCACCGGTCGCCGCCAGGGTGCCCGTGCGCGCGCCCGCGTAGTTCGTGTTCGACGTGAACTTCGTGGCCAGCGCCCGGAACCAGATCTTCTCCGCCTTGTCCCGGCCGATGCCGGTCACCGGCAGCCCGTCCGAGGTGGCCGAGTTGTAGGTGACACCGTTGATCGTCTTGGTGCCGCTGCCCTCGCTCAGCAGGTAGAAGAAGTGGTTCGCGGGACCCGACGAGTAGTGCACGTCGATCCCGCCGAGCCCGGAGTACCAGCTGTCCCTGGACGAGCCGTCCTTGCTCGGCTTGTCCATGTAGCGCAGCGGCGTCCCGTTGCCGTTGATGTCGATCTTCTCGCCGATGAGGTAGTCACCGACGTCCGAGGCGTTGTTCGCGTAGAACTCGACGGCCGTGCCGAAGATGTCCGAGGTCGCCTCGTTCAGGCCGCCCGACTCGCCGCTGTAGACCAGGCGGGCCGTGTTCGCGGTGACGCCGTGCGACATCTCGTGCCCGGCCACGTCCAGCGACGTCAGCGGCTTGTTGTTGCCCGCGCCGTCGCCGTACGTCATGCAGAAGCAGGAGTCCTGCCAGAACGCGTTGACGTACGCGTTGCCGTAGTGGACCCGCGAGTACGCCGCGACCCCGTCGTTGCGGATGCCGTTGCGGCCGTGCACGTTCTTGAAGTAGTCCCACGTCGTCTGCGCCCCGAAGTGCGCGTCCGCGCCCGCGGTCTCCGCGTTGGACGGCAGCCCGTTGCCCCACACGTCGTCCGGGCCGGAGAACAGCGTGCCGGTGCCCGACGAGCCCCGGTTCAGGTTGTACGTGCGCTGGTTGCCGCGCGTGGCGTCCGTCAGGTTGTACGTCGAACCCGACTGCGTCGAGCCGATCGTCACCGAACCCGAGTACATCGTGTTGCCGGTGCCGTTCATGACGGCCTGGTACTCGTACAGCTTCTGGCCGGTGTTCGCGTCCGTGATGACGTGCAGCTCGTTCGGCGTCCCGTCGTGCTGGAGGCCGCCGACGACCGTCTCGAACGCCAGCGTCGGGGTGCCGTTCGCCGCCCAGACCACCTTGCGGGGCGCCTGGGTCGCGTCCGGGCTCTTCGCGCCCTCCGCGCTCGCGCGCGCCAGCGCCTGCTTCTCGGCGGCGCCGGCCGCGATCTTCGGCGTGAGGGAGGCGACCTTCACCGTCGCGTTCGTCGCCTTCACGACGCCCTGGGTGGCGCCGGCCGCGTTCTCCTTCACGACCAGGTCGCCGCCGAGCACCGGCAGGCCCGCGTACGTGCGCTCGTAGCGGGTGTGCGTGGTGCCGTCGGCGTCCTTCACGACGTCGCGGACGACCAGGGCCTCCTGGGCGCCCAGGCCCAGTGTCTTCGCCGTCGCCGCCTTGCCCGCGTCCGCGTCGCGCAACAGCTCCGCGCGCTGGGAGGGGGTCAGCAGGACGGACTCGGTCTTCGTGCCCGCCTGCTGGGGGGCGGCCGTCGCGGCGCCGGACTGCACGGCGGTGGCGACGAGAGCCGCCACGCCCATCAGGGCCGCGGCGGCTGTTCTGCGGTAGGGGGAGCGGGGGGTGCGTCTGGGAGAGGTACTGCTGCTCACCACTGACTCCTTCGGAGACCGTCGGTCGAACTCGTGTGGTGGTGCTGTGGGGTTGCTGTGCAGCGGTGGTGGAAGGGTGGCAGGGGAGGAGGGGTTATGTCATGGGCGCCTCAAGAACTTGGCTGGAAACCCTTTGTTGACCAGCGCTTGGCGCCGGCTTGGCGATCTCCGCGCGCGGGGGTCGTGCGCCCCTGGTCTTCTTCGGGGCCCGGCCCCTGAGGCACCCCTGAGAATCAAGGAAAACCGCAGGTCGTAGGACCATCGACGGAGGCGGTACCGGCCGAAACTCGGTGGGCGATGTCAGTGCCGGTCCGTAGGCTCGCCATCGTGACGCCAGTGAAGCCCGCACCCCCCACCGAACGGTCAGCCGTCCGCACACTGCTCCGACTGTGGCCGTACGTGCGGCCCGCACGGGCCCGGCTGGTCATCGCCGCGCTCGTCGCCGTGCTGGCCTCCTGCGTGGGCCTCGTCATCCCCCTCGTCCTGAAGTGGATGGTCGACGGGCCCATCGCCTCCGGCGACACCGGCGGGGTCTGGCTGGGGGCGCTGTGGCTGCTGCTCCTCGGGTTCGCCGAGGCGCTGCTCTTCGGCCTGCGACGCTGGCTCGTCGCCCGCCCGCTGTCCCACGTCGAGGCGTCCATGCGGGCCGACCTCTACCGCCACCTCCAGCGGCTGCCGGTCGCCTTCCACGACCGCTGGGCCTCCGGCCAGCTCCTGTCGCGCGGGACCACCGACCTCATGCTCCTGCGCATGTTCCTCGCGTTCCCGCTGACGTTCCTGTTCGTCAACGCCGTGACCATCCTCGTCGGCGTCGTCATCATGCTGCTCCAGGACTGGACGCTCGGCCTCGTCGTCCTCGCGCCCACGGTCCCCCTCGTGGTCCTCTGCGTCGCCTTCGAAACCCGCTACGCGCGCGTGGCCCGCCTCTCGCAGGACCAGGTCGGCGACCTCACGACCGTCGTCGAGGAGAGCGTCCTCGGCATCCGCATCATCAAGGGGTTCGGCCGCCACCGCAGCCAGGCCCGCGTCTTCCGCGACCTCGCCCGGAACCTGCGCGGCACCGAACTGCGCAAGGCCCGCCTCCTCGCGATGATCTGGGGCGTCATCGTGACCCTGCCGGAGATCGCGATCGCGGTCGCCCTCGTCGTCGGCGCCGTGCAGGTGGCCGACGGCGCGCTGTCCGCCGGGACCCTCGTGGCGTTCCTCTCCACCGCCCTCGCGCTGCGGTGGCCCGTGGAGTCCATCGGGTTCCTGCTGGCGATGAGCCAGGAGGCGGCTACTGCCACGGCCCGGTATTTCGAGGTGATGGACGAGGAGGAGGAAGGCGCCGGGGCGGACGCGCGGGGCACCGGGGGCCGTACAGGGCGGGGCGCGGCTTCGGCCGGCGCCGCGGTGAAGGCCGGGGGTGTGCTCGGCGGGGCGCCGGGCGCGGCTGACGACGACCGGGCCCGGGACGCCGGGGGCGCGGGGGCTTCGGCGGAGGCGGAGACCGGGGGTGCGCTCGTCGAGGCGGCCGGGGCTTCCGGTGGCGGGCCCGGTCCGGCGGGGGCCGGTGGTGGCGGGCGTGCGGGGGCCGGTGTGTCCGGCGGGGCCGGGGACGGGCTGCGGTTCGAGGGGGTCTGGTTTCGGTATCCCGATGCCGGGGCGGAGGATCCGCCCGTGCTCGCCGGGGTCGATCTGCACATCCGGGCCGGGGAGTCGCTGGCGCTCGTCGGGGCTACGGGGAGCGGGAAGACGACGCTCACGGCGCTGGTGCCGCGCATGTACGACGTCAGCGGCGGGCGGATCACGCTCGACGGGGAGGACATCGAGGGGATGACCCGCGAGGAACTGCGCGCCCGGGTCGCCGTCGCGTTCGAGGAGCCCACGCTGTTCTCGGCGACCGTCGGGGAGAACGTCCTGATGGGGGCCGTCGACGGTGAGGGCGACCTCGCGCGGGCGCTGGACGTCGCGCAGGCGTCCTTCGTGCACGACCTGCCGCGCGGCGTCGACACGGAGGTCGGCGAACAGGGGCTCAGCCTCTCCGGCGGTCAGCGCCAGCGCCTCGCGCTGGCCCGCGCGGTGGTGGGCCGGCCCGCGTTCCTCGTCCTCGACGACCCGCTCTCCGCGCTGGACGTCCACACCGAGGCCGCCGTCGAGGCCGCCCTGCGGCACGTCCTCGCCGACACGACGGCCCTGATCGTCGCCCACCGCCCCTCGACCGTCCTGCTGGCCGACCGGGTGGCCCTCCTGTCCGAGGGCCGCGTCAAGGCGGTCGGCACACACCAGGAACTGCTGCGGACGAACGCGGAGTACGCGCACCTGATGGCGGGCGCGCAGGACACCGGCGACACCGGACGAAGCGACCCCGCCCCGCCCGCCCCGCACGACGCCCTCACCCCGCGCGCACAGGAGGACGCCCGCCGATGACCGCCCCCACGACGGCCCCCGCGCCCCAGCAGGACCCCTTCGACCAGGACGACCTGCCCACACCCCCCGGCGCCACCGGCGCCCTCCTGCGCTCCCTGCTCGCGCCGATGAAACTCCGCGCGACGCTCACCGCGCTGCTCCTGCTGGCCCAGCAGGCGGCCGTCCAGGTCGGCCCGCTCCTGGTCGCGTACGCGATCGACACGGCCGTCCCCGCCTACCGCGACGGCGACGACGGCCCGCTGATCACGGCCGGCGCCGGCTACCTCGCGTGCGCGCTCCTGGCCGGCGTCCTGCAGTACGCGTTCATCAACGCCTCCGCGCACGTCAACCAGGACGCCCTGCTGGACCTGCGCGGCAGGATCTTCCGGCACGCGCAGGCGCTGAGCGTCGACTTCCACGAGCGCTACACCTCCGGCCGCCTGATCTCCCGCTCCACGACCGACGTCGAGTCACTGCGGGAACTGCTGGAGGAGGGCCTTCAGGAGCTCGTGACGGTCGTCCTGTCGTTCGTCTACATCTCGGCGATGCTGCTCTGGCTCGACCTCGGCCTCGGCGCCGTAGCGGTCGCCTCCTTCGGCCCGCTGTACCTGATGGTGCGCACCTACCAGCGCAGGGTGGGCCGCGTGTACTCCCGGCGTTCGACGGCCATCGCGACGGTGATCGTGAAGTTCGTCGAGACGATGAACGGCATCCGCCCGGTGCGCGCGTTCCGGCGCGAGGCGGTCAACGACGCCGAGTTCGCCGCCCTCAACCGCACGCACGAACGCTCCAACGGCGACGCCCTCCTGGAGATGGCCAGGTACGTCGTCGGCTCCCGCCTGATCGCCAACACCGCCGTCGCGCTGATCGTCCTGTGGGGCGCCTACCGCGTCACGGACGGCTCCCTCGCCCTCGGCGTCCTCGCGGCGGCCGTGCTGTACCTGCGGCGCCTGTACGACCCGATCGACCGGCTCGGCATGTTCCTCAACTCCTACCAGTCGGCCGCCGCGTCCCTGGAGAAGATCGCCGGCCTGCTCGCCCAGACGCCCTCCGTCCCCGAACCGGCGCACCCGCGCGAACTGCCCGTGCGCCAGGGCGAACTCCCCGGCCGCACGGTCGAGTTCGAGGGCGTCTCCTTCGGCTACCGCACGGGCGGCGAGATCCTGCCCCGCTTCGACCTCACCCTCCCCGCAGGCCAGACCGTCGCCGTCGTCGGCTCGACCGGCGCCGGCAAGTCGACGCTCGCGAAACTCCTCGCCCGCTTCTACGACCCGACGGCCGGCCGCGTCACCCTCGACGGCGTCGACCTGCGCGACCTGTCCGTGCCCGAACTGCGGCGCGGCGTCGTGATGGTGACCCAGGAGGCGTTCCTGTTCTCCGGCACCGTCGCCGAGAACATCGCCATCGGCCGCCCCGACGCCACCCGCGAGGACATCGAACGCGCCGCGAAGGCCATCGGCGCCCACGAGTTCATCAGCGCCCTCCCCGACGGCTACGACACCGACGTCCGCAAGCGCGGCGGCCGCATCTCCGCCGGCCAGCGCCAACTGGTCGCCTTCGCGCGGGCGTTGCTCGCCGACCCCGCCGTCCTCATCCTCGACGAGGCCACCAGCTCCCTCGACATCCCCGGCGAACAGGCCGTCCAGCGAGCCATGTCGACCGTCCTGCGCGGGCGCACCGCCGTCGTCATCGCGCACCGCCTCTCCACCGTCGAGATCGCCGACCGCGTCCTCGTCATGGAGCACGGCCGCGTCGTCGAGGACGGCACCCCGGCCGAACTCATCGCCGGCACGGGCCGGTTCGCGGGGCTGCACCGGGCCTGGCGGGAGAGCCTGACATGAGGGCCCCGATCGACGCCCACGAGGACCCCGGCACCCCCGACTGCCGGGGCGGGCTCGCGTACCTGTGGTGGCTGAGCCGGCGGCAGGCCGGGCGGGCGGTGGCCGGGGCGGTGTTCGCGTCGGTGTGGATGGGGCTCCTCGCGGCGGCGCCGTGGATGATCTCCAAGGCCGTCGACGAGGGACTCGAACCCGGGAACATGAGGGCGCTCGTCGGGTGGAGCGTCGCGTTGTTCCTGGTGGGGGCCTTCAACGCGTGGGTCAGCGTCATGCGGCACCGGACGATGACACGGCTGCGGATGGACGCCAACTTCCGGACGGTCAAGGTGGTGGTGGGGCAGGCGGTGCGGCTGGGCGCCGCGCTGCCGAGGCGGACGGTCGCCGGGGAGGTCGTCACCATCGGCGTGGGCGACGTGCAGACCGTCGCGTTCTCCCTGACCGCGCTCGGGCCCGGGATCGGGGCGATCGTGGCGTACGGCGTCGTCGCCGTGCTGCTGCTCGACATCTCCGGGCTGCTCGCGGCCCTCGTCCTGGCCGGGATGCCCGTACTCGGCTTGGTCGTCGGGCCGTTGATGGCCCGGCTCCAGGGCGCCGAGACCGAGTACCGCGAGCGCCAGCGGCTGCTGACCGCGCGGATCGGGGACCTCGCGGGCGGGCTGCGCGTGCTCAACGGGCTCGGCGGGAAAGGGCTGTTCGCGGACGCGTTCCGGCGGGACTCGGCGCGGCTGAGGGAACAGGGGTACCGGGTCGGCGCGGTGACGAGCTGGATCCAGGCGTGCGGGCTCGGCCTGCCGATGCTGTTCCTGTCCGTCGTCACCTGGCTCGCCGCGCGCCTCGCCGCGCAGGGCGAGATCACCGTGGGTCAACTCGTCTCCGTCTACGGCTTCGTGGCCGTCCTGGTGGGGCCGGTGGCCTTCCTCGTCGAGCTGGGCTACCAGGGCAGCCGGGGCGTCGTCGCCGCGCGCCGCGTCGTGCGCCTGCTGAGCCTGGAACCGGACCCCGACGACCCGACGGCCAAGGCCCCCGAGGAGCCCGCCGAGTTGCACGACCCGCTGTCCCATGTCCGCGTCCGGCCCGGCGAGTTGACGGCCGTCGTCTGCGCGCGGCCCGCCGACGGCGCCGTCATCGCCGACCGGCTCGGCCGCTACCTGCCCTCCGACGTCACCTGGGGCGAAGTCCGCCTGGACGCCGTGCCGTTGGCGGACGTCCGCGCGCGGATCCTCGTCGCCGACAACGAGGCCGACCTGTTCGCCGAGACCCTGCGCGAGATGGTCTGCGGCCGCGAGGAACGCGACGCCGACGACATCGCGCGCGCCGTGTGGGCCGCCGCCTCCGAGGACATCGTGCGCGGCCTGTCCGACGGCCTCGACTCCGCCGTCTCCGCCCAGGGCCGCAGCCTCTCCGGCGGCCAGCGCCAACGCGTGCGCCTCGTACGGGCGTTGCTCGCCGACCCCGAAGTACTCCTCGCCATCGAACCGACGTCCGCCCTCGACGCCCACACCGAGGCGGCGATCGCCTCCCGCCTCCGCGAGGCCCGCACCGGCCGCACGACCGTCGTGACCTCCACCTCACCGCTCCTCCTCGACCGGGTCGAGCGGGTCCAGTACGTCGTGGACGGGCGCGTGGTGGCCTCGGGGACACACCGGGAACTGCTGGAACGGGAGCCGGGGTACCGGGAGTTGGTGGCGCGGGACACGGACGGGGCGGACGGGACGAACGGGACGGGAGAGGGCGTGTCGGGAGAAGGCGTCGCGGAAGAGGTGGTCCGGTGACGGCGGGGCGTGTCGGGCGCCGGGCGCGTGGCGGCGGGGTGGGCGCCGGAGCGGCTGTCGGCCGCCGGGCTTCGGGGCGTGACCGGGCGGGCCGGGGCCCCGCCGGCGCGCGGTGCGGAAAGGGCGGTTCGGTGACAGCGGGTTCGGTGACAGCGGGTTCGGTGACAGCGGGTTCGTTCGGGCAGGCGTCGGAGTGTGGCGCGGGGAGGTGGGGCCGGTGAGCGGGGAGGCCGGTGCGGGGCGGCTGCCGGTCGCCGGGGTCCGGGACGTGCGGCGGGCCGTGGTGCGGCTGGTGCGGGCGGACGGGCGGGCGCCGGCCGTCGTCGTCGGCGTCAACGTGCTCGCGGCGCTCGCCGGGCTCGTGGGGCCGTGGCTGCTCGGGCGGATCATCGACGAGGTGCGCGGCGGGGCAGGCGTCGGCGTCGTCGACCGGCTCGCCCTCGGGATCCTCGTCGCCGCCGTCGTCCAGCTCCTGCTGGACCGCTGGGCGCGGTACATCGCCCACCGGTTCGGGGAACGCACGCTGGCGCGCGTGCGCGAGGAGTTCGTGGACCGGACGCTCGCCCTGCCCGCGTCCGTCGTCGAGCGCGCCGGCACCGGGGACCTCACCACGCGCGGCACCGCCGACGTGGCGACCGTGGGCACGACCCTGCGCGACGTCGGCCCGGAGATGATGGTCAGCGGCGCGCAGGCGGTGTTCCTGCTGGGCGCCGTCTTCTTCGTCGACCCGCTGCTCGGCGCGGTCTCCCTGCTCGGCCTCGCGCCGATCTGGGCCGGCGTGCGCTGGTACCTGCGGCGGGCGCGCGCCGGCTACCTCGCCGAGGGCGCGGCGGTCTCCGAGGTCTCCGAGATCCTGGCGGCGACGGCCGCGGGCGCGCGGACCGTCGAGGCGTTCCGCCTGGAGGAGCGGCGGACGGCGGCCGGCCGCGAGGCGCTGGCCGTCTCCCGCCGGACCCGGTTCCACACGCTCTACCTGCGCAGTGTCTTCTTCCCGATCGTCGAGACGTCGTACACGCTGCCCGTGTCGGCCATCCTGATCCTCGGCGGCGTGCTCCACGCGCACGGGGAGATGAGCCTGGGCGCCGTCGTCACCGCGACCCTCTACACCCGGCAGTTCTTCGAGCCGGTCGACCAGATCCTCGTCAACGTCGAACAACTCCAGAGCGGCGGGGCCTCGTTCGCGCGCGTCGAGGGGATCGCGCAGGCGCCGGGCGGCGTGACGCGGGACGCGCCCACACCGGACGGCGACCGGATCGACGTGACCGGTGTGCGGTTCGCGTACGAGCGGGGCGGCGAGGTCCTGCGCGGTGTCGACCTCACGGTCCGGCCCGGCGAACGCCTCGCCGTCGTCGGCCCCTCCGGCGCGGGCAAGACGACCCTCAGCCGGCTGCTGGCGGGCGTGGACGCGCCCACGCACGGCACGGTCACCGTCGGCGGCGTCCCCGTCGCCGACCTCGGCCCCGAGCAACTGCGCCGGCAGGTCGTCCTCGTCACCCAGGAGCACCACGTCTTCCTCGGCACCGTCCGCGACAACCTCCGCATCGCCGAACCCTCCGCGAGCGACGAGGACCTGTGGGCCGCACTGGACGCGGTCGGCGCGGACGGCTGGGTCCGCGAACTGCCCGGCGCGCTCGACGCCCAGCTCGGCACCGGCGCGCACACGCTGGACGGCTCACAGGCCCAGCAACTCGCCCTCGCGCGCGTGGTCCTCGCCGACCCCCACACCCTCATCCTCGACGAGGCGACAGCCCTCCTCGACCCCACCACCGCCCGCCACACCGAACACGCCCTCGCCGCCGTCCTCGCCAACCGCACCGTCATCGCCATCGCCCACCGCCTCCACACCGCCCACGACGCGGACCGGGTGGCTGTCATGGAAGACGGCCTCCTGACAGAACTCGGAACCCACGAACAACTGGTGAACGCGGGCGGCGCGTACGCCCAGTTGTGGGGGACCTGGCACGGGGAACGGGCGGGGGAGAGGGGCTGAGAGGGTGCGGGACGAGGGGGCGTGTCCCATGGTCGCCCCCGGGGTCGTATTCGCGCATCAGCCGATCGGTTGATGCCGGACGGGTGAACGGTGGAGGCGGGGTCTGGCTCTTCGGCCGATGTGAGGGGTGGGGGTGGTTCGGGAGGGTGGAGTCATGCCCGTCATCGAAGTCACGGATCTGCGCAAGACGTACGGCGCCCACAGGGCGGTGGACGGAGTCTCCTTCGCCGTGGAGGAGGGGGAGATTTTTGGGGTGCTCGGTCCCAACGGGGCCGGGAAGACGACGACCGTGGAGTGTGTGGAGGGGTTGCGGGTCCCGGATGCCGGGCGGGTCCGGGTCGCCGGTTTCGATCCTGTCACCGAGCACGCGCAGGTCGCGCAGGTGCTCGGTGCGCAGCTCCAGCAGAGCGAGTTGCAGCCGAAGCTGACGGTGCGCGAGGCGCTGGAGCTGTACGCGTCCTTCTACGCGCGCCCGGCGGACTGGCGTCCCCTCGCCGAACGCCTCGGACTCACCGGCAAGCTGAACACCCGGTTCGCGAAGCTCTCCGGCGGACAGAAGCAGCGCCTGTTCATCGCCCTCGCGCTGATCGGCGACCCCAAGGTCGTCGTCCTGGACGAACTCACCACCGGTCTCGATCCCCGCGCCCGCCGCGACACCTGGGAGCTGATCGAGGACGTCCGCGCGGGCGGCGTGACCGTCCTGCTCGTCACCCACTTCATGGAGGAGGCCCAGCGCCTCTGTGACCGCATCGCGGTGATCGACAAGGGCAGGATCGCCGCCCTCGACACCCCGGCCGGCCTGATCCACCGCTCGGCCGGCGCCACGATCATCAGCTTCACCCCCTCCGCCCCCCTCGACGACCGCGACCTCGCCACCCTCCCCGCCCTGGCCGCCGTCAGCCACAAGGACGCCCGCCTCACCCTCTCCGGCACCGACGAGACCGTCAACGCCGTGATCACCCTCCTCGCCCGCCGCCACATCACCGCCCACCAACTCCGCGTCACGGACGCGACGCTGGACGACGCGTTCCTCGACCTGACGAAGGGCGCGACGGCATGAACACCTCCCGGAAGCCGGCCCCGATGCCCCTCGCACCCACGCCCGCCCTCCCCTTCAACCCCGCCGTCCTCAAAGCCGAACTCCGCCTCTTCCGGCGCGAACCCGGCGCCCACTTCTGGATCCTCCTCTTCCCCACCCTCCTCCTGGTGATCCTCGGCTCCATCCCCTCCTTCCGGCAGCCGGACGACTCCTTCGGGGGCCTGCGCCCGGTGGACGCGTACGTGCCGGTGACCGTGCTGCTCGGGCTGATCGTCGGCGGGCTCCAGTCGATGCCGCAGACCCTCACCGGCTACCGGGAGCGCGGCATCCTGCGGCGGATGTCGGCGACGCCGGTGAAACCGTCGGCTCTGCTGACCGGCCAGATGGTGATGTACGGCGCGGCGGCCCTCACCTCCTCGCTGCTGGCGCTGACGGTGGGACGCCTCGCGTTCGACGTGACGCTGCCGAGGCAGCCCGCCGGATACGCCCTGGCGCTGCTGCTGACCCTGCTCGCCGCCCTCGCGCTCGGCGCCGTCATCTCCGCGCTGTCGCGGACGACGAAGGTCGCCGGCGCGATCGGCTCCGCCGTGTTCTTCCCGTCGATGTTCTGCGCGGGCGTGTGGATGCCGGTGCAGACGATGCCGCACGGCCTCGCGGCAGCCGTCGGCTACACCCCGTTCGGCGCGGCGGCCGAGGCGCTGAACCAGGCGGCGGCCGGCCACTGGCCCGGCTGGGGGCACCTGGCCGTCCTGGTCGCCTGGATCGCCCTGCTGACCGGTGCCGCCGCGCGCTGGTTCCGCTGGGAGTAGGAGACTGGGCGACATGACCGTGCGGGACACGCAGATCGACTGGCGCTGGGAGCAGCTGCACCTGTGGGGCCCGTACGGGATGCTCGGGATCAGCGTCGTCCTCGGGGTGATCGCCGCCGACCTGACGCCGCGCCCCGCCGGGTGGTACGCCGCCGGCGCGCTGGTCGTCGCGGCGCTCGCGCTCCAGCTGTGGTGGCACGTGACCCGGCACCGCCGCCCGAACCGGGGCCGCATCCCGACGCCGGCCGGGACGGCGTACTACGTCGTCCGTTGGGCCCTCGCCTTCGCGCTGACGGGGCTCAACCCGTTCTTCGCGTTCTACGCGGCCACCGGGTACATGGACTCCGACGAACTGCTCCCCGGCCGGTGGCGCAGGGTCGGCCTGTTCGTGAGCGCGGTGCCGGTGGCCGGCGCGCAGTCGGGCGGGCTGCCGCCGAAGAACCTCGGCCAGTGGGCCGTGTTCACCGCGCTGCTGTTCTTCCAGTTCGCCCTCCAGGCGGTGATCGCCCACCTCACCGAGGAGGACTCGCGCCGCTCCCACGAACGCGCCGCCACCATCACCGAACTGGAGCGGACCAACGCCGCCCTGCAACAGGCCCTCGACGAGAACGCCGCGCTGCACGCCCAACTCCTCGTCCAGGCACGGGAAGCGGGCGTCGCCGACGAGCGCCGGCGCCTCGCCGCCGAGATCCACGACACGATCGCCCAGGGCCTCGCCGGCATCATCGCCCAGCTCCAGGTCGTCCTGAACACCCCGGACGCGGACGCCGCACGCGAGCACACCGTCCGCGCGCTGGACCTGGCCCGCCACAGCCTCGGTGAGGCCCGGCGCTCCGTCCACAACCTCGCCCCGGTCGCGCTGGCCGACGCCGGGCTGCCCGAGGCGCTGAAGAGCACGGTCGCCGAGTGGGGTGAACGGACGGGCGTCCGGGCCGAGTTCACCGTGACCGGCATCGCCGAGCACCTGCACGACGAGGTCTCCGCGACCCTCCTGCGCATCACCCAGGAAGCCCTCTCCAACGCCGCCCGGCACGCCCACGCCCACCGCCTCGGCGTGACCCTCACGTTCCTCGGCGACGAGGTCATCCTCGACATCCGCGACGACGGCCGCGGCTTCGACCCCCTCGCCCTCCCCGCCCGCACCCGCACCGGCGGCTTCGGCCTCGACGGCATGCGCACCCGCGCCGAACGCATCGCCGGCTCCTTCACGATCGAGTCCGAACCGGCCCACGGCACAGCCCTCTCAGCTCGCGTACCGTTGGTCCCCCATGACCGATAACCAGCCCTCCACCCGGCCCGGCCTTGCGGATGACACGGTGTCCGGCCGCACGCCTGACACCAGGCTCACCCCGGGGCCCGGCTCCCCGTCACCCTCCGCGCCTGGTGCCCCGGCCGATGCCCCCGCCGGCTCCCCGGCCGGCGCTGTGTCCGACCGCACGCCCGACGCCGGGCTTGGCCCTACGCCGGACGCCGCCCGGTCCGGTCCTGCGGACGCCGCCCCGCTCACCCGCACGCCCGACGCCAGGCTCGCCCCGGGGCCCGGCTCCCCGTCACCCTCCGCGCTTGGCGCCCCGGCCGATGGGCTCGTCGGCTCCCCGGCCGGACTTGTGAGCGGAGCTGGGGCCGGCTCCGACGCCGGTGCCCAGGCCGACGTCCGGCCCGGCCCAGACGTCTCGGCCGGTCGCGCGTCCGGCACTGCCCCGGCGCCCGGAACGCCTTCGCGCTCCGTGCCCGGCGCCCCGGTCGACGACCCCGTCGGCTTGCCGCCCGGCGCCTCGCAGGGCCGTGCCCCCGGCACCCCCGCGGACGCCTCGGTCGAAGCCCCCGGCACCGCCCCGGCCGCCCCCCCGAGCGGCGACCCGACCGACGATCCCGTCATCACCCTCCTCATCGTCGACGACCACCCCGTGGTCCGTGACGGGCTGCGGGGGATGTTCGCCTCTGCTCCCGGTTTCCGGGTGCTGGGGGAGGCGGCGGATGGGGTGGAGGCGGTGGAGAGGGTGGCTCGGCTGGATCCGGATGTCGTGTTGATGGATCTGCGGATGCCGGGCGGCGGTGGGGTGGAGGCGATCGCGCGGCTCACGAGGGAGGGCGCGCGGGCGAAGGTGCTCGTGCTGACGACGTACGACACCGACTCGGACACGCTCCCGGCGATCGAGGCGGGCGCGACGGGGTACCTGCTCAAGGACGCCCCGCGTGATGAGCTGTTCACGGCGGTGAGGGCGGCGGCCCAGGGCCGGACGGTGCTGTCGCCGGCCGTCGCGACGAGACTCGTCAGCGCGGTCCGCACGCCCGTGAGCGAACCCTTGTCCGCGAGGGAACGCGAGGTGCTGGCCCTCGTCGCGAAGGGGACGTCGAACCGGGAGATCGCGCGGGAGCTGTTCATCAGCGAGGCGACCGTGAAGACCCATCTCACGCACCTCTACACCAAGTTGGGCGTCAGCGACCGGGCCGCGGCGGTCGCGGTGGCGTACGAACGGAAGATCCTCGGCTGAGCCGAACAGGAGCCGCACAGGAACTGAACAGATCAACGGCCGTACACACCACAGGAGTTCACCACCCGGGAACTACCGGTCCCCCACCCTCATCTCGAACCACGTCGTCTTCCCCCGCGGAAGTAAGTCGACCCCCCAGCGGTCGGACAGCTTGTCCACGAGGTACAACCCCCGCCCGCTGACGTCGAGTTCATGCACCGGCATGAGACACGGCAGCCCCCGCGAGGGGTCACGCACCTCCACCCGGATCCACCCCCGGCGCCGCCGCATCCGCAGTCCGAACACCCGCGCACCGGTATGCCGCACGGCGTTGCCGACCAGCTCGGAGACGAGCAGCACGGCATCCTCGGCGAGCTTGGGCGACAGCCCCCACTGGCGCAGGACGACGAAGTGGGTGAGCCGACGGGCCGCGGCGGCGGACTCGGGCCGGGACGGGAGCGGAACCTCCGCCTCCGTCGGGTCGCCGAACAGCTCCACCGCCTTCAGCGCCCGCTCGTCCTCGACCGCGGGCGACCAGCGCGCCGCGTCGTCCACACGCCCGTGTCCCCGCGGCTGTTCAAAACCCTCCAGCCCCGCCATACCCCCATCATGGCGGGCCGGAGCGCCGCCCGTGGCCGTTCCGGAGGAATACGCCCCCCGCAAGCTACCGGTGCCCGGTGCGCCCCCGGCATATGACCCTGGCAGGAGGGGGTCCACAAAACCCCCGCTGAGCTGCGGCGACGGCTCACTCGGCGGCAATCGACGGCTCCCTCGGCACGACAGACTCGCGGTCACCCCAAGGCTCCCACAAACCGCCCCAACGAGGGACCCGGATGAGACATCACGTCAATTGCAAGCCCCTGGAGGAGATTTCATCAGGGCGATCGCTCACACACCGAACAGCCGAACCCCCCTGCCCTCAGAGGAACTTCGCCTTGCCCGGCCCCTCCTCCACGAAACTCCGCATCCCCCGCTCCCGGTCCTCCGTCGCGAACAACCCCGCGAACCAGTTGCGTTCGACGGCGAGCCCGGTCTCCAGATCGGTTTCGAGGCCCGTGTCGATCGCCTCCTTCGCGGCCCGCAGGGCGATCGCCGGCCCCTGCGCGAGCTTCGCCGCCCACGCGTGCGCCTGCGCGTACACCTCGTCCGCCGGGACGACCCGGTCCACGAGCCCCAGCGACAGCGCCTCGTCGGCCTTCACCATGCGCCCCGTGAAGATGAGGTCCTTCGCCTTGGAGGGCCCGATCAGCCGGGCCAGCCGCTGCGTGCCGCCCGCACCGGGGATGACGCCGAGCAGGATCTCCGGCTGCCCGAGCTTCGCGTTCTCCCCGGCGATCCGGAAGTCCGCGCACAGCGCCAGCTCGCAGCCACCGCCGAGCGCGTACCCGGTGATCGCCGCGACGACCGGCTTCGGGATCCGCGCGACGGCCGTGAACGCGTCCTGGAGGTCACGGGCCCGCAGCACCATCGCCGCGTGGTCCATGACCCGCATCTCCTTGATGTCCGCGCCCGCCGCGAACACCTTCTCCCCGCCGTACACCACCACCGCGCGGACGTCCGCGCGCCGCGTGGCCTCCTCGGCGAGTTCCTTCAGCCGGTCCTGCGTGGCGGTGTCCAGCGCGTTCATGGGCGGCCGGTCGAGCCGCAGCGTGCCGACGCCGTCGGCGACTTCGAGATTCACGGTCATGTGGATCAGGTTAACGGCCACTAACGACAGTGGCCTCGGTGCCGTGAGTCACAGCACCGAGGCCACCCCGTACCCCTACGGACGGACTACTTCGTCCACTCCGCCCACGACATGTTCCACCCGTTGAGCCCGTTGGACGGGTTCACCACCGGGTCCGTCGAGTTCTTCACCACGACGACGTCCCCGACGATCGAGTGGTCGAAGAACCAGGCCGCGGCGACGTCCTTGTCGTACCCGCCCCGCACGTCCCGCAGGCCGATGCAGCCGTGGCTCGCGTTGTAGTTCCCGAACGCGTCCCCGCCCCAGTAGTTGCCGTGCACGAACGTGCCGGAGTCGGTGAGGCGCACGGCGTGCGGGACGTCCTTGATGTCGTACTCGCCGTCGTAGCCGACGGTGTCCCCGTTCATCCGGGTGACCTTGTACTTCTCGCTCATGACCATCTGCCCGTTCCAGGTGGCGTACCCGGGCTTGCCGGTCGTCACGGGGATCGTCCTGATGGTCTTGCCGTCCTGCTGGACGGTCATCGTGTGCTTCTTGGCGTCGACGATGGACACCTGGTTGCGCCCGATGGTGAACGAGATCTTCTTGGTCTGCTCGCCGTAGACGCCCTTGCGCCCCTCGACGCCGTCGAGGTTGAGCGAGACGGTGACCTTCGTCCCGGCCTTCCAGTACTTCTCGGGCCGGAAGTCGAGCCGGTCGTTGCCGAACCAGTGGCCCTGGACGTCGACCGCGGGCACGGTCGTGATCTTGATGGCCTTCTCGACGGCGTCCGGCGAGGTGATCCCGCGCGTGAAGCGCACCGAGAACGGCATCCCGACGCCGACGGTCGAGCCGTCCTCCGGCGTGAAGTTGCCGATGAACGTGTTCTTCGGGCTCAGCGTCGTGAACGTCGAGTCCTCGGCGGCCTGCCGCCCCTCGGCGTCCTTCGCGACCGCGTGCACCTGGTACTTCGTGGACGCCGAGAGATGCGTGGCGGGCGTCCAGCCGGCGCCGTCCGCCGAGATCGCGCCCGCGATCCGCGTCCCCTTGGTGTCCTTGACGACGACCTCGGTCAGCTTGCCCTTCGCGGCGCTCACCTTCAGCGTGCCGCTGGTGTCGACGGCGGTCGCGCCGTTGGCCGGCAGGATGCTGACGACCGCCTCCGACTGCGCGCTCTGCGCGGCGCCCGCCGGCTTGCCCTTCACCTCGTTCTTGCCGGAGTCCCCGGACCCGGAGTCCCCGTTCCCGCCGCACGCGGTGACGGCGAGCAGGAGGGCGCCCGACACGATCGCCAGCCCCCGCTTCCGTCCTCGCACCGACGCCCCCGATATCGGCCGCACGTTCAAGTCCTTCTCCCCTCGAAGGGCCCTGGTCAGGCCCCCACCCCCCGCGCTCGCCGCGCGATCACTGGCGCATCCTAACCGCCGGTATTTGACCATCTCGTCGGATGAACGTCACTGTTTCGTCGCAAAGAGGCCACGCATCTCGTGACTACCCGCCCGCACCACCCGAGACCCACTCTTTCCAGCCCATGTTCCAGCCCCCCAGCCCGTTGTCCGCCGCCACCACCTTGTCCCTGCTGTTGACCACCTCCACCACGTCCCCGATCAGGCTCCGGTCGAAGAACCAGCCCGCCGCCGTCTTCGACGAGCCGCCCCGCACGTCCCGCAGCCCCACACACCCGTGACTGACATTCGCCCGTCCAACGGCGTACGGCGCCCAGTAGTTCCCGTGCAGGAAGGTCCCCGAGTCGGTCAGCCGCATCGCGTGCGGCACGTCCGGGATGTCGTACTCCCCGCCGAACCCGACGGTCCGGCTGTTCATCCGCGTCACCTCAAGCATCTCGGTGACGACCATCTTCCCGTTGTACGTCGGCGTCCTGGGCGCCCCCGCCGTGATCGGCACCGTCGACAGGAGCCGCCCGTCGCGCCGCACCTCCATCGTGTGCGCGGCGGCGTCCACCAGCGAGACCTGGCTGCGCCCGACGGTGAACGTGAACGTCTTGGCCTGCAGCCCGTACACCCCCGGCGCCCCCTCGACGTCCCGCAGCCTCAGCGCCACCGTCACGCGCGTGCCGGGCTTCCAGTACTCCTCGGGCCGGAAGTCGAGCCGTTCCCCGCCGAACCAGTGCGGGCGCACCTCCACCGGCGGGTCGGCGGTGACCTCGACGGCCCGCTCGACGTCCGCCCGGTTGACGATCTCCCGGTTGAACTCCAGTGAGACGATCATCCCGGTGCCCACGGTCGAACGGTTCTCCGGAGTGACGTACCCGATGAACCGCTCGTCCGGCACGAACGTCGTGAACGTGCTGTGCCGGGCCAGCCGGTTGCCCGAGTCGTCGCGCGCCACGACGTCCACGGTGTACCGGGCGGCCAGCGCGAGCCGGTCGTCGTCCGGCCGCCAGCTCCCGCCGTCGTCCGCGATCCGCCCGGGGACGACGGTCTCCTGGGCGTCCTGCACGCGCGCGACCCGCACCGACTCCAGCCGCCCGTGCGGCACGCGCACGCGTAGCCTGCCCTCCGCGCGCACGCCCACCGTCCCGTCGTCCGGCGTCACCCGGATCACGTCCGTCGCCGCCGCCGGCTTGCCGAGCAGCCGGTCGATGCCGCTGCGCCCGTCCCCGGACGTGCACCCGGCGACCAGCCCTGTCCCTGCCACTACGACGGCCAGCGCGGCCCCCGCGCGCCGCGCGCGCCCTTGTCCATGCCTCACGCCCCTCCAACGAGCGGGTGGACCCCGGGGAAACGTGAGGACGACCCCCTGTCTGGGTACGACCGCCGCTGGGCAGAACAGGGGGAAGGACGACGACCACACGCCGGGCAGCCGCGCCCCGCCGTACCCAGCCGGCGGGACGTCCCGGCGGCGGACAGGACGAAGAGGGGCCGACCGGTGTCCAGCACAGCCGAACAGGAGTCAGCGACGCCCCTCCCCGAACACGCGGAGGGCGATCCCGAGGGGGCCGGGACGCGAACGACGCCGAGAGCGGCCGACTCCCCGCCCGTCTGGCCCGGCGCCCCCGTCCCCCTCGGCGCCCGCTTCCGTACCGGCCCCGGCGGGGTCACCGGCACCAACTTCGCCCTCTGGGCGGGCGGCGCCGAGGCGGTCGACCTGTGCCTCTTCGACGACGACGGCCACGAGACCCGCGTCACGCTCACCGAGCTCACCCACGAGGTCTGGCACGGCTTCGTCCCCGGCGTGCGCCCCGGCCGCCGCTACGGCTACCGCGTCCACGGCCGCTGGGACCCCTGGACCGGCGCCCGCTGGAACCCGGCGAAGCTCCTCCTCGACCCCTACGCGCGCGCCGTGGACGGCGAGTTCGCGCTGCCGCCCGAGGTGTACGGGCACGTCCGTGACTGGCCGCAGCAGCACGTCGCCGACACCGTCCGCGACGACCGTGACTCCGCCCCGTACGTCCCCAAGGGCGTCGTCGTGCAGGACGAGGACGACTGGGCCGACGACCAGCGGCCCAAGACGCCCTGGGCGGACTCGGTGATCTACGAACTGCACGTGCGCGGCTTCACCCGCCGCCACCCCGGCGTCCCGCCCGAACTCCGGGGCACCTACGCCGGGTTGGCGCACCCGGCGGCGATCGACCACCTCGTGAAGCTGGGCGTGACGGCCGTCGAACTCCTGCCCGTCCACCAATTCGCCCATGAGGACCACCTGTTGAGGAGGGGCCTGCGCAACTACTGGGGCTACAACTCCATCGGCTACTTCGCCCCGCACGCCGCCTACGCCTCCGCCGGCACGACGGGCGGACAGGTCGGCGAGTTCAAGCGGATGGTTCGCGCGCTGCACGCGGCCGGCATCGAGGTGATCCTCGACGTCGTCTACAACCACACGGCGGAAGCGGGGGAGTTGGGGCCGACGCTCTCCCTGAAGGGCATCGACAACCGGGGCTACTACCGCCTCCAGGAGGACGCCCGCCGCTACGCCGACTACACCGGCTGCGGCAACACCCTGCACGTCGTCCAGCCGCACGTCCTGCGCCTGATCACCGACTCCCTGCGCTACTGGGTCACCGAGATGGGCGTCGACGGCTTCCGGTTCGACCTCGCGGCGGCGCTGGCCCGCTCGATGCACGACGTCGACATGCTCTCCCCGTTCCTCGCCGTGATCGCCCAGGACCCCGTCCTGCGGCGGGTGAAGCTCATCGCCGAGCCCTGGGACGTCGGCTCCGGCGGCTACCAGGTCGGCGCGTTCCCCCCGCTGTGGACCGAGTGGAACGACCGCTACCGGGGCGCCGTCCGCGACTTCTGGCGCGGCGCGCTGCCCGACGTCCGCGAGATGGGCTACCGGCTCTCCGGCTCCAGCGACCTCTACGCCTGGGGCGGCCGGCGGCCCTACGCCTCGGTCAACTTCGTGACCGCGCACGACGGTTACACCCTGCGTGACCTCGTGTCCTACGAACGCAAGCACAACGAGGCCAACGGCGAGGGCAACCGCGACGGCAGCGACGACAACCGGTCCTGGAACTGCGGGACCGAGGGGGAGACGGCCGACGAGGACGTACTCGCCCTGCGCCGACGGCAGTTGCGCAACCTCATGACGACGCTGCTGCTGTCGACCGGCGTGCCGATGCTGGTCGCCGGGGACGAGATGGGGCGCACCCAGGGCGGCAACAACAACGCCTACTGCCAGGACAACGAGACGAGTTGGGTCGACTGGGGGCTGCTGGACGAGCCCGGCTGGCGTGACCTGTTCGAACTTACCGCGCGGCTCATCGAGTTGAGACACCGTCACCCGGTCCTGCGCAGGCGGGCGTTCTTCTCCGGGCGGGCCCGGTCCGCCGACGGGATAAGGGATCTGGCCTGGTTCACCGCGCGCGGCGAGGAGATGACCGCCGCCGACTGGTACGCGCCCGCCTCGACACTCGGGATGTACCTCTCCGGGCGCGACATACCGGGCCGGGACGAACGCGGGGAGCCCGTCGTCGACGACAGCTTCCTCGCGGTGCTGCATGCCGGGGGCGAGCCGGTCGTCTTCACGCTGCCGGGGGTGCCGTGGGCGGAGCGGTACGAGGTCGTCGTCGACACGTCGCACGAACGGCAGGGGGAGGCGGCCGAGTTGCTAGCGGGCGCGGAGGTGAGCGTGCCGGCGCGGACGGTGCTGCTGCTGAAGGTGCGTTCGTGAACACCGTATGAAACCGGACGCCTCCGCCTTGATCCGGGGCGGGGGCGGTCCGCATCCTCGGGACGTTCCCCTTCGCGAATCCCGTGCCGAGGTAGACGTATGTCCGAGATATCCCGTCGTGCGTTCGGCGGTCTGGTGGGCGGCGGCGCGGTCACGGCCGTCGCCGGGACGGCCGCGGATGCGCGGGCGGCCGAAGTGGCGTCCGTGGAACGGCCGTTCAGGGCCGCGCGCCGGGCCGGGAGACGGCCCAACCTCCTCGTCATCCTCGGTGACGACCTCGGCTGGGCCGACCTCTCCTCGTACGGCGCCCCGCACATCAGGACGCCCCATCTGGACCGGCTCGCCCGCCAAGGGGTGCGTTTCACCGACGCCTACTCCGGGTCCGCGACCTGCTCGCCGACCCGGTTCAGCCTCTACACCGGCCGCTACCCGGGCCGTACGCCGGGCGGTCTCGCCGAGCCGGTCGCCAATCGCACGCAGGGGCTCGATCCCGGGCACCCCACGCTGGCCTCGCTGGTGCGGGAGGCCGGGTACACGACCGCCCTCATCGGCAAGTGGCACTGCGGCTGGCTGCCCGACTACAGCCCCACCAAGTCGGGTTGGGACGAGTTCTTCGGCAACCATGGTGGCGTCCTCGAGTACTTCTCCAAGCTCGGTCAGCTCGGTGAGCACGACCTCTACGAGGGCGACGCCGAGTACCAGGACCTGCGCCACTACACGACCGTCCTCACCGAACGGGCCGTCGAGTACGTCTCCCGCGCGCACGACAAGCCCTGGCTGCTGAACCTCAACTTCACCACCCCGCACTGGCCCTGGCTCGCCGAGGGCGACGCGGCGACCGGTGCGGAGATCGCCGCGAAGATCCGCGCGGCGAAGGGTCCCGCCGACATCGTCGCCGCCCTCAACCACCACGACGGGGGCTCGGTCGCCAAGTACGCGGAGATGGTGGAGAGTCTGGACGCGGCCGTCGGCGAGGTCCTGTCCGCCCTGCGCCGCGCCGGGCGCGAACGCGACACGCTCGTCCTCTTCGCCAGCGACAACGGTGGCGAACGCTACTCCTACACCTGGCCGTTGAGCGGCCAGAAAGCCCAACTCCTCGAAGGCGGCATCCGCGTCCCGACCATCCTGCGCTGGCCCGCCCGCATCGACCCCCACCAGGTCAGCCACGTCCCGAACATCTCCCCCGACTGGACAGCCACCCTCCTCGACCTCGCCGGCGCCCATCCCGCCCCCACCCACCCCCTCGACGGCACCACCCTCGCCCCCTACCTCCTCCACGGCGCCCCCGCCCCCACCCACGACCTCTTCTGGCGCGTCCGCACCAACAGAGCCCTCCGCCGCGGCCCTTGGAAGTACTACCAGGACACCACCGGCACCGACCACCTCTACAACCTCACGGCCGACTCCCGCGAACAGGCCGACCTCGCCCTGGACCAGCCGGAGTTGCTGGCAGAGCTGAAGACGGCATGGGAGAGGACGGCGAGCACGCTCCTGCCGTACAGCTAACCCCGGTGCCGCTCCCACCAGTCGGTGATCTCCCGCGCCTTCCGGTCGAACTCGGGGTCCGCGAAGGAGTGAGGGGCGGGGAGGGTGCGGCGCTTGCCGGAGACGGTGTGGAGGACGACTTGGCGTACGCCGAGGAGGGAACGGACCTCCACGAGGGTGATCTCGCTCCAGCGGACCTTGTGGCGGCGGAAGCGCACGTTGAACTCGGTGAGCCGCACCTGGTCGTCGTTGAGGAACGGGACGAGCAGGACGGCCGCCGTGGTGCCGAGCACCATGAACGGCAACTCCCTGGCGCTGAAGACCCAGGCCCCGGAGAGCGTCATCACCAGCAGGAGCGTCACGGAAGGCGCGTAGGCGAGCACCAGTGGGCGTCTGACCTGGCGGCGGCTGAGGCGGTAGGGGCCCGGAGGGTTCACGTGGTGGCCGTTCGTCGGGGGGATGGTGTGGTCGTCACATCATCTGCGGGACGTAGCGTCGGGGCCAGTGACGCCTTCACCTCCTTGTCTCGTCGCCGTCTCGCCTCCCCGGCGGGTGAATCACCCCTTTTGTCGCCCTTAGCCCCTTAAATGGGCCAGGTGACTCCGACCGACCGTCGTGCCGCGTTGCGGGTGGGTGCTGGGCTTGTTGCCGGGGGTGTGTTCGTTGCCGCGTGTTCTGGGCGGGGTGACGCGCCTCGTGGGGAGCGGGCCGGCGTCGAACAGGCCGCCTCCTCGCACGCTTCCGCGCGCCCCCTCGCCGCCGTCCCCGTGCCCCGGGCCTTTCCCCGGTATCCCGCTCAGATCACAGAAGGGCCGCGTACTCGTCCGCAGGTTGCCCTGACCTTTCACGGGGCCGGTGATCCGGCGATCGCGAGGGCGTTGTTGGGGGAGGTGGAGCGGGCGGGGGCGAGGGTGACCGTGCTTGCGGTGGGGGCGTGGCTTGATGAGTGGCCGGAGATGGGGCGGCGGATTCTTGATGGGGGGCATGAGATCGGGAATCACACGCAGCGGCATCTTGGGATCAATGGCATGGCGGAGGGGGAGGCTCGGCGGGAGATCGTGGGGTGTGCGGAGCGCTTGAAGCGGCTCACCGGGGGGATCGGGAGCTGGTTCCGGCCCTCGCGGGCGGCGCGGGCCTCTCCGCTGGTCGTGCGGCTGGCTCGTGAGGCCGGCTATCCGCACGTCCTGTCGTACGGCGTCGACTCGCTGGACTTCACCTCGCCCGGCGCCGACGAGGTCGCGCGGACGGTGCTGGACGGCGTCCGCCCCGGGGCCGTCGTCAGCCTGCACTTCGGTTACCGGGACACGGTCGCCGCCCTCCCCGTCGTACTGGAAGAACTCGGCCGCCGCGGACTGCGCGCGGTCACCACCACGGAGTTGCTCAGTTGAAGAGTCGTCCCGCATTCGCCGCCCTCGTCCTCGCCGCGGCCCTGGCCGCCTGCGGTACCCAGGGCGGGGAGCAGAAGGCCACCGAGACCACCAAGGCCGTACCCGCGCCGGTCAGGAAGACGGTCCCCGAGGGGCTGCCCGGCATGCCGCCGGTCCTCGACCCGAACGACGTGTACGCCGCCGACCGCCCGAACCGGCTCTCGCCGGTCGTGAAGGACTTCCCGTCCCGCGTGTACGTCCCCAACACCGAGTCCGACACGGTGACGGTCATCGACCCGGCGACGTACGAGATCGTCGACACCCTGCACGTCGGACGCCAGCCCCAACACGTCGTCCCCTCCTGGGACATGAAGACGCTGTGGGTCAACAACAACCGGGGCCACACCCTCACGCCGATCGACCCGCGAACCGGCAAGGCGGGCAAGCCCGTCGAGGTCCACGACCCCTACAACCTGTACTTCACGCCCAACGGGAGGTACGCGGTCGTGATGGCCTCCCTGGACCGCGAGCTGGTCTTCCGCGACCCCCACACGATGAAGCGCGTCAAGACGGTCCCGGTGACCTGCTACGGCGTCAACCACGCCGACTTCTCCCCGGACGGCCGGTACTTCATCGTCAGCTGCGAGTTCAGCGGCGAGCTGCTGAAGGTCGACACCGAGAGCATGAAGGTCGTCGGCCGGCAGAAGCTCCCGTTCGACGGGGCGATGCCGCAGGACGTGAAGATCTCCCCGGACGGCAAGCGGTTCTACATCGCCGACATGATGGCCGACGGCATGTGGATCGTCGACGGGAAGACCTTCGGCAAACCGGAGTTCCTGCCCACCGGCAAGGGCTGCCACGGCCTGTACGTCAGCCGCGACTCCCGCGAGATGTACGTCTCCAACCGGGGCGAGGGCACCATCTCGATCTTCGACTTCACACGGAACAAGCTGACGAAGAAGTGGCACCTCCCCGACGGCGGCAGCCCCGACATGGGCGGCGTCTCCGCCGACGGCAAAGTCCTGTGGCTGTCGGGCCGTTACGACGCGGAGGTGTACGCGATCGACACGGGCACCGGCAAGCAGCTCGCCCGGATCAAGGTCGGCTCGGGCCCGCACGGACTGGCCGTCTACCCGCAGCCGGGCCGCTACTCGCTGGGCCACACCGGTATCTTCCGCTGAACCCCGTTTGACCCAGGGTCAGTTGACTCGCCGCCGAACGGGTGAAGGTCCCCCGCGATCAGCCGCCCGCGCGGCAGGCTGCCGGACATGATCATCAACACCCTCCGGCGGCGGGCCGCTGCCGCCGCGCTCTGCCTGACCGCCGTCCTCGCGACGACCACCGCCGCCCCCGCCACGGCAGCGCCCGCGCCCAAGGACTGCTCCGTCCAGTACGACGACCCGATCAAGGCCGCCGCCGTGCGCGTCGACGTCTCCCGGATCACCCCCGAGCCGGTCTGGCGCAAGACCTGCGGCACCCTCTACCGCGCCGACGGCCGGGGCCCCGACGTCGTCTTCAACGAGGGCTTCAAGCCCAAGGACGTGAACGGCCAGTACGACATCGAGAAGTACGTCCTGGTCAACCAGCCCTCCCCGTACGTCTCCACGACCTACGACCACGACCTCTACAAGAAGTGGTGGAAGTCCGGCTGGAACTACTACATCGACGCCCCGGGCGGAGTCGACGTCAACAAGACCATCGGCGACACCCACAAGTGGGCCGACCAGGTCGAGGTGGCCTTCCCCGGCGGCATCGACCGCAAGTACATCATCGGCGTCTGCCCGGTGAACAAGACCACCAAGGTCGAGATCATGAGCGGCTGCGAGAGCAACCCGCACTTCGAGGCATGGCACTGAGCCGCAACTAGGCGCGCACCATGAGCAGTTCACCGCCCACCGGCGTATAGCCCGCCGCCTGGAACGCCCGCAGACTGCGGGCGTTCCCCGGCGCCACCTGCGCCCACACCGGCTCACCCGCCAAGTACCGGGCCGCGCCCACGAGTCGCCGCCCCAGCCCGCGTCCCCGCGCGGCGGCGTCGACCTCCACGGACACCTCGAGGCGCCCGCCGATCCCGCGCCCGAGGACCAGCACCCCGCCGTCCGCCCGCCACACGCGCACGTCGTCGCGCCGCCGCCGCGCGTACACCACCCGGGGATGCCCGGCGTCCGTGATCTCCCGCAGCGGCACCGGGAGTTCACCCGCGCGGGGCCGCGCCACCAGCATCGCGTCGATGGTCTCCGCGCGGCGCCCCGTGCGCGCCAACAGGGCGGCCAGGAACGCCGGATGCATCGGCGCCGACAGCTCGTCGCAGTCCACGCCCGCGAGTTGGGCACGCACCCAGTCCGGGTCCTCGTCGAGGAAGACGACCGCGTGCGCCGTGAACGACAGGACGCCCGCGTCGCGCGCCGACATCTGGGGGACGACCGTCACCCGCCCGTCCGGCGGGGGGAAGACAGCGTCCGCCGCGCCGTCGAGAATGTCCCGCAACGTCTCCACCACACGTCCTCTCTTGAGTCTCCACCCACTGGAAGGCCCAGACTCCGAGCCATGACCGACCACGGTACGGGGCTGTTCACCATCGGCGAGCTGGCCCGCTCCAGCGGACTGTCCGTCCGCACGATCCGCTACTGGTCCGACGAGGGCGTCCTCGACCCCGTCGGCCGCTCGGCGGGCGGCTACCGGCTGTACGACGCCGAGGGCGCCGCCCGCCTGGAGCTGATCCGCACCCTGCGCGAACTCGGGCTCGGGCTCGACGCGGTGCGGGACGTGCTGGCGGGGGAGCGGACGGTGGCGGAGGTGGCCGCGACGCACGTCGCCGCCATCGACGTCCAGATCAGGTCGCTGAAGGTGATCAGGGCCGTGCTGGCGAGCGTCGCCCGGCGCGGGTCGACGGCGGAGGAGACGAGACTGATGCACAGGCTGGCGAAGCTGTCCGCGGCCGAACGGCAGCGGATCATGGAGGAGTTCGTGGCGGAGACGCTGCACGGGCTGCCGGAGGTCGACCCCGACATCCAGGAGCGGATGCGGCGCACGGCCGTCGAGCTGTCCGACGACCCGACGCCCGAACAGGTCGACGCCTGGGTGGAGTTGGCGGAGATGCTGGAGGATCCCAGCTTCCGGGCGCAGATGCGGCGGGCGGTGGAGTACAACGCCGGTGCGCGGACGGCGAGTTCGCCGCCCGGCGAGGCGGTGTGGTTCGCGAAGCGGCTCGTCGAGCGGGTGGCGCCGTTGCGTGAGCGCGGTCTCGCGCCGGACGCGCCCGAGGCGGGCCAGGCGCTGCGGGACCTGTTCGGCGACGCCGACCGGGCCGACGTCCTCGCGCGGATGACCGCCGGGTTCGACGAGCGCGTCGCCCGGTACCGGGAACTCCTGTCGATCGTGAACCGGCGCCCGGCCCCGCCGCACGCGGAGGACTTCGCCTGGGTGGTCAGCGCACTGCGCGTCGCGGCGGCCGGTTAGTCTGACCTGCGTCAGCACGACAGCAAGCAGCGGATAAGGGGCGGATCGGTGGCCAGCATCGAAGAAGCGCGCAAGGAATTCGACCGGATCGACACGGACGGTGACGGCGAGATCACCGCGGCCGAGTTCAAGACCGCCCTCGCGCAGGGCGGCGACTGGAACGTCACCGAGGCGGTCGCCGAGGCCATCATCAAGAGCCGTGACCTCGACGGCGACAAGAAGCTGTCGTTCGACGAGTTCTGGGCGCACCTGAACAAGTAGCGGACAGGTGTCCGTCACTCCGGCCGCTGGACGCGCACGCTCCAGCGGCCGTCGTCGTGCCGGTCCGCCGCCGGTGGCGGTGGTGGCCGCCGCGCACAGCCCCTTCCGAGGGGGGCCGGAGGATCCGTTCGGCGTAACCCGGGAATAGGGGGTGCGGGCCCGTGGTTGTGCCGAAGTGAATGCACGTGCATCCAATCGGAGGGTCTGTCATGAAGATCGGCGTCATCGGGGCGGGCAACATCGGCGGCAACCTGACCCGGCGGCTCACCGCCCTCGGGCACGAGGTCGCCGTCGCGAACTCCCGGGGGCCGCAGACGCTCGGTGAGCTGGCCGCGGAGACCGGGGCCACGCCGGTCGCCGTCGCGGACGCGGCGAAGGGGGCCGAGATCGTCGTCGTGACGATCCCCCTCAAGGCGATCCCGGGGCTGCCGGACGACGTCCTCGCGGGGGCGGCCGACGGCTTCGTCGTCATCGACACCAACAACTACTACCCGCGTGAGCGCGACGGCCGGATCGGCGAGATCGAGGACACCGGCATCACCGAGAGCCGCTGGGTCGCCAACCACCTCGGGCACGACGTGGTCAAGGTGTTCAACGGCACCTACGCGCAGGACATCCTCGACCGCCACCGCCCGGCCGGCGACCCCGACCGGATCGCCGTCCCCGTCGCCGGCGACGACCCCGCCGCCAAGGCCAAGGTCCGTGCCCTCGTCGAGGACCTCGGCTTCGACACCGTCGACTCCGGCACCATCGACGAGTCCTGGCGCCAGCAGCCCGACACCCCCGTGTACGGCCTCCGGGCCGGGGTGGACGAGGTGGAGAAGGCCCTCGCCGAGGCGTCCCCGGAGCGGAGCGAGAACTTCCGGGGCTAGTTCCTCCGGTCCCCGCCGGACAGTCCGGGGCGGCCACATCCGGCCACATCCGGCCGCACCGGGCGCCTCCGGCGGGAAGGGGCGGCGCTGGCGGAGGAAGGGCGGCTCCCCGGCGGCAGGTGACGGGCGTTTCGTGCCGAGTTCGGCTCCTCTCGCCGGGGAGTCGAGGCGTGCCAGGCCCGTCTCCGCCCTCGCCACCCTCACCCCACGCGAACGCGAAGCCGTACGCATGCGCGCCGGCCTGCCCGGGGCCGGTCGGCGGGGTCGTGAGAACGGCATCAGGCGACTCCGTACGGTCGGGCCGCGCATCGAAACCGGTCACGACAAGTCCTGGACGCACCAAGAACGTTCATCGCGCACGCGCGGCGCGGAGCCGGTGCGAGAACTGTCCCCTCGGGCATGACGGACACCACGTCACGGGGGGGGCGGACATACATGGACACCGAGTTGGCCACGCTCGCGGCGAGTGCCGCGAACGCGCTTGTGGGCGCGCTCACCACGGAGACCTGGGAACGCGCCCGCACGCTTCTCGCGCGGCTGCGTCGTACCCCTGACACCGAGCGTCTGGCGCTCGAACTCGCCCGGGACCGTGAGCTGTTGCTCGCCGACCCGGCGGACGAGGCGAACCGCGCCGACCTCACGGCGGCCTGGCGGCTGAGGTTCAGGAGGCTGATGGCCGACGACCCGGACGCCGCCCGCGCCCTCCTCGAACTGGTCGCCGAACTCGCCCCGCGGGCACGGCAGTCCGGCGTCTCCTTCCACGCCGAGTCCCACGACACCTCCCGCATCTACCAGTCCGCCGGGGACATGAACATCGGCCGGACACCGAAGCCGTGACGGACCGTCAGGGCGAAGTCGCCCTCACCCTGACCGCCTGGGCCTCCGGCGACGGCACCCTCCTCCAGGCCGGCCGCGACATCGTCGTCCACCACTACGGCGACGGCACGACCGCCCACGACGACAGCCTCTCCGCCGTCGACGAGTGCCCGTACCCCGGACTGAAGGCGTTCGACCGGGAGTCGGCGCGCTGGTTCTTCGGACGGCGGCGTCTGGTCGCGGAGTTGGGACGGACCCTCGCGCGCTGCCTGGACGAGGGCACCCCGGCGGCGGTCGTCGCCCCCTCGGGCGCGGGCAAGTCCTCGCTCCTGCGCGCCGGTCTCCTCCCGGCCCTGGCCTCCGGGCGCATGCTTCCCGGCGCCCAGTACTGGCCCCACCTCCTGCTCCGGCCGACGGAGGACCCCGTGGGGCAACTCGCGGAAGCCTGCGCCCGTTTGGCGACGGGGGGACCCGGTGCCGCAGACACCGAAGACGCCGATGCCGACGAGGCTGCCGTGGCCCTCGGCGTCGAAGGAGCGCGCGCCCCCGGCACCGCCCCGGACCCCCGACTCGCCGCCCGCGCGGCCACCTTCCGTGAAGCCCTCGACCACGGCCCCGCCACCTTCCGCGAACTGCTCCGCACCACCCTCGAACTCCCGCCCGGCAGCCGCCTGGTCATCGTCGTCGACCAGCTCGAAGACCTCTTCACCCAGTGCGACGACGAGGACGCCCGCGCCCGCTTCGTCGACGCCCTCGCCGCGCTCACCCCCCTCGCCCTGGTCGTCCACGGCCTGCGCGCCGACCGCTACGGCGACTGCGCCCCCTACCCCCACCTGCGGGCGGCCCTGCGCAACGACGTGATCGTCGGCGCGATGACCGAGGACGAGGTCCGCGAGGCGATCGAGGGCCCGGTGACCAGGGTGCGCGGCCTGACGATCGACCCCCAGCTCGCCGACGTCATCGTCCGCGACCTGCGCGCCGGCGCGCGGCGGCGCCCGGACGCCTACCCGCCGGGCCGCCTCCCGTTCCTCTCCCAGGCCCTGCACTCGACCTGGCAGCAGCGCACCGGCGACCGGATGACCGTCGCCGCGTACCGCGCGGCGGGCGGCATCGACATGGCCGTCCACAACGCGGCCCAGTCCGTGTACGAGCGGCTGACGGACCCTCAGAAACAGGTGGCCCGCACCCTGTTCACCGGACTGGTCCGCGTCGATGAACGCGGAGAGACGACGATCCGCCGCCGCACCCGCCGCGAACTCCTCCTCGAACCCCGCGACCCGGCCGAAGTCCCCTTCGTCGTCGAGGAGTTCACGAGGGCGAGGCTGCTCACCCAGGACGGCACCCGGCGCGGCGAGGAGACCGTCGAGATCACCCACGAGGCGCTGCTGCGCAGCTGGAAGACGCTCGACGAGTGGATCGCGCCCCGCAAAGAGGGCACCCTGGTCCGCCAGGAGGTGTGGGAGGCCGCCGCGCGCTGGTCCGACAGCGGACGCCGCGACAAGGACGCCCTGTTGCGCGGCGCCCGCCTCGAACTGGCCCGCTCCTGGACGGCAGTTGCCGACCCCGCCGACGTCACCCCGCTCGCCGCCGACTTCCTGCGCGCCTCCGGAACCCACCAGCGCCGGGGCCGCGGGCTGCGCCGGGGCGCCGTCGCCGTCGTCTCCGTGCTCGCCCTGACCGCGTCCGCGCTCGCCGTGTACGCGCTCGACCGGGGCCGGGAGGCCGTCGAGCAGCGGGACGAGGCGATCTTCAACCGGGTCACCGCCGAGGCCGACCGGCTGCGCGCCACGGACAGCGCGCTCGCCGCCCAACTCGACCTGACCGCCTATGGGATGAGGCCCACGGACGCCCTGCGCACCCGGCTGCTGACCGCGTCGGGCGCGGTGCTGCCGCAGACCCTGCCCGACCGGTTCGGCCTCGTCCACAGCGTCGCGTTCGGCCCCGGCGGCAGGCTCCTGACCGCCGCTTCCACCCCCGCCGACACCCTCGGCCGGCTGCGCGCCTGGCACGTCCCCCGCACCGCCGCCCCCACCCCGGCCGGCCCGCCGACGCGCGCCGGCACCAAGACCGGCGGCATCCAGCCCGTCGTCCACGACGCGCGCAACAAGCTGGTGATCTGGGGGAGTTCGGACGGTCTGCTGCGCGTCCTCGACGCGTCCGACCCGGCCCGCCCGCAGCCGCTGTCCGCGCCCGTGCGGGTCTCCGCCGGGACGGTCGGGAGCCTCGCGCTCAGCGCCGACGGCCGCACCCTCGCCGTCGGCCTCACCACCAGCGGCTTCGGCAAACCCGGCACGCCGGCCCAGCTCATGGGTGACGTCCAGCTGTGGAGCCTCGCCGACCCGCGCCGCCCGCGCCGGCTCAGCACCCCGCTGAGCGTGCGCGGCCAGGGCGTCAACTCCGTCGCCCTCACCCCCGACGGCAAGGTCCTCGTCGTGGGCGGCGGAACCGCCCAAGGAGCCACCGGGGCGGCCCTGTTGAAGCTGTGGGACGTCACCGACCCGGCCCGCCCGAAGCCGCTGCCCGACCCGGCGCGCGGCCACGGCCTCGTCGTCAACCAGGTCGCGGTCAGCCCCGACGGCCGGACCCTCGCGACCGCCTCCAGCGACTACCGGGTCCTGCTGTGGGACCTCACGCGCCCGGCCCGCCTCCCCCAGGTCAACCAGCTCATGCTCCGCGCGGCCGTCAACACCGTCGCCTTCAGCCCCGACGGGCAGCTCCTCGCGACCGGCGACACCTCCGGCGGCGTCCACCTCTGGAACGTCCGCGCCCCGGCCCGCGCCCGCCTCATCTCCCCTGCGCTGCGCGGCCATTCGGGTCTCGTCAGCGCCCTCGCGTTCGGCCCCGACAGCCGTACGGTCGTCAGTGGCGGCGCCGACGGACTCGTCCGCGTGTGGCGGCTGCCCCCGGCGCTGCTGATCGGCGACGAGGTGCTGGCGCTCGCCGCGAGCCCCGACGGGCGGCGCATCGCCGTCGCCACCGGCAACCGTGTCACGCTGTGGGACGTCTCCGTGCCGGACCGGTTCGTCAGGCTCGGTGAACTCCCGCCGCTCGCCGGGGCGGTGAACACGCTCGCGTTCCGCCCCGGACGTCAACCCGTGCTGGCCACCGGGGAGTTCACCGGCGAGGTCCGGCTGTGGGACGTCTCCTCGCCCGCCCGGCCGGTCGCCCTCGCGCCCCCGCTGGCCGGCCCCGGGCACCCGGTGTCGGCCGTCGCCTTCAGCGCCGACGGCGACACGCTCGCCGTCGCCTACCTGGAGATCCGCAACCGGTACGCCGGCGGACTGCGCGCCTGGAACACCGCTAATCCGGCCCGGCCCACGGCACTTGGCGGCGACCTCGGCGGACTCACCCTGCCCGTACGGGCGTTGGCGGCCGGGCCCACGGGCGGCAAGGTGTACTCGGGCGACATGATCGGCCTGCTGCGCGCCTGGCGGACCGGGCGGGGCACGGTGCCGGTGATGACCGGGTACGCCATCGCCCCGCAGGTCGTCTTCGCCGTCGCCCTCAGCCGCGACGGCCGCCTCCTCTCAACCGCGGGCGGTGACAGCCGTATTCACCTCTGGGACGTCTCCGGCTCCGGCGCCCCGCGCGAGGCCGGCGGCGCCCTCACCGCCGGGGCGATGCTTCACTCCGTCGACTTCTCGCCCGACGGCACCCTCCTCGCCAGCGGCGACGCGGGCGGCGAGATCCGCCTCTGGAACACCACCGACCCCGCGCACACCGGTCTGTACGGCGACCCTGTCACCGGCCACGTCGGCACCGTCTCCGGCCTGCGCTTCCTGCCGAACAGCGCCCTCGTCAGCACCGGGGGCGACGGCACCGTCCGCCTCTGGCAGACCGACATGGGCCGCGCGCGGGCGCTGGTGTGCGCGGCGAGCCGTACGGCGATGACGAAGGAGGCGTGGCGTGAGCACGTCTCGGCGGATCTTCCGTACGCGCCGCCGTGCGAGTGAGTGTGCGTCAACTCCGCTGCCACAGGGTGACGTTGCCGTCCGTGTCCGCCGTCGCGACCAGCCGGGAGTCCGGGCTGAACGCGAGCGACGTGGCCGGTCGGCCGACGGGGTGGCCCAGTGGGTGCGGGCGGCTCGGGTGCCTGATGTCCCACAGGCGGACGGCTCCGTCGCGGCCGATCACCGCGAGCAGGGCGGCGTCCGGGCTGAACGCGAGGGCGCGAGGGAGGCGGGCGCCGGTGTTCAACGGGCGTCCCCTGGGCGTGGGTTCGTAGTTCCGGGACAGGTCCCAGAGCTGGACGTTGCCCAAGTCGTCCGCGAGAGCCAGGGAGTCGCCGTCCGGGGAGAACTGGGCGGCGTGGGTCGCCTGGGGGAAACCGGCCGTCGTCATGAAACCGTACCGACCCGAGTCGTCCGTCGTGCCGGCCTCCTGGAGCACGGTCAGGCTGTCCGAGCGCCGCACCACGATGTCGAGGCTCCTCGCGCGTTTCCTGACCGCCTTCACCTCGCGGGCCTCGGGGGTGGACTCCAGCCGCGACAGCATCCCCGACCCGCCCTCCCAGGACAGGAGTTGCCTGCCCGAGGCGGCCACCACCGTCCGCCGGTCCGGGTCGACGCCCAGCACCGTCACGGGGTGCGGCGTCCGCCAGACGTGCGCCCGCCTCGGGCGTGCCGCGTCCCGCACGTCCCACTCCTCCACGCCGGTCCCCGCCGCCAGCAGGCGGTTCCTGTCCGCCGGCGAGAACGCGAGGATCACCTCGCCGACCCGAGTCCGCACCTCACCGACCCGCGTCCACCGGACCTCCGGGACCGTCCCTCCGGCCGGCGCCGGCTTCGTCCACGGCGTGGGGATCACCCCCTGCGCCGCCGCCGTGGTCAGACACGTGAGGACGAGCGCGAGGGTGGTGAGGAGGACGGGGATCCAACGAGGGTGGTGGGCGGGGCGAGTTCGGCGCGGGCCGGCCGGTCGCATGGACGCGGAGAGATTCAGCGCTTCGACGACACCGCTTCCCAGCAGTCCCCGGAGCGCGGCTTGCAAGCCAGTCACAGAACGAACGGTAGCGGAGTGTGTGTAAATCATGGCACTCGGTAAGAAAAACGCCATCTTCCGCCTCCCTGCCGCCCCTTGGGATCTTGTGGATACGATTTCCGCACCGGCGAGTTGGGGAGTGCTGCGTGGAACCGTTGATGGGGTTGGCGTTCTCGGCTGTCAGCACGGTCGCCTCGGGCGCCCTGTCCGGCGCGGGCGGCGAGGCGGGGCGCCGGATCTCCGAACGGCTCTACAGCCTGCTGGGCCGCGCCCGCCCCGAAGCCGGCGCCACGCTGCCGGTCACCGAGTCCGAACGCGCCGACGCCGCCCGCGACTTGCTCGAACTCTCCGGCAACTCCCAGGAGTTGGCCGACGAAGTGGCCGAGTGGCTGCGTGAGGCGTCCTGGCTGGCCCGCCGCACCGCCCCGACGGCCCCCGCCCGCCCCCGCATGCTGCCGCCGTCGACCTCCGTCTTCACCGACCGCGAGGACGTCGTCGAGTGGATCGAGGCGCTGCCCGACGAGGGCGACGGCCCGTTCGTCGGCGTGCTCACCGGACCCGGCGGCATCGGCAAGACCGCCGTGGCCGTCCGGGGCGGCAGCCGGCTGCGTGAACGCTTCCCCGACGGCGACCTGTTCGTCGACCTCGCCGGAGACTCCGCCGCCACCGCCCTCACCCCCTCCGACGTCCTCGCCCGCTTCCTCGAAGCCCTCGGCGTCGCGCCCGACCGGATCCCCGGCGACGAGGCCCGCCAACGCGACCTCTACCGCACGCTCACCGCCGACCGCGGCCTCCTCGTCGTCCTCGACAACGCGCACGACGACGCCCAGGTCATGCCCCTGATCCCGGCCTCGCCCACCTCGTTGACCCTCGTCACGAGCCGCCACCGGCTCACCCGCCTGACCGCCCACCACGGCGCCCGCCCGCGCACGCTCACCCCGCTGTCCACCGAGGACGCCATGCTCCTGCTCACGCGTACGGTGGGAAGAGCCGCCCCGGAGGCGGCCGTCCGGGCGGTGGCCGAGGGCACCGGCGGGTACCCGCTCGCCGTGTGCACGACCGGCGCCGGACTCGCCGAACGCGAACACCTCAGCTGGGAGCGGGTGGCCCGGGAGCTACGACAGGACGCGGGAGGAAGCCCGGTGACCGACGACCCCGTACGCCTCGCCCACGACGTCTCCTACGCCGAACTCGCCCCGGACGCCGCCGCGTTCTACCGCGCGCTCGGCTCCTGGTCCTGGCCCGCCCTCACCGTCCCGCTCGCCGCGCAGGCCGCCGGCGTCGATGAGAGCGCGGCCCGCTCCCTGCTCGAACTCCTCGCCCGCGTCCACCTGTTGGAGGAGGTCGCCGAGGAGCGCTACCGCTTCCACGACGCCGCCCGCGCCCACGCCCGCGAGCTGGCCCTCACCGAGGACGGTCACGGGCGCGTCGCCGCCGCCGTGCGCCGCGTCGCCGTCGCCACGCTCAAGTCCACCGCCCGCGCCGACCACCAGGTCATGCCGCTGCGCTGGCGGGTGGGTCCCGCCTACCGGAACCTGCGCGAGCAGCCTCAACCCGGCGACGCCAAGCGGGCGTTGGAAGAGCTGAGCCGCGAGCGGGAGAACACCGCCGCCGTGATCCGCGCCGCCGCCCACCACGGATTCGACGACCTCGTCTGGCAGTTGTGCGAGGCCATGTGGAGCCTGCATCTGCGGCTCGGGTTCCACGCGCAGTGGATCGACACCCACCTCCTCGGTGCCGAGGCCGCCCGCAGGCAGGCCGCCGAGTTCGGGGACCCGCGCGCGGTGGGCCGCGTCCTGGTCCAACTCGCCTTCGCCTACATGGGAGTCGGGCGCGCGGACGACGCCTCGGACGCGCTCGCCGAAGCCGTCGCCGCCGACCGCGCCTGCGGGCACCTGCGGGGCGAGGCCAGTGCCGTCGAGACGGCCGGGCTGCTCCAACTGCGGCTGTGGAACTGGCGGGAGGCCGGGCGGCGGTTCCAGGAGGCGCGGGGGATCTGGGAGCGGGTCGCCGACGGGGACGACGGGTGGGCGGACAAGGCGCGGGCCGTCGCGCTGCTCGATCTGCACACCGGGCGCGCCGAGAGCGGGGCCGGGGAGTTCGACGCCGCGCTCGGGCGGCTCAACGGGGCGCTCGTGGGGTTCCGTTCACTCGGTCCACTCGGGGACCGGTACAACGAGGGGCGCGTCTACATGTGCCTCGGTGAGCTGCACCTCAACGCCGGGGACCTGGAACAGGCGCTCGTCTGTCTCGACAACGCCGTCGCCGTCATGACCGCCGAGGGGGCCGGGGTTCAGCTCGCCGATGCGGTCGAGGTGCGGGCGGGGGTGTATCGCCGGGGTGGGCGGCGGGGGGAGGAGGCCGCCGATCTGCGGGTTGCCGAGGAGTGGTATCTCAGGCTCGGGGATCTGGCCGGGGCGGGGCGGGTTCAGGAGCGGCTGGGTGAACTGGGGGAGTAGGGCGCGACGTTGACGCGGTGCGCCCGGGTGCCTGTCCATACCGTCAACTCGGCGGGTGGGTGCGGGTGTTCGAGCAGGTGCGCGTAGAGCGCCGACGCGTACGCCGCCGGGTCGCACAGGTCCGCGCGGCCGTCCGGGGCCGGTGTCGCCGTCAGGCGGACGACGTGGCCGTCCCGGGTGCCCGCGACACACCGGTCCGGGCCGTCGACGTACACCGCCATGCCGCAGTACGGGTACCTCGCCAGCGTCTCCGCCGTCCACGCGGGCGGCGGGCCCAGGCGCGGGTCGTCCTCGCGGGCCCGGCGCACGACGACGTCCGCGAGGGCCAGCCGGCCCGTCTCGCGGGTCTCCTCGTCGACGGACGTGTGGGCGTCGTGCTCGTCGTCCGAGGGGTCGGGGGTGTCGCCGGTGACGGCGTGCCTGGTGACCTCGATCTCCGGGGCGGGAGTGTCCCCGCGGCGGGTGAACACGCGCACCGGGGCGGTGAGTTGGGCCGGGGTGTACGGGGGGAGGGGGAGGGGGTCCAGGAGGGCGGGGTGGGTGTCGGGTTCGGGGAGGTCCAACAGGCCGTAGAACAGGCGGCGCAGGAGGGAGGCCGACTCGCCGGGTGCCGAACTCGTCTGCTCCGCGAGGTCCTTGTAGCGTGCCGGGTCGTGTTCGGCGATCGTCCGGTCGATCTGGTCCCTCAGACTGCCTCGCCGGGACAGGTGCGGGGCCGTGCGGCCCAGCGCCGCCACCGGGGAGTCCTGGGCCAAGTCCCCCTGCGGGAACGCGCCCAGGAGGACCGGGACGCCGATGGACGCCGCGTAGTACGTCACGCTGGAGTGGTCGCCCAGGACGCAGTCCGCCGCGATCAGGGCCTGGCGCCAGCCCTCCAAGGGGTCCACCAGGTCCAGGCCCGCCCTCCGGGCGTTGTCCAGCCACGCCCTCACCTGGCCGGGGCCGTGCCCGTGCCAGATGTTGGGGTGCAGGACCGCCGTCTTGCGGTACTCGTCCGCCGGGAGGTCCGTCGCCAGGCGGTCCAGCAGCCAGGGGAGGAGGTCGTCGTGCGCGGTCGCGTCACCGCCGAACAGCGAACGGGGCGCCCACGTCGAGCTGACGACAACCAGTCTCTGCCCCTCGCCCACTCCCAACGCCCTTCTGTACCGGGCGCGTTCGGGAAGACCGGCGAGGATCCTGTCGAAGCAGGGGTCACCGGCGAGGGCCGCCGTGCCCGCCGCTTCCGGCACCGACTCGCGGAGTCTGGTGAGCTGTTCGGGGTGCGAGAGGACGGTCGCCGTGGCGAGGGGAGCGCCGTTCTCGCGGAGCAACCAGTCGGGTGAGAGCCCGAACACCGGTGCCTTGTCGGGTACTTGCTTTGTCTCCGTGACGTGCGGTTTCGGCGCGGCCAGCCGCTTGTTGTACCCGACGCCATGTGACAACACCGCCAACTTCGCCCGTATCAGCCCTAGTTCACCCCCATAACTGGCCGACACCGCGAGATCGAACCCCGTCCCCTTCGCCTGCTCCCAAGGCACCACAGGCACCCCCACCCCCGCCAGCAACTCGGGCACCCCGGCGAGGAACGGCGACGACCCCGTGCACGTGGCGAACAACTGCACCCGGGGATCGCTGTGGAACAGCGGCAGCACGTCCAGCAGCCGGGTCGCGGACGTGACGTTGTGGACGACGAACAGCACCCGCCGGCACCCGTCCCGAGTCACCCACCGCGCCGCGTCCTCCCCGACGGGCACCCGCAGCCACTCCACCCCACCGACCGCCACCCGCTCCGCCCCTCACCACTAGCCACTGGCCCGCCGCCCACTGTTCAGCGGGCGGTCGCTTGATGCTATCCGGCGCTCATGTACGCCTGGGCTTGCGGGGCTTGGCCCAGGAGCCGTGGGGCCGGTCCCGTGCGAGCGGATCGGGGGCGGACCGGGCCCTGGTCGGCCCGCCGCGCGGCGTGGGCTCGATCACCGCGTCCGGCACCCGCCACGGCACCGCCGACGCCCACCCGATCACCGGCATCACCGCGTCGTGCAGCGTGGCGAACCGCGCGGTGATCAGCGGGGGCATGCGGTGGCCCAGGCCGCGGACGTGCGTGAGGAACGCCGCCGGGAGCTGGACGTGGTGGGTCTCGACGTAGTGCGGCAGATCGAGCCGCCAGAACCAGGTGCCGTCGGTCACGGGAGAGGAGCAGCCCAGGGAGTGCCGGTGCGGCAGCCCCGTGAGGACGTCGCGTCCCCCCTCCATCACGTCGATCAGGATGTGCCCGGCGTCGAGGTACGCCACCAACTCCGCCTCGTCCGGCTCGCCCACCGCCCGGACGGCCGCCCGGACGGATCCGTTGAGCCGAACGCTGTCGTCGAACTCCTCGTAGAAACCGAGCACATCGGGCAACGCCGCTCAGCCCTCGTTCTCGACCGTCCGGGCCAGGATCCCCAGGGTCGCGCGCAGTGCGGACTCCGGGAGGATCGGGAAGATGCCGGCGGCGCGGTACTTCTCGTGGATGCGGCTCCAGTCGTAGTACGAGGTGACGAGCGTGCCGGTCGGGGTGGCTTCCAGGACGTACCCGTAGTGGTGGTTGACGTCCGGCTGGAAGTCGGGGGACCGGGGCGTCCACTCGATCAGCCGGCCCTCCTCGTACGCCGTGATCGCCACCGTCACGTCGTACCGCCCCATCGGGAAGTCGTTCAGCGCCTCCCGGTCCATGTGCACGACGAACGAGTCCCCGGCCTTCGTCACCGGCTCCCCGTCCGCCCCCTGCAACATCCCCGAACTGTCGATGGCCACATGCCCCTTCGGGTCCCGGAGCAACGCGAATATCCGCTCCGGCGACGCCGCGACCTCCCGCGCCACCTCGAACCGCTCGTCAGCCATGTTCTCTCCTCACCCCGGTTCCGGATCACGGAGATCCTATTCGGGGCGCCGGCGGGCCCGGCAGGGGCCACCCCGCCATCGCCGCCGGGCTCCCGCCCCTATTCGCCCCCAGAACCGGCGTACCGCATTAGGGGTTGGCCGCTCTCGACCCGGCCGGTTAAATTCCACGGGACGGATGTTCCGGAAATCGACGGAAGTAAGAGAGAGCGAAATGACCGGTAGACATTCCAGCCGGAACGGCGTTCGTCGCCTCTTCGCCCGGATAGCCGGTCCAGGCGGTCAGTCCATGTAGGAGGCCGCCTCCTGCACCGCCCGGCCGATATCGCGGTCACGAATCGCGTCGACGAGCCCGGCATGATCCTGGAACTGCTCGGTGTGCAGCGTGTCGCTGAAGTGGTCGAGGAGGGAGTCGCGGATGACCTCGCCGAGGTCGGCGTGGAGCCCGGCCAGCACGGTGTTGCGGGACGCGGTGACGACGGCGAGGTGGAAGGCGACGTCGGCGTTGACGAAGGCGACCCGGTCGCCGGCGGTCCACGCGTCCTGCCGCTGCTGGAGGACGCCTTCGAGCCGGGCCAGATCGTCGTCCGTGCGGTGCTGGCAGGCGAGCTTGGCGGCCCGGACCTCCAGCGCGCTGCGGACCTCGACGACGTCCTCCGTCCTGACGTCCTTGAACCGGTTGCGCATGATGCCGGCCAGCTCGCTGGTGGCCTGGACGTAGGAGCCGGAACCGTGGCGGATGTCCAGCAGCCCGGTGTGCGCCAGGGCTTTGACGGCCTCGCGCACGGTGTTGCGGGCGACATCGAGTTGTTCGACCAGTTCGGTCTCGGTGGGGATGCGACTCCCCACGGGCCAGGCGCCTGAGGTGATCTGATCGCGCAGCTTGGCGATCACCAGGTCGCCCAGGACTTGACGGCGGACGGGGCCCATATTCATGCCGCCCACCCTACGCCAGAAGCCCCAGTCATCCTACGACTTTACGAAAAATCACTGGACATCCAGTCATGGGATGACTCTATGATGGGGTCTATGACCTTAGGTAAGGGCAACGAAGCGACAGCTGTCCCCGGCGTCGGCCGCGACGGCTTATCGAGGGGCGTGCGCCGTGCGGCCGTGGTGGCACTGGTGCTGGCCGCCCTCAACCTCCGCCCGGGGGTCACCAGCCTCGGACCGGTGCTGGAGGAGGTCAGTGACAGCCTCGACATGAGCGGGTCGATGACCGGACTGGTGACCGCCGTCCCCGCGGTGTGCTTCGCGGTGGTCGGCTCGGTCACGCCGCTCCTGGCCCGCCGCTTCGGAGCGGGCAGCGCCATCGCGGTCGCCGGCGCGGTCCTGGCCGTGGGGCTGGCGCTGAGGCCGTTCGCCTTCGACGCGGTGCTGTTCCTCGTCTTCACCGCGCTGTCCCTGGCCGGCATCGCCGTGGTCAACGTGCTGCTGCCGATGGTCGTGAAGCAGTACTTCCCCGACCGGGTGGGCACGATGACCGGCCTGTACTCGATGGCCCTCAACGTGGGCGCGTCGTCCGCGGCGGCGCTCACGGCGCCCCTGACGGAGGCGTTCGGCGGCGACTGGCGCTACGGCCTCGCCACCTGGTCCGTCCTGGCCGCGCTGGCCGTACCGGCCTGGCTCACCCTCGCGGCCCGAAGACCGCCCGACGGGCACATCGGCGGGGCGGCCGGCCCGCCAGGCTCACTAGGCACACCGAGCCCGCCAGGCTCCCCCGTCCCGCCACCCGCCGTCGAGACACGGCTCTCGCGCGACCCCACGGCCCGGGCCCTCGCCGCCTACTTCGGCCTCCAGGCCAGCGTCGCCTACATCATCATCGGCTGGCTGCCCCAGATCTACCGGGACGCCGGACTCTCCGCCGGCGCCGCGGGGCTGCTGTTCTCCGTCTCCTCCCTGCTCGGCATACCGCTGTCGTTCGCCGTGTCGGCCGCCGCCGACCGCATGCGCCACCAGAGCGGACTCGCCGTCGCGACCGGCGTCTGCGGCTTCGCCGGATTCACCGGCCTCCTCGTCGACGCGTCCGTCACGCCCTGGCTCTGGGCGATCCTGCTGGGCATCGCCAACTGCTCCTTCCCGCTGGCCCTGGCGATGATCGGCATGCGCGGCCGGGACAGCGCCTCCTCGGCCCGCCTGTCCGGATTCGTGCAGAGCCGCGGCTACGCCCTGTCCATCCCGGGCTCGCTCCTGGTCGGGGTCCTCTACGACCGTTCCGGCGGCTGGCGGCTGCCGATCGCGTTCGTCCTGCTGCTGACCCTGCTGCAGATGGCGGCGGCCGTTCCCGCCGGCCGGAACCGTCGAATCGGCTGACCCCCGAATCAGCGGGCGAATTTCCCGGAGTACCGCACCAGAAAAGAACGAAAAGTTCAGTGGAGCGCCCCACTCCCCTTTAAAAGGGCGCTTTCACTCAGAGACGCGGATGAAGGACATCCCCATGAATACAGAAACCGTCCCCGATTCTCGTGGCGCGATCTCGGATCTCCCCGCCCTGCTCCGCGAACAGGCGAGAATCACCCCCGGACGTATCGCCGCCGTGCACGACGAGCAGAGCCTCACGTTCGCCGAGCTGGTCCGGCGCAGCGAGCTGGTGGGGGCCGTGCTGCGGCAGGAAGGAGCGGACCGGGACAGCAGGGTGGGCGTCTTCATGGAGCCCTCGCTCGACCTGCTGACCGCGATCTGGGGAATCCTCTGGGCCGGCGGAAGCTATGTGCCGCTGTCCCCGGAATACCCGGAGGACCGGATCTCGTACATGCTGTCGGACGCCGGCGTGGACGTCACCCTCACACAGGAGTCCCTGCGCCCCGCCCTACGGGAACTGGCGCCCGCCGGACTCATCGCGCTCACCCTCGACGACATCTTCGAGGCGGCCGAGCAGTACCCCCAGGTGACCGCCCCGCCGGAGCCCGGCACCCAGCCGGGAGACCTCGCATACGTCATCTACACCTCCGGCAGCACCGGAAAACCGAAGGGGGTGATGATCGAACACCACAGCATCGTCGGCCAGTTGCGCTGGCTGCACGACGAGTGCGGCATCGACGGGAACGAGAGGATCCTGCAGAAAACCCCGATGAGCTTCGACGCCGCACAGTGGGAACTGCTCGCCCCCGCCTGCGGCAGCACCGTCGTGATGGGCGCTCCCGGTATCTACCGCGACCCCGAGGCGATCATCGCCACCATCGAGCGGCACGCGGTGACCACGCTCCAGTGCGTCCCCACCCTGCTCCAGGCGCTCCTGGACACCGAGAAGTTCGACACCTGCCACACCCTGCGCCGCATCTTCAGCGGCGGCGAGGCGCTGTCCCGCGGCCTCGCCGCCCAGTGCCTGGACACCATGCCGCACGCCCGCCTGGTCAACCTCTACGGCCCCACCGAGTGCACCATCAACGCCACGTCCTTCACCGTGGACGCCGCCGCCCTCGCGGACGGCCCGCTCGTCATGCCGATCGGCACCGCGGTGCGCGACACCACCCTGCACATCCTCGACGCGGACGGCGAACCGGTCCCCGCCGGAGAGGTCGGCGAACTCCACATCGGCGGCGCCCAGGTGGCCCGCGGCTACCTCGGACGCCCGGACCTGACCGCCGACCGGTTCGTGCCCGACCGCTTCTCCAAGGCACCCGGCGCCCGCCTCTACCGCACCGGCGACCTCGCCCACCTCAACGCCGACGGCACCGTCCAGTTCGTCGGCCGCGCCGACAACCAGGTCAAGCTGCGCGGCTACCGGGTCGAGCTGGACGAGATACGCCAGACCGTCGAGGCCCACGACTGGGTCCGCTCCGCCGCCGTCCTGCTGCACGACGACGCCACCACCGGCTTCCAGAACCTCGTCGCCTTCGTCGAACTCAACCCGAAGGAAGCCGCCCTGATGGACCAGGGCAACCACGGCTCCCACCACCAGTCCAAACAGAGCCGCCTCCAGGTCAGGGCCCAGCTGTCGCACCCCGGCCTGCGCGACGAGGCCGACCTGGCCGGCCGCACCGCACTCGACCTGCCCGGCGCCGAGGCCACCCCCGAGCAGCGCGCCCTGGCCTTCTCCCGCAAGACCTACCGCTTCTACGAGGGCGCCGCCGCGGTCAGCCAGGAGGACATCCTGCGGCTGCTCGGCCCGCGCACCCGCCCACAACCGCCCGCCCGCACCTCGGACCTGATCGGCCGCGACGAACTCGGCCGCATCCTGCGGAACTTCGGCAGCCACCTCAGCGACCAGCGGCTGCTGCCCAAGTACGCCTACGCCTCACCCGGCTCCCTGTACGCCACGCAGCTCTACGTCGAGGTCGGCGCGGGCAACGACATCCCGGCCGGCCTGCACTACTACCACCCGCTCCACCACCGGCTCGTCCTCATCGACGCCGATTCCCGGGTCCCGGACGGCCACACGCGGCTGCACTTCCTCGGCAAGCACGGCGCCATCGAACCCGTCTACCGCAACAACATCCGCGAGGTGCTGGAGATCGAGGCGGGCCACATGGTCGGCCTCTTCGAGGAGGTGCTGCCGGCCCACGGCCTGCGCATTACCGCCGCCGCCCACCGGCCCGCCGTCAAGGACCGCCTCGACTGCGCCCCGGACGACCACTACCTGGGCAGCTTCGACCTGCGCGCGGCCGGGCCCGGCGCCACCGGTGACGCCGACGCCTTCGACCTCTACGTCCAGACGCACTCCCACCGGGTCGACGGCCTCCCGCCGGGCCAGTACCGCTACACCGGTACCGGTCTCACCCGGGTGAGCGACGACGTGATCCTCAAGAAGCACGTCATCGCCATCAACCAGCGGGTCTACGAGCGTTCCGACTTCGGCGTCAGCATGGTCGCCACCGCCCCCGACTCCTGGCGGCACTACCTCGACCTGGGCCGCGCGCTCCAGCGCCTCCAGATGAACGACCTCCACCTGGGCTTCATGTCCTCGGGCTACAGCTCCAAGTCCGGCAACGACCTGCCGTCCGCCAAGCGGCTGGGCCGCATCCTCGCCGACTGCGGACTGCCGTCCGGCCCCTCCTACTTCTGCGTCGGCGGGCGGGTCAGCGACGCCCAGTGGCGCGGCGAGGACATGAAGGAGGACGTGGTCCACATGCAGGGTCCGGCCGAACTGATCAAGGAGGACCTGGCCGGCCTGCTGCCCCGCTACATGCTGCCCAACCGGATCGTCGTCCTGGACCGGCTGCCCCAGACCGCCAACGGCAAGATCGACCTCAAGGCCCTGCAAGCCACCCAGGAGAGCCAACTGGCGGTCGGCGGGCGCGCCTTCGTCGCCCCCCGGGGGCCGCTGGAACGCCGCATCCGTGACATCTGGCAGGCGGTGCTCAAACGGGACCAGGTCTCCGTCGTCGACGACTTCTTCGAGCTGGGCGGCAACTCGCTGCTCGCGGTGGCCCTGGTCAGCCGCCTCAACGCGGACTTCGGCGGCGGGATACCGCTGCAGATCCTGTTCGAGGCCCCCACCGTGGAGAAGCTCGCCGCCCGCCTGGAGGCCGCCGCACCGCAGCCCGCCTCCCGCCTGGTGCCGCTCCAGCCGGAGGGCCGGGGCACCCCCCTGTACTGCTGGCCCGGCCTCGGCGGCTACCCGATGAACCTGCGCCCGCTGGCCGCGGCCCTGGGCACCGAACGGCCCGTCTACGGGATCCAGGCCCACGGCATCAACCCCGGCGAACACCCCTACGACGACGTCGCCGCCATGGCCGCCGCCGACGTCGCGGCCCTGCGGGAGATCCAGCCGCACGGCCCCTACCTGCTGTGCGGATACTCCTTCGGCGCCCGCGTCGCCTTCGAGGCCGCCCGGCAGCTGGAGCAGGCGGGCGAGCGCGTGGAACACCTCTTCCTGGTGGCCCCCGGCCAGCCGCAGCTACGGCCCGAGGACGCCGCCGGCGCCACCGGCCGCGCCGACTTCACCGACCGCGCCTTCCTCGCCCTGCTCTTCTCCGTGTTCGCCGGCACCCTCACCGGCCCCCGCCTGGACCGGTGCCTGGACACCGTCAGCGACGAGGACGGCTTCGTCGCCTTCGTCACCGAGCACTTCCCCGGCCTCGGCGAGGGCCTGGTCCGCGCCGTCACCGACATCGTGCGGCGCACCTACTCCCTCACCTACGACTTCCACGAGCTGCGCGGACGCCGGCTGCGCACCCCCGTGACCCTGGTCAAGGCCACCGACGACAACTACTCCTTCATCGAGGGCGAGGACGGCTGGTCCGCCCACCCGCCCGCCGTCCACCCCCTGCGGGCCGGCCACTACGAACTCCTGCGCGAGCCGCACGTCGCCGAGCTCGCCAAGGTCGTCACCGACCGGCTGACCGCCGCCGAGTCCCCCGAGCCGACCCTGTCCGTCCGCATCCAGATCCCGGAGGCCACCGTGCCGCACATCAACATCAAGCACTTCCCGGTGCCGATCACCGAGGAGAAGGAGCGGGAGCTGGTCGCCGCCGTCACCACCGCCGTGAGCAACGCCTTCGGCTGCGAGGAGGGCGTCGTCTCCATCGCCCTCGAGCCCGTCGCCCAGGACCTGTGGAACGAGCGGGTCTACCTCCCGGAGATCGTCGGCCGGCCGGAGTTGCTGAGCAAGACCCCCAACTACTGACCGCCGCCCGCTTCTCCCGTAAGGACCCTCCCATGACGATCCCCGCCCCCCGGCACTCCTCGGTGCCCCTGGTCTTCACCGACGAGGTGGCGACCGCGCTCGCCGCCGGCGACCCCGTGGTCGCCCTGGAGTCGAACGTCATCACCCACGGCCTGCCCTACCCCGACAACGCCGCCACCGCCCGCAAGGTGGAGGACGCCGTACGGGCCGGCGGCGCCGTGCCCGCCACGATCGGCATCGACGCCGGCCGCATCCTGATCGGGATGACCGACGGCGACATCGAGCGCTTCGCCAGTACCCCCGGCATCCCGAAGGTCAGCAGCCGGGACCTCGCGGCCGTCCTCGCCTCGGGCAAGGCCGGCGCCACCACCGTCGCCTCCTCGCTGGTCGCCGCGGAACTCGCCGGCATCCCCTTCTTCTCCTCCGCCGGCATCGGCGGCGTCCACCGGGGCGCCGAGACCACCATGGACGTCTCCTCCGACCTGATCCAGTTCACCCGCTCCAAGGTCGCGGTGGTCTGCGCCGGCGCGAAGAAGATCCTCGACCTCGGCCTGACCCTGGAGTTCCTGGAGACCCACTGCGTCCCCGTGATCGCCTACGAGTCGGACGACTTCCCCGCCTTCTACTGCCGCTCCAGCGGACTGCGCGCGCCCCAGCGCCTCGACGACCCGGCCCTCATCGCCCGCGCCGTCGACACCCACTGGGCGCTGGGCAACCCCGGCGGCGTCCTCATCACCAGCCCGACCCGGCCGGAGGACGCCATCGACGACCAGGACGTCGAGGCGGCCATCGCCGACGCCCTGCGCGGCGCGGAGGCGGACGGGGTGCGCGGCGGCGCCGTCACCAAGTACGTCATGCGGGCGGTGGACCGGGCCACCGAAGGCCGCTCCGCCCGCGCCAACATGGCCGTCCTCATCCACACCGCCGAGATCGGCGGCCGGCTCGCGGCGGCCCACGCCCGGCTGCGGCGGGAGGACGGCCGATGAGCGCCGCCCCGGCCGAACGGACCCTGACGACAACCGACTTGACGACGGTGGAGAACCCGACGATGACCACGATGACCCCCGCGCCCACGGCGGCACCGGCCGACCGGCAGCGCACCGCGCCCGTCCGCGTCGCGATGTTCGACCTCGACGGCACCCTCGTCGACTCGCCCCGGGCGATCGTGGACGCGTTCACCGCCGCCTTCGAGGCGATGGGCCTCACGCCCCCCGACCCCGCGGACGTCCGCGCCACCATCGGCCTCCCGCTCCAGCAGGCGTTCGCGAACCTGCTGGGCGTGGAGCGGGAGGACCCCTCGGTCACCGAGGGCGTGGCCCGCTACCAGGAGGCGTTCCGCACCGTCGTCCTGCCCCGCGCCCGCTCCCTGGTCTTCCCCGGCGTCCCCGAGGGCCTTGCCGAACTGCGCCGCCAGGGCATCACGGTGACCGTGGCCACCAGCAAGTTCCACACGAGCGCCGACGCCCTGCTCACCGCCGCGGGGCTGCGCGACCACATCACCACGCTGGTCGGCGCCGACGACGTCACGCACCCCAAGCCGCACCCCGAGTCGGGCCTGCTCATCCTCGGCCGGCACGACGCCCTGCCGGAGCACGCCGTCATGGTCGGCGACACCACCCACGACCTGAAGATGGCCGCGGCGGCCGGCATGGCCTCCGTGGCGGTCACCTACGGCGTGCACGAGCGGGCGCAGCTGGAGACGGCGGCGCCGACCCACATCGCCGACACCTTCCCGCAGGCCGTGACGCAGATCCTCGGTGTCCTGCCGGCGGACGACCGCACCGTCACCGATCTCCTCGACGACACCACCTACCACATCGAGTTCAACGGCCACCTCACCAACCACGTCAAACACGCGGTCGTCGCCCTCGACGGCCTCGGTGTGGACCCCCGGCGGATCGTGGCCTTCCACGACAACTACATCGCCCTGACGCCGTACGGCTGCCGGGTGGAGCCGGCGCGGGCCCCGCAGCTCGTCGTCGACGAGGGCAACTGGCTCGAACTCCTCGGCAAGCGCCGCGACTTCGCCGCCTACAGCGCCTTCTTCGACCGGCGGGAGAAGGAACTGGGGATGCCGGCCCTGCTGCGGACCTACGTCCCGCGCCTGCTCGCCGGATGGGCCGGGGCACTCCAGCATGCGACCATCCACCTGGGCTGGGGCCTGGACGCGGGCAACCGCCGGATGACCCTCGAGGGCCTTGCCTACCTGGCCTTCGCCTACGTCGACTGCCACCCCGAGCGGGCCCGGCCCTCGACGGCGCCGAACACCGACAGCCCCCTCGACTCGCTCCTGCGCATCGCGCGCCACTGGCAGGAGCGGCCCGGCACCGGCGCCGCGATCGAGAGCCTGTACGACGGCACGACCGACGGCATCCACCCGGAACTGCTGCGCTCCGGACTCCAGTACCGCATCGCCCGCATGCTCGGCGAGGGCCACCCGCGGATGTACGAGACGCCGTCCTGGGTCGACGCGCAGGACCCCGAGGCCAGCTGGGACCAGCTCGGCTACGCCGTCACCGTCCTCTACCTGACCGAACCCGGCGACTTCATCCTGCTCCACCTGCTCACCGCCCTGCACGCCATGCGGCACATCGCGGACGCCCTGCCCGCCGAGGAACGCGGGCGAGCCGTCGCGTGCTACTGGACCGGCGCCCTCGGCGTGCTGTTCTCCCGGGCCCACTTCGTGACGCCCGCCAAGCTGGCGGCGATCGACGACCTCTTCTCGACCGCCCTGGACGACGTGGACGACCCGCGCTGGGCCCGCGAGTGGGACTGGCACATCGCCCGCGCCGTCGAGGAGGACGAGGAGCACAACGCCAAGCTCGTCTACGTGATGCGCGAACTGTGGCTCCGTTCGGGCGGCAGGTCCGTGTACCGCGTCGCCGCGGGTCAGTTCACCGCCACGCCGGAACTTCCCCCCACCTTCGACGAGCCCCCGGCCGACTGACGCCCCACGCCCACTTCCACGACCCGCCCTCACGACTCGCCCTCATCGAGGAGCCTTCGATGACCACCCTGACCACCCAGCCCGGGACCGCGGTCGCGCACCGTCTCGACGAAGCGGTCCACCTCCTCCCGCAGACCGACCAGTTGCGCGCCCTGCACACCATCGTCCGGGACCGCGACGCCCGCCGCGAGGACTTCGTCTTCTACACCGGCCGGATCATCCGCATGCTGACCGAGGCGGCCCTGAACCTCCTGCCGTTCGAACCGCACGACGTCACCACCCCCGTCGGCCGCACCTACCGGGGCCTGCGCTTCGCCGACAAACTGGTCGGCGTGCCGATCGTGCGCGCCGGGGAGAGCATGGAGGCCGAACTGCGCGCCGTCGTCCCCGGCATCAGGATCGGCAAGATCCTCATCCAGCGCGACAGGACGACCAAGCTGCCGAGCCTCTACTACACGGCCTTCCCCGAGGACATCGCCACCCGCCAGGTCCTCCTCCTCGACCCCATGCTCGCCACCGGCGGCACCGCACTGGCCGCCATCGGCACCCTGCTCGAACTGGGCGTGCCGGAACAGAACATCGTCTTCGTCACCTTCATCACCTGCCCCGAAGGCATCACCGCCGTCCGCGAACGCCACCCCGGCGTACGCATCGTGACCTCCGCCATCGAGGAACGGCTCAACGAGAACGCCTACATGCTGCCGGGCATCGGCGACTTCGGAGACCGCTACTTCGGCACGGACCTCCCCCGGACACCGTGACCAACCCGCCCACGACGGTGTGACGAAGCTCCGGCCGGTGCCGAACCGGAGCTTCGCCGCGCCGCCGGCTCAGCACTCGATGATGTTGACCGCCAGCCCGCCGCGCGCCGTCTCCTTGTACTTGACGCTCATGTCGGCCCCCGTCTCCTTCATGGTCTTGATGACCTTGTCGAGGGACACCTTGTGGGAGCCGTCGCCGCGCATGGCCATGCGGGCGGCGGTGACGGCCTTGACGGCGGCCATGCCGTTGCGTTCGATGCAGGGGATCTGGACGAGCCCGCCGACGGGGTCGCAGGTGAGGCCGAGGTTGTGTTCCATGCCGATCTCGGCGGCGTTCTCGACCTGCTCAGGGGAGCCGCCTAGGACTTCGGCGAGGGCGCCGGCGGCCATGGAACAGGCGGAGCCGACCTCGCCCTGGCAGCCGACCTCGGCGCCGGAGATGGACGCGTTCTCCTTGAACAGCATCCCGATGGCGCCGGCGGCGAGCAGGAAGCGGACGACGCCGTCCTCGTCGGCGCCGGGCACGAAGTTGATGTAGTAGTGCAGGACGGCCGGGATGATGCCGGCGGCGCCGTTCGTGGGGGCCGTCACCACGCGCCCGCCCGCCGCGTTCTCCTCGTTCACCGCCATCGCGTACAGCGTGATCCACTCCATCGAGCGGGCCAACGGATCGCCCTCCGCCCGGAGTTGACGGGCCGTCACGGCAGCACGTCGGCGAACTCGCAGGCCCCCGGGGAGGATTCCCTCACGGGACATGCCCCGCGACACGCACGCCCGCATGACGTGCCAGATGTCCAGGAGCCCGGCGCGGATCTCGTCCTCCGTGCGCCAGGCGCGCTCGTTCTCCAGCATCAGCGCGGAGATCGACAGCCCCGTCTCCTTGGTGAGGCGCAGGAGTTCGTCACCGGTGCGGAAGGGGTACTTGAGGGCCGTGTCGTCCAGCTTGATGCGGTCCGCGCCGACCGCCTCCTCGTCGACGACGAAACCGCCGCCCACCGAGTAGTACGTCCGGCACAGCACCTCGGCGCCCCCGGCGTCGTACGCCCAGATCGTCATGCCGTTCGCGTGGTACGGAAGCGCCTTGCGCCGGTGCAGGATCAGGTCGTCGTCGAACGAGAACGCGATCTCCCGCTCGCCCAGCAGCCGCAGCGAACCGGACGACTTGATCGCCTCGACCCGGTCGTCCGCGCCCTCGACGTCCACCGTCCGCGGCGAGTTGCCCTCCAGGCCCAGCAGGACGGCCTTCGGCGTCCCGTGCCCGTGACCGGTCGCCCCCAGCGACCCGTACAGCTCCGTCCGCACCGCCGTCACCGAGTCCAGCAGTCCCTCGCTCCGCAGCCGCCGCGCGAACATCCGCGCCGCCCGCATCGGGCCCACCGTGTGGGAACTCGAAGGTCCGATGCCGACCGAGAAGAGGTCGAACACAGAGATGGCCACGGGAACTCCAACCAGAAAGGGCGAGGCACGCGCCATCGAGCGCCCCACCGGGAAACAACCTGCTCAACCCGGCACGCGAGCGGCACCGGGTACGGACATGAAGCGATCCGAGCAACTGGCCGGCGAACCAGCCCCCGGACCAGGACGGAAGATACGAAACCACCCCGCACCCAGCATAAAAGCCCCACAGCCCCCACCCCTCACCCGGCCCCGAGAAGCCGGCTCCCCACGCCGCCCAGGCACGACCGGCCGACGCCGACGCCGGACCGAACTGGACGAAGCCCCGCCCCAGCCCAAGAGCCCGCGCGGACAGACCCCCACCCCCGGCCCGGAACCGACCCGGAACGCCCCACCGCCCCGAGCGCAAGCCCCGGCCGGCCGGACCGCCACCCAGCCCACAGACCGGACCACGGAACCGCGCCCCCGAGCAAGAGGACCGCTTGCCGGGGCCGGCACCGGTGCCGGGGAACGGCCGACGGCGCCGAGCCCCGGGCCGGAGGACAAGATCCGCTCCGGGCCGGGCCGGCAAGGCGACAACCGGGTCCGGGCCGTCCGGCCGGGTGCCGCCGGCCCGGCTCGCGGAACAGCCACCCTGTAACCGAACCCGTCGCCCAGCCCCGAGCCGCCGCCCCGGAACCAAGCCGACGCCCTGCCGCCCGGGGCACAGCGCCGAAGCGCCTGCCCGGCCCGGCCGGGAACCGGGCCGGCCCCGTAGCCTGGCGGAACGCGGAGCCGTGTGCCCAGTGAGGTCGGGAGCCGGGCCGCAGTTCCGCCCGCCCGGGGCGCAGCGCCGAAGCGTCTGCTCGGCCCTGCTGGGAACCGAGCCGAACCCGTCGCCCAGCCCCGAGCCGCCGCCCCGGAACCAAGCCGACGCCCTGCCGCCCGGCGCAGCGCCGAAGCGCCTGCCCGGCCCGGCCGGGAACCGGGCCGACCCCGTAGCCTGGCGGAACGCGGAGCCGCGTGCCCAGTGAGGTCGGGAGCCGGGCCGCAGTTCCGCCCGCCCGGGGCGCAGCGCCGAAGCGCCTGCCCGGCCCGGCCGGGAACCGAACCGACGGCCCCGCAGCCCGGCTCACCGCCGAACCGTAACCCCGCCCGCCCGGCTCCGCCGCCGAACGCGGTCCGGCGCAACGCCGGACCGTGGGGCCGCGCCAAGCCCAGCCCCACCCCGCCCGGCAGACCCCGAACGCCCCGGTGAGCCGTTCTACTTGTTCAGGCCGGGGTACAGCGGATGCCGGTCGGCCAGGGCCTTGACGCGGATGCGCAGGGACTCCGCGTCGTAGGACGGCTTCAGGGCCTCAGCGATGACGTCGGCGACCTCGGCGAAGTCCGACGCGTCGAAGCCGCGCGTGGCGAGCGCGGGAGTGCCGATGCGGAGGCCGGAGGTGACCATCGGGGGACGCGGGTCGTCGGGGACGGCGTTGCGGTTGACGGTGATGCCGACCTCGTGGAGCCGGTCCTCGGCCTGCTGCCCGTCGAGCGCGGACTCGCGGAGGTCGACGAGGATGAGGTGGACGTCCGTCCCGCCGGAGAGGACGTTGACGCCCGCCTCACGGGCGTCCGGAGCGGTCAGGCGCTCGGCGAGGATGCGGGCGCCCTCCAGCGTCCGGCGCTGCCGCTCGCGGAACTCCTCGGACGCGGCCACCTTGAAGGACACGGCCTTCGCGGCGATGACGTGCTCCAGCGGACCCCCCTGGAACCCGGGGAAGACGGAGGAGTTGAGCTTCTTCGCGAACGCCTGCTTCGCGAGGATGATCCCGCCCCGGGGCCCGCCGAGCGTCTTGTGCGTCGTGGACGTGACGACGTCCGCGTACGGCACGGGGTTCGCGTGCAGCCCCGCCGCGACGAGCCCGGCGAAGTGCGCCATGTCGACCCACAGGTACGCCCCGACCTCGTCGGCGATCCGCCGGAACGCCGCGAAGTCCAGCTCACGCGGGTACGCGGACCACCCGGCGATGATCACCTTCGGCCGGTGCTCGATGGCCAGCCGCTCCAGCTCGGCCATGTCCACCAGACCGGTCTCGGGGGACACGTGGTAGGCGACGACATTGAACTGTTTGCCGGAGAAGTTCAGCCGCATCCCGTGCGTGAGGTGCCCCCCGTGCGCGAGGTCGAGCCCCAGGATCGTGTCCCCGGGCTGCGCCAGCGCGAACAGCGCGGCCTGGTTCGCGGACGCCCCCGAGTGCGGCTGGACGTTCGCGTACTCCGCGCCGAACAGCTCCTTGACCCGGTCGATGGCGATCTGCTCGGCGACGTCGACGTGCTCACACCCGCCGTAGTACCGGCGCCCCGGATACCCCTCGGCGTACTTGTTCGTGAGAACGGACCCCTGCGCCTCCATGACCGCGAGCGGAGCGAAGTTCTCCGACGCGATCATCTCCAGCGTCGACTGCTGCCGGTTCAGCTCCGCGTCGACGGCGGCGGCGACCTCGGGGTCCAGCTCGTGCAGGGACGTGTTCAGGACAGACATGGGGACGACTCCTCAGCCGGCGGTGTAAGCGGTGTACTCATCGGCGGACAGCAGCTCGCCCGGCTCACCGGCGACCCGCACCTTGAACAGCCAACCGCCCTCGAACGGCTCGGAGTTGACCAGCGACGGGTCCTCGACGACGTCCGGGTTGACGGCGGTGATCTCACCGGAGACCGGCGCGTACAGCTCGCTCACCGACTTCGTCGACTCCAGCTCGCCGCAGGACTCGCCCGCGGTCACGGCGTCACCGACCGCCGGAAGCTGGACGAAGACGACGTCGCCGAGGGCGTTCGCCGCGTGCTCGGTGATCCCGACCGTCGAGACGCCGTCCTCGGCGGCCGAGATCCACTCGTGTTCCTTGCTGTAGCGCAGGTTCTGGGGGTTGCTCATGGCCTGAATTCTCCTGTACGCGGGGGAGTGCTGATGAATAGAGAGCTACGGAAGGGTCACTTCTGGCGCTGGTAGAACGGCAGAGCCACGACCTCGTACGGCTCGTGGCTGCCCCGGATGTCCACCCCGACCCCGGCCGTCCCCGGCGCGGAGTGCGCCGCGTCGACGTACGCCATCGCGATCGGCTTGCCCAGCGTGGGGGAGGGCGCCCCGGACGTCACCTCGCCGATCACCGCGCCGTCCGCGACGACCGCGTACCCGGCGCGCGGCACCCGCCGCCCCTCGGCGACCAGCCCGACCAGCACCCGCGGCGGCTGCTGTGCGGCCAGCTCGGCGGCCTCGGCCAGCGCCGCGCGCCCCACGAAGTCGCCCTCCTTGGCGAACTTCACGACCCGCCCGAGCCCGGCGTCGAAGGGCGTCAGGTCCGTCGACAGCTCGTGCCCGTACAGCGGCATGCCCGCCTCCAGACGCAGCGTGTCCCGGCAGGAGAGCCCGCAGGGCACGAGGCCCGCGTCCGCGCCCTCGGCGGACAGCGCCTCCCACAGCGCCACGGCGTCCGACGGCGCCACGAACAGCTCGAACCCGTCCTCGCCCGTGTACCCGGTGCGCGCGATCAGCGCCCGCACCCCGGCGACGGTCCCCGGCAGCCCGGCGTAGTACTTGAGCCCCTTGAGGTCGGCGTCCGTCAGCGCGCCGACGATCCCGGCCGCCTCCGGCCCCTGGACGGCGATCAGCGCGTACGCGTCCCGGTCGTCGCGCACGAGGGCGTCGAACCCGGCGGCCCGCTCGGTCAGCGCGTCCAGCACGACCTGCGCGTTCGAGGCGTTGGCGACGACCATGAACTCGGTCTCGGCGAGCCGGTAGACGATCAGGTCGTCCAGGATGCCGCCGTCGGCCCGGCAGATCATCGTGTAGCGGGCCCGGCCCACGCCGACGGCCGCGAGGTCGCCGACCAGCGCGTGATTCAGCAGCGCGGCGGCCTGCGGGCCGGTGACGGTGATCTCACCCATGTGCGAGAGGTCGAACAGGCCGGCCTTCGTGCGGACCGCGGTGTGCTCGTCCCGCTCGGAGCCGTAGCGCAGCGGCATGTCCCAGCCGGCGAAGTCGGTCATCGTCGCGCCGAGTGAGCGGTGCAGGGCGTCGAGCGCCGTACGGCGCGGGGAACTGCTGGTCATCGGACGGTCGTCTCCCAGGAGTGACGGGCGAGGAAAGGGCTCCCCGTACGGAACGGGAAGATCCTCCCCATCTGTCATCGGAACCTGAGAGGTTCGCCATGACCCGGACGGGGAACACGGCTTGCACCTTGGGTGGGGCCACCGCAGGCGGCCCGCTTTTCAGATGTGCCTCGCCCGCGCGGTAACGGTGCCTGAGAGATTCAAGGGAGGGACTTGCTCCTTCGGCGCCCCAGCGAAACGGCTGCTGAGGACTCTCCCGCGCGGATTCAAACGGCCGGTATGCAGTTGGCGCGGCCATCATCGCACGTGAACCCCACCCCGCGGCAGGCCGCATCTGTAACCGGCCTGTACCCGTACGCGCATGAAATCGGGAGACAGATTCCATTACCTTCTCTTTACTGTCTATGGGGAGACCCGTACCTGAAAGGTGTGGCCCCAAGGGGAGGACGATCACGGTGAACAGGACCACGGCGTACGCGACGACCTCGGCGCTCACCCTGCCCGCACAGCCCGGCGCCCCGGCCAGGGAGTCGTGCGCCGACCGCCCCGCACCGGTCGTCCGCGACCTGCGCGACCGCGCGGGCCACAGCCCCCACGCCCTCCTCTTCGGCCCCCGCGACCTCGTCGTCGTCACGGGCCTGCCCGGCAGCGGCAAGTCCACGCTGATGCGCCGCGCCGTCCACGGCACCCGCGTCGACTCCCAGGACACCCGCGACCGCTGGGACGAGCGGACGCCGGCGTACCTCCCGTACGCCGTCTACCGCCCCCTCGTCCGCGTCGCCCACTACGCGGGCCTGTGGCGGGCGCTGCGCTCCGGCGAGGGCGTCGTCGTCCACGACTGCGGCACCCAGTCCTGGGTCCGCTCCTGGCTCGCCCGCGCGGCCCGCCGCCGGGGCGGCACGCTCCACCTGCTGCTGCTGGACGTCACCCCGGACACGGCGCTCCAGGGCCAGCGCGAGCGGGGGAGGGGTGTGTCGAAGTACGCGTTCCTGCGCCACCGGCACGCGGCGTCCCGCCTGATCCGCTCGGTGGAGAAGGGCAACCTGCCGGACGGCTGCGGGGCGGCGGTGCTCATGGACCGCCAGGCGGTGGACGTGCTGCGCAGGATCGCGTTCACCGGCTGACCACCGGGCCGGCCCGCGCCCCCTTAAACTCTCCTCTCCAACAGCGGTTCCCAGCAGGCGGTAGACAGAGATGGACTTCCCGGCGGACCTCCCGACCGACTTCCCGGCCCCCGCACACCCCTATCCCCACGGCGGCTGGCCGGGCAACGAACTGGAGGAGGTGCTGTCCGCCTCCCTGGGCGTCCCCTCGGCGGGCGGCCGAATAATCGAGGTCCTGGCCCGCAGCTTCGTCTGGATCCCCCTCCCCAACGGCGGCGGCCCCCGCACCGGCCCGCTGGACCTCCCCACGATCGACATCGCCGGCCAGGTCCACGTCCCCGTGTTCACCTCGGAGGAACAGTTCCGCCAGGTCGCCGGCGCCCACATGTCGTACACGATCGCCCCGGCGGTCGAGTTCGCGCGGGGCCTCCCGCCCCAGGTCGGCATCGCCCTCAACCCCGACGGCGTCGTCGGCGTCCCCCTCCCGCCCCCGGCCGTCGCCGACCTCTGCCGGGCCGGCCGCACCCCCCTCGACGGCACCGCCTCCGGCGCCCGCGTCCGCCTCTTCGAACCGGACTGGCAGGACGACCCCGTGGACTTCCTCGCCGAGGCGTCCAAGGAGTTCGAGGCGACGGGCGTCGTCCTCACCGCCCGCCGCTGCCTCGCGGCGATCGAGACCTCGGCCCCGGTGCTGTTCGTGGGCGTCGAACTCAGCCAGTGGGAGGGCGACGTGAGGGAACGCCCGCTGGACGCCCTGGGCCGGGCGCTCGGCCGCGTCCCGATCCCCTGGCAGGTGAACCTGATCCTCCTGGACGTGGCGGAGGACCCGGTGGGGGTGTGGATGAAGGCGAATGTGCGGCCCTTCCACACCCACGGCAGGTGACCGGCACCCCGCACCCGCCGAACACCCAACCGGCGAACCCCCCGTAGGCGCTTAAGCTTGACCACGACGCAGGGCAACGGCACACACGGGGCAACTCACGAAGGGGCGGTAGAGACGTGGGCGTGAGCGTGAGCGGCACCGCTGCGACCGGCGAGGTCGAGCACATGCTGCGGCAGGTCACGCCTGGCCGCTACGACGCCTACGAGGCACTTCTGCGCGCCCTCTCCACCCCCGCCACCGGCCAGGTCTGGATGCTGCTGTGGCACGGCCAGGCCGGCTCCCCGGACGCCCAGTACGGCTCGATGGAGGTCGACGGCCACGCCTACGCGCCCGCCGTCACCTCCGCCCAGGAGCTCTCCGCGAGCGGCTGGAACCGCTCGTACGAGGTGGTCGACGGCCTCGACGCGGCCCGCACGCTGTACCCGGACCGGCACGGCCTGTGGCTGAACCCGCACGCGCCGGGCGGCGGCGTCGGCGTCCCGTGGGCGGACCTGCGCCGGATCGCGACGGGCCTGGACCGCCAGCCCCCCGGCCCGCTCCGGCTCTCGGACCCGGCGGTGGAGATCCCGCACTTCTACGCCCTGCTCGGCCAGAACGCCCACCGCACCCCGGCGATCCGCTCGCTGCGCCGCGCGTGGGTCCAGCCGGCCCTCGGCCAGCCGTACCTGTCGATCGGCCTGGACGTCTACGACGCGTCCCCGCAGTCCGTGGACGCGGTGCGGGCGATGATGCAGCAGTCCATCGGCGCCGTCCCGGACGGCCTGTCCGTGTCGACGGTCGCGATGACCGACGAGTACGACCCGGTCGTGATGTGGATGCGGGCCAACGCCCGCCCGTTCTACGACCGCGAGGCGCACGCCCCGGCGCAGCAGCAGCCCCCGGTGCGGCAGCAGTCCCCGGCGGCCGGCTACGGCTATCCGGCGACGCCGGGCGCGTACTGAGGCCGGCTGAGATCACGGCCTACGACCACCGCCTACTCACCAGTACCTCCTGACGCTCCGTCATCTCAGGAAACGTGGTCGTTACACCGCCCCCTGTTCATCTCCGCGCGTAGCGCTGAACCCTATCGCGGCGACCTGCACCTTTTGGTCAACTTGCCCTCGTCCGGCGGCCGTTACCTGCTGTTCGGATAACGGAATCCCGCAGTCGGCATCACGGTTGTGCATACTTTCGCCGCCAGACCTGGCGCGTGATCGCGAGCGCGTTGAAGACTCGCCTCCCATAAGACGCGAGTAAGGCCGGTCACCACCGGCGGGAAGGGTCAGTGCACTGTGACCGCACCGATCGAGACCACCGGGTCGGAGGCCGGAGCACAGCCGGAGGCCGTGCTCGCCGGAGCCAAACAGAGTCAGATCGAGGGGCGTTCACTCACCCAGATCGCCTGGACCCGGTTCAAACGCGACAAGCTGGCCGTGGCCGGCGGCATCGTCGTGGTGCTGCTCGTCCTCATGGCGGTGCTCGCCAAGCCCATCGAGGCGATCTTCGGCCTCGACCCCAACGAGTTCAACCAGGACCTCATCGACCCGGCGATGCAGGCCCCGATCGGCGGCTGGGGCGGCATGAGCTGGGACCACCCGCTCGGCGTCGACCCGCAGTACGGCCGCGACATGCTCGCCCGCATCATCGACGGCTCCTGGGTCTCCCTGCTCGTCGCGGGCGGCGCGACCCTCCTGTCCGTGGTCATCGGCACCGTCCTCGGCGTCGTCGCCGGCTACTACGGCGGCTGGGTCGACTCGATCATCAGCCGGCTGATGGACACCTTCCTCGCCTTCCCGCTGCTGCTCTTCGCCATCGCCATCTCCGCCTCCGTGCAGGACGGCTTCTTCGGCCTGAACGGGCTCCCGCTGCGGATCTGCGTGCTGATCTTCGTGATCGGCTTCTTCAGCTGGCCGTACATCGGCCGCATCGTGCGCGCCCAGACGATGACCCTGCGCAAGCGGGAGTTCGTCGAGGCCGCGCACAGCATGGGCGCACGCGGCCCGTACGTCCTGTTCCGGGAACTCCTCCCGAACCTCGTCGCGCCGATCCTCGTCTACTCGACGCTGATCATCCCGACGAACATCCTCTTCGAGGCCAGCCTGAGCTTCCTCGGGGTCGGCATCGCTCCGCCGCAGGCTTCCTGGGGCGGGATGCTCAGCAACGCAGTGGATCTCTACACCGCGGATCCGCAGTACATGTTCGTGCCCGGACTGGCGATCTTCATCACGGTCCTGGCGTTCAACCTGCTGGGTGACGGGCTGCGCGACGCACTCGACCCTCGCAGCAAGTGATCCACTACGACAGAGGGGGCTTTCCTCGGTGAAGACGAGAAAGGTGACCGCCGCGATCGCGTCGGTCCTGGCGATCACGCTGGGCGCTAGCGCCTGCGGCGGCGACAGCGACAGTGGCAGTGGCTCGGCCAAGGGCAAGAAGGACGAGGCGCTGACCTCCATCGTCAACGTCTCGAACAAGAAGGGGGGCACCCTCAGCTTCGAGCACTCCGACGTGGCGGACTCCCTCGACCCCGGCAACACGTACTACGGCTGGGTGCAGAACTTCTCCCGCCTGTACGGCCGTACGCTCACCACGTTCAAGCCGGCCGCCGGCAAGGACGGCCTGACCGTCGTCCCCGACCTGGCCGAGTCGCTGGGCGTGCCGAGCGACGGCGCCAAGACGTGGACGTACAAGCTGCGCACGGGCGTCAAGTTCCAGGACGGGACCCCGGTCACGTCCAAGGACGTCAAGTACGCCGTCGAGCGCTCCAACTTCGCGCCCGAGGTGCTGTCCAACGGCCCGACGTACTTCAAGTCGTACCTGGTCGGCGGCGACAAGTACCAGGGCCCGTACAAGGACAAGAACCCCAACGGGCTCGCGTCCATCGAGACCCCGGACGCGCAGACGATCGTCTTCAAGCTGAAGCAGCCGTTCGCGGACTTCGACTACCTGGCGACCTTCTCGCAGACGGCCCCCGTGCCGGCCGCGAAGGACGACGGCGCCAAGTACGTCCAGCACATGGTCTCCTCGGGCCCCTACCAGTTCCAGTCCTACGAGGAGGGCCGCAGCGCCACCCTCGTGCGCAACCCGCAGTGGGACGCCAAGACGGACCCGATCCGCAAGGCCCTGCCGGACAAGATCACGATCAAGTTCAAGGTGAACGCGGTCACGATCGACAACGACCTGCTCTCCGACAAGGTCACCGTCGACGCGGCCGGCACCGGCGTCCAGGCCGCGACCCAGCCGAAGGTCCTCAAGGGCAAGTACGCCAACCAGACGGACAGCTCGTACGCCGGCGCCACGCAGTACATCGCGCTGAACCAGAACGTCGAGCCGTTCAACAACATCAACTGCCGCAAGGCCGTGCAGTACGCCGTCGACAAGCAGTCCATCCTCGACGCGGCCGGCGGGTCCCCGAAGGGTGACATCGCCACCACGCTGCTGCCGCCGTCGGTCAACGGCTACACCAAGTTCGACACCTACGCCACGCCCGGCAGCAAGGGCGACGCGGCCAAGGTCAAGGAGTTCCTGACCGCCTGCGGCAAGCCGAACGGCTTCAGCACGATCCTGACGGCCCGCTCCGACCGGCCCGCCGAGATCGCGCAGGCCACCGCCGTCCAGGCGTCGCTGAAGAAGTACGGCATCAACGTCGAGATCCGGCAGTTCCCGGCCGGCAAGTACTTCTCGAACTTCGCGGGCGTCCCGTCCTACGTCCACCAGCAGAAGCTGGGCATGCTCTCCATGGCGTGGGGCGCCGACTGGCCGACCGGCTTCGGCTTCCTCGACCAGATCGTCAACGGCTCCGCCATCAAGCCCTCGGGCGGCAACAACCTGATGGAGCTGAACGACCCGAAGATCAACGCGGCCCTGTCCGCCGCGATCGCCAACACCGACACCGCCGCCCGCACCAAGGCGTGGGGCGACATCGACAAGATGGTCATGGACACCGCCACGGTCGTCCCGACCCTCTACCGCAAGAACCTGCTCTTCCGTCCGGCGTCCGCGACGAACGTCACGGTCACCGAGGCGTACCTGGGTATGTACGACTACCTGCTGATGAGCTCGTCCAAGTAGCAGAGCAGGCTGGAATCTTCTCGAAAGGCAGGTGAAGGCTCCGGGTGACCGGGGCGGAGACGATCCGCCCCGGTCACCCGGAGCCGGACAGCTGTGGCTGCGTACATCATCCGGCGCGTATTCGGCGCCCTGGTACTGCTGCTGGTGGTCAGCGCAGTCACCTTCGCGATCTTCTTCTTGGTCCCGCGGCTCGGCGGCCAGACGGCCGACCAGCTTGCCACCCAGTACGTCGGCAAGGACGCCAACCCGGAGTCCGTCGCCGCGATCAAGAAGAACCTGGGCTTCGACCAGCCCATCTACACCCAGTACTGGCACTTCATCAAGGCCCTGTTCGTCGGCGCCGACTACAAGTTCGGCCCGGACGCCACCCACTGCGGTGCCCCCTGCTTCGGCTACTCCTTCAAGAGCCACGTCGAGGTCTGGCCCCAGCTCACCGAGCGCATCCCGGTCTCCTTCTCGCTCGCCATCGGCGCCGCGGTGATCTGGCTGATCTTCGGTGTCACCACGGGTGTCGTCTCCGCCCTGCGCAAGGGCAGCCCCGTCGACCGCGTCTCCATGTTCATCGCGCTCGCCGGCGTCTCCCTCCCGATCTTCTTCACCGGTCAGATCCTGAGCGCGGTGTTCGTGTACGAAGTCCCCATCTGGGACTCCATCGAGTACATCCCGTTCACCGAGAACCCGGCGGAATGGGCGTGGCACCTGCTGCTGCCCTGGATCAGCCTCGCCTTCCTGTTCTCCGCGCTCTACGCCCGGCTCACCCGGGCGGGCATGCTGGAGACCATGGGCGAGGACTACATCCGCACCGCCCGCGCCAAGGGCCTCAAGGAGAGCACGGTCGTCACCAAGCACGGCCTGCGCGCCGCGCTCACCCCGATCGTCACCATCTTCGGCATGGACTTCGGCACCCTCGTCGGCACCGCCGTCCTCACCGAGACCGTCTTCTCCCTCCAGGGCATCGGCGCCTACTCGGTGCAGTCGATCCGCGACAACGACCTGCCGATCGTGATGGGCGTGACGCTGGTCGCCGCGTTCTTCATCGTCTTCTGCAACCTCGTCGTCGACCTGGTGTACGCAGCCATCGACCCCCGGGTGAGGTATTCGTGAGCAAGCTCGACAAAGCGGCCCCGGGAGAGCCGGTCGTGGACGCCCCGGACGACGCCTTCCTCTCCGTCCGTGACCTGAAGATCCACTTCAACACGGACGACGGCCTCGTCAAGTCCGTCGACGGCGTCAGCTTCGACGTCCGGCGCGGCCGCACCCTCGGCATCGTCGGCGAGTCCGGCTCCGGCAAGTCCGTCACCTCGCTCGGCCTCATGGGCCTGCACCGCTCCGCGAAGAACGCCCGCGTCAGCGGCGAGGTCTGGCTCGACGGCCAGGAGCTGATCGCCGCCCCCACCGACGAGGTGCGGCGGCTGCGCGGCCGGAAGATGGCGATGATCTTCCAGGACCCGCTCTCCGCGATGCACCCGTACTACACGGTCGGGCAGCAGATCGTCGAGGCGTACCGGGTCCACCACGAGGTCACCAAGAAGGAGGCCCGCAAGCGCGCCGTCGAGATGCTCGACCGGGTCGGCATCCCCGAGCCCGACAAGCGCGTCGACGGCTACCCGCACGAGTTCTCCGGCGGTATGCGCCAGCGCGCGATGATCGCCATGGCGCTGGTCAACAACCCCGAGCTGCTGATCGCCGACGAGCCGACGACCGCGCTCGACGTGACCGTCCAGGCGCAGATCCTCGACCTGATCCGTGACCTCCAGAAGGAGTTCGGCTCCGCGGTCATCATGATCACGCACGACCTCGGGGTGGTCGCCGAGATGGCCGACGACCTGCTCGTCATGTACGGCGGCCGGTGCGTCGAACGCGGGCCCGCCGAGGACGTGTTCGCCGCACCCCGCCACCCCTACACCTGGGGTCTGCTCGGTTCGATGCCGCGGCTCGACCGCGACGAGACGGACCGCCTGATCCCGATCAAGGGCGCGCCGCCGTCCCTGATCAACATCCCGTCCGGCTGCGCCTTCAACCCCCGCTGCCCGTACGCGGACCTCCCCAAGGACAACGTCACCCGCACCGTCCGGCCCGAGCTGACCGAGGTCGGCGGCGGACACTGGGCCGCCTGCCATCTCGGGCAGGAGCAGCGGGAGCGGATCTGGACCGAAGAGATTGCGCCGAAGCTGTGAGTGATGTTGTGAACGAGACGCCCGAGGTCCTGCTGAAGGTCACCGGTCTCCAGAAGCACTTCCCCATCCGCAAGGGCCTCTTCCAGCGCCAGTCAGGTGCCGTGCGCGCCGTCGACGGCATCGACTTCGAGGTCCGCAAGGGCGAGACGCTGGGCGTCGTCGGCGAGTCCGGATGCGGCAAGTCGACGATGGGCCGGCTCATCACGCGGCTCCTCGAACCGACCGGCGGCAGCGTCGAGTTCCAGGGCAAGGACATCACGCACCTCGGCGTCGCGGGCATGCGTCCGCTGCGCCGCGACGTCCAGATGATCTTCCAGGACCCGTACTCGTCGCTGAACCCCCGGCACACCATCGGGACGATCGTCAGCGCGCCCTTCAAGCTCCAGGGCGTGACCCCCGAGGGCGGCGTCAAGGCCGAGGTGCAGCGGCTGTTGTCGGTCGTGGGGCTCAACCCCGAGCACTACAACCGGTATCCGCACGAATTCTCCGGCGGGCAGCGGCAACGCATCGGCATCGCGCGGGCGTTGGCGCTCAACCCCAAGCTGGTCGTGGCCGACGAGCCGGTCTCCGCGCTGGACGTCTCGATCCAGGCGCAGGTGGTGAACCTGCTGGACGACCTCCAGAGCGAGCTGGGCCTGACGTACGTCATCATCGCCCACGACCTCTCGGTCGTCCGGCACGTCTCCGACCGCATCGCGGTGATGTACCTCGGCAAGATCGTCGAGCTGGCGGACCGGGACAAGCTCTACAAGTCGCCGATGCACCCCTACACCAAGGCGCTGCTCTCGGCCGTCCCCATCCCGGACCCGAAGCGCCGGGGCGCCAAGAGCGAACGCATCCTCCTGCGCGGTGACGTCCCGTCCCCGATCTCGCCCCCCAGCGGCTGCCGGTTCCACACCCGCTGCTGGAAGGCGACGGAGCTCTGCCGCACGACGGAGCCCCCGCTGCTGGAGCTGATCCCGGGCCAGCGGGTCGCCTGCCACCACCCGGAGAACTTCGCTGACCAGGCCCCGCAGGAGACGGTCCTCCTGACGGAGGCCAAGCAGGCTGCGGAACTGGTCGCGGACGAGGTCCTGGCGGAGTCGGCGGAGACGTCGACGGCGGTGGCGGCGGAGGTGTCGGAGACGTCGGAGGTCGAGACGCCGGAGGCGGACGGCGAGGCGAAGCCGTAGCCGTTTGGGGGCGCGGGGCCGTGCTGATGTGCGGCTCCCGCCGCGCGGGCGCGACAAGCCACGACGGGCGCCGCACTCGCCAAACGACCTTCTGCGGCACCCTCTTAGGCGCTCTTAGGCGAGCAATCCCCGCCCCCTCATGACGAGTTGGCAAAGTCATGAACACGTCCAGTCGCCGACGGGCAAGATCACCTTGTCCGACACCCCGCGCGAAAGGGACGACCATGGCACTCTCCCGTTCGGCCTGGGCAGGTACCGCCGTAGCCGCTGCCGCCACCCTCTTCGTCGTAGCCGCCGCACCCGCCCCCACCCCGGGGGCGGACGGCGTGGGCGACACGTACTTCCCGCAGTTGGGCAACGGGGGCTACGACGCCCTGCACTACGACCTGGGCCTCGCGTACAACCCGGACACCGACCGCCTGGACGGCGAGACGACGCTGACGGCCAGAGCGACCCAGCACCTCTCCGCATTCGACCTGGACCTCCAGAAGTTGGCGGTGACGAGGGTCGAAGTGAACGGAAAGAAGGCGGAGTTCACGAGGTCCGGCGACGAGATACAGGTGACACCCCGTCAGAGCCTGCGCGAGGGCCGGACGTTCAAGGTGCGCGTCACCTACGGCGGTGTGCCCGAACCCCTGGGCGGCCCCATCGTCTTCGGCTCGAACTACGGCTGGATGAAGACGACGGACGGCGTCTTCGTCGCCTGCGAACCGAACGCCGCGTCGACCTGGTTCCCGTCCAGCGACCACCCCTCGGACAAGGCGACGTACGACATCCGCATCCGCACGCCCAAGGGCCTGACGGCGGTCTCGAACGGCCGCCTGGTCTCGACGTACGACAAGGGCGACGCGACGTACACGCACTGGCGCGAGTCGAAGCCGATGGCGACCTACCTCGCGACGGCGACGATCGGCAAGTTCGACGTGCGGACCGGCGTCACCCCGGGCGGCACCCCCATCTACGTGGCGATCGACCCCGTCCTGGCCAACAGCAACGACGTCGACGTGTACGCCGTCACGGCGGAGGCCACCGACTACTGGTCCACGGTCTTCGGCCCCTACCCCTTCGAGGAGACCGGCGCGATCGTGGACGACATGCCGGAGGCGGGCTTCTCCCTGGAGGTGCAGAGCAAGCCCGTCTACTCGGCCGTCCGCAGCGAGTCGACGATCGTCCACGAGCTGGCCCACCAGTGGTTCGGCGACTCGGTCACCGTGGAGCGCTGGAAGGACATCTGGCTCAACGAGGGCTTCGCGACGTACAGCCAGTGGCTGTGGGACGAGCACAAGGGCACCCGCACCGCGCACGACGCGTTCCTCGCCGGGTACAACTCCCGCCCCTCGAACAGCGCGTTCTGGCAGGTCACCGTCGGAGACCCGCAGCGCGACACGATGTTCGCCTCGGCGGTCTACCAGCGCGGCGCGATGACCCTCCAGGTCCTGCGTGAACGCATCGGCGACGCGGCCTTCTTCAAGCTCCTGCCGACCTGGACGAAGCTCCACCGGTACGGCAACGCGAACACGGCCGAGTTCATCCGGCTCGCGGAGAAGATCTCCGGGCGGCAGCTCGACGACCTCTTCGACACCTGGCTCTTCACCACAGGGAAACCGGCGCTCTGACCCGCGCATGACCTTGCATAGCAAGGAGGACGCCCGCTCATAGGGAAGAATGTGCGGGTGCTCCAGCAAATCTTCAGCCCCTCCGTCCAGCACACCCTGGACCTGGCCGGCATCTTCGTCTTCGCGCTCTCCGGCGCCCTGCTGGCCGTCCGCAAGAACTTCGACGTCTTCGGCATCGCCGTCCTCGCCGAGGTCACCGCGCTGGGCGGCGGGCTGATCCGGGACCTGGTGATCGGCGCGGTGCCCCCGGCGGCCTTCACGGACCTGGGCTACTTCCTCACCCCGCTGATCGCCGCCCTGCTGGTCGTCTTCCTCCACCCGGAGGTGGAGCGCATCCAGAACGCGGTGAACGTCTTCGACGCGGCCGGCCTCGGCCTGTTCTGTGTCACGGGGACGACGAAGGCGTACGACCACGGTCTCGGCCTCACCGCGTCCGCGACCCTCGGCCTCGCGACCGGGGTCGGCGGCGGTGTCCTGCGGGACGTCCTCGCCAACGAGGTCCCGTCCCTGCTGCGCTGGGACCGCGATCTCTACGCGGTCCCGGCGATGGTCGGCGCGACGATGGTCGCCGTCTGCATCCACTACGGCGTCCTCACGCCGCTGACCAGCGGCCTCGCGGCCGTCACCGCGTTCGTGCTGCGGCTGCTGGCGATGCGGTTCCACTGGCGGGCGCCGCGCGCGTGGAACCGCCGCTCTACTGTCCGAGAGGAGTAGTACTCCGCTCTCCGGCGGCGTCCGTTCCGCTGGTACCCGTAGTACCCGTAGTACCTCCGGCGCCGTCCCCGGCCCCGCCCCCGCCGTTCACGTTCGTCAGCCCCATCTGCCGGGTCAGCCACTCGAACGCCGGCACCACCTGCGGCTTCCACAGCTTCATGTTGTGCCCGCCGACCTTCTTCGGGATGTAGATCACGTCCACGACCGTCGGCGCCTTCGCCTCCTTCTTCAGCGCGAGCCCCGCCTCGTAGCCGTCGCCGGGCTGCCCGGACTGGTAGAGGGAGATCGCCGGGGGAGTGGCCGCCTTCTTCAGCATGAAGTAGGGGTTGGTCGACCGCCGCAGCGCCGGGTCCTGCGCGGTCAGCGAGGAGCGCTCGCCCATCGGGTCGTTGTACCCCGACATGCTGACGGCGGCCCGGTAGCGGTCGGGGTGGGCGATGGCCAGCTTCGTCGCGCAGTGCGCGCCGGCCGAGTACCCGGCGACCGCCCAGCCCTTGGGCGCGGGCAGCGCGCGGAAGTTGTCGGTCACCATCTTCGGGACGTCGATGCTGAGCCAGGTGTCCGCGTTGACGGTGCCCGGGACGTTCGCGCACCCCGTGTCGACGCCCGCCAGCAGCGTCGTCCGCGGGGCGACCAGGATGAACGGCGCGACCTTGCCCTGGCGCATGAGGGAGGCGAGCTGTTCGTGGGCGTGCAGGGAGCCGAACCACGCCTTGGCGGAGCCGGGGTAGCCGGGCAGCAGTTCGACGACCGGGAAGTGGATGTTCTTGAGCGAGGGGTCGTTGTACTGCGGCGGCAGCCAGACGTAGACCTCCGCGGTGACGCCGGAGACCTGGCCCTTCAGCTCGGTCTGCATGACCCCGCCGGCCGCGCTCATCCCGGGACCGGTGGCCTCGGTGAACTTCTGCTTGACCTTCGGGAGCTTCTTCAGCGCTATCCCGCCGGTCCCGCTCGCGCCGAGGTCACGGGCCTGGTTGACGTGGGAACCCGTGCCGAGCAGGTCCGCCCAGTTGTCGTACAGGTTGTTGGAGTTGTTGACGAGGGTGAAGACCAGCGCGACGGCCGTCCCCTGCGCGAACAGCAGCATCAGGAAGCGGACCCCGGCCCGCAGGACGCGTGGACCCCGCAGCCGCGTCCACAGGAAGAGCGGCAGCGCGACGGCGACGACGGCCAGCACGATCAGCGTGTAGAGGAAGGGGGTCCCGGTAAGGCTCATGTCTCTACAGAGGGAAAACCCGGGCGTCGGGTTTACGGACGTGTGCGGACACTTACCGAGAAATTGCTGGGCCCTCACCAGGGCGGGACATAAAGCTACCGCTTAGTAATCACCTGCTGTATCGTTCACGCATGCCAGAGACAGCCGCCCCCGCCACCGTCGGAAACAGCGAGTTCGACCGCGCGACGGCACTCACCCCACACGAACCCGGTGTGTACGGCATCGACCTCCCAGAGGGCTGGACGATCTTTGGTGCCCTCAACGGCGGCTACCTCCTGGCCGTCCTCGCCCGCGCCCTCGGTGAGACGCTGGCGCACCCCCACCCCTTCACGATCTCGGCCCACTACCTGAGCGCGTCGCGCCCCGGCCCGGCGACCGTCCGCGCGGAGACGATCCGCACCGGCCGCACGCTCTCCACCGGCCAGGCGTCCCTGTTCCAGTACGAGGCCGACGGCACCGAGACCGAGCGCATCCGCGTCCTCGCCTCCTACGGCGACCTGGCGTCCCTCCCCGACGACGTCCGCACCACGGCGAAGCCGCCCGCCTTCCCGCCCCTCGCGCACTGCGTCGGGCCCGACGACGCACCCGGCTCCGCCGACCACCAGCCCATCGCCGACCGCGTCCTGCTCAAGCTCGACCCGGCCACCGTCGGCTGGGCCCTCGGCCAACCCTCCGGCAAGGGCGAGTCCCGCGCCTGGTTCGGCCTCGCGGACGGCCGCGACGCCGACCCCCTCTCCCTCCTCCTCGCCGTCGACGCCCTCCCCCCAACAGTCTTCGACATGGGCATCAAAGGCTGGGTCCCCACCATCGAACTCACCGCCCACATCCGCGCCCTCCCCGCCCCCGGCCCCCTCCGCGTCTCCACCACCACCCGCAACCTCGCCGGCGGCTTCCTCGAGGAGGACGCGGAGGTCTGGGACAGCGAGAACCGCTTGGTCGCACAGTCCCGGCAACTGGCGCGAGTCATGCAGTCGTGAACACGGGCTGTGGGGCTCCGAGTTGACGCCGACCCGCATGAACTCGGGCCGCGCGCTCCCGGGTTCACGCCGCGCCGATCGGGACTCGCGGGCCGCGCGCTTCCGGGTTCACGCTGTGGTGACCGGGGTCCGCGCTTCCGGGTTCATGTCGTGCTGGAACTCGGGCCGTGGGCTTTCGGGTTCGCGTCGCGCTGGTCGGGGTGCGCGGGGTGCGCGCTCTCGGGTCAGTGCCGCGCCGTGTGGAACTCGGGCCGTGGGCTTTCGGGTTCACGTGGTGCTGATCGGGGCTCGTGGGATACGCGCTCCTGAGTTCATGCCGTGCCGTTGGAACCCGGGGCGCACGTTTCCGGGGGCACGCGGCGCTGCTCGGGGCTCGCGGGCCGCGCGCCTTTCAATTCATGCCGCGCCACTGGAAGTCGGGTCGCACGCTGCCGGGTTCACGCCGTGTCGCTCGGGAACCGGGGCGGGCTTCGGCGTTTACGCCGGGCCACTTGTAACTCGGGCCGCGTGCCTCCTCGTTCACGCCGGGATCTGAACGGCCCGTGTTCTCCGGCGTCCGCGTCGGCCCAGCCCTGTGCGGCATTGGCAGGTGTCCCGCTGGGTGGTGTGAGCGTGCGGGGGTGTTGGCCTGCGCCCCGGAGCCGACGCGGCTGCCGCGAGCCTGCCTGTCCAGCCGCGACGCGTGCTGCTCGCCGGCGCTGGCGCCCGATGCGATTCGCCGGCGGCAGCCCCGGCGGGCTGGCCTGCCGAGTCACCGGTTCCGCGTCGGTACGCCACCCGGCGGGACATCGCCCCGCCGCGAGGTCCAGGCGCTGCGGGCTCCGGCCGCGCTCGGGGCGGTCCACCTCGACGTGCGCGGCTCGCGACGCGTATCCGGCCGGGCGGCAGCCACGCCCCCCGTCACTGGCCGCACTTGCTGTGACCGGCCCGCATCCCCGCCCTGGGCTGGCGCCCTCGTCCCGGGTTGGCGTCCTTGTTCCTGGGCTGGTGCCCTTGCCTTGGGGGATGCCCTCGTCCCCGGGCTGGTGCACATGTCCGGGGCTGGCTCCCCGCCTCCGGCCAGTGCCCGCCTCCGGCCGGCTCCCCGCCTCCGGCCAGTGCCCGCCTCCGGCCAGTGCCCGCCCCCGGCCGGCTCCCCGCCCCCGGCCAGTACCTCCGCCCCGGTCAGCTCACGCGACCCCGGCCAGTACCTCCGCCCCGGCCAACTCACGCGACCCCGGTAACTGGCCGCCCCGTCCAAGCCGCCAACTTCCCGTACGCGTCGGTGCCTTCGGGGGCCGGCGTTGCTGAGGCGAACGGGATGCCGGTGGGGCGGTCGGGGCCGGGGAGGGCGTGGAGGGCGGTGTTGAGGGCGAACTCGCCGATCTCGGGGGAGAGGTGGAGGGGGTGGCCCAGGGATTCGTTCAAGTCCCAGGTGTGGGTGGCTAGTTCCATTACGTATCCGGACAGCGCGGCGGCGCCGGGGACTTCGCCCCAGGGGACTCGTACCGGTGTGGCGAGCAGGGCGTCGTCCTGCCATGCCTTTACCGAACGGGCGTGTGCCTCGGTGAAGGCGGTGCTCCAGGCGTCGTCGTCGATGCCCGGCGCGAACGCGTCAACCGTGAGGCCGTCGCCGGTTTCCCCGGTGACGGCGACGCGGACGGTCACGCCGACGAGGTGGGAGAGGAGGGTGCGGACGTCGAAGTCGGGGCAGGGGGTGGGTGAGTCGAGCGCGTCGGGGCGTACCGTGTGGATCAGTTCGCCGACCTGCGCGGCGGCTCGGGCGTAGAGGGGACGGGGATCGAGGAGCATGGCGTGCCTTCCGTAACGGCTGAGTACGAGGATGTTCACGCCGATACCTGACACCCGCCGTCAGGTTTACGAGATGCTTGGCCGGTGAAATCAGATCGCCTGCTCTCCATCCTGCTGCTGCTCCAGACCCGGTCCCTGGTCCCCGCCCGCGAGTTGGCCGACCGCCTGGAGGTCTCCGACCGGACGATCTACCGGGACATCGAGGCCCTGTCGGCAGCGGGCGTTCCGGTGTACGCGGAACGGGGCCGGCACGGCGGCATCCGCCTCCTGTCCGGTTTCCGCACGGACGTCACCGGCCTGACCGCCGACGAGTCGCGGGCCCTGTTCGTGCTGGCGGCCCAGGGCGCGCACGAAGCCCTGGGCCTGGACTCGGCGTTGGGCTCCGCCCTGCGCAAGGTGATGGCCGCGCTCCCCGCCCCGCACCGCCCGGCCGCCGAGGTGACCAGCCGCCGCATCCTCGTGGACGCGACCCGGTGGTGGATGAGCGGCGAGCACACCGCCGTGGACCTGGACGTCCTCCAGGACGCCGTCTTCAGCGACCGCCGCCTGCGCCTGAGTTACCGGCACAGCGGCGCCACCGAGCCCCGCACCTACACCGTCGACCCCTATGGCCTCGTCTCCAAGGCCGGCGTCTGGTACCTCGTCGCCGACCGGCGCGGCACGCCCCAACTGTTCCGCGCGGAGCGGATCCAGCGGGCGAAGCCGCTCCCCGATCTCGTCCGCCGCCGCCCCGGCGTCGAACTCTCCGACGCCTGGGAGGTGTTGAGGCGCCAGGTGGAGGAACGTCCCGACGGCATCGAGGTCGTCGTACGGGTCCCGCGCGACCGGATCGACTTCTTCCTCCGGCTCGCGGCGGCCCAACTCGCCGATCCGCAGGAGAAGTTGGACCTCTCCGGCGACTGGGTCACCGTCCGGCTCAGCTACAACCAGCTCGGGGCGACCCGCCAACTCCTCATGTTCTCCGACCGGGTGGAGGTGGTCTCACCGCCCGAGGTGCGCGCCGAACTGCGCGCGGCGGCGGCCTCGGTCACGGCCCTGTACGAGGACGCCTGACCGGAGCGGGCTTTCCCCGATCGACAGGCGGCGAACAGACAGATCCCAAGGAAGCCCCAGACGCGGTTGGTTGAGTTCAAGCCCTCAGGACTTACTCATCCTCCTAGGAGCTGTTCTCTCATGAAGCGTGCGCGTCTCGTCCCCGCGGTGGCCCTCCTCGCGCTCTCGCCCCTCACCCTCGCCGCCTGCGGCTCCGGCGACTCGTCGTCCACCAGCGGGAACTCCGGGCAGCAGCAGTGCCAGGCACCGAGCGGGGCGCCCACGGGACAGCCGACGGCGATGCTGAACGGGGCGCCGAGCGGGCAGCCGACGGGGGTGCCGACCGCGTTGCCGTCGGGAGCGCCGTCGGGTGGGCCCGGGGGTGGCGGCCAGGCCGGCGGCGGTGGCTGCGGCGGACCCGGTGGCGGCCAGGGTCAGCAGGGCACCCAGCAGCAGGGCTGAGCTTCGGCGGCGCACCGGAACACCGGGCGTCGCCTCCGACTTACGCGGCGCCGAACCCGTCCACGTCCCTGCCCCCGTCCCCCCTCAGTCGTTCCAATGCGTGCGCCCGACGGCGATCAACCGCATCTGGCGGGCGACCCGGTCGACGACGAGGGCGCGTTCCTGGGCCGGTGCGTCGAGGGTGTCCAGGAACAGGGAGGCGACGATGAGCATCTGGTCGACGTAGAGCTGGGCCAGCATGAGGAGGTCGGCGTCGCTCCAGCCGTGCGCCTGGGGGTCCTTGGCGAGTTCGTCGCGCACCTCCTCGGCGAACCGGTCGAGTTGGGAGCGGATCGCCTCGCGGACCGGCTGGACCCCGCCGTGCCGCTCGCGGGCGATGAAGCGGACGTGCGCGGGGTTGGCGGAGACGTGGTGGTCGATCAACTCCAGTGCGCGGGCGATGCGTTGCTCGGGGTCGTCGGTCGCGATCACCGTCGTGCCGATCATCGGGTGCAGGCTGCCCAGCGCCGCTTCGACCAGGGCGACACCGAGGTCGGGGATGGAGCGGAAGTGCCGGTAGAAGGCGGTCGGCGCGATTCCGACGGCACGTGTCACCTCCCGCAGCCCGAGGCTGCTGAGACTCTGCTCCTCAAGGAGTTCCAGCGCGGCGTCCAGGATGGCCTGGCGGGTCTTCAGCTTCTGCGCCTGCCGGATGCCGACGGTGTGACTCATCTCTCCAGTTAACAACTGTTCTCCGTAATTGAAAAGCCGGGGTGGGGTACTAGACTTCCAAGTCAGTGAACAACTGTACCTACAACTGTTCACCGACCGGAAACACGCCTCGCGAAGGGACCCCCCATGCTGTTCCTGGTAGCCGCGCTCCTCCTCCTGGGCGTAGCGATGGGCACAGTGGCCCACGCCCCCCTGAGCGTCACCCTCGTCGCCACCGCCGTCGTCGCCACCTGGCTCACGATCTTCGCCATCCGTGAACGCACCGCCCGCCGCCGCGCCCCGGGCGCCCGAAGGGAAGCCTGACCATGCCGCACCTCACCGCCCCCGCCACCACCCCCACGACCCGCCGGGACCCCGACGGCATGGCCGTGGCCTCCTTCGTCCTCGGCCTGGTCGGCCTGCTCGCCCTGAACCTCTTCCTGGGCCCCATCGCCATCACCCTCGCGGCCGTCGCCCTCCTCCGGGGCACCACCCGCCGGGGGCGAGCCCTCCTCGGCCTCACCCTCGGCATCGCCGACCTCGTGGTCCTCGCGGCGTTCATGCAGGCCGACTCGACGATCTCCTGGAGCCTGTGACCGCCCGCGCCCGAGCCCCCGCCCGCCCATGACCCTCAGCCGGTGAACCCCCCGTCCACATGGATCGACGCGCCGGTGATGAACGCCCCCTCCGGCCCCGCGAGATGCGCCACCGTCGCCGCGATCTCCGCCGGCTCCGCGTACCGCCCCACCGCCGTGAACCCCGCGATACCGCCCGCGTTCGGCCCGTCCGCCGGATTGGCGTCCGTGTCGGTCGGCCCCGGGTGCAGCAGGTTGACGGTGATCCCGCGCGGCCCCAGCTCCCTGGCCAGCCCCCGCGTCATCCCCTCCAGCGCCGTCTTGCTCATCGAGTACAGCGCCAGCCCCGGGAACGGCACCCGGTCGGCGACGTTGCTCCCGACGCTGATGATCCGCCCGCCCCGCCCCATGTACCGCACGGCGGCCTGCGCGGCGAGGAAGGGCGCCCGGACGTTGACGGCGAGGGTCCGGTCCACCTCGTCGACCTTCCACGCGTCGATCGGCCCGGTCGGAAAGACGGCCGCGTTGTTGACGAGCACGTCCAGCCGCCCGAACGCGGAGACGGCCTCCTCCACGGCGTCGGCCGGCGCCTCCGGCACGGCGCAGTCGGCCTGAACCGCCACCCCCCGCCGGCCCGCGTCCTCGATCCGCCGCACCACCTCGCCGGCCGCCTCCGCCCGCCGCTCGTACGTGACGACGACGTCGGCCCCTTCTTCCGCCAACCGCACCGCCACGGCCGCCCCGATGCCCCGGCTGCCGCCCGTGACCAGTGCCACATGTCCCTCAAGTCGCTTCATGTGAAGGAGCATGCCGACCCCCGCCACCGAAAGCTGGCAGGAATCGGACACGGCGTTCACCCCTGAACCGCCCCGGCGTTCACCCCCGAACCGGCCCGCCGGACACGCCGCCGGACGCCGCCCGCCCCGCGCACCACCCCACAGCCCCCCACCGCCCCGCACCCCCTACCCCCCGGCCCGTACAATCGCTGAACCATGGCCTATCTCGACCACGCCGCAACCACCCCGATGCTCCCGCAGGCGGCAGAGGCACTGACCGCGCACCTGGGAGTCACCGGCAACGCCTCAGCGCTGCACGCGGCGGGGCGCAGAGCCCGGCGTACGGTCGAGGAGGCCAGGGAGACCCTGGCGGAGGCGTTGGGGGCCCGGCCCAGCGAGGTCGTGTTCACCTCCGGCGGCACCGAGGCGGACAACCTCGCGGTGAAGGGCCTCTACTGGGAGCGCCGCGACAACGACCCGGCGCGCACCCGCGTCCTGGCCAGCCCCGTCGAACACCACGCCGTCCTCGACGCCGTCGACTGGCTCGCGGAGCACGAGGGCGCGACGGTCGAGTACCTGCCGGTGGACGGGTACGGCAGGGTCCACCCGGACGCCCTGCGCGAGGCCATCGAGAAGAACCCCGACGACGTCGCCCTCGCCACGATCATGTGGGCGAACAACGAGATCGGCACGGTGCTGCCGGTCCGTGAACTCGCGGACGTCGCCCGGGAGTACGGCATCCCGATGCACGCGGACGCCGTCCAGGCGTTCGGCCAACTCCCCCTGGACTTCGCGGAGTCGGGCCTCGCCGCGATGACGGTCTCGGGCCACAAGGTCGGCGGCCCGTACGGCATCGGCGCCCTGCTGCTCGGCCGCGAGTACACCCCCGTCCCCGTCCTGCACGGCGGCGGCCAGGAACGCCACGTCCGCTCGGGCACGTTGGACACCCCGGCCATCGCGTCGTTCGCGGTCGCCGGCCACCACGCCGCCGCGAACCGGGAGACGTTCGCGCGGGAGATCGGCGCCCTGCGCGACAGCCTCGTCGAGGCGGTCCGGACGGCCGTCCCGGACGCGATCCTCGGCGGCGACCCGGCGCGCGAGGGCCGCCTGCCCGCGAACGCCCACTTCACGTTCCCCGGCTGCGAGGGCGACTCCCTGCTCCTCCTCCTCGACGCGCAGGGCATCGAGTGCTCGACGGGCTCCGCCTGCACGGCCGGTGTGGCCCAGCCGAGCCACGTCCTGCTGGCCGTCGGCACCGACCCCGACCTCGCCCGCGGCACCCTCCGCTTCTCCCTGGGCCACACCTCCACGGAGGACGACGTCGAGGCGGTCGCGAAGGCGATCGGCCCGGCGGTGGAGCGGGCGCGAGCGGCGGGGCTGTCGTAACCGGGACTCGCTCGACTCCGCGCTCCCGCAACCCCGTTGCCCCTAGCTCACCACCACCCCCACCCCCTCACGCCTCCGCACCTCACGCCTCCGCCTTAGACAACGCCTCCCGCGCCTCACTCACCAGCTTCAGGTACCGGTCCCAGTCCCAGTGCTCCCCGGGGTCCGTGTGGTCCGTCCCCGGCACCTCCACGTGCCCGATGATGTGCTTCCGGTCGACCGGGATCCCGTACCGCGCGCAGATCCCGGCCGCCAGCCGGGCCGAGGCCGTGTACATCGCGTCCGTGAGGTCCTGCGGCCGGTCCACGAACCCCTCGTGCTCGATGCCCACGCTCCGCTCGTTGTAGGAGCGGTTCCCCGCGTGGTACGCGACGTCCAGCTCCCGGATCATCTGCGCGATCCGGCCGTCCTGCCCGACGATGTAGTGCGCGGCGGCCCGGTGCCCGGGGTCCTGGAACGCCTTGACGGCACTGTCGAAGTCGCCCTGGGTGACATGGACGACGATCATGTCGACGTCGTAGTCGTCGGGCCGGTCCGCCCAGCGGAAGTTCGCGTCCGACGCCTCCACCCAGCGCGCGCCCTGGAAGTCGACGGCGCCCTCGACGCGAGGCCGCTGGTTGCCCGGCAGCTGCCACCACAGCCGCGACAGATCGTCACGCACGGCGAACGCCCCGCCGCCGACGACCGCCGCCGCACCCCCGGCGATCAGCGCGCGCCGCCCGATCCGCCGCTCGCCGTCCCGCTTCCTGGACCCCATGGAACCCTCTCTCGCCCTGCCCCCACATGATCCCCAACGGATATCCGGCCACCCGAGTTCCCGCCGCCCCGTACCCTGGAGGAGCTATGACTGAGACCGCGCGCCCCCTCCGAGTCCTCGCCGCCATGTCCGGCGGGGTCGACTCCGCTGTAGCCGCTGCCCGAGCAGCGGAAGCCGGCCACGACGTGACCGGTGTCCACCTGGCCCTCTCCGCCAACCCGCAATCCTTCCGCACGGGCGCGCGTGGCTGTTGCACGATCGAGGACTCCCGCGACGCGCGCCGCGCGGCGGACGTGATCGGGATCCCGTTCTACGTCTGGGACCTGGCGGACCGCTTCCGCGAGGACGTCGTCGAGGACTTCATCGCCGAGTACGAGGCCGGCCGCACCCCCAACCCGTGCCTGCGCTGCAACGAGAAGATCAAGTTCGCCGCGCTCCTCGACAAGGCCCTCGCCCTCGGCTTCGACGCGGTGTGCACGGGCCACTACGCGACGGTCGTGCTCCGCGAGGACGGCACCCGCGAACTCCACCGCGCCAGCGACATGGCGAAGGACCAGTCGTACGTCCTCGGCGTCCTCGACGAGAAGCAGCTCGCGCACGCGATGTTCCCGCTCGGCGACACCCTCACGACCAAGGACGAGATCCGCGCGGAGGCCGAACGCCGTGGCCTCGCGGTCGCCAAGAAGCCCGACTCCCACGACATCTGCTTCATCGCGGACGGCGACACCCAGGGCTTCCTGGCCAACCGCCTCGGCAAGTCCGAGGGCGACATCCTCGACGAGTCCGGCGAGAAGCTGGGCACCCACGACGGCGCCTTCGGCTTCACCATCGGCCAGCGCAAGGGCCTGCGCATCGGCACCCCCGCCCCCGACGGCAAGCCCCGCTACGTCCTCGACATCTCCCCGGTGAACAACACGGTGACGGTGGGCCCGGCGGCCTCCCTCGACGTCACCGCCCTCACCGCGATCAAGCCCCGCTGGTGCGGCACCGCCCCCACAGGACCGGCCACCTACACCGCCCAGCTCCGCGCCCACGGCGGCGAGACCGAGGTCACGGCCGAACTGGTCGGCGACGAACTCCAGGTCACCTTCACCGACCCGGTCCGAGGCGTCGCCCCCGGCCAGGCGATCGTCCTGTACGACGACACCCGCGTCGTCGGCTCCGCCACCATCGCGACGACCACCCGCCGGACCCCGGCCGGCGTCTGAGGGTCCGAGGCTAGGACACCTCCGGCGCGTAGAAGCACACATGCCCCTTGATCGCCGCGACGTCGGGCAGGGGCTCGGGGTACGACCAGGCCAGGTCGGGGGCGTCCGGCAGGGACCAGTAGGACGCGGTGCCCTTGAAGGGGCAGACGGTGTGGGTGTCGGAGGGGGTCAGGAGGTCGAGGCGGACGTCCTCGGCGGGGAGGTAGTAGCGCGGGGGACAGCCGGTCTCCTCAAGGAGCAGCGCCCGCTCGCTCTCGGCCAGGACCTGATCGCCGTGCACCACGCGCACGTGCGCGGAGGACGGCTCGACGGTGATGCGGTGTCCGTTGGTCATGCCAGGAAAACGCCGGGACCCCCGCGGACGTTCCCCGTACCGTGTCCCGCATGCGCATCTGTGTCTTCCTCTCCGCCGCCGACCTCGACGACCGCTACACGACCCCCGCGAGGGAGTTCGCGACGCTGCTCGGCAAGGGCGGCCACACGCTGGTGTGGGGCGGCTCGGACAGCGGCCTGATGAAGGTCGTCGCGGACGGCACGGAGGCCGCCGGCGGGCGTCTGTGCGGGGTGTCCGTGGAGTTCTTGGCCGCGAAGGTCCGCCCCGGCGTGGACGAGATGGTCGTCGCGAAGGACCTGGCCGAGCGCAAGAAACTGCTCGTGGAGAAGGCGGACGCGGTCGCGATCCTGGTCGGCGGCATGGGCACGCTCGACGAGGCGACGGAGATCCTGGAGCTGAAGAAGCACGGCCACACGGCGAAGCCGGTCGTCCTGCTGAACACCGAGGGCTTCTACGACGGCCTGAAGCTCCAGTTGGAGCGGATGGAGGCGGAAGGTTTCCTCCCCCTGCCCCTCGCCGACCTGATCGCCTTCGCGAAGGACCCGGCGGAAGCGCTCGCGTACCTCACGGGCGCCGCCTGATGCGAGCATGGCGGACATGCCAACACATGTGATCACCGGCGCCGGTTCGGGAATCGGCGCAGCGGTCGCCCGGCGCCTGCACGCGCGCGGGGACGACCTCGTGCTCCACGCGCGCGACGCGGGCCGGGCGAAGGAGCTGGCGAAGGAGTTCCCCGGCGCCCGCACCCTCGTGGGCGACCTGGCCGACCCCGACAAGCTCAGCTGGGCGTTCTCCCACCAGTCCCTCCCCGACCGCGTCGACACGCTCCTGCACATCGCCGGGGTCGTCGACCTGGGCCCCGTCGGCGACCTCACCCCGAAGACCTGGCGCCACCAGCTCAACGTCAACCTGATCGCGCCCGCCGAGCTGACCCGCCACCTCCTGCCCCAGCTCCGCACGACGAAGGGCCACGTCGTCTTCGTCAACTCCGGCGCCGGCCTGAACGCGCACGCCGAGTGGTCCGCGTACGCCGCGTCCAAGCACGGCCTGAAGGCCCTCGCCGACTCCCTGCGCCACGAGGAGCACGCGAACGGCGTCCGCGTCACCTCGGTCTACCCGGGCCGCACGGCGAGCCCCATGCAGGCCAAGGTGCACCAGCAGGAGGGCAAGGAGTACGACCCCGCGCGCTGGATCGACCCGGAGTCCGTCGCGACGGCGATCCTGACGGCGATCGACCTCCCGAGGGACGCCGAGATCAACGACCTGACGGTCCGCCCGGGACGCTGACCCCCACGGGCAGCCGCTCGTACACGGTCACCCGCCGCCCCCGCACCTGTTCGTCCGCGACCACCCTGAAGTACCGCCCCAGCACCTCCGCCTTCGCCCGGTCCCGCGCCGCGCGCGCGGGCCGCGCGATGTCCTTCGCGTCGGTCACCAGCAGCACCCGCCGCTCACCCAGCAACACGTCCCGGATGCGCCCTGGCTCCGCCTCGATCCCCTTCAGCGTCCCGGACTCCCGGGGCCCCTCCACCAGCGCGACGTCCCGCAGCCCGGCGAACGCGTCCGGCGACACCAGCCACGCGTCCCGCCGGGCCGCCGGAACGAACACCACGGCGTCCCCGTCCCCCTTCAGCCGCCGCACGTCGGAGGCGACGGCCAGGACGTCGTCCACCCGGCTCTCCGGCGCCCGCTTCGCCAGCGAGTACGGCAGCAGGGCGACCGTCGCCAGCCCCAGCACCCCCGCGAGCACCCACCCCCGCGCTTTCGGAAATGTCCGTATCGCCGCCCCTAGGGACGATCCGATCAGAAGCGTCAGCCCCAGCATGCTGTAAAGGACATACCGGTCCATGTAGAGCGGCTTCACCAGCGACACCAGGACGAGCCCGGCCTGCGGCACCACCAGCAGCGGCAGCCCCACGGCCGTCACCGACAGCCGCCCCACACGCGGGCGGTCCACCAGCGCCCCCGCGCACCCGATCGCCACCAGCACCGTCGGCCCGATCAGCATCTGCCAGCTCAGCGGCGGTATCCACGACACCTGTTCGGCCTGCCCCCGGCTGAACAGCACCAACGGCAGCACCCCCGCGACGGCGGCCCCGGAGGCGACCGCCCAGCGCGCCCACACCCGGCGCCCGGCCCCGCACCACAGCAACGTCACCGCGTGCGCCGCGAGCAGCATCAGCGAGAGCCAGTTCAGCAGCCCCGCGAACAGCACGACACCCCCGTACGCGGCCCACAGCCACCGACGGCCCTCCCCCTGGAGCGCGTTCACCAGCAGCAGCGTCGCCACGGCCGCCCCCGCCGCCACCAACGCGTACGCGCGCCCCTCCTGGAGCTGGAACTGCACGGCCGGCAGCAGCCCGAACGCGGTCCCCGCGACCAGCCCCACCCACACCCCGCCCAGCCGGCTCCCCACGACCGCCACACACCCCGCCGCGACCGCGCCCGCGAGCACCGAGGGCATCCGCAGCGACACCACGCCCGCCCCGAACCACTCGAACACGACGTGCATCAGCAGGTAGTAACACCCGTGCACGACGTCGACGTTGGCCAGCATCCGCCAGATCTCGCCGGGGGAGCGCTCCGCGACCTGCCAGGTCGCCGCCTCGTCCCGCCACACGCTGCCCTGCCGCGTCAGCCCCCACAGCCCCAGCGCGAGCGTCCACAGGACCGGAACGGCCCACACCACGGGCGTGCGACGGCATGACACGAGAAGGCTCCCCCCGGAACGGCTGCTGACGGCCGGACAGGAAGAGTGCCGATCGCCGGAGGAGGTTGCGCGGAGGTCCCGCCCCGCCGGGCTACGTAGGCTTCACCCGTGAACCCAGAATTTCCCCCCGCCACCGGCGTCGGCTCCCTGCCGGGCGGTGACGCCCGCGAGGCCGCCAAGACCGTCACCGGCTCGTTCGAGGACTTCCCGCACCTGCCCGAACTCCCCGCGCGCGGGCCGGGCGCCGACATGATCGGCCGGACGGCGGGGATGCTCGTCGAGATGTACGCGCGCGTGGAGCCCAGCGGCTGGCGCCTGGGCGACCGCCCCGGACGCGACACGAAGCGGGCGCGCTCCTGGCTGGGCGAGGACCTGGACGCCCTGGAGGAGTTCACGCAGGAGTACGACGGCCTCCTCAAGGTCCAGGCCGTCGGCCCCTGGACGCTGGCCGCCGCCCTGGAACTGCGCAACGGAGAGTCCGCGCTCTCCGACCCCGGAGCCTGCCGCGACCTCGCCGCCTCCCTCGCGGAGGGCCTGCGCGGCCACCTGGCGGACGTCCAGCGCCGCGTACCCGGCGCGCAACTCGTGCTCCAGCTCGACGAACCGTCCCTCACCGCCGTCCTGCGCGGTCAGGTGAAGACCGCCAGCGGCTATCGCACCCACCGGGCCGTGGACCGGCAGATCGTCGAGGCGACACTGCGGGACGTCCTCGCCGTCAACCCGGCGACGGTCGTGCATTCCTGCGCCCCCGACGTCCCGTTCGCACTGCTGCGCCGGGCCGGGGCGAACGCCGTCTCCTTCGACTTCGCGCTGCTCACCGAGCGTGACGACGAGGTGATCGGGGAGGCCGTGGAGGCGGGGACGCGGCTCTTCGCCGGTGTCGTGCCGGGCACGGACACGGCATTGTCAGACCCTGCCGGTAGCGTCATGGGTGTCAGGACGCTGTGGCGCAGGCTGGGGCTGTCACCGGCGCTTCTCGCCGAGGCCGTGACGGTGACCCCGGCGTGCGGGCTCGCGGGTGCTTCCCCCGCGTACGCCCGCACCGCGCTCGCCCACTGCGTCCGGGCGGCGAGATCCCTCGCGGACGACCCTGAGTAACGGAGGACAAAGGTGGCCGGCGACAAGCAGACCGAGGCCCGGGAGCGGCACGCGCAGCTCGCGGAGCAGATCGAGGAACACCGCTTCCGGTACTACGTGAAGGACGCCCCGGTCATCAGCGACGCGGAGTTCGACACGCTCCTGCGCTCCCTGGAGGCCGTGGAGGACGAGTTCCCCGAGCTGCGCACGCCGGATTCCCCGACCCAGAAGGTCGCGGGCGCCTACGAGACGGAGTTCACGTCCGTCGAACACCGCCAGCGCATGCTGTCCCTGGACAACGCCTTCGACGACCTCGAACTCGCCGCCTGGGCCGAGCGCGTCCACAAGGACGTCGGCACCACCGTCCACCACTTCCTGTGCGAGCTGAAGGTCGACGGCCTCGCCGTCAACCTCACCTACGAACACGGCCGCCTCACGCGCGCGGCGACGCGCGGCGACGGCCGCACGGGCGAGGACATCACGCCCAACGTCCGCACGATCGCCGAGATCCCCGACCGCCTCGCGGGCGAGCGCGTCCCCGACCTCGTCGAGATCCGGGGCGAGGTGTACTTCCCGATGGAGAAGTTCGCCGAGCTGAACGCCCAGTTGGTCGAGGCCGGCGACAAGCCCTTCGCCAACCCGCGCAACGCGGCGGCCGGTTCGCTCCGCCAGAAGGACCCCCGCAAGACCGCCTCCCGCCCGCTGCACATGGTCGTCCACGGCATCGGCGCCCTGGAGGGCTACGACGGCCTCACGCGCCTGTCCGAGGCGTACGACCTCCTCAAGGGCTGGGGCCTGCCCACCGCCCGCCACAACAAGGTCGTCAACGACCTCGACGGCGTACGGCAGTTCATCGCCCACTTCGGCGAGAACCGCCACTCCGTGGAACACGAGATCGACGGCGTCGTCGTCAAGCTCGACGAGATCCCCCTCCAGGGCCGCCTCGGCTCCACCTCCCGCGCGCCCCGCTGGGCCATCGCCTGGAAGTACGCGCCCGAGGAGGTCAACACCAAGCTGATCAACATCCGCGTGGGCGTGGGCCGCACCGGCCGCGTCACCCCGTACGCCCAGGTCGAACCGGTCACGGTCGCCGGCTCCGAGGTCGAGTTCGCGACCCTGCACAACCAGGACGTCGTCAAGGCCAAGGGCGTCCTCATCGGGGACACGGTCGTGCTGCGCAAGGCCGGCGACGTCATCCCGGAGATCCTGGGCCCGGTCGCGGACCTGCGTGACGGCACCGAGCGCGCGTTCGTGATGCCCGCCGAGTGCCCCGAGTGCGGCACCCCGCTGCGGCCCATGAAGGAGGCGGACGTCGACCTGCGCTGCCCCAACGCCCGCAGTTGCCCGGCCCAGTTGCGCGAGCGCCTGTTCTACCTCGCGGGCCGCAAGTCCCTGGACATCGAGCACTTCGGGTACGTCGCGGCGGCCGCCCTCACCAAGCCGCTGGAGCCCGACACCCCGCCCCTGCTCGACGAGGGCGACCTCTTCGACCTCACCATCGACCAGCTCCTGCCGATCAAGGCGTACGTCCTCGACCAGGACAGCGGGCTGCCCAAGCGCGACCCGAAGACCGGCGAGGAGAAGATCGCGACCGTCTTCGCCAACCAGCAGGGCGAGCCGAAGAAGAACGCGCTCGCGATGCTGGAGAACATCGCGGCGGCCAAGGAACGCCCCCTGGCGCGCGTCCTGACGGGCCTGTCCATCCGGCACGTCGGCCCGGTCGCCGCCGAGGCGCTGGCGCGGGAGTTCCGCTCCATCGAGCGCATCGACCAGGCCACCGAGGACGAACTCAAGGACACGGACGGCGTCGGCCCGATCGTCGCCGCCGCCGTCAAGGAGTGGTTCGCCGAGGACTGGCACCGCGAGATCCTGCGCAAGTGGAAGGCGGCCGGCGTCCGCATGGAGGACGAGCACAACGGCGAGGACGAGGGCCCGCGCCCGCTGGAGGGCCTGACCGTCGTCGTCACCGGCACCCTGGAGCACCACACCAGAGACGGCGCCAAGGAGGCCCTTCAGACGAGGGGAGCAAAGGTCACCGGTTCGGTTTCGAAGAAGACGTCCTTCGTGGTCGTGGGTGACAATCCCGGCTCCAAGTACGACAAGGCGATGCAGCTCAAGGTGCCCGTGCTGAACGAGGAGGGCTTCGCCGTCCTCCTGGAGCAGGGCCCCGAGGCGGCGGCGGACGCGGCCCTTCCGGTCGAGGAGTAGCCGTGAAAGGCCACCCGTTCGGCGCATTCCACGGCGATACGGGTGGCCGGTGCGTAATCGGGCAACCGTCACCGAGCGCTGCCCCTACTCGCCCTGAGCGGCCTACTGTTGGGGACCAGGGTTTTCCCACGCGGCGCCGCCCGGAGCACGGCCGGGCGCGCGCCGCACGGCGTGGGCACCGCCGGCTGTGAGAGGGACGGGAATGGAACCGACCGAGAGCGCCGCCCCGGACTCCCGGCTGCGCCCGCGCCGGACGGCCGGGATCAGCTGGCGGAGCCTGTGGGCCGGTCGCACGGCCGAGGAGGCCGTGGTGGCGCTGCCGGCCGCCGAGGGCGAGGGGGAGCGGCAGACCTGGCCGGCGCTGCCCGCCGTCGTCGTCGCGGCCGCCGCGTTCGCGCTGGGCGCCGGGTTCTACCGGGCCTTCACGGGCGGACACGCCCTGTTCCCCTCCGGCGAACTGGGCTGGTCGCTGGCGCTCCTGACGGGCGTCGTCGTCGGACACCTCGTCATGCTGGGGCGGGCGCGCTGGTGGGGCGGCACGGGCTCGGGCGCGGCCCTCACGCTCGCCGTCCTGCTGCTGTACGGCTGGGTCCCCGCCGGACTCGTCAGCCTCACCGTCGTCGTCCTCGTCGGCATCGCCCGGCGCCACCGCTGGCGGCAGGGGGTGCTGCACGGCGCCGTCGACATCCTCGGCATCGGCGCGGGCGCGCTGGTGCTCGCGGTGGGCGGACGGGTGCCGACCGTCGAGGCGCCCTGGGACCCCGAGACGTGGACGCTCTACACGGCGCCGCAGATCGTCCTCGTCGCCGTCGCCTACCTCGCCGTCACACGCGTGCTGCTCTGGTTCCTCCAGGCGCCCGCGAACGGCGGCGTGCCGACCGTCGCGCGGACGGCGCTCGTGCGGCAGGGCATCGTCGCCGTCGCGCTCCTCGGGATCGCGCCGCTGGTGTGCGTCGTCGCGGACGCGGAGCCCGTGCTGCTGCCGCTGTTCTCCATCCCGCTCATCGCGCTCGACTCCACGCTGTGGATCGCGCGCATCAGGGCCGAGGAACAGCTCAGGGACCCGCTCACCGGGCTGCCCAACCGGCAGTGGCTGCTGGAGCGGACCTGGACGGCGCTCGACGACGCCGAGCGGATCGGGGCGCGGGCCGCCCTCATGCTGATCGACCTCGACCGTTTCAGGTCCGTCAACGACACACTCGGGCATCTCGCCGGTGACCGGCTTCTCCTCCAGATTGCCGACCGGCTCAAGACGGCGCTCCCGCGCGGGGCCGAGGTCGCGCGGCTGGGCGGGGACGAGTTCGCGGTCCTGCTGCCGGTCGCCGACTCGACGACGTCCGCGACGCGGGTCGCGCGGGGACTGGTGACGACGCTCAGCTCACCCCTCGACCTCGACGGACTCACCCTCGTGCTGGAGGCCAGCGCCGGGGTCGCCGTCTTCCCCGACCACGCCGTCGACGCGGAAGGGCTGCTGCGGCGTGCCGACGTCGCGATGTACCAGGCGAAGCGGGACCAGACCGGCGTCGAGGTGTACGAGTCCAAGCGGGACTCCAACACCCCCGACCGGCTGGGGCTGTTGGGGGATCTGCGGCGGGCCCTCGACGCGCACGAGGTGCAGCTGCACTACCAGCCCAAGGTGCGGTTCGACGGGCAGGTGGCCGGACTTGAGGCCCTGGTGCGGTGGGTGCACCCCGAGCGGGGGAAGGTGCCGCCGGACGAGTTCATCGCGATCGCCGAGTCGTCCGGACTGATGCCGCACCTCACCGAGTACGTGCTGGAGACGGCCCTCGCGCAGGTCGCGCGCTGGCGGGCTCAGGGACTGCGGGTGCCGGTCGCGGTGAACGTCTCGCCGCGTGACGTCCACACGCCCGGGTTCGCCGGGTCCGTCGCGGCGCGGCTGGCCCGCCACGGGGTCCCCGCGGGGGCCTTGCAGCTGGAGATCACCGAACATGTGCTCCTCGAAGACCCTCAGCGGGCCGCCGACACGCTCAACGGGCTCACCGGGCACGGCGTCAAGATGTCCCTCGACGACTTCGGCACCGGGTACTCCTCCTTGGTCCACCTTCGACGGTTGCCCGTCAGCGAGCTGAAGATCGACCGCTCCTTCGTCGCCCGCCTCGCCGTCGACACCCAGGACGCGGAGATCGTCCGCTGCACCGTCGACCTCGCGCACTCCCTGGGTCTGCTGGTCGTCGCGGAGGGCGTCGAGGACGACGAGACGTGGGAACGCCTCCGTGACCTCGGCTGCGACGCCGTCCAGGGTTGGCTGGTCGCCGCCGCGATGCCTCCCGAGGAGACGACCGCGTGGCTCCGCGCGCGGGGTGCCCGGGGTTGGCAACGTCCTCGCGCCGCGCTGCCTGCCGCAGAGTGACGCGTCTGCGGGTGCGTGGACAGTTCGTGCGTCCTGCCGGGTGCTGTGCGATGGCGGTGCTGCGCCGTTGTGGCTGGTCGCGCAGTTCCCCGCGCCCCTGGAACGGGCGCTGCGCGCCCGCCAGGGTGGGTGGCTGATGCCGGTGGCCGTCCCAACGTGCGCTGGCGCGCCCGCCGGGACGGTAGCTGGTGCCGGTTCGAATTCCGACTGACCCCCCACCTGCCCCTTAATGCTCAAAAATCCACAACGCCCCCCGCAGCGGAACCGAGGGCAACCAAAGCCCGACCGCCCGGCCCCGCCATAACCGTTTACCGCCCACCCACCCCCGCCCCCTAGGATTGGCCCCAAACCACACACACTCACCCCAGAGGAACGCTGCATGCCTGGCATTACGCGCGAGGAGGTCGCCCACCTCGCCCGGCTGGCGCGTCTGGAGCTGGAGAGCGAAGAGTTGGATCACTTCGCGGGACAGCTGGACGACATCATCGGCGCGGTCGCCCGCGTCAGTGAGGTCGCGGATCAAGACGTACCCCCGACCTCACACCCGCTGCCGCTGACGAACGTCATGCGGGCGGACGAGGTCCGTCCCTCGCTCACCCCCGTGCAGGCGCTCTCCGGCGCCCCGGCCCAGGAGCAGCAGCGTTTCAAGGTGCCGCAGATCCTGGGGGAGGACTAAACAGTGACGGACATCATCAAGCTCACGGCCGCCGAGACGGCGGAGAAGATCGCGTCCGGCGAACTCACCGCCGTACAGGTCACCGAGGCCCACCTGGCCCGCATCGAGGCCGTCGACGAGAAGGTGCACGCCTTCCTGCACGTCGACCGCGAGGGCGCGCTCAAGCAGGCGCGCGCCGTCGACGAGAAGCGGGCGAACGGCGAGAAGCTGGGCCCCCTCGCGGGCGTCCCCCTCGCGCTGAAGGACATCTTCACGACCGAGGGCATCCCCACGACGGTCGGCTCGAAGATCCTCGAGGGCTGGATCCCGCCCTACGACGCGACGCTCACCAAGCGCCTGAAGGCCGCCGACGTCGTCATCCTCGGCAAGACCAACATGGACGAGTTCGCCATGGGGTCCTCCACCGAGAACAGCGCGTACGGCCCGACCGGCAACCCCTGGGACCTGACGAAGATCCCCGGCGGCTCCGGCGGCGGCTCGTCCGCCGCGCTCGCCGCGCACATGGCGCCCCTCGCGATCGGCACGGACACCGGCGGCTCGATCCGCCAGCCCGCCGCCGTCACCGGCACGGTCGGCGTGAAGCCGACGTACGGGGCCGTGTCCCGCTACGGCATGGTCGCGTTCTCCAGCTCCCTCGACCAGGGCGGCCCCTGCGCGCGCACGGTCCTGGACGCGGCGCTGCTGCACGAGGTCATCGCCGGCCACGACCCGATGGACTCGACGTCGATCGACGCCCCCGTCCCGCCGGTCGTCGAGGCGGCCCGCAACGGCAGCGTCGCCGGGATGCGTGTCGGCGTCGTCAAGCAGTTCCGCGGCGAGGGCTACCAGGCCGGCGTCGTCCAGCGCTTCGACGAGTCCGTGCAGCTCCTGAAGGAGCTGGGCGCCGAGATCGTCGAGCTGGACTGCCCGAGCTTCGACCTCGCGCTGTCGGCGTACTACCTGATCGCGCCGTCCGAGTGCTCCTCCAACCTGGCCCGCTTCGACGGCCTGCGCTACGGCCGGCGGACCGGCGACGACGGCACGCACTCGGCGGAGGAGGTCACGTCGATCACCCGCGCCGACGGCTTCGGCCCCGAGGTGAAGCGCCGGATCATCCTCGGCACGTACGCGCTGAGCAGCGGCTACTACGACGCCTACTACGGCAGCGCCCAGAAGGTCCGCACGCTCATCACGCGGGACTTCGAGAAGGCGTTCGAGCAGGTCGACGTCATCGTCTCGCCGACCACGCCGACCACCGCCTTCGCGATCGGCGAGCGCGCCGACGACCCGATGGCGATGTACCTGGCCGACCTGTGCACCATCCCGACCAACCTCGCGGGCAACGCGGCGATGTCCCTGCCGTGCGGTCTCGCGCCGGAGGACGGGCTGCCGGTCGGGCTCCAGATCATCGCGCCGGCCCTCAAGGACGACCGGCTTTACAAGGTCGGGGCCGCCGTCGAGGCCGCCTTCGTGGAAAAGTGGGGTCACCCGCTCCTGGAGGAGGCTCCGTCGCTGTGAGCAACGCACTGTCGAAGGCCAAGGGCTTCAAGAAGTCCAAGTCCGGTACGTACGTGTCCATCGCCACCACCGCGTTCGGCGCGTTCGGTGTCGCCAAGCAGATCAAGAAGGCCCGCGCCGAGCAGGACACCCTGCGCCTGATCGACGCCACCGTCTCCGCGGTCGCGATCGTCACCGGCCTCGCCATCCTGTACCGCGAGCTGAAGCGGCTGGGCGACGACGACGTCCTGCTGGGCTGAGAGGGAAGTTTTCACCGTGACCACCACGACCGACCTGGTGTCGTACGAGGACGCTCTCGCGTCGTACGACCCCGTCATGGGCCTTGAGGTCCATGTCGAACTCGGCACCAAGACCAAGATGTTCTGCGGCTGTTCGACCGCCCTCGGGCAGGACGCGAACACCCAGACCTGCCCGGTCTGCCTCGGCCTGCCCGGTGCGCTGCCCGTCGTCAACGCGACCGGCGTCGAGTCCGCGATCAAGATCGGCCTCGCGCTGAACTGCGAGATCGCCGAGTGGTGCCGCTTCGCCCGGAAGAACTACTTCTATCCGGACATGCCGAAGAACTTCCAGACCTCCCAGTACGACGAGCCGATCGCCTTCAACGGCTATCTGGACGTCCAACTGGAGGACGGCGAGACCTTCCGCGTGCAGATCGAGCGCGCCCACATGGAGGAGGACACCGGCAAGTCGACGCACGTCGGCGGCGCCACCGGCCGGATCCACGGCGCGTCCCACTCCCTGCTCGACTACAACCGGGCCGGCATCCCGCTCATCGAGATCGTCACCAAGCCGATCGAGGGCGCCGGCGAGCGTGCCCCCGAGGTCGCCCGCGCCTACGTCCGTGAGCTGCGCGAGCTGATCAAGGCGCTCGGCGTCTCCGAGGCCCGCATGGAGATGGGCCAGATGCGCTGCGACGTCAACCTGTCGCTGCGCCCGCACGGCCGGGAGAAGTTCGGCACCCGCAGCGAGACGAAGAACGTCAACTCGCTGCGGTCCGTCGAGCGCGCGGCCCGCTTCGAGATCATGCGGCACGCGGCCGTCCTGAACGGCGGCGGCACGATCGTCCAGGAGACCCGCCACTTCCACGAGGACACCGGGTCGACGACCTCGGGCCGCGTGAAGGAGGAGGCCGAGGACTACCGGTACTTCCCGGAGCCCGACCTCGTGCCGGTCGCCCCGTCCCGCGAGTGGGTCGAGGAACTGCGCGCCGGGCTCCCGGAGTTGCCGCTGGCCCGCCGCAACCGGCTGCTCGACGAGTGGGGCATCTCCGCCACCGACATGCAGGCGATCCTCAACGCGGGCGCGCTGGACCCGATTGTCGCGACGATCGACGCCGGCGCCGACGCGGCCTCCGCCCGCAAGTGGTGGATGGGCGAACTCGCGCGCAGCGCCAACGAGGCCCAGGTCTCCCTGGACGAGCTGGCGATCACCCCGGCGCAGGTCGCCCGGGTCTCCGAACTCGTCGCCAAGGGTGACCTGAACGACAAGTTGGCCCGCCAGGTCATCGAAGGCGTCCTCGCGGGCGAAGGCACCCCGGACGAGGTCGTCGACAAGCGGGGCCTGAAGGTCGTCTCGGACGACGGCGCCCTCACCAAGGCCGTCGAGGACGCCATCGCCGGCAACCCCGGCATCGCCGACAAGATCCGCGGCGGCAAGGTCGCGGCGGCCGGCGCGCTGGTCGGCGCCGTCATGAAGGCGACGCGGGGCCAGGCGGACGCGGCACGCGTCAAGGAGCTGATCCTGGCGCAGCTGGGTGTGACGGAGGGCTGACCCTCACGTCCTGAAGTCCCGAAGGGGGTTGGCGCCGCGACGCGCCGGCCCCCTTTCCCGCTTTCCCGCGTTGAGATTCCGCGTTGAGTGATCCGGGGCAGCGGGGCCGTACTCCTCACCGAACCGCTCTCAACATGACGCGCTACGCTCGCGCGCCATGAGGACCGACACCCGGGACGAGACAGCCGACGTGACCGCGCACCCTCCCATGGACGCCTACGACGACGACACGGACCCCGCCGAGGACGCGCGCCGGGCCCGCTGGACGGCGACCGGCACCGGCGCCCTGCTCGCCCTCGCCGGTCTCGCCGCCGCCCTCATGCGGCTGGGCGGCCCCTCCTCGGCCCTCGTCCCCGCGGCGTTCGCGACCGGCGCCGCGGTCTGCGCGTTCGCCGCGTTCCTCGGCTCGCGCGGCCACACCCGGCGCGCCCTGTGGCTGCTGATCCTCGGTGTCATGGTGATGGCCTTCGGGGACCAGACCGACTAGACCAAGCCGGGCCAGGCCGACCAGCTGACAGAGACGTTGTTATTGTCCTGTGATCTGGCTTGCATTTCCGTGAGTAACCCCACGAACAGGGCAAACGATCATCTTCCCCTGAAAGAGTGCTCGAAGAGTGACAGAAGTCGCTCACGCGTCTTCTCTTGCTCATGCGTCCGGGAGCACGTTTCGTGGCAGCGCTCGCTCGTTGGTGTGTCCAGCACCGCCTTCTCACCGTCCTGCTGTGGCTGTGCACCCTCGCCGGGGTGAGCGCGGCGGCGGCCGTCATGGGCCCGGCGTACTCCAACGACTACGAGATACCCGGCACCGAGTCGGGCCGCGCCGCCGCCCTCCTGGAGCGGGGCTTCCCGAAGCTCGGCGGGGACACCGACACCGTCGTCTGGCACGTGAAGGGGTCCGTGCGGGACGCCGCCGTCGAACAGACCATGACCGCGACCCTCGACCGGATCGCCGCCCTCCCCGGCATCGCCTCGGTCGGCGAACGCCAGGTCAGCCGGGACGCGCACACCGCCTACGCGACCGTCACCTTCGACGCCCCCGCGCGGGACGTCTCGACGCGGGAGGCGCGGGCCCTCGTGACGACCGCGAAGGCCGCCGAGGGCGACGGCCTCCAGGTCGCGCTCGGCGGCAGCGCGGTCGCCCTCGCGGAGCCCTCCGGCGGGCACCTCGCCGAGGCCGTGGGCGTCGTCGTCGCGGCGGTCGTCCTCTTCCTCGCCTTCGGCTCCCTCGCCGCCTCCCTCCTGCCGATCGCGACCGCCCTCGTCAGCGTCGGCACCGCGTACGGCGCGACCGTGCTCCTCGGGCACGCGATGACCGTCGCCGACTTCGCGCCGATGCTCGGGATGCTCGTCGGCCTCGGAGTGGGCATCGACTACGCCCTGTTCGTCGTCACCCGCCACCGGCGCGGACTCAAACGCGGCCTGACGGTCACGGACGCCGCCACCGAGGCCGTCACGACGACCGGGCGGGCCGTCGTCTTCGCGGGCGCCACCGTGTGCATCGCCCTCCTCGGGATGCTGATCCTGCGCCTGAGCTTCCTCGACGGCGTCGCGATCGCCGCGTCCCTGACGGTCGTCCTCACCGTCGCCGCGGCCGTCACCCTGCTGCCCGCGCTGCTGTCGTACATCGGCACGCGCGCGCTGAGCGGCCGGGAGCGACGACGGCTCACCGAACACGGCCCCGCGCCGGAACTGCCCACAGGACTCGCCGCCCGCTGGTCCGCGTTCGTCGAACGCCACCCCCGCCTCCTCGGCACGCTCGCTCTGGCCCTCGTCACCGTCCTCGCCCTGCCCACCTTCGCCCTGCGCCTGGGCACCTCCGACCAGGGCAACGACCCGCGCGCCAGCACCACCCGGCAGGCGTACGACCTCCTCGCCGCCGGCTTCGGCCCCGGCGTCAACGGCCCCCTGACGCTCGTCACACCCGTCTCCGGCGCCGAGGACCGGCTCGCGCTCGACAGCCTCGACACCGTGCTGCGGACGACGCCGGGCGTCGCGTCGGTGACCCCGGTGACGTTCGACGCGCGCGGGGACGTCGCCTACCTCACCGTCGTCCCCGACTCCGCGCCGCAGTCCCGGCGCACCAGCGAACTCGTCGAGCGGCTGCGCGGCGAGGTGCTGCCGCGCGCGCACGCGGGGACCTCGCTGGACGTGACGGTCGGCGGGGTGACCGCCGGGTACGACGACTTCGCGGACGTCGTAGTCGGGAAACTGCCGCTGTTCGTCGGGGTCGTGATCGGGCTCGGGTGCGTGCTGCTGCTCCTCGCGTTCCGGTCGGTCGGGATACCCCTCAAGGCCGCCGCGATGAACCTCGCGGCCGTCGCGGGCGCCTTCGGGGTCGTCGTCGCCGTGTTCCAGTGGGGGTGGGGGAGCGAGCCGCTGGGGCTCGGGCGGGCCGGGCCGATCGAGCCGTTCCTGCCGGTGATCCTCGTGTCCGTGCTGTTCGGGCTCTCGATGGACTACCAGGTGTTCCTGGTCAGCCGCATGTACGAGGAGTGGCTGGAGACCGGCGACAACCGGCGCGCGGTGCGCGTGGGGCTCGCCGAGACCAGCCGGGTCATCAACTCGGCGGCCGTCATCATGATCTCGGTGTTCCTCGCGTTCGTGCTCAGCGGGGACCGGGTGATCGCCATGTTCGGCATCGCCCTCGCGGCGGCCGTCGCCCTGGACGCGTTCGTCCTGCGGACACTGCTCGTGCCGGCGCTGATGCACCTGCTCGGCGGCGCGAACTGGTGGCTGCCGGGGTGGCTGGGGCGGGTGCTGCCTCGGGTGAGCATCGAGGGGCGGACGCGTGAGAGGGTGCCGGAGAAGATCGTCGTATGAGATGAGGAGCGGTACATGTACGGGGTGTCCCTGGGGGACGACGGGGCCGAGCTGAGGCCCCTTGAGACGTGGCACGCCGAGGAACTTCTCGCCCACTTCGACCGGGGGCGCGAACACATAGGCCAGTTCATCGGCTTCGGCTCCCGCGAGACCGACGTCGACTCCACGCGCGCGTTGCTCAAGCGGTTCGCCGACAAACGCACCGAGGACTCCGGCAGCCTGCACGGCATCTGGTCCGACGGGAAGCTCATCGGCGGCGTCCTCTTCCGGACGTTCGACGCGGCCACCGGCGTCTGCGAGGTCGGCTGCTGGCTGGAGCCCGCCGGCGTCGGCAAGGGGCTCATCACGCGCGCGATGCACGTCCTCATCGACTGGGCCGTCCTCGAACGCGGCATGCACCGCGTCGAATGGCACGCCGCCTCCGGCAACACCCCCAGCCTCAACGTCGCCCGTCGCCTCGGCATGCGGCGCGACGGCGTCCTGCGCGGCAGCCACCTCCACAAGGGCACACGCCACGACATCGAGATCTGGTCCCTCCTCGCCCCCGAATGGCACGCCCTCCGCGCGCGTACCGCCCGCGACGATCATTAAGGAACCTCTCAGACGGCGTCCGTACGGTGCGGGGCATGGCAACGAAGACAGAAGAGAACAGCGACGCCACAGGAGCCGTCGCGGACATCTCCGAAGTGGAGCCGGCCGAGGACGGCACTCCGGACGACGGTGACGCCGAACTGCTCGAAGGGGCGGACGAGGAAGCCGGCGGCGCGGAGAAGGAGCCCTCGTTCGTCGGCCAGGGCGCGGCGGCCGTCGTCGCCGTCGTGCTCGGCTTCGTCTCGCTGAGCGGCAGTTGGATCGGCACGGTCGCGTCCGCGCGCGAGACGCTGATCGGGCAATTGCGGACGTCGTCGTCGGCGAGTGTCGCGACGCAGGTCAAGGAGGTGTACGGCGACGCGTGGAAGACCAGCGCGATGTGGGCCGGGCTCTTCGCCCTCACCGCCCTCGTGACCGCCGTCGTCGTCCTGGTCCGCCCCGCCTTCGGGGCGCCCGGCACGGCGCAGCCCGCGTGGATCAAGTCCATCGCGTGGGGCGGCGTCGCCCTCGGGGTGATCGGCCTGCTGCTGGCCGTCCTGAAGTACAGCGACGCGCTTCTGGGGCTGCCGTCCGCGAGCTGAACCACTACCGGCATGAGGGTCCTCAGAGGGGCGACGTAGGCACCTACGGCGCTCCCTAAGGACCCTCATCCCGTCTCTAAGGCCCCCTGCCCGCCGCCAAGATGCGGAACTCTCCCGATGTGCCGGACCCCCTCCGCGACGGAGGCTGGAGCCCACACCGAGAGAGAAACGGGAGCCCCAGATGTTCCAGTACGAGACCCACCAGCTGCGTTCCGCCGAACTCATCCGCCGCGCCGACCACGAGCGCCTGGTCAACGAGGCCACCCGCGCGCGCCGGGAGACCGAACAGGACGCCACGGCGCACTCCCATACCGGCCGGCCGCTGCGGCACCGGTTCACCCGGGCGGCGTGAGCGTGACGCACGGGGGCGGCCGTACGGGGGTCGGCCGCCCCTTCGCCGTTCCCGCGCTCCCGACGTCCGCATCGGCCGGGGCGATATCCGCTGGGGCGTTGTCAGACCCCTGTGCGATGCTCGGCAGCGTGGAGACGATGTCGGTCAGCCCCGTGTTCGTAGGTCGAGCGGATGAGCTCGGCTCGCTGAACGACGCCCTGGCGCGGGCGGCGGCGGGGGAGCCGCAGGCGCTGGTGGTCGGGGGTGAGGCCGGCGTCGGGAAGACGCGGCTCGTCGAGGAGTTCGGGGCCGGCGCCGAGCGGCAGGGCGCCGTCGTCGCCCTCGGCGGATGCGTCGAGATCGGCGCCGACGGGCTGCCGTTCGCGCCGTTCTCGACCGCCCTGCGCGCGCTGCGCCGGGCCCTGCCCGAGGAGCTGGCCGCCGCTGCCGCCGGGCAGGAGGAGGAGCTGGCCCGGCTGCTGCCGGAACTCGGCGAGACCGCGCGCGGGCGGCACGACGAGGAGGGCACCGCCCGCCTGTTCGAGCTGACCGCCCGCCTCCTGGAGCGCGCCGCCGCCGAGCACACGGTCGTCCTGGTCATCGAGGACCTGCACTGGGCCGACACCTCCACGCGCCACCTCCTGGCCTACCTGTTCCGCACACTGCGCACGGGCCGCCTCCTCGTGCTGGCGACCTACCGCAGCGACGACATCCACCGCCGCCACCCCCTGCGCCCCCTCCTCGCCGAACTGGACCGGCTGCGCACGGTCCGCCGCATCGAACTCGCCCGCTTCACGCGCGAGGAGGTCGGCCGGCAGATCGCCGGGATCCTCGCAGCCGAGCCCGACCCCGCGAAGGTCGACGAGATCTTCGCCCGCTCCGACGGCAACGCCTTCTTCGTCGAGGAACTGGCCGTCGCCTGCTCCGGCGACTGCTGCGCGGGCCTCACGGACTCCCTGCGCGACCTGCTCCTCGTGCGCGTGGAGGCGCTGCCCGACCACGCGCAGCGCGTCGTACGCGTCACCGCCGAGGGCGGGTCGACGGTCGAGTACCCGCTGCTCGCCGCCGTCGCGGGCCTTCCCGAGGACGACCTGATCGAGGCCCTGCGCGCGGCCGTCGGCGCGAACATCCTGCTGGCGACGCCCGGCGGCGACGGCTACCGGTTCCGGCACGCGCTCGTGCGGGAAGCCGTCGGCGACGACCTGCTGCCGGGCGAGCGGTCCCGGCTGAACCGGCGCTACGCGCAGGCGCTGGAGGCCGACCCCGGGCTCGTCCCCGCCGACCAGCGCGCGACCCGCCTCGCCAGCTACTGGTACCACGCGCACGACCCCGCGAAGGCGCTGCCGGCCGTCCTGGACGCCGCCGTGGAGACGCGCGCCCGGCACGCCTACAGCGAGCAACTGCGGCTGCTGGAGCGGGCGATGGAACTGTGGGACGCGGCCCCGGCCGAGGTGCGGGCGAGCCTGCGGCCCGTCGACTACGCGGAGGTCTACCCCCCGTGCGGCTGCGACCCGGAGACGACGCCCCTGCGCTACCTCGACCTCATGGCCGAGGCGGCGGTCGCCGGGCGCCTGTCGGGGGAGCGGGAGAGGGCCCTGAAGATCACCAAGCGGGCGCTGCGGCTGCTGGAGGAGGACCCCGACCCGCTGCGCGCGGCCTGGTTCTGGGTCCAGCGGTCCCGGCTGGTGCCCGCGCTCGGGCGCTCCGACGGCTGGCAGGAGCTGGCCACCGCGCAGGACCTCGTGCGCGGGCTGCCGCCGTCCGAGGTGCACGCCGAGGTGCTGGCCGCCTCCGCCGCCTGGTCGATGCTCCACGAACCCGGTCCCGACGCGATCCGGGCGGCCGAGCGTGCCGTCGAGTACGCGCGCATGGTGGGCGCCGAGGACATCGAGTTCCACGCCCGGCTGAACCTCGGCGGGCTCATGGTCAACGCGGGGGACGTGGAGACCGGGCTGGCGGAGATGCGCGAGGTCAAGGAGCAGGTGCTGGACCGCCGGATCTTCTTCGAGGTCGGCCGCAGCCACGTGAACCTGCCGTCCGCGCTGGAGAGCGTCGGCCGCTCCGGCGAGGCCGTGGCCGTCCTGCGGGAAGGGCTCAGGATCGTCAAGGAGTGGGGGCTGCGCAGCAACGAACCCTGGATCTGGGCCAACCTCGCCGAGTCGCTGATCTCCCTCGGGCGGTGGGACGAGGCCGCCGAGGCGGCGTCCACCGCGCGGCACTCCGTCCAGGCGACCAAGCCGCGCGGCGCTGGCTTCTTCTTCCTCGCCCGGCTCGCCCTCGCGCGCGGGCGCCTCACCGACGCGGCGCGGTATCTCGCCGAGGGGCGCGCGTCCTTCGGGCCGCACGACCAGATGCCCCAGTACGTCCTGCCGTTCGCCGCGCTCACCGTCGCCCTCGCCTCCGCCGAGGGCCGGATCGACGACGCCCGCGCGGAACTCACCGCCGTCCTCGACGCCGGGCTCGCCCCGCACGTCCACCGCGACGCCTGGGCCCTCCTGCTCGCCGCCGCGACCGCCGAGGCGGACGTCCGTGAGGCGTCCCCCGAGCAGGTCGCCCTCATCCGTGAGACCGCCCGCAAGCTCGCCACCCCCGTGCCCATCTGGCGTGCGCACGATCTGTGGGTCCGCGCGGAACTCCACCGGGCGGAGGGCCGCGACACGGCGGACGAGTGGTCCGACGTCGTCACCGCGTTCGAGTGCCTGGAGCGCCCCTACGACCTCGCGCGCGTGCGCCACCGGCTCGCCGAGGCGCTGCTGAGCTCGCCCGAGCCCGACGACCGCGCCCGCGCGGCCGAACTCCTGCGCCTGGTCCGGGCCCTCGCCGACCACCTCGGGGCCCGCCCCCTCCTGGAGTCCACGGCCCACCTCTCCCAGCGCGCCCGCCTCTCCCTCACCCCGCCCGCCCCCACCGACCCCCTCGGCCTCACCACCCGCGAACAGGATGTCCTCCGCCTCGTCTCCGCCGGCCACACCAACCGCCAGATCGCCGAACAGCTCTTCATCTCCCCCAAGACCGCCAGCGTCCACGTCTCCAACATCCTCGCGAAGCTCTCGGTGTCCAGCCGGGGCGAGGCAGCGGCCCTCGCCCACCGGCTGGGCCTGTTCCCGGCGGGGGAGCCGGCCGGGGCCGGGCGGCGGTAGGGCCGTTGGGGGACCGATGCGGGACAATGGGAGGACCAGGTACCCCGGAGGGAGCCGCGTGTACCAGATCCACTTCACCGAGGGCGCCGCAGCCCAGCGCGACGCGCTCCCCGCGCACCGCCGCGAGCCCCTGGAGCGCGGCCTGCGCGAGCTGGCCCAGGACCCGTTCACGCACCGGGCCTTCCTGACTGACCATCCGCCCCGGCCCGGAAAGGAAGTGCGATGTTCAACGCCTTCGAGGAACTGTTCTCGCCGGGTCGCAAGCACACGCGGGACGAGCAGAACCGGCTGGAGCTGACGCGGGAGGACGTGGGGGACGGGGATCCGGGGAGGGGGCCGATAGATCTGTCGTCCGGGAAGGTGACGGTGCGGGCGCCGAAGGCGGTGGAGGGGCCGGACACGAGCCCGGACGCGGACGACTGAGCGGGTCAGCTCACCTCCAGTTCCAGGATGCGGTCGTCGCCGTCGCGGGGGTCGCCACGGCCGTCGGTGTTGCTGGTCGTCACCCAGAGCTTGTTGCCGCCGACGGAGACGACCGTGCGGAGACGGCCGTACTCCTCGCCGAGGAAGGCCTGGGGCGCGGCGGACGCCTCCGTGCCGTTCAGGGGGACGCGCCACAGGCGTTGCCCGCGCAGGCCGGCCATCCAGAGGGAGCCCTCGGCGTAGGCGATGCCGCTGGGGGAGGCGTCGGCGGTGGGCCACTTGGCGAGGGGGTTGCGGTACCGGGGGTTGTCGGACGTGCCTTCCGCCTCGGGCCAGCCGTAGTTGCCGCCGGGGGCGATCGCGTTCAGCTCGTCCCAGGTGTTCTGGCCGAACTCGGCGGCGAACAGGCGCCGGCGGGAGTCCCAGGCGAGGCCCTGCACGTTGCGGTGGCCGTAGGAGTAGACGGCGGAGCCCGGGAAGGGGTTGCCGGGGGCCGGCTCGCCCTCCGGGGTGAGACGGAGGATCTTGCCGCCGAGGGAGCCCCGGTCCTGCGAGAGCCCCGTGTCACCGGATTCGCCCGTGCCGACGTACAGCATCCCGTCCGGCCCGAACGCGATCCGCCCGCCGTTGTGGATGTGCCCCTTGGGGATCCCCCGGAACACCGTGTCCGGCGCCCCGAGCCGCCGCCCCGCCGGCTCCCGCTCGTCGTAGCGCATCCGGACGATGCGGTTGTCGGACTCGGACGTGAAGTACGCGTACACCATCCGGTCCGACGCGAACCCCGGCGACAGCGCGAGCCCGAGCAGCCCGCCCTCCCCGTCCGGCGCGACCCCGGCCACCTCCCCGGCCTCGCTCCGCCGCCCGCCGGCGTCGACCGACGTGACCGTCCCCTCGTCCCGCGACGCCACCAACAGCCCCCCACCGGGCAACGCCACCACCCCCCAAGGCGACTCCAACCCCTCGACGACCGTCCGCACCACCCGCACACTCCCCTTGTCCGGCGGCACCTCCCCCCGAGCCGAGGGCGACCCCCCACCGGACGGCACACCCCCTCCGGACGACACACCCCCGCCCCGAGACTCCTCGGCACCCTCGGAGGACTCCCCGGACGAACACCCGGCCCCCAACAACAGCACCCCCACAACCACCCCGGCCACCACACCACGACGTCCCACGATCCCGCTCCCTTCCTCCGCCGACTCCTACCTGTCATACCTCCCGACCGCCCCACAAGTTCCCGTCCCCGCCACCCCGAACCCGAACTCCCAGGTGGGGAAGCCGAAATCGGGGCACGGACCGGCCCGTCACGACTCGGGAGGAAAGCCGTTCGGACGGGACGAAGGCGGGGAAGACGGCTTACGGCGACGGCACGGAGGGCTCTGCCGCGCGAGTCTCTGCCGCTTCCCATCGTCACCTTCCGAGACCGCCTCCGCACCCGCCGCTCCGGCACGCTCTCCTGCTCCACCTCGGCCCGCCCGCTCTCCTGCACGGGCGGCTCGCTGTACGTCCCGTGTGTCAGCACGTACGCGTGGATGTGCGCGACCGTGCTCCACGGCGGCAACGTCCGGCCGTTGCGGAACCGCGAGATCTTGGACGGCGACTCCCCGCGGAAGCCGCCCGTGTGCGCCCGCACAGCCTCCGCCAGCGCACGTCTCGCCGGCTTCGTAACGTCCGCGCCCCCGAGACCGGGCCGCCCGGTCCTGCCGGGGGAACTCGTGCGAGCCCCACGAGACGGCACACGGCGAGGGCGGCCAGCAGGACGCACGGGTGCGTCGCTCTGGAACCCGGCCGGTGCCCTCGGTCGGCGAGGTGCCCTGTGGAGAGTGGGACAGTACCGACGCGACCGCCTGGATCGGGGCGCGTGCAACAAGTCGGCCCCGACCACCCCCGCACCCCTCAGTCCCAGGACCCCAGCGCCCCCGGCAGCCTCCGTACCTCCGTCAGGTCCTCCTCCGTCAGACGTACCTCTGCGGCGCCCGCGTTCTCCGTGACCCAGCGTTCCTGTTTGGCGCCCGGTACGGCGATCACGTGGTCGCCCTGGGCCAGTACCCAGGCGAGGGCGATCTGAGCGACCGTCGCTCCGTGGCGGGCGGCGATGCGGCGTAGGCCCGCGACGATGGGCTGGTTCGCGGCCATCATCTCGGCGGTGAAGCGGGGGTGGTGGGCGCGCATGTCGTCGGGTTCGAAGCCCTGCCCCGGCGTGAGGGTGCCGGTGAGGTAGCCGTTGCCGAGGGGCATGGCGGCGAGGAAGGTGATGTCGCGGGAGGCGCACCAGGGGAGGAGGGAGGCCAGCGCCTCGGGGGACCAGACGGACAGCTCCGCCTGGACCGCGCTGACGGGGAACACCTGCTGGACGCGCGTCAACTGACGGAGCGTCGGTTCGTGGAGGTGTGCGCCGGTCCGCCGCCGCCCGCGCGCCCCCAGCGCGCAGAACCCGAGCGCCCGCACCTTGCCCGCCGCGACCAGCTCCGCCATGGCCCCCCAGGTCTCCTCGACGGGCACCTCGGGATCGGCCCGGTGGAGCTGGTAGAGGTCGATGACGTCGGTCTGCAGCCGCCGCAGCGACGCGTCGCAGGCCCGACGGACGTACCCGGGACGGCCGTTGGCGACGATGTGCTGATCCCCGACCAGCAGCCCGACCTTCGTGGAGACGAACGCGTCGGAGCGCCGCTCCCGCAACACCCGCCCCAGCAGCAGCTCGTTGGTGAACGGCCCGTACATGTCGGCGGTGTCCAGCAGGGACGAGCCCACGTCCAGCGCCCGGTGCACCGCCCGCACCGATTCGTCGCCCCGCCGCCGCGAACCGCTGTACCCCCAGCTCATCGGCATGCACCCGAGCCCGACGGCCCCCGCCGAGAGTGCGCCGGCGCCGATCGTCCTGCGCTCCACCTGCTCGTGACCCTCCCTCAGTACCGACCCTCAAACCTAACCTCTGCACGCGCGCGTGCCTGACATAGCCTCCTGACCATGACTGACGACACCGCACGTCACAGCGTTCAAGACGTCTGGCTCTCCATCCCGCCGGAGGAGATGCCGGGCCTCCCGGAGGGCCCCGACTACCTTTTCTGGGACGGCGGCCCGGACGGCACCCAGCCCTACCCCGGCGATCCCGCGCGGTGCGCCGTCTACGTCGTGCCGTACATGAAGGCCCAGGAGGTCAGGGTCGGCCCGCTCGCGCACATGCCGAACGTCCGCCTCGTCCAGACCCTCACCGCCGGCGTCGACGACGTCGTCCCCCACGTCACCCGGCTGCCCCCCGGCGTGCGGCTCTGCAACGCGCGCGGCGTCCACGAGACCAGCACCGCCGAACTCGCCCTCACCCTCACCCTCGCCTCCCTGCGCGGCGTCCCGGGCTTCGTGCGGGCCCAGGACCGCCAGGAGTGGCGCAGCGCGTTCCACCCGGCGCTCGCGGACCGCACGGTCCTGATCCTCGGCTACGGCGCGATCGGCGCCGCGATCGAGGACCGGCTCGCGGCGTTCGAGGTCGCGCGGGTGGTACGGGTCGCGCGCGCCCGGCGCACGACGGAGCGCGGACCGGTGCATTCCATCGAGGAGCTGCCGGAACTGCTTCCGCTCGCGGACGTCGTCATCGTGGTGACGCCGCTCACGGAGAGCACGCACAGGCTCGTTAACGAGCCGTTTCTCGCGCGCATGAAGGACGGCGCGCTGCTGGTCAATGTGGCGCGTGGGGCGGTGGTGGACACCAAGGCGCTGCTGGCCGAGCTGGAGTCGGAGCGTCTGACGGCCGCGCTGGACGTCACCGACCCCGAACCGCTTCCGGCCGGTCATCCGCTGTGGCGCGCGCCGGGAGTCCTGATCAGCCCCCATGTCGGCGGCCCGAGCAGCGCTTTTCTGCCACGCGCCAAGCGTCTGCTGGTGGACCAGTTGACGCGATATGTGAACCGTGAACCTCTTCGGAACGTGATTCTGACGACGGGCACGGCGGTCATGTAATCGGATACAGGTACCCTCCGCAGTCCTCCGGACGCGGGGTGTACCGGCATCGTCGCTGGTCGTCACGGAGAGTAGAGAGACTATGTCCCTGAGTGACGAGACTGGTGTATCGTCCCCGACAGGGGCTGCGCCGCGCACTGTTCGGCGCCGGGGATGGACGTAACGGACATGTGAGGGGGGCGACGGGCGATGCACGGCCTACGGGCGAACGATCCGACGCGGCGAGGCCGCCGACGGCGACCCTGGAGCACCGCGCCACGCAGACACGGTCAGGACGACGGTCACACCGCACACCGCAACCGGAACAGCGCGTCCCACGCCGGCACCGACCACCCGCCCCGCACCGGCACCCGCCGGCGCCAGGGGCCGAAGCATTCCGGGAGGCCCTGGTGAACTCGCCGCCCTCCATCATGACGACGACGCTCGACGACGTCCTGCGCCCCCACCCCGTGCCGGGCGCCTCCCGCCCCCGGCCCCCGGCCGGCGCGGGCACCCGCAACCTCGTCCACCAACTCCTCATCGCCCTGGTCTGCGCGGGCTACGCCGTCGGCTCCGCGCTCGGCTGGGGATCCAAGCAACTCGCCCTGATCATGGGCGACTTCGGCCTCGGCGCCGCCGCGGGCACCGCCGCCGTCTCCTGTTTCCTCTACGCCCGCAGCCGCCACGTCCGCTTTCGACCCGCGTGGCTGCTGTTCGCGCTGTCCTCGACGATGGCCTCCCTCGGCAACCTGGTCTGGGGCTGGTACGAGGTCGTCCTCGGCGTCAAGGTGCCGAGCCCCGGCTACGCCGACCTGTTCTTCGTGTGCTTCGCCCCGCCCGCCATCGTCGGCCTCCTGGTCCTCGCGACCCGGCCCGTCACCAAGGCCGGCTGGGTCTGTCTCGCGCTCGACGCCTGGCTGATCGCCGGCTCCCTGCTCACGCTCTCCTGGAGCCTCGCCCTCGCCCAGACCGCCAAGAGCGGCGGCACCGGCGTCGCGGACACCGCGCTGCCCCTGGCCTACCCGCTGCTGGACATCGCGCTGGTCAGCATGGTCCTGGTGCTGCACTTCCGCAGGTCCGCGGTGAACCGCACGGCCGTCAACACCGCCGTCGGCGCCCTCGCGCTCACGGTGATGTGCGACGCCCTGTTCACCTCGCCCCTGCTGCACAACGACTACCGCTCGGGCCAGCTCCTGGACGCCGGCTGGTTCGCCGGCTCCCTCCTGCTGGCGTACGCGCCCTGGGCCGCGGCCCGCTCCCAGGCCCGCGCGCAGGGCTCCGGACAGGCCCGCGCGCACGGCCGCTCCCCGGTCCGCGCGTACGGCGAACCCGGCCTGTGGAGCGGCGACCACGCCCCCGCGCGCGTGGTCCACGAACACATCCCGGGCCGCCCGACCCCGCCGGCCTTCGACCACCCGAGGCCCCAGCCGGCCACGCCCCCGCCCGACCGCGTCCCGGTCACCCGCCCGATGACCGGCTCGCTGGCCGCCCTCACGCCCTACCTCGCGGCGGCCGTCTGCACCCTGGGCATCCTCTACAACGTCCTCAACGGCCGCAGCGTCGACCGCGTCGTCCTGTTCACCGGGGGCGCCGTCGTCCTCGCGCTCGTCGTCCGCCAGGCGATCATGCTGATGGACAACGTCAAGCTCACCCAGGAGCTGGCGCAGAAGGAGAACTACTTCCGCTCCCTGGTCCAGGGCTCCAGCGACGTCATCATGATCGCCGCCCCGAACGGCTCCCTGAAGTACGTCTCCCCGGCCGCCGCCGGCGTCTACGGCCGCCCCGCCGAGGAGATGCACGGCCGGGAGCTGGCCCACTTCATCCACCCCGACGACCTCGGCGGCGTCGTCCACGAGGTGCGCCGCTTCCTCGCCACCAGCCCGCGCGAGGAACCCACCACCCGCATCGAGTGCCGCTTCCGCTCCGGCGACGGCGGCTGGCTGAACGTGGAGTCCACCGTCAACCGCCACCACGGCGGCCTGATCTTCAACAGCCGCGACGTCACCGAACGCGTCCGGCTCCAGGCCCAGCTCCAGCACAGCGCCGAGCACGACCCGCTCACCGACCTGCCCAACCGCGCCCTGTTCACCCAGCGCGTCCAGCAGGCCCTCTCCGGCCGCCGCAGCTCCGACCGGGGCCACGCCCTGCGCAACACGGCGGTCCTGTTCATCGACCTCGACGGCTTCAAGGCCGTCAACGACACCATCGGCCACGCCGCGGGCGACGACCTCCTCGTCCAGGCCGCCCGCCGCCTCCAGGACGCCGTCCGCCAGGGCGACACGGCCTCCCGGCTCGGCGGCGACGAGTTCGCGGCGCTGATCATGGGCGACAACACCCGCGACCGCGCCGCGCGCGAGCGGCACATCCTGGAGCTCGCCGACCGCCTCAGGATCGCCCTCTCGCAGCCCTACGCCATCGACGGCAACGACGTCCGCGTCAACGCCTCCATCGGCGTCGCCTTCGCCGAACCCGGCCTCGGCGCGGGCGAGCTGCTGCGCAACGCCGACCTCGCGATGTACCGCGCCAAGTCCGGCGGCAAGGGCCGCGTCGAGCTGTACCAGCCGCAGATGCAGCAGGACGTCGTCCGCAAGGCGGAACTGGCCACGCGGTTGCGCGCGGCGCTCAACGACGGCGAGTTCACGCTGCTGCACCAGCCCGTCGTACGGCTCGCGGACGGCCGGATCTCGTCCGTCGCGGCGGCCGCCCGCTGGCGCTCCTCGCAGGGCGTGCTGTTCACGCCGGGCGAGTTCCTGCGGGTCGCCGAGGACAGCGACAAGACCGCCGAACTCGGGCAGTGGGTGCTCGCCGAGGCCGTCGAGCGGGCCGCCGACCGCGCGGCGACCGGGCTGAGCGTGCCGGTGACCGTCCGCGTGAGCGCGCGCCGGCTCCTGGACCGCTCCTCGCCGCTCGCCTCCGTCGAGGCGCTGCTGACCCGGCACGGGCTGCCGTCCGGTGCGCTCGCGATAGAGCTGGCCGACGTCGGCCAGGCGGTGCCCCTGGACGAGCTGGAACGCCGTCTGAGCGCGCTGCGGCGCCTCGGTGTCCGGATCGTGCTCGACGGGCTCGGCGCCGGCTCCACGGGGCTCATGGCGCTGCGCAGGCTCCCCGTCGACGTCCTCAAGCTGGACCGGGGGCTCGTCGAGGGCGTCGTCGAGTCCGCGCGCCTCGGCAAGATCACCGCCGGGGTCCTGCGGATCGCCGCCGACCTGGGCCTCGACACCGTCGCCGAAGGGGTCGACCTGCCCGAACAGGTCGTCGCCCTGCGGGAGATGGGCTGCACCCACGGACAGGGCACCGCCTTCTCCGGACCCCTCGACGAGTACCGGCTGCGCCGCGCGCTCGCCCGCGGCCACTACCCGGTCCCGCACGGACCGGCACAGCCGGCGCTGGCGGGCGGGGGACCGGCGCTCGGCTGACGACCCTGACCACCCCGACCACCCCGACCACCCCGACCACCATGGCCCTGGCTCACATACTGAGACCCCCGTCCCACCCGCTTGACAGTGGATGCGCGTCGGGGGGAGGGTCAATGCCATGCGCACCCGAATTCTCGTACTTGGACAGCGCGTCGGCTGAAGCTGTGGACGCCCGGACCATCCGGAACTCCCAGCGCACGCACCGACGCGCTCCCCTCGCTTGCCTTTTGGCACGAGGGGTTTTTTGTTGCACGGACGCCCTCCGGGTAACAGCCGAACTCCGCACAAAACCCGCAAAAAACCCTCAGCATCGAGAAGAGAATGCCGATGACCGAGCAGGCCACCGGGGCCCCGCATCCGCAGCCGCGGCCCCGATCCGGAGGACAGCACTCCTCGCCCGTCGAGCACGTCACGGGCGCGCAGTCCCTCGTCCGCTCGCTTGAGGAGGTCGGCGCCGACACCGTCTTCGGCATCCCGGGCGGCACGATCCTGCCGGCGTACGACCCGATGATGGACTCGAAGCGGGTGCGCCACGTCCTGGTCCGGCACGAGCAGGGCGCGGGACACGCGGCCACCGGATACGCGCAGGCCACCGGCAAGGTCGGCGTCTGCATGGCGACCAGCGGCCCCGGCGCGACCAACCTGGTCACCCCCATCGCGGACGCGAACATGGACTCGGTGCCGCTCGTGGCGATCACCGGGCAGGTCGTCTCCGCCGCGATCGGCACGGACGCCTTCCAGGAGGCGGACATCGTCGGCATCACCATGCCGATCACCAAGCACAGCTTCCTGGTCACCAAGGCCGAGGACATCCCCCGCACCATCGCGCAGGCGTTCCACATCGCCTCGACGGGCCGCCCGGGGCCGGTGCTGGTCGACATCCCCAAGGACATCCTCCAGGCGAAGACGACGTTCTCCTGGCCGCCGGTGATGGACCTGCCGGGCTACCGCCCGGTGACCAAGCCGCACGCCAAGCAGATCCGCGAGGCCGCCAAGCTGATCACCGCCGCCAAGCGCCCGGTCCTGTACGTCGGCGGCGGCGTCATCAAGGCCCGGGCGACGGCCGAGCTGAAGGTCCTGGCCGAGCTGACCGGCGCCCCCGTCGTCACCACCCTGATGGCGCTCGGCGCCTTCCCCGACAGCCACCCCCAGCACCTCGGCATGCCGGGCATGCACGGCTCCGTCGCCGCCGTCACCGGCCTGCAGAAGGCCGACCTGATCGTGGCCCTCGGCGCCCGCTTCGACGACCGCGTCACCGGCAAGCTCGACAGCTTCGCCCCCTACGCCAAGATCGTCCACGCCGACATCGACCCGGCGGAGATCGGCAAGAACCGCGCGGCCGACGTCCCGATCGTCGGGGACGCGCGCGAGGTCATCGCCGACCTTGTCCAGGCCGTCCAGAAGGAGCACAGCGAGGGGCACCAGGGCGACTACGCGACCTGGTGGAAGGACCTCAACCGCTGGCGCGACACCTACCCGCTCGGCTACGACCTGCCCGACGACGGCACGCTCTCCCCGCAGCAGGTGATCGAGCGGATCGGGCAGCTCGCCCCCGAGGGCACGATCTTCACCGCCGGCGTCGGCCAGCACCAGATGTGGGCCGCCCACTTCATCCAGTACGAGAAGCCGGCGACCTGGCTCAACTCCGGCGGCGCCGGGACCATGGGCTACGCCGTCCCCGCCGCCATGGGCGCCAAGGCAGGGCAGCCCGAGCGCACGGTGTGGGCCATCGACGGCGACGGCTGCTTCCAGATGACCAACCAGGAACTCACCACCTGCGCCCTGAACAACATCCCGATCAAGGTCGCCGTCATCAACAACGGCGCCCTCGGGATGGTCCGCCAGTGGCAGACCCTGTTCTACAACCAGCGGTACTCGAACACGGTCCTGCACTCGGGCCCGGACGACGTCAACCCGCAGGCGCGCGGCACGCGCATCCCCGACTTCGTGAAGCTGTCCGAGGCCATGGGCTGCCACGCGATCCGCTGCGAGTCCCCGGCCGACCTCGACAAGGTCATCGAAGAGGCCAACGCCATCAACGACCGGCCGGTCGTCATCGACTTCATCGTCCACGAGGACGCCATGGTGTGGCCGATGGTCGCCGCCGGCGCCTCCAACGACGAGGTCATGGCCGCCCTGAACGTCCGCCCCGACTTCGGCGACAACGAAGACGACTGAGAGAAGGCTTCAGCAGAACATGTCCAAGCACACGCTCTCCGTCCTGGTCGAGAACAAGCCCGGCATCCTCGCCCGGATCGCCGCCCTGTTCTCCCGCCGCGGCTTCAACATCGACTCCCTCGCCGTCGGAGTCACCGAGCACGCCGACATCTCCCGCATCACCATCGTCGTGAGCGTCGACGCGCTGCCCCTCGAACAGGTCACCAAGCAGCTCAACAAGCTCGTCGAAGTCCTCAAGATCGTCGAACTGGAACCCGCACAGGCCGTCCACCGCGAACTCGTTCTGGTGAAGGTCCGCGCGGACAACGAGACCCGTTCCCAGATCGTCGAGATCGTCCAGCTGTTCCGCGCCAAGACCGTCGACGTCTCCCCGGAGGCCGTCACCATCGAGGCCACCGGCGGCGCCGACAAACTCGGCGCCATGCTGAAGATGCTGGAACCCTTCGGCATCAAGGAGCTCGTCCAGTCCGGCACGATCGCCATCGGCCGGGGCGCCCGCTCCATCACGGACCGCTCGCTGCGCGCCCTCGACCGCAGCGCCTGATCCGTATACCGAGACCCCGAATCCTCCCCCCACCCCGCCGTCATACGGTGGGACGCAACACCTGTACCCAAGGAGAGAACCCACAGTGGCCGAGCTGTTCTACGACGCCGACGCCGACCTGTCCATCATCCAAGGCCGCAAGGTCGCGGTCATCGGCTACGGCAGCCAGGGCCACGCCCACGCGCTGTCGCTGCGCGACTCGGGTGTCGACGTCCGCGTCGGTCTGCACGAGGGCTCCAAGTCCAAGGCCAAGGCCGAGGAGCAGGGCCTGCGCGTGGTGACCCCGGCCGAGGCCGCCGCCGAGGCCGACGTCATCATGATCCTGGTGCCGGACCCGATCCAGGCCCAGGTCTACGAGGAGTCCGTCAAGGACAACCTGAAGGACGGCGACGCGCTGTTCTTCGGCCACGGCCTCAACATCCGCTACGGCTTCATCAAGCCCCCGGCCGGCGTCGACGTCTGCATGGTCGCCCCCAAGGGCCCCGGCCACCTGGTGCGCCGCCAGTACGAGGAGGGCCGCGGCGTTCCGTGCATCGTCGCCGTCGAGCAGGACGCCACCGGCAACGGGTTCGCGCTTGCCCTGTCGTACTCCAAGGGCATCGGCGGCACCCGCGCCGGCGTCATCAAGACGACCTTCACCGAGGAGACCGAGACGGACCTGTTCGGTGAGCAGGCCGTGCTCGCCGGTGGTACGGCCGCGCTGGTCAAGGCGGGCTTCGAGACGCTGACCGAGGCCGGCTACCAGCCCGAGATCGCCTACTTCGAGTGCCTGCACGAGCTGAAGCTCATCGTCGACCTCATGTACGAGGGCGGCCTGGAGAAGATGCGCTGGTCGATCTCCGAGACCGCCGAGTGGGGCGACTACATCACCGGCCCCCGCATCATCACGGACGCCACCAAGGCCGAGATGAAGCAGATCCTCGCCGAGATCCAGGACGGCACCTTCGCCAAGAACTGGATGGACGAGTACCACGGCGGCCTGAAGAAGTACAACGAGTACAAGAAGGCTGACTCCGAGCACCTGCTGGAGACCACCGGCAAGCAGCTCCGCAAGCTGATGAGCTGGGTGAACGAAGAGGCGTGAGCCTCCCGCGGCGGGGCCGGTACGACGCGTTCCGGCCCCGCCGCGCACCCGTTCCGGAAGACGTCCGCGAGACCTCCCTCGCGAGCCGTCTCGTAATCGACACGAGACGCCTACGACACCTCCCGGCGCCATTACACTGCTGCACAAACACGCGTCAGGCCCACAGCGTCGTGCGTCTTCCGCGGTAGCCCCCTCCTCCGCCGCGGCCGTCGGGACGGCCGTCCGCGCAATGGACCTGTGAGGACTCACGTGAGCTCGAAACCTGTCGTACTCATCGCTGAAGAGCTGTCGCCCGCGACCGTGGACGCGCTTGGCCCCGACTTCGAGATCCGGCACTGCAACGGCGCCGACCGGGCCGATCTGCTGCCCGCCATCGCCGATGTCGACGCGATCCTGATCCGCTCCGCCACCAAGGTGGACGCCGAGGCCATCGCCGCCGCGAACAAGCTGAAGGTCGTCGCACGAGCCGGCGTCGGCCTCGACAACGTCGACGTGTCCGCCGCCACCAAGGCCGGCGTGATGGTCGTCAACGCGCCGACCTCCAACATCGTCACCGCCGCCGAACTCGCCTGCGGTCTGCTGCTCGCCACCGCCCGGCACATCCCGCAGGCCAACGCCGCGCTGAAGAACGGCGAGTGGAAGCGGAGCAAGTACACCGGCGTCGAGCTGGCCGAGAAGACCCTCGGTGTCGTCGGCCTCGGCCGCATCGGCGCGCTCGTCGCCCAGCGCATGTCCGCGTTCGGGATGAAGGTCGTCGCCTACGACCCCTACATCCAGCCCGCGCGCGCCGCCCAGATGGGCGTCAAGATCCTCTCGCTGGACGAGCTGCTCGAGGTCTCCGACTTCATCACCGTGCACCTCCCCAAGACCCCCGAGACCGTCGGCCTCATCGGCGACGAGGCGCTGCGCAAGGTCAAGCCGACCGTCCGCATCGTCAACGCCGCGCGCGGAGGGATCGTCGACGAGGAGGCGCTGTACTCGGCGCTGAAGGAAGGGCGCGTGGCCGGCGCCGGCCTCGACGTCTACGCCAAGGAACCGTGCACCGACTCCCCGCTCTTCGAGTTCGACCAGGTCATCTCCACGCCGCACCTCGGCGCGTCCACGGACGAGGCCCAGGAGAAGGCCGGTATCGCGGTCGCGAAGTCGGTGCGCCTCGCGCTCGCCGGTGAGCTGGTCCCCGACGCCGTCAACGTCCAGGGCGGCGTCATCGCCGAGGACGTCAAGCCCGGCCTGCCTCTCGCCGAGCGCCTGGGCCGCATCTTCACCGCGCTCGCCGGCGAGGTCGCCGTCCGCCTCGACGTCGAGGTGTACGGGGAGATCACGCAGCACGACGTGAAGGTCCTCGAACTGTCGGCGCTCAAGGGCGTCTTCGAGGACGTCGTCGCCGAGACGGTCTCCTACGTCAACGCCCCCCTGTTCGCGCAGGAGCGCGGCGTCGAGGTCCGGCTGACGACCAGCTCCGAGGCGACCGACCACCGCAACGTCGTCACCGTGCGCGGCACCCTCGCGGACGGCGAGGAGGTCTCCGTCTCCGGCACGCTCGCCGGGCCCAAGAACGTCCAGAAGATCGTCGCGGTCGGCGACTACGACGTGGACCTCGCGGTCGCGGACCACCTCGTCGTCCTGCGCTACGAGGACCGCCCCGGTGTCGTCGGCACCGTCGGCCGCATCTTCGGCGAGGCCGGCATCAACATCGCCGGCATGCAGGTCGCCCGCGCCGCCGCCGGCGGCGAGGCACTGGCCGTCCTCACCGTCGACGAGGCCGTCGCCGCCGGTGTCCTGACGGAGGTCGCCGCGGAGATCGGCGCGACGTCGGCCCGCGCGGTGAACCTGGTCTGACGCAGGTTCCTCAGGGGCGGACCGAGTCGCTTCGGTCCGTCCCTACGCATGTGCGCCGGCTCACGAGGTGATGCGGCCGTCCCGCATCTCGATGACGCGGTCCGCGAAGTGGCGGACGACGGCGCGGTCGTGGCAGATGAACAGGTAGCCGAGGCCCAGCTCGTCACGCAGGTCGGCGAGGAGGTTCAGGACTCCCGCCCGGACGGACGGATCCAGGGCCGAGACCGGCTCGTCCAGGACGAGCAGCCGGGGCTCGGACGCCAAGGCCCGTGCGATGCCGACGCGTTGGCACTGGCCGCCGGACAACTCGTGCGGGCGCCGGGCCGCGTAGGAGGGGTCGAGGCCGACCCGCTCAAGCAGTTCGGTGACTTTCGCCGGGCCGGTGTCCGGGTTCCAGCGGCCCTGGACCTTCAGGGGTTCGGCGACGGTGTCCCGGATGCGGTGACGGGGGCTCAGCGAGCCGTACGGGTCCTGGAAGACGGGCTGCACGCGCCGCCGCAGGGGGCGCAGCTCGCGCTCCGAGAGGGCCGTCAACTCCCGCCCCTCGAAGAGGACTTCACCGGCGTCGGGGCGCCGCAACTGGAGCACGGCGAGGGCGGTCGTCGACTTGCCGCAGCCGCTCGGCCCGTCCAGGGCAAGGGTCTCGCCGGGGGAGAGGGCGAACGACACCCCGTCCACGGCGGTGGCCGCACCGTACCGGACGACGAGGTCACGGACCTCCAGCAGATACCCGCTCACACCAGCTCCCAGTGATGACACGCGACCAACCGCCCGTCGCCCTCCCGCAGTTCGGGCTCCGACACTCCGCACTCCGGCGCCGCGAACGAACAGCGCGGCGCGAACGCGCACCCCGCCGCCACGGCCCCCGGCAACGGGGGGTGGCCGGCCAGCACCGGCAGCCGCTTCGGACCCCCGGGCCGGGGCAGCGAGGCCAGCAGCCCGGCCGTGTAAGGCGCGCGCGGCGCCTCCAACACCCGCTCCACGCCCCCGGCTTCGACCAGCCGGCCCGCGTACATCACCAGCACCCGGTCCGCGTGCCGACGCACGGCCTCCACGTCGTGCGTGACCAGCACCAGCGCGGACGGCTGCGCCCGCAGCAGCCCGAGGACCAGCTCCCGGCGCTCCTCGTCCAGCGCGGTCGTCGGCTCGTCGGCCACCAGGATCTCCGGCTCGTTGATCGTCGCCATCGCGATGACCGCCCGCTGCCGCATCCCGCCGGAGAACTCGTGCGGATACGCCCGCGCCCGGCGCGCCGCGTCCGCGATCCCGACCCGCTCCAGCGCGGCGACGGCCAGCGCACGGGCCTCCCCGCGCGAGACGCGCCGCACCGACCGTACGGCGGCGGCGAGTTGGTCACCGACGGGGTGCACGGGCGACAGCGCCGACAGCGCGTCCTGCGGCACGAGCGCGATCCGCCGCCCCCGCTGACGCGACAACTCCGGCTCCACGGAACCCGATCGCACCGCCTCCCTCGGCAGCATGCCGAGCAGCGCCCGAGCCGTCAGCGACTTCCCGGCGCCCGACTCCCCGACGAGCGCGAGGACTTCACCGGGCAGCACGTCGAAGGAGACGCCGCGGACGGCCTCGACGCCGGAGAAGGAGATGCGCATGTCCCGGACGGAGAGGAGGGGAACGCTCGCGGGCGCAGTAGCTCCGGCGGGCGGCAATTCGTCACGCAGCAAGAGAAACCTCCCCCTTGACCTTCCGCTCCCGCCCCTCCACGAACGCCGCTCCCGACACCGCGAGCCCGGCCAGCACCGCCAGTGCCACGGCGGGCGCCAGCGCCGCCCAGGGCGCACGCTCCACGTAAGCCCGCGACTCGTCGAGCAGCAACCCCCACTCGGGGGAGGGAGGTTGCGCGCCGAGCCCCAGGAACCCGAGGGACGCCAGCGCGAGCGCGATCCCGGGCAGCCGCAGCAGCGCGTGCCGGGCGACCGGCGCCGCGACCGTGGGCAGCACGTGCCGGGTCAGGATCCACAACGGCGGTGCCCCGATGGCCCGTTGGGCCGTCAGGAACGCCGACGCCCGGACCTCCTGGACCAGCGCGGCCGTGTGCGCGGCGAGCGCGGGCCAGGAGAGCAGGGCGACCGCGAGCCCGGCGCCGCCCGTGCCGGGCCCGGTCACGGCGGCGACCAGGATGCCCATGATGACCGGCGGCAACGCGTTGGCGATGTCGGCCGCCCCGGAGGCGACCCCCGGCAGGAACCCCAGGGCGAGCCCGACGAGCAGCCCCAGCAGACAGACGGCCGCGGCCGTCCCGACCGTCGCCGCCGCCCCGTGCCCGAGGCGGGCCAGCACATCGCGCCCCAGCCCGTCGGTCCCCAGCGGATGCCCCCAACTCGGCGCGTCAAGACGCTCGTTCGTGTGCACGGCGTAGGGGTCCCGCAGCAGCCCCCACCCGATGGTCACCGCGAGCAGCGCGAACAGGGACAGCGGCACGGCGACGGGCACCCGCACCGGACGCGGCGGCGGCAGGGCCAGCGACGCGTCCCGCAGAGCGGGCCCCAGCAGCCGGCGCCGCAGCACCGCCGACGCCGCCCCGATCACGAGCCCGAGCAGCAGCAGCGCCAGCACCGCCCCCTGAAGCAGCGGCAGGTCCTGCGACTTGGCCGCGCCGAGCGCCGTCCGCCCGATGCCGGGCACCGCGAAGACGGTCTCGACGGCGACGGCGCCCCCGGTGAGACCGACGGCGGCCATCCCGAACTGCGGTACCAGCGGCGGCAGTACGCGCCGAAGCGCCGCCCCGGCGATCCGCGCCCGGCTCACCCCGGCCCCCCGCCACAGCTCGACCCAGCGTTCGTCGAGCACGGACGGCAGCGCGTCCGCGACGAGCCGCCCGAGCAACCCGCCGGCCGGCACGCCGAGCGCGACGGCGGGCAGCACCAGGTGGACGGGCCCCTCCCAGCCGGACGTCGGCAGCCGGCGCAGCCACACCCCGAACACCAGCAACACCACGGTCGCCAGCAGGAATTCGGGCACGGCGGCCAGCATCGCCGCCCCGGCCCCGGCCGACCCCCGCCCCCGCACCAGCACCGGCGCCACGAGCAGCGCGCCGAGCAGCACGGCGACGGCGAGCGCCGCGCCCATCAGCGCGAGCGACACCTGGAGCCCGGCGGTCACCGAGGGCAGGACGTCCGTGCCGGACACCCACGACGTCCCGAGGTCCCCGCGCAGCAGGTCCCCGCCCCAACTCCCCAGCAGGGAGAGGGGACCGGAGTCCAGCCCGAGGTCGCGCCGGATCGAATCCAGCGCCTCCTTCGTCGGCTCCTGCTCGGCGGACCGCGCCCGCAGGACGGTCAGCGCGGGGTCGTTCCCGGAGAGCCAGGGCAGCAGCCCGACGGCGGCGACGACGGCGAGGAGCCCGAGGGCGCGGGTCAGCGCGGCGGGGGAGACCCGGACCCGGTCCACGAAGACGAACCGCTTCACTTGACGTACGTACCCGGCGTGATCAGCTCCCGCTCCCGGGGGTCGTGCGCGGCGTCCACGACCCCGGCCGCGTCACCCTGGATGACCCGCTCGTGCAGCATCGGCACAGCGGCGTCGGTCGCCAGCACGGACGCCTCGCCGGCGATGACCGCGGCCCGCCGCACGTCACCGGTCGGCGCCTCCCCGGCCTTGCGCAGCGCGGCGTCCACGGTGGGGTTCTCGAGCTGGGCGATGTTGAAGGAGCCGTCGGACGCGAAGTCGCTGTAGAGGTACGCGACGGGGTCCCCGGAGTCCAGCACGGTCGCCCGCGACAGGATGAACGCGTCGAACTTCCCGGCCAGCGCGTCCGCTTCGATCGCCGAGTACTCCCGCACCTCCAGCTTGACCTTGAACCCGGCCTTCTGGAGCTGCTGTTGGAGAGCCGCGGCCACCTCGGGCAGCTCGGCGCGGTCGGTGAACGTCCCGATCGTGACGCTCGCCCCCTTCGGCTGCCCGGCGGCAGCGCGCGTCACCGGCTTGCGCAGTCCGGCGGCCCAGGGCAGCGCCGGTCCGAGCAGCCCCTGGGCGACGTCCGCGCGGCCCTCGTAGACGCCCTGCACGATGGACTTCGCGTCGATCGCCTGCCGGGCGGCGGCCCGCAGCGAGGCGTCCTTGAAGGGGCCCGAAGAGGTGTTCAGGTAAAGGGTGTTGGTGCGCGGCATCGGCACCTCGGTGATCAGCTTCTGGTCGAGGAGCGCGGCCTGCGACACCGGCACCGCCTCCACGATGTCCGCCTCGCCACTGCGCAGCGCGGCGGCCCGCGCGGTGCCGTCCGGCACGAACTTCACGTCGATGCCGGGGGCCTTGGCCTTGGTGCCCCAGTACCCGTCGTACCGGTCGAGGGCGGCGGACGACGTCCCGTTCACGGTGACCAGCTTGAACGCCCCGGTCCCGGCGCCGACGGGGTTGACCGTCCTCCCCGTGTACGCCTTCGCCGCGAGGATCGACAGCTGGGGCGAGCTGAGCCGCTGGGGGAGGAGGGGGTCCTCGTCGCCGGTCGTGACGACGACATCGTTGCCGGACGCCCGTACGGTCAGCTCGACGCCGTCCAGGATGCGCGGCTTGGGGGAGGCGCCGGCGGCCTTCGTGAGCGACCTCACCACGGCGGCGGCGTCCAGCTTCGTGCCGTCGTGGAAGGTGACGCCGTCGCGCAGGGTGAACGTCCAACTCCGGCCGGAGTGCGTCCACTTGGTGGCGAGCGCGGGTTGGGCGTCGCCGTCGGCGTCGAGCTTCACCAGCGTCTCCGCCGTCGACCAGCGCGACAGCTTGAACGCGTCGTCGGACAGCGGGGACAGCGCCGATCTGGGCGGCAGCATCATCGCGACGCGTATGCGCTTGCCCTCGCCGTCGCTCGTCCCGGGCGAGCCGGTGAAGCAGCCGGAGACGAGCATCATCGACGCCGCCGCGAGAGCAGAAGCGGGGAGCAGGCGGCGAGCGGGCAGGCGCACGGAACCCTCCGGGTAAAGGGGAAGTCAAGGGCAGAGTCGCCCAGACCGTAGCACGATGACAATCGTTTTCAATAGCCGCTCCCGCTTCACACTGACCTGCTGCCGGCCCAAGCCCTACAACCGCGCCCCCTTCAACACCATGTGCAGCAACAACCGGTCCTCACCGTCGTCCAGATCGAGCCCCGTCAACTGCTCGACCCGCGACAGCCGGTAGTACAACGTCTGCCGGTGGATCCCCAGCGCCGCCGCCGCCCGCCCCGCCTGCCCCGCGCAGTCCAGGTACACCTCGGCGGTCCGCGCCAACTCCCGGTGCGCGGGGGCGAGAAGAGGTGCGACGGCGGGATCCCGCGCGCCCGTCAGCGACGTCAGCAGCCGGTACGCCCCGATCCGCTCCCACTCCGCGACCGGCCCGAGCCGGGGTTCGGCGTGCGCGGCCCGCGCGGCGGCCGACGCCTCCGTCCAGGACGCCGCGAGCGCGTCGAGCCCGTCCCGGACCGAGGAGACGCCGGCGACGGCGCCCGCCCCGGCCAGCTCCAGCAGCCGCGCCCCGGCGTCCGTGCCGGGCCGGGGCCGGACGAGCACGGCGAGGGAGCCGCCCGTCTCGCACAGCGCCAGCGCCCCCGCCACCGTCCGCGCCGACGGCGCCTCCCCGCCCCAGGGCGCCACGCACACCACCGCGTACGCCCCCTCCGCGCGCGCCCCCAGGCCCGTCCGCAGCTCGGCGACGGCCATGTCCCGCTGCCACCCGCCCCCGGCGGTCAGCACGGCCCGCAGCTCCCGGCTGAGGTCCGCCCCGTGCCGCGCCTCGTCCCCGAGGAGCACCCCGATCCGCTCCGTCACCTCCATGGCCGCGGCCAGCCGGGCGTCGTCGGGCGACCCGGCCAGGGACCCGGAGTCGAGGAGCCAGACGTACCCCAGCACCACCCCCCGATGGCGCACCGGCAGACAGATCCGCCCCCGGTACACCCCCGCCTCCGGCGTCGGCGGGATCCGCACCGGACCCGTCGCCCGCGTGATCCCGAACCCCTCGAACCAGGCGCGCACGGCCGTCGTCGAGCGCCGGGTGAGGATCGAGCGCGCGCGGACGGGGTCGAGCGCGGACGCGTCCAGCTCGTCCTCGCTGTCGTACACCCCGAACGCGATCAGCTCGAAGTCGCGGCTCTCCAGGGTCGCGGGGGCGCCGAGGAGGGCGGAGATCTCGTCCACGAGGTCCTGATAATCCGGGGTCACCGGGACATTCTGCGCCACCGGAGACCCCTTTTCATACATCTGTCTGAGATCCCCGCCACGGATGCGTGACACCTGTCGATGGCCCAGGATCGGAGAGATCCTTAGGTTCACGGTGACTTGGTGCTCATGTCTGTGGAGGTGCCCCGTGCTGGGTCCCGTGATTCTCGCCGCCTCGCGCAGCGACCGGATGCGACGCCTGGTGACGGCGGCCCCGGTCACCAGGCAGGTCGTCGACCGCTTCATCGCGGGCGAGACCGTCGACGACGTCGTCCCGATCGTCCGCGACCTCACCGCGAAGGGCCTGGAGCTGACCCTCGACGTCGTCGGCGAGGACATCACGACGCCCGAGCAGGCGACGGCCGCCCGCGACGCCTACCTCCTGCTGATCGACCGCCTCGGCGCGCTCGGCCTCGGCGAGCGGGCCGAGGTCTCCGTCAAGCTCTCGATGTTCGGCCAGGCCCTGCCGGACGGCCACGACATCGCCCACCGCAACGTCCGCCGCGTCGTCGAGGCCGCCGACGCCATCGGGACGACGGTGACGCTGGACGCCGAGGACCACACCACCCTCGACTCGATGTTCGCGATCCACGAGGACCTGCGCCGCGACTTCCCGAAGACCGGCTGCGTCATCCAGGCGTACCTGTTCCGTACCGAGGCCGACGCCCGCCGCCTCGCCGCGAGCGGCAGCCGCGTCCGCCTGGTCAAGGGCGCCTACAAGGAGCCCGCCGAGGTCGCGTACCAGGACAAGCGCGAGATCGACAAGGCGTACGTCCGCATCCTGCGCGTGCTGATGGACGGCGACTGCTACCCGATGGTCGGCTCCCACGACCCCCGCCTGATCTCCATCGCCCAGGAACTCGCCCACCGCGCCCAGCGCAAGCCCGACGAGTACGAGTTCCAGATGCTGTACGGCATCCGCGGCGAGGAACACCTGCGGCTGGCCGCCGAGGGGCACCGGATGCGCGTCTACACCGCGTACGGGACGGACTGGTACGGGTACTTCATGCGACGCCTCGCGGAGAAGCCGGCGAACCTGCGCTTCTTCGTCCGCTCGACGCTCACCAAGCACTGAAGCACTGTCACTCACAAGGGAGTTACCGATGGACGCTGTGACCCAGGTCCCCACCCCCGTCAACGAGCCGGTGCGCGGCTACGCCCCCGGCTCGCCCGAACGGGCCCGGCTGGAAGCGAAGTTGAAGGAGCTGGCCGACAACCCGATCGACCTGCCCTGCACGATCGGCGGCGAGAAGCGGATGGGCGGCGGTGACGCCTTCGACGTCGTCCAGCCCCACAACCACCGTGCCGTTCTCGGGACTTACCGCAACGCCACCCAGCAGGACGCCCGCGACGCCATCGACGCGGCCCTCGCGGCGGCCCCCGCCTGGCGGGCGATGGCCTTCGACGACCGTGCCGCGATCATCCTGCGCGCCGCCGAACTCCTCGCCGGGCCCTGGCGGGAGACGATCGCCGCGTCCACGATGCTCGGCCAGTCGAAGACCGTCCAGCAGGCCGAGATCGACACGCCCTGCGAACTCGTCGACTTCTGGCGCTTCAACGTCCACTACGCCCGCCAGATCCTCGCCGAGCAGCCCCCGGCGAACTCCCCGGGCGTCTGGAACCGTCTCGACCACCGCCCGCTGGAGGGGTTCGTCTACGCGATCACTCCCTTCAACTTCAGCGCGATCGCGGGCAACCTGCCGACCGCGCCGGCCCTGATGGGCAACGTCGTCGTGTGGAAGCCGTCCCCGACGCAGACCCACGCGGCCGTCCTCCTCATGCGGCTCCTCGAAGAGGCGGGACTGCCCAAGGGCGTCATCAACCTCGTCACCGGCGACGGCATCGCCGTCTCCGAAGTCGCCCTGGAACACCGCGACTTGGCGGGCATCCACTTCACCGGCTCCACCAAGACCTTCCAGTACCTGTGGAAGACGGTCGGCGCCAACATCGAGAAGTACCGCGCCTATCCGCGCCTCGTCGGCGAGACCGGCGGCAAGGACTTCGTCGTCGCCCACCCCAGCGCCGACCGCGCGGTCCTCAAGACGGCGCTCACGCGCGGCGCGTTCGAGTACCAGGGCCAGAAGTGTTCGGCGACCTCCCGCGCCTACATCCCGGCCTCCATCTGGAACGACGGTTTCCGCGAGGAGTTCGCCGCCGAGGTCGACGGCATCACCATGGGCGACGTCACCGACCTGTCCCACTTCATCGGCGCCGTCATCGACGAGCGCGCCTTCGCCAAGAACAAGGCCGCCATCGACCGGGCGAAGCAGGACCCGGCGTGCACGATCGTCGCGGGCGGCACGTACGACGACTCGGTCGGCTATTTCGTCCGTCCGACGGTCGTCGAGTGCACCGACCCCGCCAACGAGGTGTTCCGCACCGAGTACTTCGGCCCGTTCCTCGCGGTGCACGTCTACGAGGACGAGAAGTACGACGAGATGTTGACGCAGATGGAGTCGGTCTCCGACTACGCGCTCACGGGCTCCGTCATCGCCGGTGACCGCGCGGCGGCGGCCCACACGATGGACAAACTCCGGTACGCCGCCGGGAACTTCTACATCAACGACAAGTCCACCGGCGCGGTCGTCGGCCAGCAGCCCTTCGGCGGTGGGCGAGCCTCCGGCACCAACGACAAGGCCGGGGCCCCGCAGAACCTCACCCGCTGGACCCTGACCCGGGCCATCAAGGAGACCCTGGTGGCACCGACCGACTACACGTACCCGCACATGGGCTGACTCCGTGGCCCGGTGGGAAGGCTAGGCAGATGAACGCAGTCCTCTTCGACCTCGGCGACGTGCTCTTCTGCGACCCCTGGGAAACCCTCCTCCTCACCGAACACGCCGGCCTGGCCGACCGGTTGGGCCTCGATCGTGACCAAGTCGCCGAGACCGGCCGGAAGTTGTGGCACCGCTTCAGCCTCCGCGAGACCGATGAACAGGACTACTGGAAGGCGCTGTCCCGCAGACTGCGCCTCCCCGTTTCCCCCTTCCTCATAAGAGAGTTGGAGGAGACCCTGCTCGTCGCCAACCCGGCGGCGGAGACCATGCTCTCCGCCGCCGCGACCCACCGCGTCGGCATCGTCTCCAATAACACGACCTTCTGGTACGCCAAACAGTCCGGCCGCCTCCGCCTCGACAAGTGGATCGACCCGGAGTTGGTGTTCCTCTCCTGCCGCGAGGGCGTCTCCAAAGGCACCCCCGGCCAAGGGCTCTTCGAACGCGCCGCCCAGCACCTCGACCCCGCGACCACGCTCGTCGTCGAGGACCGCCCCCGCAACCTGGCCCGCGCCCACGCGGCCGGCTTCCGCACCCTGGCGTACTCGTTCTCAGCCACCTCGGGTGCCTTGCCGCCGGAGGTGCTGGAAAACATCAGGGGATGACGGACAGAACCTCCCGGGACGACCCCGTTCTCATCGCGCTGCTCGCCGAGTACAACTCCCTGCGCCAGGAGAGCCTTCAGGCGATCAGCAACCGCATCACCATCATGAACTTCGCGTTCACGTCCCTCGCGGTCGTCATCGCCGCCGTCCTCAACTCCAGCCTCCCCAACGAGGTGCTGATCCCCGCCTGCCTCGTCTTCGTGCCCGGCGCGGGCAAGGCGAGCCTGCTGATCTGGCTGGGGGAGTACCACCGCTCCCAGCGCGCCGGGCGCGGCGTCATGAAGGTCGAGCGCCAGATCAACGCCCACCTCGGCGGGCAGTACCTGGAGTGGGAGGGCCGGCTCGTCTCGTCCGGCACCCACATGGGGTACCCGTATGTGGCGACGGCCGTCTTCATCCTCAGCACCGGGGCGCTCGCCGAGGTGCTGGGCGCGTACTTCCTCGTCGAGGCGCACGCCGGGTCCTTCGGGGGTGACCTGCTGATCGCGGCCGGGGTGCTGGTGTACGCGGTCGCCGCCGAGGCCGGGTACCTGTGGTTCTTCCTGCGCCGCTGGCGCGCGATCCGGGGGGCCACGCACAGTGCGTAGTCGCAGGTCGGAAGGGGTGCCGTCTCAGATAGTAGGAAGTCCGAATAACTGTGCAGACAACGGCGCTCCCGACCCGTAACTTTGTAGGAGCCGAACGACTCGCTCGACCAAGCGAACGGCGGATGTGAGCCGGGCCTTCACGCAGCCACCCCTGCGGTCCGTGAGCTTTCCCGCCCGACCGGCGTCTCGTAGTAGCCCCCTTGGTGAAGAAGGAGCCGATCAGCCATGGCCGAGACGACCGTCCGCCGCCGAGTCCGCCACGTGTCCCGTACCAGCGAGAACGACCGGAAGAACGCCGCGGCCGCGCTTCAGAGGGCGCTCGACCGCCGTGACAACGGCGGTGAGACGGGGCACTGAGGGCGGCGCCGAGAGCTGATCGACCCCTGTTCGGGAGCCGCGCCCGAGGGGCACGGGGTGTCCGTATCGCGGACGCCCCGTGTCACGCACTGGGACCCGGAGTAGGGTGCCGACATGTCTCGCAGCATCGATCTCGCAGTGATCCCCGGTGACGGCATCGGGCAGGAAGTCGTGGCCGAGGGCCTCAAGGTCCTCTCCGCCGTCCTCCCCGAGGACGTGAAGCTGGAGACGACCGAGTACGACTTCGGCGCCAAGCGCTACCACGCGACCGGCGAAACCCTCACGGACGCCGACGCCGACGCCCTCAAGGCCCACGACGCGATCCTGCTCGGCGCGATCGGCGACCCGTCGGTGCCGTCCGGCGTCCTGGAGCGCGGGTTCCTGCTCAAGCTCCGCTTCCTCTTCGACCACCACGTCAACCTGCGCCCGTCGAAGCTGCTCCCCGGCGTCGCGACCCCCCTCGCCGGCCAGCCGGAGATCGACTTCATCGTCGTCCGCGAAGGCACCGAGGGCCCGTACACGGGCAACGGCGGCACGATCCGCAAGGGCACGCCCCACGAGGTCGCCACCGAGGTCTCCGTCAACACGGCGTACGGCGTCGAGCGGGTCGTCCGCGACGCGTTCGCCCGCGCGCAGGCCCGTCCGCGCAAGAAGCTCACGCTGGTCCACAAGAACAACGTGCTGGCCTTCGCCGGACACCTGTGGACGAACGTCTTCAACAAGGTGGCCGAGGAGTACCCCGAGGTCACCACCGACTACATCCACGTCGACGCGGCGACGATCTACCTCGTCACCGACCCCGCCCGGTTCGACGTCATCGTCACCGACAACCTCTTCGGCGACATCATCACCGACCTCGCCGCGGCCGTCTCCGGCGGCATCGGCGTCGCCGCCAGCGGGAACATCAACCCGTCCGGCGAGTTCCCGTCGATGTTCGAGCCCGTCCACGGCTCGGCCCCCGACATCGCCGGCCAGGGCAAGGCCGACCCCACCGCCACGGTCCTCTCCGTCGCCCTGCTCCTGCGCCACCTCGGCTACGAGACCGAGGCGGCCCGCGTCGAGGCGGCCGTCACGGCCGACCTCACGGAGCGCGCGAGCCTCCCGGCGCGGTCGACCTCCGAGATCGGCGACGCCCTCGTCGTACGCGTAGCCGGATAGGCCCGCGCTGCCGAAGCCGTCGGGTCGCATCTCGCACCCGGCGGCTTTCGCCATTCCTCCGCCGGGTGAAACCATTGCCCCAGGCCGCAAACACCCCGTTTCGCCGTGCTCGTCGCCATCCGCGCGATAATCGAACGCGGAGCCGCGAAATGCGGGAGAGCTGTTACGACGGTGTGCGCGGCCGTCACTACAACCGGTGAAGGACAACCAGTCATGACGACGCCCACGATCGAGCTCAAGCCATCCGCCGGCCCGCTGGCCGCCGCCGAGCGCGAGGCCATCCTGAAGAACCCCGGGTTCGGGCGGCACTTCACCGACCACATGGTGACGATCAAGTGGACCGAGGGCCGCGGCTGGCACGACGCCCAGCTCGTCCCGTACGGCCCCATCTCCCTCGACCCCTCCACCGCCGTCCTCCACTACGGCCAGGAGATCTTCGAGGGCCTGAAGGCGTACCGCCAGGCGGACGGCTCCGTCGCCGTCTTCCGCCCCGAGGCCAACGCGCGCCGCTTCCGCAACTCCGCGCGGCGGATGGCCATGGCGGAACTCCCGGACGACCTCTTCATCGCGGCGCTGGACGCGCTGCTCGCCCAGGACGCGGACTGGGTGCCCCCGCACGGCGGCGAGGAATCCCTCTACCTGCGCCCCTTCATGTTCGCCACGGAGGCCGCGCTCGGCGTCCACCCGGCCAACGAATACCTCTTCATGCTCATCGCCTCGCCCTCCGGCGCCTACTTCGAGGGCGGCGTCAAGCCCGTCAAGATCTGGATCGCCGAAGACCACGTCCGCGCGGTCCCCGGTGGCACGGGTGACGCGAAGACCGGCGGCAACTACGCGGCCTCCCTCCTCCCCCAGGCCGAGGCCGCCGCGCACGGCTGCGCCCAGGTCGTCTACCTCGACGCGGTCACCCGCACCAAGGTCGAGGAGTCCGGCTCCATGAACGTCGCCTTCGTCTACGGCGACCGCATCATCACCCCCGAACTCACCGGCTCCATCCTGGAGGGCATCACCCGAGACTCCCTCCTCCAGGTCGCGAACGACCTCGGCTACACGGCCGAAGAAGGCGTCATCACCCTCGACCAGTGGCGCGCGGACGCCGCCTCCGGCGCCCTGACCGAGGTCTTCGCCTGCGGCACCGCAGCAGTCGTCACCCCCATCGGCTCCGCCAAAACAAAGACGGACGAGTGGACCCACGGCAACGGCACCCCGGGCCCGGTCACCCTCCGCCTCCGCGAGGCCCTGCTCGGCATCCAGCGGGGCGTGGCCGAGGACAAGCACGGCTGGATGCACAAGATCGAGGGCTGAGCTCGGAAGCAGGCGGGAGCGGGTGCTTTCAGGGGTGCGGGGCTGTGTCTGATGTGCGGCTACCGCCGCGTGGGCGCGACCAGCCCCCAGTCTCCGCACCCGAAGTCCTTCAGGGGTGCGGGGCTGTGTCTGATGTGCGGCTACCGCCGCGTGGGCGCGACCAGCCCCCAGTCTCCGCACCCGAAGTCCTTCAGGGGTGCGGGGCTGTGTCTGATGTGCGGCTACCGCCGCGTGGGCGCGACCAGCCCCAGTCTCCGCACCCGAAGTCCTTCAGGGGTGCGGGGCTGTGTCGATGTGCGGCTACCGCCGCGTGGGCGCGACCAGCCCCCACTTTCCGCACCCGAAGTCCTTCAGGGGTGCGGGGCTGTGTCTGATGTGCGGCTACCGCCGCGTGGGCGCGACCAGCCCCCACTTTCCGCACCCGAAGTCCTTCAGGGGTGCGGGGCTGTGTCTGATGTGCGGCTACCGCCGCGTGGGCGCGACCAGCCCCCACTTTCCGCACCCGAAGTCCTTCAGGGGTGCGGGGCTGTGTCTGATGTGCGGCTACCGCCGCGTGGGCGCGACCAGCCCCCAGTCTCCGCACCCGAAGTCCTTCAGGGGTGCGGGGCTGTGTCTGATGTGCGGCTACCGCCGCGTGGGCGCGACCAGCCCCCACTTTCCGCACCCGAAGTCCTTCAGGGGCGCGGGGAACTGCGCGAACAACCACGACGCACCCGCACCCGCCCCCTACCCTCACCTGGCAGACGATTAGGCGCGTCCCACACTCCGCCCGCATTCTGAGACACCCCCTAGCCCCACCCCCAACCCGTGCAACACTGCCGTGTGCTCTCGTTCGCCGCGATTATTGGCAACAGGCGCGCCGGACCCTGCTGAAGCCACGCAGTGCCCCGCGCGCAGACCTCTCGCATCCCGCGAGGGGTCTTTTCGTTTTCCAGGAACATCAGGAGCCCCCGACCATGACCGACACCGACGACTCGTTCCACGTCTTCGACACCACCCTCCGAGACGGCGCCCAGCGCGAGGGCATCAACCTCACCGTCGCGGACAAGCTGGCCATCGCCCGCCACCTGGACGACTTCGGCGTCGGCTTCATCGAGGGCGGCTGGCCGGGCGCGAACCCGAGGGACACGGAGTTCTTCGCGAGGGCGCGGGAAGAGATCACGTTCAAGCACGCCCAGCTGGTCGCCTTCGGCGCGACCCGCCGAGCGAACGCGAAGGCAGCGGAGGACCCCCAGGTCAAGGCCCTCCTGGACTCCGGCGCCCCGGTCATCACGCTGGTCGCGAAGTCCCACGACCGCCACGTGGAACTCGCCCTGCGCACGACCCTGGACGAGAACCTGGAGATGGTGAGGGACACGGTCGCCCACCTGACCTCCCAGGGCCGCCGCGTCTTCGTGGACTGCGAACACTTCTTCGACGGCTACCGCGCGAACCCCGAGTACGCGAAGTCGGTCGTCCGCGCCGCGAGCGACGCGGGCGCCGACGTCGTCATCCTGTGCGACACCAACGGCGGCATGCTCCCCGCCCAGATCCAGGCCGTCGTCGCGACGGTCCTCGCGGACACCGGCGCCCGCCTCGGCATCCACGCCCAGGACGACACCGGCTGCGCGGTCGCCAACACCCTCGCCGCGGTGGACGCGGGCGCGACGCACGTCCAGTGCACGGCGAACGGCTACGGCGAGCGCGTCGGCAACGCCAACCTCTTCCCCGTCGTCGCCGCCCTGGAACTGAAGTACGGCAAGCGGGTCCTCCCCGAGGGCAGGCTGCGCGAGATGACCCGGATCTCGCACGCCATCGCCGAGGTCGTCAACCTGACGCCCTCCACGCACCAGCCCTACGTCGGCGTCTCGGCGTTCGCCCACAAGGCGGGCCTGCACGCCTCCGCGATCAAGGTCGACCCGGACCTCTACCAGCACACGGACCCCGCGCTCGTCGGCAACAGCATGCGCATGCTCGTCTCCGACATGGCCGGCCGGGCCTCCGTCGAGCTGAAGGGCAAGGAACTCGGCGTCGACCTGGGTGGCGACCGGGAACTCGTCGGCCGGGTGGTGGACCGCGTCAAGGAACGCGAGCTGAAGGGCTACACGTACGAAGCGGCGGACGCCAGCTTCGAACTCCTCCTGCGCTCCGAGGTCAAGGGCCGCCCGCTCACCTACTTCCGCGTCGAGTCCTGGCGCGCGATCGTCGAGGACCGCCCCGACGGCAGCCACGCGAACGAGGCGACGGTGAAACTCTGGGCGAAGGGCGAGCGCATCGTCGCGACGGCCGAGGGCAACGGCCCCGTCAACGCCCTGGACCGCGCCCTGCGCGTAGCCCTCGAAAAGATCTACCCCCAGCTCGCCAAGCTCGACCTCGTCGACTACAAGGTCCGCATCCTCGAAGGCGTCCACGGCACCCAGTCCACCACCCGCGTCCTCATCTCCACCACGGACGGCTCCGGCGAGTGGCAGACTGTCGGCGTCGCCGAGAACGTCATCGCCGCCTCCTGGCAGGCCCTGGAGGACGCGTACACGTACGGCCTGCTGCGCGCGGGAGTCACCCCGGCGGAGTAGGGGTCACGAAAGCGAAAGGCGGGGCACACACCGGCCCCGCCTCCCGCGCCGGGAGACGCCGGCCCGCCGATCAGGGGGCTTCGCCGCGACCGATGTAGATGCTCATGCGGGTGAAGTCGAGGGTGACGGCGTAGGGCTTGAAGAAGGCGTGGGCGAACCACCCCGTCGAGTCGATGCCGGTGCCGTAGGGCCAGGGCACGTTGACCGGCATGCCGGGGTTCGTCTCGCAGTAGACGTGGTCGGCGACGGCGTCACCGAGGCGGATCCGCGTCGGGTAGCAGGGGTAGGTGGTGGCGGGGTGGCCCTGGGCGCCGGTCTCGATCGGGCGGTCGTGGTCGGTGCGTACCCCCAGCCTCCTGGCCACCTCCCCGGGCATGCCCGCGACGGCCTCGCCGCCTCCGCCGAGGTTCACGCCCACGACGCGCGGGCCGGAACCGGCGATGCTGCCCAGGCTGTGCACGTAGTGATCCCGGGCCAGCCACAGCGGCAGGGGCTCGGCGCCCGCCCGGGTGGCGGCGGCGCGCACCTCCCGGGCCGCGCGGGTGGTCGGGCGGCGCAGGATCAGCTGACGGCCCCGGTAGTCGAAGGTCGTCAGCAGGTGGTAGAAGACCCAGGTGCCGATCATGCCGTCGTGGGCAGCGGCGGGCGCACCGGGGGCAGGCCCCGAGTCCGACCAGGCCACGGGGACGCCGCGCAGCTCGATGCCGCCCAGCGCGAAGGAGTCCAGCACCCCGTAGTACGACCGCACGACGCGGCCCTCGAACTCGCTCTTCTCCTGGTGCACGGGGCGCACCCCGGCCTCCTGGGCGGCTTCCGGGGACAGGCTCAGCCAGGGCGCGCCGGTGTAGAAGGTGAAGCGTCTGGGCGGCCCGCCGTTGACCGTGGCCTCGATCTGCGGCTCCGGATCCATCCGCGTCCAGGGCACCCGCCCGACGTCGCCGTGGATCCGGTACGCGTCGCCGGGAACCGCCGCGAACCAGGCGGCCATGGCGTCCTCACCGGCCGCCTTCCAGCGGGGTGCGGCGAGCGAGAACTTGTCCTGCCGGAGGTAGCAGTCGGCCAGCAGCTCGTTGGTCTGCTTGTCGTCGGGCGCGAGGGCGAGGGCCGCCGTGAGGTACTTCTCCGCCTCGGGGAACCTGTTGCTCAGCAGCCCGACGTACCCGCGTTGGCGGGCGGCGTGCAGGTTCGCGGGGTCGCCCGCCAGCACCTCCTCGTACGCGCGGGCGGCCTGCTCGAACTTCCCGGCCCTGAACAACGCGTCCCCGTCCTCGGCGTCCCGCGCCCCGGCCACCCCGCCCAGCAGCGGCGTGCTCGCGGCGGCACCGGCCACCACGGCGGCTCCCCGGAGCAGCGCACGCCGGTCCCATCGCCCGTCCACAGCCACGGCCCTCTCCCCTCGTCGTGATCAGCTTCCGGAGCCCCACTGAAGCCGGAAGCGTGTTGCGGCGGCGTATTCGTTTTCCGATACGCCCGCGATACGGAGGCCGCAGCGATGAGTTCTGCCGGGCGCGCGGGTCTTGACGGGTGTGAGCGACCGCCGAGAAGGAGCGTGTGCCATGACCGCACTGGACAAAGAGTTCACCGCGACCCTGCGGAAGAGCCCGAACAACGGCGGCTGGACCTATGTGGTGATGCCCGGGTCCGCCGAGTACTTCGGCACCCGCGGCCTGGTGAAGATCCGGGGGACGATCGACGGCCACCCGTTCCGGAGTTCCTTCATGGCCCTCGGCGACGGCACACACAAGCTCCCCGTCAGAGCCGACGTACGCGACCTGCTGGGCAAGGGCCCCGGCGACGAGGTCACGATCCACCTCCAGGAACGCATCTCGTGACAACGGATGTGCGGGCATCGCACAGCCCCCGGGAACGGATGGGTTCCCGGGGGCCGCGAAGGCGTGGACGACGACGGCGCGGCCGGCGTCAGAGAGTGCGGGCCGCCGACGCGATCGCGGACGCGAAGGTCGAGACCTCGGTGTAGACGCCGGGCGCGTTGCGCTGGGCGCAGCCGTCGCCCCAGCTCACGATGCCGACCTGGATCCAGGCGTTGTTCGCGTCACGGCGGAACATCGGACCGCCGGAGTCACCCTGGCAGGTGTCGACGCCGCCCGCGGCGAACCCGGCGCAGATCTCCTCGCTCGCGACGAGGCCGTTGTACAGCCCGCCGTAGCCACGGCAGGTCGCGTCGGAGATGAACGGCACGTTGGCCTTCAGCATGTACCGCTGCTGGGCCCCGCCCTCGACGGCCGCGCCCCAACCGGCGACGGTGAACGTCCCCGTGTTGTACGTGGTGTTGGTCGCGATCGGCAGCGTCGCGAGGCCGGTGATCGGCGACGCGAGCTTGATCAGCGCCCAGTCCTTGCCGGTGCCGTTGTAGCCCGGCGCGCGGTAGACGTACGTCGAACGGACCTGCTGGCGGCCGGTGCTGGACTGGAGGTCCACGACGCCCGCGGTCGCGGTGATGCTCGTGTTCGCGCCGGTGCCGTTCACGCAGTGCGCGGCGGTCAGCACGATCTGGGACGTGTAGAGCGAGCCGCCGCAGCCCATGGAGAGACGCACCATGAACGGGAACTCGCCCTGCGCGGCGCGGGTTCCGCCGACGACCGGTGCGGGGGCGGCGGTCGCCGTGGAGAGGGGCTGGAGGCTGACGACCGCGAGGGTGACCGCGGCGGCGGCCATACATCTCTTGGCCAGCGTGAGGAGCTTCTTCACCGTTGTTGCCTTCCGTGAGGGGGGTATGACGCGTGACGGACCTGCAACGGGTACCGATCGCTGACGTGGGCACGTCAAGGATCTTTCGGTGGATTATGAGAAAACGGTAAGTGCTGGCGCAAGGGGTGGGTTTGAGCCGGGGCAGGGGGGAGTTTCAGGCCACCCCCCTCCGGGGCTAGCCGTCTAGGCAGCCAAGGAAGCTGGTCCAGGCGGAAGTTGCGAGGGTGAGGACGGGGCCGGCGGGGTTCTTCGAGTCACGGATGTGGACGGCGGAGGGGTGGGAGGCGACCTCGACGCAGTTGCCGCCCTCGTTGCTGCTGTAGCTCGACTTCCGCCAGGTGTAAGCGGTTTCGAGGCATTCGCCGCCCTCGTTGCTGCTGTAACTCGACTTGAACCACGCGAGGTTGTTCATAGCTCTCGGAGCAGTCCTTCCAGGAGGTCCACGCTCTCGCCGGGCGAGAGAGCCTGTGATTGCAGCATTCCATACTTGCGGTGATAGTCACTGACCTCGTCTAGGTCATCGACCAGGAAGCTGACCGTCTGCACTTCCACGTACACGACGCGGTGGTGCTCGAAGGTTTCCAGCAGCGTCATCGGCCCCGCGAGCCCGGCGTGCGGCATGCGGTCCATAGGCATGATCTGGAACGCCATGTGCTGCGGCTCGCAGAGTTCCAGGATGCGACGGTACTGCGCCCGCATGACCTCCGGGCCGCCGACCTGGCGCCGCAGGATGCTCTCCTCGATGATGAAGTGCCCGATGGGCGGCTCCTCGTCCTCCCAGATCTGCTGGCGTTCCATGCGGTCGTTGACCCATTCCTCGGCGGTCTGGTCCCGGAGGGCGGGGTGCCGGGCGGCGAAGGTGGCGAGGCAGTAGTCCCGGGTCTGAAGCAATCCCGGAACCACCTGGGCCTGATACGTCAGGATGGCGATGGCCTCCCGCTCGTACGTCCCCAAGTTCTGCACGAGCAACGGGATCTTCTCCCACAGCGCCAGCTTGCTCACCAAAAAGGCGAACGTCCCATTGGTTCCGAGCACTTGGTCGAACTGCTCCGCCCGGTCGAACTGAAGTGGCATTCTCCCCTGTTCGATCGAGCCGATCGTGTCCACGCTAAGCTTCACCACCTCGGCGAACTGCTCCTGCGTGTACCCCTTGAGTTTCCGGTGATGGGCCACCAACTGACCGATCGCTACCCACGATCCCAGCTTCTTCGGCCGCTTCCTCCTGCGTGAGCTCATGCGAGTTCCTTTTCCCCGGCCACACCCGAAGTCCTCACGAAAAGGTCGTAATAAACCGTGTTACGACCTCACTCCCTGGTTCACAGTAGTGACTTGGGTCGACCCTGATCCCGTGAACGACCAAACTCCCCAGACCCGCGAAGCCTTCTACCGCCGGACCCCCCGCTCGGTCACCAAGGCCCGCCACTTCACCCGTTACGCCCTGACGGACTGGGACATGACCACCCGCCTCGACGAAGTCCTCCTCTGCGTCAGAGAGTTGGCCACGAACGCCCTCCTCCACGGCGTCCTCCCCGGCCGGGGTTTCCTCCTCCGCCTCACCCTCCACCCCGACAACACCCTCCGCGTCGAGGTCCACGACAGCGGCCCCGGCGAACTCCATCTCCCCGACCCCGCCCCGGAGTCGGAACACGGCCGCGGCCTCCGCCTCGTCACCGCCCTCGCGGACAAGTGGGGCGTGGACGAGCGGAACCCCGGGAAAATCGTATGGTGTGAATTCGCGGTGACGCCGAGGATGAGTTACGACCCGTCTGCCAACTCCCGCATGTTGGCTGCCGCTTCGGACATGCCGGCGCGTTCGTAGGCGTCGGCGGCGGCTTGGAAGGAACGGGTGGCATCCCGCTTCCGTTTCTTCCGGAACAGGTTTGAGCCCATTGCGAAGTGCGCGGCGCCGACGATCCGCCATTCTTCGAGGGCGGCACCGAGTTCGATGGCCGTTCCGCAGGCATCGACCGCCTCGCGATATCGCTTCAGGTTGCCCAGGGCGGTGCCGATATTCGCCCAGGCCACAGCCGCTTGGTACTTGTCCCCGAGGAGAGCGCTCCAGTCCAGGGTGCGGGTGAATGCCCGCAACGCTCTGTCGGGCTGGCCTAGGTCGAGGAAGAGGAAACCGAGGACAATCCAGGTGTTCGTCTTGTAGCGCCAGTCGTTGAGTTCGATCCGGATCCGCAAGGAGTGGACGATGTGCGGCAGCGCTTCCGCCGGGCGGCCGAGGAGTCGCAGGCCATTGCCCAAGTTGTGCAGAGAATCTGCCAACTCACGTGCCATGCCGAGCTGTTCGAACTCGGTGGCCGCCTGGTACGACATGGCGCACGCCTCGTCGAGCCGCCCGCTCTCGGCGAGCACCATCGCCAACTGGGCTCGGGTGGTGGCCACTTGGGGCCGGTCGTCCAGCGTGAGGTGGTACCGCAGACTCTTCGCGCAGGTGTCGATTGCCTCGTCGAACCTGCCCAGGCCGCTCAGCGTGGCCGCCATGTAACTCCATGCCTTGGCCTGCCCTATCGGGGCACCGTCTTGCAGGTTCAGCGCCTGCTGCCAGACGCCGATCGCCTCGTCGAACCTGCGCAACTCCGTCAGCAGGAAGGCGAGACCTCCCAACGCGGCTGCTTCGTCAAGCGGTCGCCCCAGCCGCCGTGCCGTGTCCCTGGCGATCCCCGAAACCCTGGTCACATCGTCGAGGGCCCGATACGCGCCCAGGCGAGGTATGAGGGTGCGGGAGAGACGCAGGACGAGAACCGCAGTCCGCGCATCACCCCCCTCGGCCCACGACACCGCGTTGATCAACCCCGTCCGCTCAGTCTCGAACCACCCCAAAGCCTCCTCCTGCCCACCGGGAAACATCTCCCGCAGCAGGACGTTGGGGTTCTCGATGACCGCGTCGGCCGCCTCCAGCTGAACCGAATAGAAGCGCAGCAAAGCCTTCTTGGCCTCCTCCGCCACTTCCCCCGACACCCGAGAAGCCGCATAAACCCGCACCAAGTCATGCATCCGCCACCCCTCCCCACCACCCCCCACCACACTCAACAACGAAGCAGCAACCAAATCATCAACAACCACCCCCCACTCCCGCTCACCCACCCCCGCCAACACCCGCCCCACATCCGCCCGGATCACCTCCCCCGGCGCGAGCCCCAACACCCCGAAAACCCGAGCCGCCTCCACCCCCAACCTCCGGTACATCGCATCAAAAACCGGCCGCAACACAAGCGACCTCCCGTACTGATCCACCCCACGCGCCACAAACGCCCCGACTCGATCCCGCGCCCCCCTCAACTCCGCCACCAACTCCCCGACCCCCAGCCCCCGTCGCCGCCGCAACAACGCCGCCACGATCACCAATGCCAACGGCAACCGCCCACACACCTCCACCAACTCCCGTACGGCACCCCCCTCTTCGGAAACCCGCCGATCCCCGCCCAACACCCGCCCCACCAACTCCACACCGGCCCCCACCGACAACGCCTCCACCACCACGGACCCCACGGCGAACGAATCCAGCACGTCCCGGGACGTCACCAACACCCGATGCCCGGCTCCCTCCCCGGGCAGCAGGGGCACCACCTGCTCACTCCCGCCCGCATTGTCGAGCACGACCAACATCGCCTCACGGGACGCCAGTTCACTCCGGTACCGCGCGAACTCCCCTTCCCGCACCCCGAGCGCCAGCAGCAACGACGACACGGCCTGCTCCGCGCTCACGGGAACCTCGTCGTACCCTCGAAGATCGACGAACAGCACACCTCCGGGAAACATCCCCCGCCCCCGCGCCTCATGAGCGACGGCCACGGCGAGCGCGGTCTTCCCCACCCCCGCGAGCCCGGACACGGAGACGACCCGCTCCCGCCCCAACGCCCCCAGCACGGCGGCGACTTCCCTCTCCCGCCCGGTGAACCCCTCGGGCGCCCCGGGCAGCGTCGACACCGGCACCGCCACGACCCCGCCCTTGACCTTCCCGTACACCGGCCCGTAGAAGGTCGCGCCCCCGAAATCGATGTGATCCCCGCGCATCCCCCCATTCTGCCGCCCGCACCCGGTAATTGGCTTGACCTCACCGCACACCACCACGGCACCCTGACGACAACAACCACCCCCCTCCGGAAGGCACCCGCACCCATGCACATCCGCCCCACCACCGAAGAGGAACACGACCTCTTCGTCACCACGATGCACTCCGCGTTCGGCCTCTTCCCGGAACCCCGCGCGGAGGACGGCGGCGGAGTCTGGTGGGCGGCCCACGAGCACGACCGCAACTTCTTCGCGGTGGCGGACGACGGAAAGCTCATCGGCACGGCGGGCGCCTACAGCTTCGAACTCACCCTCCCCGGCGAGCACGTGATCCCGGTCGCCGGCGTCTCGGCCGTCGGCGTCGTGCCCACCCACCGCCGCCAGGGCGTGCTGACGGCGATGATGCGCCACCAGCTCGCGGACGTCCGCGCCCGGGGCGAGGCCCTGGCCGTCCTGCTGTGTTCCGAGGCCACGATCTACCGCAGGTACGGCTACGGCCCGGCGACGTACAACGAGCGCCTGACGGTCCAGCGCCACCGGTCGGCCTTCGCGCGGCCCCACGAGGACAAGGGCACGGTCGAGGTCCTGCGCCGCGACGACGCCGTGGACCTCATGGAAGAGATCTACGACCGCCACCGCCGCACCCAGCCCGGCGCCCTGTCCCGCCCCCACCGCTGGTGGGCCACGCGCGCCGGCCAGCCCCCGATCGCCCCGGCCCACCGCTACATCGCCGTCCACCGCGCCCAGGACGGCACCCCCGACGGCTACGCCGGCTACACCGTCGACAGCGGCACCCTCTCCGTCGACGAGACCATCGCCGTGACCGACGAGGCGTTCACCGCCCTCGCCCGCTACGTCCTCGACCACGACCTCGTCGAGAAGGTCGTCCTCAAGCAGCTCCCGCCGGGCCACCCCCTGCGCTGGCGGTTCGAGGACTTCCGCGCCGCCGAGGCGAGCGGCCACGGCGACTGGCTCTGGGTCCGCGTCCTCGACGTCCCGCGCGCCCTGACCGCCCGGGGCTGGTTCACCGACGGCGAGCTGGTCCTCGACGTCGACGACCCCTTCCTCGGCGAACGCGGCCGCTACCTGCTCACCGTCAGGGACGGCGGGGCGGAGTGCGTACGGACGGACCGGGCCCCGGACCTCTCCCTGGACGTCAGCGACCTGGGCTCGGTCTACCTCGGCGGCACCACCCCGACCACCCTCGCCCGCGCCGGCCGCGTCCAGGCCCACCACCCGGACGCCCTCCCCCTCGCCGATGCCCTGTTCCGCCCCGACCGCACCCCGCACTGCCCGCACTGGTTCTGAGCCCCCTTCCCTCCCTCCTCGACTCCCCCCGGCTCACGCCCCCTTGGCGAACCTGATCAGCGTCTCGAAGTCGATCGACCCCGGATCCCCATGGGTGTTGTGACAGAGCAGCCCACCGGCCACGTATGTCCGCGTACTCGTCGACAACGACGCGATGGGCCGCTCACCCACGTACTCGACCCCGAGGACGGCCGTGTCACCCGCCCCGGCGACGGGGGCGCCTTCCCAGCCGCTCGTGGGCAGCGCCCGCAGCACGCGGTGCCGGAAGGGGTCGAGTTCCTTGCTCGGCACCCAGGCGATCCGGCCGTCCGCGCGGACCAGCCACGGGTGGTCGTGGGTGGCGGTGATCTCGGCGTCGGGGGTGGTGATCCGGTACGAGCCCTTCACGCCGGGTTCGTTGCGGGTGACGGTGGCGGTGCGGAAGACCCGGGGGGCGTCAGGGGCGTCGTCCTCGTCGAACGACACGATCTCGGCGCCCACCGGGAGATCGCCGGCCCGCTGCCAGGTGAGGTCGGCGCGCAGGACGGGGGTGTCGGGGTGGACGCAGTTCTCGGGGACGTGCATGTGGCCGCAGATGCCCCGGAAGCCGTTCCAGCGGTCGTGACTCATGCGCTGGCCGCCCCGGTTGCCGGCCGACGTGGGGTACGAGGGCCACGACGAGGGGCCCCTGAGCGGGACGCCGTGCTGGTGGTGCATCCAGGACAGGAAGCGGGCGACCTCGCGCAGCGCCCACTCGGGGGCCTGCGGCCAGTAGAGGTGCGGGGTGTTGTTCGCCTTCCACTTGCCGTGCAGTTCGGGGTCGCAGGTGCCGACCAGCTCCACCTGGCACACGTTCAGCGTGTTCGTCTGGACGCCGCCGGGGGAGTTGACCAGGGCGCGCGAGGAGACGTCGATCTGGAAGTGCTGGTACCAGCGGAGCTTCTTCGCGGCCAGGTCGGGCAGCGCGGTGAGGTTGGGGGCGGAGGCGCCGCCCTGGTAGTCGGGGAGGCTGCGGCCCTCCGTCGTATGGAGGACCACCACGTTGACCTCCATCGAGCTGCCGCCGTACTTCGTCTGGTACCAGTGGCCCCGGTCCGCGCCGGGGTAGTTCTGCGGACCTGACATCTTGCTCAAGCTGCCTCCCGGTGCGTGGTTCCGAGCCTGGGTGATGCCCGGAATACGACCCAAGAGTCACAGTTGGTTCCGATTGCCAGGAAGAGACAGAAACTGCCCCGGACGACCGATTCGACGACCGGTTATCAGCCCTTCTTGATCGCCGAGATGTCGAAGTTGAGCTTGATCTTGTCGGAGACCAGGACGCCGCCCGTCTCCAGCGCCGCGTTCCAGGTCACCCCCCACTCCGAGCGCAGGATCTCCGCCCGGCCCTCGAAGCCGACGCGCTCGTTGCCGAACGGGTCCTTCGCGGCGCCGTTGAACTCCAGGTCGATGGTGAGCGGCCTGGTCGTGCCGAGGATCGTCAGGTCCCCGGTCAGCCGGTACTCCTCCCCGCCCAGCGACTCCGCCTTCGTCGAACGGAACGTCATCGACGGGAACTCGTCCGTCTTGAAGAAGTCCGCGCTCTTCAGGTGGCCGTCGCGGTCGGGGGAGCCGGTGTCGATGCTGTCCATCACGACGTCGAGGGAGGCCGTGGACGCGGACGGGTCGGTGCCGTCCAGGTGCAGTTCGCCGGTGAAGTCGGTGAACTTGCCCTTCACGTTCGTCACCATCGCGTGGCGCGCGGTGAAGCCGAGCGTCGAGTGCGCCGGGTCGATCGTGTAGTCGCCGGTGAGGGCGGCCAGGTCCGCGCTCGGTGCCGGAGCCTCGGAGGCGTCGTCGTTCTTACGGCCGAAGATGCCCATCATGTCCTCCATTCAACTTCCCTACCGTGCTGACGAAGCTACTCTCCGTCGCGGAAGATCGCCTCCAGAGGGGCTATAAGCTCAGCCGTGTCACTCAAGCGCACCCGTGTGTGTGACTCGACTCTCACTCGCGTTCTTTGTGGACCCCCGACAACGCGCGGCCCCCTGAAACAGTCGGAAGACCTGCACCGACCTCGGCTTCTGTTCAGGGGTACCAGGAAAACGGGCCGGAGACTGTGCAGAGTCGACGTCTCGCAATCCTCGGCGCACTTCGTATGGTCACTACATGACCGTTTTGGAAGATGCCACGGGTGAGCCGACGGACGCGCGGGGCCGGGTCGCCGAGCTGCACGAGATCCGCGCCGCCGCGCTGGCCGGGCCGAGCGAGAAGGCGACCGAGGCGCAGCACGCCAAGGGCAAGCTGACCGCCCGCGAGCGCATCGAGCTGCTGCTCGACCCGGGCTCCTTCCAGGAGGTCGAGCAACTGCGCCGGCACCGCGCGGTCGGCTTCGGCCTGGAGGCCAAGAAGCCCTACACCGACGGCGTCATCACCGGCTGGGGCACCGTCGAGGGCCGCACGGTCTTCGTCTACGCCCACGACTTCCGCATCTTCGGCGGCGCGCTGGGCGAGGCCCACGCCACGAAGATCCACAAGATCATGGACATGGCCATCGCGGCCGGCGCGCCCCTGGTCTCCCTCAACGACGGCGCCGGCGCCCGCATCCAGGAGGGCGTCTCCGCCCTCGCCGGGTACGGCGGCATCTTCCAGCGCAACACCAAGGCGTCCGGCGTCATCCCGCAGATCTCCGTGATGCTCGGCCCCTGCGCGGGCGGCGCGGCCTACAGCCCCGCCCTCACCGACTTCGTCTTCATGGTCCGCGAGACCTCGCAGATGTTCATCACCGGCCCCGACGTCGTCAAGGCGGTCACCGGCGAGGAGATCACCCAGAACGGCCTCGGCGGCGCCGACGTCCACGCGGAGACCTCCGGCGTCTGCCACTTCGCCTACGACGACGAGGAGACGTGCATCGCGGAGGTGCGGTACCTGCTCTCCCTGCTCCCGCAGAACAACCGCGAGAACCCCCCGCGCGTCGACTCCACGGACCCCGCCGACCGCCGCAGCGACGTCCTCCTCGACCTCGTCCCCGCCGACGGCAACCGCCCCTACGACATGACCAAGGTCATCGAGGAGATCGTCGACGACGGCGACTACGTCGAGGTCCACGAGCGCTGGGCCCGCAACATCATCTGCGCGCTCGCCCGCCTCGACGGCCAGGTCGTCGGCATCGTCGCCAACCAGCCCCAGACTCTCGCCGGCGTCCTCGACATCGAGGCGTCCGAAAAAGCTGCGCGCTTCGTGCAGATGTGCGACGCTTTCAACATCCCGATCGTTACTTTTCTGGACGTCCCGGGCTTCCTCCCCGGCGTCGACCAGGAACACGGCGGCATCATCCGCCACGGCGCGAAGCTGCTCTACGCGTACTGCAACGCCACCGTCCCGCGCATCTCCCTGATCCTGCGCAAGGCGTACGGCGGTGCCTACATCGTCATGGACAGCCAGTCCATCGGCGCGGACCTCACCTACGCCTGGCCCACCAACGAGATCGCCGTCATGGGCGCCGAGGGCGCGGCCAACGTCATCTTCCGCCGCCAGATCGCCGGCGCCGAGGACCCCGAGGCGATGCGCGCACGCATGGTCAAGGAGTACAAGGCCGAGCTGATGCACCCGTACTACGCCGCCGAACGCGGCCTCGTGGACGACGTGATCGACCCCGCGCAGACCCGCGAAGTCCTCATCAAGTCCCTCCAGATGCTCCAGTCCAAGCACGCGGACCTGCCGTCCCGCAAGCACGGCAACCCCCCGCAGTAACCCTGCGGAAACCTCTCTCACGGAGACTCTTCCTATGACGACCCCAGACATCCGCGTCGAGAAGGGCAACGCCGAGCCCGAGGAAGTCGCCGCCATCACGGCGATCCTGCTGGCCCGCGCCGCCGCCCGCCCCGCCGAGACCCCGGCACACCGAGGCCGCGTACGGGCCGGCTGGCGTCGGCTTGAGCGCGAGAACGGGTTCAGGGCACCGCACAGCTGGCGCTGAGCCGGACGCTTCTCCGACAGCCCCGTTCTCCTTGGGAGGGCGGGGCTGTCAGCGGTATTTGACCTGGACGCCGGGGATGTCGGTGGGGCGGGGTGCACCTCGGCCGACGGTGACGACCAGCTTGGGCTGGTCCGGGCTTCGGGCGAGGGTGTGCAGGGCGGGGCGTGATCCATCAGGTGTGCGGCAATAATGCAGGTCCAATTCCCGCAACCCCTGGATCGTCCCGACGGGTGACAGGTCGGCGGGCAGCACGGTGCCGTGGAGACCGAGCCTGCGGAGCCCAGGGGGGTAGGCGGCGGAGGGCAGCCATCGGGTGAGGTCGAAGTGGTGCAGTTCCAGACTCGTCAGATCGCCGAGGGCTGCCAGGCTGTCGAGCCCACGAGGGATGCTGCGGCCCTGAAGCAAGAGCCACTGCAGGCGACGGTGTCCGGCCAGGGGACTGAGGTCGTCGTCGGAGTCGAGCATGCCCAGCCCCAGGCTTGTCAGCCTCTCCAACGCCGGAATGTTCTCCAGGCTGGGCAGTGAACCCCAGTCCTGCAACTGGAGGTTGGTGAGCTTCGTCAGGTCGCTCAGCGGCCCCAAGTCCACCAAGGGCAGGACGTCGTCGCGACAGAGAACCAGGTTTCTGAGGGCCGTGAACTTCCGCAGCGGTGAAAGGTCGTTGTCCTCAAGCAGGTGTGTGATCCAGAGCGTTTCCAGGTCGCCGAGTGCTCGGACGGCACCTAATCCGTGTGTGAACCCGTACCTGATGTGGACGTGACGCGCATGCCGGAGCCGGGTCAGCGCGGGCCACTGCGCGGGATGCTGCACTCTGACAGGCCGCCTCTCCAGCCGGAGCTTCGCCAGTACCGTCTCCGCGTACTCGTCGGGATCGAAGTACTCCCAGGCGTCGACCAGTTCGTCATGAACACCGGCGCCGACGTACCCCGCCAACCGCTCCATCGCCGCCGCACCCCCCACCAGCGCCGCCGCCCGAACCGTCTGGCGAGCGGCCTTGGGAGTCAGGCCCTCCAAGGACTTGGGCAACCACGGCACCAGAGGCGGCCCCACCGCCGCCAACGACACCGCCTCCGACTCCCGCCGAGGAGGCAACAGCGTCTCCATCGCCTCGTCCAGCCGCCCGACCACCTCGCCGGGCACCGTACGCATCGTCTCCAGACACGAAGCCGCCAACAGCCGCAGCCGGCGCCGATACCGAGGCTCCGCCTCCGCGCGGTCGAGGATCCCGCCGACCAACTCCCGCCGCTGCCGCAGATTCCCGTGCCCCGCGGCCATCACGATCGTCTCCCGCCACAGGTCGAGATGCGCACGCCCGACCAGGTTCCCCATGTTGTCCTCGTCGGCCGCGTCCTGGGCGGCGAGGTATTCCTGGAAGGTCCGGTGCAGAAAGTCGACGCGGCCCTCGACGGGCGAGCGGAGCACCCCGGACCGGGCGATCAGGTGGTCCAGGACGTCGTCACCCGGCACCCCGTCGAGGTGCCGCATGGTGGCCAGCCGCGCCGACACGAACCGTACGGCCTGCTCCACCCCGATCTCCGTACGGTTGTTGTCGGACAGCCGCCAGGCGAGGTTCCGCAGCACACACAGCTTGTCCGGCAGCCCGAGCGGCGAGGCGAGGGCGCTGGGCACGCGCCGGTCCGCGTCCCGCCGCTGCACCAGCGTCTCCAGCGCGATGGCGTACAACTCCATGCGGTTGCGGGGGAGTTGGTCCCCCTTGAGCAGGTGCAGGGCGCAGATCAGCGCGGCGAGCAGCGGGTTCGCGGCGAGGGAGCGAAGGTGCGGCCGGTCCCGCAGGCTCGTCAGCAACGCCCGTTCGAACGTGGGAAGTTCCTCCACGGCACAGGGCAACTCGTCCCCCTGCTCCCGCACGGCCCGATGCCACTGCCGGACGAACGCCGTCAGGTCGGCCGGGGCCATGCGGTCCAGTTGGAAGGAGACGAACCCCTCCGCGCGCAGCCAGTCCGTGCGGGCGGCGGACGGCCGTGAGGTCACGATGGTCCGGACGCCGGGATAGGCGAGCAGCAGCCCCCGCAACCACTCCCGCACGGCCCGGCGTTCGTCGGCGAGGAGTTCGTCCACCCCGTCGACGAGCAGCAGGACACGGTCGTCCCGCAGCGCACGATCCATCCAGCCCTTGGGCAGGTGCCCGGTGAGGGGACCGGCGACGCCGTCCAGCAGGGCTTCCGGGGCGGGCAGCGGACGGCCCGCGTAGCGGCGCAGCTTGACCAGGACGGGGATCAGGCCGTTCCAGCTCTCCAGCGAGCCGGAGAAACCGCCCCGGGCGGCCATGACGGCCAGCCACTGCATCAAGGTCGTCTTGCCGGAGCCCGCTTCGCCCCGTAACAGCACCCGGGAGGCGCCGGCCAGCGCCGCCTCCACCCGCATGCCGGTGCCCTCGGACTCCTGCCAGTCACGCAGACCGTGCCGGGGCAGCGAGCGAGGGCGCGTCACGTGGTCCCCGGAGGCGCGCAGACTCACGTACGCCACCGACAGCTTCGTGCGCGGCGGCCGTTCCGAGGCCGCCTGGAACAGTTCCACCTCGTCCAGCGAGCGGCTGACCAGCCCCAGGTACTCCCGCAGGAACCCGGCGTCCTCGTCCGACCCGTCCGGCGCGTACAGCGACCGCACCGGCAGCCGCTCCAGCACCCGGGCCAGCTCCGCCCCCAACGACGTGGTGCGGGAGAGGAGTTCGCTCACCGCGCGCTCGGTGAAGACCGGCAGTCGGCGCAGGATCCGTACGTAGCAGTCGCAGCACTCCGCGAACAACGTGTCGTAGTAGCGTTCGGCGGCCTCACCGAGCCCCGCGGGCCGGGGCACCTCGCTGCGGATCCGCCGCTCCAGCTCCACCGGATCCGCGTCGGACTCGAACACCGACGCGTCGGAGAGGTCGGCCCGGCCGAAGGTGTCGGTCACCGCTTGCACCGCCGCGAGCCGTTCGTTCTCCGCGAGCCCCGCGAACTCGTGGGCCAGCAACGGCTCCACGCGCGCCGCCACCGCGTCCGCGATCTCCTCGAACTGCCGCTCCACACTCCGCCGGGCACGCAGCCCCGGCACCCGGAGTCGGATCAACTCGCCCATCCCGGCCCGGCGTTCCTGCTCGGTCCGGCGTCCGCCGAGCCACAGCCGCACGGCACTGGTCGCGACGGTCTGCCCGAGCCGCACGGCGGCCACTTCGACGCTCATGCCCCACCCCCTGGGAAACACCCCCTGGGAGACGAGTGTGGCAGGGGAGCACGACGAAGGGGCCCCTTCCGCCGGAAACGCGACGGAAGGGGCCCCTCGGGACGTCGGCTACCGGAGCCGGGCCATCAGCGCGTGCTCGACCAGCGTGATCAGCGCCGACTTCGCGTCGGCCCGGTGCCGCGCGTCAGTCGTGATGATCGGCGTGTCGGGCCCGATCTGGAGGGCTTCGCGGACCTCGTCCGGCGAGTACGGCTGGTTCCCGTCGAAGCCGTTGAGGGCGATGACGAAGGGGAGCCCGCTGTTCTCGAAGTAGTCGACGGCGGGGAAGCAGTCGGCGAGCCGGCGGGTGTCGACGAGGACGATCGCGCCGATCGCCCCGCGCACCAGGTCGTCCCACATGAACCAGAACCGGTCCTGGCCGGGCGTGCCGAACAGGTAGAGGATCAGGTCCTGGTCGAGCGTGATACGGCCGAAGTCCATGGCGACGGTCGTCGTCGTCTTGTCCCCCGTGTGGGTGAGGTCGTCGATGCCCGCGGAAGCGGACGTCATGACGGCCTCGGTACGCAGCGGATTGATCTCCGAGACAGCACCAACGAACGTGGTCTTGCCCACGCCGAAGCCGCCCGCCACCACGATTTTCGCGGAGGTGGTGGAGCGGGAAGGACCGCCGCTAGAGCTTGCGAAGTCCACTGAGCACCCTTTCGAGCAGTGTCACGTCTGGCTGGCCTCCGGCGTTCTCGTCGCCGCCGGGCTGATGGATGGCGACCAGGCCCGCCTCCGCCAAGTCGGCGACGAGGATCCTGGCCACGCCGAGAGGAATGGTCAGCAGGGCGGAGATTTCCGCCACCGACTTGATCTCGCGGCAGAGGTTGCAGATCCGCTGATGCTCGGGCAACTGCCCCTGCATCTGGTGCGGCTGCGCGGTGGTGTGCACCAGCGCCTCGATGGCGAGCTGGTAGCGCGGGCGCGTCCGGCCGCCGGTCATGGCGTACGGACGCACCAGGGGGTTGTGCGAGGAACCGGCGGGCGACGGCTCGGGGGCGCGGCGCTGCGGCGGCTGCACCGGCTGGATGCGCGGCGCGGCCGGCTGCTGGTCGTACGGGGAGGGGCCGGGGCCCTGCGGGGCGTACGGCTGCCGTGGCTGGCTCGGTGCGGAGGGGAAGTTGTAGCGGTTCGGGTTCGGGGCGTTCTCGCCGTGGCCGGAGCCGTAGGACCAATCGCCCGGATGGGAACCGCCTGGGGGTGTTGCCACTTTCTCTCCTCCTCCGACTGTGCCGGGCCCCGCACCGTGTGTGGAGCCGCGTCCCGAAACCCTACGGCCTCGGGACGTCAATACGCACCGTCCGTCTGCTAGTTGAGCAGGCTCCCTTGGAGCTCCGCACGAAGGTCGGGCGTCAGGACCGAACCGGCACGGTCCACCAGAAGGGCCATTTCGTACCCGATGAGGCCGATGTCCGCCTCGGGGTGGGCCAGCACCGCCAGCGAGGAGCCGTCGGATACGGACATGATGAAGAGGAATCCCCTCTCCATCTCCACGACCGTCTGGTTCACGGCGCCGCCCTCGAAGATCCGGGAGGCGCCCGCCGTCAGGGACGTCAGACCGGAGGCGACGGCCGCGAGCTGGTCGGCACGGTCGCGGGGAAAGCCTTCGGACATCGCCAGAAGGAGGCCGTCGGCGGAGACCACCACCGTGTGGGACACCCCCGGGGTGTTGTCCACGAAGTTGGTGATCAACCAGTTCAGGTTCTGTGCCGCCTGGCTCATCGGGCTCACACTAACGCTCCTGGTTGTAGGTGCTGTCAGGGCCGAAGCCCTGGCCGTTCGTTTCACTGCCTGCGTTGTTGCGCCCGCGCTGGACACCCCGGCGCAGGTTGCTCAGCCTGCCTCGGACGTCCTCCGGGGCACGGGAGATCTGCGGACCCCCCTGCGGGGTGGCCTCCGCCGCGCCCTCGACCAGGTTGGCCTTGGGCACCCGCCGGGGCAGGCCGGAGGAGGTGACCCCGCCCGCCTTGGGCTTGCGCAACTGCGAAGCCTGCTGCCAGCGTTCGTCGTTCGCGGAACGCCATGAGCCTTCCCCACCGTCGTCGGACGCCGCCGCCGTCTCCTGCTGCGCGGGCTGCGCGGCGCCGTTCACCCCACCGCCGCTCATCCCGCCACCGGGTGCCCCGGCCGTACCGCCACCGTTCACCGCGCCGCCACCGGCCGCGCCGCCACGGCGCGGAAGCCCGGCGTCGGTCAGCGACTGGGCGGCGGAAGGGGCCGGACCCGGACGGTCGAAGCCTACGGGCTCCGCCTCGGCCGCGTCAGCGACCTGCGCGGATTCCGCTTCGGGAGCGTACTGGTCCGGGTAGCCGTTGCGGTAGTCGCCCTGCTGCGGCCAGTCGTCCTGGTAGGACGGCTCCTCGAACGCCGGGTATCCGTTCGACGCGGCCGGGGAGCGCTCCTCGGCGGCCGGCTCCGGGTACCCGCCGCCCAGCGCGAACCCGTCGCCCTGCTGGGGCGGGTAGTACGGGGTCTGCTGTGTCGTCTCGTACGGCGCCTGCGCACCGTAGGGGGACTGGGGGGCCTGCGGCTGCTCCGCGAAGCCCGTGGGGGCCCCGTCGAAGCCGTTCTGCGCGGATTCGTAGGGGAGTTGCGGAGTCTGCTGGGTGACTTGCGGAGAATCCGTGAAGGAATCGCCGTAGAGCGGGGTCTCCCGCGTCGGCTGCGGATGCGCCGGCTGCTGGGCCTGCGGCCCGCCGAAGGAGGCGTCCGGCCCACCGAAGGCGGCGTCAGGACCACCGAAGGAGGTGTCCGGGCGCGGCTGCGGCGACTCCAGCGCCGCGCGCCGCTCGTCGCGCATCAGCGAACGGCCCACCGGGTCCAGGTCGCGGATGTCGTCCGGCACCTCGTAGCGGGTGTCGTCGAAGCCGAGTTCGGCCGCCGTCCGCATCGGCTGCTGCGGCTGGCCGCCGCCGAAGCCCTCGGGGCCGCCCTTGCCGAACTGCTGCTCCGGGATGATCTGCGAGACCGTGAACTGGTCCTGCTCCGGCTGCTGTTCGCCACCGCCGCCGTGCGTGATCGCGTCCGGCAGCATGACCAGCGACGTCGTGCCCGCCTGCTCGCCCGAGGGGCGCAACTGGACGCGGATGCCGTGCCGGTCGGACAGCCGCCCGACCACGAACAGGCCCATGCGCTGCGAGATCGCGGCGTCCACGGTCGGCGGGTTGGCCAGCTTGTGGTTGATGTCCGCGAAGTCCTCGGCGGTCAGACCGATGCCCTTGTCGTGGATCTCGATCATCACACGGCCGTCGGGCAGCCGGGTCGCGGTGACGCGGACCTTGGTCTGCGGGGACGAGAACGTCGTCGCGTTCTCAAGCAGCTCGGCCAGCAGGTGCACGAGGTCGGTCACCGCGCGGCCGTGGATCTCGGCCTCCGGCACGCCCGACAGCTCGATGCGCTCGTACTGCTCCACCTCGGAGGAGGCGGCGCGCAACACGTCGACCAGCGGAACCGGCTGGTCCCAGCGGCGGCCCGGCTCCTCACCGGCGAGGACCAGCAGGTTCTCGCCGTTGCGCCGCATACGGGTCGCGAGGTGGTCCAGGCGGAACAGGTTCTCCAGCTGGTCCGGGTCGGCCTCGTTGTTCTCCAGGTCGGTGATCAGGGTCAGCTGGCCCTCGATCAGCGACTGGTTGCGGCGCGACAGGTTCGTGAAGATCGCGTTGATGTTGCCCCGCAGCAGCGCCTGCTCGGCGGCCAGCCGGACGGCCTCGCGGTGCACCTGGTCGAAGGCGCGGGCGACCTCGCCGATCTCGTCCGTCGTGTTGATCGGGATCGGCGCGACCCGCGTGTCCACCCGGCCCGGGTCGGTCCGCGAGAGCTGGTCGACCAGCATCGGCAGCCGCTGCTCGGCGATCCCGAACGCCGCGTTGCGCAGCTGCCGCATCGACCGGGACATCTGCCGGGCGACGGCACTGGCCAGGATGAACGCCAGCAGCAGGGCGACGACGACGATGGCGCCGGTGATGTACGCGTCACGCTGGGCGTTGGAAGCGATGTCGGACGCCTCGTTCACCGCGGTGTTGGTCAGCCCCGACTCGATCTTGCGGTACGCGTCGAACTTCAGGGTCGTCAGCGCCCACCAGTTCTCGGCGGTCACGCCCTGCTCGGCGAGCGCGGCCCGCTTGCTCGCGTCCGTCGAGTCGATCGAGGCGATCGCGGTCAGGAACTGCACGGGGTCGGCCGGCGGGGCGACGTAGTCCGGGTTCTTGGCCTTCTGCTCGTTGATCATCGTCGCGGCGTCGACTTCGATCTGCTTCTGCGCCGCGGTCAGCTTCGCGATGTCCTCGGCGGTGCCGCCGCTCTGGTACTCCTGGGTCGCGATGTTCTCCAGGTACGCGTACGAGGTGAGGGCGACCCGCTGCTGGGACAGGCTCGTCTGGCTGGTGCCCGGTTTGATCAGCAGGTGCATGCCGATGGACCGCTGGAGGGACAGCGCGCCCTGGCCGAGTGCGAGCGCGTAGACCGTGCGGCCGTAGGAGGTGATGTTGCCGGTGCCGAGACCGAGTTCGTTGGAGAACTCCAGGAGCTTGTGCTCGACCTCGACGTACCCCTCCTCCGTCTTCACGCCGGTCATCTTGGCGGTGTAGGCGTTCGCGCGGAGCGTCTGGAGCTGGGGCTCGACCTTGCGGAAGCCCTCCAGCCTGCGGACGAGGTTGGCCCGGTCCGGCATGCTCTGCGCGGCGGCGTCGAACTCGTCGGACGCCTTGTCGGTGGCCTTGCGGGCGGAGACCACCGTCGGGTCGTTCTCGCCCTTGCCCTGGAGCAGCGGCGCGGCGGTGACGTCACGCTCGACGAGGAGCGCGTTGGAGTAGGACAGCGCGGCGCGCACCAGCTTCGCGGTGTTCTCCGCGTCCTGCGCCTCCTGCCAGGTGTCGATCGAGTTCTTCACCTGGAAGCCACCCATGACGAGGCCGACGACCACGGGTATGAGCAGGATCGCGTTCAGCCGGGTCGGCACCCGCCAGTTGCGGGGAGACAGCCGGCCGCCGCTCTTGGCGGGCGCTGCCTGGGGCTCCGAGCCCGGAACAGGGGCGGTCGCCGCTCCGCGCGGCGGCGGGGTGAAGTTGCCCCGGGCCTCAGGCTCGGGACTTTTCTTGCTTCGCCTCACTCGACCAACAACCTCTCGGCGGCAGTGTCTCAACGCCCAGCCGTCCAACGACCGCGACCTACTTGGTTACGTCATTGACTATTGGGCAGTTCAGGCATTCCAGCATGGCGAACAGTGCTCTTCCAAACAGTGAGAAGAGCCGATTGCGTGTGATGTAAAGCGCGCATAAAACGGTCATACAGAGCGAGCCCCGTCAAAAGACGGGGCTGCCATGCGCACAGCGGTACCGCACGAACGCGACGCGTGTCGGTACCACCCGATTCCTCTGCCGAAACGTTATGAACACCGGAGCCGACCGTGTCAAAGGCCACAGTCGGCTCCGGATCGGCCTACGACAACTGCCCTACGGCAGCCTCCACTTGATCACCTAGCGCAGACGCGCCATCAACGCGTGCTCCACCAGCGTGATCAGCGCCGACTTCGCGTCGGCCCGATGCCGCGCGTCGGTCGTGATGATCGGCGTGTCCGGCCCGATCTGCAACGCCTCGCGCACCTCGTCCGGCGAGTACGGCTGACTGCCGTCGAAGCCGTTCAGCGCGATGACGAACGGCAGCCCGCTGTTCTCGAAGTAGTCGACCGCCGGGAAGCAGTCCGCGAGCCGGCGCGTGTCGACGAGGACGATCGCCCCGATCGCCCCGCGCACCAGGTCGTCCCACATGAACCAGAACCGGTCCTGCCCCGGCGTGCCGAACAGGTACAGGATCAGGTCCTGGTCGAGCGTGATACGCCCGAAGTCCATCGCCACCGTGGTGGTGGTCTTGTCCCCCGTGTGGGTCAGGTCGTCGATGCCCGCCGACGCGGACGTCATCACGGCCTCGGTACGCAGCGGGTTGATCTCGGAGACGGCGCCCACGAACGTGGTCTTGCCCACGCCGAAGCCGCCCGCCACCACGATCTTCGCGGAGGTGGTGGCCCGTCCCCCGTCAGAGCTTGCGAAGTCCACTGAGCACCCTTTCGAGCAGCGTCACGTCCGGAGCGCCACCGTTGTTCTCGTCGCCGCCCGGCTGGTGGATCGCCACCAGACCGGCCTCGGCGAGGTCCGCGACCAGGATCCGCGCCACCCCGAGCGGCATGGCCAGCAGCGCCGACACCTCGGCCACCGACTTCACCTCGCGGCACAGATGGCAGATGCGCTGGTGCTCGGGGAGCAGCCCCATCAGCGCCGCCGGGTCGGCCGTCGTGCTGATCAGCGCCTCGATCGCGAGCTGATAGCGCGGCCGGGTCCGGCCACCGGTCATCGCGTACGGACGCACCAGCGGCTGGTCGCCCTCGTCCGCGTACGGGTCCGCGTACGGATCATGATGGGCGGTGGGCGGGGTCATGGATCCTCCGGGCGGGACAAGCAAGTCTCGGTCTCGTGCCGTCAGTACTGGCCGGTGGGGGGTTTGTGCCGACCGGACGGTGATTTGGTGAGGTGGGTGGTGCCGGGGCGGTCTAGTGCAGCAGACTGCCTTGCAGTTCGGCTCGCAGATCGGGCGTCAGTACCGCGCCCGCGCGATCGACGAGCAGCGCCATCTCGTAGCCGACGAGGCCGATGTCGCACTCCGGGTGGGCCAGCACCGCCAGCGAGGAACCGTCGGAGACGGACATGAGGAAGAGGAACCCTCGCTCCATCTCCACGACGGTCTGCGCGACGCTGCCGCCCTCGAAGATCCGGGACGCGCCCGCCGTCAGCGAGGTCAGCCCGGAGGCGACCGCCGCCAACTGGTCCGCGCGGTCCCTCGGGAAGCCCTCGGACATCGCGAGCAGGAGCCCGTCCGCGGACACCACCACCGTGTGCGAGACGCCCGGGGTGTTGTCCACGAAGTTGGTGATCAACCAGTTCAGGTTCTGTGCCGCCTGGCTCATCTGACTCAACTAACGCTCCTGCTGGTGAGTGGGGCTCGGGAAGCTGTCTGTCTGACCGCTCCCGGCCTGACGGCCCTGAGCGATGCCCCGACGGAGATTGGTCAGCCGGCCGCGCACGTCGTCCGGCGCGCGCGAGACCTGCGGACCCGTTTGATGCTGTTGCTGCTGTGCGGTGCCCGGCACGAGGTTCGCCCGGGGCACCCGGCGCGGCAGACCGGACGTCGTGATCCCGCCCGACGCGGGCTGCCGCACCCGCTCGGCCTGCCGGACCAGCTCGTCATTGGGCGTCGACCGCCACGACGACGACGCCGGAGAGGCGGCCGGCCGCTGCGGAGCCGACGGCGCGGACGACGACGTAGGAGCCGACGGCGCGGAAGCGGGCGTGGCCGCCGGAGCCGGTGCCTGGGCCTGCGGCTGCTGCGGCACACCCTGCGCACCCTGGACCTGGCCGCCCTGCTGGTGGAACCAGTTCGTCTCCAGCGTGTCGTACAGCGGCGTACGCCCGTCCCCGGGACCGGCCGGCGGCAGCGCCTCCGGCTCCGGCCGGGCGGAGTACCCGTTGGCCCGCGCCCCCGGCAGCGCGTGCTGCCCGGTCGACGAACCGTCGTACCCCTGACGGGGCGCGCCCGCCTGCGGCGTGCTGTGCTGCGACGGCGTGCTGTGCTGAGGCGCGCCCGACTGCTGCGCGTTCGACTGCGGTGCGGTCGGCTGCTGGCCGGTCCCGAACACGTCCGGCCGCTGGAACTGCCCGCCGTTGTCCAGCGGGTTGTGCCCCGGACGCCCGAACTGGCCCTGGCCGTCGCCCTGTTGCGGAGCGCCGAGCGCCGGGAACTGGCTCGTCGCCTGGAAGTCGTCCTGGACGCCGCGCCGGTTGCCGTTGCCCTGCGATGGCGATTGCGGCTGCGGCGCGCCCAGCGCGGGGAACTGCCCCGTCTGCTGGCCGGAGTTGGGCGCCTGACCGGTGCCAGGCCGCCCGAAGTCCGCGTCGATCCTGGGTATTTCGGCGGTCGAGCCGGGACCCTCGACGCGCGGCATCTGCGAGGTGCGCGCCACCTCCGGCTCGTCGTGCCCACGCGGCGCGTCCAGCGCCGGCGTGCGGGCGCTGTCGTCGCCCCAACTCGGCGTGCGCGGCGGCGGGTTGCCGCCCGGCAGCTCGGCACGGGGACCACCGCGCGCCGGGAGCTGCGGCTGCCGGCCGCGACCCTGCTCGCCCTGGCCGTCCTTGCCGCGCGGCGGACGCGTACCGCCGCCGAACATGTCCTGGCCCTGCGGGGGAGCGGCCTGGAGCCCGTTGAACGCGCCGGTACCGGCGGGCGCGGGAGCCGACGGCCGCCCGCCCTGCTGCTGACCGCGCGCCGGAGCGCCGTCCCGTCCGGGCAGCGCGGTCCGTGGACCGCCACCGAGGGCACCGCCCCCGGGACCCGCACCGAACCCGCCGTTGCCGTTGCCGTTGCCGGCCGGACCCGCGCCGAACGCGCCGGACCCGCCGAAGGCACCGGAGTCCCCGAACGCACCGCCGGACCCCGAACCACCGGGCCCGGAGCCGAAGTTGCCGCCCTTGCCGGGCGCGCCGACACCGGCCGGACCACTCCCGAACGCGCCGGGAGCCTGCGGCCCGCCCTGACCGCCCTGCCCGCTCTGACGGCGGGCCGCGGCGGCACCGGCGGCGGCCTGCGCGGCGGCCGGACCACCGGCCGGGGCGCCGCCCTGACCGGGCTTCGGCTGCGGCTTCTTGCCGCCCTGCGCGACATCGACCGGCAGCATGACCAGCGCGGTCGTGCCACCGGAGTCGGAGGGCCGCAACTGGATGCGGATGCCGTGCCGCTGGGAGAGCCGGCCGACCACGAACAGACCCATGCGCCGGGACACCGACACGTCCACGGTCGGCGGCGAGGCCAGCCGCTCGTTGATCGCGGCCAGGTCCTCGGGGGAGAGGCCGATACCCGTGTCGTGGATCTCGATCAGCACCCGCCCGTCGGGCAGCGCGTGACCGGTGACCTTGACCTTGGTCTGCGGCGACGAGAACGAGGTGGCGTTCTCCAGCAGCTCGGCGAGGAGGTGCACGAGGTCGTTGACGACCCGGCCCGCGACCTCCGTCGTCGGCACCGACGCCAGCTCGATCCGCTCGTACTGCTCCACCTCGGACGCGGCGGCACGCAACACGTCGACCAGCGGCACCGGACGCGTCCAGCGCCGGCCGGGCTCCTCACCCGCGAGGACGAGGAGGTTTTCGCCGTTCCGGCGCATACGGGTCGCGAGGTGGTCCAGCTTGAACAGCGAGGACAGCTGGTCCGGGTCGGCCTCGCGGGACTCCAGTTCGGAGATGAGCGACAGCTGACGCTGGATGAGGCCCTGGGAGCGGCGCGAGAGGTTGGTGAACATCGCGTTGACGTTGCCCCGCAGCAGGGCCTGCTCGGCGGCGAGCCGGACGGCCTCGCGGTGCACGTCGTCGAAGGCCGCGGCCACCTGGCCGATCTCGTCCCGGGAGTGCACACCGACCGACTCGACGGACGTGTCGACGTCCTGCGGGTCCGACTCCGAGAGCTGCTTGACCAGCTCGGGCAGGCGTTCCTGGGCGACCTTCGTGGCCGTCTCCTGGAGGCGCCGCAGCGAGCGGATCATGGACCGGGCGACGACGAACGCGCCGACCAGCGAGACGCCGAGCACCAGGAGGATCAGGACACCGGAGATGATCGCGTCGCGCTCGGTCTCGTTGCGCAGCTCACGGGCCTTCTGCTCCATGTCCTCCAGGAGCTGCGACTCGATGTTCTTCATCTGCTGGAGCTTGGTGCCCGAGGCGTCCAGCCAGTCCTGGTAGGACCGCTTGTCCTGCGACTCAAGACCGCTCTTGGAGGCGAACGCGCGGCCCGCGTACTCGTCGGCCTCCTTGATCGTCGCGTTGCCCGACTCGATCGGCTTGAGCAGCGACTCGGCGCCCTCGCTGCCGTAGATCGAGCGGAAGATCGCGAGCTCGGAGTCCTCGCCCTCGACGGCCGTCTCACCGTAGTTGCGGTCGTTGTCGCTGAGGTCGCCGAAGGTGGTGCTGTTCGTGGGCAGCGCGGCCGTCAGGACGGCGCGCTGGATCGACGAGTACTCCTTGGCGGAGGAGAACGCGGCCAGGGCGCGGGTGCGCTGGATCATCTCCGGGTTGGAGGTGGCCTCGGCCATGTCCTGGGACAGGTCGACCAGGCGGCTGATCAGCCGGTGGTAGCCCTCGACCGTCTGCATCGAGTTGCCGGACGCCGTGTACGCCGTCGAGCGCAGCTTCGCCAGGTTGCCGAGGTCGCCGACCAGGCCGACGAGGTTGTCGCGGACGCCCTGGAGGTTGCCGTTGCGGCTGGTGGCGTCGATCTCCTCGGACGCGTTGACGAAGGAGTCCAGCGAGCGGTCGGTCGTCGCGCGCAGGCCCTTGACGGTGATGTCGTTCGCACCGCCGCCGTGGGCGAGGGGACCGGCCGAGCGGTCGCGCTCGTTCTGCAGGGCGATCGACAGCTCGGTCGCCTGCTTCGTCATGTCGGTCAGCAGCCGCATGTTGTCGAGCTGCTGGATGTCCTCCATCGACTGGTTGATACGCAGCGCGCCGAGGGTGGTCGCCGCGACCACGGGGAGGGTCAGCAGGGCGACGAGACGCGTGGAGATACGCCAGTTGCGCAGGGCGACGCGGTTGCCGGTGTCGCCCTTGGCCGCCTTGACCGGGGGTATCGGGGGGACGGCGGTGGGGGTCAGCGGGGCCGTGGGGCCGCCGCCGGGTCGGCTCTTGCCGTCGCCTGCCTGGGTGGGGGAACCCGGGTTCTGGGCGTGCTGGGGGGAGGAGCTGACCGTGTTGGCGCCAGTCCCGCCGCGCGGCTCCGGCCCTGCCGGGGCACTGCCGTCCCTCTTGAATCGTCCCTGCACTAGCGTCGCAACCTCTGGACCAGGCGCCTTTCCGAGTGAACGGACAGGCGGTGTCGGCGTCTGTGAGGGGCGCCCTGAAATACGCCCCCCGGGATGGTCGTTGAGTGACCCGGCGCTGGTTCCCCCTATCTCGCCGCCACTCGGCGCTTCTGTGCGCCCCCTGCGCGCCGGCTCGATCCCGCGGCGGTCCGTGAGATTCCAGCACAGTGCCGGATCTCCAACAAGGCTTGTTGGCCGGGCTGTGACATCCGTGACGGCGCGTACGCCACCGCTCACCACCCGTAGATTTCTATCCCCCTAAACTGCCCCAACTCCCCCCGAACCGGTCTCTCGATCAAGGTGTCCCAGTCGCCATGATCAGGAGCGGAATGAGTGCTTCACTCGACCAATGTCCGTTTCATTACGTTCACTTGCGGGCCTGAATTGACCGGTTTGACGGCTGTCCCGTGAGCAAACTCACACCCACCCGTCCCACCCTCCGTGACTTCCCCGGGAATGCCATGTTTAGCCTGACGCTTTACAGATTCGGCATATCCGACACGACCGTGGAGACGACGACGATGTCCCGCAAGATCGCCAACCCCCGCCGCACCACCCTGGCCCACCTCAAGGACGCCGTCGACCTGCACCCCACCCCCCAAACCCACCCCACCGACCTCCCCACCCAGACCGCCAACCCCCGCCGCACCATCCTCATGGACACCCCGGAAACAGCGGCCGCGGAGTAATACGCCCCAACCCCGCCGCCCACTCACCCCCGGCGCACATATCCAAGGGCGCTTCCCCCAGGAGGCGCCCTTTCCACACCCCACCACTCACCCGCACCCGACGCTGGTGTCCCGCCGAGTGGTGTAGCGGCGCAGGGCTCTTGACTCCGCACGTCAATTGGCCGACGCGTTCGCCTCGGCACCGGATCGGGGTGCTTACGCCCGCGAGCAGCACGCGTTGCGGCCGCACGAGCCGGCCGGCGCCGTCTCGACCCTGAGCGGAGCCACACGGCCGGCATGGCTACACCACTCGGCGGGACGCCACCCACCCGACTTCCCCCGGCCGCGGCCAGCCGCGCCACCCCCACCCACCCGCACTCGGCTACCGCCGCCCACCCAGCTACGGCCAGCCGCGCCGCCCCCCCCACTAACCCGCACCCGCCCCCTCCGCCCCAGCTGCGGGCAGTCGTGTCTCCCCCGAGCTCTTCGAGCAGGGGGTACCCCCTGGCGGCACGGGTGGGCGCAGCGGCACCCCGCCGGCGCGGGCGAGCGACAAGGCCCCCACCCCAGCCCCCGCTGCCCGCAGACACCCCACACCCCCAGCCCTCGACCACCTCCACCCCGCCCACCGAACCCGCACCTCACACCCCTCCCCGGCCCAGCCACCCCGCCCCCCGGCATTCCGCGAGCCCCCGCCAGGCCGCGCACGTTAGCCTGGGGCGTCAGATTTCGGTCGGTTCAGAGGGGCACGAGGATCCCGTGCGTATCGCCAGGTTCTCCATCGACGGCAACGTAGCGTTCGGCGCGGTCGAGGGGGAGAAGGAGGACGAACTCGTCCTCGACATCATCAAGGGCATCCCGTTCACCGAGTTCGAGCTCTCCGGGACGAAGGTCCCGCTGAGCAAGGTCCGGCTGCTGCCCCCCGTCCTGCCCAACAAGGTCGTCGCGTTCGGCCGCAACTACGCCGACCACGCGAAGGAACTGGGCAACGAGGTCCCGGACACCCCCTTCGCCTTCTTCAAACCGTCGACCTCGGTGATCGGCCCCGGCGACGCCATCCAGTACCCCACCTTCTCCACGGACGTCCACCACGAGGCCGAACTCGCGGTCGTCATCGGCAGGATGTGCAGGGAGGTCCCGAGGGACCGGGTGAAGGACGTCATCCTGGGCTACACCTGCGCGATCGACGTCACCGCGAGGGACGTCCAGAAGCGCGAGAAGCAGTGGGCGAGGGCGAAGGGCTTCGACACCTCCTGCCCGCTCGGCCCGTGGATCGAGACGGACCTCGACCCCGGCGACCTGACGATCCAGCTCACGGTCAACGGCCAGCAGCGCCAGCTCGGCCGCACCAGCGAGATGATCACCCCCATCGAGGACCTGATCGTCAACATCACCGAGGCCATGACACTCCTCCCCGGCGACGTGATCCTCACGGGCACCCCCGCCGGGGTCGGCCCCCTGGAGATCGGCGACGAGGTCGCCGTCACCATCGAAGGTATCGGCACACTCACCAACAAGGTTGTCAAGCGTGACTAGCGCATCCGTCCGCGTACGTTTCTGCCCCTCCCCGACGGGCAACCCCCACGTCGGCCTCGTCCGCACGGCCCTCTTCAACTGGGCCTTCGCCCGCCACCACCAGGGCACCCTGGTCTTCCGCATCGAGGACACCGACGCGGCCCGCGACAGCGAGGAGTCGTACAACCAGCTCCTGGACGCGATGCGCTGGCTCGGCTTCGACTGGGACGAGGGCCCGGAGATCGGCGGCCCGCACGCCCCGTACCGCCAGTCACAGCGCATGGACCTCTACAAGGACATCGCCCAGAAGCTCCTGGACGCCGGCCACGCCTACCGCTGCTACTGCTCGACGGAGGAACTGGACGCCCGCCGCGAAGCCGCCCGCGCCGCCGGCAAGCCCTCCGGCTACGACGGCCACTGCCGCGCCCTCACCCCCGAGCAGGTCGAGCGGTACGAGGCGGAGGGCCGCAAGCCGATCGTCCGCTTCCGCATGCCCGACGAGACCATCACGTTCACGGACCTGGTCCGCGGCGAGCTGACGTTCACCCCCGAGAACGTCCCGGACTACGGCATCGTCCGCGCCAACGGCGCCCCGCTCTACACGCTCGTCAACCCGGTCGACGACGCCCTGATGGAGATCACGCACGTCCTGCGCGGCGAGGACCTGCTCTCCTCCACCCCGCGCCAGATCGCCCTCTACAAGGCGCTGATCGAACTCGGTATCGCGAAGACCACCCCGGAGTTCGGGCACCTGCCGTACGTCATGGGCGAGGGCAACAAGAAGCTCTCCAAGCGCGACCCCCAGGCGTCCCTGAACCTCTACCGCGAGCAGGGCTTCCTCCCCGAGGGCCTGCTCAACTACCTCTCCCTGCTGGGCTGGTCGCTCTCCGCCGACCGGGACGTCTTCACGACGGACGAGCTGATCGCGGCCTTCGACATCAAGGACGTCCAGCCCAACCCGGCCCGCTTCGACCTGAAGAAGTGCGAGGCCATCAACGGCGACCACATCCGCCTCCTGGACGTGAAGGACTTCACCGAGCGCTGCGCCCCCTGGCTGAAGGCTCCCTTCGCCCCCTGGGCCCCGGAGGACTTCGACGAGACGAAGTGGCAGGCGATCGCCCCGCACGCCCAGACCCGCCTGCGCGTCCTCTCGGAGATCACCGACAACGTCGACTTCCTGTTCCTCGAGGAGCCCGTCTTCGACGAGACGTCCTGGACGAAGGCGATGAAGGACGGCAGCGACGCCCTCCTCGCGACGGCCCGCGAGAAGCTGGACGCCGCCGACTGGACGTCCCCCGAGTCCCTGAAGGAAGCGGTCCTGGCCGCCGGCGAGGCCCACGGCCTCAAGCTCGGCAAGGCCCAGGCCCCCGTCCGCGTCGCGATCACCGGCCGCACGGTCGGCCTCCCCCTCTTCGAATCCCTCGAAGTCCTCGGCAAGGAGGCGTCGTTGGCCCGCATCGACGCGGCCCTCGCCAAACTGGCCGCGTAACCGGCCAGTTCACCGGGGCGGCACCCAACAGGGGTGCCGCCCTTCGGCGTTGCCGGGTTACCTTCGGATCATGGATATTCGCGCCGTGGTCTGGGACGTCGACGACACCCTCTTCGACTACACGACCGCCGACCGCCTCGGCATGCGGGCCCACCTGGTCGCCGAGGACCTGTACGCCGGGTACGACGACGTCGAGCAGGCGGTCACGCGCTGGCGTGAGATCACCGACCGCCAGTGGGCCCGCTTCTCCGCCGGCGAGACCACCTTCGAGGGCCAACGCCGCGATCGCGTCCGGGTGTTCACGGACCGGGAGCTGACCGACGCCGAGGCCGACGCCTGGTTCGCGCGCTACCTGGCCCACTACGAACAGGCGTGGTCGCTCTTCCCGGACGTCCTGCCCGTCCTGGACCTCCTCGCGGCCTCCCACCGGCACGCGGTCCTCTCGAACTCCAGCATCCACGTCCAGGACCACAAGCTGCGCGTCCTCGGCGTCCACGACCGCTTCGAGGCGATCCTGTGCGCCGCCGAACTCGGCGTCTCCAAGCCCGAACCCGGCGCCTTCCTCGCCGCCTGCGAGGCCCTGTCCCTCCCGCCCGAGCAGGTCGCCTACGTCGGCGACCACCCCGACATCGACGGCCGGGGCGCCGCCGAGGCGGGCCTGCTGTCCGTGTGGATCGACCGCTACGACGGCGGCGCGGGCGCCGTCGCGCTGCCCGGCCGGCACCGGATCGCGAGCCTCGCCGAACTGCCCGCGCTCCTCGGCGCCGATACCCGTTTTGGAGCCCCGTCCACCTTCGGGTAATGTTCTTTCTGCGCCGCCGGGGAGCGGGCCGAAAGGCCGAGAGACCCGGGGGAGCAAAGCTAGAGCAAGATCCCCTTCAAGGGATGGCGTTCCAGTGGCCTATGGTGTAATTGGCAGCACGACTGATTCTGGTTCAGTTAGTCTTGGTTCGAGTCCAGGTAGGCCAGCTCGCAGAGCTTATCTGCAACAGTGGACACAGTTCACAAGCCCCCGTTGTGTAGCGGCCTAGCACGCTGCCCTCTCACGGCAGTAGCGCCGGTTCGAATCCGGTCGGGGGTACTGGTTCCGATCTTGTGTCGGGACTGCTAGGGCCCCCGTTGTGTAGCGGCCTAGCACGCTGCCCTCTCACGGCAGTAGCGCCGGTTCGAATCCGGTCGGGGGTACTGACTGGTCTAAACCAACATTGGTCTATGGTGTAATTGGCAGCACGACTGATTCTGGTTCAGTTAGTCTTGGTTCGAGTCCAGGTAGACCAGCTCCGCCCCCGTTGTGTAGCGGCCTAGCACGCTGCCCTCTCACGGCAGTAGCGCCGGTTCGAATCCGGTCGGGGGTACAGATAAATGACCATCCACCTCAGTCGAGGCGGGTGGTCATTTTCTTGTGCCCTGTACAAAAACCCAGGTGACAGGGGTCTGCCGCGGCGTTGAGGCCGACCCTTGCCACCTGCGTTCGTTCTGCGGGCCTCAGCCCGTCCTGCGCAGCGCCTCGGAGAGGCGGGCCGCCGCGTCGATCACCGCCTGCGCGTGCATACGGCCCGGGTGGCGGGTCAGCCGCTCGATCGGGCCGGAGACGGAGACGGCGGCCACGACGCGGTTGGACGGGCCTCTGACCGGCGCCGAGACGGACGCGACGCCCGGCTCGCGCTCGCCGATGGACTGGGCCCAGCCGCGGCGACGGACGCCGGAGAGGGCCGTGGCGGTGAAGCGGGCGCCCTGGAGGCCGCGGTGCAGACGCTCGGGCTCCTCCCAGGCCATGAGGATCTGCGCGGAGGAACCGGCCTTCATCGTGAGCGTCGAGCCGACCGGTACCGTGTCCCGCAGTCCGGACAGCCGCTCGGCGGCGGCCACGCAGATCCGCATGTCACCCTGGCGCCGGTAGAGCTGCGCGCTCTCGCCGGTCACATCCCGCAGGTGCGTGAGCACGGGGCCCGCGGTCGCCAGGAGGCGGTCCTCGCCGGCCGCCGCCGCCAGTTCCGCGAGCCGGGGGCCGAGGATGAACCGGCCCTGCATGTCGCGGGCGACCATCCGGTGGTGTTCCAGGGCCACGGCCAGCCTGTGGGCCGTGGGTCGAGCCAGTCCGGTGGCCGCGACCAGTCCTGCGAGGGTGGCGGGTCCGGACTCCAGGGCGCTCAGGACAAGGGCTGCCTTGTCCAGAACGCCGACGCCGCTACTGTTGTCCATGCAACGATACTCCCGTCTCACTCTGTGAAACGCAAGTTCATTTTCCCGTGAGACGCGCAACCCTTGGCTCTGTAGCCGCCCGCAGACCGAACGGGCGCGGTGGCGGGTGCCCGGAACAGGGGCGGGCGCCGCTTCCAAGATCTCAACTTGTGCCGGAGCGACGCTGTCCGGCCGGAGGGAACGCGATGGGTAGGACACTCGCGGAGAAGGTCTGGGACGACCATGTCGTCCGGCGCGCCGAGGGCGAGCCCGACCTCCTCTTCATCGATCTGCACCTGCTGCACGAGGTGACCAGCCCCCAGGCGTTCGACGGCCTCCGTCAGAACGGCCGCCAGGTGCGCCGCCTCGACCTGACCATCGCGACCGAGGACCACAACACCCCGACCCTCGACATCGACAAGCCCATCGCCGACCCGGTCTCCCGCGCCCAGCTGGAGACCCTGCGCAAGAACTGCGCCGAGTTCGGCGTCCGGCTGCACCCGCTCGGCGACGTCGAGCAGGGCGTCGTCCACGTCGTGGGCCCCCAGCTCGGTCTCACCCAGCCCGGTATGACCGTCGTCTGCGGTGACTCGCACACCTCGACGCACGGCGCGTTCGGCGGGCTGGCGTTCGGGATCGGGACCTCGCAGGTCGAGCACGTGCTGGCCACCCAGACGCTGCCGCTGGTCCGCCCGAAGACCATGGCCATCACGGTCGACGGCGAGCTGCCCGACGGCGTCACCGCCAAGGACCTGATCCTCGCGATCATCGCGCGGATCGGCACCGGCGGCGGCCAAGGCTACGTCCTGGAGTACCGCGGCTCCGCCATCGAGAAGCTGTCGATGGAAGCCCGGATGACCATCTGCAACATGTCCATCGAGGCCGGTGCCCGCGCGGGCATGATCGCCCCCGACGAGACCACCTTCGCCTACCTCAAGGGCCGCGCCCACGCGCCCGAGGGCGAGGACTGGGACGCTGCGGTCGCGTACTGGAAGACCCTGAAGACCGACGAGGACGCGGAGTTCGACGCCGAGGTCGTCATCAAGGCTGAAGAACTCGCCCCGTTCGTCACCTGGGGCACCAACCCCGGTCAGGGCGCGCCCCTTTCGGCGAGCGTCCCCGACCCGGCCTCCTACACGGACGCCTCCGAGCGCCTGGCCGCCGAAAAGGCCCTGGAATACATGGGGTTGGAGGCCGGCCAGCCGCTGCGCTCGATCAGCGTGGACACCGTCTTCGTGGGCTCCTGCACCAACGGCCGCATCGAGGACCTGCGCGCCGCCGCCGAGATCCTGAAGGACCGCAAAGTCGCCGACGGCGTACGGATGCTGGTCGTCCCGGGCTCCGCGCGCGTGGGTCTGCAGGCCGTCTCCGAGGGTCTGGACGTCGTCTTCAAGGAGGCCGGCGCCGAGTGGCGGCACGCGGGCTGCTCGATGTGTCTGGGCATGAACCCGGACCAACTGGCCCCCGGCGAGCGTTCCGCGTCCACCTCCAACCGCAACTTCGAAGGGCGGCAGGGCAAAGGCGGCCGCACCCACCTGGTCTCCCCGCAGGTCGCCGCCGCCACGGCCGTCCTGGGCCACCTGGCCTCGCCCGCCGACCTGTCCGACGCGACCGCCGACCGCACGCCCGCTGGAGTCTGAGAGCCATGGAAGCATTCACCACGCACACCGGCCGGGCCGTCCCGCTGCGCCGCTCCAACGTCGACACCGACCAGATCATCCCTGCTCACTGGCTCAAGAAGGTCACGCGGGACGGCTTCGAGGACGGGCTCTTCGAGGCGTGGCGCAAGGACCCGGAGTTCGTCCTCAACCGCCCCGAGCACGCGGGCGCGAGCGTCCTGGTCGCCGGCCCCGACTTCGGCACCGGCTCCTCGCGCGAGCACGCCGTGTGGGCGCTGCAGAACTACGGCTTCAAGACGGTCATCTCGTCCCGCTTCGCCGACATCTTCCGGGGCAACTCCCTGAAGAACGGCCTGCTCACGGTCATCCTCGACCAGAAGATCGTGGACGCGCTCTGGGACCTCGTCGAGCGCGACCCGCAGGCCGAGATCACCGTCGACCTTCAGGCCCTGGAGGTCCGCGCCGAGGGCGTCACCGCCTCCTTCGAGCTGGACGAGAACGCCCGCTGGCGGCTGCTGAACGGGCTGGACGACATCTCCATCACCCTCCAGAACGAGGCCGACATCGCCGCCTACGAGGCCAAGCGCCCCGCGTTCAAGCCGCGCACGCTGAAGGTCTGAGCGCCAGAGCGAGTTTCGGCCACCGCGAAGCCACGCCGTACCCCCGATCCGTCCGATCGGGGGTACGGCGTTTTCTGCACCCGTTCGGCCCCGCACATCTCCCCGAAATCTTCCCAACTTCCCACGTTAAAGCGGTGGTTGACTGGGTACGCGACCGCTGTGGACACGGCGTACAACAGTGCCCGGACGGCTGTCTGAGGCGGCAGTTGCACCCCTGGCGGGCGACAACTCGCCCTAGATGGCACAATCTGTGCATGGAACACGACGGCCAACTCAAGCTCTATGCGGCGGTCGCGGACCAACTCAAGGAAGCGCACAGAAGGGTGCGCGCACTGCAAGTCCCGGAGGGCGTACGGATGGCGCTGACCCGGAAGCTGCTGGTCATTACGGCCGCGGCCAAGCACGATCTCGCCGATGCGACAAGGCGGCTGGAGCGGTTCATGGCGGAGCTCGACGCGGGACGAATCCCCGGCGAGGAACGCTGAACAGCCCAATGCGGTCGAGTCCGTTGCGGCACAAGGGTGATAGGCCCGTTTCGTGTTTGATTTGCGGTATATATCTGCCTAACGTGCGAAAAAGCCTGGACACTTTCGTTCCAGCAATGTCTCCGAAGGGGAAGACGTGAACAAGGCGCAGCTCGTAGAAGCCATTGCCGACAAGGTCGGCGGCCGTCAGAACGCCGCCGAGGCGGTCGACGCGGTTCTCGACGCCATCGTCCGCGCGGTCGTCGCGGGTGACCGCGTGTCGGTCACCGGTTTCGGCTCGTTCGAGAAGGTCGACCGCCCGGCGCGGTACGCCCGCAACCCCCAGACGGGCGAGCGGGTCCGGGTCAAGAAGACCTCCGTCCCCCGCTTCCGCGCGGGCCAGGGTTTCAAGGACCTGGTGAGCGGGTCGAAGAAGCTCCCGAAGAACGACGTCGCCGTCAAGAAGGCCCCCAAGGGCAGCCTGAGCGGTACGGCTTCGGCGACGGTCAAGAAGGCCGCCGCGAAGAAGGCCGCCCCGGCGAAGAAGGCGACCGCCGCCGCGAAGAAGGCCGCCCCGGCCAAGAAGGCGACCGCCAAGACGGCCACGGCCAAGAAGACCACCGCCAAGAAGGCCGCCACCGCGAAGAAGGCCGTCGCCAAGAAGGCCCCGGCGAAGAAGGCGCCGGCCAAGAAGTCGACTGCTCGCAAGACCACCGCGAAGAAGGCTGTCGCCACCAAGGCGTAAGGCTGTCGCAGGTACTCACGCGTCGGGCCGGACTTCCACACCCTGTGGAGTCCGGCCCGCGGTGTGTTCAGAACGTCTGGAGCGTCACCAGGGTGATCCTCGGGCCGTCTGTCTCGATGCGGACCCGCTGTCCCACCCGCAGCAGCCGCAGGCCCCCCGCGTCGAACGCCGCCGCGTCGAAGGGGAGGGGGGTGCCGTCGTCCAGGAGGACCTGGCCCGTGCGGGTGTCGGGGTCGTAGGTGTAAGCCGTCGCCTGCATGGCCGCAGCCTACTGGCCGGGGATGAGGAGGCGGGCGGTGGCGGTCGTGGTGCGGGGGCCGGTGCCGAGGGTGAGGGCGGCGCGCAGGTCGTCACCGGTGTCGACGTCCTGGCGGACGGAGTCGACGTGGGGGAGGGCGAGTTCGGCGGCGCCCGAAGCGCGGTGGCGGTGGCGGGAATCAGGGCCGAACGCGGGCAGCAGGGGGTGCCCCGGAGTCGCGGCGAGCAAAGTCGTGCCTATGCCCGCGGCATCCGGCAGAAATGCGCGCGGGAATTCCGCGGCGGCATCGAGGACCCGGGTCAATTCATGAGGGCGCAGCGCCGGGAGGTCGGCGTTCAGGGCCGCGAGAGCCGTTTGTGGGTGCACAGTGCGGACGACGCTCTCGCCGTGCGCCAGAGCGGCGTTCAGGCCCGCTCGCGGCGCGTCCGGGACGATCCGCGCGCCCAGCGCCGCGAGTTCCCGCCCGGCCAGCGGGTCGTCAGTGACGACCGCCACATCCCGGACGGCGGCCGAGGCCAGCGCCGCGGCCACCGTGTCCTGCGCGAAGGCCAGCGCGAGACCCGGCCGCACCGCGTCCCCGGCCGTGTCCGACAGCCTGCTCTTGGCCCGCGCGAGGGGTTTCAGGGGGATGACCAACATCCACTGCACCGGCTTACCGTCCCTTGCTCGTCGCGGTCATTGTCACCCGGCTGCAACCTGGCCCATCTGGCAGTTCTTCCTTCGGGGCGTACGGTGTTCTCGACAGACCCGCCGACCGGGGCCACACTTGTGCGGCTCCCGGCCGCCGGACCGACCCTGGAACAGGCCGTGGGAAGTCCTGGCTCCCAGTAGGAAGAGGTAGGTGTCCGCGTGCCCCGCCGCAGAATCGGCTTCTGGTACCGCTTCGCCGCGGTGATCTGCAAACCACTGCTGGTGCCTCTCCTCAAGCGGGACTGGCGCGGAATGGAGCACATTCCGGCCGAGGGCGGATTTATCACCGCGGTGAACCACAATTCCCACGTCGACCCCTTCGCGTACGCGCACTTCCAGTACAACACCGGACGTATGCCGCGTTTCCTGGCGAAGAGCGGGCTTTTCAAGAAGGGAATCGTCGGCGCCTGGATGCGGAACACGGGCCAGGTCCCCGTCTACCGCGAGTCCACCGACGCGCTCAGCGCCTTCCGGGGCGCGGTCGACGCCGTCGAGCGCGGCGAGTGCGTGGTGTTCTACCCCGAGGGCACGCTCACCCGTGACCCCGACGGCTGGCCGATGACCGGCAAGACCGGCGCCGCGCGCGTCGCCCTGCAGACCCGCTGCCCCGTCGTGCCGATCGCGCAGTGGGGCGTCAACGAGGTGCTGCCGCCGTACGCGAAGAAGCCCGACCTGTTCCCGCGCAAGACCCATCACGTGCTCGCCGGGCCGCCGTTGGACCTCTCGGCGTACTACGGCAAGGAGATGACCCCCGAACTCCTCAAGGAGGTCACGGAGGTCATCATGGCCGCCGTCACCCGCCTCCTGGAGGACATCCGGGGTGAGAAGGCGCCCGAGACGCCCTACGATCCGCGCCGGGAGCGGATCGAGCAGCGGCGCCGCACCGAGGCGCAGCACGGCCACGAAGGAGAGATCGGCAAGTGAGCGAGCCCGTCAAGGCGGCAGTCCTCAGCGCAGGTTCATGGGGGACGGCGTTCGCCGTCGTCCTCGCGGACGCGGGCTGCGAGGTGACGCTGTGGGCGCGGCGCCCCGAGGTCGCCGAGGCGATCAACTCGGCGCGGCAGAACCCCGATTACTTCCCCGGGCTCGAACTCCCCGAGCGGATCCGGGCGACGACGGACCCCGCCGAGGCCATGGCGGGCGCCGACTTCACGGTCCTGTCGGTCCCCTCGCAGACGCTGCGCGCCAACTTGGCCGCTTGGGCGCCCCTGTTGGCGCCGGACACCGTCCTCGTCTCCCTCATGAAGGGCGTCGAACTCGGGACGACCATGCGCATGAGCGAGGTCATCCAGGACGTCACCAAGGTCGGGGCCGAGCGCATCGCCGTCGTCACCGGGCCCAACCTCGCGCGCGAGATCGCGTCCCGGATGCCGGCCGCGGCCGTCGTCGCCGCCCCGGACGAGGCCGTCGCCCAGCGGCTCCAACTCGCCTGCCACACGCCGTACTTCCGGCCCTACACCAACACGGACGTCGTCGGCTGCGAACTCGGTGGCGCGGTGAAGAACGTCATCGGGCTCGCGGTCGGCATCGCCGACGGCATGGGGCTCGGCGACAACGCGAAGGGCTCCCTCATCACGCGGGGACTCGCGGAGACGACCCGGCTCGGCCTCGCGATGGGCGCCGACCCCCTCACCTTCGCCGGTCTCGCGGGCCTCGGTGACCTCGTCGCCACCTGCTCCTCCCCGCTCTCCCGCAACCACACCTTCGGCACCAACCTCGGCAAGGGCATGACCCTCGCGGAGACCATCGCCGTCACCAAACAGACCGCCGAGGGCGTCAAGTCCTGCCAGTCCGTCCTCGACCTCGCCCGCCGCCACCACGTCGACATGCCCATCACCGAGACGGTCGTCGACATCGTCCACGAGTCCAAGCCCCCCGTCGTCGCCCTCAAGGAACTGATGTCCCGCAGCGCGAAACCGGAACGCCGGTAGGGGAGTTGGGGGCGTCCGGCGGGCGTCGGCTGGCGGACGCGCTTGGACCGGGGGCGGCGTGAGGTGAGGTGGCCGGAACGGGGTGAGATGGGCCGGGCTGGGGTGGACCGGCAGGGGCCAGGTGTTGGGGCTGACTGCGACAGCCGGCTGCCCCGGCCCCGCGAGGCCCCGCCCGCAACTCCGGCCCGTCGAGCGGCAGTCGGCGCGCATGCGCGGGACCTGGGGCAGCCGGACCGCTGGACGAGCTTCCAGGCAGGGGCAGTTGAGGCCCCGGCGGCAGGTCCGGCCTCGAAGTGCCGCCAAGTGCGGCTCACGGAAGGTGAGTCGGAGCCCCGAAGCGCGCAGGCCCGCTGCTCCACCACCGCGCGACCAGCCACGAGGGTGCCGCACCCGCGGTCTTTCAGGGGCGCGGGGAACTGCGCGAATGACCACGACGGCGCCGCACCCGCAGTCCTTTAGCGGCGCGGGGCTGTGTTCGATGTGCGGCTACCGCCGGGTGGGCGCGACCAGCGACGACGTACCCGTCACCCGCCGACGAAACCCAGCCCCGGTTCCACCTTCGCCTCGCTTCAGCGCCCCTGCCCGCGCGACCCCCCCCCGTTCCCCCTGCCGCCCTCACCCCCCACCCGGCGACATACCGCGAACGCCCCGCGACGCTGAGCGACAGCGGGTCGGGGGACGCTGACTCGGGGGCTACCAACGGGTACTCTCGTCGCGATATGAGCACCGAGAACCTTTCCCAGAGCCCCGAGTCCCAGCCCACGCGGAAGCCGCGTGTGGCCGTCGTGTTCGGTGGGCGCAGTTCGGAGCACGGGATTTCCGTGGTGACCGCGGGCGCCGTACTGAAGGCGATCGACCGGGAGAGGTACGACGTGCTGCCGATCGGCATCACGCGGGAGGGCCGCTGGCTGCTGACGGCGGACGCGCCGGAGCGGATGGCGATCGAGGGCCGGCGGACGCCCGAGGTGGGCGACCTGGCCGAGGGCGGCGACGGGGGAGTGGTGCTCCCGGTGGACCCGGCCAGCCGGGAGGTCGTCTACAGCGAGCCGGGTTCCGTCCCCAAGGCGCTCGGCGACGTCGACGTCGTCTTCCCGGTGCTGCACGGCCCGTACGGCGAGGACGGCACGCTGCAGGGCATGCTGGAGCTGTCCGGCGTCCCGTACGTCGGCTCGGGCGTGCTCGCGTCCGCCGTCGGACAGGACAAGGAGTACATGAAGCGCGTCTTCACCTCCTTCGGCCTGAAGGTCGGCCCCTACCTGGTGATCCGCCCCCGCGAGTGGGCGGGCGACGAGCCCGGCGTCCGCAAGCGGGTCGCCGAGTTCGCGGCGGACCACGGCTGGCCCCTGTTCGTGAAGCCCGCCCGCGCCGGCTCCTCCATCGGCATCACGAAGGTCGACGACCCCTCCGGCCTGGACGAGGCGATCGCCGAGGCCCAGCGGCACGACCCGAAGATCCTGGTCGAGGCGGCCGTGAAGGGCCGTGAGATCGAGTGCGGCGTCCTGGAGTTCGAGGACGGCCCCCGCGCCTCCGTCCCCGCCGAGATCCCCGCCGCGCACGCCTACTACGACTTCGAGTCGAAGTACATCGACTCGGTCCCCGGCATCGTCCCCGCCCCCCTGACCCCCGAACAGACCGGAGAGGTCCGCGAGTTGGCGGTCCAGGCGTTCGACGCGGCGTCCTGCGAGGGCCTGGTCCGCGCGGACTTCTTCCTCACGGACGACGGCGACTTCGTCATCAACGAGATCAACACCATGCCCGGTTTCACGCCGATCTCCATGTACCCGAAGATGTGGGAGGAGTCGGGGGTCGCGTACGGCGAGCTGGTGGACCGTCTGATCCAGGCGGCCCTGCGTCGGCCGACCGGGCTGCGCTAGTCGGCGATCCCCTCGGGCACCGTCTTCTTGACCGCCGGTGCCAGGTCGATCAGCGGCGACATCCCCTCGGCGGCCCGCGACTCGGGCAGCGTCACCTCGATGTAGACGACCCGCAGCGCGCTGGTGAACCGCACGCTGCCGTCGTCCTGTTTCTCGACGAGCCAGCCGACGCCGTCGGCTTCACCGGCGTCCGCGTTCTTGTCGTCCATCTTCGGCGGCTTCACGACACCGCACCGCAGTATGATCGCCGGGTTCCCCCAGCCCGCGGTCAGCGTCGACGCGGGCTCGGGGTCCCGGCGTTGAAGTCCGTCCACCGTCGCCGGCAGCGCGGCGTCCAGCTTCCCGCATATCTCCGCGGCTTTCGCCGACGGACTGGGAACCGCGATCGACGCGCTGTCGTCCGCCGACGAGCAGCCGGCGGCGCACAGCAGGGCGAGGGCGGAAAGACCACTGAGCCGGTGACGGAAGAAGTTCACCGGCCAAGGGTAGACGGGGGCTAGAGATGGACGACGGGGCAGGTCAGGGTCCGGGTGATCCCGTCCACCTGCTGCACCTTGGCGACCACCATCCGCCCGAGGTCGTCGACCGTGTCCGCCTGGGCCCGCACGATCACGTCGTACGGCCCTGTCACGTCCTCGGCCTGGACGACGCCAGGGATCTTGCCGATCGTCTCGGCGACGGTCGACGCCTTGCCGACCTCCGTCTGGATCAGGATGTACGCCTGTACCACGGAACCTCCAGGGCGGCCACGAGGATCATGTGGGGAAAAGGAACGCCACGGTATCGCGTCGCCGCTCGCCGAGGGGAGACCCGCGAGGACCGGGGCCCGCGCGCCGGGGCGCGGACGGGACAGAAGTTGACGGTCACCTCGACCGTATCGAGGACACTGGTCCTGCGCGACCGGGCGCGGGCAGGCAGAGAAGGGGCTCAAGGGCGATGAAGGGCACTGTCGGTGAGCTGGGTGAGTTCGGGCTCATCCGGGAGCTCACCTCCCGGCTCACCACCACCCCGGCGGTCCGGGTCGGCCCGGGGGACGACGCCGCGGTGGTCGCCGCGCCCGACCGCCGGGTGGTGGCCAGCACGGACATCCTGCTGGAGGGCCGGCACTTCCGCCGGGACTGGTCCACCGCCTACGACGTGGGCCGCAAGGCCGCCGCCCAGAACCTCGCCGACATCGCCGCGATGGGCGCCGTCCCGACCGCGCTGCTCCTCGGCCTCGTTGTCCCGGCGGAACTCCCGGTGACCTGGCCGACGGAGCTGATGGACGGCCTGCGCGACGAGTGCCAGGTCGCCGGCGCCGCGGTCGTCGGCGGGGACGTCGTACGCGGCGACACGATCATGGTGTCGATCACGGCCCTCGGCGACCTGCGGGGCCGGGACCCGATCACCCGGGACGGCGCCAAGCCCGGCGACCTGGTCGCGGTGACCGGCTGGCTGGGCTGGTCGGCGGCCGGGTACGCGGTCCTCGCGCGGGGTTTCCGCTCGCCGCGCGCCTTCGTCGAGGCCCACCGCCGCCCCGAGCCGCCCTACCACGCGGGCCCGGCCGCCGCGGGGCTCGGCGCGACCGCCATGTGCGACGTCAGCGACGGCCTGATCGCCGACCTCGGACACATCGCCGAGGCCAGCAACGTCCGCATCGACATCCGCTCCGCCGCGATCGACATCCCCACCCAGATGAACGACATCGGCCACGCCGTCGGCGTCGACCCCATCCAGTGGGTGCTGACCGGCGGAGAGGACCACGCGATCGTCGCGACCTTCCCGCCGGACGTGAAGCTCCCCGCCCGCTGGAAGGTCATCGGCGAGGTCCTGGGCCCCTCCGCGCTGCCCCAGGTCACCGTGGACGGCGCCCCCTGGACGAGACAGGGCGGCTGGGACCACTTCGGGGACGTCGAGTGATCCCCCGCGTCCTGACCGTTGCCGGCTCCGACTCGGGCGGCGGCGCCGGGATCCAGGCCGACCTGAAGACGATGCTCGCGCTCGGCGTGCACGGCATGAGCGTCGTCACCGCCGTCACCGCGCAGAACTCCCTGGGCGTGCAGGGCGCCTGGGAACTCCCGGCCGAGGCCGTGCGCGCCCAGTACCGCAGCGTCGTCGACGACATCGGCGTCCAGGCCGTCAAGACCGGCATGCTGTCCTCGGCCGGACTCGTCGAGACGGTCGCCGAACTGCTGGCGACGATCGACGCGCCCGTCGTCGTCGACCCGGTCGGCGTCTCCAAGCACGGCGACGCCCTCCTCGCCGCCTCGGCCCTCGAATCCGTCCGCCGGCTCCTCCTGCCGACGGCCACGGTCGCCACGCCCAACCTCGACGAGGTGGCGCAGCTCACCGGCGTGCACGTCGCGGCGGAGGACGACCTGCGGGAGGCCGCGGCGGCCGTCCTGGCGTACGGGCCCGCGTGGGTGCTGATCAAGGGCGGTCATCTGCCCGGCGACGCCGTCGACCTGCTCACGGACGGGCGCGAGGAGCACTGGCTGCGGGCGCCCCGCCACGACAACCGGCACACGCACGGCACCGGGTGCACCCTCGCGTCGGCCATCGCGTCGGAGCTGGCGAAGGGGGCGGGGGTGCCGGAGGCGGTGACGGCGGCGAAACGTTATGTCACCGGGGCGATCCGGGCCGGGTTCGCGCTCGGCGGGGGGATCGGGCCGGTGGATCACGGCTGGGAGTTCAGGAGCTAGGTGTGCAAAAAGCCGATCCACCCGGAGGTGGATCGGCTCTATGCGGCGAACCAGCAGTGGCCACGCGCTCAGCGGCGAAGCGTCAGCGCGAAACCTTGCCGGCCTTGATGCACGAGGTGCAGGCGTTCACGCGCTTCGGCGTCCCACTGACCACGGTACGCACGCGCTGGATGTTCGGGTTCCAGCGACGGGACGTACGACGGTGCGAGTGCGAGATGTTGTTGCCGAAGCCCGGACCCTTGCCGCAGACGTCGCAGTTAGCAGCCACCGGTCACTCCAAAGACTTCAGATGCATGTACGGATGATCCCGGCATGCCGGGATCGAGATCGAGGATCTGAAGTGGCGGTGCCGGGGGAATGGCCCGATCGGGATCGGGCAACCGGAGCAGCATACAACGACCGCTCCCGTTGAACGAAACTACCACGATCGGTCTACGCTGCGTCCAATCCAGCAGCTCAGGGAGGCGCAGGTGGCGCAGGTGCCGCAGACATTCCTCGATGCTCTCGCGGTGCGCACCTGGTGCGGCCTCGCGCTGCGCGCCCTCGGCGGGGCCCGCGAGGAGATCGACGCGATCAACGTCTACCCGGTCGCGGACGGGGACACCGGCACCAACCTGTACCTGACGGCCGAGTCCGCGGCGACCGCCGTGGAGGCCGTGTTCGCCGCCCACGAGGCGGGCCCCGGGGCGTCGTCCGGGGGAGTGCCCTCGCTGGCCGACGCCGCGCACGCCATGGCCCACGGCGCCCTCATAGGCGCGCGCGGGAACTCCGGGACGATCCTCGCCCAGCTCCTGCGCGGCATGTCCCAGGTCCTCGCCGCCGACAGTGACGCCTCTCACACGGACGGCCCCGGCCTCGGCCTCGCCCTGCGCCGCGCCGCCGACTCCGCCCGCCAGGCCGTCGCCCACCCCGTCGAGGGCACCGTCCTGTCCGTCGCCACGGCTGCCGCCGACGCCGCCCAGGAAACGGCCCGGGACACCGCCGGGGACTGCGCCTCCGTCGCCCGAGCGGCCTACCGGGGCGCCTGTACGGCGCTGGCGGCCACGCCGGGCCAGCTCGCCGTCCTGCGGGACGCCGGGGTCGTCGACGCGGGCGGCAGGGGGCTCGTGGCGGTGCTGGGGGCGCTCGTGGAGACGTTCACCGGGGAGGCACCGGCGCCCACGCGCGTGCGGGGCGGGGCGGGGAGCGTGACGAGCGTCGGGCTCGGGGTTCCCGCGCGTGTGGAGGCGGAGGCGGGGTGCGCGGAGGGGGCCGAGGGGCCCGCGTTCGAGGTGATCTACCTCCTGGAGGCCGACGACACCGCCGTGGCCCGCCTCAGGACCCGCCTGGACGCGCTGGGCGACTCCCTGGTCGTCGTCGGCGGCGACGGGCTGTGGAACGTCCACGTGCACGTGGACGACGCCGGGGCCGCCGTCGAGGCCGGCGTTGAGGCCGGGCGGCCCTACCGGATCCGGATCACGCACTTCGGCGCCGGGGACGCGCACACCGCGCGCGGGGAGCGGGCGCCGCGCGAACGCGTCCAGCGCGCGGTCGTCGCCGTCGTCCCCGGCGAGGGGCTGGCCGGGCTGTACGCGCAGGCGGGCGCGACGACCGTCCTGGCGCGGCCGGGGGAGCCGCCGGCCAGCGGCGAGCTGGTCGAGGCCGTCCGGCGCGCCCACGCGCGCGAGGTGGTCCTGCTGCCCAACGACGCCGACCTGCGCCACACGGCCGCCGCGGCGGCGGAGCAGTCCCGCACGGAGGGCATCCGGGTCGCCCTCATCCCGACCCGCTCGGCGGTCCAGGGCATCGCCGCCCTCGCCGTCCACGAACCCGACCGCCGCTTCGACGAGGACGTCGTCGCCATGACCTCCGCGGCCGGCGCCACCCGCTACGCCGAGGTCACCGTCGCCGAGCGCCAGTCCTGGACGATGGCCGGCATCTGCCAGGCCGGCGACGTCCTCGGCCTGGTGGACGGCGACGTCGCGGTGATCGGCGCCGACGTCACCGACACGGCCCGCAAGGTCCTCGACCGGATGCTCTCGGCGGGCGGCGAACTCGTCACCCTGGTCCTGGGCGACGACGCCCCCGAGAGCATCGCCGGGGACCTGGAGGCACGCGTGCGGGAGGCGTACCTGGCGGTCGACACGGTGGTGTACCGGGGTGGCCGCCAGGGGGCGCTGCTGCTGATCGGCGTCGAGTAGACGCCGGAGTCTCGGCGCGTGCGTGGGTGCCCTCAGTTTCCTTCCTGCACCCCCTGGAGCAACTGCTGCGCCTCCGTACGTCGCGACGCGGCCGTATCGTCGTCTCCTCGCGTCCCGTACGCGGCCAGCACTCCCCGCGCGCGGGCGGCGGCGGCCTCCGGGCGGCCCAGGTCGGCCTCCAGCCAGCCGGCGGCCAGCTCGGCGGAGGTGCGCGCGTGCAGGGCGTCGTCCGCGAGGGACGCGAAGACGGCGACCGCGTCGGACACCTGGGCGAGCGCGTCCTCCAGGGCCGCGCGGATCGAGTCGTCGTCGGCGTCCTCGGCGGCCGAGCGGGCCAGCAGGTCGCCGAACTGGCGGTGCGTGTGGCCCAGCTCGGCGACCAGCCGCTGCCGGGACTCCTCGTCGCCGGCCGCGTCCAGGGTGTCGGCGCACTCCGTGACCGCCGCCGCCATCAGCTCGCGCGCGCCCGCCACCCCGTCGTCCGTGCGCAGTGCCAGCCACGCGCGGGCGCGCAGGGAGCGCACCAGGCCGTGCACGTTGCCCAGGGAGCGCCACAGCTCACCCGCGCGCCGGTACGCCTGATCGGCCTCCGGGAGCAGGTCCGCCTGGCTCAGTGACTCCGCCGCCAGGTGCGCCAGCGTCGCGTGGTCGTGCTGCTCGGGCCAGTGCCGGGCGATCTCGGCGGCCTGGAGCCGGCGCTCCGCGGCCTCCCGGTGCTCGCCCAGCTCGCTCAGACAGTCCCCGAGCCACCACTTCGTCTGGACCACCGTCCCGTCGCCGTGCGTGTCGGCCGTCAGGTCCGCCAGCGCCGACTCCAGCACCTCGGCGGCCTCCGCCCACCGGCCCTGCCGGACCAGGTGCCCGCCGAGCTGATGCCGGGCCCAGGCGCCGAACGTCGGCCCCTCGCCCGCCTCGTCGGCCCAGTGCGCGGCCTCCAGGGCGTGCTCCGCGGCCTCCTCGGCGTCGCCCCGGCCCCCGACCACCTCCGCGAGCTGGAGGTGCAGCTGAGCCCGTCCCACGGCCTCCAGCACCGGCCCGCCGTGCTCCAGGGCCGCCCGCAGCGCCCGCTCGGCCTGCGTCATGTCACCGAGATGGTGCGCGAGCGACGCCAGCCGGGCCTCGTACTCCACCGCGAACCACGGCAGCCCCGCCGCCACGAACTCCGCCGACGCCCGCGCGAACAACTGCGCGGCCTCCTCGGGAGAGCCGCCCAGCGCCGCCAGCTCCGCGAGCATCGCGTGCGCCTCCGCCACGCGCGCGTGCAGCCGGACGTCGTCCCCGGTCCGGCCGCCGACCAGCGCCAGCACCTCGCGCACGGCCGCCTCGGCGAGCGGGAACGCCTCCTGCGCGTCCGCCTCGCTCTCGTGCGCCCACCGCATCAGGATCCGCGCCCGGCTCATCAGCACCCCGGCCGCCTGCCGCACCCCGGTGCCGTCCTCGGCATACAGGGCCAGCACCCGGTCGTAGGGCTCCTCGATCGCCGTCAGGGCCGCCTCGACGTCACCGCCCAGCGCGCGCACGTACGCGCCCCGCGCGCGGGACGCGAGGGATTCACCCAGGTCACCGGCGTCCGCGTACCAGCGGGCGGCCTCCTCGAAGAAGGCGAGCCCGTCCGGGCCGCCCGCCATGCCCTGGTGCTCGGCCAGCTCCGCGCGGTCCCGGGCCGTCAGCCCCTCGTCCCCGGTGGCCTCGACCGCCCGCCCTACCGCCGCCCACGCCTCGATGGCGTGCGGCTGGAGCGTGTCCGACTGCCGGCGGGCCTCCTCAAGGAGCGCGGCGAGACCCGGTTCACCGGCGGACGGCTCGGCCGCCACCCGGGGCGCCGGCACCGGGGCCGACACCGACGGGCGCGCCGCCCGCACCCCCAGTGGCAGCCGCTCGGCCAGCGGCTCCTGAGCCATCCGCGCGCGGGCCCGCTCGGTCACGTGCGCCGTCCCGTTGCGGGCGTCGAACTCGGCCGCCAGCCGCAACGCCTCCCCGCGCGCGTGCGCCCCCAGCTCCACCGCCGTCCACGAACGCCCCGCGGGACCCGGCACCGGCTGGCCGCCGAGCCCCAGCCCGGCCAGCCGCTCCATCAGCAGGGACACCACGCTCAGGAAGTCCAGCTTGCTGCGCGGATGGCCGTCGTCCGTGAAGTACGCCGGACGCTCCGCCAGCAGCTCCAGCGCGCGCGCCTCGTTGCCGGTCAGCGCGCAGAACTCCACATGGTCCGCGTACGCGCCCCGCATCGACTCCATGGAGCGCACCAGCCGGAAGCCCCGCAGATGGTTCGCCCGCGCCTCGTCAAGCCGCCCCAGCCGCAGCAGCGGCAGCAGGGACGACGCCAGCACCGTGTGCGGCTCGTGCGCGCACACGTACTCGCCCTCCAGGACCGGCGCCCACAGCCGCAGCGCTTCCTCGTCCTCGCCGCACTCCGCACGCCACCAGCCCTGCCCGTGCAGCTCGCACGCGTGGCAGTCGGCCATCTGGTCCCGGTCCGCCGCCATCCACGCCGTGAACGCCCGCCCCGCGCGCGCCAGATCACCCACGTGCGCGGCGACACTGAACTCCGCGCTGCGCACCGCCCGCTCCGAGTGCCCCGCCAGCCGGTAGCGGTGCTCCATCTCGCCGAGCCACTTCTCGATCGACGCCAGCGGGATGTGCGGCTGGTCCAGCATGCCCGCCGACATCCACTTGAAGACCCAGTGCAGCGAGTGCGCCTCGTACTCGTCGAAGTCCTCCGGACGCTCGTCCCACATGCGCAGCAGGCGCGCGAACGGGACGAACATCTTCGCCTTCTCGGAGCTGTAGTTGTAGACCTTCAGCTGATGCCCCAGCGCCTCGATCACCGCCAGCGGGATGTTCAGCCTCTCCGCCTGGACGAGCAGGTGCTCCGCACGCGCGTTGCGCGCCGGACCCTCCGGCTGCTCGCCGTTCTCCGCCATCGCCCGCCGCAGCGCGTCGAAGTCCCCGACCTCACTCATTGCCCGCCCCCTCACCATGAGTGGCCCACTCCAGCAGACCGATGAACGCCCGGTTCAGCAACGCCGAGTCGGCCGCCCGCAGCGGACGCTGCGCCATCAGCAGCGCCTGCCCGTACAACGACTCCGTCGCCGTGCCGATCAGCTCCGGATCCTTCAGCGAACTGATCCGCCGCACCAGCGCGTTGTGATGGTTGAGCACCAGCCGCGCGCGCGGAGCGCTGCCCCGCAGCGAACCCAGGATGCCCGCCCACAGGTCGTCCGCCTGTTCCTGCGCCTGCGCGCGCGCCTGCTCGTGCCGGGCCTGACGGTCGTCCAGGTGCAGCGCCGGCACCGACAGCGGGTGGAACGCCCGCAGGACCACGTCACAGCCCAGCGGGTCGAGCTTCGCGCGCGCGGCCGCCAGGAACGCCGACAGCGCCAGCTCCTCCGCCGCGTCCACGGCGTCCAGATGGGCCGTCACCGTGTCCGCGTCCAGCTCCGCGACCGACGTGCCCGCACGCACCGACGGCAGCGCCTCGACCAGCTCGCTGTCGTACGTGTAACCGCCGTTGACCACACCGATGCCCTGCGCCGAGGCGATCGGCGCGACCTGCCGGTACTCCTCCACCGTGCGCGTGAAGTGCACCACCGGGTGGCGCTGCGCGAACTCCTCCAGCGACAGCCGCCCGTCCGTCGTCTCGAACGGCAGCCACGGCAGCATCGTCCGCAGCATCTCCCGGTCGTGGCGCGCCAGGGACTTCACGCCCAGGTGATGCACCGCCAGGAACGCCGCCAGCCGCTCCGGATCGCCCGTCGCAAGGCCCGTCAGCCACGCCCGGATCCGCTCCCCGAGGGCGTCCCGGACGGCCGCCAGCGTCTCGTCCTCGTACAGAGACTCCCGCGACGCCGTGGGCCGCAGCGAGTCCGTGTCCAGGACACAGCGCACGAAGAACGCCCAGTCCGGCAGGAGCTGTTCGGCCCGCTCGGTCAGCAGCATGCCTTTCAGGTGCACCCGGTGCGTCGCCCGCTGCGCCGGGGACACCGCCGCCGGCAGCACGTACGCCACCCCCCGGATCCCCGCCAGCGGCACCGACAGCTCGATCGAGTCCAGCGGCGTGAACCCGAACAGCTCGTGACAGTGCCGCGCCAGCGCCACCCGCCGGTTCGCCGGGGACGCGTACGCGCGGTCCCACGGCGCCGGCAGGTCCGTCACCGCCTCCTCGCCCACCCGCACGTCGTACGGCAGCAGCGAACCGAAGTCCTTCGCCAGCGCCAGCACCCGCGCCTCGGACAGCCACTCACCGGCCCCCGCGCGCGCCTGGAGGTACACCGTCGTGCCCGGCTCGGGGCGCGCCTCGTCCGGGAGCGCGCGCACGGAGTACGAGCCGTCGTCACGCGCCGTCCACTCCACCGGACGCGCCCCCGGCGTGCGCGCGCTCCGGGAGACCACGCGGATCCGCTCCGCGACCACGAAACAGGCCAGCAGACCGATCCCGAACTGCCCGAGGAAGTCCGACCGCGCCTCCTGCAGGCCCTCGGCACGCTTGGAACTGCGCCCGATCGTGGCCAGCAGACTGTGCACGTCGGACTCGGTCAGCCCGATGCCCGAGTCCTCCACGCGCAGCGCCGTGCCGTCCGCGAACAGCCGCACCCGCGCCGGGGCCCCGGGATCCTCCGCCCGCCGGGCGGTGATGGCGTCCACGGCGTTCTGCAGCAGTTCGCGCAGGTAGACCTTGGGACTGGAGTAGAGGTGATGGGAGAGCAGGTCCACCAGACCACGCAGGTCGACCTGGAACGTATGAGGTGACTGGGGTGCCTGGGATGACTGTGAGGTCTGGGAGTCCATCGTCGCAGCGCCGGTGGGGGGTGCTCGTCGGCGCGGGGTCGGGCGGTCCCGGAATGGGGCGGTGACCGCGGAGGGGATGGCGTGAGGCGGGTCATCCTAGGGCCGAAGCGGCGCGGCTGACCAGGGGTTTCAGGACATGTCTAGGGCATTGTCAGTGGTGTGGTGTGCAATGGATCTCGTGTCCGCGCTGGAAGAACCGCTCAAAAAACTGCTCGGCCCCGCCACCGCGAAGGTGATGGCCGAGAACCTCGGCCTGCACACGGTCGGTGACCTCCTCCATCACTATCCGCGCAGATACGAGGAGCGCGGCCAGCTCACGCACCTCGCCGACCTGCCCATGGACGAGCACGTGACGGTGGTCGCGATGGTCGCCGACGCCCGGCTGCACACGTTCGCTTCCTCCAAAGCGCCGCGCGGCAAGGGACAGCGACTGGAAGTCACCATCACCGACGGCAGCGGCCGTCTCCAGCTCGTCTTCTTCGGCAACGGCGTGCACAAACCCCACAAGGACCTCCTCCCCGGCACCCGCGCGATGTTCGCCGGCAAGGTCTCCGTCTTCAACCGCCGGCTCCAGCTCGCCCATCCTGCTTACCAGCTCCTGACGGGCGACGACACCGAAGCCGGGGAATCGGTCGAGAACTGGGCGGGCGCCCTGATCCCGCTCTACCCCGCCACCGCGAAACTGGAGTCCTGGAAACTCGCCAAGGCGATCCAGACGGTCCTGCCCGCCGCCCAGGAGGCCCTGGACCCCCTCCCGCCCGCCCTGCGCGAGGGCCGCTCCCTCGTCTCCCTCCCCGAAGCCCTCCTCAAGATCCACCGCCCGCACACCAAGTCCGACATCGCCGAGGCCCGCGCCCGCCTCAAGTGGGACGAGGCGTTCGTCCTCCAGGTCGCCCTCGCCCGCCGGCGCCACGCCGACACCCAACTCCCCGCCGTCCCCCGCGTCCCGTCGCCGGACGGCCTCCTCACCGCCTTCGACGACCGCCTCCCCTTCACCCTCACCGACGGCCAGCGGAAGGTCTCCCGGGAGATCTTCGACGACCTCGCCACCAGCCACCCGATGCACCGCCTCCTCCAGGGCGAGGTCGGTTCGGGCAAGGCCCAGCCGCTGGACTCGCTGGTCCTGACACCCGCCGGATTCCGGCCCATGGGCGCCATCCGGCGCGGCGACGAGGTGATCGTCCCCGCAGGGGAGACCGCCGTCGTCGACGGGGTCTACCCCCAGGGCGAACGGGACGTGTGGCGCCTCGTCCTCTGCGACGGCAGCACCGTCGAGTGCGACGACGAACACCTGTGGATCGTCGGCACCGGCCGCGCGTGGCACCGGGGCGAGGAACCCGAGGTGATGACCACACGCGAGATCCGCGCGGACCTGCGCGAGGCCGACGGCTCGCCCAAGTGGCACCTCCCCACCGCGACCCCGGTGGACCTCGGGGGAGACGCCCCGCTGCCGAGCGACCCCCACCAGCTCGGGCTGCGACTGCGGGAGACCGCCTCCCCCGGCGCGTCCGTCCCCGAGGAACTGTCCGTCCCCGAGGAATTCAAGAACACCTCGGTCAAGAACCGCCTCGCCCTGCTCCAGGGGCTCCTGGACACGGGGGACGGGCGCGACACCTCGTTCCGCTCCGCGTCGGCCACGCTCGCGGACGACGTCGCCTGGCTCGTGAGGTCACTCGGCGGCACGGCCCGCGTGACCCCCCAGCACGCCGCCTTCGACGTCTCGGTGACGCTCCCCGGCACCTTCCCGCCGCCGCGGCGAAGCATCCGCGCCGTCGAGCACGTGGGACGCAAACCCGTCCAGTGCATCAGCGTCGCCCACCCGAGCCACGCCTACGTCACCGACCACTTCACCGTCACCCACAACACGATGGTCGCCCTGCGCGCCATGCTCGCCGTCGTCGACGCGGGCGGACAGGCCGCGATGCTCGCGCCCACCGAGGTACTGGCCCAGCAGCACCACCGGTCGGTCGTCGAGATGATGGGAGACCTGGCCGAGGGCGGGATGCTGGGCGGCTCGGAACGGGCGACGAAAGTCGTGGTGCTCACCGGCTCGATGGGCGCCGCCGCACGCCGGCAGGCGCTCCTCGACCTGGTCACCGGCGAGGCGGGCATCGTCATCGGCACGCACGCGCTGATCGAGGACAAGGTGCGGTTCCATGACCTGGGGCTGGTCGTCGTCGACGAACAGCACCGCTTCGGGGTCGAACAGCGCGACGCGCTGCGGAGCAAGGGCACCCAGCCGCCGCACCTGCTCGTCATGACGGCGACACCGATCCCCCGCACGGTCGCGATGACCGTCTTCGGCGACCTGGAGACGTCCGTCCTCGACCAGCTCCCGGCGGGCCGCTCCCCGATCGCCACCCATGTCGTCCCGGCCGCCGACAAACCCCACTTCCTCACCCGCGCGTGGGAACGCGTCCGCGAAGAGGTCGCCAAGGGCCACCAGGCGTACGTCGTCTGCCCCCGCATCGGCGACGAGGAGGACGACAAGAAGGCCGGCAAGAAGACCGCCGAGGACGCCGACAAACGCCCCCCGCTCGCCGTCCTGGACGTCGCCGACCAGCTCTCCAAGGGCCCGCTCCAGGGCCTGCGGGTCGAGGCCCTGCACGGCCGCATGCACCCCGACGACAAGGACGCGGTCATGCGCCGCTTCGCCGCCGGCGAGACCCACGTCCTTGTCGCCACGACCGTCATCGAGGTCGGCGTCAACGTCCCCAACGCCACCGCGATGGTCATCATGGACGCCGACCGCTTCGGCGTCTCCCAGCTCCACCAGCTCCGGGGCCGCGTCGGCCGGGGCTCCGCGCCGGGCCTCTGCCTCCTCGTCACGGACATGCCCGAGGCGAGCGCCGCCCGCCAGCGCCTCAACGCCGTCGCCTCGACCCTGGACGGCTTCGAGCTCTCCCGCATCGACCTCGAACAGCGCCGCGAGGGCGACGTCCTCGGCCAGGCCCAGTCCGGCGCGCGCTCCTCCCTGCGGGTCCTGGAGGTCATCGAGGACGAGGAGGTCATCGCGGAGGCGAGGGAGGAGGCGACGGCGGTCGTGGCGCGGGATCCCGAACTCACGGGGTACCCGGCCCTGCGAACGGCCCTGGACGCGCTGCTGGACAAGGAGAGGGAGCAGTACCTGGAGAAGGGCTGAGCCACACTGGATGCGCACACACCCCGCGACCAAGGACCTGAAGATGACGCGCGTGATCGCCGGAACAGCCGGCGGACGTCGACTGGCCGTACCCCCGGGAACCGGCACCCGCCCGACTTCCGACCGCGCACGCGAAGCCCTCATGTCCACCTGGGAAGCCCTCCTCGGCGGCCCCTTCAGGGACGAACGCGTTCTCGACCTCTACGCGGGCTCGGGCGCCGTCGGTCTCGAAGCCCTCTCCCGGGGCGCGGCCCACACCCTCCTCGTGGAAGCCGACCCCAAAGCGGTACGAACCATCCGCGAGAACGTCAGGAACCTCGCCCTCCCGGGCGCCGAGACGAGACAGGCCAAGGCCGAACAGCTCATCAGGACACCCCCGCCGGCGCCCTACGACATCGCCTTCCTCGACCCCCCCTACGCGGTCACAGATCACGATCTTCGCGAGATCCTGCTCACACTCCGCACGGAAAGCTGGCTCACGCAGGACGCGATCGTCACCGTGGAGCGCAGCACCAGAGGCGGCGAATTCCACTGGCCGGCGGGCTTCGAGCAGGTCAAGGCCCGCCGCTACGGCGAGGGAACGTTTTGGTACGGTCGCGCCGCCACGGGCGACAACGCCTCTACGTGCGAAGACGCACGATGACCGGACCGGAGAGCGAGGGATCACAAGTGCGCCGCGCCGTCTGTCCCGGGTCGTTCGACCCGATCACCAACGGACACCTCGACATCATCTCCCGCGCCTCCCGCCTCTACGACGAGGTGTACGTCGCGGTGATGATCAACAAGTCGAAGCAGGGCCTCTTCGAGGTCGACGAGCGGATCGACCTGATCCGCCAGGTCACCGCCGAGTACGGCAACGTACGCGTGGAGGCGTTCCACGGCCTGCTGGTCGACTTCTGCAAGCAGCGGGACATCCCGGCCATCGTCAAGGGCCTCAGAGCCGTCAGCGACTTCGACTACGAGCTCCAGATGGCGCAGATGAACATCGGCCTGTCCGGGGTGGAGACGCTGTTCGTGCCGACGAACCCGGAGTACAGCTTCCTCTCCTCCTCGCTCGTCAAGGAGGTCGCGACGTGGGGCGGCGACATCGCGCACCTGGTGCCGCCGGTCGTCCTGCAAGCCCTCAACAAGCGTCTGCGCAAGGACTGATGGGACAGGCGGCTACAGTCGCCTTGTCCGTCTCCAACACAGCGGTAGAGAGTGGCGAGCCTAGGTGGACGTACAGAAGAAGCTCGACGAGATCGTGGCGGCGGTGACCGGCGCGAGGTCGATGCCCATGTCGGCCTCGTGCGTGGTGAACCGCGCCGACCTGCTCGCCCTGCTGGAGGAGGTCAGGGCCGCGCTGCCCGACTCCCTCGCCCAGGCCCAGGAGCTGATCGGCGACCGTGACCAGATGGTCGAGCAGGCCCGCCAGGAGGCCGAGCGCATCATCACCGGCGCGCACGCCGAGCGCGGTTCGCTGATCTCCGGCACCGAGGTCGCCCGCCGCTCGCAGGCCGAGGCCGACCGCATCCTCGCGGAGGCCCGCAGGGAGGCCGAGGAGGTCCGCGCCGAGGCCGACGAGTACGTCGACTCCAAGCTCGCCAACTTCGAGGTCGTCCTCACCAAGACCCTCGGCTCGGTCGGCCGCGGCCGCGAGAAGCTGCTCGGCACCGGCCCCGGCCTCGACGAGAACGGCTACGAGGACGAGGACGCCCCCGAGCGCAGCCACGACCCCGAGACCCTGCGCAAGAACGCCGACGCCTACGTCGACGTCAAGCTCGGCGCCTTCGAGGCCGTCCTCGCCAAGACGCTGGAGGCCGTCGGCCGGGGCCGCGACAAGCTGCACGGCCGCATCGCCACCGACGACCTCAGCGCCCTCGCCGACGACAACACGACCTACCAGCACTCCTCGGACGCCGACTACCTCGCCGACCTCGCGGCCCTCGCCGACCGCGAGGAGACCTCCCGCACCGGCTCCACCCCGATCCCGGCCCAGGCCGCGGCCCCGGCCGGACAGCCCGCCGTCCAGCCCTACGAACAGCAGCCCGCCTACGGCTACCAGGACGGCTACGGCGGCTACGACCAGACGTACGCGCAGCCGGACCCGTACGCCTACCAGCAGGCCGACCCGTACGCGGCGAGCGCCTACCAGGGCTACGACCAGCAGCAGGCGTACGAGACCCAGCAGCCCCAGCAGCCGCACGAGCAGCACGCCCAGCAGTCCTACGCACTCGACGAGACCAGCCTCTTCGACACCGGCATGATCACGCCGGAGCAGCTGCGGGCGTACGAACAGGGGCGCGGCCTGTAACCCGCGCGCCCGCTCACCCGGACGGCCCACGCGAACCCGGATTGGGCTGTGGGCGAAAGCTCCAGTATCCTGGCTCTTCGGTCGCGTGTACGTCCGCGATCAACGCTGCCCCGGAGCACCGACGGGCGGCGTTCCCTTCAGCTCGGAAGAGATCGAAACCAGGAATGGCCGCCAACGCCCGCCTCGACCACCGCAACCCTCTCGTGTTCGACACACACGAGCTGGGCCGGCGTCCTGGCGCGCTCCAGCGCCTGACCCGTGAGATCGACGCCCCCAAGGATCTGGGCATCCAAGGAGTCGTCGGAGTGCCGGAAGGCGCCCCGGTGGAGCTGGAACTCCGGCTGGAGTCGGTCATGGAAGGGGTGCTTGTCACAGGCACCGCCCGTGCACAGGCCGAAGGGGAGTGCGTAAGGTGTCTGGAGCCGGTCGAGCTGGAGCTCGACGCGGACTTCCAGGAGATGTTCTCGTACCCTGACGCCGATGAGCGGGGCCGCCCGAAGAAGGCGGAACCCGACGACGACGCCGAGGACGACGAGGACAGGCTCTTCATCGAGGACGGCCTGTTCGACCTCGAACCAGTGCTGCGTGACGCGGTGGTGCTCGCACTGCCGATGCAGCCGGTGTGCCAGGAAGACTGCCAGGGCCTGTGCTCCGAGTGCGGAGTACGGCTCACGGACGAACCCGGCCACCACCATGACGCCGTCGACATCCGTTGGGCGGCATTGCAGGGACTCGCTGTATCCAGCAAGGACAGCGAGAAGGACGAGATCAGCGGCGCTGAAACCGGCGTCGACGAGAAGCAGGAGAAGTAGCCGTGGCTGTTCCGAAGCGGAAGATGTCGCGCAGCAACACGCGCCACCGCCGGTCGCAGTGGAAGGCTGCGGTCCCCACCCTGGTTGCGTGCGAGCGCTGCCACGAGTCCAAGCTGCAGCACATCGCGTGCCCGTCTTGCGGCACCTACAACAAGCGCCAGGTCCTCGAAGTCTGAGGCTGGTGAGAGGCACTGTGTCCACGCCGAAGAAAAACTCTGCGGAGACCACGGCCTCGTCCCACACGCTTCTGGAAGGGCGGCTCGGCTACCACGTCGAGTCCGCCCTTCTGGTGCGTGCGCTGACGCACCGTTCCTACGCGTACGAGAACGGCGGTCTGCCGACGAACGAGCGGCTGGAGTTCCTGGGGGACTCCGTGCTCGGCCTCGTCGTCACCGACACGCTCTACACGACCCACCCCGACCTGCCGGAGGGCCAGCTGGCCAAGCTCCGGGCGGCGGTGGTCAACTCGCGCGCACTGGCGGAAGTCGGTCGTGGCCTCGACCTCGGCTCCTTCATCCGGCTCGGCCGGGGTGAAGAGGGCACGGGCGGCCGGGACAAGGCGTCCATCCTCGCCGACACCCTTGAAGCGGTGATCGGCGCGGTCTATCTCGACCAGGGCCTCGACGCGGCCTCCGAACTGGTGCACCGCCTGTTCGACCCGCTGATCGAGAAGTCCTCCAACCTGGGCGCGGGCCTGGACTGGAAGACGTCGCTCCAGGAGCTGACCGCGACCGAAGGGCTCGGGGTCCCCGAGTACCTGGTCACGGAGACCGGCCCCGACCACGAGAAGACCTTCACTGCTGCCGCCCGCGTCGGAGGCGTCTCGTACGGCACCGGCACCGGCCGCAGCAAGAAGGAGGCGGAGCAGCAAGCCGCCGAGTCCGCGTGGCGCGCGATCCGCGCCGCGGCGGACGAACGGATCAAACAGGAAGAGGCGGCGGCTGCCGAAGCCACCGCCGACGCCGAGTCCGCCTCCGCATAAGACCGGCCCCTGCCGGTCGGCCTGAGAACAACCGACCGAGCGCCCGCCCCGACCCGGGGTGGGCGCTCGGCTCACTTCCGGGGGAGTGCCATGCCCGAGTTGCCCGAGGTCGAGGTCGTCCGCCGGGGTCTGGAGCGCTGGGTCGCCGGCCGTACGGTCGCCGACGCGGAGGTCCTGCACCCCAGGGCGGTCCGCCGTCATCTCGCGGGCGCCGACGACTTCGTCCACCGCCTCAAGGGCCACCGGATCGGCACGCCGGCCCGCCGCGGCAAGTACCTGTGGCTGCCGCTCGCCGACAGCGGCCAGGCGATCCTCGCCCACCTCGGCATGAGCGGCCAGCTCCTGGTCCAGCCGCCGGACGCGGCCGACGAGAAGCACCTGCGCATCCGGATCCGGTTCGCGGACGACGTACGCACGGAACTCCGCTTCGTCGACCAGCGCACCTTCGGCGGCCTCTCCCTCCACGACACGACGGACGACGGCCTCCCGGACGTCATCGGCCATATCGCCCGCGATCCCCTGGACCCCCTCTTCGACGACGAGGCGTTCCACCAGGCCCTGCGCCGCAAGCGCACCACCATCAAACGGGCGCTGCTGGACCAGTCCCTGATCAGCGGCGTCGGCAACATCTACGCCGACGAAGCGCTCTGGCGCAGCCGCCTGCACTACGACCGCCCCACCACCGGCTTCACCCGCCCCCGCACCACCGAGCTCCTCGGCCACACCCGTGACGTGATGAACGCCGCCCTCGCCGTCGGCGGCACCAGCTTCGACAGCCTCTACGTCAACGTCAACGGCGAGTCCGGCTACTTCGACCGCTCCCTCGACGCGTACGGCCGCGAGGGCGAGCCCTGCAAACGCTGCACGACCCCGATGGCCCGGCGCGCGTGGATGAACAGGTCGAGCTACTTCTGCCCGAAGTGCCAGCGGGCGCCGCGTATTTCGTAGGACGTGCTGCTTCCGCCCGAGCCGTCAGCGGCCGCCACGCGTCTCGTCGTAGCGGGCGCGGGCGGTCATCACCTCGTCCATGTGGCCCTCGACGAGGTGGATGAGGGCGAGGAGGTGTTCGGCGACCTGGCGGCCGAGGGGGGTCAGTTCGTAGTCGACGCGTGGGGGGTTGGTGGGCTGGGCCTCGCGGAGGATGAGGCCGTCGCGTTCCAGGGCGTGCAGGGTTTGGGAGAGCATTTTCTCGCTGACGCCGTCGACTCGTCGGCGTAGTTCGTTGAACCTGAGGGAGCCCTCGTAGAGCGCCCCGAGGGTCAGGCCGCCCCAGCGTCCGGTGACGTGTTCGAGCGTCGTCCGGGAGGGACAGGCGCGGGCGAACACGCTGAACGGGAGATCTGGGGCGGGGGCCTCGGGGGTGGTGGTCATGGGGAAAGGGTAAGGGAAAACAGCGCTAACCGGCAGGTTGCACTTTCCGCTGGTTAGTGAACGGAGGGTTCCGGATGCGTACGGCTCAGTACCCGAAGTCCTGCGTCCACCACGGACCGCCCGAACCGAAGTGCACACCGACGCCCAGCGTCTTGAAGTCGCAGTTCAGGATGTTCGCCTTGTGGCCGGGGCTGTTCATCCACGCCTCCATCACGGAGGCCGCGTCCGCCTGCCCGCGGGCTATGTTCTCGCCGGCGAGGTCGCCGACCCCGGCCGCGGCGGCGCGGTCCCAGGGGGACTTGCCGTCCGGGTCGGTGTGGTCGAAGAAGCCGCGTGCGGCCATGTCCTCGCTGAACTTCCGCGCGAGATCCGCGAGCGCGCTGTTCGCCGCCAGGGGACTGCAGCCGACCTTCGCCCGCTCCTCGTTGACCAGCACCAGCACCTGAGCCGCCGCCTGCGCCTCCGACGACACGGCCGACGCCGCCTTCGCGCTCTCCGGCTTGCGCGGAGCGGGCACCTCGGCGGGCGCCTCCTTCTCCTTCACCGGCGCCTTCGACGGGCTGGCGGAAGGTTTCGCCTCGGCGGCCTTCTTCTCCGGCGCCTTCTTCACCGGGGGCGCCTGGGACGGCGTCGGCGAGGCGGACGGTGCCGCCGACGGCAGACCCGCGCCCGGCGCCGTCCCGCTCCCGCTGTCCGCCCGGCCCGACGCGCCGCCCTGCTCGGACGCCGCGTTGGTCGGCGCGTCCGAGACGCCCGCACGGTCCCCGGCGGTGTCGCTCGCGCTGTCCCCGCCGAGCTTGTAGCTCTCCAGCCCCGGGACCAGCCCCGAGGTGACGGCGACGGCCCCGAGCGCGACGGCCACGGAGGCGCCGAGCAGCCCCGTCCGCACCGGCTTCTTCTTACGGCGTCGGCGGGATCCGTCGGAGGTGAGCGGTGTGTCCGTCTCCGTCGCGTACAGGTACTCGGCGCTGCGCGCGTTGGCGTCCGCGTACGCCTCGGGGAGCGGGGTGCCCATACCGGGGGTGTGGCCCCCCGTTTCCTCCGCGTGGGGCTCGGTGCCGTGCGTATGGCCCGTCTCGGCGCCTGAGCGTCGGTGGCGTCCCATGGTCTGGCCTTCCTCGTCCTGCGGCGTCCTGAGCACTGCGGTCCCCGAGCCCTCTGGTCGCTGACTCCTCGCGGTCGCCCTGAATCACTCGATCGGGTGAGTTTGGTTCGGGTGGGGACGGTACCCCATGACGTCCGTGGAGGAAGTGTCCTGAGCGACATCCGTCCGGTTAGGTTGCGTTCATGAGTGAGGATGCACGACTGGTCGCCTGGGTCCGCGGACACGTACAGGGCGTGGGTTTCCGCTGGTTCACGCGGGCCAAGGCGCTGGAGATCGGCGGGCTGAGTGGTTTTGCTCTCAATTTGGCCGACGGACGCGTACAGGTCGTCGCCGAGGGGACCCGGGGCGACTGTGAAGGACTGCTGGACTGGCTGACCGGAGCCGACACGCCCGGCCGCGTGGACGGTGTCACCGAGATTTGGGACACACCCCGGGGCGGGTACGACGGCTTCGCGATCCGCTGAGCCCGGCGGGCACGGGCGCCGCGCGGAACCCGGCGACCGGTGGCCGTTCCACGAAAAGAAGCAGGTGGTTGCCAAGAAGGGCGCGCTCTGGCAGGCTCCCCGTCCAAGTGTGATCGCTACGCCCCCGGGCTCCGCGAGGCCCGCAGCACCGCCGCTCACCGCGGTGCGCGGCCCGGACGCCGCTCCGTACGGGGCGTGATCGTGTTGACCGTCAAACTTTTTGGTGAGACTCTGAGGGAACCCCGCGCACCTAGCTGTTTGGCATGGATGAACGGCAGCAACAACTAGATCCTGCCCAGGAGCGGGTGCGAATCCCTCACGACCCACACCGTTTCGGTCGGTCACTCAGTGTGGAGGACCATCAGTCATGGCAAAGGCGCTTCTCGGTTACGTCGGCGGCTCCGACCCGCGACTCCTCGCCGAGATGCGACGGCTCCAGCAGCGCGTCCAGGATCTGGAATCCGAGCTCGGACGGATCCAGGCCGAGAACGACGCGCTGACGGCTGCCGCTTCTCACGACAGGATCATGGAGAGCATCGACGCACACCAGCCGGAGCCTGCGCTCACCTGATCGCCGCAGCACCGCTCCACGGCACCGCTTGTGTTGTCAAAGATTTGCAAGGGACGCTTCGGCGTCCCTTCTTTTCTTTCCCCGCCCTCTTCTCCGCGCCCCTCCCCCTCTCCTTAACGTGTGGTGTGCCCTCCGCGTTCAACAGCGAAACCGTCGGGCCCTGACGGGTAAAGTCCGACGGCGTGCACCTCAAGGCCCTGACCCTGCGTGGGTTCAAGTCGTTCGCCTCCGCGACCACGCTCCGGTTCGAACCGGGGATCACCTGTGTCGTGGGGCCCAACGGGTCGGGCAAGTCCAACGTCGTCGACGCGCTGACCTGGGTCATGGGCGAGCACAGCGCGAAGTCGCTGCGCGGCGGCAAGATGGAGGACGTCATCTTCGCTGGCACCACCGGGCGCCCACCGCTCGGCCGCGCCGAGGTCTCCCTCACCATCGACAACTCCGACGGCGCCCTGCCCATCGAGTACGCCGAGGTCACGATCACCCGGATCATGTTCCGGGGCGGCTCCAGCGAGTACCAGATCAACGGCGACACCTGCCGCCTCCTCGACATCCAGGAACTCCTCAGCGACTCCGGCATCGGCCGCGAGATGCACGTCATCGTCGGCCAGGGCCAGCTCGACTCCGTCCTGCACGCCGACCCCATGGGCCGCCGCGCGTTCATCGAGGAGGCGGCCGGGGTCCTCAAGCACCGCAAGCGCAAGGAGAAGGCGCTGCGCAAGCTCGACGCGATGCAGGCCAACCTCTCCCGCGTCCAGGACCTCACCGACGAACTCCGCCGCCAGCTCAAGCCGCTCGGCCGCCAGGCCGCCGTCGCCCGCCGCGCGGCCGTCATCCAGGCCGACCTGCGCGACGCCCGGCTGCGGCTGCTCGCCGACGACCTCGTGCGCCTGCGCGCCGCCCTCCAGACCGAGATCGCCGACGAGGCCGCCCTCAAGGAACGCAAGGAAGCCGCCGAGCAGGACCTCAAGAAGGCCCTCCAGCGCGAGGCCCACCTGGAGGACGAGGTCCGCCGCCTCACCCCGCGCCTCCAGCGCGCCCAGCAGACCTGGTACGAACTCTCCCAGCTCGCCGAACGCGTCCGGGGCACCATCTCCCTCGCCGACGCCCGCGTGAAGAGCGCCACCTCCGCGCCCGCCGAGGAACGCCGGGGCCGCGACCCCGAGGACCTGGAACGCGAAGCGGCCCGGGTCCGGGAACAGGAAGCCGAACTGGAAGCCGCCCTCGACGCCGCCGAACGCGCTCTGGAGGACACGGTCGCCCACCGCGCCGACCTCGAACGCGAACTGGCCGCCGAGGAACGCCGCCTCCGGGACGCCGCCCGCGCCATCGCCGACCGCCGCGAGGGCCTGGCCCGCCTCTCCGGCCAGGTCAACGCGGCCCGCTCCCGCGCGAGTTCGGCCCAGTCCGAGATCGACCGCCTCACCGCGTCCCGCGACGAGGCGGTCGAGAGGGCAGCCACCGCTCAGGAGGAGTACGAGGCGCTGAAAGCGGAGGTGGACGGCCTCGACGCGGACGACGCCGAGCTGGCCGAGGCCCACGCGGCGGCGAAACGCGAACTCTCCGAGGCAGAGGCCGCGTTGAGCGCGGCGCGCGAGGCGGTCACGGTGGTCGAGCGCCGCCGGGCGGCGACGAAGGCGAGACACGAAGCGCTGTCGCTGGGGCTCCGCCGCAAGGACGGCACGGGGATACTGCTGGCGGCACAGGACAGGCTGACGGGTGTATTGGGGCCAGCGGCAGAGCTGTTGACGATCACACCGGGCTACGAGGTCGCACTGGCAGCGGCGTTCGGCGCGGCGGCGGACGCGGTGGCCGTGAGGGGGCCGGGGGCGGCGGCGGAGGCGATCAGGTTGCTGAGGAAGCAGGACGGAGGAAGGGCAACTCTTCTACTGGCGGGAGGAGAGGTTTTTAGGGGCGCGGGGAACTGCGCGAGCAACCACGATGCACCCGTACCCGCCAATGCTCCTCTCGCTGCCACCTTCGTCCGCGCCCCCTCCGACCTCCTCCCCGCAATCCACCACCTCCTCCACAACACCGTCGTAGTCGACACCCTCGACGCCGCCGAACAACTCATCCGCACCCACCCCCACTTGACCGCAGTCACCACCGAAGGCGACCTCCTCTCAGCCCACCTCGCCCACGGCGGCTCCGCCGGCGCCCCCAGCCTCCTCGAAGTCCAGGCATCCGTGGACGAAGCCGCAGCGGAGCTGGAAGAACTGGCCGCCACCTGCGAGGAGTTGACCGCACAACAGGAGGCCGCCCGGCAACACCGCACCGCATGCGCAGCCCGCCTCGAAGAAGTCGCCGACCGCCAACGCACCGCGACCAAGGAGAAGTCCACCGTCGCCCAGCAACTCGGCCGCCTGGCAGGCCAGTCGAGAGGCGCCGCAGGCGAGGCGGAACGCGCCACCGCGGCAGCGGCCCGCGCACAGGAAGCCCTCGACAAGGCGATGGAGGAAGTGGAGATCCTGGCCGAACGCCTAGCCGTCGCCGAGGAGTTGCCGGTGGAGGAGGAACCCGACACCGCCACCCGCGACCGCCTCGCAGCGGACGGCGCGAACGCGCGGCAGACGGAGATGGAGGCCCGCCTCCAGGCCCGCACGCACGAGGAACGCGTCAAGGCCCTTGCGGGCAGGGCGGATTCACTGGACCGCGCGGCGAGGGCGGAGCGCGACGCGAGGGCAAGGGCGGAGCAGCGCGAGCGCCGTCTGAAGTACGAGGCGGACGTCGCGGGCGCGGTGGCGTCCGGCGCGCGCCAACTCCTGGCCTGCGTGGAGGAGTCCGTCCGCGCGGCGGAGGCCGACCGCGCGGAGGCCGAGGCCGAGAAGGCGGCGCGGGAACAGGAGTTGGCGGCGGAGCGGACCGTCGGCCGGGAACTCAAGGGCGAGTTGGACAAGCTGACCGACTCCGTGCACCGGGGCGAGGTGCTGGGCGCCGAGAAGCGGATGCGGATCGAGCAGGTCGAGACGAAGGCGTTGGAGGAGCTGGGGGTGGAGCCGGCGGGCCTGGTCGAGGAGTACGGCCCCCATCAGCTCGTCCCCCCGTCGCCGTCGGTGGACGGTGAGGAGCCGGAGGAGGAGCCGCGGCCCGTTCCGTTCGTCCGTGCGGAGCAGGAGAAGCGGCTGAAGGCGGCCGAGCGGGCGTACCAGCAGCTCGGCAAGGTGAACCCGCTCGCCCTGGAGGAGTTCGCGGCGCTGGAGGAGCGTCACAAGTTCCTGAGCGAGCAGCTTGAGGACCTGAAGAAGACGCGCACGGACCTCCTCCAGGTCGTGAAGGAGGTGGACGAGCGCGTCGAGCAGGTGTTCAGCGAGGCGTACCGGGACACGGCGCGGGAGTTCGAGGGCGTCTTCGGCCGGCTGTTCCCCGGCGGTGAGGGCCGGCTGGTCTTGACGGACCCGGACAACATGCTGACGACGGGTGTGGACGTCGAGGCGCGCCCGCCCGGCAAGAAGGTGAAGCGGCTGTCGCTGCTGTCGGGCGGGGAGCGGTCGCTGACGGCCGTCGCCCTGCTGGTGTCGATCTTCAAGGCGCGGCCGAGCCCGTTCTACGTGATGGACGAGGTGGAGGCGGCGCTCGACGACACGAACCTCCAGCGGCTGATCCGGATCATGCAGGAGTTGCAGGAGTCGTCGCAGCTGATCGTCATCACGCACCAGAAGCGGACGATGGAGGTCGCCGACGCGCTGTACGGGGTGTCGATGCAGGGCGACGGGGTGTCGAAGGTGATCTCGCAGCGGCTGCGCTGAGCGTCTGCCCACTCCCTTGAGTTCAAAACTTGAACGTATTCCGTCCTCGGAGTGGCTTGTATCTCACATCCCCTGGTCTTGGAGTTCACAACTTGAAGGCATAGCCTCTGGGGCGTTGCTTTTCCCTTCAGGTGGTGGGCGGCGGCGTGCTGTGCGCCACTGGAAGGGCTGACCATGGCCGGCAGCGTTGCCGGTGGCCCGAGGAGTTGATCGTGACCAGCACAGCGCAGGCATCCACATCAGGAGCCAAGGCCCATCCCGATCATCTCGGGCATGTCATCTTCATCGCCGCCGCCGCGGCGATGGGCGGATTCCTCTTCGGCTACGACAGCTCCGTCATCAACGGCGCGGTCGAGGCGATCCGGGACCGCTACGACATCGGCTCCGCCGCACTCGCGCAGGTCATCGCCATCGCCCTGATCGGCTGTGCGATCGGCGCGGCCACGGCGGGGCGGATCGCCGACCGGATCGGGCGTATCCGGTGCATGCAGATCTCCGCCGTGCTGTTCACGGTCTCCGCCGTCGGCTCCGCGCTGCCGTTCGCGCTGTGGGACCTCGCGCTGTGGCGGGTCGTCGGCGGGTTCGCCATCGGCATGGCCTCCGTCATCGGTCCCGCCTACATCGCCGAGGTCGCGCCGCCCGCGTACCGGGGGCGCCTCGGGTCGTTCCAGCAGGCCGCGATCGTCATCGGCATCGCGATCTCGCAGCTCGTCAACTGGGGGCTGCTGAACGCGGCCGGCGGTGACCAGCGCGGGAAGCTGATGGGGCTCGAAGCGTGGCAGGTCATGCTGGGTGTGATGGTCGTGCCGGCGGTGCTGTACGGGCTGCTGTCCTTCGCGATTCCCGAGTCGCCGAGGTTCCTGCTGTCCGTGGGGAAGCGGGAGCGGGCGCGGGAGATCCTGGCCGAGGTCGAGGGGGAGAGCGCGGATCTCGACGCGCGGGTCGCCGAGATCGAGCACGCGATGCGCAGTGAGCACAAGTCGACGTTCAAGGACCTGCTCGGCGGGGGCTTCTTCTTCAAGCCGATCGTCTGGATCGGCATCGGGCTCTCGGTCTTCCAGCAGTTCGTCGGCATCAACGTCGCGTTCTACTACTCCTCGACGCTGTGGCAGTCCGTGGGCGTCGACCCGACCGACTCGTTCTTCTACTCCTTCACGACGTCGATCATCAACATCGTCGGCACCGTCATCGCGATGATCTTCGTCGACCGGGTCGGACGCAGGCCCCTCGCGCTCATCGGGTCCGTCGGCATGGTGATCGGTCTGGCGCTGGAGGCGTGGGCCTTCTCCTACGACCTCGTCGACGGCAAGCTGCCCACCGCGCAGGGCTGGACGGCCCTCGTCGCCGCCCACATCTTCGTCCTCTTCTTCGCGCTGTCCTGGGGCGTCGTCGTCTGGGTCTTCCTCGGCGAGATGTTCCCCAACCGCATCCGCGCCGCCGCGCTCGGTGTCGCCGCCTCCGCGCAGTGGATCGCCAACTGGGCCATCACCGCGAGCTTCCCGTCCCTCGCGGACTGGAACCTCTCCGCGACCTACGTCATCTACACCGTCTTCGCCGCCCTCTCCATCCCCTTCGTCCTCAAGTTCGTCAAGGAGACCAAGGGCAAGTCCCTGGAGGAGATGGGCTGACCCCCGATCCCGGGGAGAGGGGCCAAGACCCCGCTGCCCCTCTCCCCGAACACGACCGCCGCCCCCGGTTTCCCGGGGGCGGCGGATTCCGTGTGCGGGGGCGGGCTCTCAGGCACCTGCCTCCGGCAGCACCTGCTCCGCGAAGAGGCGCAGGCTGCGCCAGCCCTCCTCGATGGGCATGCCGCCGGCCAGGGGGTGGAGGACGAGGTTGTCGAGGCCCTGGGACAGGCACTCGGCCGGGGTGAGGACGCGGTAGACGCCCTCCGCGCGCAGGTCGTCGATCGTCGTCGCGGTCGAGTGGACGACCGAGTGGATGCCGGCCGACTGCCAGGAGGCGTACGTGCGGGCCTCGTGGAGGAAGTGGCGGCCGTGGGTGGCCCAGGTCTCGTCGGGGTTCTCGGAGAGGTGGAGGAGGGGGGTCTCGGCGGGTGGCATCAGGGTCCAGCCCTCGGTGCCGTACTCCGTCAGGCGGTCCTTGTAGTAGGTCTCCAGGTGCGGAAGGTGGGCGCTGGGGAAGAAGGGGAGGCCGAGACGGGCGGCCCGCCGGGCGGCGGCTTCCGAGGAGCCGCCCACCAGGAGGAGGGGATGCGGGGACGTCGCCGGGCGCGGGGTGACCCGTACCGTGCGGCCCCGGAACGTGAACGGCTCACCGGTCCACGCCTGGAGCAGGGTTTCGAGGAGTTCGTCCTGGAGCCGCCCCCGCCGCTCCCAGGCGACCCCCGCGCGGTCGTACTCGGCACGCCGGTAGCCGATCCCGACGACGGTCATCAGCCGGCCCCCGCTCAGCAGGTCAAGGACGGCGATGTCCTCCGCCAGCCGCAGCGGATCGTGCAGCGGACCGATCGCCGCCGACACCGTCACCGCCAGCCGCCGCGTCGCCCCCAGCACCGCCCCCGCGAACGTGAACGGCGACGGCAGCCAGTTGTTCTCGGCACCGTGGTGCTCCTCCGTCTGCACGGTCGTCACCCCGTGCCCGTCGGCGTACGCGGCCATCCGCAGCGCCGCCTGATAGCGGTCCGCCAGCTCACCCGGCGAGGCCCCGGGCGCGGCGAGGTTGAAACGGAGCACGGAGACGGGCATGGCGGCCCCTTCGTCGGTGGGGGAGGGACCATAGCTGACGGCACGTCAGGTAACCAGGGGTACGTCACGCGGACGCCGGGGACCGGCCGGGGCGGAACAGGTCACGCATACTGGTCCTGTTATGGAAACCGTCATCCTTGTAGTCATCATCGCCGTGGTCCTGCTCGGGGCGATCGGTGGGCTCGTCGTCGGGGGGCGGCGCAAGAAGTCGCTGCCCGCTCCGCCGCCGTCCACCACGCCCGACCTGACCGCGCCCCCGGCCGAGCCGCACGTCGGTGACGAGGCCGAGACGCCGCGCGACGAAGAGCGGCGCACGATAGAGGAAGTCGACCTGCCGGTCGCCGAGGAGCCCGAGGCTCCCGCGATCGAGGTCCCCGAGCCCACGGCCGGCCGCCTCGTCCGGCTCCGCGCACGCCTCTCCCGCTCCCAGAACGCGCTCGGCAAGGGCCTGCTCACGCTGCTGTCGCGCGAACACCTCGACGACGACACGTGGGACGAGATCGAGGAGATCCTGCTCACCGCCGACGTCGGTGTCGCGCCGACCCAGGAACTCGTCGACGGTCTGCGCGAGCGCGTCAAGGTGCTCGGCACGCGGACGCCGGAGGAGTTGCGCGGGCTGCTCCGCGAGGAACTGCTCAAGCTGGTCGGCACGGACGTGGACCGGACCGTGCGGACCGAGCCCGAGGGGCGCAAGCCCGGTGTCGTCATGGTCGTCGGGGTCAACGGCACGGGGAAGACCACGACCACCGGCAAGCTCGCGCGCGTTCTCGTCGCCGACGGGCGGACCGTCGTGCTCGGGGCCGCGGACACGTTCCGGGCCGCCGCCGCCGATCAGTTGCAGACCTGGGGGGAGCGGGTCGGGGCGTATACCGTCCGGGGGCCCGAGGGCGGGGATCCCGCCTCCATCGCGTTCGACGCGGTGAAGGAGGGCAAGGAGATGGGGGTCGACGTCGTCCTCATCGATACCGCCGGGCGGTTGCACACCAAGACCGGGCTCATGGATGAGCTGGGGAAGGTCAAGCGGGTCGTCGAGAAGCAGGCGCCGCTCGATGAGGTGCTGCTTGTTCTTGACGCGACCACTGGGCAGAACGGGCTCGTTCAGGCTCGGGTGTTCGCGGAGGTCGTCGACATCACGGGCATCGTGCTGACGAAGCTGGACGGGACTGCCAAGGGTGGGATCGTCGTGGCGGTTCAGCGGGAGCTGGGGGTGCCGGTGAAGCTGATCGGGCTGGGGGAGGGTGCTGATGATCTGGCGCCGTTCGAGCCTGAGGCGTTTGTTGATGCGCTTATCGGGGACTAGGGGCGCCTACTGGGGTGCCTGGTTCGGTTGTGTGGCGGCTGCGGGTGCGTTGTGGTTGTTCGCGCAGTTCCCCGCGCCCCTAAAGAGCGACAGGTCGCCGCGCCTTGAAAAGTGCCCTCTCCTCTTGCTGGAGTGGGCACTTTTCTATGCCCTTGACCTGTGTGCCACGTACGCCAATGTGCCCAGGAGCAGCCTTGCTGCCGGGGGCTTTGTCGCTGAGTCCAGGTCTGGTGCGCGGAGCCACGTCACCGGGCCCAGGCCCGCTCGGTCCGACGGTGGGGCCGTGATGTATGCGCCTCTGCCCAAGCCCCGTAGGTCCAGGGCTGTCGGGTCGTCCCAGCCCATGCGGTAGAGGAGGTCGGGGAGGGAGGTGGCGGCGCCGGGGGCGACGAAGAAGTGGGCTCGGCCGTCCGGGGTCGCGGTCACGGGGCCGAGGGGGAGGCCCATGCGTTCGAGGCGGCTCAACGCGCGGCGGCCGGCCGGTTCGGCGACCTCGATGACGTCGAAGGCGCGGCCGACGGGGAGCATGGCCGGGGCGTCGGGGAGGGTGGACCAGAGGGCGGTCACCTCGTCGAGGGTGGCGCCCGCCGGGAGGTGGGGGAAGTGGGCGAGGGGGTGGGCGCCCGGCGTGCGGCAGGGGCGGCCGCAGGAGCAGGCGCCCGCGATGACATGGGCGCCCGGGACGACGTCCCACCCCCACAGGCCCGTGAACTCGGCGATGGCCGTGCACTCGGGGTGGCGACCGCGCCTGCGCGCGCCGGAACGGATCTCGCGAATGCCGCCGATCGTGAAGCCCATGCCCCCTCCAACGGGTCCGACGCACCGGTGGTCACGCAAAGGGCGCGGAGCGTGACTCTCCGTACTCATGATCTCCGGGATGCCGTCGGATCGGGGCGGCGCACTGAAGCGCGAGGGTGGTGAACCTGCCCGTGCGCGCCCCCGAGTGCATCCTCCCCTTCGCTCGGGCTGTCCCGCGTCAAGTCAATCGCGTACACGCCGCCCTGAGTTCATCCGAAGGGGTGGCGAATGGTGGCGATTCCCCGAACGCCATGGCCGGACGGGTGATCGTAGGATTACTTTGAGTGTGCGGGGCCTGGGGGAACACGCACCGGTGGGTATGCCGGAGGCAAGTCGCCCGTCAGTTCGAAGGGTGACAAACGCCGGACGGCAGGTCTATTTACCGGCATTCTGATAAGGCTTGGCGCAGTCGGGCGAAGCGGCCCGCGACTGCAAGTGGTCTCAGGGATGGGGGCGTTCCAGTGAGCGGCAACGAAGGCAGCGGGACGAGCGCGGACAAGCGTCCCAACGAGCTGCTCACCTCCTGGTTCGTGCGCAGCGGATGGTCCAAGGGCGAACTCGCCCGCCAGGTCAACCGCCGCGCCCGCCAGCTCGGCGCGGGCCACATCTCCACCGACACCTCCCGCGTACGCCGCTGGCTCGACGGCGAGAACCCCCGCGAGCCCATCCCGCGCATCCTCTCCGAGCTGTTCTCCGAACGGTTCGGCTGCGTCGTCTCCGTCGAGGACCTGGGCCTGCGCGCCGCCCGCCAGTCCCCGTCCGCCGGCGGCGTCGACCTCCCCTGGACCGGCCCCCAGACCATCGCCCTGCTCAGCGAGTTCTCCCGCAGCGACCTGATGCTCGCCCGCCGCGGCTTCCTCGGCACCTCGCTCGCCCTCTCCGCCGGGCCCACCCTCATCGAGCCGATGCAGCGCTGGCTCGTCCCCTCCCCGCCGAGCGCCCCCAGGGACGCCGGACCGCTGCCCACCAGCCGCGCCCGCGGCCGTCTCTCCCGACAGGAACTGGAGCTGCTGGAGGCGACGACCTCGATGTTCCGCAAGTGGGACGCGCAGTGCGGCGGCGGACTGCGCCGCAAAGCCGTCGTCGGCCAGCTCCACGAGGTGACCGACCTCCTCCAGGAACCCCACCCCGAGGACACCGCCAAACGCCTCTTCAAGGTCGCCGCCGAACTCGCCGAACTCGCCGGCTGGATGTCCTACGACGTGGGCCTGCAACCCACCGCCCAGAAGTACTTCGTCCTCGCCCTGCACGCCGCGAAGGAAGCCGGCGACCGCCCCCTCGGCTCCTACATCCTCTCCAACATGAGCCGCCAGATGATCCACCTCGGCCGGCCCGAGGACGCCCTCGAACTCATCCACCTCGCCCAGTACGGCAGCCGCGACTGCGCGAGCCCGCGCACCCAGGCCATGCTGTATGCGATGGAGGCCCGCGCCTACGCCAACATGGGCCAGCCGGGACGGTGCAAAAGGGCCGTCCGCATGGCCGAGGACACCTTCGCCGACGCCACCGAGTGGGACGAGCCCGACCCCGACTGGATCGGCTTCTTCACCGAGGCCGAGCTGTACGGCGAGAACTCCCACTCCTTCCGCGACCTCGCCTACGTCGCCGGCCGCAGCCCCGCCTACGCCTCCCTCGCCGAACCCCTCATGCTGCGCGCCGTCGACCTCTTCGCCAAGGAGTCCGACGACTACCAGCGCTCCTACGCCCTCAACCTGATCGGCGTCGCCACCGTCCACCTCCTCAAGCGGGAGCCCGAACAGAGCGCCAAATACGCCACCGAGGCCATGGTCGCCGCCAAGCGGGTCCGTTCCGAACGCGTCAACACTCGTATCCGAAAGACCGTCGACAACGCGGCCCGCGAATTCGGCGACCTGACCGACGTCGTCGACCTCACCGACCGCCTCGCCGCCGAACTCCCCGAGACCGCCGAAGCGGTCTGAACCCCCGAGAACCCCGGCCGCGGCCGGCCCTCCCGAACTGCCCGACTCGGCTCCCCCATGCCAGGTCATTCGGAGGTCCGACCGCGGCCGGCCTGTGCTCGCGGCACCAGAAGCGGGGGAGGTTGCGCCACGATAACGATCCCCGCGACGAACATCAGCCAATTCACCGACGCGTAACACACGCGACCCCTTCGTCACCGCCGCGAAACAGCGAGGGGCCCCGACCGAAACCGCGCTGCGCCAGTCTCAAGGCCCATAACCGGCCCGCCCCCACTCCGCAGCCGAGGCTTCGCCCGCACGGGGCCGTACGACGACGAGGAGACGCCGATGGCTCCAGCCATCACGCTCGCCGCAGACAAGCTGTCTGCCGCCAACACAGGCTTCATGCTCATCTGTTCCGCCCTGGTGCTGCTGATGACCCCGGGCCTCGCCTTCTTCTACGGAGGCATGGTCCGCGTCAAGAGCGCGCTGAACATGCTCATGATGAGCTTCATCAGCATGGGCATCGTCACCGTCCTGTGGGTGCTCTACGGCTTCTCCATGGCGTTCGGCACGGACCACGGCTCCCTCATCGGCTGGGAGTCGGACTTCGTCGGCTGGTCCGGCATCGACAAGATGGACATCTGGTCCGGCTACACCATCCCGGTGTTCGTCTTCGCCGTCTTCCAGATGATGTTCGCGATCATCACGCCCGCCCTGATAAGCGGTGCCATCGCCGACCGCGTCAAGTTCTCCGCCTGGGCCCTCTTCGTCGTCCTGTGGGCCACCGTCGTCTACTTCCCCGTCGCCCACTGGGTCTGGGGCACCGGCGGCTGGGCCTTCGAACTCGGCGTCATCGACTTCGCCGGCGGCACCGCCGTCCACATCAACGCGGGCGCGGCGGCCCTCGGCGTGATCCTCGTCATCGGCAAGCGCGTCGGCTTCAAGAAGGACCCGATGCGCCCGCACAGCCTCCCGCTGGTCATGCTCGGCGCGGGCCTCCTGTGGTTCGGCTGGTTCGGCTTCAACGCCGGGTCCTGGCTCGGCAACGACGACGGCGTCGGCGCGCTCATGTTCGTCAACACCCAGATCGCCACCGCCGCCGCCATGCTCGGCTGGCTCGCCTACGAGAAGATCCGCCACGGCGCCTTCACCACGCTGGGCGCCGCCTCCGGCGCCGTCGCCGGCCTCGTCGCCATCACGCCCTCCGGCGGCGCGATCACCCCCGTCGGCGCCATCTGCATCGGCCTCATCACCGGCGTCGTCTGCGCCATGGCCGTCGGCCTCAAGTTCAAGTTCGGCTACGACGACTCCCTCGACGTCGTCGGCGTCCACATGGTCGGCGGTGTCCTCGGCTCCGTCCTCATCGGCTTCTTCGCCAGCGGCAAGGGCCAGTCCGACGTCAAGGGCCTCTTCTACGGCGGCAACGCCGACCAGCTCTGGAAGCAGCTCGCCGGGGTCGGCGCCGTCCTCGCCTACTCCCTGATCGCCTCCGCGATCCTCGCCTTCCTCATCGACAAGACGCTCGGCATGCGCGTCGACGAGGACGAGGAGATCTCCGGCATCGACCAGGCCGAACACGCCGAGACCGCCTACGACTTCAGCGGCGCCGGCGGCGGCATCGTCAAGTCCGCCACCGTCCCCGCCGGAGCCGGGACCCAGTCCAAGAAGGTGGACGCATGAAGCTCATCACCGCCGTCGTCAAGCCCCACCGGCTCGACGAGATCAAGGAAGCCCTCCAGGCGTTCGGCGTCCACGGCCTGACGGTCACCGAAGCCAGCGGCTACGGTCGACAGCGGGGACACACCGAGGTCTACCGCGGCGCCGAGTACACCGTCGACCTCGTCCCCAAGATCCGCATCGAGGTGCTGGCCGAGGACGACGACGCCGAACAGCTCATCGACGTCATCGTCAAGGCCGCCCGCACCGGCAAGATCGGGGACGGCAAGGTCTGGTCCCTCCCGGTCGAGACGGCCGTACGGGTCCGCACCGGCGAGCGCGGCCCGGACGCGCTCTGACCGAAGAACAGAACAGGAGTCGCTGGGTGACGAGTACGGACGAGCGAAGCGAAACAGAGGACTCGGGACCCAGCGGCTACGCGGCGGCCCGGCTGCGCCTCCTCACCGAGGGGAGAGCGGCCGGGCCGCCGCGCCGCACCGCCCTCTCCGAACTGACGGACGACTGGCTCACCGGCCTCCTCACCTCCGCCACCGGCGACCTCAGAGGCGTCAGCCTCGTCGCCGTCGGCGGCTACGGACGCGGCGAACTCTCCCCCCGCAGCGACCTCGACCTCCTCCTCCTGCACGACGGCAGCGACCCCAAGGCCATCGCCACCGTCGCCGACCGCCTCTGGTACCCCGTCTGGGACCTCGGCCTCGACCTCGACCACTCCGTCCGCACCCCCGCCGAAGCCCGCAAGACCGCCGGCGACGACCTCAAGGTCCACCTCGGCCTCCTCGACGCCCGCCACCTCGCCGGCGACCTCGGCCTCACCTCAGGACTACGGACGGCGATCCTCGCCGACTGGCGCAACCAGGCCCCCAAACGCCTCCCCGAACTCCGCGAACTCTGCGCCGAACGCGCCGAACGCCAGGGCGAGTTGCAGTACCTCCTCGAACCCGACCTCAAAGAAGCCCGCGGCGGCCTCCGCGACGCCACCGCCCTCCGCGCCGTCGCCGCCTCCTGGCTCGCCGACGCACCCCGCGAGGGCCTGGACGACGCCCGCCGCAGACTCCTCGACGTCCGCGACGCACTGCACCTCACCACCGGACGCGCCACCGACCGCCTCGCCCTCCAGGAACAGGACCAGGTCGCCGCCGAACTCGGCCTCCTCGACGCCGACACCCTCCTGCGCCAGGTCTACGAAGCCGCCCGCGTCATCTCCTACGCCAGCGACGTCACCTGGCGCGAGGTCGGCCGCGTCCTGCGCTCCCGCGCCGTACGGCCGAAGCTGCGCGCCATGCTCGGCGGCGGCAAACAGATCGTCGAACGCTCACCCCTCGCCGAAGGCGTCGTCGAACAGGACGGCGAAGTCGTCCTCGCCCGCGCCGCCCGCCCCGAACGCGACCCCGTCCTCCCCCTGCGCGCCGCCGCAGCAGCCGCCCAGGCCGGACTCCCGCTCTCCCTGCACGCCGTCCGCCGCCTCGCCGCGACCGTACGGCCCCTGCCCACACCCTGGCCCGCCGAAGCCCGCGAGCAGTTGGTGACGCTGCTCGGCTCCGGACAGCCGACCATCGATGTGTGGGAGGCGCTGGAGGCCGAGGGACTCATCACCCGGCTGCTCCCCGACTGGGAACGCGTCCGCTGCCGCCCCCAGCGCAACGCCGTCCACATCTGGACCGTCGACCGCCACCTCATCGAAACGGCCGTCCGCGCCTCGGAGTTCACGCGGCGCGTCAGCCGGCCCGACCTGCTGCTGGTGGCCGCGCTGCTCCACGACATCGGCAAGGGCTGGCCCGGCGACCACTCCGTCGCCGGCGAGATCATCGTCAAGGACGTCGCCGCGCGCATCGGCTACGACCGGGCGGACGTCGCCGTGCTCGCGGCGCTCGTCCGGCACCACCTGCTGCTGGTCGACACCGCGACCCGGCGCGACCTCGACGACCCCGCGACCGTCCGCTCGGTCGCGGAAGCGGTCGGCACGCAGAGCACGCTGGAGCTGCTGCACGCCCTGACCGAGGCCGACGCGCTCGCCACCGGGCCGGCCGCCTGGTCCTCCTGGCGGGGTTCACTGGTCACGGAGCTGGTGAAACGGGTGAGCGCGGTCCTGGCCGGCGAAGAGCCCGCCGCGCCCGACACCTCCGCGCCCACCGCCGAGCAGGAACGCCTGTCCATCGAGGCGCACCGCACGGGCGGGCCGGTGCTGGCGCTGCGCGCCCAGACCCACGAGGAGGAGATGGACCCCGGTGAGCCGCTGGGTGTCGAGCTGCTGATCGCGGTGCCGGACCAGCCGGGGGTGCTGCCCGCGGTCGCCGGTGTCCTCGCGATGCACCGACTGACGGTCCGCACGGCCGAGTTGCGTGAGCTGGAGCTGCCGGACGGGGTGGATCAGGGGTCCGTGCTGCTCCTGGACTGGCGGGTCGCGGCGGAGTACGGGTCCCTTCCGCAGGCCGCGCGTCTGCGGGCCGACCTGGTCCGCGCGCTGGACGGTTCGCTGGACATCGCCGGGCGACTGGCGGAACGGGACGCCGCGTACCCCCGCCGCCGTGGCTGGGTGGCCCCGCCGCCCCGCGTGACCGTCGCTTCCGCCGCCTCCCGGCACGCCACGGTCATCGAGGTCCGCGCCCAGGACGCCCCCGGGCTGCTGTTCCGGATCGGCTCGGCCCTTGAGGACTCGGGGGTGCGAGTACGGAGCATGCACGTCTCGACGCTGGGTTCCAACGCGGTCGACGCGTTCTACGTCACCGGTTCCCAGGGGGCACCGCTGCCTGCGGACGAGGCGGGGGCGGTGGCGAGGAAGCTGGAGGAGACGCTGCGGGCGTGAAAGCCGGTGTCCCTGCCCGTCGTACGTAACGGGCAGGGCCGGATACCCTGGAAGACGCTCATACTGCCCCCGACTCCGAGGACCGACGTCGCCGTGTTCGATACGCTCTCTGACCGCCTGCAAGCTACTTTCAAGACCCTCCGGGGCAAGGGCCGGCTCAGCGAGGCGGACATCGACGCCACGGCTCGCGAGATCCGCATCGCGCTCCTCGAAGCGGACGTCGCCCTCCCGGTCGTGCGTTCGTTCATCAAGAACGTCAAGGAGCGGTCGCTCGGGGCCGAGGTCTCCAAGGCCCTGAATCCGGGCCAGCAGGTGCTCAAGATCGTCAATGACGAATTGGTCACCATCCTCGGCGGCGAAACCCGTCGTCTCCGCTTCGCCAAGACCGCGCCGACCGTCATCATGCTCGCCGGCCTCCAGGGCGCCGGTAAGACCACCCTCGCCGGGAAGCTCGGCAAGTGGCTGAAGGACCAGGGGCACTCGCCGCTCCTCGTCGCGTGTGACCTTCAGCGCCCCAATGCCGTCAACCAGCTGAGCGTCGTCGCCGAGCGGGCCGGGGTCGCGGTGTACGCGCCGCAGCCGGGGAACGGTGTCGGGGACCCGGTGACGGTCGCGAAGGACTCGATCGAGTTCGCGAAGTCGAAGGTCCACGACATTGTCATCGTGGACACCGCCGGTCGGCTGGGTATCGACGCGGAGCTGATGCAGCAGGCGGCGGACATCCGGGACGCGGTCTCGCCGGACGAGATCCTTTTCGTCGTCGACGCGATGATCGGCCAGGACGCCGTCAACACGGCGGAAGCGTTCCGTGACGGCGTCGGGTTCGACGGTGTCGTCCTGTCCAAGCTCGACGGTGACGCCCGAGGCGGTGCCGCGCTGTCCATCCGGCAGATCACCGGCAAGCCGATCATGTTCGCGTCGAACGGCGAGAAGCTGGAGGACTTCGACGCGTTCCACCCGGACCGGATGGCCTCCCGCATCCTCGACATGGGTGACCTGCTCACCCTGATCGAGCAGGCGGAGAAGACGTTCAGTCAGGAAGAGGCCCAGAAGATGGCCTCGAAGCTGGCGTCGAAGAAGGGCCAGGACTTCACCCTGGACGACTTCCTGGCCCAGATGGAGCAGGTCAGGAAGATGGGGTCCATCTCGAAGCTGCTCGGGATGCTCCCCGGCATGGGGCAGATCAAGGACCAGATCAACAACCTCGACGAGCGGGACGTCGACCGCACGGCCGCGATCATCAAGTCGATGACCCCGGCGGAGCGCCAGGACCCGACGATCATCAACGGCTCGCGCCGCGCCCGTATCGCGAAGGGTTCCGGCGTCGAGGTGAGCGCGGTGAAGGGCCTGGTGGAGCGGTTCTTCGAGGCGCGGAAGATGATGTCGCGGATGGCGCAGGGCGGCGGGATGCCGGGCATGCCGGGGATTCCGGGGATGGGCGGCGGTCCGGGCCGGACGAAGAAGCAGCCGAAGCAGGCGAAGGGCAAGCAGCGTTCCGGCAACCCGATGAAGCGCAAGCAGCAGGAGCTGGAGGAGGCGCAGCGCCGGGAGGCGGCGGCTCAGGGCAACGCGTTCGGGCTGCCGCAGCAGGGTGCGAAGGACTTCGAGCTGCCGGACGAGTTCAAGAAGTTCATGGGCTGATCCGGCACAGCGCACGACATCAAGGGCACCCTTCTCCGGAAGGGTGCCCTTCGTGTGCCGTGCGCGGGACGCTGTCGTACCGTCCGGATATGACGAACCCTGCCCCGCCGCGCAAGTCGCCGGACCAGCCCTGGCGTACCGAGGGGACCCCGGAGGAGCCGCCGAAGCCGTCGGGCGGGCGGTGGATGAGGGGTGGCTGGTGGCGGTTGGTGTTCACCGCGCTGGTCGTGTACCTGCTGGCGAACATCGTCCTGTCGTACTTCGGCGAGGACGAGCCGACGATCTCGTACACGGAGTTCAGCAAGCAGGTCGCCGTGGGCAACGTCAGCAAGATCTACGCCAAGGGCGACGCGATCCAGGGTCAGCTGAAGAAGGAGCAGAAGGACCCGGACGGCGGTGAGAAGTACACGAAGTTCAACACCGAGCGGCCCACGTTCGCGGACGACAAGCTGTGGGAGGGGCTGGCGAGGAACAACGTCACGGTGACGGCTGAGCCGGTCGTCCAGCACCGCAGTTTCCTGGTGAACCTGCTGATCTCGCTGGCGCCGATGCTGCTCCTGGTCGTGCTGTGGATCTTCATCGCGCGCCGGATGAGCGCGGGGATGGGCGGCGCGGGCGGGATGCTGGGCCGCAGGTCGGCGCCGAAGCCGGTGGAGCTGGAGGCGGGGGAGAAGCGGACGACGTTCGAGGATGTGGCCGGGATCGACGAGGTCGAGGGTGAGCTGAACGACGTCGTCGACTTCCTGAAGAACCCGGACGCGTATCGCCGGATGGGTGCGAAGATGCCACGCGGTGTGCTGCTCGCGGGTCCGCCGGGGACCGGTAAGACGCTGTTGGCGCGGGCGGTGGCGGGGGAGGCGGGGGTGCCGTTCTTCTCGGCGTCGGCGTCGGAGTTCATCGAGATGATCGTGGGGGTCGGGGCGTCGCGGGTGCGGGAGTTGTTCGCGGAGGCGCGGAAGGTGGCGCCGTCGATCATCTTCATCGACGAGATCGACACCATCGGGCGTGCGCGGGGCGGTGGTTCGGGGATGGGTGGGCATGACGAGCGTGAGCAGACGCTGAACCAGATCCTCACCGAGATGGACGGTTTCTCGGGTTCGGAGGGGGTGATCGTGATCGCGGCGACGAACCGGGCGGACGTCCTGGATCCGGCGCTGACCCGTCCCGGCCGCTTCGACCGCGTCGTCCAGGTGTCGCCTCCGGACCGGGGCGGGCGTGAGGCGATCCTGGAGATCCACACCCGGCAGATCCCGCTGGGCCCGGACGTCGACCTCGCGCAGGTGGCCCGGACGACGCCGGGTATGACGGGCGCGGAGCTGGCGAACCTCGCGAACGAGGCGGCGCTGCTGGCCGTCAAGCGCAAGCAGGACCAGGTCACCCAGACCGACCTCTCGGAGGCCCTGGAGAAGGTCCAGCTGGGCGCGGAGCGGCCGTTGGTGATGCCGGAGGAGGAGCGGCGCCGCACGGCGTATCACGAGAGCGGGCACGCCCTGTTGGGCATGCTCCAGCCGGGCGCGGACCCGGTGCGCAAGATCACGATCGTCCCGCGCGGGCGCGCGCTGGGGGTGACGCTGTCGACGCCGGACGCGGACAAGTACGCGTACACGGAGGAATACCTGCGGGGCCGGATCATCGGTGCGCTGGGTGGGATGGCGGCCGAGCAGGTGGTGTACGGGGTGATCACGACCGGTGCGGAGAGCGATCTCGAGCAGGTCACGAACATCGCGCGCGGGATGGTCGCCCGCTGGGGCATGAGCGAGCGCGTCGGCCGTCTCTCCGCCCTCCCGAACGACGCCCAGTCCGCGTACGGCCTCGCCGCCGCGCCGCAGACCCTCGACGTGATCGACGGGGAGATGCGGCGCATCGTCGACGAGTGCTACGAGGAGGCGTGCCGCAAGCTGACCGAGCACCGGGGTCAACTGGACGCGCTGGCGCTGGCGTTGCTGGAGAGCGAGACGTTGGAGGAGGCGGACGCGTACCGGGTCGCGGGGATCACGCGCCTGGCCAAGGACGATTAGGGCACGCGGGCGATCAGGTACCGGAAGACGTTGGGCATCCAGACCGTGCCGTCCCGGCGTGTGTAGGGGTGCAGGGCTTCCCTGATCTCCTTGTCGACCTGGTGCGCGTCGCCGGCTTCGACGGCCGCGTCGAAGAGTTCGGTGGAGAGCAGGCCGCGGACGGCGCTGTCGGTGTCGGCGTAGCCGAAGGGGCAGGCGACGCGGCCGGAGCCGTCGGGCTTGAGGCCCGCCTGGCGGGCGGTCTCCTCCAGGTCGTCGCGGTGGGCGGGGCGCCAGCCGCCGTACAGGGGGTCGGCGACGCGCAGGACGCCGGCGGTGGCGCAGCGTTCGGGGGGACCCCAGCCGGCGAGGACGACGGGGGCGCCGCGTTCGGCGCGGCGTACGGCGTCGCCGAGGAGGTCGGTGGTCTCGAAGGCGGTGACGAGGGTGTAGGGCAGGTCCGTCTCGGGAAGCGCGTCGGCGAGGCGGGTACGCGTACGCGCGCGGGGGGACCAGCTGTCGGGTTGCAGGCGCTCGCGCGCGAGGGCGAGGCGTCCGGGGTTGCGGGGTTCGACCCCGGTGACGTCGGCTCCCCGGGAGGCGGCCATGAGGAGGGCGAGGCCCGCTCCGCAGCCGAGGGCGACCATCCGGGTCGCGGGGCCGACGTCGAGACGGTCGTACGCGGCCTCGTAGAGGGGGACGAGCATGCGTTCCTGGATCTCGGACCAGTCACGTGCGCGGGTACCCGGTTCCGTGGGCGGTGCGGTGCCCGCGTGGGGGAGGTTCTGGCGCACGAGCGTAGGTGTCATCGAAAAGCGCCCCAATCCGCCGAGAGTTCTCGAAGAGTGTGTCGCTGTCGCCGATCCGCGTGGCCCCCGTGCGTCGCCGCGGCACGTCTCCAGGTAACTCCCGGACGGGGGAGCCGTCCAGGGGTCGAAGGGGGCGGTTTACGGGCCTGTAGGCGGAGGCGAAAAGAATTCACGTGTCCGCAACGTGGGCCCGTAGCATCGCGGCATGGCGAAAGCACCTGTTCTCACGCCGCGCGGTGCCGACTTCCCGCGCTGGTACCAGGATCTGATCACCAAGGCCGAACTGGCCGACAACGGCCCGGTGCGCGGCACGATGGTGATCCGACCGTACGGGTACGGGCTGTGGGAGCGGATGCAGGCGGAGATGGACGTCCGGATCAAGGCGACGGGCGCGCAGAACGCGTACTTCCCGCTGCTGATCCCCCAGTCGTACCTCACCCGCGAGGCCGACCACGTCGAGGGGTTCGCCCCCGAACTCGCGGTCGTCACGCACGGCGGCGGCAAGGAGCTGGAGGAGCCGGCGGTCGTCCGCCCGACCTCCGAGACGATCGTCAACGAGTACTTCTCGAAGTGGGTCCAGAGCTACCGCGATCTGCCGCTGCTCATCAACCAGTGGGCCAACGTGGTCCGTTGGGAGCTGCGCCCCCGTCTCTTCCTGCGCACCTCGGAGTTCCTGTGGCAGGAGGGCCACACGGCGCACGCGACGTACGAGGAGGCCCGGGAGTTCGCGGCGCGGATCCACCGGGACGTGTACGGGGACTTCCTGACGAACGTCCTGGCCGTCGACTTCGTCGCGGGCCGCAAGACGCCCAGGGAGCGGTTCGCGGGGGCGATCAACACGCTCACGCTGGAGAGCATGATGGGCGACGGCAAGGCCCTGCAGATGGTCACCAGCCACGAGCTGGGCCAGAACTTCGCGCGCGCCTTCGACACCCGCTACCTCTCCAAGGACGGCACCCAGGAGCACGTCTGGCAGACGTCCTGGGGCTCGACGACCCGCATGATCGGTGCCCTGGTGATGACCCACGGCGACGACGACGGCCTGCGCGTCCCGCCGCGCCTCGCGCACGTCCAGGTCGTGGTTCTCGCCGTGAAGGACGACGACGCGGTTCTGGCCAAGGTCCGCGAACTCGCCGAACGGCTGCGCGCGGCGGGCCTGCGCGTGCGCGTGGACGACCGTACCGACACCCCCTTCGGGCGCCGCGCGGTCGACTGGGAGCTGAAGGGCGTCCCCGCGCGCGTGGAGGTCGGCCCGCGTGACCTGGCCCAGGGCACGGCGACGCTCGTGCGCCGTGCCCCCGGCAGCAAGGAGCCGGTCGCCCTGGACGCGCTTCCCGCCCTGCTTCCGGGGTACCTGGAGGACGACCAGGCTCTCCTGCTCCGGCAGTCCCGCGCGCGCCGGGAGTCGCGGACGGTGGACTGCGCGTCGTTCGAGGAGGCGGTCGAGGCGGCGAGCGCGGGCGGCTGGGCCCGGGTGCCGTGGTCGGTGCTCGGCGAGGAAGGCGAAGTCAGGCTGGGGGAACGGGCGTTGACCGTACGGTGTCTGCTCGCGGAGGACGGGTCGGTGCCGGGCGACGGGGACGCACCGGGTAACGTCGCCATCGTCGCGCGCGCGTACTGAGGGCGGTGCCCCGGGGGCGTGAGGGCGGCCGAAAGGGCTCTTGCGCCCCGGGGGATTCGGGCTCGCCCGGCGCGTGGAGACGGCGTACACGCCGGGGCGTATCTGTGCCTACGCACCACCTTGCGGTGAGCTGTGAGGCTTCTCCGCAGTTCAGCGCACCCGCCCTCGTCTTCGCTCATCAGCGGCAACTGACGGGTACGTGCAAATTATTTGGGATGGCCCGGAATGGGAACGCGACGGCACTCCCGCTCGTTGTCATTACGTGAGCACGACACAGACACCACCTGTTCTCGCCGCAGAGCTGGCGCAGGCGTGGGCCGACATCCAGCGGTACCACCCCGAGCTGCCGGACCTTGCCGCGCCAGAGTCCCTGATCGGGGAGTCGTCGTCCGCGTGCGGTCACGAACTCTCCTTCGAGCGACTGCTTCACGAGGCAGTCCATGGCATCGCCGCCGCGCGCGGCGTGCGTGACACGTCCCGCGCGGGCCGCTACCACAACCGCAGATTCCTCGCCGTCGCCGAGGAGCTGGGCCTCGACCACCCCGAGGAGCCGCACCCGAGCAGCGGCTTCTCGCTGGTGACGCTCAGCCCCGAGGCGAAGCGCCGCTACCGGCCGACGATCGAGCGCCTTCAGCGGGCGCTGAAGGCCCACACCGCGGCGACGACCGCGGAGACGACGCGCGCCTTCCGCGGGCCCGCGGCCCGGCACGGCTCCTCCGGGGGCGGGGTCCGGGTGAAGGCCGTCTGCGACTGCGGGCGCAACGTGCGGGTCGTGCCCTCGGTCCTCGCGCAGGCGCCGATCGTCTGCGGGGGGTGCGGAAAGCCGTTCCGGATCCCCGAGATCGTGGGGGCCGCGTAGGGGCCGCCCGGTCACCGGCAACTCGTGGCTGCCGGTCCGGACGCGGGGATGCCATGCGCGCGGGGTGCGCATGGCATCCACCCGCGGCTGAAGCCCCTCCCGCCCTGTGGCACAATGGCTAGCTGTACTCGACAGTCGCACAGGACCCCTCTCTCCTCCGGCTGACGCGTCCATCGGGCACTCGGGTACCGCAACCCCACGCGGCTCGCTCGCCGTGCCCAACCACGTCAAAAACAGGAGAGTCCACTCCCGTGGCAGTCAAGATCAAGCTGAAGCGTCTGGGCAAGATCCGTTCGCCTCACTACCGCATCGTCGTCGCCGACTCCCGCACCCGCCGTGACGGCCGTGCGATCGAGGAGATCGGCAAGTACCACCCGACCTACCACCCGTCGGTCATCGAGGTGGACGCGGACCGCGTCGCGTACTGGCTGGGTGTCGGCGCGCAGCCGACCGAGCCCGTCCTCGCGATCCTGAAGAAGACCGGCGACTGGCAGAAGTTCAAGGGCGAGCCCGCCCCGGCTCCGCTGCTCGTCGCCGAGCCGAAGAAGGCGCGTCCCTCGTTCGAGGCCCTGGGCGGCGACGACGAGGGCAAGGGTGAGGCGATCACCCAGAAGAAGAAGGCTGAGAAGAAGGACGAGGCCGCGGCCGAGTCCTCCGAGTCGACCGAGGCCTGAGCAGCATGCTCGAAGAGGCGCTTGAGCACCTCGTGAAGGGCATCGTCGACAACCCTGACGATGTGCAGGTCGCCTCGCGCAACCTGCGCCGCGGGCGCGTGCTGGAGGTCCGGGTCCACCCCGACGACCTCGGCAAGGTGATCGGCCGCAACGGCCGTACCGCGCGCGCTCTGCGCACCGTCGTGGGCGCCATCGGCGGGCGGGGAGTCCGCGTCGACCTGGTCGACGTCGACCACGTTCGCTGACGTATCGCACGCAGCACCGGCTCGGGCCGGGGAGGGCCTTTTCGGGGGCTGTCCCCGGCCCGCAGTCGTATGGGCCCCTTGTTTTCGACGTTTCCGGTTTTCGACAGGAGATCAAGCACAGTGCAGTTGGTAGTCGCTCGCGTCGGCCGTGCCCACGGCATCAAGGGCGAGGTCACCGTGGAGGTCCGCACCGACGAGCCGGAACTGCGGCTCGCGCCGGGCGCCGTCCTCACGACCGATCCGGCGTCCGCCGGTCCCCTCACCATCGCCACCGGCCGGGTGCACAGCGGCCGTCTCCTCCTGCGCTTCGAGGGCGTCACCGAACGCAACGGCGCCGAGGCCCTGCGCAACACCCTGCTGATCGCGGACGTGGACCCCGAGGAGCTGCCCGAGGAGGAGGACGAGTACTACGACCACCAGCTCATGGACCTGGACGTGGTGACCGCCGACGGCACCGAGGTCGGCCGGATCACCGAGATCTCCCACCTGCCCTCCCAGGACCTCTTCATCGTCGAACGCCCCGACGGCAGCGAGGTGATGATCCCGTTCGTCTCCGAGATCGTCACGGAGATCGACCTGGAGGAACAGCGGGCGATCATCGACCCGCCGCCCGGCCTGATCGACGACCGTGCCGAGATCGCCTCCTCCCGGGAAGAGGGCGACGCCTGATGCGGCTCGACGTCGTCACGATCTTCCCCGAGTACCTCGACCCCCTGAACGTCTCCCTCGTCGGCAAGGCACGCGCGCGCGGGCAGCTCGGCGTGCACGTCCACGACCTGCGGGAGTGGACCTACGACCGGCACAACACCGTCGACGACACCCCCTACGGCGGCGGCCCCGGCATGGTCATGAAGACCGACCCCTGGGGAGACGCCCTCGACACCGTCCTGGCCGACGGCTACGAGACCGGCGCGCACGGGCCCGCGCTGATCGTCCCCACGCCCAGCGGACGCCCCTTCACCCAGGAACTCGCCGTCGAACTCTCCGAGCGGCCCTGGCTGGTGTTCACGCCGGCCCGCTACGAGGGCATCGACCGCCGGGTGATCGACGAGTACGCGACCCGGATGCCGGTGTACGAGGTGTCCATCGGCGACTACGTCCTCGCCGGCGGCGAGGCGGCCGTCCTCGTGATCACCGAGGCCGTGGCGCGGCTGCTGCCCGGCGTGCTCGGCAACGCCGAGTCGCACCGGGACGACTCCTTCGCGCCCGGCGCGATGGCGAACCTCCTCGAAGGGCCCGTCTACACCAAGCCGCCCGCCTGGCGCGGCCGGGAGATCCCCGAGACGCTGCTCAGCGGCCACCACGGGAAGATCGCCCGCTGGCGGCGCGACGAGGCGCTGAAGCGCACGACCGCCAACCGGCCCGACCTGATCGAGCGGTGCGAGCCGAAGGGCTTCGACAAGAAGGACCGCGAGATGCTGTCGATCCTGGGCTGGGCGCCCGATCCCGAGGGCGCCGCGTACGGCCGATTTTGGCGTCGCGTCGTTGACGTGGAAGAATAGGACGCTGCTGTTGTGCCGTCCGGCGTGCGCCCCTGCCACAGGGGGACACGACGTCCGCCCCGACGGAAACGGCAGACCTTCTGAAGAAACCTAGTTTCCGTCTATGACCTGTGGCATGGGCGAAGAAAGCAGACGACATGTCTCACCTGCTCGACTCCGTCGACTCCGCGTCGCTGCGCAGCGACATCCCGGCCTTCCGCCCGGGTGACACCGTCAACGTCCACGTCCGCGTCATCGAGGGCAACCGCTCCCGTGTGCAGCAGTTCAAGGGCGTGGTGATCCGTCGCCAGGGCGCCGGTGTCCGCGAGACCTTCACGGTCCGCAAGGTCTCCTTCTCGGTCGGCGTCGAGCGTACCTTCCCGGTGCACACCCCGATCGTCGAGAAGATCGAGCTCGTCACCCGCGGTGACGTGCGTCGCGCCAAGCTGTACTACCTCCGTGAGCTGCGCGGCAAGGCCGCGAAGATCAAGGAGAAGCGCGACAACTGATCTCACGGCGGTCGTCACAGCGGGGCCGGATAGCATCTGGCCCCGATGGACACCGAAGTACGATCAACGCAACGCGACCGCTCACCAGGTCCCGCCGACGAGGCGGCCGACCCGGAGGGCCGGTCGCGTTTTGCGTGGCTGCCCGGCGGCCGGATCAGCGCTTCCCTCCTGTTCTGCCTGGTCTTTCTCCTCCTCCTCAACGCGTTCGTGGCCAAGCCCTTCGAGATTCCCAGCGGATCCATGGAGAACGGATTGAGGATCGGGGACCGGGTTCTCGTAAATAGGTTGGCGTACCGTTTCGGTGCGCAGCCCCGGCGCGGTGACGTCGTCGTGTTCGACGGCACCGGGTACTTCGGGAACTCCGACTACGTCAAGCGCGTAGTGGGGGTAGGCGGTGACCGTGTGGTCTGCTGCGACAAGGAGGGGAGGATCCAGGTGAACGGCCGGTCCGTCGACGAGTCGGCGTTCCTCTTCCCCGGCGACAGCGCGTCGTCGGTGCCCTTCGCCGTGGTGGTGCCCGAGGGCACGCTCTTCGTCCTCGGCGACCACCGCAGCCGCTCCAGCGACTCCCGCGACCACCTGGGCTCGCCGGGCGGCGGGATGATCCCCGTCGGCGCGGTCGTGGGGCGCGCCGGGTTCGTCGTCTGGCCGTGGGGCCGGATCGGGCGGGTGCGGGGTGAGGAGGGCGCCTACGCGCGCGTGCCGGAGGGTGCGCATGGGTAACCGCGGCAGACGGCGCGGGGTGCCGGAGAGCGCGGCCGACGAGCTGCTGCCCACCGGGTCGCGGCGGACGTCGGCGGGGCCGTCGTCCACCGGGCGTTCGCGCGCGGAGCGGCGCAAGCTGCAGCGCAAGGTCAAGCGCAAGCGGCGGCGGTCGGCGATGCGGGAGATACCGCTGCTGGTCGGGGTCGCCGTGCTGATCGCGCTGGTCCTCAAGACGTTCCTGGTGCAGGCGTTCGTCATCCCGTCCGGGTCGATGGAGCAGACGATCCAGATCGGGGACCGGGTCCTCGTCGACAAGTTCACGCCGTGGTTCGGGTCCAGGCCGCAGCGCGGGGACGTCGTCGTCTTCAAGGACCCCGGGGGATGGCTGCAGGACGAGCAGTCGGGCGTCAAGAAGAGCGATCCGATCGTCGTCAAACAGGTGAAGGAAGTTCTCACCTTCATCGGGCTGCTGCCCTCCGACAACGAGAAGGACCTCATCAAACGGGTCGTCGGGGTCGGCGGGGACGTCGTCAAGTGCTGCGACGCGAACGGCAAGGTCACCGTCAACGGGGTGCCCCTGGAAGAGGCCGCCTACCTGTATCCCGGCAACGAGCCCTCGCAGACTCCCTTCGAGGTCACGGTGCCGAAGGGGCGGCTGTGGGTGATGGGCGACCACCGGGCCAACTCGGCGGACTCGCGCTCCCACCAGAACACGTCGTACGGGGGCACGGTGTCCGAGGGCGAGGTGGTCGGGCGGGCCATGGTCATCGCCTGGCCGGTCGGTCACTGGACCAGTCTCAAGGAACCGCAAACCTTTGCTTCTGTGGCCAAGTCCGCGTCGCGGAAGGCGGCGGCCTCCCCGCCGTCGCATAGGGTTGCCCCGGACGATCCGAACGGAACCGTCCGACTCCCGAGCCCTGCGGAACTCCCGCTCGTTATGGGAGTGGTGGGCCTGCGCCGCAGATGGGGCGGGCAGCGGCACAGAGTGAGGAGCTGGCGTGGGGGATGTGGCGGTTGGCGCACGGTCCGGTCAGGACGGCGAGGATCACCGCGGACGTTCCGTGGAAGACGCCGTCCCGGGGACGGACGACGCCGTGACCTCCGGGAGTGAGCGACCCCCGGCGGCCGGTCAGGACGGCCCGGGGGACGGACAGCCACCCGAGACGGCGGACGGGTCCGGCGAGGGCTCCGGGGAGGTGCCCAGGGCGAAGAAGCCGCGCTCCTTCTGGAAGGAGCTGCCGATCCTCATCGGCATCGCGCTCGTGCTCGCCCTGCTGATCAAGACGTTCCTCGTGCAGGCGTTCTCGATCCCGTCCGACTCGATGCAGAACACGCTCCAGCAGGGGGACCGGGTCCTCGTCGACAAGCTCACACCGTGGTTCGGGTCCGAGCCCGAGCGCGGCGAGGTCGTCGTCTTCCACGACCCCGACAACTGGCTCGCCGGCGAGCCGACCGCCGACCCGAACGCGATCCAGACGTTCCTCAGCTGGATCGGGCTCATGCCGTCCGCGCAGGAGAAGGACCTCATCAAGCGGGTCATCGGCGTCGGGGGCGACACGATCGAGTGCAAGGGGACCGGGCCGCTCAAGGTCAACGGCAAGGCCCTCAACGAGCCGTACGTCTACCCCGGGAACACGCCCTGCTCTATGGACGACCAGGGCGGCCAGTTCTCGGTGAAGGTCCCCAAGGGCATGATCTGGGTCATGGGCGACCACCGCCAGAACTCCCGTGACTCCCGCTACAACCAGTCCGACCGCAACCACGGCATGGTGCCGGTCGACGAGGTCGTCGGGCGGGCCATCGTCAAGGCGTGGCCCATCAACCGCTGGGGGACGCTGCCGGTCCCGGACACGTTCGACCAGAGCGGCCTCGGCAACCAGTCCTCGGCGTCCCTGAACGCCGCGCCGCCCGCCCTCGCGCTGGCCGGGATGGTGCCGGTCGTGCTGTGGCGCCGGAAGCGGCGTGTGGGGGCGGACGCCGAGCGCGGCTGATCCCGAGGCCGGTTTTTGGGGCTGGCTTTTGGGCCCGCCGGACGCACGTGGTGCGGTCCGGCGGGCCCTGCCGTTGTCCGGGGCGCCTTGTTCGGGGCGGGGAAGGGCTGACCTGGGGTGGTACCGGCGGGTAGGGTGCCGGGTCATGGGCGGTGAGAGTGTGACGCGCACGGCTTCGCGCGGTGGGCAGGGTTCGGCGGGCGGGCGGCTCGGGCACAGGTTGTCCGGGGTGGCCGTCGCGCTGGGGATCGTGATGTTCCTGGGCGGGTTCGCGTGGGCCGCGCTGGTCTACCGGCCGTACACCGTGCCCACGAACTCCATGGCGCCCACGATCCAGGCCGGTGACCGGGTGCTCGCCGAGCGGGTCGGCGGGGAAGAGGTGCGGCGCGGGGACGTCGTCGTCTTCACCGACAAGAACTGGGTCGAGAACGCGGCCGTCGTCAAGCGCGTCGTCGCGGTCGGCGGGGACACCGTCGCGTGCTGCACCGACGGCAAGCTGACCGTCAACGGCAAGCAGATCACCGAGCCGTACCTGGCCGACGGGATCGCGGAGATCACCGGGTTCCCGACGATCACCGTGCCCGAGGGGCGGCTGTTCCTCCTCGGCGACGAACGCCAGGGCTCCCTGGACTCCACCGCGCACCTCACGGACGCCGCGCAGGGCACCGTCGCCCGCAGCGCCGTCAAGGCACGCGTCGACGCCGTCGTCTGGCCCATGGACGGCATGCTGAAGAAACCGACCGGGTTCGAGGCGCTGGGCGCGCTGTCGGAGCCGGGGCCGCTGCGGCTGATCGGGTGGCTGATCGTCGCCGGCGGGGTGCTGGTGCTCGCGGGCGGGGCGTACGGGCCCGTCGCCGGGTTCTTCGAACGGCGGCGGGGGACGGCTCGGGCGGCGGCCGGTGCTGCCTGAGGACGCCGGGGTGCGGGCTGGTGCCGTGGATGGCGAGGCGGGCGGCGGGCTGCGCAAGGTCGCTCGTGTCGTGCTGCTCGATCCCGAGGACCGGATCCTGCTGCTGCACGGGCACGAGCCGGACGATCCCGGTGACGACTGGTGGTTCACGCCGGGCGGCGGGGTCGAGGAGGGGGAGACGCGTGAGGAGGCCGCGCTGCGGGAACTCGTCGAGGAGACCGGGATCACCGACGTGCGGCTCGGGCCCGTGCTGTGGCGGCGGGTCTGCTCCTTCCCGTTCGCGGGGCGCCGCTGGGACCAGGACGAGTGGTACTACCTCGCGCGCACGACGACCACCACGACCCGCGCCACGGCCCTCACGGAGCTGGAGCGGCGCAGTGTCGCCGGTGCGCGTTGGTGGACCTGTCAGGAACTGGGCCGGGCGCATGAGACGGTGTATCCGACCAGACTCGCCGAGCTGCTGCGCCGGCTGCTCGACGAAGGGCCCCCGGCCGGGCCCGTGACCCTTGACACGGAAATCGTCTAGGGGCGCGCGGGACTGGCGCACAATGGTGGGACCGCACGGCTGAAGGGGAACATGCCATGAGCGCCGAGGACCTCGAAAAGTACGAGACCGAGATGGAGCTGAAGCTCTATCGGGAGTACCGCGATGTCGTCGGTCTGTTCAAGTACGTGATCGAGACCGAGCGGCGGTTCTATCTCACCAACGACTACGAGATGCAGGTGCACTCGGTCCAGGGTGAGGTGTTCTTCGAGGTGTCGATGGCGGACGCCTGGGTGTGGGACATGTACCGACCGGCTCGGTTCGTCAAGCAGGTGCGGGTGTTGACGTTCAAGGACGTGAACATCGAGGAGTTGAACAAGAGTGATCTGGAGCTGCCGGGGAGCTGAGTGGGGCCCGGTTCGGCAGGGGCCACCCTTTCGAGTGACGGGGTTTTCCACAGGCGGGCGCTTGTCCACCAAGATCCTTTCGGGGCCGCCCGGTGCGTGATCGTCGGTGCCGGAGGTGGTGCCGACATGAACGCGGATCTGGCACGCAAGGCAATCGGCGAGTACGGCGAGGAGCTGGCCGCACGGCGGCTGGCCGACGCCGGGATGACGGTCCTGGAGCGCAACTGGCGCTGCGGCAGGACCGGTGAGATCGACATCGTGGCGCGGGACGGGGACGTCCTGGTCGTCTGCGAGGTGAAGACACGGCGGGACGGGCCCTTCCAGCACCCCCTCGCCGGAGTGACCCCCCAGAAGGCGGACCGGCTGCGCGGGCTCGCCGAACACTGGCTCCACACCCATGGCGGGGCGCCGCCCGGCGGCGTCCGCATCGACGTCGTCGCCGTGCTCCTGCCCCGGCGCGGGGCCGCCGTCGTCGAGCATGTGCGGGGGGTGGCCTGAGATGGGGTTCGCGCGCACGTGTTCCGTGGCCCTCGTCGGCGTCGAGGGCGTCGTCGTCGAGGTCCAGGCGGATCTGGAGCCGGGGGTGGCGGCGTTCACGCTGGTGGGGTTGCCGGACAAGAGCTTGACGGAGAGCCGGGACCGGGTACGGGCAGCGGTCGTCAACTCGGGCGGCGAGTGGCCGCAGAAGAAGCTCACGGTCGGGCTCAGCCCGGCGTCGGTGCCCAAGGCGGGCTCCGGATTCGACCTCGCCGTCGCCTGCGCGGTGCTCGGCGCGGCGGAGCGGATCGACCCGAGGGTGCTGGCCGACATCGTGATGATCGGCGAGCTGGGCCTCGACGGACGGGTGCGTCCCGTGCGGGGCATCCTGCCGGCCGTGCTGGCCGCCGCGGAGTCGGGATACCAGCAGGTCGTCGTCCCGGAGTGCGCGGCGGCCGAGGCGTCTCTCGTCCCGGGGGTGTCGGTGCTCGGGGTGCGCAGTCTGCGGCAGCTGATCGCCGTCCTGGCGGACGAACCGGTGCCGGAGGAGGAACCGGACGAGGCCGGCAGGCCGGACCCGCTGCTCGCGGGGCTGCGGGTGCCCGGCACGGGCTCGGCCACCGGCATGCACAGCATGGGCGCCGCCCAGCAGGACCAGGGGCACGACCTCGCCGACGTCGTGGGGCAGCTCTCGGCCCGGACGGCGGTGGAGGTCTCGGCGGCCGGCGGACACCACCTGTTCCTGGAGGGCCCGCCGGGCGCCGGCAAGACCATGCTCGCGGAACGCCTCCCGGCGGTCCTGCCCCCGCTCGGGCGAGAGGAGTCCCTGGAGGTCACGGCCGTGCACTCGGTGGCCGGGCTGCTGCCGCCGGGCAAGCCGCTCGTCGACGTGGCCCCGTACTGCGCCCCGCACCACTCGGCCACGATGCAGGCGCTGGTCGGAGGCGGGCCCGGTATCGCGCGGCCCGGCGCGGTGTCGTTGGCTCATCGCGGCGTTCTCTTTCTGGACGAGGCGCCGGAGTTCAACAGCACCGCCCTCGACGCGCTGCGCCAGCCGCTGGAGGCGGGGCACGTGGTGATCGCCCGCAGTGCCGGGGTGGTGCGGTTCCCGGCGCGGTTCCTGATGGTGCTGGCCGCGAACCCGTGCCCCTGCGGGCGGTTCTCCCAGCGGGACACGCTGTGCGAGTGTCCGCCCTCGGTGATCCGCCGCTACCAGGCCCGCCTCTCCGGGCCCCTGCTCGACCGGGTCGACCTGCGGGTCGAGGTGGACCCGGTCGGCCGCGCCGAGCTGACGCACCGGGGCCCCGGCGGGGAGTCCACGGCGACGGTCGCCGCCCGGGTGCTGGCGGCCAGGGAACGCGCGGCGGCCCGCCTCGCCGGTACGCCGTGGCGCACCAACAGCGAGATCCCCGGCCGGGAGCTGCGCAGCCGCTGGCACGCGGTGCCCGGGGCGATGGACGAGGCGGAACGCAATCTCGAACGCGGTGTCCTCACCGCCCGGGGCGTCGACCGCGTCCTGCGGGTCGCCTGGACGGTCGCCGACCTCGTCGGCCACGACCGCCCCGACGCGACGGACGTCGCCCTCGCCCTGCAACTGCGGACCGGGGTGCCGCGCGGGGTGCCGATGGCGATCGGGGCGCTGGCCTGAGGCAGGCGGTCGGGCCGCGCACTCTCCGATGCGCGGCCTCTTCCGGAAGGACAGGAAGGAGTGCTGGGTGGTTGAGGTCAGTGCGGAGGAGCGGGTTGCTCGGGTGTTTCTGGGGCGGGTTGTCGAGCCGGGGGACGAGGTCGGGGGGCGGTGGGTTCGGGAGGTGGGGGCTGTGGAGGCGGCTCGGTGGGTTCGGTGGGGTGGGGCGGGGCCGGTGGGGATGAGTGAGCGGCGGTGGGGTGGGATGCGGGGGCGGGCGGAGGAGGCGGATGGGGAGCGGGATCTGGAGGTGGCGTCCGGGGTGGGGGCTCGGTTTGTTTGTCCGGGGGAGGTCGAGTGGCCTGGCGCGTTGGACGAGTTGGGGGACGGGCGGCCGTTGGGGCTGTGGGTGCGGGGGCGGGCCAGTCTGCGGATGTGGGCGCTGCGGTCGGTCGCCGTGGTGGGGGCTCGGGCCTGCACCGAGTACGGGGCGCATGTGGGGGCGTCGCTGGGGGCCGGGCTGGCGGAGCGGGGGTGGGTGGTCGTGTCCGGGGGCGCTTACGGGGTGGACGGGGCCGCGCACCGGGGGGCGTTGGGGGTGGGCGGGGCGACCGTGGCCGTGCTCGCCTGCGGAGTGGACCAGGCGTACCCGCGCGGGCACGCCGAACTGATCGGGCGGATCGCCGAGCAGGGGCTCGTGGTGGGGGAGTTGCCGCCGGGCGCGCATCCGACGCCCAGCCGGTTCGTGCTGCGGAATCGGGTGATCGCCGCGCTGACCCGGGGCACGGTCGTCGTGGAGGCGGCGCTGCGCAGCGGCTCGCTGGTCACCGCACGGGCCGCGCAGCGACTCGGGCGGCACACGATGGGCGTGCCGGGACCGGTGACGAGCGCGCTCTCCGCCGGGGTGCACGAACTCCTGCGGGGCGGCGGGCAGGTGGTGACCGACGCCGCCGACGTCGTGGAACTGGTGGGGGAGATGGGCGAGCTGGCGCCGGAGCGCAGAGGGCCCGAGCTACCCCGGGACCTGCTGGACCCCGGCGCCCGGCGCGTGCTGGACGGACTGCCGGGCAGCCGCGCCGCGAAGGTCGCGGAGATCGCGCGGGCCGCGGCCACCACGAGGGACGACGCCATCGCCCGGCTGTACGAACTGCGGGCACTCGGGTATGTCGAACGACACGGCGAGAGCTGGAAGTTGACACGCCAGGCGGTGATGTCCGTTCGCGGCGGCCGGGGCGGGCCGTGAGGCGCCCGGTTCGGCCGTCCGAGGGAACGCGTAACCCCTTGGGAATTCCGGCAGTTGACGGACGAGACAGATCACACGCGCACCGCGCCGACCCCTGCGGGACGGCCGAGTGAACGTATCTGCGCACCTGCCGGGGCCTGTTCTTCGCGCACCGCGACAGCTTTGTCACGCTACGCTCACGATGATTCCGGCACAGACCGGCCGTAGGCACTCCTACCTCACGTACTCACGGCAGAACGGCACAAGGCGACGAATGCCCCAGCACACCTCCGGGTCCGACCGGGCGGCTGTCCCCCCAGCCGCCCGGAACGGTGGCAGCGTGCGGCCGCCCGCTCCCTCGACGCTCGACGAGCTGTGGCGGTCGTACAAGGAGACGGGGGACGAGCGGCTGCGGGAGCAGCTGATCCTCCACTACTCGCCCCTCGTGAAATACGTGGCGGGCCGGGTGAGCGTGGGGCTGCCGCCCAACGTGGAGCAGGCGGACTTCGTGTCGTCCGGGATCTTCGGGCTGATCGACGCGATCGAGAAGTTCGACATCGACCGGGAGATCAAGTTCGAGACGTACGCGATCACCCGCATCCGGGGGGCGATGATCGACGAACTCCGGGCGCTGGACTGGATCCCGCGGTCGGTGCGGCAGAAGGCGCGCAACGTCGAGCGGGCGTACGCGACGCTGGAGGCGCGGCTGCGGCGGACGCCGAGCGAGCAGGAGGTGGCGGCGGAACTGGGGATCGCCGTCGAGGAACTGCACGCGGTGTTCAGCCAGTTGTCGCTGGCGAACGTCGTCGCGCTCGACGAGCTGCTGCACGTCGGCAGCGAGAACGGGGACGGGCTGTCCTTCATGGACACCCTGGAGGACCACGCCGCCGACAACCCGGTGGAGGTCGCGGAGGACCGGGAGCTGCGCCGGTTCCTCGCACGGGCGATCAACACGCTGCCGGCCCGGGAGAAGACCGTGGTCACGCTCTACTACTACGAGGGACTGACCCTCGCGGAGATCGGGAACGTCCTCGGGGTGACCGAGAGCCGGGTCAGCCAGATCCACACGAAGTCGGTGCTCCAGCTACGGGCGAAGCTGGCCGGGTTCGGGCGGTGAGGGCTCCCGCGTGAAGGTGGGCGTCCGTACAGTGGGGTGGTGCCAAGGATTCGAGCGGCCTCTGTGGCCGAGCACCGGTCGATGCAGCGAGCCGCCCTGCTGGACGCGGCCCGGTCCCTGCTGTCCGAGGGAGGGACGGAGGCGCTGACGTTCCCGGCGCTGGCCGAGCGGACGGGGCTGGCCCGCTCGTCGGTGTACGAGTACTTCCGGTCCCGGGCGGCCGTGGTCGAGGAGCTGTGCGAGGTCGACTTCCCGGTGTGGGCCGCTGAGGTCGAGGTGGCCATGGGGGCGGTCGAGGGGGGTGCGGCGAAGGTCGAGGCGTATGTGCGCACGCAGCTCGACCTGGTGGGGGACCGGCGGCACCGGGCCGTCGTCGCCATCTCCGCGAGCGAGCTGGACGCCGGGGCCCGGGAGAAGATCCGGGCCGCGCACGGGGGGCTCGTCGCGATGATCGTCTCCGCGCTCGGGGAGCTGGGGCACGCCGAGCCGCGGCTCGCGGCGATGCTGGTGCAGGGTGTGGTGGACTCCGCGGTGCGGCGGATCGAGCTGGGCGTCGAGGAGCCCGCGGTGGTCGCCGAGGCCGCGGTCGGGATGGTGCTGCGCGGGGTCTGCGGTCAGGTCGGCGGGACGTCCAGGTAGGGGAGCAGCCTCGGCCGGGTGCCGGGGAGGAGCGTCAGGGGGTTCAGGTAGGTCTCCCCGCGTTTCAGGCCCCAGTGGAGGCAGGGCACGGCGCAGTGGGCGGTGGCCGGTTCCAGCTCGCCGATGACCTCGCCCGCGGTGACCTCGTCGCCCCGGGCGACCCTGGGGCGGACGGGTTCGTAGGTGGTGTGGAGAGGTGGTGTGCCCGAGGTGTGGAGTCGCAGGGTGATGACGCCTCGGCCCGCGACGCGTCCGGCGAAGACGACCTCGGCGGGAGCGGGCGCCCGGACCGGCGCGCCAGGGGCGGCGGCGAGATCCACACCCCGGTGGCCCTTGGCGTACGGGGTCGGGGGCGGGTCGTAGGGGCGCAGGACCGGGGGGTGCGGGGTGATCGGCCAGGTGGCCGAAGGGGGCAGCAGGAGCAGGAGGGCGCATAGGGCTTTGTGCATGGGGGGAGTGTGGGTTCACGGACGCTTCACGCGTTCACGCCTGTGGAGTACTCCGGGGTTGTGGACAGCGGCGTCATCCGGGGGTGTACGCGTCCCGTACACTTTTAGCGGCGATCCGGGTCACCGGGTCGACTTCGCACGCCCCGGTACGGGGCCGGAAACGGTCCGTACTTCGCGTCCCTCGGTCCTTCGCGGCTGGGCGCATCGCGGGCGTCAGGCGTGGAGACCGTCCGGTTTCCACGGCACAACCGAGAAAACTAGGAGTGCGGCCATGGCCGTCGTCACGATGCGGGAGCTGCTGGAGAGCGGCGTCCACTTCGGTCACCAGACCCGTCGCTGGAACCCGAAGATGAAGCGCTTCATCTTCACCGAGCGCAACGGCATCTACATCATCGACCTGCTCCAGTCGCTGTCGTACATCGACCGCGCCTACGAGTTCGTCAAGGAGACCGTCGCCCACGGCGGCACGGTCATGTTCGTCGGCACGAAGAAGCAGGCGCAGGAGGCCATCGCCGAGCAGGCGTCCCGCGTCGGCATGCCCTACGTCAACCAGCGCTGGCTGGGCGGCATGCTCACCAACTTCTCGACCGTCTACAAGCGTCTGCAGCGCCTCAAGGAGCTTGAGCAGATCGACTTCGAGGACGTCGCCGCGTCCGGTCTCACCAAGAAGGAACTCCTCGTGCTGTCGCGCGAGAAGGCCAAGCTGGAGAAGACCCTCGGCGGTATCCGCGAGATGTCCAAGGTTCCCAGCGCCGTCTGGATCGTGGACACCAAGAAGGAGCACATCGCGGTCGGCGAGGCCCGGAAGCTGAACATCCCGGTCGTCGCCATCCTCGACACGAACTGCGACCCCGACGAGGTCGACTACAAGATCCCGGGCAACGACGACGCGATCCGCTCCGTCACCCTGCTCACCCGCGTCATCGCCGACGCCGTCGCCGAGGGCCTGATCTCCCGTTCCGGCGTCAACACCGGCGACAAGGGTGAGAAGGCCGCCGGCGAGCCCCTCGCCGAGTGGGAGCGCGACCTGCTCGAGGGTGAGAAGAAGGCCGACGAGGCTCCGGCCGCCGCTGAGGCCCCCGCTGCCGAGGCCCCCGCCGAGGAGACCCCGGCCGCCGAGGCCGAGGCCCCCGCCGCCGAGGCTCCGGCCGCCGAGGCCGAGCAGGCCTGACCCGCCACCGTCAGCGTTGACGGCGGGGGCGGCGACATCCGAGCCGCCCCCGCCGTTCACCCATAGGTCCACGAACCGCACCCACACGTGGGGATCGTGGACCGGGCAGATCTTCCAGACTTCGAGAAAGACTTAACGACTCATGGCGAACTACACCGCCGCCGACGTCAAGAAGCTCCGCGAGCTCACCGGTGCCGGCATGATGGACTGCAAGAAGGCCCTGGACGAGGCCGACGGCAACGTCGAGAAGGCCGTCGAGGCGCTGCGCATCAAGGGCCAGAAGGGCGTCGCCAAGCGCGAGGGCCGCTCCGCCGAGAACGGCGCCGTCGTCTCGATCATCGCCGACGACAACAGCTCCGGCGTTCTCGTCGAGCTGAAGTGCGAGACCGACTTCGTCGCCAAGGGCGAGAAGTTCCAGGCCGTCGCCCAGCAGATCGCCGAGCACATCGTCGCGACCTCCCCGGCCGACCTCGACGCCCTCCTCGGCTCCGAGATCGAGGCCGGCAAGACCGTCCAGGCGTTCGTCGACGAGGCCAACGCCAACCTCGGCGAGAAGATCGTCCTCGACCGCTTCGCGCAGTACGGCGACGGCTTCGTCTTCGCGTACATGCACCGCACGATGCCCGACCTGCCCCCGCAGATCGGTGTCCTCGTCGAGCTGGACAAGCCGAGCGCCGAGGTCGCCAAGGGCGTCGCCCAGCACATCGCCGCCTTCGCGCCGAAGTACCTCGCCAAGGAGGACGTCCCGGCCGAGGTCGTCGAGACCGAGCGCCGCGTCGCCGAGGAGACCACCCGCGCCGAGGGCAAGCCCGAGGCCGCCCTGCCGAAGATCGTCGAGGGTCGCCTCAACGGCTTCTTCAAGGACGCCACGCTCCTGGGCCAGCCCTACGCCCTGGACAACAAGAAGTCCGTCCAGAAGGTCCTGGACGAGGCCGGTGTCACCCTGAAGCGCTTCACGCGCATCAAGGTCGGCATCTGAGTCCGTACCTCGGCAAGCGCCCGGCCGCTATAAAGTCGGGTGCGCGTCACGGACGACAGCGGATCTGACGAGGAGGCCATTGCCGCGCACGGGTTGCGAACACACCCCACCGGCAGTGGCCTTCTTCGTATGTGCACCACGTGAAAGAGGCGGGAACACCCATGACCACCACACCGAAGAGCGACGACGGCAAAGTACGCGGCCGGTTTCTGCTGAAGCTGTCCGGAGAGGCGTTCGCCGGTGGCGGGGGCCTGGGTGTGGACCCCGACGTGGTGCACAAGATGGCCCGGGAGATCGCCGCCGTCGTCCGCGACGGCGCCCAGATCGCCATCGTCATCGGCGGCGGCAACTTCTTCCGGGGCGCCGAGCTCCAGGTCCGCGGCATGGACCGGGCCCGCTCGGACTACATGGGCATGCTCGGCACCGTCATGAACTGCCTCGCCCTCCAGGACTTCCTGGAGAAGGAGGGCATCGACTCCCGGGTGCAGACCGCCATCACCATGGGCCAGGTCGCCGAGCCGTACATCCCGCTGCGCGCCGTGCGCCACCTGGAGAAGGGCCGCGTCGTCATCTTCGGCGCCGGTATGGGCATGCCCTACTTCTCCACCGACACCACGGCCGCCCAGCGCGCCCTGGAGATCGACGCCGAGGCGCTGCTCATGGGCAAGAACGGTGTGGACGGCGTCTACGACTCCGACCCGAAGACCAACCCGGACGCGGTCAAGTTCGACGCGCTCGGCTACGCCGACGTCATCACCCGCGACCTCAAGGTCGCCGACGCCACCGCGATCACGCTGTGCCGCGACAACAAGCTGCCCATCCTCGTCTTCGAGCTGCTGGCCGAGGGCAATATCGCGCGCGCCGTCAAGGGTGAGAAGATCGGCACTCTGGTGGGTGACCAGGACACCCGGGCCTGACCGGGGGATGGACAATGTCCTGCCGGTCGGGAACCGTGCAGGAAGAAGACGCGACGCAGCCGGCCGCCGCCACCGACAGGGAACCGCAGCCGGGCCTACTCAAGACACGCAGGAGCAAGTGGTGATCGAAGAGACCCTCCTCGAAGCCGAGGAGAAGATGGAGAAGGCCGTCGTGGTCGCCAAGGAGGACTTCGCCGCGATCCGCACCGGCCGTGCGCACCCGGCGATGTTCAACAAGATCGTCGCCGAGTACTACGGTGCGCCGACGCCGATCAACCAGCTGGCCTCGTTCTCCGTGCCGGAGCCGCGCATGGCCGTCGTGACCCCGTTCGACAAGACGGCGCTGCGCAATATCGAGCAGGCGATCCGTGACTCGGACCTCGGGGTCAACCCGAGCAACGACGGCAACATCATCCGCGTGACGTTCCCCGAGCTGACCGAGGAGCGCCGCCGCGACTACATCAAGGTCGCCCGGGGCAAGGCCGAGGACTCCCGGGTCTCCATCCGCTCCGTGCGCCGCAAGGCCAAGGACGCCCTCGACAAGCTGGTCAAGGACAAGGAGAGCGGGGAGGACGAGGTCCGCCGCGCCGAGAAGGAACTCGACGACCTGACCGCGAAGTACGTCGCCCAGGTGGACGAGCTGCTCAAGCACAAAGAAGCGGAGCTGCTCGAAGTCTGATGAACGACTCTTCCTGGGGGGCGCCGCCACAGGCCGGACAGGCCGGGTATTGGGGGGGCGCTCCGGCGGGTCCCGCGTACGATGCGCCGCAGGCGCAGCAGACTCGCCCCATGCCCATCGTGCCCGACGTACCCGCTCATGGCGGAGACCAGGATGACGACTGGAGGGCCACCGCAGCGGGCGGTGGTCCCCTGTTCCGCGACGAGAACCCGTCGGCGCAGCCCCAGGCGGCGGTGCCGCAGAAACCGGAGCCCATGGCCGACGAGCGGCAGCCGACGCCGCAGCCCGCGCCGCAGAAGAAGAGCGCCGGGCGGGATCTGGGCGCGGCCATAGGGGTCGGGGTCGGGCTCGGGGCGGTGATCGTCGCCTCGCTGTTCATCGTCAAGGCCGTGTTCGTCGGGGTGATAGCGGTCGCCGTCGTCGTCGGCCTGTGGGAGCTGACCAGCAGGCTCCAGGAGCGCAAGGAGATCAAGGCGCCCCTCGTGCCGCTCGCCGTCGGCGGCGCCGCGATGGTCGTCGCCGGGTATGTCCGGGGGCCCGAGGGGGCCTGGGTCGCCATGGCGCTCACCGCGCTCGCGGTGCTGGTCTGGCGGATGACGGAGCCTCCCGAGGGGTACCTCAAGGACGTCACGGCGGGCGTCTTCGCCGCGTTCTACGTGCCGTTCCTCGCGACGTTCGTCGCGCTGATGCTCACCGCCGAGGACGGGCACCGGCGCGTGATGGTCTTCCTGGTGCTGACGGTCGTCAGCGACACCGGCGCGTACGCCGTCGGCTGGCGCTTCGGCAAGCGCAAGCTCGCCCCCCGCATCAGCCCCGGCAAGACCCGCGAGGGGCTGCTCGGCGCGGTCGCGTTCGCCATGGTCGCGGGCGCGCTGCTCATGCAGTACGTCATCGCCGACGGCACCTGGTGGCAGGGCCTCCTCCTCGGCCTCGCCGTCGCCGCCAGCGCGACCCTGGGCGACCTCGGCGAGTCGATGATCAAACGCGACCTCGGCATCAAGGACATGGGCACGCTGCTGCCGGGCCACGGCGGCATCATGGACCGGCTGGACTCCCTGCTTCCGACAGCGCCGGTGGTCTGGTCGCTGCTGGTCCTGTTCGTCGGCTCCGGCTGACCGTCCGATGCGCTGAGCCCTCGCCCTTTTGGGGCGGGGGCTCTTTGCGTAGGGTGCCGCGCATGGGGTGGGGGCGACGACGGTACGACCCGGTGCCGTGCGAGTACTGCGGTGAGCCCGTTCCGCAGGACGGACGGCGCTGGTACCGCAGGCGCAAGCGGTACTGCGGCTGGCGGCACCGGGCGAAGGCGTCCGTCATCAAACGGGTGTTCGACGCGATCGACGGCTTCCTCGACGCCATCGGGAGCTGAACGGGCCGGGGTACCCTGGAAGGGCTCGTCGCATCAGGCTGCGGGCCGTTCGTTCGTCCCCGCGGTTTCGCGGGGGTGGTCCGGTGAGGTCTCCTGGGCCCCCGTCGTCTTGAGGAGTTCCCGACCGTGGCGCGTCCCGTTCCCGGCGAGCTGACGTTCGTCGCCCCCCGCGGAGCCAAGAAGCCGCCGCGGCATCTCGCCGACCTTTCGCCTGCTGAGCGGAAAGAGGTTGTCGCGGAGATCGGGGAGAAGCCGTTTCGTGCGAAGCAGCTTTCGCAGCACTACTTCGCGCGGTATGCGCATGATCCGGCGGAGTGGACGGACATTCCGGCGGGGTCTCGGGGGAAGCTTCAGGAGGCGTTGTTCCCTGAGCTGATGAGTGTGGTGCGGCATCTGTCGACGGACCAGGGGGCCACGCGCAAGACGTTGTGGCGGTTGTTCGACGGGACGCTCGTCGAGTCGGTGCTGATGCGGTACCCGGACCGGGTGACGATGTGTATCAGCTCACAGGCGGGGTGCGGGATGAACTGCCCGTTCTGCGCGACGGGGCAGGCGGGGCTGGACCGGAATCTGTCGACCGCCGAGATCGTGCACCAGATCGTGGACGGGATGCGGGCGCTGAGGGACGGAGAGGTCCCCGGGGGACCTGCCCGGCTGTCCAACATCGTGTTCATGGGCATGGGCGAGCCGCTGGCCAACTACAAGCGCGTCGTCGGCGCGATCCGCGCGCTGACCGACCCGAACCCCGACGGGCTCGGGCTCTCGCAGCGCGGGATCACCGTGTCGACCGTCGGCCTGGTCCCGGCGATCCACCGGTTCGCGGACGAGGGCTTCAAGTGCCGCCTCGCGATCTCCCTGCACGCCCCGGACGACGAACTGCGCGACACCCTCGTCCCCGTCAACACCCGCTGGAAGGTCCGCGAGGTGCTGGACGCCGGGTTCGAGTACGTCGAGAAGTCGGGCCGCCGGCTGTCGATCGAGTACGCGCTGATCCGGGACATCAACGACCAGGCGTGGCGGGGTGACCGGCTCGGACGGCTGCTGCGCGGCAAGCCCGTGCACGTCAACCTGATCCCGCTGAACCCGACGCCGGGCTCGAAGTGGACCGCGTCGCGGCCCGAGGACGAGAAGGCGTTCGTGGAGGCGATCGCGGCGCACGGCGTGCCGGTCACCGTCCGGGACACCCGGGGCCAGGAGATCGACGGGGCGTGTGGACAGCTCGCCGCTACCGAACGGTAAGCTCGTCGTCGTACGTTCATATATCCGACAGGGGAGCGCCACAGCGCTGAGAGTGCGGCGAACGGGCCGCAGACCCTCTGAACCTCGCCCAGGTCATTCTGGGTAGGAAGTTCGGTCGTCACCGTGAAGAAGTGTTTCGCCGTCGTCGTGGGCCTGGGCCTGGTCGCGCTGTCCGCCTGTGGATCATCCGATGATCAGCCCGCGTCCTCCGAGGGCTCCAAGACCGTCACCCTCGTCAGCCACAGCTCGTGGGCCGTCTCCAAGCCCGTCCTCGCCGCCTTCGAGAAGGCGTCCGGATACCAGGTCAAGGTCCTCACCGACGGTGACGCCGGGCAGGCCGTCAACAAGGCGATCCTGACGAAGGACAACCCCCAGGGGGACGTCTTCTTCGGCGTCGACAACACCCTGCTCTCCCGCGCCCTGGACAACGGCCTCTTCCAGCCGTACGAGGCGAAGGGGCTCGCGCGGGTCGGCACGGAGTTCCAGCTCGACGCGGACAAGCACCGGGTGACGCCGGTCGACTACGGCGACGTCTGCGTCAACTACGACAAGAAGTACTTCGCCGACCGCAAGCTGGCCCCGCCGACGTCCTACGACGACCTGGTCAAGCCCGCGTACAAGAACCTCCTGGTCACCGAGAACGTCTCGACGTCGTCCCCGGGCCTCGGCTTCCTGCTCGGGACGGCCGCGAAGTACGGCGACGGAGGCTGGCAGGACTACTGGAAGAAGCTGAAGGCCAACGGCGTCGAGGTCGTCGACGGCTGGGACCAGGCGTACAACGAGGTGTTCTCCGGGTCGGCCGGCGGAAAGAAGGCGAAGGGGGACCGGCCGCTCGTCGTGTCGTACGCGTCCTCCCCGCCCGCCGAGGTGATCTTCGCGGAGCCGAAGCCGGCCGAGGCGCCGACCGGGGTCGTGGCGGGCACCTGCTTCCGGCAGGTCGAGTTCGCGGGCCTGCTCAGCAACGCGAAGAACACGGCGGGCGGCAAGGCGCTGATCGACTTCCTGATCGGCAAGGAGTTCCAGCAGGACATGCCGCTGAACATGTTCGTGTACCCGGTGCTGAAGGGCGCGGCGGTGCCGGCGGAGTTCACGAAGTACGGTCCCGCCGCGAAGTCCCCCGAGACCATGGCCCCGGCGAAGATCGCCGCCGACCGTGACGACTGGGTCAAGACGTGGGCCTCTCTCGTCCTCAAGTAGTCCGGCTGGGCCTGATGGCCCTGCCGCTGGCGTTCTTCGGGACCTTCTTCGCCTACCCGGTCGCCGCGATCCTGCTGCGCGGCCTGCACGACGGCGGGACCTGGCACCTCGGGCGCCTCGGGGACGTCCTCGCCCAGTCCGACATCCGGCACGTCCTGTGGTTCACGACCTGGCAGGCCCTCGCCTCGACGGCCCTGACGCTGCTGGTCGCCCTGCCGGGCGCGTACGTCTTCGCCCGCCTCGACTTCCCGGGCCGCCGACTCCTGCACGCGGTCGTCACCGTCCCGTTCGTGCTGCCGACGGTCGTCGTCGGGACGGCGTTCCTGGCGCTGGTCGGGCGCGGCGGGCTCACCGACGAGCTGTGGGGCGTCCGGCTGGACACGACGGTGTGGGCGATCCTGCTGGCGCACGTCTTCTTCAACTACGCGGTCGTCGTCCGGACGGTCGGCGGGCTGTGGGCGCAGCTCGACCCGCGGCAGGAGGAGGCGGCGCGGGTGCTGGGGGCGTCGAGGCTGAAAGCCTTCATGACGGTGTCCCTGCCCGCGCTCGGGCCGGCCGTCGCCGCCGCCGCGCTGATGGTGTTCCTGTTCACGTTCACCTCCTTCGGGGTCGTGCAGATCCTCGGCGGGCCGACGTTCTCGACGCTCGAAGTGGAGATCTACCGGCAGACGTCCGAGATCTTCGACCTCACAACGGCCGCCGTCCTCACGGTCGTCCAGTTCCTCGCGGTGGGCGCGATCCTCGCCGTGCACGCGTGGACCGTGCGGCGCCGGGAGAGCGCGCTGCGGCTGGTGGACGCGTCGACGACGGCCCGCAGGCCGCGCGGGGCGGGCCAGTGGGCGCTGCTGGGCGGGGTGTTGACGACGATCGCGGTGCTGCTGGTGCTGCCGCTCGCGGTGCTGGTCCAGCGCTCGCTCGGGGGAACGGACTTCGCGTACTACCGGGCGCTGACGTCCGACGAGGGCAACGTGTTCCTGGTGCCGCCGATCGAGGCGATCGGCAACTCCCTGGAGTACGCGGTCGTCGCGACCGGGATCGCCGTGCTGATCGGGGGACTCGCCGCCGCCGCGCTGGCCCGGCGTGACGCGGGGCGGCTGGTGCGGGGGTTCGACGCGCTGCTGATGCTGCCGCTCGGGGTGTCGGCGGTGACCGTGGGGTTCGGGTTCCTGATCTCACTGGACGAGCCGCCGCTGGACCTCAGGAGCAGTTGGATCCTGGTGCCGCTGGCGCAGGCGTTGGTGGGGGTGCCGTTCGTGGTGCGGACGATGCTGCCGGTGCTGCGGGCCGTCGACCAGCGGTTGCGGGAGGCGGCGGCCGTGCTCGGGGCGTCGCCGTGGCGGGTCTGGCGTGAGGTCGAACTGCCTTTGGTGCGGCGGGCGTTGCTCGTCGCCGCCGGGTTCGCGTTCGCCGTGTCGCTGGGCGAGTTCGGGGCGACCGTGTTCATCGCGCGGCCCGACAACCCGACGCTGCCGGTCGCGGTGGCGCGGCTGCTGGGGCGGGCCGGGGAACTCAACTACGGGCAGGCGATGGCCCTTTCGACGATCCTGATGGTGGTGTGCGCGGTGGCTCTGCTGGTGCTGGAGCGGCTGCGCCCCGAGCGGAGCGGGGAGCTGTGATGCTCAGGCTTGAAGGCGCGACCGTGCGGTTCGGGGGGAGGGCCGTGCTGGACGCCGTCGATCTTGCGGTCGCCGAGCACGAGGTGGTGTGTGTGCTCGGGCCGAGCGGGAGCGGGAAGTCGACGCTGCTGCGGGTGGTCGCCGGGCTGCAACCCCTCGACGCCGGGCGGGTGTCGCTCGGGGGGAAGGACCAGGGCGGGGTGCCGGTGCACCGGCGTGAGGTGGGGCTGATGTTCCAGGACCACCAGTTGTTCCCGCAGCGGGACGTCGCCGGGAACGTCGCCTTCGGGCTGCGGATGCATGGCGCGCCGAAGGGTGAACAGGCGTCCAGGGTGGGGGAGTTGCTGGAGCTGGTGGGGCTGCCCGGGGCCGGAGGGCGGGCCGTGGCCGCGCTGTCCGGGGGCGAGCAGCAGCGGGTCGCGCTGGCGCGGGCGCTGGCGCCGAGGCCCCGACTCCTCATGCTGGACGAGCCGTTGGGCCAACTGGACCGCTCGCTGCGCGAACGCCTCGTCGTCGAACTGCGGGAGCTGTTCGGGCGGTTGGGGACGACGGTCCTCGCCGTCACGCACGATCAGGGCGAGGCGTTCGCGCTGGCCGACCGGGTCGTGGTGATGCGGGACGGGCGGATCGCCCAGTCCGGTACGCCCCTTGAGGTGTGGCAGCGGCCCGCCGACGCGTTCGTCGCGCGGTTCCTCGGGTTCGAGAACGTCGTCCCCGCGACCGTCGAGGGCGAGACCGCGCTCACGCCGTGGGGGAAGGTGCCGGTGCCCGCCGGGTCGGCGGGCGGGGAGCGGACGGTGCTGGTGCGGCCGGCCGGGGTGCGGCTCGGCGAGGGGCCGCGCTGCACGGTCGTCGGACGGACCTTCAAGGGCACCCATGTCGCCGTCCGGCTGGCGCCCGAGGGGGACGCGCCCCGGCTGGAGGCGGCGGTGGCGCTGCGGGACGCGCCTGAGGTGGGCGACGTCGTCGGGGTCGGGTTCGACGCGGCCGACGTGGTCGTTCTCGACGGGGGCGACACGGCCTAGCGTGAGGGCATGACGCTTCTTTCGCACGACCGGTACTGCGACGAGATCGGCCTCCGGGTGGGGGAGTTGGAGGCGCTGGCCCGGTCCGGGGCGGATCTCGGGGCCGTGGTTCCGACCTGTCCGGAGTGGTCGCTGGAGAAGTTGCTGCGGCATGTGGGTGAGGCGCTGGGGTGGGTGGAGCGGATGGTGCGGGCCGGGGCCCGGGAGCGGTTGCCCGATGTGGTGGCGCCGGAGTTCGCGGGGGACGGCGGGGCGCTCGGCGCGTGGCTGGCGGAGACCGGGCGCGGGGTGGTGGACGCGCTGCGGGAGGCGGGGCCGACGGCGCCGGTGTGGTCGTGGACCGACCGGCCGGAGGCCGGGTTCTGGGCGCGGCGGATGGCGCACGAGGTGACCGTGCACGGGGCCGACGCGGCGTTCGCGGCCGGCCGGCCGTACGCGGTCGCGCCCGAGGTGGCCGCCGACACGCTCGACGAGTGGCTGGAGATCGTCGTGTGGGTGCAGCGGGCCATGCCGCACGCGGCGGCCGAGGAGCTGCGGGGGAGCGAGCGGGGGAGTCTGCACCTGCACGCGACCGACGTGCCCGGCGCCGAGTGGATCGTGGAGTGGGGGCCCGGCGGGGTCGCGTGGCGGCGCGGGCACGAGCGGGCGGACGTGGTGCTGCGCGGGCCGCTCACCGACGTGATGCTCGCGTTCTGCCGACGGCTGCCGCTGGACGCCGTCGAAGTCCTCGGGGAGCGGCGGGTGGTGGAGTACTGGCTGGCGCGGGCGAAGATGGGGTGACGCCAACACGGCTGACGGGCCCGTCACTTGAGCGGCGGGCCCGTCGACTCGTGCGGCGTCAGCGGTTGCTGCCGCCCTTCCTGCGCATGCCGAAGAAGATCGCGCCGCCGCCGATCACGACCAGGGCCGCGGCGATGCCCGCGATGAGACCGGTGTTGGAGTTGGCGCCGGTCTCGGCGAGGTGGGAGTCACCGACCGCCGGGGTGGGGGCGTTGTCGACGGGGGTGACCGGGGTGTCGCCGGCGTCGCTGGGGGAGGGCGACGGCTGCGGGGCGGAGCCGGCGGGCGACGGGCTCGGGCTCGGCGAGGACTGAGGCGTCGAGGGGGACGGCGACGGGGCGGGGGACTCCTCCTCGGGCTTGCACGCCTTCGAGGGGGTGGTGAGGTTCGGGGAGATGTCCTCGTCGACCAGGGTGCCGGCCTTGACGCGGACCCGGTACTCGGCGCCGGGCTGCCAGTCCTCGGCGAAGGTGATGGTCGTGCCGGTCAGGCTGCCCTTCACCTCCTGCTCCCCGACCTTGCGGAGGTCGCTGCCGTTGTTCTCCAGGTACACGGAGACGGTGGCGGTCACCCCGGTGGCGTCCGTGTCGGTGACGGTGATGACGCCCTTGTCGCCGTCGCAGGCGGCGGTGGCGGAGAAGTCCCGGATGTTGCAGGCGAGCGCGCTGCTCGAAGCGGAGAGCACGACGGCCGCCGAGGCGGCGGCGACGCCGAGCATACGGGCCGAACGGGCGGCGGTGCGGCGGGATATGGACACGTTTGTCCTTTGCGGGAGGCACAACTGCGGGGGGTGGGAGGGGAAGTGAGCCCCCGTCGGGGCGCATCAGCATCCCCTTGAGGCTCACAGGTGTATAAGCGCGCCATAAGGAGTGTCAATGCGCGCATCCCATTTGACCCCCGGCTTTGCCTGCTTATTAATTACCCGCGCGTTTCAATGCCTCCGGGGCCTGTTCGATCCGGTCCACCAGAACGATCCGCGACGCCATCGCCCTCCCCTCGGCCAGCGCCGTCAGCAGCGGCCACGCGGGCAGCCGCCGGGTCCAGTGCCCCTCGTCCACCAGCACCATCGGCCTCGGCTCGCCCCGCGACTCGTAGTAGTTCGGCGTCGAGTTGTCGAAGATCTCCTGGACGGTTCCGGCGGCGCCCGGCAGGAAGACGACACCGGCCGTGCAGCGCGCCAACAGGCCGTCCTCGCGGGTGGCGTTGGAGAAGTACTTCGCCGTGTGCGCGGCGAACGCGTTCGGCGGCTCGTGGCCGTAGAACCAGGTCGGGATCCCCACCGAGGGCCCACCGTCCGGGAATCGGGACCGCACCTCGAACGCCGCCGCCGCCCACTCCGTCACCGACGGCGTGAACAGCGGTGCCTTCGCGAGGAGTCGCAGCGCCTCCTCCAGCATGCCGTCCTCGAACGGGGCCGCGTACGCGCCCAGGTTCGCCGCCTCCATCGCGCCCGGTCCGCCGCCCGTCGCGACGGTCAGACCGGCGCGGGCCAGGGAACGGCCGAGGCGCGCGGCACCGGCGTACTCCTCGGTGCCGCGCGCCATCGCGTGGCCGCCCATCACGCCGACGACCCGTGCGCCGACGAGGAGTTCGTCCAGGGCGTCGGAGACCGCGTCGTCGTGCACCGAGCGGAGCATCGACGCGAAGATGTCGCCGTTGGCCTTCGTCTCCTGGAACCACGAGTACGTCCGCGCGTCCGGGGTCGAGCCGTAGCCGTCCGCCAAGCCGTCGAACAGTTCGTCCGGGGTGTAGAGGAGCCCTCGGTACGGGTCGAACGGGAGGCCGGGGACCGGCGGGAAGACCAGGGCGCCCGCCGCTCTGACGCGGGTGTCCGCCTCCGGGGTCATCGGGCAGCCGAGGAAGACGGCGCCCGTCGTGTCGGCGCGGAGCAGAGCGTCCGTACGGGCCGTCAGGTCCACTGCCTGGACGCGGTATCCGGCCAGGGTCCCGGCGGTCGCGATCACCTCGTCGAACTCGGCCAGGGACTCGATCTCGCGGTCGGATGAGCCGTCGTACGGCTGGGCGGGTGTTGTGGGCACCCGCCCATGCTATTCAGAAGGCTCAGCCTTCCATCGCCGACGGGTCCATCCAGATCAGCTCCCAGGTGTGGCCGTCCAGGTCGTCGAAGGACCTGCCGTACATGAAGCCGTGGTCCTGGGGGTCGCGGGACTCCGTCGCGCCCAGGGACACCGCGCGGTCCACCAGGGTGTCGACGGCCTCGCGGTTCTCCGCACTCAGCGCGACGATGACCTCGCTGGACTTCGTGGCGTCCGTGATCTCCTTCGAGGTGAAGGTCGAGTAGAACGGCTTCGTCAGGAGCATCGCGACGATCGTGTCGCTGATCACCACCGAGGCGGCGTTGTCGTCGCTGAACTGCGGGTTGATCGAGTAGCCCAGCCCGGTGAAGAACTCCTTCGACGCCGTCAGGTCCGCGACGGGGAGGTTGACGAAGATCATCTGCTGGTACGCGGGGGCGGTCATGTCGGTGTCTCCTGTGGTGTCGTTCCGCTGTGTGTTTCGCTGCTTTCGAAGAGGTAGACGCCGGGGGCGGTGACAACTCATCGCTCGTCGGAGATTTTTTTCGTACGAATGTTTTCAGGCGGCCAGGGGGAGGGTGGCGAGCTGGGCCACCGTCAGGGTCAGCGGGGTGAAGACGAGGAGCAGGGCGCCCGCGCGCAGGGCCGCCGCGCCGCGCAGGGTGGCCGCGGGGGCGCCCAGGCGGACGAGGGCCGCCGTGGTGTCCGCACGGTGCTGGCGGGACTCCACCGCCGCGGTCAGGAGTGTGCCGAGGGCGCAGCCGGTCACCAGGAGGGCGCCCAGGGTGGACAGGGGGCCCGTGGGTCTGTCGCCGTTCAGGGTCGCCATCGTGTACGCGCCGGAGACCACCGCGCACAGGATGCCCAGGGGGCGGCCGATCCTCGACGCCTCCTCCATCAGGCCCCTGCCCGCGAGGAGGCGCAGGGCGCCGGGGCGGAACGTCTGCAGGAGGCGGCCGCAGAGGTGGGTCAGGCCGGGGCCGGCCAGGGCCAGGCCCACCGCGGTCAGCGTCCAGCCGAGGAGGACCGCCGCCGGGCCCGTCGGGAGGCCGGCCGGGAGCGTCAGGAGGGCCGTGGTGGGGGCTGATCTGGCCGCGTACGCCTCCACGGCGAGGCCCGCGGCGAGGGTGGCTGCGCCCCAGGGGAGGGCTGTGGGGGGTGGCTGGGTGGGGGTGGGTGCGGGTTCGGTGGGGGCTGGGGTGTGGGCGTCTGCGGGTTTCGTCGTGGCTGGGGTGGGGGCCTTGTCGCTCGCCCGCGCTGGCGGGGTGCCGCTGCGCCCACCCGTGCCGCCTGGGGGTACCCCCTGCTCGAAGAACTCGGGGGAGACACGACTGCCCGCAGCTACGGCAGAGGCGTTATTCGGCGGGGTTCGTTTGTTGCCCCCTCGGGCTCCGAATCTTCCGTACGAGCCGAACGTCTCTCTCCCCGGCGCCTTGGTGAAGCCTCCGAAGGCTCGGTGGGTGGCGTGGGCTGCTACCTGGGTGTCTCTTGGGCGGAGCATCAGGGCGACCGCTGCTGAGGAGGCCAGGGGGGTCAGGGAGAGCAGGGTCAGGGCGGCCGGCAGCGGGAGGGGGTGGGTGGCGGCGAGGAAGGTGGTGGCGGCGCCGTCGAAGGGGAGGCCGGTGAGGTCGCCTCGGAGGTGGAGGAAGACCAGGAGGGCCAGCATGGAGCCGAGGAGGGTGGAGAGGGCTGTTGTCGTCGCCGAGACGGCCATCAGGCGGGCCGGGCCGAGGCCGATCGCCGCGAGGCCGGGGCGGGGGCGGGTCGCGGGGTCGGTGCGGGCGACGGCCATCGCGAAGTGGACCGTGGCGGTGAGGGGGATCGCGCACCAGGCCAGCCGCAGGGCCGAGGACGCCGCCGAGTCGGGGTGGGTCAGGGCGTGGCCCAGCGTGGAGAGGAGCAGGAAGCCCGTGCCCGCCGAGGCCGCCGCCACGGCCAGGCGGCGTGCGTGGACTGCCGGGTGGGCGGCTCGGGTCAGGCGGAGAGCGAGCACGCGGGGCGGCCTTCCGGGTCGGCGGGCGGGGGGAGGTGGACGGTGGTGACGCGGCGCCCGTCCAGCATCGCCACCGTGCGGTCGGCGAGCGCCGTCGTCTCCGGGTCGCCGGTCGCGAGGACGACGGTGATGCCGTGGGAGCGGGCGGCGGTGGTGAGCGTGCGCAACACGTGGGCGCGGTCCGCGCGGTGCAGGGGCGCCGTCGGCTCGTCCGCGAAGAGCACCGCGGGTGCCGGGGCCAACGCCCGTGTGATGCACACCCGTTGACGCTCGGCCTGGGTCAACTCGCGGGGGTTCCTGCGGGCCTTGTCGCCGACGTCGAGGCGTTCCAGCCACTCCAGCGCCGCCGCCTTGGCGCGCCGTCGGCTGGTGCCGCGCAGCATGAGGGGCAGGGCCGCGTTCTCCCAGACGTTCAGTTCGGGCACCAGCGTCGGCGCCGGGTCGATCCAGCCGAAGCGGTCGCGGCGCAGCCGTTCCCGGGCGACCGGGCCCATCGTGTGGACGGGGACGCTGTTGAACCAGACCTCGCCGCGCTGGGCCGGGGCGAGCCCCGACAGACAGTGCAGCAGCGTCGTCTTGCCGCAGCCGCGCGGGCCGGTGACGGCGAGGATCTCCCCCTCGCGCACACCCACCGAGACACCACCGAGGCCGGGGGTGCCGTCGCGGTGCGTGAAGTGCAGGGAGCGTGCCCAGAGCACGTCGTTGTCCGGCGGGGCCTCCATGGCGTACACCTTCGTTCAGATCCGTAGTTCCCGTGCCGTTTCCCCCGTCCGGGGGAACGAAAAGCAAGGGCGATCGGTCACTGCACGCTAGGCAAGGGGTTCCTGGAATGCCGGACAGCACACGGCCCCGCGGCGCCGATTCTCACTCGGACGGGCGCGCGCGGGGCCGTACATCAGACGATCAGAGCTTCGTCCAAGCATCCGTCAGGGTCGTGCGCAGGATCTGCTCGATCTCGTCGAAGGTGTCCTGGTTGGCGATGAGGGGCGGGGCGAGCTGGACGACGGGGTCGCCGCGGTCGTCGGCGCGACAGTAGAGGCCGTTGTCGAAGAGGGCCTTGGAGAGGAAGCCGTACAGGACGCGCTCGGTCTCGTCGGCGTCGAAGGACTCCTTCGTCGCCTTGTCCTTGACGAGTTCGATGCCGTAGAAGAAGCCGTTGCCGCGGACGTCGCCGACGATCGGGAGGTCGTGCAGCTTCTCCAGGGTCGCGCGGAACGCGGACTCGTGGTCGAGGACGTGCTGGTTCAGCCCCTCGCGCTCGAACAGGTCGAGGTTGGCGAGGGCGACGGCGGCGGAGACGGGGTGGCCGCCGAAGGTGTAGCCGTGCAGGAACGCGGTGCCGTCCCGGTAGAAGGGCTCGGCGAGGCGGTCGGAGACGACGCAGGCGCCGATCGGGGAGTAGCCCGAGGTCATGCCCTTCGCGCAGGTGATCATGTCCGGGACGTAGCCGAACTTGTCGCACGCGAACGTCGTCCCGAGCCGCCCGAACGCGCAGATCACCTCGTCGGAGACGAGCAGGACGTCGTACTGGTCGCAGATCTCGCGCACCCGCTGGAAGTAGCCGGGCGGGGGCGGGAAGCAGCCGCCCGCGTTCTGGACGGGCTCCAGGAAGACGGCGGCGACGGTGTCCGGGCCCTCGAAGAGGATCTGCTGCTCGATCTGGTCGGCGGCCCAGCGGCCGAACGCCACCGGGTCGTCGCCGTGGATCGGGGCGCGGTAGATGTTGGTGTTGGGGACCTTGTGCGCGCCGGGGACGAGGGGTTCGAAGGGGGCGCGCAGCGGGGGCAGGCCGGTGATGGACAGGGCGCCGTGAGTGGTGCCGTGGTAGGCGACCGTCCGCGAGATGACCTTGTGCTTGGTGGGCTTCCCGGTCAGCTTGAAGTACTGCTTGGCCAGCTTCCACGCCGTCTCGACGGCCTCGCCGCCGCCGGTCGTGAAGAACACCTTGTTCAGGTCGCCCGGCGCCTCGGAGGCGAGACGTTCCGCCAGCTCGATCGCCTTCGGGTGCGCGTACGACCACACGGGGAAGAACGCCAGCTCCCGCGCCTGCTTCGCGGCGGTCTCGGCCAGCTCGGCACGGCCGTGGCCCGCCTGGACGACGAACAGGCCCGCGAGGCCGTCGAGGTAGCGGCGGCCCTTGTCGTCGTAGATGTAGGTGCCCTCGCCCCGGACGATCGTGGGGACGGGGGCGTTCTCGTACGACGACATGCGGGTGAAGTGCATCCACAGGTGGTCGTACGCGGACTTGCTGAGGTCCTTCGCTGTCATCGGGTTCCCCACATGTAGGTCTGCTTCTTGAGCTTCAGGTAGACGAAGCTCTCGGTGGAGCGCACGCCGGGGACGGCCCGGATGCGGCGGTTGATGACCTCCAGGAGGTGGTCGTCGTCCTCGCAGACGATCTCCACCATCAGGTCGAAGGAGCCTGCGGTCATCACCACGTACTCGCACTCGTCCATGGCCGTGAGCGCGTCCGCCACCGCCTCGACGTCGCCCTCGACGTGGACGCCGACCATCGCCTGGCGGCGGAAGCCGACGGTGAGGGGGTCGGTCACCGCGACGATCTGCATGACACCCTGGTCGAGCAGCTTCTGCACGCGCTGGCGCACGGCCGCCTCGGAGAGGCCGACGGCCTTGCCGATCGCCGCGTAGGGGCGACGGCCGTCCTCCTGGAGCTGTTCGATGATCGCCAGGCTGACGGAGTCGAGGTGCTTGTCGGTGCTTCGGTTGGCCACGGGGCCACTGTGCATGACGTCTCGTGCGTATCGCAAGGCCGTTTCGATGAAATCCGTTGTCACGGAGGCTCGGATCTGCGGATTTCGTAAGTGTGGCGGGATCCGGGGTGTTGAAGAAACGGAACGGCGGATTAGGGTGGTGTCTCAGTCAGTGGACACCTGCACCCTGGGAGGGATCCGGCCGTGAGCACCGAACCGCGTCGGCTGCGCAACCACATCGGCGGCGAGTTCCGTGACGCCGCCGACGGACGGACCACCGAGGTGGTCAACCCCGTCACCGGCGAGACCTATGCGACGGCCCCGCTGTCCGGGCAGGAGGACATCGACGCCGCGATGGCCGCCGCCGCCGCCGCGTTCCCCGGCTGGCGCGACACCACGCCCGCCGAGCGGCAGCGCGCGCTGCTGAAGATCGCCGACGCGTTCGAGGAGCGCGCCGAGGACTTGATCGCCACCGAGGTCGAGAACACGGGCAAGCCCATCGGGCTCACCCGGACCGAGGAGATCCCGCCCATGGTGGACCAGATCCGGTTCTTCGCGGGCGCCGCGCGGATGCTGGAGGGCCGCTCGGCCGGCGAGTACATGGACGGCATGACCTCCTTCGTCCGCCGCGAGCCGGTCGGGGTCTGCGCCCAGGTCGCGCCCTGGAACTACCCGATGATGATGGCCGTCTGGAAGTTCGCGCCGGCCATCGCGGCGGGCAACACCGTCGTGCTGAAGCCGTCCGACACGACGCCCGCCTCGACCGTCCTCATGGCCGAGATCATAGGGTCGATCCTGCCGCCCGGCGTCTTCAACGTCGTCTGCGGCGACCGCGACACCGGGCGCCTCATGATCGAGCACCCCACCCCGGCCATGGCCTCCATCACCGGCTCCGTGCGGGCCGGCATGTCCGTCGCCGAGTCCGCGTCCAAGGACCTCAAGCGGGTCCACCTGGAACTGGGCGGCAAGGCCCCCGTCGTCGTCTTCGAGGACACCGACCTCGCCAAGGCCGTCGAGGACATCTCCGTCGCCGGGTTCTTCAACGCCGGGCAGGACTGCACGGCCGCCACCCGGGTCCTCGTCCAGGAATCCATCCATGACGAGTTCGTCGCCGCGCTCGCCAAGGCCGCCGCCGACACCAAGACCGGGCAGCCGGACGACGAGGACGTGCTGTTCGGGCCGCTCAACAACCCGAACCAGCTCGCGCAGGTCTCCGGGTTCATCGAGCGGCTGCCCGCGCACGCCAAGGTCGAGGCCGGCGGGCACCGGGTCGGCGAGAAAGGTTTCTTCTACGCGCCGACCGTCGTCTCCGGGCTGAAGCAGGACGACGAGATCATCCAGAACGAGGTCTTCGGGCCCGTCATCACCGTCCAGTCCTTCACCGACGAGGACCAGGCCGTCGAGTGGGCCAACGGCGTCGACTACGCGCTCGCCTCCTCGGTGTGGACCAAGGACCACGGGCGGGCCATGCGGATGTCCAAGCGGCTCGACTTCGGGTGCGTGTGGATCAACACGCACATCCCGCTGGTCGCCGAGATGCCGCACGGCGGGTTCAAGAAGTCCGGCTACGGCAAGGACCTCTCGGGCTACGGGTTCGAGGACTACACGCGGATCAAGCACGTCATGACGTCCCTGGACGCCTGAGCCCCCGGGCGCCCGGTGCACGCCGGGCGCCCTCACCGGCATACCGCGGACGCGGTACCCCCTCCTCCTCCTTCAGCCTGGAGCGCTACGCGGAACCGCATCCGCGCACCGTGGACGTGTTGACGGTCGTGGCGCTGTACGCGTGCGTCCTGTTCGGCGCGTCCGTCAGCGCCAACGGCACCGAGCCCCCGGACAACTGGACCCCGGACGTGCTCGCGATCGTCTCCCGTCATGGCCGCCCTGGACTGGCTGGCCGGCGTCACCGACCACCGCACCAGCCGCGCCTACGGCTGGGGCACCTCGGCCGTCCTCGCGGTCACCGCCCTCCGTCGACCCCGGCTGGGACCTGTTCCTCCTCAAGACCGTCGGCATCCCCCTGTGGCTGATGTTCCCCGTCGCCGTCGGCTCCCGCTCCCGGCTGCGCCGCGCCTACCTCGAATCCGTGCAGGCCAGGGCCGCGCACGCGGAACGCACCCGGGAGGGGGAGGCCAGGCTCAGGGGCACCGAGGAACGGATGCGCATCGCCCGCGAACTCCACGACGCCGTCGCCCACCACATGGCCGTCGCCAACGCGCAGGCCGGCACCGCCGCCCACCTCGCCCGCACCCACCCCGAACAGGCCCAGAAGATCCTCGGTGAACTCGCCGGCACGACATCCTCCGCGCTCCTGGAGCTGCGGGCCACCGTCGGCATCCTGCGCGGCACCGACGACCCCGATCTCCTCGACGCGTTCATCGTCCGCATGGCGATCGTCCCGGCGGTGCTCGCGCTGCTGGGGGACCGGGCGTGGTGGTTGCCGCGGTGGCTGGGGCGGGTGTTGCCGACGGTGGATGTCGAGGGGGAGGGGCTGAGCCGGCGGGCGGGTGAGGCGCCGGCGCAGGAGCCGGTGGGGGTGTAGCGGGGGCGGGGCTTTAGCGGGGGGAGTGGGGGGTGCGGGGCGCGAAGGGGGGTGTGGGCCGTCGTCGTACGAGGTGATTGTCGTATGGGGGCGGCCTTTGTGTGCGCCGGGGGTCAGTCGTCCAGTACCCGGCGGTATGCCCTCTCGTCCTCCTCGGTGAAGACCGTGAACACCACCCGGTCGAACCGGCCCGGGTGCGCGTCGAGCCATTCCGTGACCGTGTGGACGGCGAGCGGGGCCGCCTCGTCCTTGGGGTAGCCGAACACGCCGGTGCTCACCGCGCACAGGCCGACCGTGCGGACGTCGTCCAGCTCGGCCGCGAGGTCCAGGCAGGCGCGGTACGACGAGGCCAGCGCCCGCGCGTCGCTCGGCGCCGGGCGGCCCTGGACCACCGGTCCGACCGTGTGCAGCACGTACCGCGTCGGCAGGTGGTAGGCCCGCGTGACCTTCGCGACGCCCGTCGGTTCGGGGGCGCCCTGCGCGTCGTACACCGCCTTGCAGTCGTCCCGCAGGCGGGGGCCCGCCGCGGAGTGGATCGCGTTGTCGATGCACGGGTGCAGGGGGCGGAAGCAGCCGAGGAGGCCGCTGTTCGCGGCGTTCACGATCGCGTCCGCCGCGAGGGTGGTGAGGTCGCCGCGCCACAGCGACGTCCGGCCGTCCGGCGTGGGGAGTCCGGCCGGGGCGGTCGTCTCGCGCAGGAGGCGTTCGCCGCCGAGCAGGGCGTCGAGTTCCGCGTCCGTCCCCTCGGGGAGCGGGCCGGGGTCCCGGACCGTCAGGAGGGCGCGCAGGACCTGGCGGGCGGTCGCCGGGTCCTTCAGCTCCGGGAGGGAGCCGGGGGCCAGGCCGAGGCGGGCGATCGCCGGGTCGGCGTTCATGAGGCGCAGGGCCTCGCGGACGTGGTCGTCCAGGCGGTCCGCCGGCGCGGGGGCGGCCGTGGGGCGGAACGGGGTGTCCAGGTCGACGGCGTCCCGGTACGCCGCGAGCGGCAGGACCCTCGGCCCGCTCCTCGGGGTGAGGAAAGTGGGCGGGGTCGGGGGGTAGTCGGGCATCTCAGGTCGCCAGGAACTCGTCCGCCCGCACCGGCACGGACAGCGCTCTTCCCGCCAGGTCCTCGGGGGTCGCGGGGTGGTCCGGGTTGATACGGACCAGGCGGGCGCCGGGGGTGTGTCGCACGAGGTTCTCCATGGGGAGGCGGATGACGCCGGGGGTGTTGAAACCGGCGCCGATTTCTATGACGAGGAGGGGGAGGGGGGTGGTGGGTGAGGGGGTGGGTGGTGTGGTGGCTGAGCCAGCGGGTGGAGTGGTGGCTGTGTGGGTGAGTGGAGTAGTGGCTGGGCCAGTGAGTGGTGCGGTGGCCGAGCGGGTGGGTGGCTGAGTGGCTGAGCCAGTGAGTGGTGTGGTGGCTGAACCGGCGGGTGGTGCGGTGGCTGAGTGGTCGAGTGGAGTAGTGGCTGGGCCAGTGAGCGGAGCGGTGGCCGCGCGGACGAGTGGCTGGGTGGCTGATTGGCTGAGTGGAGCAGTGGCTGAGTGGACGAGTGGCTCAGCCACTTGGAATTGGCTCAGCCATTTTGCCATTCGTCCACCGGTCGGCATGAACGCGTCGTCCACGAACTCCGGGCCCACCCGGACGTTGGGGAAGAGGTCGCCCCCGCAGTTCGGGCAGACCGGCAGCGCGCCGGGGTCGCGTACCCGTCCGCTCTCACGGTCGTACGCGGCGAGGACCCGTTGGAGGAACGGCGCGCTCGGCCACGTCCGGCGCGTGCACGGCGTCGTGCACTGGAGGAACCCGTAGTCGCCCTGGGGCGTGAACACCCGCCCGGCGTCGAAGCCGTTGCGGGCGAAGAGGCCGTCGACGTTGGAGGTCACCACCCAGTGGTCGCGCTCGCCGACGAGTGCGCGCAGCCGACGGTAGAGGGGGTTGGGCTCGGTGCCGTGGCGGATGTCGGTGATGTGGACCGCCCAGTAGCCCCACATCATGTCCGGCGGCAGCGCCGCGCCCAGCAGATAGCGGGAGCGCAGCCCGAGCCGGTACAGGGCGGGCAGCAGTTCCCGGAAGCGGGCGGCGTCGCCGTAGTCGTACCCGGCGGCGGCGCTCAGTCCGGCGCCGGCCGCGATCACCACCTTGTCCGCCTCTGCGAGCCAGTCGTGAAAGGTGTCGTGGACCATCGCCTTGCCGCTTCCCGTTCTTCCGTCGTGCAATCCGCCCGGAGCCGTGGGCTCCCGCTTCAACGTACGGTCCGAAAACCGGCACGTCCCGGTCCATTTCGGACCGGCTATGGTCGAAAACCGACTGGGGCGCGGAAAGCTGACTGGAGCGCGCGGAAGGCCCGCAGGGGGAGCTGCGGGCCTTCGGGAAGCGACGGGCTTTCGGGAAGCGACGGTTTTCGGGGGAGCCGTGGCCTTTGGCGGACGCGGATCAGTCGCCGGCGGCGGCCTTGCGGCGGCGCAGCGCGAAGACCGTGCCCGCGCCGACGACGACCATGCCGACGGCGATGCCGGCGACCGGGGCGGTGTACGAGCCGGCGCCGGTCTCGGCGAGGTGGGTCGAACCACCGGCCGGGGCGGGGGCGTTGCTCGCGGGGGTGGAGCCGGAGTCGGAGGGGGTGGGGGACGGCGAGTCCCCGGGGGCGGGCGCGTGCGCGGGTGCGGTGGACGGTGCGGTGGACGGCGTGTCCGAGGCCGACGGGGTCGGGCTCGGCGAGGGGTACCAGGCCGGGCACGCCCTCGACGGGGTCGTCAGCATCGGCGTGATGTCCTCGTCGACGTAGGCGCCCGCCTTGACGTGGACCTTGTACGTCCAGTCCGGCGTCCAGTCGACCGGGATGTCGACGCTCGTGCCCTGCGCGCCGGAACGCTCGATCGTCCGGCTGCCGATGTCGCGGTACTGGTCGTCCGGCATCGAGAGCTTGACCTGCACCGAGACGGTCGCCGGGGTGCCGGTCGGGTCCACGTCCGTGACGCGGATGAAGCCGTGACCGTCCGCGCCGCACTCGGCGGAGGCGGAGAAGTCCCGGATGCTGCACGCCGACGCGCTGCCCGCGACGGCCAGACAGAGGGCCGCCGCCGCGGCGGGGACACCTGTGAGACGCGTCGCGCGCAGTGCGCGGACGCGGGGAGAAAGGGGCACGATCGTCCTTGGGGAAGACCTGTGGAGGAGCCTGACCCACACGTCCTACAAGCCCGCCGAATCCCCTGTCAACGCGCTGTCTTCGCAGGTCAGTAGGGGTTCAACGGCTCCCCATGGACGACCTTGCGCCCCCTCAAAACCTGGTCAGGACGGCCAAGTCGCGGTCATCCGTGGGTGTGCCGGTCCGTGTCCGCCGTGAACGCCGCCGTCCGCACCTTGCCGTCCGCCTTGAAGTCCAGGAACAGCCGGTAGGCCCCCGCGCTCGGGACGTCCGCCGTGAACGCGACGTCCGTCGCCCTCGCCGCGCTGTCGTGCGGGTGCACGTGCAGGTACGCGAGGTCGTCGGCCCTCAGCGCGACGAGGTGCCCGTTCGCCCCGAGGTACGGCTCCAGCTCCACGGGCCGGCCCTCCTTCCGTACCGTGAACCGCAGTTCGCTGTCCTTCCCGGCCGTGAGGCCGCCGTCCAGCGTGACGGTGTACCCGTCGACCGTCGCCGTGGCCGCCGGCTCCGGCACCGACCTGTCCGCGTACGCGCCCGTGACCGTGAGGTCCGAGCCCAGGGTGAGGTTCTGCCGGCCCTTCGTCGGCGTGAAGTCCGCGAAGACCCGGTAGCTCCCGGCGTCCGGCAGTGTCACCGGCGTGCTCCAGGTGCCGTCCGCCGACCTCGTCGGGTGCAGGTGCCGGTACTGGGTCAGGTCCCTCGACGCGACGATCAGGTGCAGCTCCTTGTCGTGCTCGGTCCGGTACGACGTCACCGGGGTACCGTCCGCCTCCCGGACGACGAACCTGAGCGCGGCGGGGGTGTCCTCGGCGAGGGCCTTGGTCTCCAGGTCGAGCGTGTAGCCGGCTTCGGTGACCTGGAGGCCGGCGGGGGTGTCGGCGGCGGTGCTGGTGCCGGTGGTGCCTTCGGTGCCGGGGTCTTCGTGGGCGCCGCTCTCGTGGGAGCCGTCGGTCGCGGTGTCCTTTGCGGGCCCGGTGTCCTGGTGGTCCGTGCTCCGGTGCGCGGCCTGTTCCGTGTCCGTTCCGCTGTCGAACGGGCCGACCAGCGTGCCCACCCCGTACGCGGCCCCGAACGACGCGGCGAGCGCGGCGCCGAAAGCGCCGATCTTCTGCAGTGGGGTCATGACGGGCTCCCTGTTCTGCCTCTCGGGGGATATACCCTAGGGGGGTATGGGACTTCGATCCTATACCCCGGCGGGGTATGAGGAAAGCGCACCCCGCACCCCGTTTCCCGCCCCTCACCGGACCGCGGCCCCGACGATCCGCTCGGCCACCGGATTCATGTCCCTCCCCTTCGCGTCGGTCGCGTTCACCGAATAGACCAGCGTCCGCGAGAGGTCACGGGTCGCTCCCGCGATGGCGATGTAACCGGGCCGGGAACCGGTCTTGAGCCAGAAGACCTGCCCGTCGACCTCACCCCGCTGGAGCCCGGCGCTGTAGGTGGCGCCGGGTATCCCCGCCGGGACCGTGAACATCTCCCGCAACTGCGGGCCGGGGACGATCCGCCCCCGGAACAGGGAGGCGATCAGCCGCTCCAGGTCGGCCGTCGTCGAGATCATGTCGCCGGCCGCGGCGCGGTCCGCCTGGTTCCACTCCGTGACGTCCACCAGCTCCGTCGTCCCGTCGGCCCGCTTCACCGCCTGGTAGCCGTGGTTGTGCGGGCCGGTGATCCGGGGGTCGGTGCCGGGGAAGGAGGTGTCCCGCATCCCGGCGGGGGCCAGCACGAGCCGGGTGGCCTCGGTGGCGTACGGGCGGCCGGTGACCTTCTCGATCAGCAGGCCCAGGATCGTGTAGTTGATGTTGAGGTAGTGCTGCCGGGTGCCGGGGCAGAACTCCGGCCCCTTCGCCACCGCCGAGGCCACGACCTCCCGGGGCGTCAGCGTGTCGTAGCGGTGGGCGTACTGCTCCTCGAACGTGCCGCCGGATTCCCGGCCCGGCTGGATGCCCGAGGTGTGGTTGAGCAACTGCCGGACGGTGACCGCCCTGAACTCCCGCCCGAGCAGCCCCGGCAGATACCGCCGCACCGGCGCCCCCAGGTCCACCTTCCCCTCCGCCGCGAGCCGCAGGACCGTCGCCGCCGTCACCACCTTCGTCACCGACCCGGCCCGGAACCGCGCGTCCGGATCGGCCGGCCTCCCGATCGCCACGTCGTGCACACCCGAACTCCCTTGCCACACCCCGCCCGTCCCCCCGACCCGCACCAGCGCGGCCGTCGCGTCCCCGTCCGGCAACCCGGCGATCGCCGCCGCCAACGCCACCGCGTCCGGCGCACCCGATCCGGTCGGCGCCCCCGAAGCGGCCGAGCCCGACCCCGTCGCCCCAGGGGCCGCGAACACCGGACCCGCGAGCGGGCCCGCGGCCAGCGCGAGGGCGAGCGACGCGGTGAGGACGGCCGTACGACGACGAAGACGCATGAACACTCCCGATGGCGAGGTGCCGAATGTGACGCGACCATCGTCTGTCCCGGACAAGATCCCCCGTATCGGCCACATGGCCAGTCCCACCCCCGAGCCACCCCTGACCCGACCGCCCCGACACCCCGCAGATTTCTCAGGGATCCCCCCCCCTGAAAGCCTCCCCAGCACCGCCCTAACCCCTCCCCGCCCCACCCGAACGGGCTAAGCCGAACGGCCACCCCCGCTGGCTTCCGACTCCCAGCCGACCCCGACTCACCGCCAGCCTCCGAAAAACTGTTATCCCCGCCGCCCTCACCCCGTCCCCACCTGTGATCCCCGACATTGCCGACAGCCCACCCCTGGCTGAAAAGGTGCAGGTATGCAGATGGAAGCGGCCCGCCGCCCCGCCCCCCACTGGCCCACCCTCGTCCGAGCCGCCCAGTCCGGCGACCGCCGGGCCCTCGACGCCCTGGTCCAGGGCTGGCTCCCCCTCGTCTACAACATCGTCGGCAGAGCCCTGAACGGCCACGCGGACGTCGACGACGTCGTCCAGGAGACGATGCTGAGAGCCGTCGGCAACCTGCCCTCCCTCAGGGACCCGGACAGCTTCCGCTCCTGGCTCGTGGCGATCGCGATGCGCCAGATCCGCGACAGAGCCCGCCGCCGCACGGCACCGGCGAGGCTGGACGAGAACGACAGCGCCCCGCACGAAGCGGCCGACTTCGCCGAACTGACCGTCCTGAAGCTCCAGTTGGCGGGCCAGCGAAGAGAAGTGGCCGAGGCGGTCCCCTGGCTGGACCCCGAGGACCGCCACCTGCTGTCCCTGTGGTGGCTGGAGGTCTCCGGCGAACTGACCCGGCGTGAACTCGCCGCCGCCGTCGGCATCAGCCGCCGGCACGCCGCCGTCCGGGTCCAGCGCGTGAAGGAACGCCTGGAGGTTTCGCGGGGGATCGTCCGCGCGCTCGCGGGCGCGTGCCCCGGCCTCCGGGAGCTGACCGCCCGCTGGCACGGCCGCCCCGACTCCGTGTGGCGCAAGCGGCTCGCCCGGCACATCAGGGGCTGCGCCTCCTGCGGTACCGCCCGCGAGCCCGTCGTCCCCGCCGAACGGCTCCTCGTCGGCATCGCCCTCGTCCCCGTCCCGGCCGGCTTCGCCCTGTCGCTCGTGCTCGGCGGGAAGACGGCCGTGGCGGCGGCCGGCGCCGGCTGGTCGGCGAAGGTCGTCGGCGCGCTCACCAAACCGGCCGTCGCGGTGACCGCGGGCGCGACGCTGGTCGCGGGCGGTGCCTACGTCGTCGTGCGGACCCCGGACGACCCGCCGGCCCGCGCCGAGACCGTCCCGACGGCCAGCGCCGCCCCCGTGGTCCCGCCCCCGCGCGCCCCGGCCCCCGCCGACTCCCCTTCCCCGACGCCGAGTCCGAGCGCCACGCCGACGGCTGTGTACGGCAGTGTCGTCGACGCCGTCGACAGCGCGCCGGACCCCGACGAGCCGCCGGGCAGCCTCCCGCGACGGCCCGCGCGCGGGGTTGTGAGCAGCGGTGGCGCCAAGGCCGTCATGCAGCACCGGGGCGACCACGTGGAGCTGACCGGGCAGGGGTACGTGCTCGTGCGCTGGCAGATCTCGCCCAAATACCGCGCGGGCGCGCTGGTGATGCCCGGCTGGACCGGCCTGGAGGGCAAGCTGTTCCACGTCGCCTCCGGCGGCGGACGCCGGATGGACGACCCGCTCGCGGGCGCGCCGGACGGCTACGCGACCGGCATGGGCGGCCCCGCGATCGGCTACGCCGTCCTGCCCGACGGCACCCAGCAGATGTGGCAGAACGAGTACTTCTACCTCGACGGAGCCGTCACCCTCACGGTCAACGAGCGCGGCGCCGACTACGGCGTCATCGTCTTCCCCACGAGCCGTGAGGAGATCGAGAAGGACATCCGGACGGGCCCGCCCCAGGGCGTCATCCGCTACGGCCTCGTCCGCGACACCGGCGGCGACGACACGCCGGTGCCCCAGTACGTCACGAGGAGCAGGCCGGACGACCCGGCGACCGTGCCGCAGCGCTCGTCCCTGTAGCGGCCCGTGACGCGCTACGCGCCGTCTCTCAGCCCGTGCAGCAGGTCGATCCGGTTGGTGGTGATCGAGTCCACCCCCAGCCCGATGAGCCGCCGCAGCGAGCGCGCGGTGTCGGGGGTCCAGACGGACAGCAGGTGGCCGCCCCGGTGGACGCGCTCGGCCAGCGGCCGGTCGACCAGGGAGAAGCGGTAGTTGAGCCAGCGCGGCCGGATCGCGTCGAGGAGCGTGGGACGGACCGGCGCGAGGGAGGTGTGCGTGAGGGCGATCTCGGCCGACGGGTCGGCCGCGCGGACCGCGAGCATCGCGCGCGCGTCCGCGCAGTAGTACACCCGGTCCGCCGCCCCCGCCTCCCGGACGGCGTCGACGACCCGGCGGGCGACCCGGACATCGCGCGTGCCCGGCAGATCGACCATCACGCGCGCGCCCGCCGTCGCCTCCAGCGCCTCCGCCAGCGTCGGCACGCCGCCGTCCGTCAGGCCGCGCACCTCCGCCGCCGACAGCGACCCCAGGGGCCGGTCAACCTCCCAGAGGCGTTTCAGCGTCTCGTCGTGCAGGAGGACCGGCGCGCCGTCCCGCGTCAGCCGTACGTCGATCTCGACCGCGTCCGCGCCCCGGGAGAGCGCGGACCGCAGCGAGTCGAGGGTGTTCTCGCGGAAGCGGTAGGGGTCGCCGCGGTGGGCCACGGCCGTCAGGGTCTGCATACGGCCATTGTCACGGCGCGAGCCGGACCTCGGTGTACGTGTCGATCTCGGCCTTGAGGCGCGTCTTGCCTGCGCCGTCGAGGAAGGACGCCTCCACGGCGTTCTTCGCGAGGCCGGCGACGCCGCGCTCGTCGAGGCCGAGGAGGCGGGCGGCGACGGCGTACTCGTTGTTGAGGTCCGTGCCGAACATCGGCGGGTCGTCCGAGTTGATCGTGACCAGCACGCCGGCCTGCACGAACTCCTTGATCGGGTGCTCGTCGAGGGTCGCGACCGCGCGCGTGGCGATGTTCGACGTCGGGCAGACCTCCAGCGCGATCCGCTCGGCCGCGAGGTGGGCGAGAAGTTTCTCGTCCTGGGCGGAACTCGTGCCGTGGCCGATCCGTTCAGCACGCAGATAGGTCAGGGCGTCCCAGACGGTGCCGGGGCCGGTCGTCTCACCTGCGTGCGGGGCGGAGCGCAGGCCCGCGGCGATCGCCCGGTCGAAGTACGGCTTGAACTGCGGGCGGGGCACGCCGATCTCCGGACCGCCGAGGCCGAACGAGACCAGGCCCTCCGGGCGCAGCCGGTCGTCCGTCGCGAGCCGCACGGTCTCCTCGGCCGCCTCCAGGCCGGCCTCGCCGGGGATGTCGAAGCACCAGCGCAGGACGGTGCCGAACTCCTTCTCGGCCGCCTTGCGCGCGTCCTCGATCGCGTCCATGAACGCGCGCGCGTCGATGCCGCGCCGCACCGAGGAGAACGGCGTGATCGTCAGCTCCGCGTACCGCACCTGCTGGCGGGTCAGCTCCCGCGCGACCTCGTACGTCAGCAGGCGGACGTCCTCCGGGGTGCGGATCAGGTCCACGACCGACAGGTACACCTCGATGAAGTGCGCGAAGTCCGTGAAGCTGAAGTAGTCCGCCAGGGCCTCCGGGTCCGTCGGGACCTTCGAGTCCGGGTGCCGTGCCGCCAGCTCCGAGACGATCCTCGGGGACGCGGAACCCACGTGGTGCACATGCAGTTCCGCCTTCGGCAGGCCCGCGATGAAGGCGTGCAGGTCGTGGGGCACGGGTACGGCGTTGCTCATGAGGTCCCTCCGGGACGGCGCCGCCGGGACGGCGTCCCGGGCGCGGGTGATCGGCTGATCGTTTACTCCGGGTCATCCTAGGGCGGGGAATGGGGGAAAGGCGTGGGGATTTAGCATGAGCGGGACGTATCGAGAGGGGGGCGGGCACATGGCGGACGACACGCGGAAAGGTTCGACCGACGGGACGACGAGCCCTCGGGACGCGGTGCCCGCACAGAACGGCGCGCGGGACGGCTGGGACGACGGCCCGGAGGGCGCGAGGGACGACAGCCCGGCTGCCGACGGCGACGACGCGCGCGCCGAGCACGAGAGCCCCGCGCCCCCCGCTGCCCACGAGGGCACCCCGACGCCCCCGGCACCGAACACGACACCCCAACCCTGGGCGGACCCCTTCGCACCCCCGAAGCACGACACCCCCCTCGGCGCCTACCCACCCCCCAACCTGCCCCCGATCCCCCCGAACCCCTACGCCCCGCCCCCGTCCCAGGCCCCCACCGACACCGTCCCCCCGCCCCCCATCGCCCCGGACGGCCCCGGCCAGCCCCCTTACGCCCACCCGGCGCCCTACGCCTACCCGCCCGCGTACAGCCCCGCCCCCGGCATCCCCGGCCCGGGGACACAGCCCCCCGGAGCCCCCGCCCCGCCCTACTACGGCTACGGCTGGCCGCCGGCCCCCAGCAACGGCATGGGCACCTCCGCGATGATCACCGGCATCCTCGCGGCCCTGGGCTTCTGCCTCTGGCCTGTGGCGTTCATCCTGGGCGTCCTGGGCGTGGTCCTCGGCATCCTCGGCCGCCGCAAGGCCACCCGGGGCGAGGCCACGAACAGCGGCCAGGCCCTGGCCGGCATCATCTGCGGCACCGCGGGCATCCTGCTCTCGCTGACCCTGGGCATCCTGATGTTCACGCTCTGAGCAGCCCCCGCAGGCCCGCCCCGGCACCCCACGCGCCGGGGCCCGCGGGCGCCACGCGGACCGAGCCCAGCGGGGAGACCGTCGCAGCCTGAAGCACGCGGACACTTGTGCCGTCCAGCGGGCAGCACGCCCGGGGCCGGACCCGGATCTGTTCCGCCGGCCGGAGGCCCGAGGCCGCTCCGCACGGTCGACGGCGGGGGCGCGCCTGGCGCCTGATCGCGCACCTCGCGCGGACCGAGCCCGGCGACGGGAACCGTCCCGGCCCCACCGGGACCCACGCAACGAGGCGCACGGACGGCGCTGCCCTCTCGTCCCCTCCCGCGCCCGGCGGAGCGGCGGTTGCGAGGGCCGCCCGGAAGAACCGGACCGCGCGTCGAGCCCTGCGGACCGCCCGCCAGACCGTCCGCCGGCACGACCAGCGAACCTGCGACCCGCGACAACCGACCCGCCGGAACCCCTATGCCCCACCCCCCTCCCGCACCCGCCTCCGCGCCTCCATCAACGCGAACCCCAGCAGGTTCAGCCCCTTCCACCGCTCGGGATCCTCCGCTCCCGCGTCCCGGGCCGCGAGCCCGATGCCCCACACCGCGTCCACCGGGCTCGCCTCGACCAGGACCCGCTCCCCGGTCCCCAGCAGAAACTCCCGGAGGGCGGGGTCCGAGCGGAACTTGTGGATGCTGCCTTCGACGACGATCCGGAACCGTTCGCGCGTCCAGAGGGTGTCGTCGAAGCCGCGGACGAGGCGGCCGGCGCGCTTCGCGAGGGAGGGGTGGTCGGCGGCGAGGACCTGCGCCTCGGCCTCCGGATCACCGAACAGCCGTGCCTTCTCGGCCATCATCCAGTGCTCGGCGGTCGGGTAGCGGACCCCGGCGACGGTGAACGGGGACTCCCACCACTGGCTGAGGCAGCCCGAACCGATCCGCCCGTCGGGGCGCGGCCGGTGGCCCCAGAAGTGGAGGTACTTGACCTCGGCCCCCGCCCGGAGGGCCCGGACGAGCGTTTCCCGGGAATCGATCTTCTCCATGCCCCGAGCATCGCAGCCGCCACCGACAATCCGGCCGGGCTTTTCCCTCGACCCGTGCGGTCCGCTCGACAGATTCCGTCGCGTAACCAAAAGGCAACAACGGAATCACTTGTTGGGGTGCCATACCTCTGTCAGGATCGGCACTCAAATCCGGCCAGAGCTACGCCCCACGACGGATGCGGAGAGCGGCATGCAGGACAACTTCCCCGCAGCGGAACGTTTCGCCCCCGGCGCCCAGTACATCGCCGGCCGCCTCACCCCCGGCACCTCCCCGCACACCCACACCGTCGTCGACCCGGCGACGGACGACCCCGTCCTCACCTACGCCCTCGCCTCCACGGCGGACGTCGACGCCGCCGTGGCAGCCGCCCGCGCCGCCTTCCCCGCCTGGTCCGGCGCCACCCCGGGCGACCGCTCCGACGCCCTGCACCGCCTCGCCGAGGCCCTGGCCGACCACGCGGACGACCTCGCGCGCGCGGAGTCGCTGCAGTGCGGCAAACCCCTCCGGCTGACGCGCGAGTTCGACGTCCCCGGCACGATCGACAACACCGCGTACTTCGCGGGCGCGGCGAGGCACCTCCAGGGCCAGTCGGCGGGCGAGTACTCGGCGGACCACACGTCGTACGTGCGCCGCGAGGCGATCGGCGTCGTCGGGTCCATCGCCCCGTGGAACTACCCGCTCCAGATGGCCGCGTGGAAGATCCTCCCGGCGATCGCGGCGGGCAACACGATCGTCCTGAAGCCCTCCGAGCTGACCCCCCTGACGGCGCTGATGTTCGCGCGGGCCGCCACGGACGCCGGGATCCCGGACGGCGTCGTGAACGTCGTCAGCGGCACCGGGACGGAGGCCGGCGAGCACCTGGTCGCGCACCCGGACGTCGCGATGACGTCGTTCACGGGCTCCACGGCCGTCGGCAAGCGCGTCGCGCGCGTAGCCGCCGAGACGGTCACCCGCGTCCACCTGGAACTCGGCGGCAAGGCCCCCTTCGTCGTGTTCGACGACGCCGACCTGGAGGCCGCCGCGCAGGGCGCCGTCGCGGGCGCGCTGATCAACGCCGGCCAGGACTGCACGGCCGCCACGCGCGCGTACGTACAGCGGCCCCTCTACGACGCGTTCGTCGCGCGCACGGCCGCGCTGATGGACAGCGTCCGCCTCGGCGACCCCTTCGCGGCCGGCACCGACCTCGGACCGCTGATCACGCGCGCGCACCGCGACCGCGTCGCGGGCTTCGTCGAGCGGGCACGCGCGTACGCACGCGTGGTGACCGGAGGAGCCTGCCCGAAGGGACTGGACGGCGCGTACTATCTCCCCACCCTGATCGCGGACGCCCCCCAGGACAGCGAGATCGTCCGGTCCGAGATCTTCGGCCCCGTCCTGGTGGCCCTGCCCTTCGACGAGGACGACGAGGGCATCGGCCTCGCCAACGACACCCCCTACGGCCTCGCCGCGTCGGCGTGGACCAGGGACGTGTTCCGGGCGAACCGGGCCACCCGGGAGCTGCGCGCGGGGTGCGTGTGGGTCAACGACCACATCCCGATCGTCAGCGAGATGCCCCACGGGGGGTACCGGCAGTCCGGCTACGGCAAGGACATGTCACCGTACTCGTTCGAGGAGTACACCCAGATCAAGCACGTCATGTTCGACAACACGGCGGTCGCCCGGAAGCCCTGGCACCGCACGGTGTTCGCGGGCCGCTGAGAAGCCGCCCGCGGCGCCGCCGAGCCGACCGATCCCGTCCGGAAGGGGCAGCACGCGCATGGAGCAGTACGAGCCCGACGACCGCCTGTCACCGGCCCAGCTCGCGGCCATGAGGCGCAGCCTGCGCACCGGCAGGGCCGCGCTGACCCGGCGGTCCCTGCTGCGCGCCTCGGCGGGCGGCACGCTGGCCCTCGGGGGCGTCGGGACACTCGGCGCCTGTGGCATCCCGGCCGCCGGGAAGACCCCCGGAGGGGCGTCCGCCGACGACCGCTCGGCCAAGGAGAAGACCGTCAGCTTCTCCAACTGGACCGAGTACATGGACGTCGACGACAGCGGCAGACGCCACCCCACCCTCGACGCGTTCACCAAGCGCACCGGGATATCCGTCCGGTACACCGAGGACATCAACGACAACGGCGAGTTCTTCGGCAAGCTCAAGCCGCAGCTCGCCGCGGGCCAGGACACCGGCCGCGACCTGATCGTCCTCACCGACTGGATGGCCGCCCGCCTGATCCGCCTGGGGTGGGTCCAGAAACTGGACGCGTCCCACCTGCCGCACGCCTTCGCGAACCTCTCGGAGCAGTTCCGCAGCCCCGACTGGGACCCCGGGCGCGCGTACTCCTACCCGTGGCAGGGCATCTCGGCGGTCATCGCGTTCAACCGGAAGGCCCTGGACGGCGTCGAGGTGACGTCGGTCTCCGACCTCCTGGACAACCCCAGACTGAAGGGCCGCGTCGGCTTCCTCACGGAGATGCGCGACAGCGTCGGCATGACCCTCCTCGACATGGGCAAGGACCCGGCGAGGTTCACCGCCGACGACTACGACGCCGCCATCGCGCGCCTGCAGAAGGGCGCCGACAGCGGCCAGATCCGCCGCTTCACCGGCAACGACTACACCGCCGACCTCCCCAAGGGCGACCTCGCCGCCTGCATCGCCTGGGCCGGGGACGTCGTCCAGCTCAAGGCGGACAACCCGGACGTCGACTTCGTCATCCCCGACAGCGGCTACATGACGTCCAGCGACAACCTGCTGATCCCCAACAAGGCGCGCCACAAGACGAACGCCGAACGGCTCATCGACTACTACTACGAGCCGGGACCGGCCGCGCGACTCGCCGCCTACATCAACTACGTCTGCCCGGTGGACGGCGTGCGGGAGGAGCTGGCGAGGATCGACCCGGACGCGGCCGACAATCCGCTGATCATCCCGGACAAGGCGATGCAGGCCAAGTCGCACTCCTTCCGCTCGCTCAGCGCGAGCGAGGAGACCGCATTCGAAGCGAAGTTCGCGAAGCTCACGGGGGCGTGACGACCATGACAGACCACAGCGGCGACGTCCGCCTCGCCGGCATCGGCAAGACCTACGGCGCCTTCACCGCCGTCCACCCGCTCGACCTGACCGTCCCGCAGGGCTCGTTCTTCGCGCTCCTGGGCGCGTCCGGCTGCGGCAAGACGACGACCCTCAGGATGATCGCCGGCCTGGAGGAACCGACCAGCGGCACCGTCCACCTCGGCGACCAGGACGTCACCCGGCTGCCGCCCTACAAGCGGCCCGTCAACACCGTCTTCCAGTCCTACGCCCTCTTCCCGCACCTCGACATCTTCGAGAACGTCGCATTCGGCCTCAGACGGCGTGGAATCAAGAGCGTGCGGAAACAGGTCGGCGACATGCTGGAACTCGTTCAGCTGGGCGAGCAGGCCCGTAAACGGCCCCACCAGCTCTCCGGCGGCCAGCAGCAGCGCGTCGCCGTGGCCCGCGCGCTCATCAACCACCCCAAGGTGCTCCTCCTGGACGAACCCCTGGGCGCCCTCGACCTGAAGCTGCGCCGCCAGATGCAGCTGGAGCTCAAACGCATCCAGACCGAGGTCGGCATCACCTTCGTGCACGTCACACACGACCAGGAGGAGGCCATGACGATGGCCGACACGGTCGCCGTGATGAACGCGGGCCGCGTCGAACAGCTCGGCGCGCCCGCGGACCTGTACGAGAACCCCCGCACCACGTTCGTCGCGAACTTCCTCGGCACCTCCAACCTCATCGAGGGCGAGGTCGAGAGCCGCACCGGCGAAGAGGTCGTCCTCAAGGCCGGCGACGGCCGCCTCGCCCTCCCCGGGGACCGCTGCCCGGCCGGCAGCCGCGTCCTGATCGGCGTCCGCCCCGAAAAGGTCGCCCTCGCGCACGCGCACGAGGAGAACGACGTCCCGGACGGCCGCAACCGGCTGCGCGGCACGATCGTCGACGCCGCCTTCATCGGCGTGTCCACGCAGTACGTCGTCCGGACGGCCGTCTGCCCCGAGTTCGCGGTCTACGTCCAGAACGTCGACCGGGACGCCCGCCTCGTCCCCGGCGCCGAGGTCGTCCTGCACTGGTCACCGGCCCACACCTTCGGCCTGGACGCCTCCCAGGACATCGGCGCCGGCACCGAGGAAGAGGCGGTCGTCTGATGGCGGCCACCCTCGCCGAGCCGGAAGCACCCGCGCCCGCGCCCGCACGCGTACGCCGCAGGGGCCGCTGGACGCCGTACTGGCTGCTGCTGCCCGGCCTCCTGTGGCTGCTCGTGTTCTTCGCGCTGCCGATGGTCTACCAGGCGTCGACGTCCGTGCAGACCGGCTCCCTGGAGGAGGGCTACCGGGTCACCTGGCACTTCGCGACCTACTGGGACGCCCTCCAGGAGTACTGGCCCCAGTTCCTGCGCTCCGTCCTGTACGCCGCCGCCGCGACCGCCCTGTGCCTCGTCCTGGGCTACCCACTGGCCTACCTGATCGCGTTCCGCGCGGGCCGCTGGCGGGCCCTGATCATGATCCTGGTGATCGCGCCGTTCTTCACCAGTTTCCTGATCCGCACGCTCGCGTGGAAGACGATCCTCTCGGACGGCGGCCCGGTCGTCGGCGCCCTCGGCGCCCTGCACGTCCTGGACGTCACGAGCTGGCTCGGCTGGACCGCGGGCGACCGCGTCCTCGCGACGCCCCTGGCGGTCGTCTGCGGCCTGACGTACAACTTCCTGCCGTTCATGATCCTGCCGCTCTACACGTCCCTGGAACGCATCGACGGACGCCTCCACGAGGCCGCCGGCGACCTGTACGCGCGCCCCTGGACGACGTTCCGGAAGGTCACCTTCCCCCTGTCGATGCCCGGAGTGGTCTCCGGGACGCTGCTGACGTTCATCCCGGCGTCCGGCGACTACGTCAACGCCGAACTGCTCGGCTCGACCGACACCCGCATGATCGGCAACGTCATCCAGACGCAGTTCCTGCGCGTCCTCGACTATCCGACGGCCGCCGCGCTGAGTTTCCTCCTCATGGCCGCGATCCTGCTCATGGTCACGTTCTACATACGCCGCTCCGGGACGGAGGACCTGGTCTAGATGTCCTGGCTCAAGCGCCATTTCGTCGTCATCGCCGGATTGTGCACACTCGCTTATCTGCTGCTGCCCAACGTGGTCGTCACGGTCTTCTCCTTCAACAAACCGAAAGGCCGCTTCAATTACGAGTGGCGGAATTTCTCCCTCGACGCCTGGAAAGACCCCTGCGGCGTCGCCGGAATGTGCGGATCGCTCTCGGTCAGCCTCCAGATCGCGTTCTGGGCGACCCTCGGCGCGACCGTGCTCGGCACGATGATCGCCTTCGCGCTGGTCCGCTACCGCTTCCGCGCGCGCGGCGCCGTCAACTCGTTGATCTTCCTGCCGATGGCGATGCCCGAGGTCGTCATGGCGGCCTCGCTGCTCACCCTGTTCCTCAACATGGGTGCCCAGCTGGGCTTCTGGACGATCCTCATCGCCCACGTCATGTTCTGCCTCAGCTTCGTCGTGACGGCCGTCAAAGCGCGCGTCCTGTCGATGGACCCGCGCCTCGAAGAAGCCGCCCGCGACCTCTACGCCGGACCCGTGCAGACATTCCTGCGCGTCACCCTGCCCATCGCCGCCCCCGGAATCGCCGCCGGCGCGCTCCTCGCCTTCGCGCTCTCCTTCGACGATTTCATCATCACCAATTTCAACTCCGGTTCCACCGTCACCTTCCCGATGTTCGTCTGGGGCTCCGCGCAGCGCGGCACGCCCGTGCAGATCAACGTCATCGGCACGGCGATGTTCCTCGTCGCCGTCCTGCTGGTGCTGATCTCGATGCTCGTCGGAAAACGCCGCAACCGGCAAAAGGCGTAGCTCTTTCCCGTCCCGCCCCCGACAAACGCGCCCTGCCGGGCGGGCCGTTTCTACGGCGGATCCACCCGCGCCGAGTACGACGGCCCCACGCGCGCGTACGCCGACCTCCCGGCGCCCGCGCTCCCTCAACGGCGGGGGCGTACTTCACGCACGCGTGGGGCGAGGCGACCGGCGTCCGCCTGGGCGCCGCCCGGCCCGCTGCGGTACGGCACGCCGGGGCCGGGTGGCGTAGGGCGGTGGCCGTCGTTCGGGAGGGGCCGGTGCCGTTTCCGCCCGAAGTGTTCGCCCCGGGACCGCGATGCGCTCGCCCGGTGGGCACGGGCGTGCGCGGGACGCGTGTGCGGGGCGCGAAAAGCCCTCCCTGCGGGCCGAGAACCGGACAGCGCGAGGGCGCGACAGGAGGGGTGTGATCCGGTTCACTCCGGATCACCCGCCGAACCCGCGTAATGCTTCCCGGACAACCTCCCTCTCTCCCTGGTGACGCGACCGCGTCGACGAACAGAAAGGGAGGTCCATCCATGACTGGGGCCAAGACCGCGGTCGAATGGCTGGCATCCGTCGCGCCCGACCCCGACGCCTGCCGCTGGGAGTGGGAGCGCAACCCCCTCGGGGTCGCGCTGCTGCCCGCCGGCAAGGCGTGGGACGTCCTCATCCTGCCGGGCGACCTCGGCTATCCGACGCTCGACATCCTCACCCGCATCCTCGACCTGCCCGGACCGGTGCTGGCCGACTTCGCGGACAACCGCATGGGCTTCTTCGTGCCCCCGGGCACGGCCGCGCGCTGGATCGGCACCGGGATCCGAGGCGCCGGCAACGGCACCTGGATCGTCGTCCCCTACCCGGGACGCTCCACCGGCGCCGTCCGCTGGCTCGTCCCGCCGGACGGCACCGGCATGCTCAACGACCCCGCGCTCCTGGAGCTCGCCATGCACGAGGCCGCAGCCGGGCTCGCGGCGGGGGAGGACGGGTGATCACCGGCTGACCCTGCCGCCCTCGCGCGCACGCCTCCGCGTCCCCCGAAACCGGGGAGGGTGCACGCACGCGTGAACGTCTTCGTCGGCCGCCCGTGCGGCCGACGCGAACCCTCCGGCTACGACGTCGCCTTCAGGGCGAGCCACAGCTCCATCCGCACGTCCGGGTCGTCCAGCGAGCGGCCCAGGATCTCCTCGACCCGGCGCATCCGGTAGCGCAGGGTGTGCCGGTGCACGCCCAGGTCCGCGGCGGCCGAGTCCCACTGGCCGTGCCGCGACAGCCACGCCCGCAGCGAGGCGACCAGATCGCCCCTGCCCGTCGCGTCGTGCTCGTACAGGGCCCTCAGCAGGCCCTCCGCGAACGCCTTCACCGCGTCGTCCGCCAGGAGCGGGAGCACCGAGCCGGACGCCAGCCGGTCGTGCTCCACGAACGCCCTGCCCCGGCGCCGGGCCACCGACAGCGCCTGCTCGGCCTGCTTGCGGCCGACCGCCGCCGTGCTCGGGCCCGCCGGCCCCGACAGGCCGATCAGCAGGTCGTGGCCCTCCGCCGTGCGGTCCGTCTCCACCTCCGCCGCGTACTCCACCGTCTCCGCCAGCGCCGCGCCGTCGTCGACCACCAGAACGACCAGACGGCCGTCCTCCGGGACGATCAGCACGGGCTCGCCCGCGCGGGCCGCAGCGGACTCCAGGGCTTCGGCGAAGTGCTCCAGGAGGGCGTCGTCGGGGGCGGGCGGGGGAGGGGGCGAGTCGTGCGGCACGCGTACGTGGGGGCTTGCGCCGGGGGCGGTGTCGAGAGGGCCACGCGCGGGGGAGGGCGGGTCGTGTGGCGTGCGTGCAGTAGGGGTCCCGTCGGCCGGTACGCGTGCGCCGGGGCCCGGTTCCGCGACGATCACCCGGAACGGGGCGTCCAGCAGACCCTCGTACAGGTCGCCGGAGACCGCGCGCGCGTGGTCCGGTTCGCCGGCCAGCAGCATGCGCAGCACCGCCGTGCCGATGCGCTGCTCGGCCGCGTGCAGGGCGCGGGAGCGTTCCGTCGTCAGCGTCAGGAGGGCGACGGCCGAGTGGACGGCGTACCGGTCGGCCGTGCCCGGCGCGGCGGCCGTGCCGACGGCGAGTGCCGCGCGCGGGCGACGGCCCGTGCCCAGGGAGTGCAGCTCCACGCGGTCCTCGCCGTCGATCACCGACGACGCCGGCGCGGGGCGCTCGCGCAGGCGGGCGACGTCCGTCGTCAGGCGGGCCGCTCTGCGCCACGCCCACTCCGGGGCCGCCGCCACGACCGTCCCCGACGCGTCGTACAGCGCCGCCCAGCCGTCCACCTGCGCCGCCAGGGCCGCGAGCAGGCCCTCGGGGCCCGCCGCGAGGGTCTGCCGGGTCAGTTCGCGCTGCGCCGCGAAGCCGTCCGTCACCGCGCGGTACTGGTCCGCCGCGAGCGCCGCCGAGACGGCCTTGGTGATCGCGATGAACGGGGTCCTGCGCGGGACTTCGAGCAACGGCAGGTCCTCCTCGCGGGCCGCCTCGACCAGCGCGTCCGGGACCTCCTCGTAGTTGACGCCCACCGCGAAGCCCAGGCCCACCACCCCCGCCTCCACCAGCCGCCGCACGTACCTCCGCATCGCCGCCGGGCTCTCCGCGTCCAGCTTCAACGCCGTGATCAGCAGCAGCTCCCCGCCCTCCATGTACTCCACCGGGTTCGGCAGCTCACTCACATGCGCCCACCGCACCGGCACCCCCAACCGCCCCTCCCCCGCGCGTACGACGAGCTTCAGCGCCGAGTGATGGACGAGCGAGGCGAGGGTGGGTGGCATGGCGCCTTCAGGTCGATGAGCCGGCGGTCCGGGCAGATCCGGGCAGAGCAGTGCCGATTGTGCCTCAGGGGACGCCGGGGGAGCGCCACGCGAGAGGGGGGAGGGGCACGCACGCGTGGACGACAGGGCCGGCTGGATCCGGGGCGGCGACGCGCGCGGGGAGGGCGGCGGCATCCCGCCGGGCGGTGGACCGGGACGCGTACGCGCACAGGGCCTCGGAAGGAGAGCCGTGTGCCGCACGGAACCGCACACCCCCAGCGCGTGCCTCACCCTGCGCTGAACCGCGCCCCCGCGTGCCTCACCCCACCCACCGACCCGGCAGCCCCCTCACCCCCGCAGGTCCACCAGCATCGGTGGGGCGTGTTCGCCGGTCACGGTGGTCAGGGACAGGACCGCGTGGCCGGGAGGTACCTCGTGGGCCAGTTGGGAGGCCGACCAGCGTTCGCGTTCGACTTGGCGGACGGTGACCGCGTCGGTGGTGACGGCCTTGCCGGTGACGAGTTTGCGGAGGGCGTGGATGGCGCGGGTCATGGGCTGGTCGGCGAAGACGGTGTGCTTGGCGACCTCGGTGGTCTCGATCCACTCGGTGCCCCAGGTCTGGGCGAACCGGTTGCCGTCCCAGGTGGTGACGCCCGCGTACGCCATACGGCATCCGACGGCCCCGTAGAGGGGCCCGTGCAGGGACTCGGGGACGTCGCCGACGGTGCGCAGGGCGAGCACGACGCCCGCGTTGCGCGAGCGCAGGCGCTGGATGTGCCGCACGGACTCGGGGGTGACCGTCCCGGTCGCGTCGTCGAGGACGAGGCAGGCGAAGTGGGCGCGCCGGCCGTCCCGGACGACCGCGTGGAACTGGGCGAGGACCAGGCGCGTGAGGATCCGCCCGGCCTCTTCGTGACCGCGTTCGGGGAGGTCGACGCGCACGCGCAGGGGGTGATGCGCGAGGGCGCGCAGGGAGAACGCGCGATGCCTGCCTTCCCCGCCCCTGCCCCCGAAGAACTCCGCGAACACCGGCCGGTTCAGCAGTGCCAGCCGGTCCGCCAGCGCCCGCCCGGCGACGTCCCCGGCGGTCCCCGTCTGCCGGATCCGTGCCTCCAGCTCGCGGCGCATGACCTCGTTCCCGGCGAGCGCGTCCCGCAGGGCCTCCAGGGCCGCCGTCCCCTCCAGCAGCTCGCGCAGGACGGGAAAGGCCGGGAAACGGCCGTACGCGGCCCTGTAGGGGCCCAGGAGCTGTGCGAGGGCGGTGGCGGCCTGCGGGACGTCCAGATCGCCCACCAGGGCCTCCGCGAGGACCGCGGCGGCCTCGTCGGCGTCGTCGGACTCGGCGTACGGATCGAGGTCGTGCACGGAAGCCGGGTCACCGATGCGGAGGACGACGTCGAAGGCGTCGTCCGAACCGAGCGGCGCGCCCGCGGACGACACGGCGACCACCGCGCACGCGCCCGTCAGCGCCCGCAGGGCCAGCGCCTCGGTCACCGGCTCGATCAGCGTGCGCGTCTTGCCCGACCCCGAGGGGCCGACCGCAAGCAGCGAGGTCCCCAGCACCTCGGCGCCGAGCGCCGCGCCCGCGTCCCGGTAGGGCAGCGGCGCCCGCTCGCCGGACACCCACCGCCCGATCCGCACCTGCCCGGCGAGCAGGTCGTGCCGCGCGGCCCGCCGGGGCAGATCACGCGCGCCCGACGGATGCGTCCACGCGGCACCCCCCTGCCGCAGCACCGTCTCCCGGAACGCCCCGAGCGACGCCCCCGTACGCGCCGTCACGAACGCGTGCTCCACGCGCGCGCAGTCGACGTCGTTCATCCGCCCCGCCGCGACCTCCCCGGTGAGCAGGTCGGCCGCCTCGCCCTGCCCGGCGTCCCGCAGGGCGGGCCACTGCGCGCGCGGGCGCTCGACGACGGCCTGCGCCGGAGCGTCGCCCCTGCGCGCGGCCAGCAGCTCCTTCGCGTACGGCCACCAGCCCCCCACGCGCGCGAACGGCCACACCACCAGCGCCGTGATCACCGCGTACAGGGAGTCGGTGAACAGGACGGACGTGAACAGCTCGTAGCTCCCGGAGATCAGCACGATCAGCGAGAACAGCGGGTCCACGACGGGCAGCGCGTCCCAGCCGACCAGCGGGAACGCGTCCGGGAAGACGAAGCTGAGCGTCACCAGCGCGGCCAGCAGCGCGCACAACGCGCGCGCGGGCTGCGGCCGGCGCCCGATGAAGTGCCGCACGACGTCCGGCCAGCTGCCCAGCCGGCCCATCGTGCACACGAGGGCGGCGAAGAACAGCCCGTCGTACACGATCCGCGCCTCCGCGCCCTCCACGGTCTTCGCGGACGCCAGCGTCCCGCCCCACCACCAGTCGTCCGGCGTGAACAGCCGCAGCACGGTGAACTGGTAGGGGAACGAGCCGCGCCGCCACAGCGACCACAGGATCAGCGCGACGACCAGGGGGATGAGCAGGCCGACGACGGTGACGGGGGCGAGGCGTTCGCTCTCCCGGGAGCTGTCCTTGGGCGGCCGGAACCCGAACCGCCAGATGCCGGGACGGGCCTCGGGGCGGGGCGTGTCCAGCCACGCGGAGACGGCGCTCACGGCCGTCCCGGGGGCACCCTTGACGTCGTACGCGCCCGGCGCGTGGACCGGCCTCGGCGGCACCCCCGCGCCCTCCGGGGGGCCCGCCGGGCGCGGCACAGGGCTCGCATGCGTACCGCGTGCGTCCTGCGTCCCGTCGCTGTTCATCGCCCTGCCCCCTGACCAGCCGCTCCGTCCACCATCAGCCGTCAATCTAACGCGCCCGCAAAGGGAGTTCACCGCTCCCGCGCCAGGCGGACGCGACACCCGCGTCACGCGGCACTGTCCACGGCGGACAACGCGCCCGCGGGAAGGCGCCCACATGGAGCATGCCCAGCTTGTCCACCCCGTCCTAACCTGCGAGAAAACGGAGGCAGACCGACGCCCCGGCACGCAGGACGCACCCCCTAGGAGCCCCCATGACCGACCTTCCGCAGGAGCGCCGGATCGTCACCGCCATCCCCGGACCCAAGTCGCAGGAGCTTCAGGCCCGTCGCCTCGCGGCCGTCGCGCAGGGCGTCGGCTCGGTGCTGCCGGTGTTCACCGCGCGCGCGGGCGGCGGGATCGTCGAGGACGTCGACGGCAACCGGCTGATCGACTTCGGCTCCGGCATCGCGGTGACCAGCGTGGGCGCGTCCGCCGAGGCCGTCGTCCGGCGCGCGAGCGCGCAGCTCGCGGACTTCACGCACACGTGCTTCATGGTCACGCCGTACGAGGGGTACGTCGAGGTCGCGGAGGCGCTGGCCGAGCTGACGCCCGGTGACCACGCGAAGAAGAGCGCGCTGTTCAACTCGGGCGCCGAGGCCGTCGAGAACGCCGTGAAGATCGCGCGCGCGTACACGAAGCGCCAGGCCGTCGTCGTCTTCGACCACGGCTACCACGGCCGGACCAACCTGACGATGGCTCTGACGGCCAAGAACATGCCCTACAAGCACGGTTTCGGGCCCTTCGCGCCCGAGGTGTACCGCGTGCCCGTCGCGTACGGCTACCGCTGGCCCACCGGCCCCGAGAACGCGGGCCCCGAGGCCGCCGCGCAGGCCATCGACCAGATCTCCAAGCAGGTCGGCGCTGACAACGTGGCCGCGATCATCATCGAGCCGGTGCTCGGCGAGGGCGGCTTCATCGAGCCCGCGCGCGGGTTCCTGCCGGCGCTGAGCGAGTTCGCCGCCGCCAACGGCATCGTCTTCGTCGCGGACGAGATCCAGTCCGGCTTCTGCCGCACCGGCCAGTGGTTCGCCTGCGAGGACGAGGGCATCGTCCCGGACCTCATCACCACCGCGAAGGGCATCGCCGGCGGCCTCCCGCTCGCCGCCGTCACCGGCCGCGCCGAGATCATGGACGCCGCGCACGCGGGCGGCCTCGGCGGCACCTACGGCGGCAACCCGGTCGCCTGCGCGGGCGCGCTGGGTTCCATCGAGACGATGAAGGAGCTGGACCTCAACGCCCGCGCGAAGGCGATCGAGGCGACGATGAAGGCGCGGCTGCTGGCGATGGCCGACAAGTTCGACGTCATCGGCGACGTGCGCGGGCGCGGCGCGATGATCGCGATCGAGCTGGTCAAGGACCGCGCGACCAAGGAGCCGAACCCCGAGGCGACGGCGGCGCTCGCCAAGGCGTGCCACCAGGAGGGGCTGCTGGTCCTGACCTGTGGCACGTACGGGAACGTCCTGCGGTTCCTGCCGCCGCTGGTGATCGGGGACGCGCTGCTGAACGAAGGGCTCGACATCATCGAGGGCGCGCTCGCGGGCGTCTGACGGGCGTGTGAAGAACGTGTGCGGGGAGGATGGCGGCTCCGGGATCGGCCTGTTCCCGGGGGCGGTGCTGCCGTAGTTTCTATCGGGATGAGAGATACACCCGCTCACGGGAGACCGTGAACGGTGCCGGGCCGGGGCCTCCCCAGCTTCGTCCTGGTCGTGCCTCGCGCACACATCCGGGGCCATCGGCTCCGGAATCTCCTCACCGATCGGACCGTCGCCCGCCCCAAACCCCCCGGGGCGGCGGCACCCCGGTCCGGACGGCCGTCCCGGAACGACCCCCCCTGTTCCGGGACGGCCGACCTCCTTCCAGAGGTGCACACCACTACGGGGCCCCGATGTCGCATCGGGGTCTTTCTTTTGGGCGGGGTTGACGATACGATACGTCTCGTCTCGTCAGTTCGGCTCGCGCTCGGCACACCCCAGGAGGCCCGCATGCACCGCTACGTCGACGTCACCCCCACCACCCGCCTCTGGACCGAGGAACACGGCGCCCCTGACGCGCCCCCGCTCCTGCTCGTCATGGGCGCCCAGGCGTCCGGCCTCGGCTGGCCCGACCCCTTCGTCGAACTCCTCGCCGCCCGCCACCGCGTCATCCGCTACGACCACCGCGACACCGGCCGCTCCACCTGGGCGTTCGACGAGCATCCGTACCCGATCACCGCGCTCGCCGAGGACGCCGTCGCCGTCCTGGACGCGTACGGGATCGAGCGGGCGCACGTCGTCGGGCTCTCGCTGGGCGGCATGCTGACGCAGCTCCTGCTCGCCGACCACCCGGAGCGGCTGCTCAGCGCGACGGTGATGGGCGCCGGCGCGCTCAGCGAAACCCCCTACGAGGGGGGCGAGCTGCCCGGCATCGATCCGAAGGTGCTGGAGCTGTGGGGCAGACCGGTGCCCGACGACCTCACCCTGGAGCAGGAGCTGGACCGGCGCGTCGAGCACTGGCGCGTACTGCACGGCGACCTGCTGCCGTTCGACCCCGCGTACGCCCGCGCGCTGGAGGCGGCGATCATCGAGCACACCGGGCACCACCGGGTGAACACCGCGCACGGCAGGGCGGACAGCGACGGCATGCTCCGCACCCGGCAGCTCGCCGAGAACACCGTCCCGACGCTCGTCACCGACGCCCCCGCCGAACCGGTGTTCCCGCCGCCGCACCCCCGGCACCTCGTCCAGGTGATCAAGGGGGCGCGGCTGGTGGAGATCCCGGGCATGGGGCACGCGCTCCCGCCCGAGGTGTGGGAGCCACTGACGAAGGCGATCCTGGAACACACGGCTTCCTGAGGCGAGGGCGAGCCCGGAGCACGCGGCTCCCTGGGGCGAGGGCGGCCTCGGAGCGCACGGCTTCCTGAAAGGCCGGCGCTTCCTGAGAAGCTGGTCCGCATGTCGATCAGCGCCCGACTCCTCGCCGTCCCCGCCGCCCTGCTGGCCCTGTTCACCTGGCAGGTCGTGGCCGGCGGCCCGCTCCTGCGCTGGGACGAGCGGCTGAGCGGCGCCCTGCGCCACCCCGACCGGTTCTCCGAACTCCTCTCGGATCTCGGGAACGTTCCGGTGGCGCTGCCCGTTCTGCTGGTAGTCGCCGCTTACGTGGCCTGGTCGGGGCGCCGGGCGGGTGAGCGGCGGTGGTGGGGGCCGGCCGCCGCGGCCCTCGCGGCGATGGCGCTGGTCCCGCTGACCGTCGTCCCGCTGAAGATCTGGACCGACCGCCCGGGCACCCCGGCCGTCCCACCGGCCACGGGGTACTTCCCTTCGGGACACACGGCGACGGCGATGATCGCGTACGGCGGGGCGGTCCTGGTGCTGCTGCCGTGGCTGGGGTCGGCGCGCGGGCGGCGCACGGCCGTCGGGGTGGCCGTCGTGCTGGTGGCGGCCGTGTCGTACGGGCTCGTCCGGCGGGGCTACCACTGGCCGCTGGACGTGGTGGCGAGCTGGTGTCTCGGGGTGGTGCTGCTGGGGGCGTTGCGGCTGGTGACCGTACGGATCGGCGCGCCAAAGCGGAGTGCGGCGGCCGTGCAGTCGGACGTGTAGGACAAACGCCCGACCGGGCGCCCGGCTCTACGGTGGACAGCGACTGTCGACTTTGCGGAAGGGCCCCCGACGATGACTTCCACCCACGCCTTCTGGCTGGCCGGCCGCGCGGCGACCGGCACGGACACCTTCGACGTGACGTCCCCCTGGGACGGCCGGCTCGTGGGGAAGGCGAGCGTGCCGACCGACGCGCAGGTCGAGGAGGCCGTGGCCGCCGCGTACGCCGTGCGGGACGAGTTCGCCGCGACCCCCGCGCACGTGCGCGCCGCCGCGCTCGACCACGTCAGCAAGCGGCTCGGCGAGCGGGCCGAGGAGATCGCCCAGCTCATCTCCGCCGAGAACGGCAAGCCGCTCAAGTGGGCGCGCGGCGAGGTCGGTCGCGCGGTCTCCGTGTTCCGGTTCGCCGCCGAGGAGGCCCGGCGGTTCAACGGCGGCGAGGCGCAGCGGCTCGACACGGACGCGGGCGGGCAGGGCCGGCTCGCGCTGACCCGGCGCTTCCCCAAGGGCGTCGTCCTCGGCATCGCGCCGTTCAACTTCCCGCTGAACCTGTGCGCGCACAAGGTCGCGCCGGCGATCGCGGCGGGCGCGCCGATCATCCTGAAGCCGGCCCCGGCGACCCCGCTGTCCGGTCTGATCATCGGCGAACTCCTCGCCGAGACCGACCTGCCGGCCGGTTCCTGGTCGATCCTGCCGGTCTCCAACGACCGCATGCCCGCCCTCGTCCAGGACGAGCGGCTGCCCGTCATCTCCTTCACCGGCTCCGAGAAGGTCGGCTACGCGATCATGGACTCGGTGCCGCGCAAGCACTGCACGCTGGAGCTGGGCGGCAACGGCGCGGCGGTCGTCCTCGCGGACTGGGCCTCCGACGCCGACCTCGACTGGGCCGCGACCCGCATCGCCACCTTCTCCAACTACCAGGGCGGGCAGTCCTGCATCTCCGTCCAGCGGGTCATCGTCGACGCCGCCGTGTACGACCGCCTCCTCCCGCGCATCGTCGCGGCGGTCGAGGCACAGGTCACGGGCGACCCGTCCGACGCGACGACCGACGTCGGCCCCCTGGTCAGCGAGGACGCCGCACGGCGCGTCGAGTCCTGGGTGGACGAGGCGGTCGCGGCCGGCGCCGCGCTGCTGACGGGCGGCAAGCGGGACGCCGCGTCGTACGCGCCGACGGTCCTGACGGACGTCCCCGGCGACACGACGCTCGCCCGCGAGGAGGTCTTCGGCCCCGTCCTCACGATCCAGAAGACCGACGGCGAGGCCGCCGCCTTCGCCGCCGTCAACTCCTCCAAGTACGGCCTCCAGGCCGGCGTCTTCACCCACGACGTCCAGGCCGCCTTCCGCGCCCACCGCTCCCTCGAAGTCGGCGGCGTGATCATCGGCGACGTCCCCTCCTACCGCGCCGACCAGATGCCGTACGGCGGCGCGAAGCTCTCCGGGGTGGGCCGCGAAGGCGTGCGGTTCGCCATGGAGGACTACACGTACGAACGCGTCCTGGTCCTGACGGGCCTGGCCCTGTAACCGATTCCGCCTCGCAGGGTCCAACCAACGAAGGATCTCACCGACGAAGGGTCTAGCTAATGGGAACCATTTTCATGTAACGTCGTTCCCGGCGCTGACCCGCCGTCCCGCGAAGCGGCCCGGCACCGATGCCTTCCGGTGCCGGGCCCTTCCATGTCCGGATAATCGCTGGGCCCGCGCGCGGACCGCCCGATAACCTGCAATCTTCGCCGGTCGCCCGGACGGAGTCACGCAAGGACCGGACATGTCCCCTCAGCAGCAACTCAGGTCGGCGCTGGACGAGTTGGACCGCGTGTTCGCGGGCGAAGAGGCGTTCGAGGTCGCGGGGTGTACGTACTGCTACGCGGAGCGGGACTTCGTGGAGCTGTCCGGGGCGGTGGAGCTGATACCGGAGGATCTGGTGTCGGCGGTGTCGAGGGAGGTGGCGAGTCACTGGGACGACTTCCCGCGGCTGTACCGGCGGCTGACTCCGAGGATCGTGAGGGGAGTTGTCACGGGGCGGCTGCACACGGACGAGGAGCTGATCGCGTCCCGGCTGGTGGAGGCGGCGTGGACGGAGTGGGAGGCGCCGTTGGTGGAGGCGCTGCGGGCGGTGTGGGCGGCGTGGTGGCGGGCGATCCTCCAGGCGTACCCAAGTCCCTCCCGGCTCAGGGATGTTCTGGGACTGCTCGCGGCGTCCACCGGTGAGCTGCGGCCGTGGCTGGACGTGTGGACGGCGACCCAAACCCCGGCCGCCGACGCCCACCTCGCGGAGTTCATCGACGACGTGCTGCGCGAGGGGAGGATCGCCGACCTGCGCATGGGCTTCCACGACGAGTACCACGCGACCCCGGAACTGGTCGACTGGCTCCTGAACGACGTCCGCGAGCGCGCCGACGACATCCGGCTCGACGACCTCGTGCCGCTCCTGTAGAAGGGCCTGTTCCTGTAGAGGGACCTGCTCCTGTAGAGGGCGGCGCCCCTCGTCTCCCGCGCCGGGCGCCGCCCTCGTGTCGCCGACCTCTCCGGACCCTCAGCCGGAGAAGCCGACGTGCGCGAGCCGGACGGGCCCGCGCAGCCTGAGGTGGACGTCGTGCACGCCGGTGAGGGCGAGGGGGGCGTCCAACAGGGTGTAGGTGTACGGGGTTTCGGTGGGGGAGGGGAGCGCGAGGGTCGCCTGGACGGCGCCCGCCTCCACCGTGACCTCGCCCTCGCCCGCCACCTCGACGGTCACCCGGGCCACCCCGGATGACCCGAAGTCACAGTTCCGGTAGACCAGTTGGGCCACGCCCGAGGAACCCGGCGTCACCGAGTCACCCGCCCGCTTCGTGCGGTCCACGATCTCCGCGCCGCTCTGCTCGTCGAAGTCGGCCGCGAGCAGCCCGAGTTGGAGGACGTCGCGGGGGGCCGCGGGTTCGCCGGCCAGCCTGACCGTCGTCCGGATGCGGATGTCCGCGCTGGAGGTGCCGACGAGGAGGTCGTACGCGCCGGGGTCGAGGCGCCAGGAACCCCGGGCGACGTCCCAGAACTCGAAGGCGCGCAGGGGGACGTCGAACGCCACCTCCGTGCGGGCGCCGGGGGCGAGCGTGAGGCGCGTGTGGGCCAGCAGCTCGCGGCGGGGGCGGGGCACCGACGGGTCGACGGCACGGGTGTAGAGCTGCGGGACCTCGTCGGAGGCGGTGCGGCCGGTGTTGGTGACGGAGAAGGAGACGCGCAGACCGTCCCCCTCCGGCTCCACCTTCAGATCGCCGTACGAGAACGACGTGTAGGACAGACCGTGCCCGAACGGGTAGAGCGGGGTGCCCTCGAAGTACAGGTAGGTCTGACGGCTGCCGATGACGTCGTAGTCCAGGAGGTCCGGGAGGTCCGCGTCGGACTCGTACCAGGTCTGCGGGAGCCGCCCGGCGGGCGAGACGTCACCGGCGAGGACCCGGGCGAGGGCGGTGCCGGCCGCCTGGCCGCCGTGCGCGGTCCACAGGACGGCGGGCAGCGGGCCCGGTTCCAGGGCGTAGGGGTAGGCCGAGGTGATGACCAGGACCGTACGCGGGTTCGCGGTGCGGGCGGCGTGCAGCAGCCGGGCCTGGTGCGCGGGCAGGTCGAGGGTCGAACGGTCCTCCGTCTCACGGCCGTTGATGTGCGGGTCGTTGCCCGCGATCACCACGGTCACGTCCGCCTCGGCGGCGGCCCGCGCCACCGCCTCCTCGCCCCGCTCGACGACCACCAGCTCGAAGACTTCCGGATCTTCGCCGGCAACCTTCACCCCGTCGGCGGCGACCTGGACGTGGTGACCTGTGCCGAGATGCCGGAGGAGATGCCCATGGTCGTGCGGTTCCAGGCGGAACGTCTCCTGGACGATCCAGCCGCCCGGCTGGTCGGCGGAGGCGCGCAGGTACCCGTCCTCGGCGACCGACAGGTACCGCCCGTCGGGCGCGCGCAGGGTGAGGACGCCGTCCCCCCAGTCGACGAGGGCGAGTTCGGTGCCCGCCTCCGGCGACGTCGTCAACGGGGGCAGGTCCGTACGCCCCTTGAGGAGCGCCGGGTCCAACGCGCCCTCGGCGCCGCGCACTTCGTCGTCCGAGTCGGTGCGCGGGACGGTCAGGTAGGCGCCGGACGACGTCCTGAGCAGGACGCGGTCCACGCCCTCCGTGAACCGCACGCGCTCCGCCCCGAACCGCTCGTACAGACCCTCCAGCGGGGTCGAGCGGTGGATCAACGTGCCGCTGTACCAGTCGAGTTTGCACTCGTCGGCGAGCAGCCCGACGACCGCGATCCGTGTGTCCGGCGCGAGCGGCAGCATGCCGTCGTTGCGCAGCAGGACGATCGCCTGCTCGGCGGCCTCCTGGGCGAGCGCGCGGTGCTCCGGGGTGTCGAAGGCGGCCTCGGCGGCGTACGGGTCGCCCTCGGGATCGAACTCGCCGAGCCGGAAGCGGACGGAGAGCTGGCGGCGGACCGCCAGGTCGATCTCCTTCTCCGTCAACAGCCCCTGTTCCAGGGCCCCCTTGAGGCGTTCGACGGTCTTCGTCGGGTCCGTGCCGTGGTCGGTGAAGCTGTCCAGGCCCGCGACGACCGCCGCCGCCGTCGACTCCTCGTACGTGTCGAAGTAGTGCTCCGTCTCGACCAGGTTGGACGGCGCGCAGGCGTCCGAGCAGACGAACAGGTCGTCCTCGGTCCAGGTCCGCAGGTGGTCGTTCAGATACGGGGAGACGTGGTTGGGGCGGCCGTTGACCAGGTTGTACGCCGGCATCACCCCGGCCACCGCGCCCGCCTCGACCGTCGAGCGGAACGCCCGCAGGTCGTACTCGTGGAGCACGCGCGGACGCACCGACGACGACGAGGTGTCGCGCGCCGTCTCGTTGTTGTGGGCCAGCCAGTGCTTGAGGATCGGCGCCGTCCGCCAGAACACGGGGTGACCCCCGCGCAGCCCGTGCGTGTAGGCGGTCGCGATCGCCGACGTCAGCCGCGGATCCTCCGAGTAGCCCTCCTCGTTGCGCCCCCACAGCGGATGGCGCAGCAGGTTCACCACCGGCGCCCACACGTTGAGGCCCACCCGTTCGTCGCGCGCGCTCATCGCCCGCACCTCGCGCGCGACCGCCTCGCCGACCCGGCGCACCAGCTCCGGGTTCCAGGTCGCGCCGAGCCCCACCGCCTGCGGGAACACCGTCGCCGGACCCATCCAGGCGACACCGTGCAGCCCCTCCTGGCCGGTGCGCCACGCGGCGATGCCGAGCCGTTCGACGGCCGGCACGTACTGGTGCAGGAAGAACACCTTCTCGTCCAGCGTCAGACGCGAGAGCAGGTCGTCGATGCGCTTCGCGAACGGCAGGCGCGGATCGCGGAAGGGCGGCGTGGAGGGCGTTGATGCGGTCACGTGGAGTTCCCTTTGCGGTGGACCAGGACGGCTCTTTCGAAGCGCTTCGATGCTCAGCGGGCGGCGGTGCGGGTGTCAAGGGAGCGCACCGTTTTTCAAGTGGCGTATACAGCAAGGTCCGTATGTCCGGGTCCGAGGAATATTGGAATCGACCCTTGTGCACCCCCATGGCTTCACTTAACCTCACAGCAACATCGAAGCGCTTCGACTAAAAGCCCGTCAGGATCCCCACGGCCTTGGTCGGACGTCTGCTTCGGCTCAGCCAGTTCCACCGATGACACCGCGGCCGGACGAGCCACCGCCGGGTGCCTCGGTGCGCCACGAAGGGTTGACGCAATGACGCCGAACGCCGCTTCCGCCTCCCCCGGTTCCAGCCGGAGAAGCTTCCTCGCCTCCACGGCGGTCGCCACCGCCGCGGTCGCGGGCGGACTGCCCCTGCTGAGTGCCTGCGGCAGTTCAGAAAGCGGCTCGCGCGACGGCACCACCTCGGGCAAGAACGCGAAGAAGATCCTTCCGGCGTACGTCGCGAGCAACGTCGTGACGCCCGACATCCCGTCCAAGAACGGCTCCGCGGTCGGCTTCATCGGCAAGGTCGACAGCGCCACCCTCAAGACCTCGGTGCCCAAGAAACTCGGCAAGGGCGGCAAGGTCACCATCATGTCGCCGTTCTGGGGCTCCCCGCCCAAGGACGGCAACGCCTACTACAAGGCCATGAACGACCTGATCGGCGTCGACGTCGTCTGGCGCAACCAGGACGGCGCCACCTACGACCAGAAGCTCGGCGCGGTCCTCGCCTCCAGTGACGTCCCCGACATGGTCGTCGTCCCCGGCTGGAACATGGGCGGCAAGATCCCCAGCGCCATCATCGGCAAGTTCGCCGACCTCGGTCCCTACCTCTCCGGCGACGCCGTCAAGGAGTACCCGAACCTCGCGGCGATCCCCACCGACGCCTGGCAACGCTGCATCTTCGGCGGCAAGTTGCGCGGACTGCCGATGCCGGCGTCGTACGTCGGCAACATCGTGCCCTTCTACCGCAAGGACATCTTCGACAAGGAGGGGTACCAAGTACCCACCTCCACCGACGAGTTCATGGCGCTCGCCAAGGAGATCACCAACCCCAGGGCCAAGCGGTGGGCCTGCGGCCCCAACCTGAAGTGGACGGCGTTCGGCACGTTCGGGGTGCTCTCCGGGGGCGAGAAGGCGCTCGGCTGGAACCTCACCGACGGCAAGCTGGTCTACCGCGTCGAGACCGAGGAGTTCCTCGAAGCGCTGGAGTGGACACGGAAGTTGTACGCCTCCGGGGTCGTCCACCCCGACGCGTGGCTCGGCAAGAACCAGGCCGTCGACCCCGCCACCAAGTTCGCCGCCGGCGAGTTCCTCATGTACAGCGGCGACATGTCCGGTTGGTGGGGACAGCAGGCCAGCCAGCAGATCCACAACCCCGAGTTCAAGATCTGGGGCATGGACATCTTCGGCCACGGCGGCAACGCACCCCAGCTGTGGGCCACCCAGCCCGCCAACATCTTCGCGTTCATCAACAAGAACGCCTCCGAAGCCGTCGTCCGCGACGCGCTCGCCGCCGCCAACGTGACCGCCGCGCCGTACGGGACGAAGGAGTACATGCTCACCAACTACGGCGTCGAAGGCACCCACTACAACCTCAAGGACGGCGCCCCGGTCAAGACCGACCAGGGCAACATCGACGTCATCAACGCGTACGTCATGATCGCCAGCCCCGCCGCCAACATCGCCCGCCCCGACTTCCCCGACATCGGCCGTGCCGCCGTCGAGTGGCAGCAGCGGATGGGAGCGCTCACCAAGAAGTCGACCTTCTTCGGCATGCAGATCACCGAACCCACCCGCTTCACCAACCTCTCCAACGACATGGAGCAGTTGGAGGACGACATCGTGCGTGGCCGCAAGAAGATCAGCGACATGCAGGCGTGGGTCAGCGACTGGCGCAAGAAGGGCGGCGACGGACTGCGCGACTGGTACCAGAAACTGCTGGACGAGAACGGCACGGCGACGAGCTGACCCCGAGGCGAGGAGAACCGGCCGTGTCCCACAGCACGGTGCCTCGGAGCAAGGCCGAGGCCGACGAGACAGGGAAGCGGACACCGAAGACGTCCGCCGGTGCGGGCACCGTCCGCAAGAAGAAGCGCGACCCCGGAAAACTGAGCGTACGGCTGCGGTTCCGACGAGACCGCGTGCTCATCCTGATGACCCTGCCGGCTCTCCTGCTGGTCCTGCTCTTCAACTACGTGCCGATCCTCGGCAACATCGTCGCCTTCCAGGAGTACGACCCTTACATCAGCTCCAACGGCGTCGTCTCCATCCTGCACAGCCCCTGGGTCGGCCTGGAGAACTTCCAGCGGCTCTTCGAGGACTCCGCGTTCTGGAGCGCCGTCCAGAACACCCTGGTCCTGTTCTTCCTCCAGCTCGTCCTCTACTTCCCGATCCCGATCGCCCTCGCGCTGCTCATCAACAGCGTCGTGCGGCCCCGGGTGCGGGCGATCTCCCAGGCGATCCTCTACCTCCCGCACTTCTTCTCCTGGGTCCTCGTCATCGCCGTCTTCCAGCAGCTCCTGGGCGGCGCCGGACTGCTCTCCCAGCTGCTGCGCGCCCACGGCTACGACGGCATCGACGTCATGTCCGACCCGGACACGTTCAAGTTCCTCGTCACCGCCGAGAGCGTCTGGAAGGACGCCGGCTGGGGCATCATCGTCTTCCTCGCGGCCCTCTCCTCCGTCAACCACGACCTGTACGAGGCCGCCGCGATGGACGGCGCCGGACGGTGGCGGCGCATGTGGCACGTCACGCTGCCCGCGCTGCGGCCCGTCATCGCGCTGCTGCTGGTGCTGCGCGTCGGGGACGCGCTCACCGTCGGATTCGAACAGATCCTTCTCCAACGCGACGCCGTCGGACCAGGGGCCTCCGAAGTCCTCGACACGTTCGTCTGGTGGAACGGCGTCCGCAACCAGGACTTCGGGTACGCCGCTGCCGCCGGGCTCATCAAGGGCGTCGTCAGTCTCGGTCTCGTCCTCGTCGCGAACAAGGTGGCCCATCTCATGGGCGAGCAGGGGGTCTACAAGAAATGAGCGCCGTGCTCGACAAGTCCGTGCGGAAACCCGGGCGCTGGGCCGCACCGCCGCGGCCCGTCTGGGAGGAGGAGCCCACGAAGGCCGGGCTCGCGGGGAAGGGGCTCGTCCTCGGCCTCGCCTGCCTCGCGATCCTCTTCCCACTGTGGATCATCGTCGTCACGAGTCTGTCCTCGCGCGAGACCATCGACCAGGCCGGCGGGCTCGTCATGGTGCCCAAGGGGATCACCTTCGTCGCCTACCGCGAGCTGCTGAGCGGGGGGCAGGTGACGCGGGCCGCCGTCATCAGCGTCCTCATCACCGTCGTCGGGACGCTGTTCTCGATGACCGTGTCCGTGCTGTGCGCGTACGGGCTCTCGCGGAGCGGGTCCCTGGGGCACCGGTGGATGCTGATGCTGTTGCTGGCGACGATGTTCTTCAGCGCCGGGCTCATTCCCACGTACCTTCTGGTGCAGTCGCTCGGGCTCACCGACACCTACCTCGCGCTGATCCTGCCGAGCGCGGTGAGCGTGTTCAACATCCTCGTCCTGCGCGGGTTCTTCATGGGGATCTCGCAGGAACTCGTCGACAGCGCGCGGATCGACGGGGCCGGGGACTTCCGGATCCTGTGGCAGATCGTGATGCCGCTCTCGCGTGCCGTCCTCGCCGTCATCACCCTGTTCTACGCGGTGGGGTACTGGAGCGCCTGGTTCAACGCGTCCCTCTACCTCAACGAACAGAACATGATGCCCCTCCAGAACGTCATGATCCAGCTCGTCCAGAAGCAGGAGGCCCCCGTCGGCCTCGCCCAGGCCATCCGCACCGGCGAACTCTCCGGCCTCGCCGTCCAGATGGCCGTCATGGTCATGGCCCTCCTCCCCGTCGCCGTCCTCTCCCCGTTCGTCCAGAAACACTTCAAGAAGGGGATGCTGACGGGGGCGGTGAAGGGGTGAGATTCGCCCACTGAAGGGGAGCGTGCTGTATCGCGGGCGGCTGCGGGTGGTTGGTGGCTGATCGCGCAGTTCCCCGCGCCCCTAGGCAGGACCGCGCACCGAGTTGCGAACAAACCCGCGCTTGGCAGACGACATCCACCCCCACGCACCTCAGGGGCGCGGGGCTGTATCGATCTGCGGCTACCGCCGCGTGGGCGCGACCAGCCACGACGAACCCGCAGCCGCCCGCGTACCTCATCCCCCCGTGGCCGGCCGCGCCCTGCTCAACCCCACCCGCACCAGCCCCGTCCCCGACACCCCACACGAGGCCCCGATGCACCCCACCCGCCGCACTGTCCTCGCCACCTCCGCCGCAGCCGCGACCCTCACCGCCCTCCCGCTCACACAGGGCCAAGCGCGGGCGACCCCGTCGAAGCCCGCCCCCTACCGCTGGCGCAACGCGGTGATCGGGGGCACGGGTTTCGTGACCGGTGTCGTGTTCCATCCCGCGGTGAGGGGCCTGGCCTACTCCAGAACCGACATAGGCGGCGCCTACCGCTGGGACGACAGAAAAGCCTGCTGGACGCCGCTGACGGACCACCTCGGCTGGGACGACTGGAACCTCCTCGGCGTCGAGGCGATCGCGATCGACCCGGCGCACCCGAACCGTGTCTACCTGGCCCTGGGCACGTACACCCAGCCGTGGGCCGGCAACGGGGCGATCCTGCGGTCGGAGGACCGCGGCACGACCTGGACCCGCACCGACCTGACCGTGAAACTCGGCGCCAACGAGGACGGCAGGGGCACCGGCGAACGCCTCCTCGTGGACCCGAGGAACAGCGACACCCTGTGGCTCGGCACCCGGCACGACGGCCTGCTGAGGTCGACGGACCGGGGCGCGACCTGGACGCCGGCCCCCTTCCCGGCGTCCCCGAGCCCGACGGGCCAGGGCGTCACCCTCCTCGTGGCGGCCGGCCGCACCCTGTACGCGGGCTGGGGCGACTCGGACGGCACGGCCCCCACCCTGTACCGCACGGTGAACGGCACGGACTGGGAACCGGTCCCCGGCACTCCCACCGGCACCGCCGCGAAGGTCCCGGTGAGGGCCGCGTACGACCGCCACACCCGCGAGCTGTACGTGACGTACGCGAACGCCCCGGGCCCCAACGGTCAGTCCGACGGCGCCGTCCACAAGCTGGCGACGTCCACCGGCACCTGGACCGACGTCACCCCCGCGCGGCCGGGCGGCACGACCCCGGACGGCTCGGCGGACACCTTCGGCTACGGCGGCGTCGCCGTGGACGCCCGCCGACCGGGCACGGCCGTCGTCTCGACCAACAACCGCTGGGCGGCCGTCGACACCCTGTACCGCACGACCGACGGCGGCCGGACCTGGACGTCCCTCAAGGAGACCGCCGAGTTCGACGTGTCGGAGACCCCGTTCCTCAAGTGGGGCGGGACGGAGCCGAAGTTCGGCTGGTGGATCCAGGCCGTCGCGCTGGACCCGTTCGACTCCCGGCACGTGGTGTACGGCACCGGCGCCACCCTGTACGGCACCCGGGACCTGCGGCACTGGGCCCCGGAGATCAGGGGGCTGGAGGAGACGGCGGTGGTCCAGCTCATCTCACCCCCGGTCGGGGAGGCGCACCTGCTGAGCGGCCTCGGTGACATCGGCGTCATGTACCACGAGCGGCTGACGAGGTCCCCGTCGCGCGGGATGGCCTCGAACCCCGTGTTCGGCTCGTCGACCGGGCTGTCGCAGGCCGCGGCCAAGCCCGCGTACGTGGTCCGCAGCGGCTGGGGCGACCACGGCAACGGCGCGTACTCCCTGGACGGCGGGCGCAGTTGGAACCCCTTCGCCGCTCAGCCCGCGATCGCCAAGGACGCCCCGGGGCCGATCGCCGCCAACGCCGACGGAAGCGTGCTGCTGTGGAGCTTCGCCCGGGACGGCGCCAAGCACCCCACCTACCGCTCGGTGGACAACGGCACGACCTGGTCCGAGGTCACCTCCTTCCCGAAGGGCGCCCGACCGGTCGCCGACCCGGCCGATCCGACGCGGTTCTACGCGTTCGACTTCGATGCCGGAACCGTACTCGCCAGCACTGACAGCGGCCTCTCCTTCACCGCCCGCGCGAGCGGTCTGCCCTCCGGCGACGTCCAGTTCCAGCTGGTCGCGGCCCCGGGCCGGTCCGGCGACCTGTGGCTGAGCACCAAGACCGGCGGCCTCTTCCGCTCGACCGACGGGGGAGCGACCTTCACGAAGATCGCGAGCTGCTGGGCCTCGCACACCCTCGGCTTCGGCAAGGCCGCGCCGGGCGCCGCCTACCCGGCGGTCTACATGGTCGGTTCGGTCGAGACCGGCACGGCCGTGTACCGCTCGGACGACGAGGCGAAGACCTGGGTCCGCATCAACGACGACCGGCACCAGTGGGGCTGGACCGGCACGGTGATCACCGGCGACCCGAGGGTGTACGGCCGCGTCTACCTCGGGACCAACGGCCGGGGCATCCAGTACGGGGAGCCGCCCCGATGAACACACCGAAGCGGCCCACCCTCGCCGACGCCACCCGTGGCCGCATCCTCTTCGGCGGCGACTACAACCCCGAGCAGTGGCCCGAGGAGACCTGGCACGAGGACGTCCGCCTCATGCGCGAGGCCGGCGTCAACTCCGTCACCCTGGGCGTCTTCTCCTGGTCCACCCTCGAACCCCAGCCGGGCGAACGGAACTTCGCCTGGCTGGACACCCTGATGGACCTGATGCACGAGAACGGCATCGGCGTCGTCCTCGCCACCCCCACCTCCGCGCCGCCGCCCTGGATGGGCCGCCTCCACCCCGACACCCTGCCCGTCACCGAGGACGGCCGCACCGAGTGGTGGGGCGGACGCCAGCACTTCTCCCACTCCAGCGCCACCTACCGCCGCTACGCCGCCGCGATCACCGAGGACCTGGCCGCCCGCTACGGCGGCCACCCGGCGCTGACGATGTGGCACATCAACAACGAGTACTGCACCTTCGACCACGGCGACGAGGCCGCCGCCGCCTTCCGCCGCTGGCTGCGCGAGCGGTACGGCACCCTCGACGCCCTCAACTCGGCCTGGGGCACCGCCTTCTGGAGCCAGCGCTACGACACCTGGGACGGCATCCTCCCGCCGCGCACCCCGCACTACCTCAAGAACCCCACCCAGGTACTGGACTTCAGGCGCTTCACCTCCGACGCCCTCCTGGAGTGCTACCTCGCCGAACGCGACATCGTCGCCCGGCACACCCCGCACATCCCGGTGACGACGAACTTCATGCCCCTGTGGATCGGCCAGGACGGCTGGCGCTGGGCGAGGGAGGAGGACGTCGTCTCCGTCGACCTCTATCCGGACCCGCGCGACCCCCTCGGCGCCCAACAGGCCGCGCTGGTCCAGGACTTGACGCGCTCGCAGGCCAACGGCCCCTGGATGCTGATGGAACAGGCGGCAGGACCGGTCAACTGGCGTGGCGTGAACCACCCCAAGCCGCGCGGCCTCAACCGCCTCTGGTCCCTCCAGTCCGTCGCCCGGGGCGCCGACGCCGTCTGCTACTTCCAGTGGCGCCAGTCCCGCCAGGGCGCCGAGAAGTTCCACTCCGGCATGGTCAGCCACGCGGGGGAGCGGGGCCGCACCTTCGCCGAGGTCAAACAGATCGGCGCCGAACTCCCGCTGATCGCCGAACACCTGACGCCCCCTCAAAAAGCGGACGTCGCCCTCCTGCACGACTGGCACTCCTGGTGGGCCGGCGCCCAAGACGCCCGCCCCTCCACCGAGGTCGACCTCCCGGACGTCCTGCGCGCCTGGCACCGCGCCCTCTGGGAGGAACACCTCACCACCGACTTCGCCCACCCCGAACACGACCTGTCCGCCTACCCGTTGGTCGTGGCCCCGCAGCTCTACCTCCTCACGGACGCCGCGATCGACAACCTCCTCGCGTACGTCCGCGGCGGCGGCACCCTCGTCTGCGGCTTCTTCACCGGAGCCGCCGACGGCGACGACCGCATCCGCCCCGGCGGGATGGACGCCCGCCTGCGCGAACTGTTCGGGATCCGCACCCTGCACGAGTGGTGGCCCCTCGACGCGGGGGAGACCGTCGAGTGCGAGGGGTTCCGCGGCACCCTCTGGTCGGAGGAGATCGAACCCGAACCCGGCACGGAGTGCGTCCCCTACAAGGGCGGCGAGCTGGACTCCCTCCCGGCGGTCCTGCACCGCGACCGCGCCTGGTACGTCTCCACCCTCCCCGAACCGCCCGCCCTGCGCGCCCTCCTGGGCCGCGTCGCCGCCGAAGCGGGCGTCCGCCCCGCCCTCGACGGCCTCCCGGACGGCGTCGAGGCGGTCCGGCGCGGCGAACTGCTGTTCCTCCTCAACCACGGCCCCGACAGTGTCACCGTCCAGGTCCCCGCAGGCCACCTCGACCTGCTCACCGGGACGTCCACCGAGAACCATCTCACCCTGCCCCGGCACGGCGCGGCGGTGCTCAGGCCATGATCGGCGGCATGTCCCACCACGACCCCGCCCACGGCACCTGGGAACCCGCCCCCGCCGACCGCTGGGAGGACGGCTACCTCAGCGGCAACGGCCACCACGGCGCCCTCGTCCTCGGCGACCCCCGCGACGACCGGGTGATCGTCACCCACCACACCCTCGTCCGCCCCAACGGCTCCGAACACGCCCGCGCCCCCGAACTGGCCGGCCAACTCGCGGGCGTCCAGGACCGGTTGCTGGCCGGAGACCTCACCGCCGCCGAGGACTTCACCGACCACCGCCCCCTCCGGTGGGTCCAGCCCTTCCACCCCGCCTTCCAGACCCGCGTCCGGCGCGACGCCCCCGCCCCCACCCACGGCTACCGCCGCACCGTCGACTTCACGACCGGCGAGACCACCGCGACCGACGCCGACTGGACGAGCCGCGCCTTCGTCTCCCGCGCCGACGACGTGATCGTCCAGCAGATCACCGCCCCCGCGCTGACCTTCGACCTCACCCTCGACCACCGACTCCCCGGCGCCCCCGACGACTTGACGGTCTCCCACACCACCGCCCTCACCCCCGACGGCGCCCTCCTCACCCTCCGCGCCCGCTACCCCGGCAGCACCGAGACGTACACCGGCCGCACCCGACTCCTCGTCACCGGCGGCACCATCTCCCTCACCACGACGGGAGTCCGTGTCGAGGGCGCCGAAGCGGCCCTGCTCCTCACCCGGGTCCACCGGCACGCCACCGACCCCGCACTCCCCGAGGCGGCCGACTACACCGCCCTCCTCGCCCGCCACCTCCCCCTACACCGCGACGCCTATCACCGCGTCGCCCTCGACCTGCACGCCGACCCCAGCCAACGCGCCCTCCCCGGCTCGGAGTTGTTGAAATCCCCGGCCGAACCCGCCCTCCTGGAACGCCTCTTCGCCGCCGGCCGTTACCACCTCCTCTCCTCCTCCGGCGCCCTCCCGCCCCGCCTCACCGGCCTGTGGACCGGCGACTGGGACACCGCCTGGTCCGGCGCGTTCACCCTCGACGCCAACCTCAACCTCCAGACGTCGTCCGCCGCGAGCGCCGCCCTCCCCGAAGTGACCGCGGCCCTGCGCAACCTGATCGAGGGTCAGCTCGACGACTGGCGCGCCAACGCCCGAGCCGTCTTCGGCACCCGGGGCATCGTCGCCCCCGCCCACACCGACGGCACCTCCGGCCACTCCTTCCACTTCAACCGCGCCTACCCCCTCCACCTCTGGACGGCCGGCGCGGACTGGCTCCTCAAGCCCCTCGTCGACCACGACGAGACGACCGGCACCCGAGACCCCCGCACTGCCTCGGCACTGGCCGAACTCGCCGAGTTCTACGAGGACTTCCTGACCCGCACCGACGACCGGGGCCAACTGGTCGTCGTCCCCTCGTACTCCCCCGAGAACCGCCCCGCGAACGGCAGTTGGGGCGCGCTCAACGCGGCCATGGACCTCTCGGCCGCCCGCCACGCCCTCCTCGCAGCAGCCGACCACCACTCCGAAGACCCTGCCCGCGCCGCCCGCTGGAGAGCCCTCGCCCACCGCCTCCCGCCCCACCGGGTCAACGCGGACGGCGCGCTCGCCGAATGGGCCTGGCCGGGGCTCGAAGACACCTACGACCACCGCCACTTGAGCCACCTCTACGGCGTCTGGCCCCTGGACGAGATCACCCCCTACGACACCCCCGACCTCGCCGAGGCCGCCCACCGGGCCCTCGAACTGCGCGGCGCCGAGAACGACTCGGCGCACGGCCACCTCCACCACGCCCTGATCGCCGCCCGGTTGAGGGACGGTGCCCGCGTCGGGAACGCCCTCGCGGCCGTCCTGGACGGCGACTTCTTCCACGCCTCCCTGATGAGCGCCCACTACCCCCACCGCCACGTCTACAACGCGGACGCCGCGCACACCCTGCCGACCGTCCTCATCGAGGCGCTGATCCAGTCGACCCCCACCCGCCTCGTCCTCCTCCCCGCACCCGCGCCGGCGCTCGCCGAGGGCCGACTCCGGGGCGTGCGGACGAGGTTCGGCGCGGAGATCGACCTCGACTGGGACACGGACGGCGCCAGGGCCGTCGTCCGGCCGACACGCACGCTCCGTGTGGAGCTGCGGACTTCCACCGGCGTACGAGAGCTTGCCCTCGTCGCCGGAGAAGACCACGTCCTCACCCTGGGGACGTGGTAACTCCCCCGGAAAACACGGTATTTCCCCCCACCCATGGAAAGGGACACCATGGCATCCCGCACACTCACCCGGGCCGTCAAGGTCCTGATCGCCCCCGCACTGGCGCTCGGCGTCACCGTCGGCGTCGCCTCCGCCCCCGCCTCGGCGGCCGTCTGGAGCACCTGCGACCAGTGGGGCAACACCAACCTCAACGGCTACACGCTCTACAACAACATCTGGGGCTCGGGCGCAGGCAGCCAGTGCTTCTGGGCCAACTCCGGCACCAACTGGGGCGTGAACGCCAACCACCCCAACACCGGCGGCATCAAGTCGTACCCGAACTCCACGAAGGCGATCAACAAGACGATCACCTCGCTGGGCTCGCTGAACAGCAGCTACAACGTCTCGGTCCCGTCGTCCGGCGCGTACAACACGTCGTACGACATCTGGGACACCAACCACGCGTACGAGATCATGCTCTGGGTCAACAAGACCGGGGCGGTCGGGCCGCTGGGCACCGCCCAGGGCAACGTGACGCTGGGCGGGCACTCCTGGTCCGTCTACAAGGGGACCAACGGCGCGAACCAGGTCTTCTCGTTCATCCGGACCTCGAACTCGACCTCCGGCACCGTCCAGATCCTGCCGATCCTGAAGTGGATCAAGGACACCAAGGGCTGGTTCGGCAACGTCACCATCGGTGACGTGCAGTTCGGGTACGAGATCACCAGCTCGTCCGGTGGTCTGAACTTTACGACAAACAACCTGACCGTCAGCAGTAGTTGACCAAACCATGGCCGGGGCAGGGTTTGATGAGGGTATGCACAACACCACCCCCACACGCCGCGCCCTGACCACGCTGGCCGTGGCCGCGGCCGTCGCCCTCGGGGCGACCGGCACCGCGGTCGCGGCTCCGGCGACCCAGGCGGCCTCCCGCACGGCCACCGCGGACACCGCGACGGCCGACGCCCCCACCCTCCACACCATCGCCGACCTCGCCGCCCAGCGCCTGGCCACCGCCGACCTGGTCGCGGCCGCCAAGTTCGGCACCAGCAGCCCCATCGACGACCCGGCCCGCGAGCAGCAGGTCCTCGACACGGTCGCCGCGCAGGCTCAGCAGCTCGGCGCCGACCCCGACGCCGTCCGCGCGGTCTTCCGCGACCAGATCGAGGCCAACAAGCTGGTCCAGCGCGCCCTCTTCCAGCGCTGGACCGACCACCCGGACGAGGCGCCCACCACGCGCCCCGACCTCAGCGTCGTCCGCGTCGAGATCAACCGGATCAACACCGAGCTGGTCAAGGCGCTCGCCGCGACCGCCGACGACCGCGCGTCCTTCCTCTGCTACCCCGAGCTGGCTGTCTCCGCCGCCCAGGTCCGCCACGAGCGCCACCTGGACCGCCTCCACACGAAGGCCCTGGTCCGGGCGCTGCCGTCGGTCTGCGAGAGCTGACCGACCCGGAGAACGAGCCGGCCCCCGTCCGCGAGGACGAGGGCCGGCTTCTCACGTCACGCGCCTTCTACCGCGCGATCGGCAACCGCGCCCCGTCCCGCAGGAACAGCGGGATCCGCTCCAGCGGCGCGTCGACGGTCACCGTCGCACCCCCCTCGTACGCGGCGCCCGTCCACGCGTCCGTCCACCGCGCCCCCGCCGGGAGGTACACCGTGCGGGTCGTCGCCCCGGCCGTCAGGACCGGCGCGACGAGCAGGTCGCGGCCGAAGAGGTACGTGTCGTCGACGCCCCAACTCGCCCGGTCCTCGGGGAACTCCAGGAACAGCGGGCGCATCGGCGGCAGCCCCTCCTCGTGGGCCTCGCGCATGACGTCGAGGACGTACGGCCGCAGCCGTTCGCGCAGCCGCAGGTACTCGGCCATGATCGTGGCCGCCTCGGTCCCGTACGACCAGATCTCGTTGGGCCCGCCGGTCATCTCCGGGCCCAGCGGCATCCCCGGGTCACGGAACCCGTGCAGCCGCATCAGCGGCGACAGCGCCCCGAACTGGAACCAGCGGACCATGACCTCGCGGTACGCGGGGTCGTCAGGGTCGCCGCCGTGGAAGCCGCCGATGTCCGTGTTCCACCAGGGGATGCCGGACAGCGCGGTGTTGAGCCCGGCGGCGATCTGCCGGCGCAGCGTCGGGAAGTCCGTGCCGATGTCGCCCGACCACAGCGCGGCCCCGTAGCGCTGACTGCCCGCCCACGCCGACCGGTTGAGGGTGATGACCTCCTCGCCCTCCGCGCCCAGACCCTCCGCGAACGCCCGCGCGTTCTCCAGCGGATAGAGGTTGCCGACCTCAAGTCCCGGCCCCGCCCAGTACCGCAGGTTCTCCGAGAAGCCCGGCTTCAGCTCCGGCTCGCACGCGTCCAGCCAGAACGCCGTGATCCCGTACGGGGCGAGGTAGTTGTCGCGGATCCGCGACCACACGAACTCCCGCGCCTCGGGGTTGGTCGCGTCGTAGAAGGCGACCTGCACGGTCGAGGCGACGCCCTTGTCCGGCCAGTCGGCGTGCGCCATCGGCCCGTACTGCGTGCCGATGAAGTACCCGCGCTGCTCCATCACCGGGTGGTTCTCCGACAGCGGCGACACGGACGGCCACACGGAGACGACCAACTTGACGCCCATCTCGGCGAGTTCACGGACCATCCCGGCCGGGTCGGGCCACTCCGCCGGGTCGAACTTCCACTCCCCGAGGTGCGTCCAGTGGAAGAAGTCGCACACGATCGCCGCCAGCGGCAGCCCCCGGCGCTTGTACTCCCGTGCCACGCCCAGGAGTTCGTCCTGCGTGCGGTAGCGCAGCTTGCACTGCCAGAACCCGGCCGCCCACTCCGGCAGCATCGGGGTGCGCCCGGTCACCGCGCTGTAGCGCCGCTGCCCGTCGGCCGGGGTGCCGGCGGTGATCCAGTAGTCGATCTGCCGCGCCGAGTCCGCGACCCACCGCGTCCCGTTGTGCGCCAGCTCCACGCGCCCGACCGCCGGGTTGTTCCACAGCAGCGTGTAGCCCCGACTCGACGTCAGGACCGGGATGTTGACCTCGGCGTTGCGCTGCACCAGGTCGAGGACCAGACCCTTCTGGTCGAACTTCCCGTGCTGGTGCTGCCCGAGCCCGTACAGCCGCTCGTCGTCGTAGGCGGCGAACCGCTGCTCCAGCCGGTGGTAGCCGTTGCCGACGGCCGTGTAGAGCCGCGAGCCCGGCCACCAGAAGTGCGCCCGCTCCTCGGCGAGGATCTCCTCGCCGGAGTCGGTCGACAGGAACCGGATCAGCCCCTCGCCGCTCACCTCGACGGTCAGCGCGCCGACCGTCAACCGCCCCACGCCCTCGGCGAGTTTGACGACGGACTCGGACGGCGGCGGCGTCTCAAGGAGGGCCCCCGGCAGCTCCGGCAGCACCGGCCCGCCGAGCCTGGCCCGCACCCGGACGGCGTCCGGCCCCCACGGCTCGACGCGTACGGTCTCCTGCCGGCCGCTCCACTCCAGCGCGCCACCGCGCTCACGGAACGTCCCGACGGTGGGGGAGGACTGGGCCAGACTGACCTTGGGCGGCGTCTCGGTGAGCGGCTTGTCGACAGGCAGAGTCATGAGGCGGCTCCTGAAGGGAGGCGTGCGGACCTGTGGACGCCTTCGACAAGGCGCCCGGTAAACAGAAGTGACAGTGCGTCAGACCTGGCCCGGACCCGTGCTCGCCCGGACCGTCAACTCCGGGGCGATCAGCGCCACTTCGGCACTGCCCCGCCCCTCCAGCTTGGCGACGAGCTGTTCCATCGCCCGCCGCCCCATCTCGGCCGCCGGGATCGCCACCGACGTCAGCCGGACCGGGGCCTGGGTCGCCACCTGGTCGGGGCAGATCGCGACCACCGACACGTCCTCCGGCACCGCCCGCCCCTGCTGGCGCAGCAGCGAGAGCAGCGGCTCGACCGCCGACTCGTTCTGGACGACGAACCCCGTCGTCGCGGGCCGCTCGTCGAAGATCCGGGCCAGCGTCGCCGCGAGCGCGTCGTACCCGGCCTCGCACGGCCGGTGCAGCGCCCGCACGCCCAACTCCCGCGCCCGCTCCCGCAGTCCGTCCAGCGTGCGGACCGCGAACCCGGTGTGCCGCTCGTAGACGCCGGGCGCCTCGCCGATGACGGCGATGTCCCGGTGCCCGAGCCCCGCGAGGTGGTCGACGCACAGCGCGCCCGTCGCGCTCCAGTCGAGGTCGACGCAGGTCAGCCCGGAGGGGTCGGCGGGCAGCCCGATCAGTACCGACGGACGCTTGGTCGTGCGCAGCAACGGCAGCCGCTCGTCGTCGAGTTGGACGTCCATGAGGATCATCCCGTCGGCCAGCCCGCTGCCGGTCACCCTGCGCACCGCGTCCGGGCCCTCCTGGCCGGTCAGCAGCAGGATGTCGTAGCCGTAGCCGCGCGCGGCCGTCGCCACCGCGATGGAGATCTCCATCATCACCGGCATATACATGTCGGTGCGCAGCGGGATCATCAGCGCGACGATGTTCGAGCGGCTGCTCGCCAGCGCCCGCGCGCCCGCGTTCGGGTGGTACCCCAGCTCCCGGATGCTCTGCTCGACCCGCTGCCGGGTGGTCGCGGAGATCGACCGCTTTCCGCTGAGGACATAGCTCACCGTGCTCGCCGAGACTCCGGCGTGCTGGGCGACCTCGGCGAGGGTGACCATCCAGCTCTCCAAGCTTTGTGAAGCGCTTCGACAGTGCGCGTTGCGAACAGGGCGGGTGAGAGGGTGCTTTGACAGTAGCTTCAGTGGGGGACGGGTGTCCATAGGTTGTCGAAGCGCTTCGATTATCACTCCGGAGCGGGCCGGGCGGCCGCGCGAAGGGTGGTCGGGGCGGCCGTTATCGGGTAAACGATCCAGTAGAACCGATCGGTAACCAGACGTCCCGAACACCCCGATCCGCGGCGAGGTGATCCTCATGTCCGCACCACACGCACAGCCGTCCGGCTCCTCCGGCTCCTCCGTTTCTGAACGCGAGGCCAGGCAGGTCGCCGAGGCGGCCCGGGAACAGGACTGGCGCAAACCCAGCTTCGCCAAGGAACTCTTCCTCGGCCGCTTCCGCCTCGACCTGATCCACCCGCACCCCGTCCCGCCCGACGACGACGCCCGCCGCGGCGAGGAATTCCTCACGGCGCTGCGCGACTTCTGCGAGACGAAGGTGGACTCCGCCCGCATCGAACGCGAGGCGCGCATCCCCGACGAGACGGTGAACGGGCTCAAGGACCTCGGCGCGCTCGGCATGAAGATCGATACGAAGTACGGCGGCCTCGGACTCACCCAGGTCCACTACAACAAGGCCCTCGCCCTCGTCGGCTCCGCGAACCCCGCGCTCGGCGCGCTCCTGTCCGCACACCAGTCGATCGGCGTCCCCCAGCCCCTGAAGATCTTCGGCACCCAGGAGCAGAAGGACACGTTCCTGCCGCGCTGCGCGACGACCGCCCTCAGCGCGTTCCTGCTCACCGAACCGGACGTCGGCTCCGACCCGGCCCGCCTCGCGACGACAGCCATACCTGAGGGGGACGATTATGTCCTCGACGGCGTGAAACTCTGGACCACCAACGGGGTCGTCGCCGATCTGCTGGTCGTCATGGCCCGCGTCCCGGTGTCCGAGGGGCACAAGGGCGGCATCACGGCGTTCGTCGTCGAGGCGGACTCCGAGGGGATCACCGTCGAGCACCGCAACGCCTTCATGGGCCTGCGCGGCATCGAGAACGGCGTCACCCGTTTCCACCGGGTACGGGTGCCCGCCGCGAACCGCGTCGGCCCCGAGGGCGCCGGTCTGAAGATCGCGCTCACCACCCTCAACACCGGCCGGCTCTCCCTGCCCGCGATGTGCGTCGGCGCCGGCAAGTGGGCCCTGAAGATCGCCCGCGAGTGGTCCGGGGCGCGTGAACAGTGGGGAAAACCCGTCGCGTTGCACGAAGCGGTCGGCGCGAAGATCAGCTTCATCGCCGCAACGACCTTCGCCCTGGAGGCCGTTGTCGACCTCTCCTCGCAGATGGCCGACGAGGACCGCAACGACATCCGCATCGAGGCCGCCCTCGCGAAGCTCTACGGCTCCGAGATGGGCTGCCTCATCGCCGACGAACTCGTCCAGATCCGCGGCGGACGCGGCTTCGAGACCGCCGAGTCGCTGCGGGCGCGCGGTGAACGGGCCGTGCCCGCCGAGCAGTTGGTCCGCGACCTGCGCATCAACCGCATCTTCGAGGGCTCGACCGAGATCATGCACCTCATCATCGCCCGCGAGGCCGTCGACGCCCACCTCTCCGTCGCCGGCGACCTCATCGACCCCGACAAGTCCCTCGGCGACAAGGCGAGGGCGGGCGCGCAGGCCGGCGCCTTCTACGCCCGCTGGCTGCCGAAACTCGTCCTCGGCGCGGGCCAACTGCCCACCGCCTACGACGACTTCAAGCACGGTATCGACCTCGCCGCGCACCTGCGGTACGTCGAGCGCCACTCCCGCAAGCTCGCCCGGTCCACCTTCTACGCCATGTCCCGCTGGCAGGGTCGGCTGGAGACGAAACAGGGGTTCCTCGGCCGGATCGTCGACATCGGGGCCGAGCTGTTCGCGATGAGCGCGGCCTGCGTGCGCGCGGAACACCTGCGCTCCCGCGGTGAACACGGGCGCGAGGCGTACCAGTTGGCCGACGCCTTCTGCCGCCAGTCCCGCCTCCGGGTCGACGAACTCTTCGGCCGCCTGTGGGCCAACACGGACGACGTGGACCGCAAGGTCGTCAAGGGCGTCCTCGGCGGCGCCTACGAGTGGCTGGAGTCCGGCATCGTCGACCCCTCGGGCGAGGGCCCCTGGATCGCGGACGCCACACCGGGACCGTCCACGAAGGAGAACGTCCACCGGCCGATCCGGTGAACGGAGTCGGGGCACGGCATCATCGCCGTGCCCCAACTCTCAGGACCTCAGCACCACTTGTGGTCCTTCGTCCTCTTCGTCCACGAACACGAGTCCACCTTCGACCCGTTCGCCCTCGTCAGGGTCGCGGTGTCACCGTCGTTGTTCCAGACGTACGCCTTGCGGTTCTGGAAGGTGTCGGCGGCGGTGTCCCTGCCGGAGCCGGTGTGGACCTTGACGGTCCGGCCCGCGCCGACGGTGATGTTCTTGAAGACGTACTTGTGGTTGGAGGCGTCCTTGAGGACCCACCCCTTCACGTTGACGGCCCTCTTGCTGGTGTTCTTGATCTGGACCCACTCCGCGTTGAGGCTCGCGTTGGTGCGGGTGTCCTTGCCGGGGCTGTCGAACCAGACGTGGTACAGCTCGACGCCCCCGCCGGCCGCCTGGGCCGGGGTCGAGAAAGCGGTGCCGAAGAGCAGAGCGGCGCCGCCGAAAGCAGCACAAAGGTGCTTCACGCGCATGGAAGAGATCCCCCCTGGATGTCGTATGCGAGAAGAAGTCCTATCACACGATCTTCACCAGAAACTCATAAACGGTCATACGCATCACACCCTTGTGAGGGGGAGGTCCGCCCGCACAGCCGATGCGGCCACAATGGGGGGATGACCGACAGTCCAGCCCCTCTCGCCGATCCACATCTCGTCTTCGACCCCGTCGCGGGCGACGGGCCCAAGGACGTGGTGATCCTCGGCTCCACCGGGTCGATCGGCACCCAGGCCATCGATCTGGTCCTGCGCAACCCGGACCGTTTCAGGGTGACCGCCCTGTCCGCGCACGGCGCCCGGGTCGCCCTGCTCGCCGAGCAGGCCCGCCGGCTGCGGGTGCGGACCGTCGCGGTGGCCCGCGAGGACGTCGTCCCGGCCCTGCGCGAAGCCCTCGCGGCCGAGTACGGCGACGGCGAACCGCTGCCCGAGATCCTGGCCGGCCCGGACGCGGCCACACAGGTCGCCGCCTCCGACTGCCACACCGTCCTGAACGGCATCACCGGCTCCATCGGCCTCGCCCCCACGCTCGCCGCCCTGGAGGCCGGCCGCACGCTGGCGCTGGCCAACAAGGAGTCGCTGATCGTCGGCGGCCCCCTGGTGAAGGCGCTGGCCGAGCCCGGTCAGATCATCCCCGTCGACTCCGAGCACGCGGCCCTGTTCCAGTCGCTCGCCTCGGGCACCCGCGCCGACGTCCGCAAGCTCGTCGTCACCGCCTCCGGCGGGCCGTTCCGGGGGCGGACGAAGGAGCAGCTGGCCCACGTCACCGTCGAGGACGCCCTCGCGCACCCCACCTGGGCGATGGGCCCGGTCATCACGATCAACTCGGCGACCCTGGTCAACAAGGGACTGGAGGTCATCGAGGCGCACCTCCTCTACGACATTCCCTTCGACCGCATTGAGGTGGTCGTGCATCCCCAGTCGTATGTCCACTCGATGGTTGAGTTCACGGACGGATCGACGATCGCCCAGGCGACACCCCCCGACATGCGCGGGCCCATCGCCATCGGGCTCGGCTGGCCCCTGCGCGTCCCCGACGCGGCGCCCGCCTTCGACTGGAGCAAGGCGTCCACCTGGGAGTTCTTCCCGCTGGACGACGAAGCCTTTCCCTCGGTGAACCTCGCCCGGCACGTGGGCGAGCTCGCGGGGACGGCCCCGGCGGTGTTCAATGCCGCCAACGAGGAGAGCGTGGAGGCGTTCCGCAGGGGCGCGCTGCCGTTCAACGGCATCATGGAGACCGTCACCCGTGTGGTGGAAGAACACGGCGTGCCGGGAACTTCACTCACCGTGGCGGACGTCCTCGAAGCAGAGACCTGGGCACGGGCCCGGGCCAGAGAACTGACGGCGACCGCGGAGGCTCGCGCATGACCGCTCTGATGATGATCCTCGGCATAGTCGTCTTCGTGCTCGGGCTGCTGTTCTCGATCGCGTGGCACGAACTGGGGCACTTCACCTTCGCCAAGCTCTTCGGCATCCGCGTGCCGCAGTTCATGGTCGGCTTCGGACCGACCGTCTGGTCCCGCAAGAAGGGCGAGACCGAGTACGGCGTCAAGGCCATCCCCATGGGCGGCTACATCCGCATGATCGGCATGTTCCCGCCCGGCGAGGACGGCCGCGTCTCCACCCGGTCCACGTCCCCGTGGCGCACGATGATCGAGGACGCCCGCTCGGCCTCCATGGAGGAGATCCGCCCCGGGGACGAGACGCGGATGATGTACACGCGCAAGCCCTGGAAGCGCGTCATCATCATGGCCGCCGGCCCCGTCCAGAACCTGATCCTCGCGGTCGTCCTCTTCCTCACCGTCCTCATGGGCTTCGGGATCTCCCAGCAGACCACCACCGTCAGCTCGGTCTCCCAGTGCGTCATCAACCAGAGCGAGAACCGCGACACCTGCAAGGCCGGGGACGCGCCCTCGCCGGCCGCCGCCGCCGGCCTCAAGGCGGGCGACAAGATCGTCTCCTTCGCCGGCGTACGGACCGAGAAGTGGGACTCCCTCTCCGACCTCATCCGCGCCAGCGCCGACAAGACCGTCCCGATCGTCGTCCAGCGCGACGGCAAGGAGGTCACCCTCCACGCGACGATCGCCGAGAACCAGGTCGCCAAGAAGGACTCCGACGGCCAGATCGTCCAGGGCCAGTTCGTCAAGGCCGGCTTCCTCGGCTTCAGCGCCGCCACCGGCATCGTCAAGCAGGACTTCGGCGACTCCGTGACCTGGATGGGCGACCGCGTCGGCGAGGCCGCCGACTCCATCGTCGCCCTCCCCGGCAAGATCCCCGCGCTGTGGGACGCCGCGTTCGACGGGGGCAAGCGCGAGGCCGACTCCCCGATGGGCGTCGTCGGCGCGGCCCGCGTCGGGGGCGAGATCTTCACCCTCGACATCCCCGCCTCCCAGCAGCTCGCCATGGCGCTCATGCTGGTCGCCGGCTTCAACCTCTCCCTGTTCCTCTTCAACATGCTCCCGCTGCTCCCGCTCGACGGCGGACACATCGCGGGCGCGCTCTGGGAATCGCTGCGGCGGGGTCTCGCGCGCGTGCTGCGCCGCCCCGACCCCGGGCCCTTCGACGTCGCCAAGCTCATGCCGCTCGCCTACGTCGTCGCCGGGGTGTTCATCTGCTTCACGATCCTCGTGCTCATCGCGGACGTGGTGAACCCGGTGAAAATCTCCTAGTCGCCCGCTGTTCACGACGGCCGGGCACCCTAGGGGCCCGGCCGCCGTCCGTCCAGTGGGTTTGACCGGGGAAATGTGCTCGGCGTGGTGTGCGTGCCGTAACCTCGGGGTCCTGCGAGCCCGCGCGCTCAGCCAGACCCGTCTTGAACCACGACTTGGGGTTGCACAGCAGATGACTGCGATTTCTCTCGGCATGCCGTCCGTTCCGACCAAGGTCGCCGAGCGGCGCAAGAGCAGGCAGATCCAGGTCGGGTCGGTCGCGGTGGGCGGGGACGCGCCGGTGTCCGTGCAGTCCATGACGACGACGCGGACGTCCGACATCGGGGCGACGCTCCAGCAGATCGCCGAGCTGACCGCGTCCGGCTGCCAGATCGTGCGTGTGGCCTGTCCCACGCAGGACGACGCGGACGCGCTCGCGACGATCGCCCGGAAGTCGCAGATCCCCGTCATCGCGGACATCCACTTCCAGCCCAAGTACGTGTTCGCCGCGATCGAGGCGGGCTGCGCGGCCGTCCGCGTCAACCCCGGGAACATCAAGCAGTTCGACGACAAGGTGCGGGAGATCGCCAAGGCCGCGAACGATCACGGGACGCCGATCCGGATCGGCGTCAACGCCGGGTCCCTGGACCGGAGGCTGCTCCAGAAGTACGGCAAGGCGACGCCGGAGGCGCTGGTCGAGTCCGCGCTGTGGGAGGCGTCGCTGTTCGAGGAGCACGACTTCCGGGACATCAAGATCTCCGTCAAGCACAACGACCCCGTCGTCATGATCGAGGCGTACCGGCAGCTCGCCGCGCAGTGCGACTACCCGCTCCACCTCGGGGTCACCGAGGCGGGGCCCGCCTTCCAGGGCACGATCAAGTCCGCCGTCGCCTTCGGCGCGCTGCTCTCCCAGGGGATCGGTGACACCATCCGGGTCTCCCTCTCCGCGCCTCCCGTCGAGGAGGTCAAGGTCGGCAACCAGATCCTCGAATCCCTCAACCTCAAGCAGCGTGGCCTTGAGATCGTCTCCTGCCCCTCCTGCGGGCGGGCCCAGGTCGACGTCTACAAACTCGCCGAAGAGGTCACCGCCGGCCTCACCGGCATGGAGGTCCCGCTCCGCGTCGCCGTCATGGGCTGCGTCGTCAACGGGCCCGGCGAAGCCCGCGAAGCCGACCTCGGCGTCGCCTCCGGCAACGGCAAGGGCCAGATCTTCGTCAAGGGCGAGGTCATCAAAACGGTCCCGGAATCCAAGATCGTGGAAACCTTGATCGACGAAGCCCTGAAGCTGGCCGAAAAAATGCAGTCCGAAGGCACCCTCCCCTCCGGCGAACCCACAGTCTCCGTAGCCGGCTGACTCCCTCGCCCCCGCCGCCCCTACCCACCCCATCCCCCAGGGGCTCCGCCCCTTCAACCCCGGGGCGAGTGGGAGGGGTGGGTGGGTTTCGGGTGTGAGTGAGAGCCGGGTTCGGGGTGGGTGGGGCGGTGCGTCGCGGGCTGCGGGCGCGTCGTGGCTGTTCGCGCAGTTCCCCGCGCCCCTAAGGTGCGTGGTGGTGACTGCAGTCTGCCGGGCGCGACTCCCCGAACCGCAACCACGTCTTTCAGGGGCGCGGGGAACTGCGCGACAAGCCACAACGAACCCGCACCCACCGAACAACACACAGCAGCACCGCCCCACCGGCCGCAGCCACGTTCTTCAGGGGCGCGAACAACCACAACGAACCCGCACCCGCCGAACAACACACAGCGGCACCCCCTGACGCGCGCCCCACGAAGCGGCACTGTTCCTCCGGCCGCAGCCACGTTTTTTAGGGGCGCGGGGAACTGCGCGACAAGCCACAACGCACCCGCACCCGCCGAACAACACACAGCGGCACCCCCTGACGCGCGCCCCACGAAGCGGCACTGTTCCTCCGGCCGCAGCCACGTTTTTTAGGGGCGCGGGGAACTGCGCGAACAACCACGACGCACCCGCACCCGGCGGACGGCACAGCGCACCCCCCGGCCCAGCCCCCGGCAGGGAGAGGCGGGGGGAGGGATCCGCGGGTACAGTGCGGGAGATTAGCCGTCCCCACTGTGAGGCCCCGCCACGTGCTGACCCACACCACCTCCCGGGTCCTCGAACCGAGCGACCTGGACGCAGCTCTCGCCGTCCTGGGCAGAGAGCCGGTCGCGAACGCGTTCGTGACGTCGAGGGTGCAGGTCGCGGGACTCGACCCCTGGCGGCTGGGCGGCGAGATGTGGGGCTGGTACGAATCCGGCATGCTGACGTCCCTGTGCTACGCGGGCGCGAACCTCGTCCCGATCTGCGCCACCCCCCGAGCCGTCCGCGCGTTCGCGGACCGGGCGAGGAGAGCGGGCCGGCGCTGCTCGTCGATCGTGGGCCCGGCGGAGCCGACGTCCCAGCTGTGGCGCCTGCTGGAACCCCACTGGGGCCCGGCGAGGGACGTCCGCGCCCACCAGCCCCTGATGGTCACCGACCGCATGCCGGCGGACATCACCCCCGACCCCTACGTCCGCCGCGTCCGCAAGGACGAGATGGAAACGATCCTGCCGGCGTGCGTGGCGATGTTCACCGAGGAGGTCGGCGTCTCCCCGCTGGCCGGCGACGGCGGCCTCCTCTACCAGGCGAGGGTCGCCGAACTCGTCGGCACGGGCCGCTCCTTCGCCCGCCTCGACGACCACGGCAGGGTCGTCTTCAAGGCCGAGATCGGCGCCGCGACGAGGGACGCCTGCCAGATCCAGGGCGTGTGGGTGGCCCCCGAGTACCGCGGCATGGGCGTCGCCGCCCCCGGCATGGCCGCCGTCCTGCGCTACGCCCTCGCCGACGTCGCCCCCGTGGTCAGCCTGTACGTCAACGACTTCAACACGCCCGCGAGAAGGACCTACCGAAGGGTCGGCTTCCAGGAGGTCGGCGCGTTCATGAGCGTGCTGTTCTGAACCACACCCCCGCCGCCACACACCCCCACGCCCCACGCCCCCGGCAGACACCACGAACCCCCCTGTAGGCTCCCCGGCATGGACCTGGTGATCGGCCCCCTGGACCTCGCGGCCCACGTCGACGAGGCGCTGTCGGTCCAGGCGATCGCATTCGGCCTGGCCCCCGACGAAGTGGCCGTACGACGTCAGATCGTCCTGCGCCACATGACCAACCCCGGCGCGCGGGCCCTCGGCGCCACCACCCCCGAGGGCCGCCTCGCGGGCTTCGTGTACGGCATGCCGAACGACCGCTCCCACTGGTGGTCCACCGTCGTCGAGCCCTACCTCAGAGCCCTCGGCAACGCCCACTGGCTGGACGACTCCTTCGTCATCACCGAACTCCACGTCCACCCGGCGTACCAGAACCGGGGCGCCGGCCGCGCCCTGATCACCGCGATCACGGACGACGCCCCACAGCCCCGCTCGATCCTCTCCGCGATCGACATCGACAGCCCGGCGAGGGGCCTGTACCGCTCGCTCGGCTACCACGACCTGGCCCGCCGCGTCCTCTTCCCGAGCGCCCCCCGCCCCTACGCCGTGATGGGCGCCCCCCTGCCCCTGCGGCGGCGGAGTACGGATTTCCGACCACCCAGGGCCGACGGTTAATCTCCTAGCCATCACCTTTATCCGGCAGGAGATACGAGAACCATGGCGAACGCACCGGTCCAGCGCATGTCCCAGCTGATGGCGAAAACACTGCGCGACGACCCGGCCGACGCCGAGGTCCTGAGCCACAAGCTCCTGGTCCGCGCCGGCTACGTGCGCCGCACCGCCGCCGGCATCTGGTCCTGGCTGCCGCTCGGCAAGAAGGTCCTGGCCAACGTCGAGCGCATCGTCCGCGAGGAGATGGACGCCATCGGCGCCCAGGAGGTCCTGCTCCCCGCCCTGCTGCCCCGGGAACCCTACGAGGCGACCGGCCGTTGGGACGAGTACGGGGCGGAGCTGTTCCGCCTCCAGGACCGTAAGGGAGGCGACTACCTGCTGGGCCCGACGCACGAGGAGATCTTCACCCTCCTGGTGAAGGACCAGGCGTCGTCGTACAAGGACCTGCCCGTCATCCTCTACCAGATCCAGCACAAGTACCGTGACGAGGCCCGCCCCCGTGCCGGCATCCTGCGCGGCCGCGAGTTCCTGATGAAGGACTCCTACTCCTTCGACACGGAGGACGAGGGCCTGGCCCACTCCTACGCCCTGCACCGCGAGGCGTACCAGAAGGTCTTCGCCCGCCTCGGCCTCGACTACCGCATCTGCGCGGCGACCGCCGGCGCGATGGGCGGCTCCAAGTCCGAGGAGTTCCTGGCCCCCGCCGAGGCCGGCGAGGACACCTTCGCGGACTGCCCGAACTGCGACTTCGCCGCGAACACGGAGGCGGTGAACTTCCCCCTGACCCCGCAGGAGCCCACCGCCCCCGCGCTGGAGGAGATCCCCACCCCCGACACCCCGACGATCGAGACCCTGGCCGCCGCCCTCGGCGTCCCCGCCTCCGCGACCCTGAAGAACCTGCTGGTCAAGGTGGACGGCGAGATCGTCGCCGTCGGCGTCCCCGGTGACCGCGAGGTCGACCTCGGCAAGGTCGAGGCCCACTTCGCCCCCGCGACCGTCGAACTGGTCACCGCCGAGGACTTCACCGGCCGCCCCGACCTGGTCCGCGGCTACGTCGGACCCCAGGGCCGGCAGGAGAAGCTGAAGTACATCGCCGACCCGCGCGTCGCCCCCGGCACCGCCTGGATCACCGGCGCCAACAAGGACCAGACGCACGCGAAGAACGTCGTCGCGGGCCGCGACTTCGAGGTGGACGAGTACGTCGACGTCGTGGTCGTCCAGGAGGGCGACCCCTGCCCCGCCTGTGGCACCGGCCTCAAGCTCGACCGCGCCATCGAGATCGGCCACATCTTCCAGCTCGGCCGCAAGTACGCCGACGCCCTCAAGCTCGACGTCCTCGGCCAGCACGGCAAGCCCGTCCGCGTCACCATGGGCTCCTACGGCATCGGCGTCTCCCGCGCCGTCGCCGCGCTCGCCGAGCAGACCGCCGACGACAAGGGGCTGTGCTGGCCCGCCGAGGTCGCCCCGGCCGACGTCCACGTCGTCGCCGCGGGCAAGGCCCTCCAGACGGAACTCGCCCTGGACGTCTCGGAGAAGCTGCGCGAGGCCGGACTGCGGGTCCTCGTCGACGACCGCGCGGGGGTCTCGCCGGGCGTCAAGTTCACCGACTCCGAGCTGATCGGCGTCCCGCAGATCCTCGTCGCCGGCCGGCGGGCCGCCGAGGGCGTCCTCGAGCTGAAGGACCGCAGGACCGGTGAGCGCGAGGAACTGACGGTGGACGAGGCGATCGCCCGCCTGACCGCCTGAGAAACCCTTCAGACGGTTCCCCGGCCGTGGCATCAGGGCCGGGGAACGGTCGGCGGCGTGGATAGCCGGGCTCAGGAGAGCCAGGACGCGAACTCCAGCAGCAGTTCCGCGTCCCGGTCCCGCCCGACCCTCCGCGCCCGCACCCCCGACTCCACGGCCCGGAACAGCACCCACCCCCGCAGCCGGTCCTGGTCCACCTCCAGGACCTCCGCCAGCTTCTTCACCCGCCGCCGGGCGATGGCGGCCCCCGACGGCGACCCCACCAGATCCTCGACCCGGTCCCGGACCAGCCGCGCCAGATCGAACGCGCACTCGCCCACCACCGGATCCGGCCCCACGGCCAGCCACGGCGACCGCTCCCCGGCCAGCACCTTGCTCTGCCGGAACGTCCCGTGCAGCAGCCGCTCCTCGGGCGCGGACGCGACCAGCTCCTCCCGCACCGCGAGCGCCGCGTCGACCAGCGCGGAGACCTCCGCGTCCGCCTGCCCGGCCCCGCGCATGGCCGCCGCCTGCCGCCCGGTCCGCTCGGTGACGCTCTCGAACACCTCGCCCCACCCGGCGGGCGGCTCCACCCACAGCCGCCGCAGCGCCCCCGCCGCCTCCAGCGTCGCCTTGGCCTCCGGCAGGGTCCGCACGGAGACGTCGGGCCGAAGCCGCTCCAGCAGCAGCACCCCGTCCCCGGCCCCCGCCAGCACCTGGACGGCCCCGAGCCCGCCCCAGTGCACCAGCGCGGCCAGCTCGGCGGCGGGCCGGAACCGCTCCGGCGCGATCTTCAGCACAGCGGGACTCCCGTCCCCCCGCCGCACGAGGACGACGAGACTGCTGCGCCCGCCGGGCACCTGGACCCGCTCGACGGTCACCCCGCACGCGGCGACGCCCCGCTCGACGGCGGAGGGCAACCCCTCCAGCCAGGCCGAGGCGGCAGTCCCCGGCACGCTCTCGGAGAGCGCCCGGACCAACCGCTGGGGCGGTTCGATGTGCGGCATGCGTGAGGTGTTCCCTTCTTCCAGCCGGTCGCGACCGGTCAACCCGACGGACTCACCCCGCGCTCGGCGAGCCCAGGGAAGGCTACGCTGCCCCCGCCCCACCGCACCGCCCGCACCGCGGCCTCCCGCAGCGCCCCGGCGGCGTCCTTGCGCCGGTCCCCGGACGTGGCCCGCACCAGGTCGGAGTAGACCCCGCAGATCCGCTCCTCCAACCGGGCGGCGAGCCGGACGGCCGCGTCGGGCCCGTCCACCGGGAACGGCAGCGCGTACCCGGCGCTCGCGGCGACCGGCTCGCCCCCGAGGTCGCGCACGGCCCGCGCGAGGGCGTCCCGCCGGGCCCGATGAGCGTCCCACGCGGCCCGCGCCTCCGCCCGCCGGGCCTCCCCGGCCTGCCCGCCGACCACCCCGTACCCGTAGACCGCCGCGTGCTCCGCGGCCAGCGCCGCCTGGACGGCGTCCAACTCCGCGCTCATCGCGCCCCCTCCGTCAACACGTACGCGTGCACGGCCCCGGCCGCCGCCACCGACGCCAGCAGCCGCGCCAGCTCCCCGGGCACCGTCAGCAGCTCGGCTCCCCGCCGATCCGCCAACGCCCGCTCGGCGGCGGCGAGTTGAGCGAGAGCGGTCTTGTCGTCGACGGGCGTGGCAGCGGGGGAGGGGCTGGTACTAGTAGCACTCGAAGTGCTTGGGGTGCTTGGAGTACCTGTACTCCCCCCGAACGCCCCCACATGCCGGGCCACCTCCCCCCGCAGCGGCGCCAACAACCCCGCCAGCGCCGGCCGCGCGGCCAGGACGGCGTCGTACTGCTCCAGCAGCCCCGTACTGTCCTGGACGGCCCGCGCGCGGACACGCTGGGAGACGGAGGGCGCCCCCGCGGCCGTCTCCTGAGTGGAGGGGCCGGACGAGCAGCCCGCGAGCAGGACGGCGGAGCCCGCGGCCCCGGTCAGAAGGGTTCTCCGGCGCGGCCCGGAGGGCAAGCGCGGCGAGGGGTACGGCACGTCAGACGTCCTCTGGATGGTCGTACGAAGGGATGGTCGGGCCCGTCGGGGATCACCGTACCGGCGGGTCGGGCACCCGGCGTCGGCAGGCGCTGTCCCCCAACAGGGTGGACGGCAACACTCCCCGCGACCGGATACCCTTTGACCAGACACGCGACCATTCCACAACAGCACACGCGGCCGAGGAGTCACCCGGATGAGCACCACCCAGAGCGAGAGGCTGCGAGAGCTCCTGGAACCGCTCGTCACCTCGCAGGGGCTGGACCTCGAAGAGATCGCCGTGGAGACCGTGGGCCGCAAGCGTGTGCTGCGCGTCGTCGTCGACTCGGACACCGGGGCCGACCTGGACGCCGTCGCCGATGTGAGCCGCGCGCTCTCGGCGAAGCTCGACGAGACGAACGCGATGGGTGACGCCGCCTACGACCTGGAGGTCGGCACCCCCGGCGCCGAGCGCCCCCTCAAGGAGCACCGGCACTACGTGCGCGCGGTCGACCGGCTGGTGAAGTTCCAGCTCACCGAGGGCGGCGAGGTCACCGCCCGCATCCTCACCGTGGACGACGACGGCCTCGACGTGCAGGTGCCCGGCGTGAAGGGCCGCAAGCCCACCGCCCGCAGGCTCGCCTTCACCGAGATCGACAAGGCCCGCGTCCAGGTCGAGTTCAACCGCAAAGACAGCAAGAGCTCCGAAGACAGCTTCGAAGACAGCAACGAGAAGGAAGAGGAGGCGTAGCCGTGGACATCGACATGAGTGCCCTGCGGGGCTTGGTACGGGAGAAGGAGATCTCCTTCGACCTGCTGGTCGAGGCGATCGAGTCGGCCCTCCTCATCGCCTACCACCGCACCGAGGGAAGCCGCCGCCGCGCGCGCGTGAAGCTCGACCGCGACAGCGGGCATGTGACCGTGTGGGCGAAGGAGGACCCCGACGACCTGGAGGAGGGCCAGGAGCCCCGCGAGTTCGACGACACCCCGTCGGACTTCGGCCGCATCGCCGCCTCCACCGCCAAGCAGGTGATCCTGCAGCGCCTGCGCGACGCGGAGGACGACGCCACGCTCGGCGAGTACGCCGGCCGTGAGGGCGACATCGTCACCGGCGTCGTCCAGCAGGGCCGCGACCCGAAGAACGTCCTGGTCGACATCGGCAAGCTGGAGGCCATCCTGCCCGTGCAGGAGCAGGTCCCCGGCGAGGACTACCCGCACGGCCTGCGCCTGAGGTCGTACGTCGTCCGGGTCGCCAAGGGCGTCCGCGGCCCCTCGGTCACGCTCTCGCGCACGCACCCCAACCTGGTGAAGAAGCTCTTCGCCCTGGAGGTGCCGGAGATCGCCGACGGCTCGGTCGAGATCGCCGCGATCGCCCGCGAGGCCGGTCACCGCACGAAGATCGCCGTCCGCTCCACCCGCAGCGGCCTGAACGCCAAGGGCGCCTGCATCGGCCCGATGGGCAGCCGGGTGCGCAGCGTGATGGGCGAGCTGAACGGCGAGAAGATCGACATCGTCGACTGGTCGGACGACCCGGCGGAGATGGTGGCGCACGCCCTGTCGCCCGCCCGGGTGTCCAAGGTGGAGGTCGTCGACCTCGCCGCGCGCTCCGCGCGGGTGACCGTGCCGGACTACCAGCTGTCGCTGGCGATCGGCAAGGAGGGGCAGAACGCCCGTCTCGCCGCCCGCCTCACCGGCTGGCGGATCGACATCCGGCCGGACACCGAGCAGCCGGAGCCGCAGGCCGGGGAATAGATCACGCCGGTCAACGGCTGGATCACGTCAGTTATATCGCGGCACGTGTTCGACTCCTGACCCAAAGGGGTGAGGTCGCCGCGGGGAGGTAGACTTAAGAGTGTCTGGCCGGACGCACGCCCGAGCATGCCCTGAACGCACCTGTGTGGGGTGTCGGGAGCGGGCGGCCAAGACAGGACTGCTGCGCATCGTGGCGGTCGGGGACGAATGCGCTCCCGACCCTCGCGGTACGCTGCCCGGCCGGGGTGCGTATCTGCATCCCGTCCTCGGCTGTCTCGACCAGGCGGTACGCCGACGGGCGTTCACGCGGGCGCTGCGCGCCCCGGGAGCGCTCGACACAAAGGCGTTGCGCCGATACGTCGAGCAGGCCACCGTTGCCGACGAGGCGACACCGTAAGAAGTGGTGCACGGACCGTCCGTGCGACCAGGTACCCCGCGCGAGTTGGAAGTAGGTCGAGATTGCGATGAGCACTCGATGAGCACGCGATGAGTACGCCCATGAAGTAGCGACGGTCCGGACTGAACCCGGACCTCAAAGGAGCGAAGTGGCTAAGGTCCGGGTATACGAACTCGCCAAGGAGTTCGGTGTGGAGAGCAAGGTCGTCATGGCCAAGCTCCAGGAACTCGGTGAATTCGTCCGTTCGGCGTCTTCGACCATCGAAGCGCCCGTTGTACGCAAGCTGACGGACGCCTTCCAGGGCGGCGGCAAGCCCGCCCCCCGCAAGGCTGCCCCCAAGCCCGGCGCGCCCTCTCCGGCGACGTCGGCACGACCGGCTCCGCCGAAGCCGGCCGCCCCCAAGCCCCCGGCGGCGCAGGCACCCGCGGCTCCGGCCGCCCCGGTGACCCCCGCGCCCGCCGCCCAGGCACCCGCCGCGCCGGCTCCGGCCGCCCCGGCTCCCTCGGGTCCGCGTCCGGGCCCCCGGCCCGCGCCGCGTCCGGCCCCGGCCGCCCCGGAGTTCACCGCTCCGCCGTCGGCCCCGGCTCCGCAGACGCCCGCCGCGCAGGCTCCGCGTCCCGCGGGTCCGCGTCCCGGTCCGGCCCCCAAGCCCGGTGCCCGTCCGGCCCCGCAGGGCCAGGGCGACCGCGGCCAGCGTCCGTCCGGTGACCGTGGTCCGCGCCCCGGTGGCGCTCCCGGCGCGCGTCCCGGTGCCCGTCCGGCCGGTCCCCGTCCGGGCAACAACCCGTTCACGTCCGGCGGCAACGCCGGTATGGGTGCTCCGCGTCCGCAGGGCCCCCGTCCGCAGGGCGCGGGTCCGCGTCCCGGCCCCGGTGGCGCTCCCGGCGCCGGTCCGCGTCCGCAGGCCCCCGGCCAGCAGGGCGGTCCCCGTCCGCAGGGTCCCGGTGCCGGCGGTCCTCGCCCCTCGCCCGGTGGCATGCCGCGTCCGCAGGGCGCGGGTCCCGGCGGTCCCCGTCCCGGCGGTCCGCGTCCCAACCCCGGCATGATGCCGCAGCGTCCGGCTGCCGGCCCGCGTCCCGGCGGCGGCCCCGGTGGCCGTGGTCCCGGTGGCGGTCCCGGCCGTCCCGGCGGCGGTGGCGGTCGTCCCGGCGGTGGCGGCGGCTTCGCCGGCCGTCCCGGTGGCGGTGGCGGCTTCGCCCGTCCCGGCGGCGGTGGCGGTGCCGGTGGTGGCGCCGGTCGTCCCGGTGGTGGCGGCGGCTTCGGTGGCGGTGGCGGCGGTGGCCGTCCCGGCTTCGGCGGTCGTCCCGGTGGTCCCGGTGGCCGTGGTGGCACGCAGGGCGCCTTCGGCCGTCCCGGCGGTCCCGCGCGTCGTGGTCGCAAGTCGAAGCGGCAGCGGCGCCAGGAGTACGAGGCCATGCAGGCCCCGAGCGTCGGCGGCGTGATGCTGCCGCGCGGCAACGGCGAGACCATCCGTCTCTCCCGCGGCGCGTCACTCACCGACTTCGCGGAGAAGATCAACGCCAACCCGGCGTCCCTCGTCGCGGTCATGATGAACCTCGGCGAGATGGTCACCGCCACCCAGTCCGTCTCCGACGAGACGCTGGAGCTGCTGGCCGGCGAGATGAACTACACCGTTCAGATCGTCAGCCCGGAGGAGGAGGACCGCGAGCTTCTCGGTTCCTTCGACATCGAGTTCGGCGAGGACGAGGGCGACGAGGACGACCTGGTGGTCCGTCCGCCGGTCGTCACCGTCATGGGTCACGTCGACCACGGTAAGACCCGACTCCTGGACGCGATCCGCAAGACGAACGTCATCGCGGGCGAGGCCGGTGGCATCACCCAGCACATCGGTGCCTACCAGGTCGCGACCGAGGTCAACGGCGAGGACCGCGCGATCACCTTCATCGACACCCCGGGTCACGAGGCGTTCACCGCCATGCGTGCCCGTGGTGCCCGGTCGACGGACATCGCGATCCTGGTCGTCGCGGCCAACGACGGCGTCATGCCGCAGACGGTCGAGGCGCTGAACCACGCCAAGGCGGCCGACGTCCCGATCGTCGTCGCGGTCAACAAGATCGATGTCGAGGGCGCCGACCCGACCAAGGTGCGCGGTCAGCTCACCGAGTACGGTCTGGTGGCCGAGGAGTACGGCGGCGACACCATGTTCGTCGACATCTCCGCCAAGCAGGGTCTGCACATCGACTCCCTGCTGGAGGCCGTCGTCCTCACCGCCGACGCCTCGCTCGACCTGCGGGCCAACCCGAACCAGGACGCGCAGGGTATTTCCATCGAGTCGCGCCTCGACCGCGGTCGCGGTGCCGTCTCCACGGTCCTCGTCCAGCGAGGCACCCTGCGGGTCGGCGACACGATGGTCGTCGGTGACGCGTACGGCCGTGTCCGGGCGATGCTCGACGACAACGGCAACAACGTGACGGAAGCCGGCCCCTCGACCCCGGTCCAGGTGCTCGGTCTCACCAACGTCCCGGGTGCGGGCGACAACTTCCTCGTCGTCGACGAGGACCGCACCGCCCGCCAGATCGCCGAGAAGCGCGCCGCTCGCGAGCGCAACGCGGCGTTCGCCAAGCGTGTCCGCCGGGTCTCCCTCGAAGACCTGGACAAGGTGCTCAAGGCCGGCGAGATCCAGCAGCTCAACCTCATCATCAAGGGTGACGCTTCCGGTTCCGTCGAGGCCCTCGAGTCCTCCCTGCTCCAGCTCGACGTCGGCGAAGAGGTCGACATCCGGGTCCTGCACCGCGGCGTCGGTGCGGTCACGGAGTCCGACATCGACCTGGCCATGGGCTCGGACGCCATCGTCATCGGCTTCAACGTCCGCGCGGCCGGCCGCGCGGCGCAGATGGCCGAGCGCGAGGGTGTCGACGTCCGGTACTACTCGGTCATCTACCAGGCGATCGAGGAGATCGAGGCGGCCCTGAAGGGCATGCTGAAGCCGGAGTACGAAGAGGTCGAGCTGGGTACGGCGGAGATCCGCGAGGTCTTCAAGTCGTCCAAGCTGGGCAACATCGCCGGTGTCCTCATCCGCTCCGGCGAGGTCAAGCGCAACACGAAGGCCCGCCTCGTCCGCGACGGCAAGGTCATCGCGGAGAACCTCAACATCGAGGGTCTGCGGCGCTTCAAGGACGACGTCACCGAGATCCGCGAAGGGTTCGAGGGCGGTATCAACCTCGGCAACTTCAACGACATCAAGATCGACGACGTCATCGCGACGTACGAGATGCGCGAGAAGCCGCGCGTCTAGTTCTTGGCCGACGGTTCGTGCTGGCCGGCGGGAGTTCGCTTCCGTCGGCCAGCGCGCCGTTGTTTGTGGGGGCTGCCGCCCCCAGACGGGCTGAGAATGCTCGACCGGCGCTTTGGGGGTGCCGGAATATCCGTCGAGCCGGCCGGCCCGATCGATGTACCGTTCTCGATGTCCCTGTCCCCATCCGGCGGACAGGGCCTTCGAGCCCGAGCCGGCGGGTGAACCGGCCGTACATGTACGTGGGGACTCTGTCCTTCGACCTTCTTCTCGGCGATGTTCACTCGCTGAAGGAGAAGCGTTCCGTCGTCCGTCCGATCGTGGCCGAGCTACAGCGCAAGTACGCGGTGAGCGTGGCGGAGACGGGGAATCAGGACCTCCATCGCAGGGCCGAGATCGGGCTCGCGGTGGTCTCGGGTGACACGGAACACCTGACAGATGTACTGGACCGCTGTGAGCGACTTGTCGCCGCGCGGCCAGAGGTGGAGCTGCTTTCGGTTCGACGCAGGCTCCACGGCGACGAAGACTGAAGCAAGCGGCAAGTGAAGTAGGACGAAGGAGACGGACCAGTGGCCGACAACGCGCGCGCCAAGAGGCTGGCGGACCTCATCCGAGAGGTGGTGGCCAACAAGCTCCAGCGCGGGATCAAGGACCCACGGCTCGGTACGCACGTCACCATCACGGACGCTCGGGTCACCGGCGACCTGCGGGAGGCGACCGTCTTCTACACGGTGTACGGCGGTGAGGAGGAGCGGGCCGAGGCCGCGGCGGGCCTGGAGAGCGCCAAGGGCATCCTGCGCTCCGAGGTGGGCCGCGCGGCCGGCGTGAAGTTCACGCCGACCCTGACCTTCGTCGCCGACGCCCTCCCGGACAACGCCCGCACCATCGAGGACCTGCTCGACAAGGCACGGCTGTCCGACGAGAAGGTCCGCGAGGCATCGGCCGGCGCGGACTACGCGGGCGGCGCCGACCCGTACAAGAAGCCCGACGACGAGACGGACAGCGCCGCCGAATGACCAGCAAGCCCACCCCGCCCGACGGCCTCGTCATCGTCGACAAGCCGTCGGGCTTCACCTCCCACGACGTGGTCGCCAAGATGCGCGGCATCGCCCGCACCCGTCGCGTCGGCCACGCCGGCACGCTCGACCCGATGGCGACGGGCGTCCTCGTCCTGGGCGTCGAGAAGGCGACCAAGCTCCTCGGGCACCTCGCGCTGACCGAGAAGGAGTACCTGGGCACCGTCCGCCTCGGCCAGACCACGGTCACGGACGACGCCGAGGGCGAGATCACGGCGTCCGCCGACGCGTCCGGCGTCACCAAGGACGCCGTCCTCGAAGGCGTCGCCCAGCTCACCGGCGACATCATGCAGGTGCCCTCCAAGGTCAGCGCCATCAAGATCGACGGCGTCCGCTCCTACAAGCGGGCCCGCGACGGCGAGGACTTCGAGATCCCGGCCCGCCCGGTGCGGATCTCCTCCTTCCAGGTGTACGACGTCCGCGAGGCCGTCGCCGACGACGGCACACCCGTCCTCGACCTGGTCGTCTCCGTTGTCTGCTCCTCCGGCACCTACATCCGCGCCCTCGCCCGCGACCTGGGCGCCGGGCTCGGTGTCGGCGGGCACCTCACCGCGCTGCGGCGCACCCGGGTCGGGCCCTACAAGCTGGACTCCGCGCGCACCCTCGACCAGCTCCAGCAGGAGCTGACGGTCATGCCGATCGCCGAGGCCGCCGCCGCCGCGTTCCCCCGCTGGGACGTCGACGTGAAGCGGGCGCGGCTGCTGCTGAACGGGGTCCGCCTCGACCTGCCCGACGAGTACGCCGGGCGCGGGGCCGTCGCCGTCTTCGACCCGGAGGGGCGCTTTCTCGCGCTCGTCGAGTCGGAGAAGGGGAAGGCGAAGAGCCTGGCCGTCTTCGGCTGAGGGCCTTGCCCGTCTCGGCCGAGGGTGTTGTCCGTGGAGCGGCGAGCACGGGGTGCCTGCCGCTCCACGGTCCCCCCTCGGTTCCCCCGACTCCAGGGTTGTCCATCGGCCGGTGTTTGTTCACCCGTCCGGGCGGGCGCTCGGAGTGAACCGAGGGAGTGCGAGGGGGCGCGTTCGCCCCGCGATCTGTCCCGCTGATCACCGCCGCCCTACCGTCGAAGCAGGGCGACGGGCGCGGGCGGGAGGCACACGGTGGGGGGACGGGCAGCTCAGGACGGCACGGACGACGTCGTCGTCCGCATCCGAGATCTCGCCGGGCGCCCCCGCGGCACCGGGTTCCTCGCCGACCACCACGGCACGCTGATCACCGCGCACGAAGTCGTCGACGGGCTGCCCCGGATCGTCCTGCACGGCGCCGGGGACCGCACGTGCGTCGTCACCTCCGCCGCCGTCACCCCCCTCCCCGAGCTGGACCTCGCGCTCGTCCACACGGAGGGGCTGGACATGGCCCCGCTGCCCGTCTCCGTCCGGGAGCGGGCCGCCACGGGGACGTACGTCCGCGTCGCCGCCGGCGGCTGGCGCGAGGCGCGGGTCCTCGCCGCCGCGCAGGCCACGTACACGGCCACCGACCGGTTCCACCTCCTCGACGACACCCTCGAACTCGCCATCGGCACCGCCGGCCGCGACGCGCTCCGCCTCGGCGGCGGGGCCGCGGGGGGTCCCGTCCTCGACGCGGCGACGGGCACGGTCGTCGCCGTCCTCGGCACGGCCCTCCAGACCGGCCACCGGGACGTCGGATTCGCCGTGCAGCTGCGGCCGGGGGCCCGCCGCAGCGGGGCCCTCGCGGAAGTGCTGGCCCGCAACGCGGCGACCGTGCCCGCGTACGGGGCGGACCTGAATCTGGCGGGGGTGCTGGAGGTGACGGCCACGTCGGTGGGGTCGGACGGGCCGGTGGGGGCGCTCGTGGGGTGGGTCGGGGGGTGGCCCGGCGGCGGGGAGGCGGAGGGCTCTGCCGTGCTGCCGGTCGAACGGGGCGGCGTCGTGCGGGAGTTCGCGGCGTTCGCGCGGGGGGACGCGTCGGTGCTGGCGCTGGTGGGGGCACCGGGGAGCGGGCGGACGACGGAACTCGCGGCGCTGGCGGCCCGTCGGCACCGGTCGTCCGAGCCGGCGCCGACGCTGTGGCTGCGCGGGGCGGATCTGCGGGACGACGACGAGTCCCTGGCGGACGCGGTGGGGCGGGCGCTGCGGCGGGCCGCGCGGATCGTCACGACGTCGGACGCGCCCACCGCGCCTCCCGACGCCGAGACCATCACCCCCGCGATCGTCTCCCGGCTCTCCCTCAGCTACGGGCGCCCTCTCTACCTCCTCCTCGATGCCCCCGAGGAGATGCCGCCCTTCCTCTCCCACCGCCTCCCCTCCTGGACCCGCGCCACAGCGACCTGGCTCCGTGAGACCGGCGCTCGGCTCGTGCTGGCCTGCCGCCCGGAGTTCTGGGAGCACGCGGGGGCGGAGTTTCCGGGGGAGATGTTGTACGGGGGTGGGCGGGGGAGGGGGAGTGGGGGGAGGGGGGCGACAGCATCAGATGACAACTCGCCGGCCCCTTCCGCCGTTCACCAGCTCACGCCCCTCGCTCTCTGCTCCTCGGAGCGTCCAGCGGTCGAGGACGAAGTCCGTTCCTCTCGGCCGGAGTTGCCCGCGTGTGTGGAGGTCGGGGAGTTCACGGAGGAGGAGGCGAGGGTCGCTCGGGTGCGGTATCGGGTGCCTGAGGGGGCGCTCGGGGGGAGGGCGGGGCTGCATCCGCTCAGTCTTCGGCTGCTCGGGGAGGTGCGGGAGGCGATGCCCCGTACGCCGGCGCCCGTCGACGCGGACAGGGACGACGTCTTCGGCGCCTACCTGGACCTGATGTGCCTGCGGATCGCCGTGCGGCTGGCCGTGGAGAACGGGCTCAGGGGCACCGCCGTGAGGCGCCTCGCGGCGCGGGTGTCGGGGCAGGTGCACGAGGCGGCGAGGCGCAGCCTGGGCCCGGGACAGGGGGAGTTGGACAGGGCGGCGTTCGAGGACGTGTTCCCGTGGGGCCAGGCCCCGGCGAGGCTGGGCGGCGGCACGGGGTGGGCGTCGGCGGTGCTGGCGGAGGGCCTGCTGGTACCGGCGGGCACGGGGTACAGGTTCGCCCACGAGGAACTGGCCGACTGGATCCAGGGCACGCACCTGGACCTGGAGGAGGCGCTGAACGCGCTGGCTCACCGCCCCCGCAGCCCCCACCTCGTCCCCGTCCCGCACCACAGGATCGGCCCCGTGGTGGAGGCCCTGCTCCTGTCGGCACGCCACCAGGGACCGCCCCGGCTGGCCCGGCACCTGGGGAAGCTGACGTCCGCCCTGGCGGAGACCCCGGACGCGTGGTGGCCCGCGCACCTGCTGACGGAGACGCTGCTGAGGGTCCCGGACGCGACCGCGTACCTGGAGGTCCTGCACGCCGTCGCGGACCACGTGGTCGCGCGGACGGCCGCCGGGAAGCCGGCGACGGCGTTCCCCCCGGCGTTCTGGACGGCGCTCCCGCTCCCCGCGGCCCCGCTGTTCACCCTCCTGCGCCACCTCCTGCGCGCGGACCCGCCCCCGGACACGCGAGCCCCCCGCTACCTGGACGCCGTGGCGGAGCTGCTGGCCGCCGACCCCACCACCGTCCAGCCCCACCTGACCCTGTGGTTCGAGGACGACCGCCCGCTGCCCGGCGCCCCGGAGGCGACGGTGGCCGAGGCGGCGCAGGCGCTGCTGTACGCGCACCGGCACCGGGCGCTGGACGACCTGACGGACGTCCTGGTGGGCTGCGGCCACCGCAGGGCCGACGAACTGCTCGGCGCGCTCGCGGAGGACGAGCCCTCGGCGCTGTGCCGGGCGGTGGACCGCTGGGCGCGGGACACCCGCCCGGCGCGCCGGGTCGCGGCGGTCTCGTACGGCCTGAAGGCGGCCCCGCACGTCCGCACGGACGCCGACCGCGACCTCCTGAGGTACGCGGCGGAGGAACTGCGCACCGAACTCCCGCTGGAGGGCGGCGCGTTGGCCCTCCTCGTCCAGGACCCCCGGATCCGCGCCACCCATCTCCCGCAGGCCCTGGCCCACTTCACCGCCGCCGACCCCGGGCTCCCCGCGACCGCCCTGCTCCCGGCGCTGACAACCCACCCCGAACCGGTCCTGAAAGCCTTCCGCACCCGCCTGAACCGCCCCGACACCGACCCGGCGACCACCCTGCGCGCCCTGGCCGGCGTCACCACCCACCCCCTGACCCGCCGCATCGCGATCATGGTGCGGGAGACGGTGGAACGCCGCCCGGAGACGGCGGAGGCGGTCGCCGGCTACGTCGACGCGCGGCTCGCCCAGGGCACGCCCGCGCGGGCCGTCCTCCACCCCCTGGTCACCTCGCTCCTGACGACCGCCCCCCACCAGGTGCGCTCCGCGCTCGCGGCCGTCCTCGCCACCCCGGACGACTCCGCCCTGCGCGCGGAACTGCGCGAGTTCCTGCTCGCCCACGAGGACGACCCCGCCGTCCTCACGACCTTCCTGCACGCCGCCGCCCGCCACCGCTCCCGCGACCTGGTCCACCGCACCGGCCGCCTCCTCGTCCGCACGCCCGACGGCGCCACCCGCTTCGACCGCGGCCTGGTCGACCTCGGCCGCCACGTGCCCGGCTTCGCCGCGCGCGTCGCCGGCTGGCTCACCGAGGCGCCGGACGAGTGGGCGACGGTCGTCGGCCCCGCCGCCCGCCGCATGATCGAGAACCTGGCGGGAGCCGGCGCCCCGGCGTGAACGCGTGCGCCCTGTCACAGCGCGGATGCCGATGAGAACGGGGGCCGTCGGACATGGCACCCTTAGACCTGCGCAGTCTTAAGAAACGGTACGGACACGGGTTCGAGGAGCGGTCACAGTGCAGCGCTGGCGTGGCTTGGAGGACATCCCCCAGGACTGGGGGCGCAGCGTCGTCACCATCGGTTCCTACGACGGCGTCCACCGCGGCCACCAGCTGATCGTCCGGCACGCGGTGGAGCGGGCGCGGGAACTCGGGGTGCCGGCCGTCGTCGTCACGTTCGATCCGCACCCCAGCGAGGTCGTGCGGCCGGGGAGTCATCCGCCGCTGCTCGCGCCGCATCACCGGCGCGCCGACCTGATGGCCGGGCTGGGGGTGGACGCGGTGCTGGTGCTGCCGTTCACCACCGAGTTCTCCAAGCTCTCGCCGGCCGAGTTCGTCGTCAAGGTCCTCGTCGACAAGCTGCACGCGAAGGCGGTCGTCGAGGGGCCCAACTTCCGGTTCGGGCACCGGGCGGCGGGGAACGTCGAGTTTCTGGCGGAGCAGGGGAAGGTGTACGACTTCGAGGTCGAGGTCGTGGATCTGTTCGTCGCGGGGGAGGCGGGCGGGGGACAGCCGTTCTCGTCCACTCTGACGCGGCGTCTGGTCGCCGAGGGGGATGTCGAGGGGGCCGGTGAAATCCTGGGGCGGCCGCATCGAGTTGAGGGTGTCGTCGTCCACGGGGCCCAGCGGGGGCGGGAGTTGGGGTTCCCCACCGCCAACGTCGAGACCCTGCCGCACACGGCCGTTCCGGCGGACGGGGTGTACGCGGGGTGGTTGCACGCGGCGGGGGAGGCTATGCCGGCCGCGATCTCCGTCGGTACGAATCCGCAGTTCGACGGGACGACGCGTACGGTTGAGGCGTACGCCATCGACCGGGTGGGGCTTGATCTGTACGGGTTGCATGTGTGCGTCGACTTTTTGGCGTACGTGCGGGGGCAGGCCAAGTTCGACTCGCTGGACGCGTTGTTGGAGCAGATGGCGCTGGATGTGAAGAAGTGCCGGGAGTTGGTGGCGGCGGCCGAAGAGGGCTGAGAGTCGAACAAAAAGGGCCGGTGCTCCTTCGAGCACCGGCCCTCTTGTCGTCTACTGCCGCGGCGGCTGGTACGGGGGATACGGCTGCTGCCCCTGCTGCGGGTACGGCTGGCCGGGGTACGGCGGCATCTGCTGGCCCGGCATCGGGGGGGCCGCTACCGGGGGTGGGTTGCCGTCGCTTGTCCACAGGCCGTGGGACTGCTGGTGGCGGACGAAGTCCTCGGCGACCAGGGAGGCGAGGTGGAAGTACGCCTCGCGGACCTTGGGGCGCATCATGTCGAGGTCGACTTCCGCGCCGGCCGCGAGGTGTTCGTCGAAGGGCACGACGACGACGCCGCGGCAACGGGTCTCGAAGTGGCTGACGATGTCCTCCACCTTGATCATCTTGCCGGTCTCGCGGACCCCGGAGATGACCGTCAGGGACCGGGCGACGAGGTCCGCGTAACCGTGCGCCGAGAGCCAGTCCAGGGTGGTGCTCGCGCTGGACGCGCCGTCGACGGACGGGGTGGAGATGATGATCAGCTGGTCGGCGAGGTCGAGGACACCGCGCATCGCGCTGTAGAGCAGACCGGTGCCGGAGTCCGTGAGGATGATCGGGTACTGGTTGCCCAGGACGTCTATGGCCCGCCGGTAGTCCTCGTCGTTGAACGTCGTCGAGACGGCCGGGTCGACGTCGTTGGCGATGATCTCCAGGCCCGAGGGGGCCTGCGAGGTGAACCGCCTGATGTCCATGTACGAGTTGAGGTACGGGATCGCCTGGACGAGGTCCCGGATCGTCGCCCCCGTCTCCCGCCGCACACGCCGGCCCAGCGTGCCGGCGTCCGGGTTCGCGTCGATCGCGAGGATCTTGTCCTGCCGCTCGGTGGCCAGGGTCGAGCCGAGCGCCGTCGTCGTCGTGGTCTTCCCCACGCCGCCCTTCAGGCTGATCACCGCGATCCGGTAGCACGACAGCACGGGCGTCCGGATCAGGTCCAGCTTCCGCTGCCGCTCCGCCTCCTCCTTCTTCCCGCCCAGCTTGAACCGCGAGCCACCCGCGCCCGGCCTGCTGCTCTTCGCCTTCTGCTTCTTGTTGTTCAGCAGCCGGTCCGAGGAGAGCTCGACGGCGGCGGTGTAACCGAGCGGCGCCGCCCCGGGGTTCACCGGCTGCCGCTGGTCGTGCTGGAGGGGCTGCGGCCAGGCCATGCCGGTGCGGGGGTCGACGGGGGCCGCTTGGCCGGCGGGGGGCTGCGGGAAGCCGGGGTTGGGGGCGGGCTGCGGGGGTGCCGGCTGCTGGGGGGCCGGTTGTTGGGGCTGGGGGAAGCCGTAACCGGCTTGGGGGTTGGCGTTGGGGGCCGTGGCCGGGGGCTGCGGCTGCGGGAAGCCGTAGCCCGCCGGGGCGCCGGGAGGCATCGGCTGCTGGGTGGCTCCCGGCTGGGGGAAGCCGTAGCTCGCGGGGGGAGTGGCCGGCTGCTGCTGGGGGTTCGCGGACGGCTGCGGGAAGCCGTAACCCGCCGGAGGAGCGGGGGGTGTCGGCTGCTGGGCGCCTTCCGGCTGGGGGAAGCCGTGGCCCGCAGGGGGAGCGGGGGGTGTCGGCTGCTGGGTGGCTCCCGGCTGGGGGAAGCCGTAGCCCGCCGGGGGAGTGGGGGGTGCCGTGGGCGGCTGGGCGTCCGGGAGGGGCTGGCCAGCCGGGGTGCCGGGAGGCGTGGGCTGGGGGAAGCCGTGACCGGCGGGGGGCGTGGGGGCGGCGCCGGGGTGCGGTGTGGGGGTGGTCGCGGGGTGGGGGAAGCCGTAACCGGCCGGAGGGCCGGGGGGTGTGGGCGGGGTCGCCGGGGGCGCGGTGGGTGCTGCGGATGCCGGGCTCGTGGATGCCGGGCTCGCGGCCGGCGGCTGCGGGAAACCGGGGCCCGCCGGGGCGTTGGGGGGTGTGGCGCCAGGCTGTTGGGGGTGGGGGAAGCCGTAGCCCGCCGGAGCGCCGGGCGGCGTCGGGGGCGTGCCCGGCTGCTGGGGCTGCGGGAAGCCGTAACCGGCCTGGGGGTTGGCGTCGGGGGCCGTGGCCGGGGGCTGGGGGAAGCCGTAGCCCGCCGGGGGAGTGGCCGACTGCTGGGGGGTCGCGGACGGCTGCGGGAAGCCGTAACCCGGCTGCGCCGGGGGCCAGTTCGGGGGCGTGCCTGGTGCGCCCGGCGGAACCTGCGGGGGCTGGGCACCCGGCTGAGGCTGGGCGCCCAGCTGAGGCTGAGCGGGCCACTGGGCGGCCGGAGCCGGGGCAGCGGGCTCGTAGGACGGGGGGAGCGGGGGGACGGCGGGCGCGGGCAGAGGCCAGGAGCCGTCCTGGGGCGCGGGGGTGGCACCGTCGGCTGCGGGGGCCGGGGCGGCGGGCTGGGCTTCGGGAGCGGCCGGGGCGTCGGACTCGGCGGTGGGCGCGGAGTCCTGGGCGCCGGTTTCAGACGCGGGCACCTGGGCGTTGGCCTCAGGTGCGGACGTCTGGGTGTCGGCCCCGGGCCCGGGCGTCTGGGCGTTGTCCTCGGGCGCGGTCACCTGAGCGTCGGTCCCGGCCTCAGACGCGGACGTCTGCGCCTCGGTCTCAGGTGCGGACGCTTGGCCCTCGGGCGCGGTGCCCGAGTCGGCGGCCTGAGCAGCGACCTGGTCAGCGGACTCGGCGTCCGGGCCGGTGGCCTGAGCCTGAGGGCTGGCGGCGGAGTCACCGCTCTCGGCGTCGGACTCGACGCCCTGTCCCTGGACGGCCTCGTCGTCACCGCTCTGCTCTTCGGCGGCCGGGGTCTCGGAGCCCGGCTCGGTGCCCTGCTCGGCGGGGCTGATCGGGCTGACGGGGTCGGCGGAACCGGCGAGATCGGCGGCGGGGCCGGCGGAACCACCGTCGGCGGGGGCGCCCTGAGCGACACCCTCTGCTCCGGCACCACTGTCCGAACCGTTCCCGAAGGACTCCGCCGAGGCGGCACCAGGCGCGCCACCCTCGGCCTCGCCACCCCGCTCGGCGATCTCCCGCTTCAACGCGGCGGAGGAGATCCGCATGGTCGCCGGACTGTCCAGATCCCCACTCCCGCCCTGCCCCGGCGCCTGAAGCTCGAACCCGCTCCCCAAGGGCACCCCCGGAGCAGGAACCCCCGGCACAGGAGCCCCCACCGGCGGCCCGACCGGCGCCCCCGGCGTCACAGGCGCCCCAGCCCCTCCGGTCCCCCCGGCCCCCGCGCCCGCGTTCTGCGTATACCAAGCCGGCGGGGCGTAATCGATCGTGAACTCCCCCGTCGTGTCGACCCCGGAGTCCGCGTCGGGCTGGTCATCGCCGGGCGTGGCCCAGCCCCCGCGCATCCCGTCCCGATCGCTGCTCACAGTTCCTCCTGAGGTGGCCGTTCCCCCGGACGCGGCATTCCGTACACCGCACCAGGAACGACCATTTCGTAGCGTCACATCCGAAGTGGTCGAAGCCGACCCGTACCGACCGGACGCCGAAGGCCCGACCGAGGTCAGCGGGGGACGTCCGAGGCCAGTACCGCGCCTGCCCGCCGGCTCCCCCTGAGGCACCGCCCCCGGTCCACGGGTTCCGGCGACGCGCCCGGTACCAGCCTAATCACCACAAGCCCCACCCCGGCAGGCCCGTCCACCCCCCAGCACGACCCCAACGCACCACACACCACCCGAAACCGGCACCCGCCCCCACCCACCCCACCGAACAATCCGCACCGAACCGGCACATAGGCCCAAGTGAAGGTCATGCGAAACCGAGGAAACGAAAGCGGACCGCAACAACCCCCGCACACCCCTCGCCCCGCCCCCTCCGTACGCCCTTCAGCCCGCCCCTTCACACGCCCTTCGGCCCACCCCCTCGCTCTGCCCCCTCCGCGCGCCCTTCAGCCCGCCCTCTCGGCCCGCCCTCTCGGCCCGCCTTCTCCGCGTGCCCCTCGCCCCGCCTCCTCCGTGCGCCTTTCGGCCCACCCCCTCGGCCCGCTCTCTCCGCGCGCCCTTTCGCACGCCCTCTCGGCCCGCCTCCTCCGCGCGCCCCTCGCCCCACCCCCTCAGCCCGCTCTCTCCGCGCGCCCCTCAGCCTGCCCTCTCAGCCCACCCCCTCGACCCACCCCCTCAGTCCATCCGCCGAGCCATCCCCAGCAACCCCACCTCCGCCTCCGTCGGCTGAGTCATCACGTACTGCCGGTCCCGGTCCCCGCACCACAGCGTCACCCCGTCCGGCAGCGTCGGCAGCGCCTCCCGATCGGCTGCGGGCAACGGCATCGCCCGGCTCAGCTCGGCCGCCTCGTCGGGCGAGATCCGCTGCACCCCCACCAGCCGGGCCTGCCGGATCAGCCGGGGTGCGACGGGGCTGAGATAGGGCAGCAGCGTCAGTACGGACTGCCAGGGCCCGGAGGCCACCCGCCCCCGGGGCGGCTGCATCCCGCAGTCCCGCACGACCAGCACGGGAGTCCCCGGCGACGTGCCCTGCGGAGGCACCCGCCCCACCTCGTGGACTGCGAGCCCGTTCTGCCCGCCCCCCATCGCGTGGACCATCTGCATCCAGGCCCCCGGCCGCCCCGTCTCGACGGCGACCCGCGCCCCCGTCGCGGCGGCCCGCAGGGCGATGACCTGGGCGGTCCAGAGCCCGCCGATGAGCGTCACGTCGTACGGCGTGGGCCGGTTGAGCCCGAGCACCGAGGGCCGCCCCTCGGGATCGACCCCGATGACGACCCCGTCGTCCCCGATGGGCAGCGACAGCGCGTCGAGCTGGTCGACGGAGACGGAGTGCCGGGCATGGCGGGGCCCGATGAGCCCGAACCCGGAGCGCAGAAGCGCACGCGCGCGCTCCCCGGCGACAGAAACCGCGGTCGTCATCGAACCCCTCCGAGCGGCATCGTGGCGAGCATCCCCGGCACCTGTTCCCGGTCGAGCCGGACGAGCCCCATCCCGGTGTGCCGCGCGGCCCCCTGGAGCGCGCGCCGCGCGGCGACGAGTTCGGCGTCGCTGCGCCCGGTCACCCGCAGGTACCCGGCGAGGGAGGCGTTCTGTCGCTCCCCGCGCGTGAGGCTGAGGCTGAAGGTCGTCGCGAGCGCGGGCACCGCGGTGACGAGGGCGATGAGCTGCGGCAGCGACGGCGCCCTGTTCCCGCCGAGCGCGGGCCAGCGCCGCACCCAGAACGTGGTGTGCCGGCGGTTGTCGCACCGCCAGCCCCGCCCGGACTCCTCGGTCCGCCGCTCCCGCGTCTCCGTGCGCCCCGCCTCGGCCGTGACCAGCGGGTTCGCGTGCGCGGACGTCGCGATCGCGGACGTCAGCTCCTCCTCGTCGAGCAGCGTCGCCCGGAAGCCCGCCCCGGTGAGCCGGCTCGCGAGCTGGTCGGCGGCGCGGACGACGCACTTCTGCGCACCCGTCAGCCCGCCTCCGCGCGCGGCGACGGCCTCCGGGCACAGCTCGGGGTCCAGCTTCAGCGCGATCCAGGTGATCCGCACGGCCGGCGCCCCCGTCTGCTCCTGGAGCGGCGCGTAGTTGGCGATGGCCACCGACTGCTGGGGCAGGTGCAGCGCGGGCGCGGGCTGCGTGTGCAGGACCACCTGCGCCGACTCCAGCCGGATCCCGTCGACCTCCAGCGCGTCGTACACGAGCCGCAGCGGCAGCGGCTGCCGGTCGCGCTCCACGCGCAGGGCCGTCGAGTCCGCCTCGACCTGGAGGACGGCGGTGACGAACGTGCCGTCCCCGACGATCCCGACCGGACGGCGGTCGCGGCCCGCGTACGTGTACGTCCGCAGCGTGGGGTCGCACTCGACGGCCGGCGCGAGCCCCGGCTCGGTGCCCGGCGGTATCTCAAGGCTCGCGGCCCGGCGCTGCCGCGCGCGCAGCGCCCAGGCCGTCGCCACCCACTCGGGCAGCGTGCGCCCCCGGCGCCGGACGAACGCGACCAGGACCAGGCAGACGGCGAGGACGCCCGCGCCCGCGAGCGCGACCGTGTTCACCGCCCAGCCGACGACGAGAGCGGCGGCGGCGATCTCCAGCAGGACCAGTCGTTGCAACCGGAATGCCCCGGCCTGCCCCGAACGCGACGTGAGGTGCGGTGCGCTCGCCTCGGCCGGCGAGCGGCCGCGTGTCCTGGAAGCCCTCACTCCATCCCCCCGTTCTCCTCACAACTCGCTGGTTCTCCCGCACCGCACAAGGCCCTTCGGTGCCCGGACAACCTACCCGCGCCCCACGTCCCGGTGGATACCAGGCATAGTAGGGGGCCGCTCTGACATCGCGGGCGGGGGCGTCCGGCACGCGGGCCCCGCCCGCCGGCACATCCCGTGCGACCTAGGGGGAGACAGGCACCGATGGCATCCCGGCGTGACGAGCTCAATGCCTACACCTTTGCGAAGCGCCGCATGCTCGCGGCGTTCACGCATTCGTCGCCCGGCTCGGAGGAAGGCGCTCCCCGGCCGCTGCGCGGGGTGATCCCCGGGGCGATCGTCGGCGTCGTCGTCATGGCCGTCTTCGGCGCCTGGGGCATGTTCAAACCCACCGCGCCCAAGGGCTGGGACGAGCCCGGCGCCAAGGTGATCGTCGCGAGCAAGTCGACCACCAGGTACGTCGTCCTGACCACCGGCGGCCAGAAGCAGCTGCACCCCGTCCTCAACATGGCCTCGGCCCGGCTGCTGCTCGACGCGGGCAAGGGCGACGTCGTCCAGGTCGCCGAGTCCGTCCTCGACAGCGGCAAGATCAAGCACGGCGTCACCATCGGCATCCCCTACGCCCCCGACCGCCTCCCGGACCCCGGCGAGGCGGGCAAGGCCAAGCGCTGGGCGATCTGCGAACGCCCCAGCGCGGGCGGCGAGTCCATCCAGCGCGCGGCCCTCGTCCTCGCCTCCCGCGACATGGACGCCACCGAGGGCGCGAACAGGCTCACCGGCGGTCAGCTCCTGTACGTCCAGGACCCCGAGGGCAAGCGGTACGTCGTCGACGCGGGCGGGCGCGCGTACGGCGTCGACAAGTCCGACGAACTGCTGCTGCGCGCGGTCGTCGGCTCGGGGCGGCAGGCGCAGAAGGTCTCCAAGGAGTGGATGGCGACGCTCCACACGGGCAACGCGATCACGTTCCCGTCCGTCGGCAGCGGCGTCGGCGACAAGGCGAACGCCCCCGGCCAGCTCGACGAGGACACCGACCGGGTCGGCATGGTCCTCAAGGCGTCCGACCTCAACAAGGACCAGTACTACGTCGTCCTGCCCGGCCGGGTCGCCCCGATCACCCCGTTCGTCGCCCAACTCCTGCTGTTCAGCAAGGAGTTGGCCAAACCCCTGGGGCAGGACGGCAAGGCGAAGGCGATGAGCCCCGGCGAGATCGTCCCGGGCGCCCCCTTCGGTACCGAGTACACCTGGCCGACCGAACTGCCCCAGCCGGTCAACGACCCCTCCACCGACGCCGGTTCCCGCAGCACCGTCTGCAACGTGCTGCGCTCCGTGGACGGCGGCACCGGCGCGACGACCCTCAGCACCTGGGCCGGCACCGGGTTCCCCGAGAGCCTGCCCACCGGCTCCTCCAGCGGCTACGTCACCCCCGGCTCCGGCCAGCTCTACCGCCAGTTCCAGGGCACCGAGACCAAGGCGGGCCCGGTCTTCCTCGTCACCGACACCGGCCTGCGCTACGTCCTGCAGTCCAACGCCGACAGCGCCACCGACGACGCCGGCATCGGCGTCACCCCCGAGAAGCTGAAGCAGCAACAGCAGGAGGCCAAGCAGGCGCAGACCCTCCTCGGCTACGCGAACGTCGACCCGACGCCGATCCCCGCGTCGTGGTCCGAGTTCCTGCCCACCGGCCCCCGCCTCTCGACGGCGGCGGCCCGCCAGCCGCAGGGGTCCTGACATGCGCGACCTCGTGAACAAGGGCGCGCGGACGACGTCGGCGCTGGCGGTCGTCCTCGCGACGGGCCTGTCCCTCGCGCCCTCCACCGCCTCCGCCGCCGAGCCCAAGTACTCCGAGCAGTGCACGTTCCCCAACGGCAAGTACCCCGGCCGCCCCTGGTCCCTCCAGCGCGTCATGCTGGACGAGCTGTGGACCCAGTCGAGGGGCAAGGACGTCAAGGTCGCCGTCATCGACACCGGCGTCGACGTCAGGAACCCGCAGCTCAAGGGCGCCGTCGACGTCAAGGACGGCCGCACCTTCAAGCCGCCCGGCGCCAAGGGCGACGACGGCCAGCCCCTCGACTGGGGCAACGACAGCGGCACCACCGACACCGTCGGCCACGGCACCAAGGTCGCCGGCATCATCGCGGCCCGCCCCGCCGAGGGCACCGGCTTCGTCGGCCTCGCCCCCGAGGCGACGATCATCCCGGTCAAGCAGAACGACGCCGAGGGACACGGGACGCCGGACACGCTCGCGCAGGCGATCCGCTACGCGGTGGGCGCCGGGGCCGGCGTCATCAACATCTCCCAGGACACGACGGGCGCCCGTAAGCCGTCCGACAGTCTGCGGCAGGCCGTCGAGGACGCCCTGGAGAAGGGCGTCGTGGTCGTCGCCTCCGCCGGCAACGACGGCACGGGCGGCAACGTCAAGAAGACCTACCCCGCCTCCTACGACGGCGTCCTCGCGGTCGCCGCCTCCGACCGCAACAACGAGCGCGCCGCGTTCTCCCAGTCCGGCGACTTCGTCGGCGTCGCCGCGCCCGGCGTCGACATGATCTCCACGGTCCCCGGGGGCGGGCACTGCTCCGACAACGGCACCAGCTTCTCGGCCCCGTACGTCGCCGGTGTCGCCGCCCTCGTCAAGGCGAAGCACCCCGACTGGACCGCCCGTGAGGTCGTCGCGCAGATCGAGCAGACGGCCGAGCGGACGATCGCCGGGCACGACCGGCTCGTCGGCTGGGGCGTCGTCGACCCGGTCCGCGCGCTGACCGAGGACGACCGCCCGATCGAGTCCCCCAACCCCGACCGGGGACTGGCCGGCGCCGAGGCCCCGACGCCGGCGAAGTTCCACCTCGGCGAGACGCCGGCCCAGCGGGACGCGCGGCTCGGGACGTATGTCGCGGTGGGGGCGGCGGTGCTGGTTGCCGGGATCGGTGGGGGAGCGGTGGCGATCAGGGACGCGCGCAGGAGGCGGGAGCGGGTGCGGGGGGTGGCGTGAGGGGGTGACGGGGGTGCTGGTCATGGTGGGGTCAAGTGCTGGCCTGGCGGCCCCCAAGCCCCCGTATGAGCTAGGTGTGGGACCACTGCCCCGACCCTGAAATGTCGGCATTCGCCCCTTCTCCCGCTGACTACTGTGAGCGCGCCGCAACGCCCGCGCACACAGAAGGAGACGGTGGTGGGGACAGTGAACGCGTCACGCCTGCTCGACTACCTGGAGGCCCCGGCCACCCCCGCGCCCGAGCCGCCCCGCAGGTCCTGCTTCCTCGACTACGACCTCCCCGCCCCCACCCTCCCGCCGTACCACACCCCGGTCTTCGTACCCGCGCATCCCCGGTACACCGACGGCGCCGCGTACATCGTCTACGAACTCTTCGCCCACCCGGACGCCGGCACCGTCGCCCTCGCCTTCACGAGCCCGCGCCACCTCGCGGACGCCCTCGGCGAGGCCCAGCCCTGGGTCGCGACCTCGCTGGGCGTCCTCGCGGAGGGCATGCGCGAGCACGGTGTGACGGTCCGCCTCGACCCCGTGGTCACCGCCCCGCACTGGACGCCGGACGACCTCGCCGCGTACGCCGGGGCGGTGCGCTGATGGACTTCAAGGTGGTCCTCGCCGACCTCACCTCCATGGCCTCCGGCCTCCACACCCGGGCGGCCGACTACCGCGCCCTCCACCCCCAGCTCACCCCCGCCGTCGCCGCCGGCGGCGACCCCGGCCTCGACCACGCCATCTCCGAGGCCGCCCACCTCATCTCCGCCCTCCACACCCTCTTCGCCGACCGCCTCGACGACCACGGCGACAAGGTCGCCTACGCCCGCGACTCCTTCCACCGCCACGACATCGACGTCCACGGCCTCTTCGAGGACCTCATGAAGGGCGAGGGCTGATGACCGACAGCTGGATCGGCGGCGACATCGGCGGCCTGCGGGCCATGGGCACGTCCTACAAGACGGCGAAACCCTCCCTCGAAGCCGTCATCACCCCCCTCACCGACCAGGTCGAATCCCTGGTGAAGGACACCGGCTGGCAGGGCGAGGCCGCCGAGAAGTTCCGCGCGAGCTGGACGCGGGACGCGCTGACCGCCGGCGCCTTCGGCGGCCTCGTCGAAGCGGTCGGCGGCATCCTCGAAACCCTCGCCGATCAACTCTCCTCCTGCGAAACAGCCCTCCAGAACGCCGAACACACAGCCACCCGCCAAGGCGTCCCCACCGACTCCAAAGGCACCCCCCTCCCCCTGACCACTGCCGACCACAAAGCCCTCTCCGCCCTCACCGAATACACCACGGCCCGCACCGAGATCCAGCACACGGCCCAGCACGCGCGCCTGGTGGCGGCCCAGCAGCTGACGGCCCTGTGCGCCGAGGTGACGGAACCGGTCGGCCCCATCGACAAGATCACCCTCGCGGACGCCCTGCGCGGTCTCTACGCCTACGACGCGGAGGACGCCCGCGCCAAGGGCCGGGAGGCCCGCACGGAGATCGACCAGGCCAAGGCGGACGCCCAGGCGGCGAAGAAGGAACTCCGGGCCGAGCGCAGGGCCTTCCAGAAAGCGGGCCGCTCCCTGCCCGCCGACCTCCCCGCCAAGAGCGCCTACCGCGACGCCCTCATGAAGGTCGACTCCCTCGAAGAAGCCATCACCCGCGCCGACCGCGGCAGCACCGCCCTTCCCTACGACCGCGTCCTCAACCTCAAACTCGGCGACGCGGCCGACGCTCTCCGCCTGGGCCGGGGAGTGGCCGAACTCCCCGAGTTCCTGCGGGAGCTGCCGGTGCTGGACGTCGCGGCGGCAGCGGCGAGCGGGGCGATCGAGGCGAAGGAGGACCACGACAAGGGGTGGTCCTGGGGACACGCCGCGGTCGTCGACGGAGGCGTCGCGCTCGGCGGGCTCGCCGTCGGCGCCGTCGCCGTCCTCGCCGCGCCGGCCGAGGGCGCCGCGGCGGTGGCCGCCGTCGGTGTGGGCGCCACGGTCCTCGCGACGAGCGTCCTCGACCACGCCGTCCACGAGCACTGGAGCGAGGACATCCACGACCACGGAGTCGTCGGCGGTGTGCTGACCGGGACGGGGCACGTCCTGGAGGGGACCAAGGACGACGGTGTACGACTGGCGAAGGACATCTGGCATGGCGTCACGAGCATCTTCTGAGACCCCGGCGATACCGAGCCTCCCCCGACTGGGCACCACCTGGTACCGGCGAGGCGTCCCGTACTGGCTGCGCCGCGCCGGGCTCACCCTCTTCTTCCTCCTGTTCATGCTCGCCTACTGCGCCTTCGCGCTGGGCCTCTACGAAGGCTTCCGCGACCTCCTCCCGGCCGCCCTCCACACCCCGGCGAACATCATCCAGGCCGTCCTGTGCGCGGCGGCCCTCGTCGCGGGCTGGGTCACCCAACGCCGAAGCCACCACGAGGGCCTGCGCAACCCGCCCACCCCCGACGACGCCTGGCACGCCAAACGCGCCCACAACCACCGCGCCCCCGGCATCCTGGCCCTCGGCCGAGCCGTCCTCCTCATCGCCGCTCCCGTCATGCCCGCGATCGCCGCCTACCTCGTGAGCCGCCTCACGGCATGGACGCTGGTCCGCGAGTACCCGAGCGAAGTCGGCGCAAGACGCTGGCTGGCACAACACACCCCCACCGGCCTCAACACCCACTCCCACCTCACATGACCTCACCACCCCCCGACCCCGGCCGAGTTCCGCACCCGCAAACGCGCGGAGACCGGCCGCGCCACGGGCTTGGCTCTTCTGGGCCGCGTCCTCGCAGCCCTCATCACACCGCGGACCCCGAGACCTGACCACACCCCCCACATCTCGACAACTTCGTAACTGAGGCAACACGAAGTTCGGTTGGCCGCGAAATCCGCAAAGACTACAGTGGTCGTCGAGTGTGCCGCACAGGCCACATGCCGTCCGGCGCCCGGCGCGACCGTGACCGCGAGCAGGGAAAACGGGGAAAACGGGGAACGGAACGGGGGAGGAGAGGCCGTCATGCCTGTCCGAGGAGAGGCCGCCGCGCCTGTCCGGGAGACGTCACGGACTCCCCCGCACCGCCCCCCTGCCCCGCACCGGTACCTCACCGCTCGGTGACAGGCACTACACCAGGCCCTCAGGCCAGTTCACGAAGGGAAGTCCGCCAATGGTGGCTGGGCAGAAGCTCAATGACCAGCAAGTCATCGCGCTCGAAAAGGAAATGGTCGAGCGGTACGAGTCGATCCGCGGCCAGCTGAGCCGGCTCCAGGGAACCCTGGACACCATGGAGACCAACTGGCGCGGCATCGGCGCCAACGCCTTCAACAAGAAGCAGATCGAGATCAACGAGGGCGTCAAGAACATCGGCGACCTGCTCACCTGGTTCCTGGAGAACATCAACCAGACCCGCAAGCTCTCCGGCAAGACCGACGACGCGGTCCACGCCTCCGTGCAGAGCATCGACGTCCAGTACGGCGCGTCGAAGTCCGCCCTGAGCAGCTACTGAGCGCCCTCCACCCCCACCGACACAGAGCAGAGATGAGGTACCGGCATGGCTAACGTCCACGACGGCGAGATGGCCGTCAAGTACGGCGGTCTCGACGCGATCACCACCGAACTCGGCGCCCAGGCCGCGAAGCTCGAAGCGGACCTCCAGGCCCTCAAGTCCGCCGTCCTGCGCGTCGCCGCCGGCTGGGAGGGCGAGGCCGCCGAGGCATTCGGCCAGAAGATGAAGGAGTGGGACACCAACGCCGCCAACATCCACTCCGCCCTCGTCACCATCGGCCACAAGGTCACCGACGCGAGCGGCGACTACCGCGGCAGCGACCTGAAGGCAGCCAGCTACTTCTGACCGCACCACGCGACAAACGAAGGGGTGGGCACACACGGGAGGTGCCCACCCCTTGCGCGTACCCGCCGCCCCTCAGTAAGCCCCCTCCGGCACCCACCCCACCTGAACCAACGGCTTCCCCCGGCGTCGGGAGACGAAGACGCCGCGCCCGGCCGGCATGGGCCGGGGGCGGACGCCCGCGAGGAGGTCTCCCTCGGAGGGGTCGCCCGCGAGGACGACACCTTGCGCGCCGAGTTCCTTCATGCGCTGCATGAAGGGCTCGTAGGCCGCCCGCCCGGCCCCGGCGGTGGACCGGGCGATGATGAAGCGGACGCCGACGTCGCGGGCGAAGGGCAGGAGTTCCGTGAGCCCGGCGAGCGGATTGCCGCTGGAGGTGGAGACGAGGTCGTAGTCGTCGATGACGACGTACACGGTCGGCCCCCGCCACCAGCTGCGCTCCCGGAGCTGCTGGGCCGTCACGTCCGCGGTGGGCGTGCGCCGCGTCATCAGGTCGGCCAGCGCCGCCATGTGATGGTCCATGTTGTTGGACATCGGGATGTACTCGGCGAGATGCGAGGCCGGCGTCACATCGAGCAGCGAACGCCGGTTGTCGACGACGAACAGCTTGCACTCGTCCCCGCCGTACCGCTGGGTGATCTGCTTGATCAGCAGCCGCAGCAGGTTCGACTTCCCGGACTCGCTCTCCCCGAAGACGAGGAAGAAGGGGTCCTGCTCGAAGTCGACGAAGACGGGTTCGAGGTTGTCCTCGTCGAGCGCGAAGGCGACCCCGCGCGCCGGGAACCGCTCCCCGGACGGCAGTTCCTTCGCGGGGAACTCCCGCGGCAGCAGCCGCACGGCCGGCGCCGGCGAGGACTGCCAGTGCCGGGTGACCTCGGTCGCGAGGGCCTGCGTCGCGTCGGACAGGTCACTGTCGGAGGTGAGCCCGTCGATCCGCGGCACCGCCGCCATGAAGTGCAGCTTCTGCGGAGTCTGCCCCCGCCCCGGCACCCCCGTGGGCACGTTCGCCGCGACCTTCCGGTCCAGCTCGGAGTCCATCGTGTCGCCGAGCCGCAGCTCCAGCCGGTTCATCAGATGGTCCTTGAGCGAGGACCGCACCTCCATGGACCGCGACGCCGTGAGGATCACATGGACGCCGTACCCGAGCCCCCGCGCCGCCATGTCGAGGACGACCGGGTCGAGCGCCTCGTACTCGGTGCGGAAGCTCCCCCACCCGTCGATGACGAGGAACACGTCCCCCCACGGCTGGTCGGCGACCGAGATGTCCCCCCGGGCCCGCCGCGCGCGGAAGTCCGCGATGGACGGGATCCCGGCGGAGCGGAAGTACTCCTCGCGCCGGGTCAGCACCCCGTACACCTCGGCGACCGTCCGCCGCACCCGCTCGGGATCGAGCCGCGAGGCGACCCCGCCGACGTGCGGCAGCCCCTCCACGGACACCATGCCGCCGCCACCGAAGTCGAGGCCGTAGATCTGCACCTCGTGCGGCGTGTGGGTGAGCGCGAACGACGAGATGATCGTGCGCAGCAGCGTCGACTTCCCGGACTGCGGCCCGCCCACGATCTGCATGTGCCCGGCCGCCCCCGAGAAGTCCAGCCAGAGCGGATCCCGGCGCTGCTCGAACGGCTTGTCGACGATCCCGATCGGCACCACCAGCCGCCCGGCACCCTCGTACCCCGGCTGCGTGAGCCCGCGTCCCGGCACCGCCGTCAGCCCCGGCAGCAGCGCGTCCAGCGACGGCGGGCTGTCCAGCGGCGGCAGCCACACCTGGTGCGCGGCGGGCCCCTGCGCCTCCAGCCGGCGCACGATCACGTCGAGCACGGTGTCGGCGAGCGCGTCGTCCACCTCGGGCTCCGCCGCCGTCCGCCGTGCAGGCGCCCGCACATAGCTGACCGGCACCTCGGCCGCCGTGAACAGCACCGGACGCCGGTCCACGGGCAGCGGCCCGCCGACGGCCGTCCGCTGCGGCCCGGTGCGGTACACCCCGGACACGTACGCGGCCTTGAACCGCACCATCTCGTCCGTGCCGAACTTGAGGAACCCGGAGCCGGGCACGTTCGGCAGCTCGTACGCGTCGGGCACCCCGAGCGCGGCCCGCGACTCGGCGGCGGAGAACGTCCGCAGCCCGATCCGGTAGGAGAGGTAGGTGTCCAGCCCGCGCAGCCGGCCCTCCTCCAGGCGCTGCGAGGCCAGCAGCAGGTGCACGCCGAGCGAGCGGCCGATGCGCCCGATCTGCACGAACATCTCGATGAAGTCCGGCTTCGCGGACAGCAGTTCGCTGAACTCGTCGATCACGAGGACCAGCGTCGGGATCGGCTGGAGCGCCGCGCCCGCCGCCCGCGCCTTCTCGTAGTCGTGGATGTTGGAGTAGTTGCCCGCGTCGCGCAGCATCTCCTGCCGGCGGTTCAGCTCACCGCTGATGGAGTCCCGCATCCGGTCGACCAGCGTGAGGTCGTCCGCGAGGTTGGTGATCACGGCCGCGACGTGCGGCATCTGCGCCATGCCCGCGAACGTCGCCCCGCCCTTGAAGTCCGCGAGGACGAAGTTCAGCGTCTCCGAGGAGTGCGTGACGGCGAGCCCGAGCACCAGCGTCCGCAGCAGCTCCGACTTCCCGGACCCGGTGGCGCCCACGCACAGCCCGTGCGGACCCATGCCCTCCTGCGCCGCCTCCTTGAGGTCCAGCATCACCGGACGGCCGTCCTCGCCGACCCCGATCGGCACCCGCAGCCGCTCGGCCAGCGAACGCGGACGCCAGGTCCGCTTGGTGTCGACGGACGCCGCGTCGCCCAGGTTCAGCAGGTCGGTGAACTCCAGGTTGGCCAGCAGCGGCTCGTCGTCGTCCCCGCCGGACGCCATCCGCAGCGGCGCGAGCTGCCGGGCCAGCGCCTCGGCGGACTCCTGCGACAGCGCGTCCGGCGTCCCCTCGTACACCATCCCGCCGGGCCCGGACTCCAGCCGCAGCTCCCCGGGCCGCACCACGATGTCCAGCTCCCCGCCGGCCCCGGTCAGCTCCCCGGCGATCACCTCGACGACCGTGACGCCCTGCAACCCCTCGGGGTTCGCGAGGACCGAGTTCGGCGGCAGCGAGATACCGTCCAGGACGACGACCAGGTGCGGCATGTCCGGCACCGGCGCCCCGTTGGGGTGGAACCGCGGCCTGCCGGTCAGCCGCCCGGCGAGCAGGTCCTCCAGCTCCTGGACGTCGCAGCCGATGAGCCGGCGGCTGCCGGCGCCGTCCACGTCACCGGGGGACTGGGCGTGCGGCAGCCACTTGGCCCACTCCCAGTGCGGGAGCACGTCCCGGCCCGCGGCGACGGCCAGCACCAGGTCCTCGGGGGAGTGCAGCGCGGCCAGCGAACCGGCCATCGCGCGCGCGGAAGAGCGCACGCACTGCGGGTCGCCGCTGATCGTGACGTGGTAGAAGGCGCGCAGGGACACCGCCATCGGCAGGTCCTCCAGCGTGCCGTGCACGGCGAGGAACCGCTGAAGGGCGCCCGCGGTCAGCGGCTCCAACTGCTCGACGGGCGCGGTCTCCGGCGCCACCAGCGCCGTCGACAGCGCCTGCGCGCCGAGCCCGACCCGCACCTGCGCGAAGTCCTCGTCGCCGGGCCGCCGCTCCCACACCCGGCTGCCCTCGGCGACCAGCGCCCACAACTGTTCGGGGGAGGGGTTCAGGAAGTACTGGGCGTCACGCTGCGCCCGCGCGGTGCCGAGCGCCGCGCGCCGGGTCTGCGACAGGTAGCTCAGGTAGTCGCGCCGCATGTCCGCGAGCTGCCCCTGCGAGCCGCGCCGGAAGCGCACCACCATCGCGACCGTCATGGCGATCGTCGAGGCGATCATCACCATGCCCATGATCCGCATGAACGGCTGGCCGCTGGTGAAGAAGAAGACGACCGAGCCGCCCATGCCGAGCGTCGGCAGGAGCTGCATCAGCACGCTCTCCTGGGGCCCGCGCGGCAGCTCCGGCGGCGGCTGAAGGACGATCTCGTGCGTGGGCACCTCGGACGGCAGCACCCTCGGCGGGCGCTTGACGACGATGTGGCTCACTGCTCCCCCAAGATTCACTGGCCGGCCCCCGGAAGTCCGTCCGTCAGAACCGGACGCGGGCCGCCGCGCGATCCTACTGACCTCGCCCGGGACGGGAGGGCGGTAGGGTGCCGGATGTTCGCGTGAGCACACACGAGCGGGGGCCGGACAAAGCCGGGAGTACCGGGCAATCCGGTGCGGTGGCGGGCACCGAGGCCGACGCGATCGCACATGTGCGACCACCATCCGCACCCACGCGCGCACCAAGGACCCAAACCTTCACACCACAGCCGCACCATCGTCACCGAGGGGGATCAGCAGGTGAGCATCACGGCACCCGGCGCGACAGGAGCCGGCACAGGGCTCGGCTTCTGCCGGGTCACCATCGTCGCCCCCGACAGCCGCATCGACGTCGCCCTGCCCGACGACGTCCCCGTCGCCGACCTCTACCCCGAGGTCCTGCGCCTCGCCCAGCAGAGCCCCGCCGAGGGCGCCCCCGTCGGCTACCACCTCGTACGCCGCGACGGCACCGTCCTCGACAGCTCCCGCTCCTTCGCCGCCCAGCGCCTCCTCGACGGCGAACTCCTCACCCTGCGCCCCTTCTCCGACTCCCTGCCGCCCGCCGTCTTCGACGACGTCTCCGAGGCCGTCGCCTCCGCCGTCACCGGCGAGCGCACCCTGTGGGACGGCGGCCTGACCCGCGCCGCGGGCCTCACCGGCGCAGGCGTCCTGTCCGCCCTGCTCGCCTTCGTCGCCTGGAACGGCGATCCCCGCCACGACATGCACGGCCTGCCCGGCATCCTCGCCGGCGTCGCGGGCGCCCTCCTGCTCGTCCTCGGCTGCGTCCGGGCCCGGATCTACGACGACCGTGCCTCCGCCGTCGCCCTCGGCCTCGGCGCCCTGCCCAACGCCGCCGTCGCCGGCTCCGGCCTGCTCCCGCTCACCGACGGCCACGGCATCGGCAAGCTCCAGTTCCTGCTGGCCTGCGCGGCCGTCCTGGTCGCCGCCGTCGTCCTCACCCTCTGCTCACCCAGCGGCGACGGCCCCTTCGTCGCCTTCGTCCTCGCCTCCACCGTCGGCCTGGCCGCCGTGTTCCTGGCGCTCCTCGCGAAGGACTGGACGCCCGCCGAGACCGCCGCGCTGTGCGCGCCCGTCGCCGTCGTGGGCCTCGCCTTCCTGCCGGGCCTCTCGATGCGCTTCGCCCGCCTGCCGATCGGCTTCGACGCCCCCAGCGGCGCCGCCCGCAGCCGCTACGAGACGGAGGCGCCCGCGCCGGAACCGGTCGACGCCGAACGCGTCGCCGCCCAGGCCCGGCGCGGCCACGAACTGCTCGTCGGCCTCGTCGGCGGCTGCGCGGTCGTCGCCGTCGGCGCCACCGCGGTCCTCGGCTTCTCCACGAACGTCTGGGCCCAGCTCCTCGCCTTCGCGACCGGCGTCGCCCTGCTGATGCGCGCCCACCTCTTCCGCTACACCGCCCAGGTCGCCCCGGTCGTCGCCGCCGGCCTCGCCTCGCTCGTCCTGCTCGGCCTCGGGCTCGCGCTCAACCCGCCCGAGTCGGTCCAGAAGTCGGCGGCGAACGGCGACCTCTCGGGCTTCGACCTGCGCACGATCTGGCTCGTCGCCGCGACCGGCCTCGCCATCGCCCTCGTCACCATGGTCGGCCTCATGCTCTCCCGGGGCGCCCTCACCCCGTTCTGGGGCCGCTTCCTGGAGATCGCCGAGGCGTTCGTCCTGCTGACCCTGATCCCGCTCGCGCTGGCCGTCTTCGACGTGTACGCGACGGTGCGGTCACTGACGAGCTGAGGCCGGACATGCGAGGGGGGCGGTATGACATTCACACCGCCCCCCTTTCGCGTCGGTCTCAGCCCTCCTGCGCGGCCAGACCCCCGTTGCGCTCGGTGGGCTCCAGGTCGAACTCCCCGTCCCGCGCGCCCAGCACGAACGCCGTCCACTCGGCCTCCGTGTAGCGCAGCACGGTGTCGTGGTCGAGGGAGGAGCGCATGGCGACGGCGCCGCCCGGCAGGTCGGCGATCTCGACGCGCTCCTCGTGCTCCTCGGTACCGGGCGCGCTGCGCCACTCGACGCCGGAGATGTCGAGCGCGTACAACTCGTCCCGCTCCCGGTCCTTGCGGGCCTTGCGTTCCTCTTCGGTCTCGGCCATGGCGGCTCGGTCCTTTCCTCGGTGCCAACAGGCGGTACGGACACCCTACTTGCGGTCAATGCCCCAGGTCGGAGGTTCCCCGAGGTCACCGGGGCGACGGAAATCCGGACGGGGCGCGGTCCGTACCCTGGTACCCTTGCCCTCGGCCGTCGCGTGCACGCACCCCTCACCGGGTGGACCCGGCGGCATCGCCCAGGCGAGTAACCGAAGCTCCCCCGAGAGTCAGACCGGGGGCACTCGCGGGCAACCACACAGCATTGAGGAGTACAGCGTGTCGCTCGACGCAGCGGTGAAGAAGCAGATCATCTCCGAGTTCGGTACCAAGGAGGGCGACACCGGCTCCCCCGAGGTCCAGGTCGCGCTGCTCTCCCGTCGGATCTCCGACCTGACGGAGCACCTGAAGACGCACAAGCACGACCACCACTCCCGCCGGGGTCTGCTGATCCTGGTCGGTCAGCGCCGCCGTCTTCTCCAGTACCTGGCGAAGAAGGACATCCAGCGCTTCCGTACGCTGGTCGACCGCCTCGGCATCCGCCGCGGCGCGGCCGGCGGCGCGAAGTAGCACAGCGCGCAGGGAGCGGTTCCCGTGATCATCGGGAACCGCTCCTTTTGCTGTACGCAGGTACGGAAACGTGCGGAGTGTCACCGCCCCTTTGTAGTGTGGTAGCACAACGCAGTACGTAACGGGGAGAAGCGCACCTCGACCGCCGCCGGTCCTCGGTAGTGGCCCCCGGGCAATCGGCCCGGAGGCTTCGATCGAAGACCGGCCCGCACCGCACGGCGCGCTTCTCCACACCGTCCCCCTGTCACACGGGCAGCCGGGACAAAAGACGACAAACAGACGAAAAAATGGAGAAAACGCTAGTGGAGAACGAGACCCACTACGCCGAGGCCGTCATCGACAACGGCGCCTTCGGCACCCGCACCATCCGCTTCGAGACCGGCCGCCTCGCCAAGCAGGCCGCCGGCAGCGCGGTGGCCTACCTGGACGACGACACCATGGTGCTGTCGGCCACCACCGCCTCCAAGAACCCCAAGGACCAGCTCGACTTCTTCCCCCTCACGGTGGACGTCGAGGAGCGGATGTACGCCGCCGGCAAGATCCCCGGCAGCTTCTTCCGCCGCGAGGGCCGCCCCTCCGAGGACGCGATCCTCACCTGCCGCCTGATCGACCGCCCGCTGCGCCCGTCCTTCAAGAAGGGCCTGCGCAACGAGATCCAGGTCGTCGCGACGATCATGGCCCTCAACCCCGACCACCTGTACGACGTCGTGGCGATCAACGCCGCCTCCGCGTCCACGCAGCTGGCCGGCCTGCCCTTCTCCGGCCCGATCGGCGGCGTCCGCGTCGCGCTGATCCGCGGCCAGTGGGTGGCGTTCCCGACGCACACCGAGCTCGAGGACGCCGTCTTCGACATGGTCGTCGCGGGCCGCACCCTGGAGGACGGCGACGTCGCGATCATGATGGTCGAGGCCGAGGCCACCGAGAAGACCATCCAGCTGGTCAAGGGCGGTGTCGAGGCCCCCACCGAGGAGGTCGTCGCCGCCGGCCTGGAAGCCTCCAAGCCCTTCATCAAGGTCCTGTGCAAGGCCCAGGCCGACCTCGCCGCGAAGGCCGCCAAGCCGACCGCCGAGTTCCCGATCTTCCTGGACTACCAGGACGACGTCCTGGACGCGCTCTCCGCCGCCGTCCGCTCCGAGCTGGCCGCCGCGCTCACCATCGCCGGCAAGCAGGAGCGCGAGGCCGAGCTGGACCGCGTCAAGGGCCTCGCCGCCGAGAAGCTGCTCCCGCAGTTCGAGGGCCGCGAGAAGGAGATCTCCGCCGCCTACCGCTCCCTGACCAAGCAGCTCGTCCGCGAGCGCGTGATCAAGGAGAAGAAGCGCATCGACGGCCGTGGCCTCACGGACATCCGTACGCTCGCCGCCGAGGTCGAGGCGATCCCGCGCGTGCACGGCTCCGCGGTGTTCGAGCGCGGTGAGACCCAGATCCTGGGCGTCACCACGCTGAACATGCTCCGCATGGAGCAGCAGCTGGACACCCTCTCCCCGGTGACCCGCAAGCGCTACATGCACAACTACAACTTCCCGCCGTACTCCACCGGCGAGACCGGCCGCGTCGGCTCCCCGAAGCGCCGCGAGATCGGCCACGGCGCCCTCGCCGAGCGCGCCCTCGTCCCGGTCCTGCCGACCCGCGAGGAGTTCCCCTACGCGATCCGCCAGGTCTCCGAGGCGCTGAGCTCCAACGGCTCGACGTCCATGGGCTCGGTCTGCGCCTCCACCATGTCGCTGCTGAACGCCGGTGTGCCCCTCAAGGCCCCGGTCGCCGGCATCGCCATGGGCCTGATCTCCCAGGAGATCGACGGCGAGACGCACTACGTCACCCTCACCGACATCCTCGGTGCGGAGGACGCCTTCGGCGACATGGACTTCAAGGTCGCCGGCACCAAGGAGTTCGTGACGGCCCTCCAGCTCGACACGAAGCTCGACGGCATCCCCGCCTCCGTCCTGGCCGCCGCCCTCAAGCAGGCCCGTGACGCCCGCCTCCACATCCTCGACGTGATGATGGAAGCGATCGACACGCCGGACGAGATGTCCCCCAACGCCCCGCGGATCATCACCGTCAAGATCCCCGTGGACAAGATCGGCGAGGTCATCGGCCCGAAGGGCAAGATGATCAACCAGATCCAGGAGGACACCGGCGCCGAGATCACGATCGAGGACGACGGCACCATCTACATCGGTGCCGCCGACGGCCCGGCTGCCGAGGCCGCCCGCACCACGATCAACTCGATCGCCAACCCGACCATGCCGGAGGTCGGCGAGCGCTACCTGGGCACGGTCGTCAAGACGACCACCTTCGGCGCGTTCGTCTCCCTGCTCCCCGGCAAGGACGGCCTGCTGCACATCTCGCAGATCCGCAAGCTCGCCGGCGGCAAGCGCGTGGAGAACGTCGAGGACGTCCTCGGCGTCGGCGCCAAGGTCCAGGTCGAGATCGCCGAGATCGACTCCCGCGGCAAGCTCTCCCTGATCCCCGTGGTCGAGGGCGAAGACGCTTCTGACGACAAGAAGGACGACACCGACAAGTGACGTCGAGCAGTTCTGCGACGACGGCCCGCGCCTCCTCGAAGGCGCGGGCCGTCGCCCGTACCCAAACCCTGATCACCGGCGAGAACGGCATCGGCACGGTCCGCAAGACCACCCTCCCGGGCGGCCTGCGCATCGTCACCGAGACCCTGCCCTCCGTGCGCTCCGCGACCTTCGGCATCTGGGCCCACGTCGGCTCCCGCGACGAGACCCCGGCCCTCAACGGCGCCACGCACTACCTGGAGCACCTGCTCTTCAAGGGCACCACCCGGCGCAGCGCCCTCGACATCTCCGCCGCGCTCGACGCGGTCGGCGGCGAGATGAACGCGTTCACCGCCAAGGAGTACACGTGCTACTACGCACGCGTGCTCGACACCGACCTCCCCCTCGCCATCGACGTCGTCTGCGACATGCTGACCGGCTCCCTGATCCTGGAGGAGGACGTCGACGTCGAACGCGGCGCCATCCTCGAAGAGATCGCGATGACCGAGGACGACCCGGGCGACTGCGTCCACGACCTCTTCGCCCACACGATGTTCGGCGACAACCCGCTGGGCCGCCCGGTCCTCGGCACGGTCGACACGGTCAACGCCCTCACCGCCGACCGCATCCGCCGCTTCTACAAGAAGCACTACGACCCCACCCACCTCGTCGTCGCCGCGGCCGGCAACATCGACCACAACAAGGTCGTCCGCCAGGTCCGCGCCGCCTTCGAGAAGGCGGGCGCCCTCAAGAACCTCGACGCGACGCCGATCGCCCCGCGCGACGGCAAGCGGACGATCCGCACCGCCGGACGCGTGGAGCTGACCGCCCGCAAGACCGAGCAGGCCCACGTCGTCCTCGGCATGCCGGGCCTCGCCCGCACCGACGACCGCCGCTGGGCCCTCGGCGTCCTCAACACCGCCCTCGGCGGCGGCATGTCCTCGCGCCTCTTCCAGGAGGTCCGCGAGAAGCGGGGGCTTGCGTACAGCGTCTACTCGTACACCTCCGGCTTCGCCGACTGCGGCCTGTTCGGCGTGTACGCGGGCTGCCGCCCCTCCCAGGTCCACGACGTCCTGAAGATCTGCCGCGACGAACTCGACCAGGTCGCCCAGCACGGTCTGACGGACGACGAGATCGTCCGCGCCATCGGCCAGCTCCGCGGCTCCACCGTCCTCGGCCTCGAGGACACCGGCGCCCTGATGAACCGCATCGGCAAGAGCGAGCTGTGCTGGGGCGACCAGATGTCCGTCGACGACATGCTGGCCCGCATCGCGTCGGTCACCCCGGACGACGTCCGCGCGGTGGCCCGCGACATCCTGGGACAGCGTCCGTCGCTGTCGGTCATCGGCCCCCTGAAGGACAAGCAGGCGGCCCGTCTGCACGACGCCGTCGCCTAACCCCCTCCTGGTTGAAGGAAGCACGAACATGAGCAAGCTGCGCGTGGCGGTCATCGGCTGCAAGGGCCGCATCGGCTCCGAGGCCGTCAAGGCCGTCGAGGCCGCCGAGGACATGGAGCTGGTGGCCGCCCTCGGCCGCGGCGACAAACTGGAGACGCTGGCCGAGACCGGCGCCCAGGTCGCCGTCGAACTCACCACCCCCGCCTCGGTGATGGGCAACCTCGACTTCTGCGTCCGGCACGGCATCCACGCCGTCGTCGGGACGACGGGCTGGACCGACGACCGCCTCGCACAGCTGAGGGGCTGGCTCGCCCAGTCCCCGAGGACCGGTGTCCTGATCGCCCCGAACTTCTCCATCGGCGCGGTCCTCACCATGAAGTTCGCCCAGATCGCGGCGCCGTGGTTCGAGTCGGTGGAGGTCGTCGAACTCCACCACCCGAACAAGGTCGACGCCCCCTCGGGCACCGCCACCCGCACGGCCCAGCTCATCGCCGAGGCCCGCCGCGCCGCCGGCACCGCCCCGGCCCCCGACGCCACGGTGACGGCCCTGGACGGCGCGCGCGGCGCCGACGTCGACGGCGTCCCCGTCCACGCGGTCCGGCTGCGCGGTCTGCTGGCCCACCAGGAGGTCCTGCTCGGCGGCGAGGGGGAGACCCTGACCGTCCGGCACGACTCTCTGCACCACAGCAGCTTCATGCCGGGCATCCTCCTGGGCGCCCGCCGCGTGGTGTCGGCCCCCGGCATCACCTTCGGCCTGGAGCACTTCCTGGACCTCGGCTGACATGCGCGCCAAGCTCTCCTACGCCGTCACGGCCGCCGTCCTGCTCTTCTACTTCGCGCTGGTCGGCAGCCGTGGCGTCATGCTCATCCAGACCGGCACGCTCCTGACGGTCACCTTCGGTGTCGCCGTCCTGATCCTGCCGGTCATCGGCGTCTGGTTCCTGTGGAAGAACACCCAGTTCGTCCGCAGGGCCAACGCGCTCGCCGCGGAGCTGGAGGCCGAGGGCGGCCTGCCGGTCGACGAACTCAAGCGCACCCCGTCCGGCCGTATCGACCGCGACTCCGCCGACGAGGTCTTCGCCAGACGCAAGGCCGAGACGGAGGCGTCCCCCCAGGACTGGCGCACCTGGTTCCGCCTGGCGGTGGCCTACCACGACGCCCGGGACACCCCGAGGGCGCGCAAGGCGATGCAGCGGGCGATAGCGCTGCACGAGCACGACCAGGCCGCTACGACGCCGTGACCCCACGGCTCTCCGCCGCCCACGCCTCCACCGTGTCCGCCGCCCGGTCGAACGCCTCGCCGCGCGCCAGGAAGTCCGCGTTGTGCGTGGTCAGCAGCACCGCCACGCCCTCCGCACCGCGCCGCGCCAGCACCAGGGCCTGCCCCTGGACGGTCCGCGGCAACCCCAGCCACCGCACCGGCTGCTGCACGGTCCGCACCCCGCTCACGTCACTCCACGCGACGGTCCGCGTCACGAAGAACCCGACGTGCCGAAGCCCCCGCGCGCTCACCCACACCCCCACCCGGAGCAACCGCAGCGCACAGCCGATGACGACCCCGGCGACGGCGAACACGGCGCCCGCCTCGGACACGGACCCGGTGAGCGCGATCAGCACCGCCGCGAACAGCACGAACGACGCGACGAGCAGCCACACGGCCGCCACCCCGACCCGCCAGGGCCCGGGGCGGTAGGGCCGCCGCCACTGCTCACGGCCGGCGAAGGGCAGCGCCTCGCCGTCCTCGGGGTCCACGGACTCGAAGGTGCGGTCGGCCGTCAGGAAGGGCAGGGGCACGACTGGTCCTCACTCGCTGTGCACAGGGGGCAGTGCCGGTGAGGCTATCCGCCGCCGTCCCCGCCCACCACCATCGGGTGCGCGTGCCGCGTCGGCCGGGCGCCCCCGGGTGCTCCGGCGTGCGCGGGCACAGATGTACGGATCAGCCGAGCGAAGTGTCCGTATTGCGGCATTTAGCGAAGTTCATCTAGCCTGATCAAACGGACCCGGCACTGCTTGAACCCCCGAGCAGGCAGTGCCGGGCTCCACCTTTGTCATGACTTTTCCCCGGGCCGAGGGCAGACCGCGCCATGCACACCGAGTAGCGTGTAACCCATGGCTCCGACCTCCACTCCGCAGACCCCCTTCGGGCGGGTCCTCACCGCCATGGTCACGCCCTTCGCGGCGGACGGCGCGATCGACCTCGACGGCGCGCAGCGACTCGCTACCCACCTGGTGGACGCCGGCAACGACGGACTGATCGTCAACGGCACCACCGGCGAGTCCCCGACCACGTCGGACGCGGAGAAATCGGACCTGGTACGAGCCGTCCGGGAGGCCGTCGGAGACCGCGCCCACGTCATCGCCGGCGTCGGCACCAACGACACCCACCACAGCGCCGAACTGGCCAGGGCCGCCGAGAAGACCGGCGCCCACGGCCTCCTCGTCGTCACCCCGTACTACAACAAGCCCCCGCAAGAGGGCCTGTACCGCCACTTCACCACCGTCGCCGACGCGACCGGCCTGCCGGTCATGCTCTACGACATCCCCGGCCGCAGTGGCGTCCCCATCAGCACCGACACCCTCGTCAGACTCGCCGAGCACCCACGGATCGTCGCCAACAAGGACGCCAAGGGCGACCTCGCCGCCGCGAGCTGGGCCCTCTCCCGCTCCGGCCTCGCCTGGTACTCCGGCGACGACATGCTCAACCTCCCGCTGCTGTCCATCGGCGCGGTCGGCTTCGTCTCGGTCGTCGGCCACCTCGTCACCCCCGAACTGCGCGCCCTCGTCGACGCGTACACCGCGGGCGACGTCCAGAAGGCCGCCGAGATCCACCACCGGCTGCTGCCCGTCTACACGGGCGTCTTCCGCACCCAGGGCGTCATGACCACCAAGGCCGCGCTCACCCTCCAGGGCCTGCCGGCGGGACCGCTGCGCGCGCCCATGGTCGAGTGCTCACCCGAAGAGGTCGCCCAGCTCAAGATCGATCTTGCCGCGGGCGGGGTACAGCTCTGACAACGGACTTCACAACTGAATCCCCATAACCGAAAAGAAAACGGAACGGGCCGACAGCGCCCGCCGTCATTCACCGACAACTGTTCAAGCACGAACGTCACACGCGCCACGTGCCCCGGGTACGTGGCGTGTCGTGGTGAGGAGAGTCTTTTGAGTCATCCGCATCCCGAACTGGGCCGTCCCCCGGTGCTCCCCGAAGGCGGCCTGCGCGTCACGCCGCTCGGCGGCCTCGGCGAGATCGGCCGCAACATGACGGTCTTCGAGTACGGCGGCCGTCTCCTGATCGTCGACTGCGGAGTGCTCTTCCCCGAGGAGGAGCAGCCCGGAATCGACCTCATCCTGCCGGACTTCTCGTCCATCAGGGACCGCCTCGACGACATCGAGGGCATCGTCCTGACCCATGGCCACGAGGACCACATCGGCGGCGTCCCCTTCCTCCTGCGCGAGAAGCCGGACATCCCGCTGATCGGCTCCAAGCTGACCCTCGCCCTCATCGAGGCCAAGCTCCAGGAACACCGCATCCGCCCGTACACCCTCGAAGTCGCCGAGGGGAACCGCGAGCGCATCGGCCCCTTCGACTGCGAGTTCATCGCCGTCAACCACTCCATCCCGGACGCGCTGGCCGTGGCCATCCGCACCCCGGCGGGCATGGTCGTCCACACCGGCGACTTCAAGATGGACCAGCTCCCGCTGGACGGCCGCCTCACCGACCTGCACGCCTTCGCGCGGCTCAGCGAGGAAGGCATCGACCTCCTCCTCGCCGACTCCACGAACGCCGAGGTCCCGGGCTTCGTCCCGCCCGAGCGGGACATCTCCAACGTCCTGCGGCAGGTCTTCGCCGGCGCCCGCAAGCGGATCATCGTGGCCAGCTTCGCCAGCCACGTCCACCGCATCCAGCAGATCCTGGACGCCGCCCACGAGTACGGCCGCCGGGTCGCCTTCGTCGGCCGCTCCATGGTCCGCAACATGGGCATCGCCCGCGACCTCGGCTACCTCAAGGTCCCCCCGGGCCTGGTCGTCGACGTCAAGACCCTCGACGACCTGCCCGACCACGAGGTCGTCCTGGTCTGCACGGGCTCCCAGGGCGAACCGATGGCCGCCCTCTCCCGGATGGCCAACCGCGACCACCAGATCCGGATCGTCGACGGCGACACCGTGATCCTGGCGTCGTCCCTCATCCCCGGCAACGAGAACGCGGTCTACCGCGTGATCAACGGCCTGACCCGCTGGGGCGCCAACGTCGTCCACAAGGGCAACGCCAAGGTCCACGTCTCGGGCCACGCCTCGGCCGGCGAGCTGCTGTACTTCTACAACATCTGCCGCCCGAAGAACCTGATGCCGGTCCACGGCGAATGGCGCCACCTGCGCGCCAACGCCGAACTGGGCGCCATGACCGGCGTCCCCCACGACCGCATCGTCATCGCCGAGGACGGCGTCGCCGTCGACCTCATCGAGGGCAAGGCCAAGATCTCCGGCAAGGTCCAGGCGGGTTACGTCTACGTCGACGGCCTCTCCGTCGGCGGAGTCGGCGAGCCGGCGCTGAAGGACCGGAAGATCCTCGGCGACGAGGGCATCATCTCGGTCTTCGTGGTCGTCGACGCCTCCACCGGCAAGATCACCGCGGGCCCGCACGTCCAGGCCCGCGGCTCCGGCATCGAGGACGCCGCCTTCGACGCGGTCCTCCCGAAGATCACCGAGGTCCTGGAGCGCTCCGCCCAGGACGGCGTGGTCGAACCCCACCAGCTCCAGCAGCTCATCCGCCGGACGCTGGGCAAGTGGGTCTCCGACACGTACCGGCGCAGGCCGATGATCCTGCCGGTGGTCGTCGAGGTCTGAGCGAAGCCTGAGT